>NZ_JALMEU010000001.1:0-1537455 GCF_028048155.1 Pantoea leporis
TAAGGCGGTGGCGCGGGAGATGGAAGTAAACATTCCAGCGATGCAGTCTGCATTACCAGCACTTTCATGCGGAGAACACTCAGCGTGTTTCAAAGTAACTGATACCCATACTGGAGCGGAAGACATTGAGTTCGCATGGGCCTTAACGACCGAAAGTGGGCAAATTAAAGGCCAGACTAATGAGGCTAAAACCTCTCATATTAGATCTGACCGTGAGGAATTCCTGATGCTTGACTATGTGTTCCAAATTAAAGCAGGTACAAAATAATGACTGTTGCAACGACCTTAACATCTAAGGATGAAAGTCAGACAGAAAAGCAGGTTGAAGTTGATTTCTTCCACATTGATATGATCCCTGATGCTATGGATAAGATGAATTGGCAGACTGCGGCTAGTCTCATGCGACATTGGTTTAGCATTGAACCAGCATTTGAATTTTCGGAAAAAATCAAAGGTGAACTTTTACAAGCGGAACCGGAGTTAATTGATTCCAAAAAAATCAATACAGACATTGTTAAAATGTCTTGGGCAGTTTCATACAAACAGGTGAATGAAGGAATAGATAAATTAACAAAAATTTGGAATAGCCCAAAAGGTCGAGGAGAACTTAAAAAGAAAATTGCTAAAATCGGAGATCACAAAACTCAATGTATCCGAATTGGTTATGAGACATGTGTTAAAAAACTTGAAACTAATGCGCAGATAAATATTCTCAGGATTGGAAGTAAAACTGATACCGTAGATGGATGGTATGGTGCAATGGGGAATAGTACTCTAAAAGTTTGCGTTAAAGGGTTTACCTCAACATTAAAAAGAAGGGAATACTTCCATGTTGAGATGATTGGTTTTTATTTGAAAGACACCTACGATTTTGTTGATGAAAACACGATGTCAGAGCCTTAGGGGATTTGGAGTAAAAACAGAATATTGAATAAGGCTGAGTCAGCGGTGTACCTCTCATCTTATGCATCAGGATTGTGGGGGCATCTGGCAAGAAATTTCTCAGGGTTCGTGCCTGTTTTTAATAAAGACTTCAGGATTTGGCAACGTAAACACAATTCTGGTGGAGACTTTATTGTTTTCTCTGATGTGCTCTGGATGAACCCTTTACCTAAAGATAGGTTGATTGAATTGTGAGAAAGTCTAAATTTTTTGTATTTTCTTTATTATTCATTGTACTGTGTTTTTTTTGTTTTTTCCACCCTCAATATTTTATGGTAAGCATAATCAGAAGTATGAAATTAACAGTGAAAACAAAAATTATAAGGTGGTTATCTACAAGTATATCCCAGTCTCTCTTATTTCTATTTACAAGGTTTTTGATGAAATGGGATATTTTTTTGTGGTTTACGACAAGTGCGGAAGAGAAATTTATAAAACTCCATTGAGTTATGGGGTGAGTGCAAATTTGCTCTATGATGAAATGGGTTTTTCAACATTAAATGAAAGAGAGCTTTTTTTTCCTACTAACGAAGGTATTGATTCAATAATGTTGCCAGTCGTTTCTTCTAGTTGCGCGGCTTAATTTTTTTACAATTCAATTTCTTTGCTCAAAGATGGATGGTTATTTTTATTAGAAAAATGATGCTATGCATATATTAAATGGTATTTAAAGCTTCATTTCTCTTATAAGATTGGCGTGTGTGATTCACATACTAATGAATTGTTCTGCAAGATAAAAGATAGAGAAATCAATAATGCTACTCGCATTGACAATCAGACAGGAACTTGAAACGAACAAAAATGACCATTAAAATATCTGAATATCCAATGACCGATGGGACGGTTCGGAGAAAGCTATTCTGGCTACTCCAACGTCTTAGCAGTTACACGCTATGACAACGTAAACGTGATTCCTGGGCATTTTTTGCTAAGAAGTATGAAGAAGCACTGAAGAACTGGCCTGAGGATATAACCAATGGATTTGACCCCGAATCAATCATCTGGATTTATGATGCTTTACGTCTTTATTATGTGGGACTGTCCGAACTGTCTATGGGGAATAGACAAGTTTGGCAAACTAAAAAAGGTGAATTTGATCAAATGGATCGGTCCGCAGATCTGGTTCGCGCCTTTTTCTATCTCCCTTGCCATAATCGTGGTGGACAAGTTGAAGCCTATCCACCTGAGATCGAAAAACTAAATAAACTGAGATTAGCCGCAGAATTTCGAGGTGACCACCTTATCTATCCATCAGGTAATAATGTCTGTAACTTTTATGATGCGGACTACATTCTTGATCCGCAGTATTACAAACGGAACTTCAAAAAATTACCGTATCCTGTCTTCCCCAAAAACCTGCCTCCTGTACCTGAAGGCAGTAATATTCTAATTAAAACGGGAGATTCCATACCTTGTGACGGCATCTGGGAACCAGTTGATATTAAGTACAACCATAAATTCCTTGTAATTAAAAATGACATTAAAAGTTTTAAAAATTAAGGTACCTATAATTACTTCATTCGCGGCATGAAGGCTCCATTGTCGATCTATTTAGATAGTCTGAAACAAGATGGCTGGGGATATCAGGATGTTCACTGGCGTTTGACTTGGGAAGATAATCGCTACTGCGGTGGCATAATTCCTGATGAGTCAGAATATTATCTTGATGATGAAGCGCTGGGAAAACGTATTACATGCAAAAGTGGAGAGATATGCCCGCATTCAGGTCGTTGGGCAACCATTACTGGAGAGCATCAACAATTTATTGAAGTTGAAAAAGGTCAAGTCATGCCTGAAGCGACAAAATACAAAAGTGATATTTACGCACCTGATAACAAAATCCGAGCTATCTGGAGCCTTTTGAGCAGAGATGATAAAGGGAGTGTTTATCAATCTCAGGATTAAACTTATTTTAATGATTGCTCGTATGGAAAACAGTAGTGCATAACAATAAATAACCCATTAGCTATTCAATGAAGTAAATGATAGAAATATTGATGTGAAAAAAGGATTTTACTGTGCATTTTATTTTCTTATCGTCTTGCGTGTTGTTCTTGTGGTGATCAATTAAATTGCCATTTGTTGTCGTTTTTTTAATCTACATTGTGTTTTATTTTGCAAAGGTCGTATGCTTTTTTACCATAAACAAATCAATGTCATTTTTGGTCTTTGTGGAGTTATGTCTCATGATTTTAATGGCTTTGAATTTTTATCATGAGTGGGGTGCTATTATATGTTCATTGTCCATTTTCTTTATGTCTATGCTGTGCCCGATTTTTTATAGAGTCAAAGATGACATCGTTATGCTCGAATCCTCCTCTGAGGTGTTGCTTTGTCCGCAGCCTGAAAACATTAACAAGAATGAATTGGTGGCTAAGATTTATGTCAATCGAGGATACATATATGCTAACAAGAAATACGCGCCGGTAAATAATAATAAGGCCTTTGATTTTTTCATATTAGATAGAGCATGTTTATGCAAAAATGGCAGCGATGCAGATGTTTATACATTCATCTGCAATCTGCAAGCAGCAATGCCTGGTAGCAAATACTCAAGACCTCTATTGAAAGAGCACTTGGGTGATTTGATAAATGATGAAGTATATGCATTTTATGAACGCTCTAAAAATTTTTGTGGTTTAGTGTATAAAAGAGACCTGCTTAGTTTTTTCCGCCGAACACTTAAATTGTATTGTAATAGTTGAATACACTTGCAGATGATCAATATGGCACTCAGTTGCATTAATTTATAAAGGGAATGTTATTGAGATTGAGTTTATAGACGCGTCTAACAAAGAGCTTGTATATCCTCAATTAGCGATGTCTTTAGCAGAGCTCTGGAATGTGGAATTGAAATTAGAGCATGTTAATCTAAATTAATGGCTAATCTAAGATGAAAGTTAATTTCGAATTGAATGATATTGAAACAGACAGGGTGATATTTTACATTAGACGCGCCTATGTAAAAAGGTTTTCGATTTATAATAGAGTTGAATTTTTGAGTGGGAAGACAAAGGATGATCTCTTGCTTTATATCCCTCTAATGTTGTCATGCTACTATATTGTGTTAAGTTTGGTTTTTTCAATTTGGTTGGGCTTTACTTTAAGTAATATCTTAATCTATGTGCTTTCTCTAGCGTTCGGTTTTTCTGCTTTAAGGTTTTATAAAAATATTCTCAGTACCAGAAAAATGCAGTTTCTCCTTTTGAGTCTTCGAAAGTTTATGCGTAAATCTCTTTTGATGGTTAGTCTGGCTATACATACAAGAAGGCTTTTACAGGTTATAGGGAGTAGTGAATGTAATTTAAATATTCATGGTGATACTGGCGAAGTTTATATTAAGTCAGGCGTAATACAATGTTTTAATTTACATACTTTGATTGAAGAGGCAGTTTTTAAAGAGGTTATATTCTATAGCTTTATCGATAGCGCTATTGGAAAACGTTGTCTTATCCCTGTTCCTCTTCGTTGTTTAAATGATTTTAAATCTGCAATATCATCCACCCGATAGTAATGAGTCATCTACGTGAATAAATCCCAAATCTCGTTATACGAAACTCTTCTGGGCAATTTTGCAGGAGAATTTGAAACTGAACGCCTGAGTGAAGAGAATCAGGTGATTTTGTCGGTGCTGGACAACATGCAGCGCATCCTCAATACCCGCGCCGGATCGCTGTCGCACATCCCTGATTACGGTCTACCGGATATGTCACGTATTTTGCAGGGCATGCCGGGCACCGCGCATCAGTTGCTTTATACGCTCTCAGAAGTGCTACTTAAATATGAGCCGCGGCTGAAGCGCATTGATGTCATTTTACTGGAGCAAAACATGCCCGGTGAACTGCGCTACGCGATTGATGCTGAGCTGAAAGAGATCGGATTAGTATGCTTCGGCACCGAATTTATGCCGGAGGGCCGTGTGATGATCCGTCATATGAAACAGCAGCAGTATTTAGATGTCCGAGCTTTTGTTTGAGAAGAGCGAATGGAGTCGTAAATGAAGAAATTACTGTTATTCGGAGTGCTGGTTTTAATCAATGCAGGTGCCGTTAATGATGCCAACGCGCATCCAGGCAGAACTAATTCCGAGGGCTGTCATAACGATCGTAAAAATGGCGGCTATCATTGCCATGGGGCAAAAAGAAAGTCTGCTGACTACTTCGCAAGCGAACCAGCAGCGCCGGCGAGAAGCCCTGAAAAGAAACCCGCTAACAAAAAACCATCGCACACAACTCCTCGATCTTCGATTACTACACAAAAACCTGAAAATAAAGTGCAGCAGCGCGCTGTGGATAATCCACAGGAGCGGATGCAGCGGTGCGTCAACAGCCAAAATATTTACGCCTACTGGGAGCCGACAACCAAACGTTGTCTTGATAGCAAAACTGGGCGCGAACTTACCATCTGAATAACTTTCTTTTTCGCCTGATTAAGGCTTTTCGGAACACAGCAATGACTTCATCTCAACCTCGCTTCGTCAAAACCGGCGGCGATCCACGCGCGTTCGCGGAATATGCTGCGCTGCGTCAGGAAATGCAGAAACTCACGCATCCGGCGCGTCCGGATGTCGATTGGCCGCACGTCTCCACGCTCTGTTTAACGCTGTTCGAAAAAAACGGTGTCGAATTGCAAGGTGCAGTTTGGTACACGCTTGCACGTGCAAATACTGCTGGAGCGGCGGGGATGGCGGAAGGCCTGGCGGTGCTAGTAGCATTGATTACCCGCGATTGGCCGACGTTATGGCCGCAACCGGCACATTCACGTATCGAACTGCTGGCGGGACTGAGTCGTCGGTTGCAGCAATTCCTGCGTACTCAAACGATAACCGAAGCAGACTTAACGGCGCTGAGCCAGGCGGCGCGCTTGCTCAGCAAGGTTGGCGATCATCTGCAACGTCTTGAACTGCGTCAGCTTAGTCAGATTGATCCGCTGCTGGACCGCATTCGCAGTGCGGTGGTGATGCTGGAACACTGCGATGTTTCAACATCTGATGCTGTGACTAAGCTGCCTGAAGTCGTTCCGATTGAGAAGCCCGCACTGACGTTAGCAAGTGCAGAAGTCAGTGGCTGGGTGTACGTTCCTTCTGCGGGTGCGCCGGCACCCGATTTGCGGCGGCTGCGCCGTCGGGCGTTTATCAGTGGCGTGGGCGCGACGCTGCTGAGCGTGTTACTCATCGCCGCTACAGGCTATTTGGTTGTGCAAAAAACTGAGCAGGAATCTCCGTTACAGCAAGCATTACTGGCTTCAATATCACCACTTCCTGCGCCTCTCTCACCGGAAATGATGGCTGAACTGCAGGCGAATCCCCCCGAATGGCTAAACGAAGCGGCATGGCTGGAGCAAACGCAGCAGCAATTGAACCGGCTACAAAACGTATCGCCGGACTGGAATCTGCAACTCGGTAATACGCTGGTAATGCAGGCCAGCCTGTTGTGGCCTGATTCGGATGCGGTTAAAACGATGAGCGCACGCTGGAACAAGCAGCTTAACGCGGCAGCAATGCCAGCAGATAAAATGCAGGGATGGCAACAGGGCATGGAGCAGCTCAACGCGTTGTCGCAGCGCCTGAATGGACTTGACGAGAAGCGCGGCAAATATTTGACGGTGAGCGAACTGAAAACTGCGGTCTACAATATGACGCAGGCGTTCAACGAAACGGTGCCACTGGAAGAGGAACTGCGCGTGTTGCAGCAATCGGACGATGACGCTACACAGAATCAGCTATCACAAGCGGAAATGCACCTGAAGCAGCTTATCGCCAGCTATCAAGAGATAGTCACATCTGCAAGAGAGTACGATTAAGCACAATTCACGGTGTAACTTGCTTTCGCCAGGTATCGAACCTGACGGGGTTCGAATCCCCCTCGCAGAAAACAGGCAAAAAAAAAGCCTGAACTTTCGTTCAGGCTCTTCTTTAGAATGTGGCGGTGAGAGGGGGATTCGAACCCCCGATACGTTGCCGTATACACACTTTCCAGGCGTGCTCCTTCAGCCACTCGGACACCTCACCACATTTTTTTGTCAACCGCGCTGGGTCAACGGGGCGCTACTATAGGGAGATCGCTGAAAAGGGTCAAGCGCTATTTTCTCCTTTTGTTCTATTCGCTTAAGCTCTGAGCGTATTGCCGTTAGCCTGCTCATCATGGCGATTCTGTCATCAAATCATTCCCTCTCTGTCACAAAAATGTCACCGCACTGTCGCAGACTTGTCCGCGGAAACATTTGGTTATATCTATGGAAAAGGATGCTTATAAATGAAACAGATACCTCTCTTTACGGTTACGCTGCTGGCTTCTCTGATCGCGACATCAGCAGTGGCAGACGATGCACACTATTCCCGCGCTGCAACCGGTGATGTCACCCAGCACGGCGGCGCCCGTCGTCTCACCGGCGACCAGACCGAAGCGCTAAGAGCGTCATTAAGTAATAACACCGCAAAAAACGTGATTCTGCTGATTGGTGACGGCATGGGAGATTCGGAAATCACCGCCGCGCGTAATCAGGCGCGGGGCGCAGGCGGTTTCTTCCCCGGCCTTGATGCGTTGCCGCTCACCGGTCAATACACGCACTATTCACTGGATAAGAAAACCCACAAGCCGAATTACGTGACAGATTCCGCCGCGTCGGCCACCGCGTGGGCCACCGGCACCAAATCCTATAACGGCGCGATTGGCGTCGACGTGAACGGCAAAGATCAGGTAACGATTCTTGAGCTGGCGAAAGCCGCCGGTAAAGCCACCGGCAACGTCTCCACCGCCGAGCTGCAGGATGCCACGCCAGCAGCGTTGATCGCGCACGTCACTTCGCGCAAATGCTACGGCCCGGAGAAAACCAGCGAATTGTGCCCCACTAACGCGCTGGAGCAGGGCGGTAAAGGATCGATTACCGAGCAGATGCTAAAAATCCGTGCGGACGTCACGCTGGGCGGCGGCGCGAAATCCTTCGGCGAAACCGCCAAAGCTGGCGAGTATCAGGATAAAACCCTGCGCGAGCAGGCACAGGCGCTGGGTTATCAGTGGGTTGATAATCTCGATGGCATGAACGCCATTCAGCAGGCCGACCAGAGTAAACCGGTGCTTGGCCTGTTTGCCGACGGCAATATGCCGGTGCGCTGGCAGGGACCTAAAGCCAGCTATCACGGCAACATTGATAAGCCGGTGGTGACCTGTGAAGTGAATAAAGAGCGTCCGGCTTCGGTACCGACGCTGGCGCAGATGACCAAAAAAGCCATCGATCTGCTAAGCACTAATGAGAAAGGCTTCTTCCTGCAGGTGGAAGGCGCGTCGATTGATAAGCAGGATCATGCGGCCAATCCATGCGGTCAAATTGGTGAAACCGTTGATCTGGATGAGGCAGTGCAGCAGGCGCTGGCCTTTGCGCGCGAACATGGCGACACGCTGGTGGTGGTGACCGCCGACCACGCGCACAGCAGCCAGATCGTGGAAAACGGCACCAAAGCGCCAGGTCTGACGCAGGCGGTGAATACCAAAGATGGCGCGGTGATGACCATCAGCTACGGCAATTCAGAAGAGGATTCGCAGGAACACACCGGCACGCAGGTGCGCATTGCGGCGTACGGCCCGCATGCGGCTAACGTGGTGGGCTTGACCGATCAGACCGATCTGTTCTTTACCCTGAAGGATGCGATGGGGCTCAGGTAACATCTTGACGATTCAATAATCGCATATTCCGTAGCGGCGCGATTTATCGCGCAATAAATTGCGCCGCTACAATGTGTGCTTTCGGTGGTATAGACTGCTCGAAAGACGAACCTAAAGTCACAACCCGCGTTTTGCCATCAACCGCGCTAAATCCACCAGACGATTGGAGAAGCCCCATTCGTTATCGTACCAGGCAAGAATCTTCACCAGATTGCCGCCAATCACCAGCGTAGAAAGCCCATCAATAATCGATGAACGGGCATCGCCCTGATAATCGCTTGATACCAGCGGCTCGTCGCTGTATCCAAGAATACCCTGCAGCGGACCTTCTGCCGCCGCGGCTTTAAACGCGTCATTCACCTCTTCTGCGGTCACGTCGCGTTTCAACGTCACGGTCAAATCCACAATCGAAACCACCGGCACCGGCACGCGCAGGGAATAGCCGGTCAATCGACCCTCCAGCTCCGGAATCACCCGACCGAGCGCCTTCGCCGCCCCGCTTGAGTAAGGCACAATCGACAACGCCGCCGCCCGCGCACCGCGCAGATCTTTCTCCGGCTGATCGTGCAGCACCTGGCTGTTGGTATAAGCATGCGTGGTGTTCATTAAACCGTGCTCGATACCAAACGCCTGGTGCAGCACTGCCGCCGCTGGCGCTAAGCCGTTGGTGGTGCAGCTGCCGTTACTCACCACAAAGTGCTGCTGCGGATCGTAACGTTTATCGTTCACGCCCAGCACAATTGTCAGGTCATCGTTCTTGCCCGGCGCGGAGATAATCACGCGCTTAGCACCGCCGCTGGTGATATGCACTGCGGCTTTGTCGCGTTCGGTGAAGAAGCCGGTGGCTTCAATCACGATATCCACGCCGACATCGCGCCAGCGAATATTCGCCGGATCGCGCTCGCTGAACACGCGCACCGCTTTGCCATCAATGCGCAATTCGCCTTCACCGGCTTCCACTTCCGCCGGTAGCCTGCCGAGCAGGGAGTCGTGTTTCAACAGATGCGCGAGGGTTTTACTGTCGGTGAGGTCGTTAATGGCGACGATTTCAATATCATCGCTGCCCAGCGCTGCACGAAAAACGTTACGTCCGATACGGCCAAAGCCGTTAATGCCGATCTTAGTCATGATTGACTCCTTTTCCGAAGATGCTGGAGTCACTCTAAGCCGATGGTGTGATGGCGTAAATGCCAAAAAAGGATCACTTTACGCCAATTTCCGACAGTGGAAGCGCTGGCGATATTCGCCCGGCGTGAGATGCAGCTGACGCTCAAAGCTGCGGCGTAAATTGATGCTGCTGCCAAAACCGGTCTGTTGCGCGATGCGATCCAGCGTGTCGTTGCTTTGTTCCAGTTGTTCACGCGCGGCGGCGAGGCGCGCTTCGGCCACATAGCGCGCGGGCGGCGCGCCGGTTTCACGGGTGAACACGCGGGTAAAGTTGCGCGGGCTCATGGCGACGCGCTCCGCCAGTTTCTCGACAGAGAGATCTTCGGCGAGGTTGGCGCGGATCCAGTGCTGCAGTTCACCGATCGGGCCAATGCCGCTCGGCGTTTGCAGATGAAAACGGCTGAACTGCATCTGTCCGCCGGGACGGCGCAGATACATCACCATGTCCTGCGCAATATCACGCGCCACGCTAAAGCCGAAATCCTCTTCCACCAGCGCTAATGTCAGGTCAAAGCCCGAGCTGACGCCGCCGGAGGTCCAGATCGGTCCGTCCTGAATAAACAGCGGACCGCCTTCCACCTGAATCGCTGGATAGCGCGATTGCAAGGTATCGAGCAAGCGCCAGTGCGTGGTGGCGCGGCGACCTGCCAGCAAGCCGGATTCCGCCAGCAGCATCGCGCCGCCACATACCGACACCACGCGACGCGCCTGCGGAGCCGCCAGCTTGATGAAATCGACCACCATATTGCCTTCTTCCACGCTGTCGCCGCGCCCGGTGATCATGATGGTGTCCCACGCAGTGCGCGGATCGAGATCGGCCAGCTTGAGATCGGCTAATAGATTGAGGCCGGATTGGCCGTGGATCACCTGATGCGATTGGGTAGTGGCGAGGCTGACGCGATAGCGCTGCTGATCGACGCCAACCGGCAGATGCTGATTGGCGCGCATCAGGATATCGGCGATACCCGCCGCTTCAAACAGCATGCCGCCGTCGGGCACAATAATCAGAAAGGTTTTCATGGCATGAAATAGACATTTTGACGGAATAAGCCAGAGTGTCTCATGGCGGCAATATCATGCACAATCCGTAGCGGCGCACTTTATTGCGCAATAAATTGCGCCGCTACGGGAGGGTGCAATCATCCACATTGATTATACAGATGATTTATCCGCTATGCCGATGCGCCACTGCTCGGGTGGCAACGTGCCGTTCACCGCGAAATCACCGACGATGCGATCCTTGTAGATGCGCGGATTGTGCGAGGAAAGCGTGCGCACGTTGCGCCAGAAGCGGTCCAGCGCCAGCGGTTTCAGCGTGGCCGACGCGCCCAGCGCATCAAACAGCGTCGAGCTGGCATTGAGCAGCAGATCGCTCACCACATTCAGCGACTGCGACACTTCCAACTCGGCGATCGCCACCGCATGGTTCTCCACCTCCTGATCGCCACTAAAGTGGGCGTCATACGCTCGCTGCACCGCGCTGGCGGCGTGCAGCACAATCGCGCCGCTGCGCGATGCCACCTGCTGCGCCACTTCACCGCTCTGCGCGCGGCCAATGCCAGCCAGCGTCGCCAGATGAATCAGCTGATAAAACGCCGGTGAATACCTGAAATGAATCTCTTCGTTGAAGTCATCGGCGGCGATCGCCACGTTGGCAAAAATCGCCGTGCCGCTGGCGGTCAGGGTTTGGCCGAAACCGTTCCAGTCGTCGAGCACCGTCACGCCCTCGGCGGTGCGGGATACCGTCACCGATATGCCTTTGCCGTTTTCATCGGTGATGCCGATATCAATCCAGTCAGAATAGAGCGAGCCGGTAGTGTAAAACTTGCGGCCATTGAGCCGCCAGGATTCGCCGCTGCGTGCAATGCGCGTGGAGAATTCAGACTGGCGCGCATCGCCGGTTTCGCTCCACGCCGGCCCAACGATTTCACCGCGTCCAAGGCGCGTTAGCCACTTATCCCGAAACGGGCTGCTGCCGCTGTTCAGCACGTTCTCCACAAAGCCGAGATGACCGCGAATCGATTGCACCAGATTGGAATCCGCCTCGCCGAGCTCAATCAGCAGCGCGAACAGCTCAGGCAGCGTCGCGCCGAGTCCACCATGGCTCTCCGGCACGCGCAGTGCGGTGAAACCGCTCTGTTTCAGCCACGCAATTTGCTCCAGCGGCAGTTGACGCTGCAGCTCTCGCTCAATCGCGCCCGCGCGTATGTTCCTGAACACAGGACGGAAACGCTCCGCAAGCTGTTCATAACGAGATGACGGGCCAGCTCCCCAACCTGATTCGATGTGCGACATGACGCTTCTCTCCAGCATAGAAATTTTCATTACTATGTCATCGCCATCGGGCGCGATTTAATGCTTTTTCTGCGTAAGCTATTTCGCCAAATAACTAATCTCTGCTTATTTCACTATATGGAACAAATAATTCATTTCTGCATATTGACTGCCACTATTGTTATTTGCCGCGCTTTATATCTGTGCTCTATTCAAACGCGAGTCCGAAAATTACCCATTAATTTCCAGAAAATATAATTTCAAGCGGAATAGATCCACGCGAAATCTGTTATTAGCTTTTGACCGGGAAATAGTGAGAAATGAAATATCAGCTTCTTCAGCGCTTATTTATACCGATATTGGCGATGATAAGTGGTGCGTTGCCCTTAAGCGTCAGCGCGCAGAACGCGCCGCCTCGTTATAGCGACGGCACGCTGGTTTATCTGCATGAGCAGGAGCCGCCATGCTTGTGGGGCGGCTGGGTGCAGCAAGCATATTTATCGCGTCAGGTTTTTGATTATCTGGTGAGTTATGACAACGGACAGATTCGTCCGTGGCTGGCTGCCAGCTGGAGTGAATCCGCCGATCGTAAAACCATTACTTTTCATTTACGCCACGACGTTAAATTTACCGATGGCGATCTGTTTAATGCCGATGCGGTTGTTGCGAATTATCCGGCGTGGCAAAAAGGCATCGGCTGGCACGGTTTTACTTATATGACCGGTTTTACCAAGGTTGATGATTATACCGTGGCGCTGCATTTATCTGAGCCGAATCCTGAAATCTATAACGTGCTGGCAAACGGTCATTACGGATTTCAATCACCCGATTCACTGGCGCATAACAGCAGCGAGCAGAAGTGCTTACGACCGGTCGGCACCGGGCCGTGGAAAGTGGCGCGCTGGGTGCGCGGCGATGGCATCAGTTTTGTGCGCAATGACGACTATCGCTGGGCGCCGCCAAACGCGCACCACAACGGCCCGGCATATATCAAGCATCTGGAGTGGAAGTTCGTGCCGGATGCCACCACGCGCTGGGGCGCGCTGGTGAGCGGCGGCGCGGATGTGATTTATCAGCCGCCGTCCGCGCAGTGGCAGGCGCTGCAGCGTCACTATCAAACGCTCTCCTACGTCGCCACCGGACGGCCGCAGGCGTTCTCCTTTAATGTGCAGCGCGGTCCGTTTACCGATCAGCGGGTGCGCCAGGCGTTTGCTTACGCGCTGGACCGCAAGCAGATCGTCAAAACCGTGTTCAAAGGTGCGGTACCGTATGAGGGCAACGGCTCGCTGAGTAAAAGCACGCCGCTCTATCTCAATGTCGACGATCGCTATTCACTCAATATCGCCAAAGCCAATCAGCTGCTGGACGCCGCCGGCTGGACCGGGCGCGATGCCGCCGGCTATCGCACCAAAGACGGCAAAACGCTGGATGCGCGCTTGCCGTTTATTCAGGCGATTATCGACCAGGAGGGCGCGCTGATGCTGCAGGCGGTGCAGGATCAGGTCAAACGCGTTGGCATCAAGCTGGATCTGATCCCGCTGACGCAAACCGAAGGCTTTGCCGGCGCACGTTCGCGTCCGGCAGATAAAGAAATCAGCTTTGGTTACTGGGTTTGGCCGTCGCCCAACATCCTCGACATCGTCTACAACCATGCGCTCAACGGCGCGTTCAACGGCAACAACACCAGCTTTTTCAATGATCCCGAAGTGGAAGCGCAAATCCTTGATGCGCAGCGTGAGCCGAATGCGCAACGGCGCCAGCAAAAGTTCGACCTGCTGCAAAAGTGGTTTGACGATCAGGCGATTGCCATCGGCGGCTACAACTTCACCTACAACGTTGCCATTGCCAACAACATTCGCGGGCTTTGGCAGGATCAGGGCAACGGATTGCTGAACTTTAACGATGCTTACTTCGTGCAGGAGCAGCCATGAGTGAATTGATGTCATCGTCGCCGCAAAACAGCACCGCCGATGTGGCCAGCGTTGCCGCGCCACGCAGCCGTACGGCGTCGCTGCTGCGGCGGATTTCACTGCGCATCGCCTCCGCGCTGTTCGTGCTGTGGGGCACCATCACCGTGACGTTTTTGGTGCTGTCGGTGCTGCCGGGCGATCGCGCCACCATCCTGCTGAATATCACATCCGGGCAGGTGATTGAACGCACGCCAGCGGAGCTGGCACCGATCAACGCGCAGTACGGTTTCGATAAGCCGATTGTCGAGCAGTATCTGCACTATTTCTGGCGGTTGCTGCACGCCGATTTTGGTTTCTCCTTTGAGTTGCAGCGGCCGGTGGTGCACATCATTGCCGAGCAGCTACTGCCGACCTTTACTCTGGCGATTGCCGCGCTGCTGCTGGCGTGGATTATTGCCATTCCGTGGACGCTGCTCACCGCCGGACGTAACCGTCGGCTGGCGGCATTCGGTTCGGCAGTGGAAACCATCATGGCCGGATTGCCGCAGTACTGGATTGGTATTCTGCTGCTGATTGTTTTCGCCATCGGTCTGCGCTGGTTCCCGGTGGTCGGCGGCACCAGACTGCTCGGCACCGTGCTGCCCGCCATCACGCTGGCGATTCCGCTGGCGGGCTTTATGGGTCACGCCATTCGCGGCGAATTTGAACGCAGCATGCAGCAGCCATTTGTGCTGTCGGCGCGGGCGCGCGGCATGAGTCTGGCGGGCGTGCGGCTGCGCCATGTATTACGCCACGCCCTGATTCCGGCCATCACGCTCAGCGGCTGGGCAATTGGCAATTTGCTCTCTGGCGCGGTGCTGGTGGAAGCGGTGTTTGCCCGGCCGGGACTTGGCAATGTGCTGGTCAATGCGGTGAGCAACAAGGATTTTGCGCTGGTTTCCGGCATCGTGATTCTCATCAGTTTCCTCTACATCGTCATTAACCTGGTGGTTGACCTGATTTACCTGATCGTCGATCCCCGCCTGCGAGGTCGCCCATGACAACTCATCTCACGGATTACGCCGGACCGCGCATTACGCGCGTGAGCTGGCAATTGCCGCTCTCAGTGCTGCTTTCCGCCATTGTGGCGCTGTTCTTTATTGTCGCGGCCATCGCGCCTGGCGTGCTGGCGACGCACGATCCCTTCAGCACCGATCTCTATCGCGCGCTGCAAGCCCCTTCGTGGGCCAACTGGCTCGGCACCGATGACATTGGCCGCGATCTCTATAGCCGCATTATCTGGGGCACGCGTCAGTCGCTGCTGATTGGCATCGGCGCGATGGTGATTGCGTTATTTGGCGCGGTGGTGCTCGGCTTTAGCGCCGCACTCGGACCGCGTTGGCTGGCGGAGCCGGTTAATCGTCTGCTGGAGATCTTGCTGGCGTTTCCCACCTTGCTGCTGGCGCTGCTGTTTGTCGCGCTGCTGGGTCCCTCCGCCAGCAGTTTGCTGATCTCGGTCGGCATTGGCACCGCGCCCGGCTATGCGCGATTGGTGCGTGCCCAGGCATTGCAGGTCAAACAATCCGGTTATGTCGAAGCGGCGCGTGCGCTCGGGCATCCGTGGCCGCGGCTGTTTACCCAGCACATCGCGCCCAACGTGTTTCGGCCGCTGTTCTCGCTGGTGGCGTTAGGCATCGGGCAATCGGTGGTGTGGGCATCCGGTCTGTCGTTTCTTGGATTAGGCGTGGTGCCGCCGTCGCCAGAATGGGGCGCGCTGCTTGAAGCCGGAAAAATTAACGTCACCGTCGCCTGGTGGCTGGAAGTCTTGCCGGGCATTGCCATTGTGCTGGTGGCGCTGTCGTTTACGCAGATTGGCCGCTACATCCAGCAGCGAGCGGAAGGAGAGACGCGCTAATGAGCAACAATGTGATTGATGTGCGCGGCCTGAATATCTGGGCCAGCAGCGAAAGCGGGCAACCGCGCCATATTGTGAAGAACGTCAGCTTCGCGCTGCAACGCGGGCAATGTCTGGCGCTGGTGGGTGAATCGGGATCGGGGAAAAGCGTCACCGCCCGTTCGCTGGTGGGATTAGCTGGAGACGGATTACACGTGCAGGCTGACACGCTGAGCCTGCACGGTGATACGCTGCAGCAGCGGAGCGACAACTGGTGGCGCAAGGTGCGCGGCAGCAAAGTGGGTTTCATTTTGCAGGACGCGCTGGTGTCGCTGGATCCGCTGCGTCCGGTGGGCAAAGAGATCGCCGAAGCGCTGGCGCTGCATGGCTGGGGCAACGCCGCCAGCCGCCAGCAGAAAGTGCAGGCCTTGCTGGAAGAGGTTGGCGTGCCGCAGGCGGCTTATCGAGCCAGCCAGCGGCCGGGAGAGCTGTCGGGCGGTTTGCGCCAGCGCGCATTGATCGCCTCGGCGATTGCGCTGCATCCGGATGTGCTGATCGCCGATGAGCCCACCACCGCGCTGGATGTCACGGTGCAGGCGCAGGTGCTGGAAGTGCTGCGCCAGATGCTGGATCGTGGCACCAGCGTAATTTTGATTAGCCACGATCTGGCGGTGGTGGCAAAAATCGCCGATCAAATTCTGGTGATGCAGGGCGGATCGATTGTGGAGGCGGGCTCGGCGCAGCAGGTGCTGCAACAGCCGCAGCATGCGTATACCCAAGGTTTGATAAACGCGATTCCCAGCGAACACACCAAAGGACAACGCCTTTCCGGCAGCGCGCCCAGCGTGCCAATCCCATCCGTAACGCCCTCAGCGGAAGTGCTGCTGGAAGCGCGGCATATCGTGAAGCGTTTTCGCGGGCACCAGCGCCGTCGATGACGTTTCCTTTACCCTGAAGCGCGGCGAGACGCTGGGAATTGTCGGCGAGTCGGGTTCGGGTAAAACCACCTTGTCGCGCATCGCGCTGGCGCTGGAATCACCGGACAGCGGCGAGGTGCTGTTTGCCGGCCAGCCGTGGAGCCATGCGTCCGCCGCCGATCAGCGTGCCATTCGTCGCCAGATTGCCGTGGTATATCAGGATCCGCTCTCTTCGTTCGATCCGCGCTGGCGCGTGGCCGACATCCTGCTGGATGCGATTGCACTCGATCGGCATGCGCCGACGCAGGCGCCGCGCGAGCGGGCTATTAGCCTGCTGCAAGCGGTTGGGCTCGGCGCGGAGCATCTCAACCAATGGCCGGCGCGCATGTCGGGCGGCCAGCGGCAGCGTGTGGCGATTGCCCGCGCGATTGCGACCCATCCCAAAGTGATTGTGCTCGACGAAGCGGTCTCGGCGCTGGACGTCACCATTCAGGCGCAGATTCTCGATCTGCTCAGCGATCTGCAGGCGCAGCTCGGCGTCAGCTACCTGTTTATCTCGCACGATCTCGGCGTGATCCATCACATGAGCGATCGCGTGCTGGTGATGCAGAACGGCCAGGCGGTCGAGCAGGGCGCCGCCGATGAGGTGTTCTACCGCCCGCGCCATCCTTACACCCAGACGTTACTTGCCTCGCTGCCACGCCTGGCCGCGCTGGAAACCGCTTAACTTTGCTACTGGAGCGAACATGTCACGCGAACTGATTTATAACGGATTTTTGCATCTCACACCGAATCATCACAGCCACGGTTACTGGCGCACGCCGGAAGGTCAGGTGCAGTACAACTACAACCAGCTTGATGCCTATGTGCAGACGGTGAAAACCCTGGAAAAAGGGCTGTTTGATACCTTGTTCATCGCCGATGTAGTGGGCGTGTATGACATCGAATATGGCGACGGCAAAACCACCATGCGCGCTGGCACCCAGTTCCCCGAGCCCGATCCGATCACCATTCTTTCGGCGCTGGGTTTAGCGACTGAAAATCTCGGTCTGGTGGTGACCAGCAACGTGATTCAGACCCATCCGTTCTCGTTTGCGCGCCAAATCTCCTCGCTGGATGAATTTACCCGCGGTCGCATCGGCTGGAATATCGTGACTTCGTATCTCTCCAATGGCTTCCGCAACTACGGTTATCAGGACATTGTGCCGCACGATGAGCGCTACGAATGGGCGCAGGAGTATCTCGATGTGGCATATAAGCTGTGGGAACTGTCGTGGGAAGAGGGCGCAGTGCTGCACGATCCCGCGACTAACCGCTTTTTCGATGCCGACAAGATCCACAAAATCAACCACGTCGGTAAGCGCTATCGGGTGGAAGGGCCGCACATTGTTGAGCCGTCGCCGCAGCGCAGCCCGGTGTTCTTCCAGGCCGGCAACTCGGATGCCGGACGCCGCTTTGCCGCGCGCAATGCCGAAGTGACGTTCCTGCCATCGCAAACGCCAGACACCGCGCGCAAAGATATCGCCATCCTCAATCAGGATGTGGTCGATTACGGTCGCCAGCCGGAGGATTTGAAGAAGCTGGTGATGCTTTCCACCGTGATTGGATCGACCGAGGAAGAGGCGAAGCGTAAGCAGCAATATCTGTTCGACAATATTGATATCAATGCATTGCAGGGCTTCTACAGCGGCGGTTCGGGCATCGATCTGGCGAATATCGATCCCGATACGCCGCTGACCGAACTGAGCCGGCGCGAAGAGTTCAGCCAGCACATGCGCTCGAAATTCCGTATCGCGGTCGATGCCGATTATGGGCAAGGCCGCGTGCTGACCTGGCGCGAATACCTGATTCAACATGCGCTGCTACCGGGCCGTTTCGCCGGTACGCCAGAACAGATCGCCGACCGGGTGCAGCAGTTTGCTGATGCTGGCGTTGATGGTTTTAACGTGGTGCCGGTCACCACGCTCGGCTGGTGGGATGAGTGGGTTGAACACGTGGTGCCGGTGCTGCAAAAACGCGGCCTGGCGCAGACGGCGTACAAGCCAGGCACGCTGCGCGAGAAGATTTTCGGCCAGAAGAGCAAACTGCCGGCGACGCATCCGCAACGGAAGTTGACGCTGAGTTAATGCGGTCGCGCAATAAATTGCGTCGCTACGGAATCAGTGCACGTATTGGTAGCGGCGCGATTTATCGCGCAATAAATATTAATGAATTCTCATAGACCCAATACTCTTCAGGCCATTATCTTCACAATTCCTTCCGCTAACACCGCGATCCCGGAGTGGCTGACAGGCCGCAAACTCGACGTTTAACGCATAGCCTGCAATGTCGAAGCATTTTCGATTGCATCGACATTTTTTTGTATTTGACGTTTTTTTCTCAGTGGGTATGCTCAGCCACGTCAGGATCCCCCGGCCAGGGTTGGTTGAGACGATTACAGAGAGCCCATGAAAAACAGTAATGACAAACAGTTATGCGACATCGCGATTGGTGATGCGGTGATGGAATTATTTAACCAGGATGCGCCGGTTTCGCGTACCACGCTGCTCGCGCAATTAGAGAAGATGATACATGCGGGTGTGACGGCGGAAGAGGTACGGATCGCCAGACTGGCTTTAGAGCTGGTGACGAACAGCAGCACAGCCGACAAGGTTGAGCAATCGGAAGAGAACGTGATGAGCTTTAGGGCGAAAAACGTTTCGGCGGATGACTCAACGCAGCACTGATCGCTGTATGCCGGACAAAGTTGTCCGGCATAACGGCGCGGCGTTACCAGCGGTACTTATTCGAATCTTCCCACTCTTTAACTTCTTTCTCCGCACGGTCTTTTTCATAACCGTAGCGTTCCTGGATTTTGCCGACCAGCTGATCGCGTTTTCCTTCAACCACGGTCATGTCATCATCGGTCAGGTCGCCCCATTTTTCCTTCACTTTCCCTTTGAACTGCTTCCAGTTGCCGCTAATACGATCTTCGTTCATGTTGATCTCCCTATTTCGTGGTGACTGTGTGCTGCCCTTCGCTGGCCTGATGCCAGCGGGTGAATTAATCCTGGCACAGGATTTGCGCTTTGCTTGCCTGAGCTGTGAGCTGACTCATAAATTTGCGAATGTGTGAGCCAGCGTGGAGAAAAAAGCCGCTAATAGCAAAAAGTGATTCTCTAACTCTTTGCTCTATAAGGCATTATGTTTGCCCGGCTATACAGGCAAGGGTGGGTTGCGATATAGTAATCGTCGATAAGACATTTCCGTCAACTTTTGGAAACCCGCATTCCCTGATGCCATCCGTATGAGTAAAACGCAACCCACCGACATGAAAAGCAGAGAACGTGGCCGCCCCAGAGAGTTCGACATCGAACAGGCTCTGGACAAAGCCATGATTGTTTTTCGTCAGAAGGGGTTTCATGCGGCTTCACTTAACGATCTGGGCGAAGCGATGGGGTTGACAGCGGGCAGCATCTACAAGGCTTTTAAAGATAAGCGCAGCTTGTTTCTGCTGGTGTTTGAACGCTATCTTTCGGTGCGTAATGCCGATCTGCGCCAGCGTCTGGCACAGTTCACCAGCGGCCGTGAGAAGCTCGGCGAGCTGCTGCAGTTTTACCTTGATTCCGCGCGGGCGGTGGAAGGTCGCACCGGCTGTTTAGTGGTGGGCAGCGCGGTAGAGCTGCAGGTGCTGGATGACGATCTTTCGCAACTGGTGAGTGAAGCGGTCATTCGTAATAAAAACTTCCTCGCCTCGCTGCTCAAACTGGGCCAGGAAGATGGCTCGGTCACGCCCAATCTGGATGTGGACACCGCCGCGGGATTGATCCTCTGCATCGCCTTTGGCATGCGCGTTGTGGGCAAGATCACCGATGTAAAAGATGAACCAGAGACCATCAAGTTAGTTATGAAGCTGCTGGACTAAAATTTGTCTAATTAGGAGTCGGATACTTCCTAAATAAGCGAAGCGTAAAGACGGAGGGCAAGTGAAAGACGAAGATTCAGATATTACGGAAGAGATTCGCGCATTGGTGGGCAGGGTAGTGACACGTATCCTGCGTCCTGATGAAGCGCTTACCGTTCAGGAACTCATAGGCGCGTTGTATCGCCTAAGTTTGCGCTCCACCGACAGCAAAACCAAAGTCGCCTGCGAGAAAGCTATTCGTATCCTGGCGAAAAAACTGCACTAATAGGGTCGCGCGTGCCGCGCCTTGTTGTTCTCCTCTGCTGAAGTCTGGCAATCCCTCGCCAAACACCTCTCTGATTAAAGCGGGCGATGCGCGGTCTCTTTTGCCTTCCACAGCGCAAACAGCGTGATCAGCAACGCCAGGCTGACATACAGCGATACCCACAGCGTGCTGCCCATCTCTTTATACAAGGTCGTGATGATCAGGGGCGCAAAGCCACCGCCAATGATACCCGCCAGCGTGTAAGCCAGTGACGATCCGGCGTAGCGCACGTGGCTGGGGAACTGTTCGGTGACAAACGCCGCCTGCGGTCCGTACATCACCGCATGAATCAGCAAGCCGCCAATCACCGCCAGCACAATCAGCACCGGCTGTGAGCTATCCAGCAGCACAAAGAACACAAACGACCAAACGATTGCCAGCAGCGCACCGGCAATGTAGACCGGACGACGGCCGAGCTTGTCGGAGAGCGCACCAAACATCGGCACCGTAATCGCATTGCCAATCGCGCCGAGCATGGTGGCCATTAGCGCCAGCGGACGCGGCAGTTGTAGCACGGTGGTGACGTAGGTAAGAGTGAACACCACCACCAACGCGTACAACACGTCGGAGCCGATACGTGAACCGCCAGCGATCAGTAGCTCACGCGGATAGCGAACAAACACCTCTTTCAGTGGCGTATGCGTGGTTTTCTCCGCCTGCTGCATCGCGACAAAGGTTGGCGTCTCTTCTACGCCGCGACGCAGCCATAAGCCAAACATCACCAGCAGCAGACTCAGCAGGAACGGAATGCGCCATCCCCACTCCTGAAACTGCTCGCCGCTCAACGCAACCGTTACCAGCGTGATAAATCCGGTACCAATCAAGGTACCGCACGAGGGACCTACCTGCGCAAACGAGGCGTTACGGCCACGCTTGTCGGCATCGCCATGCTCCATCGACAGCAACACTGCACCGGCCCATTCGCCGCCTAATGCAATGCCCTGAATAAAGCGTAAGGCCACCAACAGCACTGGACTCCAGATGCCCCACACCGCATAGCCAGGCAGCAGGCCCATCAGCGCGGTGGTGACGCCCATAATCACCAGGGTGGTGATCAATACCGCTTTACGCCCGGCGACATCGCCGAGATGACCAAAGATAAAGCCGCCCACCGGACGGGAAATGTAGCCGACCGCATAGGTGGAAAACGCCAGAATGGTACCGACCAGCGGATCAAAGCTGGGAAAAAAGACGTGGTTAAACACCAGCGCCGCCATGATGTTGTAGACCGTGAAGTCATACCACTCCAGCGCGGTACCGATGGAGCTGGCCGCCGCGAGGCGACCGGTTTTGCTGTGGCTGGCGCGCGCGCCTGACGCGTGCGGCAACGTTGAATCGGTATTAGCCATGAGCCATCTCCTGTTGGGTTAACTGCCAGCTGAGGGAGTAGAGCTGTACGTCCGCGTTGAGTGCCTGCGCGGCATCGGCGGCGAGGGTTTTACACACTTGGGCGTCGCGGCAGGTCAGCAGCAGCATCGGATGCATTGGTCGCGTTGCGCTGGTTTCCCGTGGCAGCGGCGAGCTCAGCGTGGTGTCAGGCGTCAGCAAACGTGAGGCGATATAGCCGGGCGTTTGCTGCACGCTGCTTTGCCAGCTGCCCAGCGATGCAACATCTGTACCCGCTTTTAAGGTCAGCACCGCCAGATGGCTACCGGTGCCTTGTCCATGCTGATGCGAGATGGCGCAGACGCGGCGCATCGGATTGACCATTTTGTTGAGGTTCTTCACCGACCATTCGGTCTGGCGCGTGAAGGCGGCGTGATAATCGGCGCTGGTAAAGGCTTCCAGCGATGCGGTTTCATACAGGCCGAGGTATTTGCGTTCGGCATCCACCGCCTGATAACGCGTGCCGCTAAGAAAGCCGCTGATGGCCACGCGCTCTTCAACGTGTTCGTGGTCGTACCATTGGTTGAAATCCGCTTCATCTGCAGCATCGATATTGGTGGCGACAAACAGCATGCCGTGGGGTTGAGTCATGATCAGCTACTCCGTTTCAGGGTGGTTTCAATCGCGGCAGCCCAGCTGAGTAATGCAGCATCGTTGCCATGGGTGGAAGAGAGCATCAGGCCAACCGGCGCAGCGCCGGGCTGATGGCAAGGCAGAGAAATCGAACAGCCATCCAGCATGTTGATCACGCTGGTGTTGCGCAGCATCAGCAGATTGACCTGCATGTAGCGCGCGGGATCCTCAAGCTCACTCAGCGTCGGCGCGATCAACGGCACCGTCGGCATCAGGATGCCGTCGAAGGGCGCAACCGCCTGCTCGACGCGCTGTTTCCAGTCGGCGCGCAGTTGGTAAAGTTCGGCGGCATCCTCTTCGTTCAGTAAGCTGCCGCGATTAATGCGCGTCAGAACCTGCGGATCGTAGGCTTCTGGCTGGGATTGGGCGTAATGCTGATGCCATTGCCAGGCTTCCCACGCGGTAATGCCGCCACGCGCGTTAATGGAGTCCAGTTCTGCCAGCTCTTGCAGCGGCAGCTCGGTGATTTTCACGCCCTGCGCGCGCAGCACATCAAGCGCATGCAGCCAGGCGGCGCTGACGTGTTCGTCAAGGCCAGCCAGCACACGCGTCTGCGGGATAACGAAATGCGCGTCCGATAGAGTGCGTTCATCCAGCGTGAGCGGCCGATCGGCAATCACGCTATCGAGCAACCAGCAGCTGCGCACGTCGTGAGCGATCACACCGATGCTGTCGAGCGATGCCGCCAGCGGCAGCGTTCCGCGTTGATCGATGCGGCTGGCGCTCGGTTTAAAACCGGTTAAGCCGCACAGCGCCGCCGGAATGCGCACCGAACCGCCGGTATCGGTGCCAACCGCCGCCAGACACATGCCATCGCTCACCGCGACTGCCGCACCGGAAGAGGAACCGCCCGGAATGCGCTGCTGCGCGCGCTGCCACGGATTGGCGGGTGTGCCGTAATGCGGATTGACGCCGAGGCCAGTGAAGGCGAACTCGCTCATATTGGTTTTGCCAACGATGGCGGCACCGGCCTGCTGCAGCCGATCCACCATGCTGGCGTTCGCCGTGGCTGGGCTGGCGCTACTGAGCAAGTGGGAGCCGGCGGTGGTGACTTCTCCGGCGACATCAAACAGATCTTTAATGCTGATGGGCAGACCATCAATCGCGCTGCGTGGCTGTTGCTGCTGCCAGCGTACTCTGGCTTGCTCGGCCTGCTGGCGCGCAGCAGCGGTATACACCTTAGTGAAGACGCGTTTGCCTTCTCCGCTTTCCGCTGCAATTGCACTCAGTGCATGCTGGGTCGGGGTTTCAGGGCTGATTTGCCCGGCGAGCAGCTGCTGGCTCGCTTGCCATAACGTTGTCATAGGGAACCTCAGGCGATAACCGGCAGCGAGCCAGTGATGTAGGTGTGTTCCAGCGTGCGGTTCAGCACCGGATCGTGCAGCGCCATACGGAATTCACTGGCAGGACGAATCCCGCCGATGGCGCTGAGCGTGCCGCACGACATGGCGAAACCTTCCTCAACCTGGCCCGCTGCAAAATAGCGGCTTAGCAGATCAAGTGGCGTCAGCAGCGAGGAGAGGGCGCCTTGCTGATAAGTCACCCAATCACCGTTGACGTTGATCCAGGCGCGCAGCTCCAGCTGATCCCAGTGCGCTTTGACGTCCGCCATGCGCCACGCGTGACCGGCCACCGGTTTGATGCACGCCTGTTTCGATAGCGCTACGCTGAACGTTTCCAGATGACGATCGGTATGATCGGAAATCAGCGAAACCCAATATTCGCCGCGATGGAAAAACACGAAGGGTTCAGCTTCACCGGACGTCTGATCGCCGACCACCTCCAGCTGCGTTTCCTGAGTTAATTGATTGGTTGCGACGCGATAAAACAGCGGCACTGCACCAGGAGCGGGCACGCCCAGCGCTTCCAGCTCCCTGATATGGTGCAGCACCGCTTCCTGCTCACGTCCTACCCAGCCCGCGATAACAAGTTGATTAAATTCAACATCCAGCACTGCCGCATCGGCGTAATCTGTTGTAAACCGTAATTGCATGGGATCAATCTCCAGGTGAGAAATGCGTGTGAAATTTCACTGTGATTTCAATCTAGCCATTTTCATGCCAGGTTTTTGTGTAATATGTCTCAGTTACCTAATAAGGATTTGCGTGATGAGTAATGTGATGGCTGAAAATGTGAGCTCGCCGACGACCCCGAAGAGCATTTCGCTTAACGAGCGCGCCTATCTGGCGTTCAAGCACCGGCTGATCACGCTGCGCTACAAACCGGGCGACTATCTCAATATCGCGCAGGTGATGGATGATCTTGAGATGGGCAGAACGCCGGTGAATCAGGCGGTGCATCGGCTGGAGACGGAAGGGCTGTTGCAGATCATCCCGCGCAAGGGCGTGATGGTGTCGCCGCTGTCAATTGATGATGCGCTGGAGTTAATTGAGGTGCGTCTGGTGAATGAGGCGCTGTGCTTGCGGCTGGCTTCGCAGCGGGTCAATGCGGCGCAGATCGTCTATCTGCGGGAGATGAATCAGCGCATTGCCAATGCCAGCGCCTCACGCGATCGCGAACAGATGATGCTGCTGGACCGCGAATTTCATCAGGTACTGGCGGACATCGCCGCCAACGGTCGGCTGGCCGATATTCTCAGCATTATCCATGCGCAGGCGCAGCGCTTCTGGGCCACCACGCTTTCCAGCGCTGCGCACATGAACGAAGTCATCGCCGAACACGAAGCGATCATTGCGGCGCTGGAGCAGGGAAATGCCGAGCTAGCGGAAGAGGCGGCGCGGGTGCATATCTATTCGTTTAAACAGGCGCTGCTGAATAATTAATATTCGGCTTCTTCACCCGGCAGCGGAATAGAGAGTTCCATGCCCTCAACCCCGGCGTAGAAAATAATCAGCTCGGCACGCTGATCCGTGGTGAAACCACGATGGGCAATGTCGATGGATTCATTAAAGGCTTCGCCAGCGTTAAACGTTTTAGTCTCGCCGCTGGCTTTGTCTTCGATAGTCAGCGATCCCGATAAAATATACGCGGTATTCGGCATCGGATGCGTATGCCACGGCAGCTCGGAATGGGCAGGAAGGGTCATCTTCATCACCGTGATCTCGGGCTTACCGGCTGGATAGTGTTCAATATGCTGGCCATTCCAGGCTTGCCCGCTTTGCAGTAGCGTTTCTGCACTGTTTTCATGTTCGTTATCGGCGCTCATCCCATTCCTCTGAATCGTCATTAAAATCTCTCCCGCACAGGATAGTGCAAATCAGCAAGGCTGCGCGTGCAATCACTGTCAGCCTAAGCCGCTCGGTGATGCTCGGGTCACTTGTAAAAGAATTGTGATCGGTCACCAGGAACTGCTCAAAGTAATCGATTACTTTGTTTCTCTCTGTGGAATGTAATCGATTTCTTTTTGGCGCGAGGTCAGCATGGTTTCGACAACGACAGATTCTGAGATCGCGGTGAGGCAGCAGCATCTGCTGATTCCCCGCTTGTCATTGATGATGTTCATGCTGTTTTTCATTTGGGGAAGCTGGTCCGTAACGCTCGGGCTGGTGATGACGCAGCACAACATGTCATTGCTGATTGGTGATGCTTTCTCAGCAGGGCCGATCGCCTCAATACTGTCGCCGTTTGTGCTGGGCATGTTGGTTGACCGCTTCTTCCCTTCACAGAAAGTCATGGCGGTGATGAACCTGGCGGGCGCGGTGCTTTTATGGTTTGTCCCGGGCGCGCTGGTGGCCGAAAACGGCGCGCTGCTGATTGGCTTGCTGTTTGGCTATACGCTGTGTTTTATGCCGACGCTGGCGCTCTCTAACAACATTGCCTTTCACAGCCTGGCCAGCAGTGACAAAAGTTTTCCGGTGGTGCGGGTGTTCGGCACCATTGGCTGGATTGTGGCGGGCATCTTTATTGGTGTTACCGGCATCGCCTCCAGTACCGCGATTTTCACCCTGGCCGCAATCTGCTCGGTGGCGTTGGCAATTTACAGTCTGACGCTGCCGCATACGCCTGCACCGGCGAAAGGCATGCCGCTAAAAGTACGCGATCTGTTCTGCGCGGATGCCTTTGCGCTGCTGAAAATCCGTCACTTCTTCGTGTTTGCTCTCTGCGCCACCTTGATCTCCATCCCGCTCGGCACCTATTACGCCTACACGGCGTCCTGGCTGGCGGATGCGGGCGTGAGTAACGTCAGTACCGCGATGTCATTTGGTCAGATGTCGGAAATCTTCTTTATGCTGGTGATCCCGCTGCTGTTCCGCCGCCTTGGCGTCAAATACATGTTGCTGGTCGGCATGGTGGCGTGGTTTGTGCGCTACGCGCTGTTTGCCTTGGGCATGAACGATGAAAGCCGCGCACTGATCTACATGGGCATTCTGCTGCACGGTGTCTGTTACGACTTCTTTTTTGTGGTGGGCTTTATTTACACCGACCGCATCGCCGGCGAGAAAGTGAAAGGGCAGGCGCAGAGCATGGTGGTGATGTTCACCTACGGTATTGGCATGCTGCTGGGCTCGCAGATCTCGGGCGCGCTGTATAACCGCCTGATTGCCGGACAGGGCACGGCGCAAAACTGGGCAACATTCTGGTGGATCCCCGCGATTGCCGCGGCGGCGATCGCCGTTCTTTTCCTCTTCAGCTTTAAATACCGGGATGAAGCGGTTTGATTGACGGGAGGTGTAGGTGAAAACGTTAAAAGGACCGGGAATTTTTCTCGCGCAGTTTATTGGGCAGCAGCCACCGTTTAATTCGCTGGCAGGGCTGGCGCAATGGGCCTCTGCGCTCGGTTATAAGGCGCTACAGATGCCTTGTAATCACCCGCTAATTTTTGATCTGCCGTGCGCCGCAACCAGTCAAACCTATTGCGATGAAGTGACGGGTTTGCTGGCCAACTACGGCTTGCAGATCAGTGAATTATCGACGCACCTGGAAGGCCAGCTGATTGCCGTCCATCCGGCGCACGATCGCGCCTTCGACGGTTTTGCACCCCCCGCTTTGCGTGGCGACAAAGAAAAGCGCACCGCGTGGGCGATTCAGACGGTGAAGCAGGCAGCTGCCGCGTCAGCCAACCTGGGATTGCAGGCCCACGCGACGTTCTCCGGTTCGCTGGCCTGGCCATATCTCTATCCGTGGCCGCCACACAATCCTCAGCTATTGAGTGAAGCTTTCTCAGAGCTGGCGCGGCGCTGGCTGCCGGTGCTGGACGAGTTTGACCGCTACGGCATTGATGTCTGCTACGAGATCCATCCCGGTGAGGATTTGCATGATGGCGTGACGTTTGAACGCTTCCTGGCGTTAGTGAACAATCATGCGCGCTGCAACATCTTGTTCGATCCCAGCCACTTGCACTTGCAGCATATCGATTATCTGCAGTTCATCGATATCTACCATCAGCGCATTAAGGCCTTTCACGTTAAAGATGCCGAATATCTGCCGAACGGACGCAGCGGCGTGTATGGCGGTTATCAGCGCTGGATAGATCGTGCTGGTCGCTTCCGCTCACCCGGTGACGGACAGATCGATTTCCCGGCCATTTTCAGCAAGCTGGCGCAATACGATTATGCCGGTTGGGCGGTGCTGGAGTGGGAGTGTTGCCTGAAAGAGGCGGTAACCGGCGCGCGCGAGGGCGCCGACTTCATTCGTCGCCACATCATTCCGGTGGCCGAACGGGCATTCGATGACTTTGCCGCACAACCGCAGCAGGCGGCCAGCATCCGCGCCCAGTTGGGGTTAAATGCGGCAAAGTCGCATGATTAAGGCGGGCGCGAAATTATGCTAGCCTCCGTAGTATCTGACTGAGCAAGAGTTGCAAGCATGTCCATCCAAAAAATCGCCCGCTTAGCGGGCGTTTCTGTGGCAACAGTTTCACGGGTACTGAATAACAGCGATACGGTAAAAGCGCTGAATCGTGAGAAAGTCCTGCACGCTATTAAAGCAAGTAATTACCAGCCAAATTTATTAGCGCGTCAGTTGCGTACTGCGCGTAGCTCAATGATTCTCGTGATGGTGTCGGATATCTCCAATCCCTTTTGCGCCGAGTTGGTGAAAGGCATTGAGGAGCAGGCGGAGAAAAACAGTTATCGCATTCTGTTGTGCAATTCTGGCTCAGACATCGAGCGCTCCCGCTCAAGTTTGCAATTGCTGGCCGGGAAAATGGTGGATGGCATTATCACTATGGATGCGTTCAGTAAGTTGCCAGAACTGGCGCAGCTGATTGGCGAAACGCCCTGGGTGCAATGCGCGGAATACGCCGATGCCGGTGATGTTTCCTGCGTGGGCATTGATGATGTGCAGGCATCAAAGCACGTCGTGGCGTTTCTGGCGGGCAGGGGACGACAGCGTATTGCCTTAATCAACCACGATCTCAGCTATAAATATGCGCAGCTGCGGCAGGCGGGTTATCAGCAGCAACTTATCCATGAAGCACGCAGCTGGCAGGCCATCACGTACGCCACCGAGCTGAGTTTTAATGCCGGCAAACAGGCGATGGAAGCCTTGCTGGCAGCGCCCGAGCGTCCAGATGCCGTGTTCGCCGTGTCGGATACCTTAGCGGCGGGCGCGCTGTCAGCCATTCACGCCGCCGGGCTGCGCGTGCCGCAGGATATAGCGGTGACGGGGTTTGATGGATCCGACCTCGCCGAAATGGTCACGCCGCCGCTGAGCACGCTGGCGCAGCCGTCGCGCGCTATGGGACGCAAGGCGTTTACCTTGCTGCTGAATAAGATCGATCAACCTGATTCGCCGGCTCAACGCATTATGATGGACTGGCACTTTGTGGTGCGCGCCAGTACTTAATCGGCGTTTACGAAGGCTGCGAAGTATATGGTCTGATGTTGTAAAGGTGCCGTTCAGAGCTTCAGGTCCGTATTTTTCAACCAAACAGGCGCTGGCGATTTTGCGTCAGCGCGTGCGCCACATCAGGCAGCATCGGGAAAGAACTCTGACCACCATATTTCTGGATTGAGCAGGAACTGATTTCAGCCGCGAAAGGAATCGCTTCTTCCAAATCGATGTTGTTCACCAGGCAATAGGCGATGCCGCCAATAAAGGAATCCCCTGCGCCGGTGGTATCCACTACATCCGGACAGAACACGGCGGGATAATGTCTGGCACCGGCATCACCGGATAACACCGCGCCTTTCTCGCCCAGCGTAATAATCACCCGGCCATTCACCTTCTGCTGTAGCGCTGCCGCACAGGCCATCGCCTCTTTAACCGACGTGACAGCGGTTTTACTCATAAAGCTGGCTTCGGTCTCATTCACCACCAGTAAATCGACCTGACTCAGCGCCTGCGGAGAGATTTCGCGTGCTGGCGCGTTGTTCAGCAAAATCTGGCAATCGTGACGGCGGGCCACGCTGATGGCACGTTCAACCACACGATCGGGAATTTCTGACTGCAGGATTAACAGTGGCCGATCGCTAAATAATCCATCGTGAATATCGGGTTCGGTAATCAGGTAGTTTGCGCCTTTAATAATGGTGCTGCAGTAATCACCGGATTCCAGAATCTGCACGATGCCAATGCCGGAGGTTTTTCCGCGCTGGCTAATGTTATCTACCGATACGCCGTTTTCATTCAGTGATTTTATGAGTTCGCTGCCATAAATATCATTGCCCACACAGCCCACCATATTGACGTTCAGCCCCAGCTTAGCGCACTGAACCGCCTGGTTTGCTCCTTTACCGCCCGGCATCAACATTAATTCGTTGCCGGTAAACGTCTCCCCAATTTCCGGCAGGCGATCCTGCTGGACAAGAATGTCGTAGTTAAGACTGCCAATAACAACAATATTATGTTTCATCATTTCGGCCCTTAATTGGCGGTGCGCTTGGACGCAACCGCATTTCTGGTGTTGTGTAAACTGGTCTGACTTTTTTCGCTGGTCTTGCTGGCGATAAGGGTAAAAATGGCATCCAGAATATTCAGATGCACAATGCGCGTGGTGGCGTTCTCTCCGGTAATTGGATTGTTTTTAACCGACGAGATAATCGAGTGCCGGGCAATTAAACTCAGTGGGCTGTTGGGATAATTGGTCAGGCAGATGGTTTCTGCGCCGTTCTCATTCGCCGCTTTTACCATCTGAATAATGTCCGTGGTTTGGCCGGAGTGAGAAATCGCCAGCAGGATATCGCCGGGTTGCATCAATGAGGCGGTCATCAGCTGCTTGTGGCTGTCACTAAACACCGACGAGAAGATGCCGATCTTCAGCAGCTTATGATTGAAGTCATCACAGATAGAACCTGATCCACCGCACCCGGCAATAACTATGCGTGCGCTTTCTGGTTTATTAATAAACAGATACGCCACTGCTTTTATCACGGCACTGTTAATCACGCTCAGAGAATCCTGCAGTGCCAGCACCGAATTTAAAAAGGTGCTTTCAATCACCTGCTCGACATATTTTTCTGAATCCGGGATTACCGGAATATCGATGATATCTTCCTGCGTGCTGACTTGCCGGGCAATATTGATTTTCAGATCGTGAAAACCGGTAAAGCCGAGTTTCTTCGATACTTTAGTAATGCTCGACACGCTAACATTCAGATAATTCGCAATATCAGTGATGCACATTTTAGATAAAGACTGCGGATTGTCGTCAATAAAACGTGCAATTGAACGTTCCTTTTTTCCCAGCTCAGGCGCAAGGGTGCGAGCCAGCAGGAATATCTCATTACCTTTAAGTCGATTATGCATTTTGCGCGCTCATTAAAAACATTGTCGCTAAGCTAGCATGGCAGTTAGGGGAAAAGTGTTAACTGGATCACACGCTGTAAAACGTTTTACTGATGCATTTTACTGGCAGTAAAACAAAACTATCCTTATTGCGACTGTTATTTCATTAACAGTAAAATAGCTATTTAAGCTATTGTATTACAATGATTTTACTCGCAGTAAAATTTTTACTATTATAAATCTACCGTTTATTTTATTAGCGGTAGTATTTAGCTGATCGCATTTACCTGATGAATATTCTCATTTATAAGAACATGGAAATCCCATTAAAGGTAATTTAAAAAATGAAATTCTCATCACGTATAAATTCATTTCGCTCCAGAGCCGATCTGTTTGCGGCGAAGAACAATATGGATACTTGCGATCTTATTACGCGTATGGGTAGCGTTGCGGGCTTGACGCATATTGAGCTGAATTATCCGGAACACTTTATTGGTCAGGATAAAGCGCTGATTAAACAGACCATCGCTGATAACAATTTGCAGGTGGGCGGCATCGCTCTGCGTTATAACAAAGAGTTCATCGAGGGTGAATTCACCAATCCTGATGCCGCATTGCGTAAAAAAGCGATCGAAATTACCCTCGAAGCCGCAGAGATGTGCAAATACCTCGGCGGCAATACCGTCACGCTGTGGTTTGGCTATGATGGTTACGATTATCCGTTCCAGCAGGATTATTTCCGCGCCTATGAGTGGCTGGTCAGCGCATTACAGACCGTGACCCAGGCACACGCGGATATGCAATTCAGTTTTGAATATAAGCCGTATGAACCGCGCACCTTCTCCTTTATTGGTGATGTCTCTTCAACGCTGATGCTGATTGATGATGTAGGCTCCGACAATCTCGGTATTACCCTCGATTTCTGTCACATGATCATGAAGAAAGAGAATCCCGCATTCTCATTGTTCCAGTCGGCACGCAAAAACCGTCTGGTGGGCTTCCACCTGAATGATGGTTATGGCCATTTTGATGATGGATTGATGCTGGGTTCTGTGCATCTGATGCAGACGCTGGAATACATCTATTACGCAAAACGCGTTAACTTCAGCGGCCTGATCTATTTCGATACCTTCCCAAGCCGTGAAGATCCGGTTGCCGAATGCGCGCAAAACATTCGCATGTATAAAGCGCTCTCCAGCTTTATTGATCGCCTGAGCATTGATGAAATCGATCAGCTGATTAAAAGCCAGGATGCGCTGAAAGTGCAGGGCATGCTGATGAAAATCATCGCTGAATAAAAACAAAATCAAAACTTACCTCTATTAACTACCACCAGTCAGTGTCTGACACGGGGGAAACTATGTTCGACAAAATAGGTTTGCCTAAAAACTTGCTTTGGGGCTATATCGGCCTCGCGATATTCATGATCGGCGATGGTGTAGAACAAGCGTGGATTGCCATCTGGCTGGTGGATAAAGGGCTGTCTGTCGCGCAAGCCTCTTATCTGATCACCGCATACGGTGTCACCGTGACGCTGGCGGCCTGGGTGACCGGCGTACTGGTGCAAACCCTCGGCCCGCGCAAAGTGATGCTGTATGGGATGATCACCTTTGTTATCGGCAGTATCGGGTTTATCGGCGTTGGCCTCAAGACCATGCACATGGCCTGGATGCTGCCGTTTTATGCCATTCGCGGCATCGGTTATCCACTGTTTGCCTACTCGTTTCTCATCTGGATTAACTACAGCACGCCGTTGGAGCGCCGTTCTACCGCAGTGGGTTGGTTCTGGTTTACCTTCTCGCTGGGTTTGAGCGTCATCGGTCCGTTCTTCTCGTCGCTGGCATTGCCGGTGATGGGCGAAATTCATGTGCTGTGGGTCGGCATGGTATTTGTGGTCGTCGGCTCCGTGTTAGGCATTTGGGTGAACCGCGACGTGGTACCGGCATCTGAAATTCATCCTTTCAGCGCGGCGGAGTTAATTAAAGGCATCACCATTCTGCAGCGTCCGGTGATTGCGATGGGATTGGTGGTGAAATCGGTAAACGGCATCGCCCAATATGGCCTGGCGACCTTCCTGCCGCTCTATCTGATCAGTTTCGGCTACAGTAAAACCGAATGGTTGCATATGTGGTCGGCGGTGTTCCTGGTGGCGATTTTCGCCAACTTGTTCTTTGGTTTCTTTGGCGATAAGTTTGGCTGGCGTACCACTATTATGTGGGTCGGTGGCTTTGGTTATGCCGCCGTGCTGATTCTGGTTTGGGCGGTGCCGCAGGTGCTGGGCCACAACTTCTATGTGATGGCATTGGTGCTGTGCCTGTGCGGTATTACCATGGCGGGTTATGTGCCGCTGTCGGCGCTGTTCCCGTTGCTGGCCCCGGACAGCAAAGGCGCGGCAATGTCGGTGCTGAATCTGGGTGCAGGTCTGGGCGCGTTTATAGCTCCTGCTATCACCGCACTGTTCTACTCATCGCTGGGTGCGGGTGGGGTGCTGGGGATTTATGCCGGGCTTTATGTTCTGAGCGGGGTGTTGACGCCATTCCTGAAAACGCCTGAAGAGCTGGATGCGCGGGTGGCGATGACGGATAAAGCGGCCTGAAAGACGTGAGATTTTGATAATAAAAAAGCCCAGTTAAGAAACTGGGCTTTTTATTGCGATTAAGAGATTAGACGTTGAACAAGAAGTTCATCACATCGCCATCTTTTACAATGTACTCTTTACCTTCTGAGCGCATTTTACCGGCTTCTTTCGCACCTTGTTCGCCTTTGAAGGCAACGAAATCTTCAAACGCGATGGTCTGAGCGCGGATAAAGCCTTTCTCGAAGTCAGTGTGGATTTTACCCGCCGCCTGTGGCGCGGTGGCGCCAACAGGAATGGTCCATGCACGCACTTCTTTCACGCCTGCGGTGAAGTAGGTTTGCAGGTTGAGCAGCGCATAACCGGCGCGGATCACGCGGTTCAGGCCCGGCTCTTCCAGGCCCAGTTCAGCCATAAACTCGTCGCGCTCGTCATCTTCCAGCTCAGCGATATCAGATTCAACCGCAGCACACACTGGCACCACCACCGAACCTTCGGCTTCGGCGATCGCGCGCACCTGATCGAGGTACGGATTGTTTTCGAAACCGTCTTCGTTGACGTTAGCGATGTACATGGTTGGCTTCAGCGTCAGGAAGCTGAGGTAGCGGATGGCCGCTTTCTCGTCAGCATCCAGATTCAGTGCGCGCAGCATGCCCGCTTCTGACAGGTGCGGCAGGCACTTCTCCAGCGCCGCCAGCTCAGCTTTGGCATCTTTGTCGCCGCCTTTGGCTTTCTTCTGGCAACGCTGAATCGCACGTTCGCAGGTGTCGAGATCCGACAGCGCCAGCTCGGTGTTGATCACGTCAATATCTTCCGCCGGGTTAACTTTACCCGCAACGTGGATGATGTTGTCGTTTTCGAAACAGCGCACCACGTGACCGATGGCTTCGGTTTCACGGATGTTGGTCAGGAACTGGTTGCCCAGGCCTTCACCTTTGGACGCGCCTTTCACCAGACCGGCGATATCGACGAACTCCATGGTGGTGGGCACGACGCGCTGTGGCTTAACAATCTCGCTCAGCTGATCGAGGCGCAGATCGGGCATTGGTACCACACCGGTGTTTGGCTCGATGGTGCAGAACGGAAAGTTGGCTGCTTCGATACCCGCTTTAGTCAGCGCGTTGAACAGGGTGGATTTACCGACGTTCGGCAGGCCCACAATACCGCATTTAAATCCCATGGTCTGATTACCTTTCTCACTGAGTGCGCAGCGCTATTGGATAGCGCCGACAGATTCAAAAAATTTCGCGCATTATACACAGAATTGCCTTCTGCGGCGCGGGAATTGGCCTTAGCCCGCCTTGAACGCGTGCAGGCGGTTCATCGCCTTAATCTTGTCTTCTTTCAGCCACAGTTCGGTGCAGCGCACCGCTTCGTCTACGGCATCATCAATCAGCTTTTGTTCGCTGGCTGGCGGCTTACCCAGCACGAAACCGGTCACTTTATTGCGGTCGCCAGGATGGCCAATACCCACGCGTAAACGGTGAAAATTATTGTTGTTGCCCAGCTTGCTGATGATATCTTTCAGGCCGTTATGGCCGCCGTGGCCGCCACCTTGCTTGAATTTCGCCACGCCCGGCGGTAAATCCAGCTCATCGTGCGCTACCAAAATCTCTTCTGGCGCAATGCGATAAAAGGTCGCCATCGCCGCCACCGCTTTGCCGCTGAGATTCATAAAAGTGGTGGGCACCAGCAGGCGCACATCTTCTCCCGCCAGCGACAGGCGCGCGGTATAGCCATAAAACTTTGGCTCGTCTTTTAACGACTGATTGTTGCGGCTCGCCAGTAAATCGACATACCAGGCGCCAGCGTTATGGCGGGTTGCGGCGTATTCAGCGCCGGGATTGGCCAGCCCCACAATCAGTTTAATGCTGCTCACGATGTTTATCCTGTCTTGCTGCGGAAAGGGCGATAGTTTACTGCCTGGCGGCACGGATGACAAAGGCCACGCGCCGCAGATAATGTCTCTACGTGACTAATCATTTTCTATCGAAATCAAGGCGCTGGCGGTAAAGATTTGTCAAAGGTTGTGAAGGATATGTGATCCTGTACGCAACTTAAGCGGCAGGTATTGCCTAAGCTTATGGCTAGTTAACCATACGTGCTGTTTTGCTTTTAAAAGGATGGAGGTGGATCATGAAACGTCAAAATTGCCGCTTTGTAGGTAACGGTTTGATGTGTTTGGGTTTACTGACGATGGTATTAGGCGTGGGCTATTCCATTATCAACCAGCTTCCTTCACTCAACCTGCCGCAATTCCTTGCGCACGGTGCGATGTTCAGCATCTTCGTTGGCGCTTTACTGTGGCTGGTGGGCGCACGCGTCAGCGGACGTGAGCGCGTGGAAGATCGTTATTACTGGTTACGTCATTACGGCGATAAGCGTTGCCGTCGCAATCACTCATCACATTAAGTGAGTACGGTTTGCTGCAGCGGCTGTAACTGCGCGAGATAACGTTCGATGCGGTTACGGCCGCTGGCTTTTGCGCGGTACAATGCTTCATCGGCCAGCGCCAGCAACAGCGGGAAGGGTTCGCCAGGCTGCAGCGCGGTGGCATAACCGATGCTGACGGTATAACGCACGTCGTTAGGTTGCGACAGCTGTGTCGCCAAACGGATACGTTCACATACCCGCTGCGCCTGCTCGGCATCGCCGGGAATGATCGCCGCAAACTCCTCGCCACCCAAACGGGCAAAATGGCCACTCTCTGGCATCAACGCCTGCACCACCTGACAAAAATCGATTAACACTTGATCGCCTTGCTGATGGCCGAAACGGTCATTGATGCTTTTAAAATGGTCCAGATCGAACAGCACCGCGCTATAGACAAAGTGTTGTGACTGTCGCGCGCTGCGCAATAACATTTTATCGGCCTGCTCGAATAGCGCGCGGCGGTTCCACACGCTGGTGAGCGGATCGTGCATTGATGCCAGTTTATGGGCGATTTGCGTGCGTTCGTTGACCATCGCCAGAATGGTGAAACTCAGGCCAATAACAAACAGGATCGATTCAAGAATCACATACACCGAGAAGCTGGAACCGCCAATCGCACCGCGCACCGGCGTCGCCACCGCATCGTCCAGAAAGATACGCGCCACGTGAAACAGCAAATGGATCCATAGCAGGATTTGCGCCGGCCAGAAGGTGACGGTCAACGACGCGCGCACGCGCCACAGCAAGCGGATTAGCGCGCCGGTATAGATGATGCACAGCAAGCAAACCACCAGCACGCGCTTCGGCTGGCTGTGATAAAACGCGGGGAACAGGCACAAAATCGCCCACAACAAACCGCCGCCTAACCAGCTGAGGCCAATTGCTTTTCCGCAGAAGATGCGGAAGGCATTGAGCAGATTGCCATAAGCCAGCAACAGCATGACGTTGCCGACCGCGACCGGTAAAAAATGGAATCCCGCACTGCGTAAGCTGCTAAGGAACACCGCCGCCAGGGTTAAAACCAGCGCCAGCGTGGTGCAGCCCAATACGCGATCGTACTGCGCACCGATCCAGGCAAAAATCAAAATGATACTCAAAAACCCCAGCACAAAGAGCTCGCAAACAAACAGCGTGTAGAGGTCGAGAGTCATAGTGGTCGGAGCTCGGGGAAAAAGTGGGAAGAAAATAGCATTAAACATTGGACCGCTAAAGGGCGGCAATGCGAGTCACCAGAAAAGAGTGGATGGCAGCGAGAATAGCGAGATTTAACGAAATTTATCGCGCAAATATCAATGGGGAAAGTGGCTTAATCGGTGAGTCAGATTGAGGGCAGGGTGCAAAAAAAAACCGGGCACGAGGCCCGGTTTCACGCGATGAATTAATGCTCAAACATCGCGGAGATTGATTCTTCGTTGCTGATACGACGAATCGCTTCGGCCAACATGCCAGACAGCGTCAGAGTACGCACGTTTGGCAGAGATTTCATCTCTTCAGACAGCGGAATGGTATCGCAGACAATCACCTGGTCAATCACCGACTTACGCAGGTTTTCCACCGCATTGCCGGAGAAGATTGGGTGAGTAGCGTAAGCGAAAACACGTTTCGCGCCGCGCTCTTTCAACGCTTCAGCCGCTTTGCACAGCGTACCGCCGGTGTCGATCATATCGTCGACCAGTACACAGTCACGACCCGCAACGTCACCAATAATATGCATCACCTGCGAAACGTTCGCGCGAGGGCGGCGTTTGTCGATGATAGCCATATCGGTATCGTTGAGCAGTTTGGCTATGGCGCGGGCACGCACTACGCCACCGATGTCTGGGGAAACTACAATGGGATTTTCCAGGCCAATTTGCAGCATATCTTCCAGCAGGATTGGGCTGCCGAAGACGTTATCCACCGGGACATCAAAGAAGCCCTGAATCTGTTCAGCATGCAGGTCAACGGTGAGAACACGGTCAACGCCCACGCTAGAAAGGAAATCGGCAACCACTTTGGCAGTGATCGGTACACGAGCAGAACGCACACGGCGGTCCTGACGCGCATAGCCAAAGTAAGGAATGACAGCAGTAATACGACCAGCAGAAGCCCGACGCAAGGCGTCGACCATCACAACCAGCTCCATCAGATTATCGTTGGTGGGGGCACAGGTGGACTGGATGATGAAAATATCACCACCGCGTACATTTTCGTTAATCTGTACACTTACTTCACCATCACTGAAACGGCCAACAGCGGCGTCTCCGAGGCTAGTGTAAAGGCGGTTGGCAATACGTTGTGCTAGTTCCGGGGTGGCGTTACCAGCAAATAGCTTCATATCAGGCACGAGAAGAACCTCAGGCTTGGCGTCCAGAGAATGAACGGCTCTAGAGTAACCGGCGAATACCAAAGAGCATGTTCATACGGGTGTGTTAATGCGCAACATGCAGTGTCTGGAACGGGTGACACTGTCACGTAGACGCTTTTAGCCCAGAAAGTGTGCGCTGCAACGGCGAGAGGTTAAGCCCGCGCGCCACAAATCCGCAAATCCATTTCGGGGCAAGCTCCAGCACCTGACGTGCGTCGGATTCGGTGTCAAATTCAGCAAACACACAAGCTCCGGTCCCAGTCAGGCGCGACGGCGCGTATTCTAGCAGCCAGGAAAGCAGCTCATCAACCTTACGAAAACGTTTTCTTGCCACAGCCTCACAATCATTGTGAAAAGGACGCTGTAACAGTTCATCTAATGTGCGGATTGGTGAATCGCGCGTCAGTTCGGGATCGCGGAACAGATCAGGCGTCGCGATGCTCACGCCTGGATGCGCCACCAGATACCATTTTTCTGCCGGTTCAGCCGGCTGCAATAGTTCGCCCACGCCTTCTGCAAAGGCCGCGTGACCTCCAATAAACACTGGCACATCCGCGCCCAGTTTGATGCCAATCGTCGCCAGCTCAGCAACACTTAATCCGGTTTGCCACAGATGATTCAGCGCCACTAACACCGTTGCCGCATCTGAAGAGCCGCCGCCAAGCCCGCCGCCCATCGGCAAAACCTTCTCCAGCGCGATGCTGGCACCGGCCTGCGCGGGCAAGGTGCCACGCGCAGCGGCAACGGTTTTTAACGCCTGCGCAGCACGCACAATCAGGTTCTCGTCATCCGGCACGCCAGTCAGCGGCGTCAGCAGCGTTATCTTGCCGCTGCTGTCCGGTGTGATTTCCAGCGTGTCACCGTAATCGAGGAACTGAAACAGCGTTTGCAGATTGTGGTAGCCGTCAGCACGACGGCCAGTGATATACAGGAACAGATTCAGTTTTGCTGGCGCGGGCCACGTGGTGATCATTGAGTGGTCCAGCTATCCATGCGTAATTTAATGCGCTGACCGCCTTCAGACAGCTCCAGATTGGCCGGCAGCGGCGGATTCACTTTGCTGTCGTAATCAGAAATGTTCACTTTCCACTGCTGACCGTTGCGGCTGTAGTTAAGGCTTTGCAGCTGGTAATTGTTATTCAGCTGATAATCGCTGGCATCGCCCGGCAAGCCCATCATCCACTGACGCAGATTGGCGAGCGGGATATCCATGCCGGTAAGCTGTGAAATCATCTTCTCGGCATCGTTACTCACGTAGCGTTTGCCTTTGTTATCCACGATCTGCACCACGGAACCTTGTGCATCCAACTGCAATTCGGTGCTGCCGAGCGGATTGGTCAGCAGCAGGCGATAGCGATCCGCAGCGGTTTGCTGCCAGTTAAAGCGTGCATACACTTTTTGCTTATCCGACAGGTAAGCGAACGCACCGCGCGTCTGATACTGGCTGATTTTCGCCACGGCTTGCTGATGCTGCTGCCATTGCGGTGACGTGGTGCTTGGGCCCGGACCTTGTGGTTTGTTAATGGTACATGCAGCCAGTAACACGCTGGCAAGGGGTAAAAGGCGCAGTAACTTGCGCGGGGGCAAATGCATCACGTGGTCATCTCCTCAGACACGTTTTTACTTCGTAACCGGTAACGCTAACCATCCGCATGTAAGCCGTCAATGCTGTTATGGCAATAATTGCGCACGATCAGTTTAATCTTATTACTGTCATAGGCTTTGTATGGCTTTTCTTGACCTGTGGCATCTTGTAGAATGCGCTGCACAAAACCCTGACAACACTTGGGATATCCCAACCCGAATCACATGACGCTGCTTGCACTCGGAATCAACCACAAAACTGCACCTGTTGCGCTACGCGAACGCGTTGCGTTTACACCAGACACGCTGGAACTGGCGCTGAATAGCCTGCTGTCCCAGCCGATGGTGCAGAGCGGTGTGGTCCTTTCGACCTGCAACCGTACGGAACTCTACCTCAGTGTAGAGCAGCAAGCCGACCTGCAGGAGAAGCTGGTGCGTTGGCTGTGTGACTATCACGATCTGCGTGAAGAGGATGTGCGCAACAGCCTCTACTGGCATCAGGATAACGCGGCGGTCAGCCATCTGATGCGCGTGGCCAGCGGGCTGGATTCACTGGTGTTGGGTGAACCACAGATTTTAGGTCAGGTAAAAAAAGCTTTTGTTGATTCGTCACGCGACCACGCGCTGAGCAGTGAACTGGAGCGCATGTTCCAGAAAACCTTCTCGGTGGCCAAGCGTGTGCGCACCGAAACCGAGATTGGCGCCAGCGCCGTATCGGTCGCCTTCGCTGCCTGTTCACTGGCGCGTCAAATTTTTGAATCGCTCAGCACCGTTAACGTGCTGCTGGTCGGCGCTGGTGAAACCATCGAGTTAGTGGCGCGTCATCTGCGCGAACACTCCGTCAAGAAGCTGATGATCGCCAACCGCACCCGCGAACGCGCACAGCTGCTGGCCGATGAAGTGGGGGCAGAAGTGATTGGCCTCGGCGATATCGAAACCCGTCTGGCCGATGCCGACATCATTATCTCTTCCACCGCCAGCCCGCTGCCGATTATCGGTAAAGGGATGGTGGAGCGCGCGCTGAAAGCACGTCGCAATCAGCCGATGCTGCTGGTGGATATCGCCGTACCGCGCGATGTCGAGCCGGAAGTGGGCAAGCTGGCGAACGCCTATCTCTACAGCGTTGATGATCTGCAAGCGATCATCGAGCAGAACATGGCGCAGCGCAAAGCCGCCGCCGTGCAGGCTGAAAGCATTGTGGTGCAGGAGAGCGGCGAATTTATGGCCTGGCTGCGCGCGCAAAGCGCGGTTGAGACCATCCGTGAATACCGTTCGCAGGCCGATCAGGTGCGCGCCGAGTTACAGGAACGCGCGCTGGCCGCGCTGCAGCAGGGCGCTGACGCCGAAAAAGTGCTGCAGGAACTGGCACACAAGCTGACTAACCGATTAATTCATGCACCAACCAAATCACTGCAGCAGGCCGCGCGCGACGGCGACAGCGAACGCCTGCAGATCTTACGTGACAGCCTCGGTTTAGAGTAATCTGGTCAGTCACGACCTATCACTGGGATACCCGCTATTACATGAAGAGCTCTATTGTTGCCAAGCTGGAAGCGCTCCAGGAACGCCACGAGGAAGTGGAAGCGTTGCTGGGCGATGCCGGCGTAATTGCCGATCAGGATCGTTTCCGTGCGTTATCACGCGAATATGCCCAGCTTAGCGACGTCACCCGTTGTTTCCGCGAATGGCAGCAGGTGCAGGAAGACGTTGAAACTGCCGAAATGATGCTGGAAGACCCGGAAATGCGCGAGATGGCGCAGGAAGAATTAAAGCTGTCACGTGAGAAGCGTGAAGCGCTGGAACAACAGCTGCAAGTGCTGCTGCTGCCGAAAGATCCCGACGATGAACGTTCGTGCTTTGTCGAAGTGCGCGCCGGAACCGGCGGTGATGAAGCGGCGATTTTTGCCGGCGATCTGTTCCGTATGTACAGCCGTTACGCCGAAGCGCGTCGCTGGCAGGTTGAGATCATCAGCGCCAACGAAGGTGAGCACGGCGGCTATAAAGAAGTGATCGCCCGCATCATCGGCGATGGCGCGTATGGCCGCTTTAAGTTTGAATCGGGCGGCCATCGCGTACAGCGCGTGCCAGAAACCGAATCGCAGGGCCGTATTCACACCTCGGCTTGTACCGTTGCGGTCATGCCGGAACTGCCCGAAGCGGAAATGCCGGAAATCAACGCCGGCGATTTGAAAATCGACACCTTCCGTTCTTCCGGTGCCGGTGGTCAGCACGTTAACACCACCGATTCCGCGATTCGTATCACCCACTTGCCAACTGGCATTGTGGTGGAGTGTCAGGACGAACGTTCACAGCACAAAAACAAAGCCAAAGCCTTGGCGGTGTTGGGCGCGCGTATTCACGCGGCGGAAATGGCGAAGCGTAATGCCGCTGAAGCTTCGACGCGTCGTAACCTGCTCGGCAGCGGCGACCGTTCGGATCGTAACCGCACCTACAACTTCCCGCAGGGTCGCGTCACCGATCACCGCATCAACCTCACGGTTTACCGTCTCGATGAGGTGATGGAAGGCAAGCTGGATGCGCTGATTGAGCCGATTGTGCAGGAGTATCAAGCCGATCAGCTGGCCGCGCTGGCTGGACAGGACTAATGATCATCCGTCGCTGGCTACAGCAGGCTGTGGTAGCGCTCTGTGGCGGCGACAGCCCGAAGCGCGATGCGGAAATATTGCTGGGTTTTGTGACGGGCAAAGCGCGCAGTTGGCTGATTGCCTTTGACGATGCGGAACTGGACGCGCAGCAGCTGGAACAACTGAATGCGCTGCTGGCGCGCCGCGTCAACGGCGAGCCGATTGCGCATCTGGTCGGCGAGCGTGAATTCTGGTCGCTGCCGTTGCGCGTCAGTGATGCCACGCTGATCCCGCGTCCGGACACCGAAGTGCTGGTGGAGCAAGCGCTGGCACATCTGCCGGCCGCCGCGACGTCTTTGTTGGATTTAGGCACCGGCACCGGCGCGATTGCGCTGGCGCTGGCCAGCGAACGGCCAGGCTGCCAGGTTATCGGCTGCGATCGCATCGCGGCGGCGGTGGAACTGGCGCAGGACAATGCGCAGCGTCTGCACATTGATAACGCCCGCTTCATCCTCAGCAACTGGTTTAACGATCTTCCCGCCCAACGTTTTGATCTGATTGTCAGCAATCCGCCCTATATTGATGCCGCCGATGAACATCTGCAGCAGGGCGACGTGCGCTTTGAACCGCGCAGCGCGTTAGTGGCGGACGATCAGGGTTTGGCCGATTTACGTTTTATCATTCACACCGCACCGCACTGGCTGCACGCTGGCGGCTGGCTGCTGCTGGAACATGGCTGGCAGCAAGGTGCAGCCGTGCGCGCCATCATGACGCAGCACGGTTATCAGGTGGTGAGCACCGTTGACGATTACGGCGGTAATCCGCGCGTCACACTAGGACAATTTTTTTAATAAGGAATAACGATGGCGAGCTGGTATCCCCTGATTAAACACTTTCACTTGCTGACCGTTGCGCTGACGATTTTTCTGTTTTTGCTGCGCTTCTACTGGCAAACCACCGGCTCAGCGATGCTGCAACGCCGCTGGGTGCGCATTGCGCCGCACGTTAACGACACCTTTTTGCTGTTAAGCGGTGCGCTGCTGGTGACGATTACGCATTTTTATCCGTTCACACCGCAAGGAAGCTGGCTGACGGAGAAGCTGTTAGCGGTTATTATCTACATCGCCTTAGGTTCCGTGGCATTGAGCCGTCGCCCACGTAAAATGGGGACACGTTGGATCGCCTTCCTGATTGCAATCGTAGCGTTGCTGTTTGTGATTAAGCTGGCGATGACCAAAATGCCGTTATTGGGGATTGTATGACCTCGCCAGAGCAACTCGATTATAGTAAAACACCGCTGAGTGAAGCGGTGATTGGCGCCACATGCGCCATACGCAATGATTTTTCCGCGCCTTCTGTGCAACAACAGTTGGCGGCGCTGGTAGATGAAGCCCGTGAGTTTGTCAGCAGCGAGCAGGACGCCGATTTGCAGCTGGGTAAGCTGCTGGAGCTGTTCTATCGTCAGTGGGGATTTGGCGGCGCCAGCGGCGTCTACAATCTCTCCGACGCGCTGTGGATCGACAAAGTCTTGAAGAGCCGTCAGGGCACGGCGGTGTCGCTGGGCGTGATCCTGCTGCACATCGCCGATGAGCTGGAATTGCCGCTGATGCCGGTGATTTTCCCGACACAGCTGATTCTGCGTGCCGACTGGTTAGATGGCGAAATGTGGCTGATCAACCCGTTCAACGGCGAAACGCTGGATACGCATACGCTGGAAGTGTGGCTGAAAGGCAACATCAGCCCAACCGCCAAGCTGTATAACGACGATCTCGACGAAGCTAAGACCATCAACGTGATGCGCAAGATGCTCGACACCTTGAAATCCGCGCTGATGGAAGAGAAGCAGATGGAGCTGGCGCTGAACGTCAGCAAAGTGCTGCTGCAGATCGATCCTGACGATCCTTACGAGATTCGCGACCGTGGTTTGATTTACGCGCAATTAGAGTGTGAACACATCGCGCTGAATGATTTGACCTATTTCGTTGAACAGTGTCCTGAAGATCCGGTCAGCGAGATGATTAAAGTGCAGATTCACGCAATTGAACAGAAACAGGTAACGCTGCACTAAGCGTTACCCGATAAAAGGAAAGGAAAGGGCATGACACAGAAAGTAGTGAATATCGGCGATATCAAGGTCGCAAACGATCTGCCATTCGTTCTCTTCGGCGGCATGAACGTGCTGGAATCGCGCGATCTCGCCATGCGCATCTGCGAACACTACGTTGAGGTCACCGACAAACTCGGGATCCCTTACGTATTCAAAGCCTCTTTTGATAAAGCGAACCGCTCTTCAATCAAATCCTATCGTGGTCCTGGCCTGGAAGAGGGCATGAAGATTTTCCAGGAGCTGAAGCAGGCTTTCGGCGTGAAAATCATCACCGATGTGCATGAAGCATCGCAGGCGCAGCCGGTGGCTGACGTGGTTGATGTGATTCAGCTGCCGGCTTTCCTCGCTCGTCAGACCGATTTGGTGGAAGCGATGGCGAAAACCGGCGCGGTAATCAACGTCAAGAAGCCCCAGTTTGTTAGCCCAGGCCAGATAGGTAACATCTACGACAAATTCGTCGAAGGCGGCAACGATCAGGTTATCCTGTGCGATCGCGGCAGCAACTTCGGCTATGACAACCTGGTTGTCGATATGCTCGGCTTCAACGTGATGAAGAACGTCACCCAAAATAGCCCAGTGATCTTCGACGTTACCCACGCGCTGCAAACGCGCGATCCGTTCGGCGCTGCGTCTGGCGGTCGTCGTGCGCAGGTCGCCGAGCTGGCGCGTGCCGGCATGGCGGTTGGCATTGCTGGCCTGTTCATCGAAGCGCACCCAGAGCCAAACAGCGCCAAATGCGACGGTCCATCCGCGCTGCCGCTGGATAAGCTGGAACCCTTCCTGGTGCAGATGAAAGCAATCGACGATCTGGTGAAGAGCTTCCCAGAGCTGGATACCAGCAACTGATTGTTTTTAAATATGAAAAAGGCGCCGATGGCGCCTTTTTTATTGGCTGGTCGCCATTAATGGCGATCCTACAACATGCACGATTTCCGTAAGGTTGGCATTTATGCCGACCGCTAGTCTCACAGCATAATCGTCAACAAATACCCGGCAAACAGCGCCAGATGCGCGGCACCGTTCAACACGTTGGTGCGGCCCGTTGAGAACGAGATGTGGCACAGGATCAGCACGGCGCTCATGATCACCATCTGCGGTGGCTCAAGGCCGAACACCAATTGCTGGTCGGTCAGGGTAGCGATGATGGTCACTGCAGGCACCGTCAGTGAAATGGTCGCCAGTACCGAACCGAAGAACAGATTCATTGCGCGCTGGACCTGATTCATCAGTACCGCTTTGATTGCACCTAAACCTTCCGGCGACAGGATCAACAGCGCCACCAGGAAGCCGGTGAACTGCGCCGGGGCGTTCAGTTCTGTCAGCAGACTCTCCAGCGGATTGGCGTTCATCTTGGTCACGGTAATCACCGCAATTAGATGCACGATCAGCCATGCGGTGTGCCACAACGAGCTGTGCGCAGAAGGCTTACCGTGGTGCGGATCGTCGCCATCATCTTCATGCTCATAAACGAACAGGCTTTGGTGGGTTTTGGTTTGAATCAGCAGGAATACGCCGTACATGGCCGCAGAAATCGCCGCGATGATCAGCGCCTGCGTAGTCGTGAAGTTACCGCCAGGTAACGCATTGGGGAACACCAGTACCAGAATCGCCAGCGGGAAAATGGCGATCATGTACTGTTTTACGCCCGCCAGATTAACGTACTGCGTGGCAAACTTGCGTCCGCCCAGCAGCAGGGCAAAGCCGACTAAACCGGCGGTCACAATCATGATGATCGAGTAGAGCGTGTCGCGCATTAGCGCGGGCGCGGCATCGCCGGTGGCCATCAGCGCGGAGATCAGACTCACTTCAAGTATGACGACGGAAAGACTGAGAATCAGCGATCCATAAGGTTCGCCTAAACGGTGTGCCAGCACGTCGGCGTGACGCACCACGCTGAAGGCGCTAAACAGAATGGCAACTAATGCCAACAGGTTGATGCCGATAACCGGCAGAAGCGCTGTCTGGTTGCCGAAGAAGCTCAGCACCGCCAGCGCAGCAACGGGGAAAATCAGTGAGTACTCGGTATGGCGGGTTTTCTCATGTCCAGGCATTTACCATCCTCTCCGGAAAAAGTACAAAGCAGGCAATCATTGCCTGATAAATATAATGAGTTTTCTGACGTAACGCAGTGTAACTTTTCATCAGCTGTGCTGCTGTGACTTTACGCGATTTTACCAAAAGCGTTTATTATGCATAACACGGCAAAAGAGTGTGTTATCGCTGGATTAACGCCTGTATTCATTATGTTGCATGAGTCACTCACCCAATTAAAGATGAGATTGGTCTGGTTAATCGTCGTATAGGGTGAAGTTTATGAAGGTTTAAACCTGTTTTACGCCATCTGCCAGTGAAAGTACCAGTTTGCGTTTTGACCCAGATGATCCAGACTTAAACCCTGGGTATGAAACAGGAGGAAATATGCCTTATTCATCAAACAAAGAGCTGCCAGACAGCGTGCGTCATGTCCTGCCGGCTCACGCACAAACCATCTATCAAAAGGCCTTTAACAGCGCCTGGGACCAATACAAAGATCCCGACGACCGGCGTGGCGATGAGTCGCGCGAAGAGGTGGCACACAAAGTCGCCTGGGCAGCAGTCAAGCATGAGTACTCAAAAGGTGACGATGAAAAGTGGCACCCTAAAAACTAGTTTGTCTTGCGGGCCGGTGCGGCCCGCCTCGCACTTTTCCCTTCGCCATTCAAGTTCCTCACCAGGCAGCCGATGCTATTTACACAGAATTTCCCTTTTGTGATCGGGGTCAATCTTGAATGTTTTGTTAAAAATGAATTAATGTCTTCTCTTAAGACGATGCAATGAGCGTCGCCTGTAGACATCAGTTTTGAGGAACCACACCGGCAAGATGTCAGCGTAGTAGAGGAGACCACAGTGTTAACGCGGGAATTTTTGTTAAAAGCAGATTGTAAAACATCGTTTGGCGATATTGATGAAGCGCTGTTCTGGAGCTGTGAAAAGCGTGCGGCATCGCTGTCCGCGACGCTGGCCTGTCGTCCTGACCAAAGCCCGGTGTGGATTTTTGGCTACGGCTCGCTGATGTGGAATCCCATTTTTGAAGCGGCCGAAGTGGCACCGGGTCGTTTAGAGGGCTGGCACCGTGCGTTTTGCCTGCGTCTAATTGCCGGTCGCGGCACCGTAACCGCGCCTGGCCGCATGCTGGCGCTGAAAGAGGGCGGTTCCACCAGCGGACTGGCGTTCCGCTTACCGGAATCGCGTTTGCATGATGAGCTGGAGCTGCTGTGGAAGCGTGAAATGATTACTGGCTGCTATCTGCCAACCTGGTGTGAACTGGAGCTGGAGGATGGACGCAACGTTACCGCGCTGGTGTTTATCATGGATCCACGTCATCCGCTGTATGAAACCGATTCCTGCCGCAGCACCATTGCGCCGTTGATTGCCCAGGCCAGCGGTCCGCTCGGCACCAACGCACAATACCTCTACGCGCTGGAGCAGGAGCTAGGCAAACGTGGCATGCAGGAAGCGGCATTGACGCGCCTGGCAGCAGATGTCAGAGCGCTGCAGAGTCATTCGGCAGCGCGCTGATACGGATTACTGCGCCGGATTAATCAGCCAGGTTCCCGGCTTATCGATGGTCAGCGATTGGCTATGCACCTGGTTGCCGTTACGCACCTCAATGCGATAGTTCCCCGCCGCCAGATTCAGTGAAGCGAATCCGCTGGAGGAGGGCTTCACATCGCGTGCTTCGCCATTCAGCATCACATTCTCACCCGCCTGCAAACGCAGATAAACCGTCGCCACCGTCGGTGCGCTGCTCGCTACACTGTTGCCTGCTGCGGCAGCAGGCGCAGCGGGAGCGGTGCTGGCGGCAACCGGCGGTGCTTCGCTGTGATGATTCGCTTTCCAAACCACCACCACAACCGCCAGCACCGCAATCGCAGCGGCCACCACTAAACCTGGCGACAAACGACGCACGTTGCGCGGCGTCAAAGGTTCAACGGTGGCAGCGGCATGATTGACGGCCAACACTTGCGGTTCCGGCGTTGCAACACTCGGCTCCACCGGCACAACCGGCTCAGCCACGAGCGGAATAGTGGTGGAGAGCGCTTCGACATCGCTGACCGGCAGATCGATCAAGCTGGCAAAGGCATCAATGCTTTGCGGACGATCTGCTGGCTTCATGGCTAACGCGCAGTCAATGGCGTGCAGCAGCGGCAGCGAATAGCCTTCCGGCTTGCGCTCCACCAGCGGCTGATAGTTATCCTCTATGCAGCGCACCACGCTCACCGGCGGTGCATGGCCGGTGATCAGGTTGTGCAGCACTGCGCCTAGCGCATAGATATCGGTCCACGGACCTTGCTCTATTTCGCCTTCTTCGCTGTACTGCTCAATCGGCGCAAAGCCGGGCTTCAGCATGATCTCGGTTTCATCCGAGAGATTGCCGATCTCTTTGCGCGCCGAGCCAAAATCAAGCAGCACCGGCAGCTGGTTTTCCTGAATCTGGATGTTATCCAGCGAGATATCGCGATGCAGATAACCGGCGGCGTGGATAGTATCAATGGCGCCAAACAGAGGCGGTAGCAGACGACGGATCCAGCTCTCGTCAATGCTGTCCGGACTGGTGATCTGCCACTCTTTCAGCGTCATGCCGCTGTAATAGAGCGTGCCCATGTAGGCGGTGCCGTTCTCTTCCCAGAAGCGCAACACGTGTAGCAAGCCGGGATGATTGAAGCGTGCCAGCAGGCGCGCCTCCTGAATAAAGCTATTACGACCGGCGGTAAACAGCTTATGGAAACGCTCTCCGCGCAGTTCCAGCGACATATCCGCCGCACGCACCGCCAACGAGACGGGCATGTACTCTTTGATCGCGATGGTGCGTTCCAGCTGATGGTCCCAGGCACGATAAACAATGCCGAAGCCGCCGCCGCCAATCACTTCCTTGATTTCAAATTCATTAAACCGGTAGCCCGCAGGGAGGGCGTTAGGTGTATGGTTTTCGTTTGCCGACATAGTGAACTCTCTGAACACGTCCTGTAGCGCCCCGTCATCACGATGACGGCAGGCAACGACCGCTAATTAATTAATGTTACGCCAGGCACCAATCGCCGGATCGGCGAGATCCGCATGCAGGGTGTCAATCAGTAACACAGTCACTTTTTGCTGTGGCATAAATTGCGGCGACCAAACGCCGCGTAACGTCTCAACCCGCTTTTTCAGCACATCGCTGCCCTGATCGGCGGTTTTGTCCATCTTCACCAGTAGTGTGCCGCTAAAACGCCACACATGCTGTTGTGCATCAAACGGCAGCACTAACCAGCTATCATCGGCATCCGGACGCGTAACAATCATGCGCTGGTTATTCACCGAGACCACTTCCAGCGGCGGACCGCTCATTTTCAAATCTGCAATCGGGTAGCCCTGATAGAAGTTCAGCGCCAGATTATGGGTTTTGCCAGCGCTCATCAGCGTCATTTCGCTCGGGCCTTCCAGCCAGCCTTCGGTGGAGCAGTGCTGATTCGGGTTATCCGGGATAAACAGCGATTCGCCTTTGTCATCCCACCAGGTACGGAAATGGCAGCCGCCCGGCAAGGCAAAGTGCTGCAGCGGCGTGCTATCCGCCGGGCGCGAGAGATCGAGCGGCGCGGCGTTGCTGGTGGTGGCGCTGGCGGTGGCATCGTTCAGCACGATCGGGCGCCAGTTCTGTAATTTGGCCGCGCTGCCGTTAGCCAGCACGCTGCCCTCTTTATTGGTCATCTGCCACGGCAGTTCATCCAGCAGGCCGCACTGATTCGCCAGCAGCGTACCGACGCGCGGCAGGAAGCTGGTCAGAATGCTGGAGTCGGTGCTTTTGCCCGAGACGATGCGCAGCGGCAGCGTCTCTTTGCACCAGTCGTTGGGCGCTTTGCTCGCCACGTCATCAATGTAGACTTCTAATGACAGGCTCGGGGAATACACCACGCGATAATCTTCTGCCTGCGCATTTACGGCCAGCAACAGGGTTGCGAAGCCCGTCAACCACACTTTCATAAGCATCCTTGGATCAATAACGTGACGGCAGAAAACGTGCCGCATCGGCCTGGGAATAAAGCAGCGTCGCTTCCTGCGGTTCGCCAATCCAGACGGCCAGAGCGCTGAGATTGTCGCTTTTAACACTGCGGTTAACGGCTTGTTCCATCAAAGTCAGCCACTCTTCGCAGGCATTCACCATGCGCAGGGCCAGTTCCATTTCGTGGGTGGTGAGATTGAGCCAGAATCCATCGCTGCAAACCAGAAACGCATCGCCATCGGCCAGCGTAATCACCTCGCTAAAAGTGGCCGGACGGGCAGGCTCAACACCGAGCGCATTATAGAGTAAATTACTGTTAATGCCGGTATTTTCATAGCCCGCCTCGCGTAACTGCTGGGCCAGACTGTGGTCACGCGTCACCTGATTTAGCACCCCATGACGGAAGTGATAAACCCGGCTGTCGCCAGCGTGCGCCCACCATGCGCGCTGTTTTTCGCGGTCGATAAACAGCGCGGCGAGCGTGGTGCTCATACGTGAAAAATTCGGATTGTTTCCCTGTGCCTCAATCAGCACCTGCTGGCAGTGTTCGATGGCGGCGCGCGTGCTTTCAGGGGTGAACGTCGCACTGTGCTGCAGCTGCGTTAGCAGCGTATCGCGCACCAGCTGCGCGGCGATATCACCGCCAGGCAAACCGGCGACGCCGTCACACACCAGAAAACAGGCTTTGTGATCGTCCAGCTCGACGCCGGTACGATCCTGATTTTCGTCGCGCATGCCTTGCTGGCAGCGGCTGGCAAACATCATCTTCATGCGTCTTCGGTCCGCGTTTGAGAATCTTTGTATTGATTCACTTCCATATCATAGGCATGCAGGAAGGCTTCGCCGAACAGCGTATGGAAGTCATCCTCAATTTCGCCAGCGGTACGTTGATAGTGGCGTGAGAAGTAATCCCACAGCGCCGCTTTGCGTCCGGTGCTGAACGCCATTTTGGGTAGCACGCCATCTTTGCGTGCTTCTTCTTCTAAGCGCTGCGGGTTAAACGACTGCAGCATGGCGGCAATAATGGCGCGGATACCGGCAATCATGCCGAGCTGATGCGCCTGCAAATCCACCAGCGCATCGCGCACCGCCGGTTCCGGCGGCATAAAGCCCGGCATCTGGCTTTGATACATCTGCATCAATACGGTTTTACCGGACGGCAGAATTTTGAACGGGTTATTCGCCTCATTGAGAATCATCGTCATGTCGGCTTTCACGCCGCGCTTGAGGATCGAGCGCGAGGAGAGCAGGGCGACGGTGCCTTGCGAAAACAGGCTCAGCATGCGACCGGTTACGCGCATCTGCTCTTCGGTGATGGTGGTTTGATGGCCGTTGTTGAGCCCCATCCCTTCCAGCAGCGCGGCAATCAGTTTGTCCTGAGAGACGCCCGGCAACGTGGCGGGCAGCGTCGGCGCATCGCTTTGCGGATCAATCGCCAGACGCGGATCGTTGCGGCGCTCCTGACGCGCAACCGGCTCGGGAATCACTTCCGACTCCTGCATCATACCGAGCGGGTCGTCGCTGCTGTCGGCAAAGAACGCCAGCGGATCGTCCTGGCGGGCTTTCAGGTTGTTAGGGTCGCGGACTTCGAGCCCATACTCACCGATTTGCAGCGTGTCGCCATCCTGCAACGCCACTTGCGAGCCGCGTTGCAACGCGACGCCGTTCAATACCACCGACGTGACGCTGCCCTGATTGGTCAGGCGGCACTCGCCCTCCGGCGAAAGGTGCACCAGCGCCTGCAGACGCGATATGGCGCGCGATTCGTCAGGCAGCACCAGATCGTTATCCTGACTGCGGCCGATGGTGCCGCCGGGCGGTTTAAAGGCTACCGTCTTGGCGGGCACATCCGTATTGCACTGCACAATGGTAAATTGCATGAGTCATCCCGTTAACAAGGCAAACGCCACGGCCTATTCAAACATCGGTGGATAGAGGCCGTTGCGGCCCGGCTGTGCACCAGACGCCGGGTTAAACAATAATGAAAAAAGTTGCGCAGTCAGCGGGCCACTGTGTTTGTGGGTGGCATGGCTAAAACCGTCACTGCGATTACTCCACCAGTAGCTCATGTGCTGCTGCGGATCGAATCTGTCAGCCACTTCACGCCAGCTCAGCGTGCAGGGTAAATCATCAAAACCAATCACATCCATGATGTCGCTGCGCTGCGTATCCGGCACCAGCAGCGGCGACAGGCGCTGCATCTGCTGCTCCAGCGCATCGGGATTGAGTCGATCGCGCACCGCGTGCAGCAGCAACGCGCCCAGCTCCTGGAACCAGTCACCGGACATCGCCAGCTGCGCGCTGTGCCAGTGGCTCAGCGGGAAGCTGCGCAGCGCCAGGAGCGGCCAGCTGCGGCCCACGCGATCGCAAGACGGCAGCAGGCAGCCCATCTGCACCTGCTGACGCAGCGGCGAAAGCGGTAACACAAAATTCCACACCGGCGCACGTAAAAACTGTGCGGTGCTGGCATCGGCTTGCTGATGCCAGTGCAGTAATCCTTGCTGAAACCAGTGGCTCCAAGGCGTCACGGTATTTTCGCTCAGACGCTGGCGCAAAAAATCGCCGGTGGCCGGTAACTTGCCGTACCAGCCCGGCGCAGTGTGTGTCGGCATGATTACCTCACCATTACTCACTGTGTCTGGTCAATCGCTGCGAAACAACGTGCGGCGCAATCGCCAGCGTGTTGCTGCTGTCACCGGCATTTTTCAGATTCTCCGCAAGCTTGCGCATCATCAACGCATTGTCACGCGCATACGGCGAAGACTGAATTTGCTGATCCAGCAGCTGGCTCAGATGCCAGTCGAGCTGCTGCAAATCGCGCGCGCTGACATCATCCGGCAGCGTGCGCTGCAGGTTTTGCATCAGCCAGCCACGCAGAAACTCGCCGTCATAATTGCGCGGCTGATAGAGCATCTGATAAGCCCGCAGCGCATTGCGACTGTACTCGTTATCGGTGCCAGGATCGTCACGCAGCAAATTGGTGATCTGCTGCGCCACGCGCGGCAGCAGTAAAGACTTAAGCGCATTTTGATAAAGCGCCCACGCCGCATCGCTGACCTGGTTGCCGCGATACAGCCCAACGCGCATGGTAAGCGGTGGATTGTCGAGGGAAAAACGCTCGGAGAGCGGCAGTTTCACCAGGTTATTTAAGAAGGGTAGCAGATCAAAAATATTATCGGCGGGCTGATGGATCACCTGCTGACTCTGGGTGGTGATCGGCGCGAGGCGTTCGGCAACCTGGTCCAGATAACGCTGATTCTGAATATAGCTGGTGAGCCACAAACAGGAGAGCAGCAGCAGCGCGCCGGTCAGCACGCCATAACCGATCCAGTGGAACAGGCGGTTGCGGTATTCCCAATGGCGATTGCTGCCCGCCAGGCCGCTTTCGCGGAACACTAAATCGCTCAGCAAATCGCGGATAAAGAAACTTTGTCCTTTGTTGCCGGGGATCGGACTGCTGCGATCGACGCTATTCCACGCCGCGAGGCTGCTTTCGCCGGTATGCGGCAGCTGCAGCTTGCGGTTCAGCTCGCCCATGATGCGGTCAAACGGTAAACCTTCCTGCGTGCCGCTGGTGAAGAACAGGCCGCGCGCCGACCAGGCGATCGGCTCCTGATGGCTGGAAAACACCACATCGAGATACTCATTCAGCAGCGGACGCAACGAACTGAACTCTTGCGGGAACAGGAAGCTGTCGGCGCGCTGGGTGAGATCGCGCTCGCCAGCCATGACGTCGGCCAACTGCTGCTGTAAACGCTGCTCTAAGTGCTGATATTGCTGGCTGAAGCTGCGGTGCCAGTCGTCTTTATGCGGTTTGCCCGGTTCCCACGGGAAAGTGAAGCCCCAAATCGCATCGCGCTGCGGCTTGCTGAGCGTGCCGTAAAAACTCATAAACCCTTTCAGCAGGTCGGTTTTGGTCACCATCACATACACCGGGAAGTGAATGCCGGTGTGCTGATGCAGCTCCGCCATGCGTTCACGTAGCGCGCTGGCCTGCGCATGGCGCGCTTCGGCTGAATCGGTCAGCAGATCGGAGACGCTGATGGTCATGATCACGCCGTTGATCGGCTGACGGGTGCGATAGCGCTTTAGCAGATTGATAAAACTGTGCCACTCCGCGCCATCGCGCGCGCGTTGGCTCTCCTGCAACGCGTAACGTCCGGCGGTATCGATCAGCACCGCGCTGTCGGTGAACCACCAATCGCAGTGGCGCGTGCCGCCCACGCCGCGAATTGCCGCTTTGCCGAGGCTGTCAGTGAGCGGGAATTGCAGGCCAGCGTTGAGTAGTGCGGTAGTTTTACCGGCGCCCGGCGCGCCAATCATCACGTACCACGGCAGCTGATAAAGGTAGTGACTTTGAAAACGTGCCAGCCAGCTCTGCTGATGACGACGACCAAACTGGGTGCGCTTTAAACGCAGCGCTGCTTCACTGAAGCGCTGCGCCAGCAGGGTTTCGGTGGCCTGACGATCGGATAACTCTTCCTGGCTCATCTGCTGCAGACGGTTGAGCAACTTGCTATTAAACCAGCCGCGCCACAGTGCAGGAATAAACTGGAACAGCAGCCAGAGCAGATAGAGCAGACCCACCGCTAACTGGCGCGGCAATACCGGCTCGAGCGGGCGCGTATCGCCCCAGCTCCACAGCGGTCCGAGCATCCACAGCACGCAGCTCAATGCCGTGACGCCAATCAGGCTCCACAGCAGGCGATGGGTTAACAGATGTTGCAGTGATGCGCGCATCATTGGCCTCCCTGATGATTGCCGAGGGTTTCCGGTGTCACAAACAGGGTGATTTCCACCCGACGATTGCGGGCGCGGTTTTCATTACTGTCGTTCGGCAGCAGCGGATTGCTGTCGCCGCGACCTTCCGCTTTCACGCTGTGACCTTCCGCGAGCTGCGGATTAAGCAGCTGCATGATGGCGCGTGCGCGCGCAGAGGAGAATTCGTAGCTGGAGGCGAAACGGCCATCGACCGGGCTGTTATCGGTATACACCGACACCAAAACCGTGCCTTTAACGGTTTTCATTGCACTGGCGACATGCGCCAGCAGCGCCCGTCCCACCTGATTCACCACCGTGCCGTCGCTGGAGAACAGTTTGTCAGCGGGGATGATCACTTTGCTGCCGAACGCGCCGTCGCTCACTTCCAGCTGTCCGGCGGCAATCACATCATTCAGACGTTGATGCAGATCAAGCAGCGCTTGAGGGGAAGTAGGGCGACGTCCTGGCGTGATTTGTGGCAGCGGGGTTTGATAGATGGTGCGCAGCAGCGGTTCGGCGGCGTTGCCGAGTCGCCAGTTCAGCCCGCTGTAAATCAGGCTCGCCACCAGAGTGGCCAGGGTAACGCAGGCCCAAAGCGGCACCATCGGACGCGTCAGGGTGCTGACCAGCGGATGCACTTCCACCAGCGGCACCGCCGGATTGGCGCTCGCCGGGCGATGTTCCGTAATGAGTTGTGCCAGGCGTTTGCGGATGGCTTCACACTGCGCGCGGCCGCTGTCACTGCCGCGATAACGGCCTTCATAACCAAGCAGCAGGCAATAGTGGATCAGTTCCAGCAGCCACAGATGCTGCTGCGGGCTTTGCGATACGCGCGACAACAGCTGGAAAACTTTCTCTCCGCCCCAGCTTTCATTGTGAAAGGTGACCAGCATGCCGTTGCCGGACCACACGCCGCGCGTGCCCCACGGCGTTTGCGCTGCGGCTTCATCCAGTACGCTGCACAGGCAGTAGCGCGCGCCGATAATCATCTCAAAAGGTAAGCCCGCTTGTTTACAGCGTTGTTCGAATTGGCGGATCTCTTCGATCAGTAACTGGCGCAATCCGGCAGGATCGTCATGTGTCGCGGCCTGCCGTATACGTACCACGGCATTCAGGATGGGTGCTGCGGCATTAAGCAAAAGGTTATCATTGCCCGCGACAATGCCATCGCGAGCAAGGGAATCCTGAGTCATTAAATCTTGGTTATCCAGGCAAGGGCGAAAATCACAGCCCGCAGAGCAAACGCTTCTGCGGGCATTGTGCGCCGGATTGCATTATCAGTCTAAAATCCAGGTCGCGGTATCGTTAGTGCGACAAGCCTTGCTGGCGCCGCCAACGGCCACACAAACCTGTTTGCTGTTGCGGCGGGGGCGCGGACGATCGCTTCGAATGGTCGCGTCGTAACGGCTGCTCTCCACGCCCGCTTTCGGCGGAATATAGCCAATTAACTGGCCGTTAGGCTCATCAGCCACTGCCAGCCAGCTGTGTTCAACACGGCCGAGCACTTCAAACGGTTTGGCGTTATCAAGATAGCGCACTACTTTGCCACCATAATCAGGCGTGGTCATTACCGAGGCAGCATACAGCGCGCGATAACTCTCATTGACCGGCGTGAATTCGCCAGGTGCTGCCACCGCATGACGATGGACCAGTTGGACGCCATTCACTTCACTGGTTACCAGCGTGTCATCTGTAACGGGTGGCGGTGGCGCTTTGCAAGCAGCCAGACTTAATACCGCCAGCAACACAAGCACGAGACTCTTATTCACCATGATCCTCAAATTCCATCAGATTAGCTGCAGAGTAATCTGCGGCACGGGCCGTTAAGGCAGGCAGATTAAGCAGCGAGAAAGCCATCAAAAAAACAGACAGATTACAGAAAGATAGTGCTGAACTAAGTCTACCTAAGACTTTTGAGAATTCAAACCATTGCACCATGAGAAATCCCGTGCTAGCGGGCGAAAAAGCAGCGCAGGCCGATGATATAAAACACATAGTCACGGTGATAGATAAGCTGAGTTAATTTATTCGCTGCAGTTAACGATGCGAGGCAGCGCAACGGCATTTGGTCGCTGTTAGTACCAAACGAAAATGGTAAATAAGATTAATCTATTTGTATGAAGCAAAAAAGATTGCCTTGCGAAACAATTTTCTCAATTTCGGAATTTCCGGGCCCAATTCTGCCACGTTTAAACGCAGCACGGCATGGCTTTTGCTTGACCCTCTGTTTACACCGCTAAACCGCTGGAGAAAGCAATGAATCGGGCTTTGAACTATCTACGTGCTAGCCGCGCCAGCGAGATTGCGAGCCTGCAACGGTTGCTGCGGACCGGCGAACAGATTACCGCCATCAGTGAATTGATCCATGTGCTGCAGCGTGAACGTGGAGCCAGCAATATCTGGCTGTGCTCGGCTGGTCGACTGTTTGGTGAAGAGCTAGCACAGCGCGCTGCGGAGGTAGAACTGCGCGAACAGCGTGCAATGGCGGTGCTGCCGGAAGCAGAGGCGCAGCCCGGCTATAGCCGATTTTGCATGCTGATCGCGACTGCGCTTCAGGCGCTGGACAGTCTGCCGGCGCTGCGTCAGCAAGTACACAGCCGCACCGTGACGCAGGCGCAGGCGATGGATGCGTTTAATCACATCATCTGCACCTTACTCAATCTGGTATTTGAAGCGGCGGATACCGCCAGTGAGCCGGACATCTCGCGTGCGTTAATCGCGCTATTTAGCTTTATGCAAGGCAAAGAGCTGGCCGGACAGGAGCGCGCCACCGGTTCGGCGGGATTCGCTGCCGGTGAATTTACCGAGACGCAACGGCAGCGCATTCAGGTGTTGATCGCTGCGCAGGAGCAAAGCTTTGCGACTTTCAGCCAATTTTCTGATGCGGAAAATCTACAACGCTGGCAGGCGATAGCCGATGCCGGCAGCCAAATTGAGCGGCTAAGACGCATCGCCTGCACCGGCGCACAGTGCGGTGAAAATGGCGTGTTGCAGTGGTTTAGTCTGCTCAGTTCGCGTCTCGATCAGATGAAACAGATTGAAGATACGCTGTGCGCCACGCTGATGAATCGCTGTCAGTGTGCGATTGCGGCTGCCCAGCACAGTGAATCTCCGCCGATAGCCATCGGAGAAGAGGCCAGTTTCTCGCTTTATATCGCGGGTGCCAGCTGGCTGTCAGGCGTTGAAACCACGCTGGACAGCAATGGCCTCGCGCCCCAGCTCGGGCGTTCGGTGCTGGCGTTGATCCGTGAGCAGTCGCAGCGTCTGCAGACGCAGGCCGATGAACTCGCCTCGATGCGCGCGTCACTGGATGAACGCAAAATTATCGATCAGGCGAAAAGCTGGTTGATGCAGCAGCACGGTTTCAGCGAGCAGGATGCGTGGCAGGCGCTGCGTAAGAGCGCCATGAACCAGAACAAACGGGTGCTGGAAATAGCCCTGGCGGTGCTGGCGGTTGCCGCCACGCTCAAGGCATAACTCGAAGGAGGTAGCTGCACAAACCCTGTGCGTAGAGTGCGTCAGCGCAGTGCAAAAACGACGCATCATCAGCGCATTTATAGCGCCAGCCTTGATAAAACGGCCTGATATTTTTGGCACAGGCTTTGCAATACCTTACAGACATTGCGCATTTGTTTCGCCAACGGCGGTGAAGCGAGTGCTTTGGATAAAGGCGTCCGGCCCCATGTTTTTGCGACATGCGGGAGGACGCCTTTTTTTATTCTTTTTTTCAGGATGCGCATGATGAGCAAAACGCGGTTCACATTGTCACGACGTCAATTTCTCCTGGGTAGCGCGGCGGTCGGTGGCAGCTATCTACTGCCGGGATTACGCAATGCGGTATGGGCTGCCGGTTCCGATGCGCCCGAAAAGAGCAACATTCGCGTCGGCTTTATTCCGCTCACCGACTGCGCGCCGGTGGTGATGGCGTCAGTAAAAGGCTTCGATAAAAAATACTGTCTGACGCTGCAACCGAGTAAAGAAGCCAGCTGGGCGGCGGTGCGCGACAAGCTCACCGCTGGCGAATTGGATGCCGCGCACGCGTTGTACGGCATGATTTATGGTCTGCAGTTGGGCATTGCCGGGCCTCAGCATGAGATGGCTAACCTGATGACGCTCAACAACAACGGGCAGGCCATCACCCTGGCGAATCAGCTTAAAGATCAGAAAGTTACTGATGCGGCCAGCCTGCAAAAATTAATCGCCAGCCAAGCCAAAGGCAGCTTTACCTTCGCGCATACCTTCCCAACCAGTACACACGCCATGTGGCTCTATTACTGGCTGGCCAACGCCGGTATCGACCCGTTTGAGGATGTGCGCACCGTGGTGGTCCCGCCACCGCAAATGGTGATGAACATGAAGATGGGCAACATGAGTGGCTTCTGCGTTGGCGAGCCGTGGAACCAGCGTGCTATCAGCGACAACATCGGTTTTACCGCCACCACCACACAGCAAATTTGGCCGGATCATCCGGAAAAAATTCTCGCCACGCGCGCCGCCTGGGTGCAAGAGCACCCCAATACCGCCCGTGCGCTGACCGCCGCAGTGCTGGAAGCCGCGCGCTGGATCGATGCCTCCGACGCTAACCGCAAAGAGACCGCGCAGGTGCTGGCCGGACGCGCGTGGATCAACACCAAAGTGGAAACGCTGGAAGGGCGCATGCTCGGTCAGTACGAAAATGGCCTCGGTCAGCGCTGGCAGGACGCGCACGGTATGCGCTTCTTCCGCGACGGTGAAGTGAGCTTCCCGTGGATTTCCGACGGCATGTGGTTCCTGACGCAGATGAAGCGCTGGGGCATGGTGCAAACCGCGCCTGATTATGCAGCAGTGGCGCGTCAGATCAACCGTATTGATATCTACAAACAGGCCGCCAGCGCGGTGGGCGGCATTAGCGTCCCAGCCGGCGAGATGCGCAGCAGCACACTGTTCGACGGCAAAGTATGGGACGGCAGCAATCCCGCCGCTTATGCCGACAGTTTTGCCCTTAAACGCCGTTAAGTGAGGTCATGATGAAATCTGAAGCACGCTCGCTCAATACCGCGCCGATCGCCGCGCCACCGGCGCAGGTGATTGCACTCAAGGTAACGCCCGCACCGCGTCGGGGTCAACGCTGGCTCCGTCCCCTGCTGCAGCGGCTAATCCCCGCCAGTTGCGGCCTGATTCTGCTGCTGTTTGTCTGGCAACTGGCTTCAATGTCCAGTAAAGGCTTCCCCACGCCATATGCCACCTGGCAAGCCGCCGTCACGCTGTTTGCCGATCCGTTTTACAACAACGGGCCCAACGATCAGGGCATCGGCTGGAACGTGGTCGCCTCGCTGCAGCGGGTGGCAATCGGCTTTGGTCTGGCGGCGCTGGTGGGCGTTCCCGCCGGATTCCTGATTGGCCGTTTTACCTTTATCGCGCACATGCTCAACCCGATCATCGCGTTGCTGCGTCCGGTCAGTCCACTTGCCTGGTTGCCGATTGGCCTGCTGCTGTTCCAGCGCGCTGAACCGGCATCAAGCTGGACCATTTTCATCTGCTCCATCTGGCCGATGGTGATCAACACCGCCGAAGGCGTACAGCGAATTCCGCAGGATTATCTCAATGTGGCGCGCGTGCTGCGGCTCAATGAGTGGACAGTGATGCGCCGCATTCTGTTCCCGGCGGTGCTGCCTGCAGTGTTAACCGGTATGCGTTTATCGATGGGCATCGCATGGCTGGTGATTGTCGCTGCGGAAATGCTAACCGGTGGGCTCGGTATCGGTTTCTGGATTTGGAACGAGTGGAACAACCTCAATGTGGAAAACATCCTGATTGCCATCGTGGTGATTGGCGTGGTCGGGTTACTGCTCGAACAGGCGCTGATGTTACTGGCACGCCGCTTTAGCTGGGAAAAATAAGGAGCCGATGATGAATCCAATTATTCGCGTACAGCAGGTCAGCCAGCGCTTCAATACCGCAGGCGGCGAGTTCCTCGCCCTCGATAACGTCAGTTTTGATATCCACGAAGGTGAAACCCTCAGCCTGATTGGTCACTCCGGCTGCGGAAAGTCCACGCTTCTCAATTTGATAGCCGGGCTGACGCAGCCGAGTAGCGGCGTGTTGCTGTGTGACAACCGCGAAATCAGCGGTCCCGGTCCGGAGCGTGCGGTGGTGTTCCAGAACCATTCGTTGCTGCCGTGGCTGACCGCCTACCAAAACGTGGAGCTGGCGGTGCAGCAAGTGTTCAAAGGAAAAATGAGCAAAAGAGAGATGAGCGAGTGGATCGAACACAACCTCAATCGCGTGCAGATGAGTCACGCGCTGCATAAGCGTCCGTCGGAGATCTCCGGCGGCATGAAGCAGCGTGTCGGGATTGCGCGTGCGCTGGCCATGCAGCCGCGTGTGCTGCTGCTGGATGAACCGTTCGGTGCGCTGGATGCGCTAACGCGCGCTCATCTGCAAGACAGCGTGATGCGCATCCAGCAGGAGCTCAATACCACCATTGTGCTGATTACGCACGATGTCGATGAGGCGGTGTTGCTGTCAGATCGCGTGTTGATGATGACCAACGGCCCCGCCGCGCAGGTCGGTGACATTCTCAACATCGACCTGCCGCGTCCACGTTCACGGGTAGCGTTAGCCGACGAGCCGCGCTATCACCAGCTGCGTCAGCGGATTCTGCATTTCCTGTATGAAAAGCAAACGGCTGTGGCGTAAGGGGACAACCATGGTGCAGCGACTGGTAGTGATCGGAAACGGCATGGCGGCGATGCGCATGGTGGAAACCTTGCTGCAACGTACGCCGGGTCGCTACGCCATCACGGTGATTGGCCGTGAGCCGCACGGCAATTACAACCGGGTGCTGCTGTCGCCGGTGCTGGCGGGCGAAAAAGCCTTCGCTGACACGGTGATCCACGAACCCGCATGGTATGCGGCACATCAGGTGCAGTTGCTGATGGGGGAAGAGGCGCTGCAGGTGGATATCCCTACGCGCACAGTACTAACCGACCAGCGCACCCTGCACTGGGACAAGCTGGTGTTCGCCTGCGGTTCGAGGCCGCGCATGCCGGATCTGCCCGGCATCCATCGCCCACAGGTGCAGGGTTTCCGCACGGTGCGAGACGTGGAGGCCATGCTCGCGCAGCAAGGTCCGGTGGTGGTGCTGGGCGGCGGATTAATTGGCGTGGAAGCCGCAGCGGCGCTGCGTCAACGTGGACGTGACGTCACGCTGCTGCATCATCGTCCGTGGCTGCTTGATCGCCAGCTGGATGCCAAAGCGGGTGCGCTGTTGCAGCAGCATCTGGCACAGCGCGGTATTCGCTGTCGGCTCGGCGTCACTTTGCAGGCCATTGACGCCGAAAGCGTCACGCTCGGCGATGGGGCGGTTATCGCAGCGGAACAGGTGGTGATCGCCATCGGCGTGCTGCCGGAGATCGCGCTGGCGCAGGCGGCGGGCGTGCCTTGCCAGCGCGGCATTCTGGTTAACCGTCAACTGCAAACCGCGCTTCCGCATGTGTATGCGCTGGGTGAGTGCTGCGAAATCAGCGGCGAAACCTTTGGCTTGATTGCGCCTTGTCTGACGCAGGCCGCCGTGCTGGCAGCACAACTGGCGGGTGAACCCGTGGCCGACTTTCACTATCAGGAAAACGGTACGCGGCTGAAAGTCAGCGGCATTGAGATGTTCAGTGCGGGCGATATCAGCGAAGGCGACGCCATCAGCAGCTTTGACCCGCTGCACCAGCACTATCGCCGACTGTTTTTGCGCAATGGCGCACTGCGCGGCGTGCTGCTGTTTGGCGACAGCCAGGCGGCAGGCACGCTGCTACCACAACTTCAACAGGCCGCGCAGGTGGGCATTAACGCACTGTTCGGTCTTGACGACAACACAACGCAGCCAAGCGCTGCAGGAAGCCAGATGATGAGCAAACCTCTTCTCGCCGTGGTTGGACATGGCATGGTCAGCCACCATTTTCTCGAACAGCTGGTGAGTCGTGAACTGCATCAGCACTATCACATCGTGGTATACGGCGATGAGCCGCAGATGGCCTACGATCGCGTGCATCTTACCGAATACTTCAACGGTAAAAGCGCGGACGATTTGTCACTGGTCTGCGATAACTTCTTTCAGCAACACGGCATCGAACTGCGCAGCGGTTGTGAAGTGGTGGCAATTGACAGTGCAAAACGCAGCCTGCGTGATGCCAGCGGCGCGGAATTGACCTGGGATAAACTGGTGCTGGCGACCGGCTCGGTGCCGTTTGTACCGCCGGTTCCCGGCCACGATCACGCGCGTTGTTTTGTATACCGCACACTGGCCGATCTGGATGCGATTGCTGACTGTGCCCGTAATGCGACGCGCGGGGTGGTGATTGGAGGCGGGCTGCTCGGACTGGAAGCCGCCAACGCATTGAAACAGCTCGGTCTGGAAACCCATGTGGTGGAGTTCGCGCCGCGTCTGATGGCGGTGCAATTGGATGACGGCGGCGCGCAGATGCTGCGCGGCAAAATCAGCGCGCTGGGCGTTCAAGTTCATACCAGCAAGCAAACTGAAGCGATTGAGAGTCTGCCGGATGGCAGCCTGCAGCTGCGTTTTGCCGATGGCAGCCTGCTGGCAACGGACCTGCTGGTATTTTCAGCGGGTATTCGTCCGCGTGATGCACTGGCGCGCGCCGCCGGTCTGCAACTGGGTGAACGCGGCGGCATTCTGATCAACGACGCTTGCGCCACCAGCGCCGCAGATGTCTATGCGATTGGTGAATGCGCGCTGTGGCAAGGGCAAATTTTCGGTTTGGTTGCGCCGGGATATCAAATGGCGCGCGTACTGGCGGCGCAGCTGGCGCAGGAAGAACTGGCGTTCAGCGGTGCCGACATGAGCACGAAACTGAAACTGCTCGGCGTGGAAGTGGCGTCATTTGGCGATGCGCACGGGCGCACCGCTGACAGCCAAAGTTATCAGTGGATCGATAATCCAAAGGGCATCTACAAAAAACTGGTGGTGTGCAAAGATCGCAAAACGCTGCTTGGCGGCGTGCTGGTGGGCGACAGCGCAGATTACGCCAGCCTGCTGCAGATGATGCTGAATCAGTTACCGTTACCAGAAGAGCCGGAAAGCCTGATTTTGCCCCAGTTAGCGGGTGCGCCGGCTAAAGCGCTGGGTGTCGCGGCGTTGCCAGACAGCGCGCAAATCTGCTCGTGCCATAACGTCAGCAAGGCGGACATTTGCGGGGCAGTGCAGGGCGGCTGCGGTGACATGGCGGCGATCAAAAGCTGCACCAAAGCGGCAACCGGCTGCGGTGGGTGTAGCGCATTAGTCAAACAGGTGATGGAGTTCCAGCTCGCCAGTCAGGGCGTGGAAGTGAAGAAGGATATCTGCGAACACTTTGCCTACTCGCGTCAGGAGCTTTATCACCTGATCAGCGTCGGCAACATCAGCACCTTCGAGCAGCTATTACAGCTCAACGGGCGCGGACAGGGCTGTGAAGTGTGCAAGCCGCTGGTGGGATCATTGCTGGCATCATGCTGGAATGACTACTTACTGAAGCCCGAACATCTGCCGCTGCAGGATACCAACGATCGCTACTTCGCCAACATCCAGAAAGATGGCACCTATTCGGTGGTACCGCGTGTGCCAGCCGGTGAAATTACGCCGCAAGGGCTAATTGCGATTGGTGAAGTAGCCGCTCGTTACGATCTCTACACTAAAATCACCGGCGGTCAGCGCATCGATCTGTTCGGTGCGCGGCTCGATCAGTTACCGGATATCTGGGAACACTTAATCGCGGCGGGTTTTGAAACCGGTCACGCTTATGGCAAATCGCTGCGCACGGTAAAATCCTGCGTGGGGTCAACCTGGTGCCGTTACGGCGTGCAGGATTCTACCGCCTTCGCCATCGCATTAGAGAATCGCTACAAAGGGCTGCGCGCCCCGCACAAAATTAAAATGGCGGTTTCCGGCTGCACGCGTGAATGCGCTGAAGCGCAGAGCAAGGACATTGGCGTAATCGCCACGGAAAAAGGCTGGAACCTGTATGTCTGCGGCAACGGCGGGATGAAACCGCGTCATGCCGATTTGTTCGCCAGCGATCTCGATGATGAAACGCTGCTGCGCTACGTTGACCGCATCTTGATGTTCTATGTGCGCACCGCCGATCGTCTGCAGCGCACCAGCGTGTGGATGGATAACATGGAAGGCGGACTCGACTACCTGCGTCAGGTGGTGATCGAAGATTCACTCGGTATAGCCGTGCAACTGGAGCAGGAGATGCAGCGCGTGGTGGAGCGCTATCAGTGCGAATGGCACAGCACGCTGCAGGATCCTTCGCGTCGCGCCTTGTTTACCGCCACCGTCAACAGCGAGCAGCCTGACGAGACGCTCAACTATGTGCAGGTGCGCGGTCAGCGTCAGCCCGCGACGGCGGACAGCATTCCCGTTACCACGTTGCCGGCAGAACCCTGGAGTGCCATTTGCCTTGTCGACGCTATCCCGCCGTCTGCGGGCATGGGTGCGCGGTTAGGCGGTCAGCGTGTGGCCTTGTTCCGCTTGGGCGAGGCGATTTATGCGCTGGAAGATATTGAGCCCGGCACGCAAGCCAGCGTGCTGTCGCGTGGCATTCTCGGCGACGTAGCGGGCGAGCCGGTGGTGATATCACCGCTCTACAAGCAGCGCGTGCGGCTGCGCGACGGACAAAGTCTCGATAACGCCGAGCATCAGCTGCGCTGCTGGCCGGTGCGCGTGGAGGGCGGCAAAGTGTGGCTCGGGCATCAGCCGATTATTGCGCTGGCGGCGGCCTCATGAAAACCACCTGTCCGTACTGCGGCGTGGGCTGTGGCGTGGAGGTGAAAGCCCTCGATGCGCCGGTGAGCGGCGACCGCCAGCATCCGGCTAATTTCGGTCGGCTGTGCGTCAAAGGTTCAGCGCTGGGCGAGACCCTGATGCATGACGGTCGTTTGCTCTGGCCGCAGATTGATGGTCAGCGCGTCAGTATCGATGCCGCACTGGACCATGTGGCGGCGGGTTTCCGGCGCATCATCGATCAACATGGCCCGCAGGCGGTGGCCTTTTACGGCTCCGGTCAACTGCTAACGGAGGATTATTACACCGCCAATAAGCTGATGAAGGGCTTTATTGGCTCTGCCAACATCGATACCAATTCACGGCTGTGTATGGCTTCGGCGGTGGTGGGTTACAAACGCGCTTTCGGTGCCGATGCGGTGCCGTGCTGCTATGACGATCTTGAACAAGCCGATGTTGTGGTGTTAGTCGGCTCCAACGCGGCATGGGCGCATCCAGTGGCGTGGCAGCGGCTGGTGCAGGCCAAAGCCGAACGCCCTGAGATGCAGCTGGTGGTGATCGATCCGCGTCGTACTGCCAGCTGTGACCTTGCTGATGTTCATCTGGCGCTGCAACCGGGATCTGATAGCGCGCTGTTTGCCGGGCTGCTGAACTGGCTGGCGCACCATGCGGGTATCGATGCCAGTATGTTGCCGCATCTGGCCAATGTGGAAGCGACCTTAGCCGCCTGTGAGGCGTGGGATGTGGCGACGGTCGCCGCTGCCTGCCAGCTGAGTGAGCATGACATTGTGGCATTTTGGCAGCTGTTCGCAGCGCAGCCGCGCGTGCTGACGCTGTGGTGCATGGGCATCAATCAGTCACAAACCGGCAGCGATAACAACAACGCCATCCTCAATGCGCATCTGCTCAGCGGCAAAATCGGCCGTGCGGGCTGCGGACCGTTTTCGCTGACCGGACAGCCCAACGCCATGGGCGGCCGTGAAGTGGGCGGCTTAGCCAATCAGCTGGCGGCGCACATGGGCTTTAGCGCAGCAGAGGTTGATCGTGTTGCGCGCTTTTGGGGGAGCGATCGTGTTGCGCAGCAGCCGGGACTGACGGCAGTTTATCTGTTCAATGCCATCGAACGCGGCGACGTCAAGGCAGTGTGGATCATGGGTACCAATCCTGCCGTTTCGATGCCGGAAGGTAACCGCGTGGCGCACGCGCTGGCGAAATGCGAGCTGGTGGTGGTGTCGGAAGTCAGCGCCCACAGCGACACGGCACAATTTGCTGATGTGCTACTGCCGGCGCAGGCATGGGGCGAGAAAAACGGCACCGTGACCAATTCGGAGCGGCGTATCTCACGCCAGCGCAGTTTTATTGCGCCAGCCGGTGAGGCCAAAGCGGATTGGTGGCTGCTGGCGCAGGTGGCGCAGCGACTCGGTTTTGGCGCGGCCTTTGCCTGGCAGCATCCAGGCGAGATTTTCGCCGAGCATGCCGCGCTGTCTGGTTTTGAGAATCGCGGCACGCGCGCCTTTGATATCAGCGCGCTGGCAACCATCACGCGTGAGCAATATGACCAGTTAGCCCCGGTGCAGTGGCCGATCACTGCCGCGTCACCCAACGGCACCGCGCGGCTGTTTGCCGATCGCCGCTTTTACCATGCCGATGGAAAAGCGCGTCTGCTGCCGCCCGCGATACCGGTTAAAACCCTCATGACCACTGATTATCCGCTGCTGATGAATACCGGCCGCATCCGCGATCAGTGGCACACCATGACGCGCACCGGCAACGTGCCGCGACTGATGCAGCATTACGATGAACCCTTTGTCGCGCTAAATCCGCTGGATGCGGCGGCGTACGGCTTGAGCCACGGCGATGTGACGCGCGTGCAGTCGGCGCTGGGCTGGTGCAGCGGACGCGTCACCCTCGACAGCGGCCTGCAGCGTGGGCAAATCTTTGTGCCGATGCACTGGACAAGACAGTTCAGCGGGCAGGCCAACGTCGATGGATTAGTCGCGGCCAGCTGTTGTCCCGATTCCGCTCAGCCAGCGTTAAAACAAACGGCGGTGCGCTTGCAACTACTGCGTCCAGCGTGGCAAGGCTGGCTGTGGCTGCCGGACATCATCACGCCGCCTGCACTACTCTACTGGTCGCGAGCCCCACAGCCCGGCGTGCAGCGCTATGTGCTGGCGGGCAGCGCTCATGCTGGCGAATGGCTGATGCAACTGCCGGGCATGTCCGCATTGCAATGGCAGCAGGCGCAGGCGGGACAGCAATTGCACTGGCTTGGCTGGCGCGAGGGCAAGTTGGCATGCGCCTTTTATGCCGCGCCCTGGCTACCAGACATCGATCACCCATTTATCGCGCGGGCCTTCAGCCAGCCGCCCGATTTGCCGCAGCAGCGACATGCGCTGTTGGGCGGGCGACCGGCGCAGGGCGGCAGCCACGGACGTACCCTTTGCAGCTGCTTTGGCGTTGGTGAAGTGGCGATTCGCCGGGCCATCGCTGAGGGCTGTGATTCCCCGGCAGCGCTCGGCGCGGTGTTGAAATGCGGCACCAACTGTGGCTCCTGTATCCCGGAGCTCAAACAACTGCTCTCATCTCTGCGCGTGGCGCAGTAACGGAAAACATCATGACGCAAGCCAGTGAATCCCTCGACAAGCTGTTTAATCCGCGTGACGGCGAACACGCGCAAGGTGGCGTCTGGCTGGTTGGGGCTGGGCCGGGAGACGTAGAACTGCTCACCTTAAAAGCATGGAGGCTGATCAACAGCGCCGACGTTGTGGTGTATGACCGGTTGGTGAGCGAGGCGATCATGGCGGAAGTGCCGCCGGAGACGCTGGCGATTGATGTCGGCAAGAAGCCCGGCAGCCACGGGTTAAAGCAGGCGCAAACTAATCAGCTGCTGGTGGATTTAGCCCGCAGCGGGCGGCAAGTGGTGCGGCTCAAAGGCGGCGATCCCTTTATTTTCGGGCGCGGCGGTGAAGAGATGCTCTATCTGCAACAGGCTGGAATAGCCTGCCAGATCGTGCCGGGTATTACCGCCGCCGCCGGATGCGCGGCAGCCAGCGGCATTCCGCTAACGCACCGTGATTGCGCACAGTCGCTGCGGTTAATTACCGGTCACGGCAAAAGCGGTGAACCGCAGCTGGATGATGCCAGCCTCGCCGCCAATAACCAGACGCTGGTGTTTTATATGGGGCTGAAGTGGAGCGCCAGCATCAGCGCACAGCTGCAGGCGCAGGGCCGCAACGCGCAGACGCCGGTGGCAATCATTGAGAATGGCACGCGTGCCGATCAGCGGGTGATGATCACTACGCTGGCTGAGCTGGCACACACTGTTGAGGTGCAACAAGCCCAATCGCCGGCGTTATTGTTGGTGGGTGACGTGGTGCACTTTTATCGCCAACCGGTCAGGATTAATGCACATTCGAGCAATGTAGCGGCGCCATTTATGGCGACCAATCAGCCCGCAATTTCACTTATGGCTAAATAAGCTCACATTTCCCCCCTTTAATCCGCGCTTTAGCCTGTCAGGGTTTTGGCATTCTATGCTCAGAATTCCTGCCAGCTGAGGTAAGTCGTGGCTGAAGAGAGTAACGAGGACAAAACAGAATCGCCCACGCCCCACCGACTTGAAAAAGCGCGTGAGGAGGGGCAGATTCCGCGTTCGCGCGAGCTGACTTCAGTGATGATGCTGTTGATTGGATTGCTGATCCTGTGGGTCGGCGGCAACAGCATGGCGGAGCGTCTGGCCAGCATGGTCGCCACCGGATTTCGTTTTGATCACGGCATGGTGAACGATGACAAAGTGATCATTGGTCATATCGGCAGCCTGATTAAGCAGGCGGTGATCGCGCTGCTGCCGCTGATGGGCGGCTTAGTGGTGGTGGCGATTGCCGGGCCGATGGCGCTGGGCGGCCTTAACTTCAGCGGCAAATCCATTAAGTTCGATCTCAAAAAGCTCAACCCGCTTACCGGTATTGGCCGCATGTTCTCCGGCCAAACCGCTGCAGAGCTGGTGAAATCGATCATGAAAGCGGTGCTGGTTGGGCTGGTGGCCGGTTGGTACATCTGGAGCCATTGGGAAGAGATGCTGCGTTTGATGAGCGAATCGCCGATCAACGCGCTACATCATGGTTTGTCGATGATCGCCGCCTGCTGTGGGCTGATCATGCTGGGCCTGTTCCCGATGGTGGGTTTTGATGTGTTCTGGCAGCTCTACAGCTACTTCAAAAAGCTGAAGATGACGCGCCAGGAGATCCGCGACGAACACAAACAGAACGAAGGCGACCCGCACGTTAAAGGGCGTATTCGCCAGGCGATGCGCGCGGCGGCACGCCGTCGCATGATGGCTGATGTACCGAAAGCCGACGTTATCGTCACTAACCCGACGCACTACTCGGTGGCGCTGAAGTATCAGGAAGGCAAGATGAGCGCGCCCAAAGTGGTGGCCAAAGGCGCGGGCGATATCGCCCTGAAGATTCGTGAGCTCGCCAAAGAGCACCGCATCCCGATTCTCGAAGCACCGCCGCTAGCGCGTGCGTTGTATCGACACACCGAAATTGGTCAGTTCATCCCCGGCGCGCTGTATGGCGCGGTAGCGGAAGTGCTGGCCTGGGTTTGGCAGCTGCGACGCTGGAAGCGCGAAGGTGGCCTGATTCCAAACAAACCAAAAAACCTGCCGGTTCCGGCAGACATGGACTTTGCAGGAGAGAACACTAACGATGGCTAATTTAGCCGAGAAGCTGCGTTTACCGGGCAACTTTAAAGACACGCAATGGCAGGTGCTGGCGGGCCCGGTACTGATCATGTTGATCTTGTCGATGATGGTGCTGCCGTTACCCGCATTCATTCTTGACCTGCTGTTCACCTTTAACATTGCGCTGTCGATCATGGTGCTGCTGGTGGCGATGTTCACCCAGCGCACGCTGGAGTTCGCCGCCTTCCCGACCATTCTGCTGTTCTCGACGCTGCTGCGTCTGGCGCTGAACGTTGCGTCAACCCGTATCATTCTGCTGGAGGGGCATACCGGCGCCGATGCGGCCGGACGCGTGGTGGAAGCCTTCGGTCACTTCCTCGTTGGCGGTAACTTCGCCATCGGTATCGTGGTGTTTATCATCCTCGTTATCATCAACTTCATGGTTATCACCAAGGGTGCGGGACGTATTGCCGAAGTCGGCGCGCGTTTTGTGCTGGATGGGATGCCCGGTAAGCAGATGGCGATTGATGCTGACCTCAACGCCGGCTTGATTGGCGAACAGGAAGCCAAGCAACGCCGTACCGAAGTGACGCAGGAAGCCGATTTCTACGGCTCAATGGACGGTGCGAGTAAGTTCGTTCGTGGTGACGCCATCGCCGGCATCCTGATCATGGTGATCAACATCATCGGCGGCCTGTTGGTCGGCGTGGTGCAGCACGGCATGGATCTCGGTCACGCCGGTGAAACTTACACGCTGTTGACCATCGGTGACGGCCTGGTAGCACAGATTCCGGCGCTGGTGATCTCCACCGCCGCAGGTGTCATCGTAACGCGCGTGGGCACCGATCAGGACGTCGGCGAGCAGATGGTAACGCAGCTATTCAAGAACCCGCGCGTGCTGATGCTGAGCGGCGGCGTGATTGGTTTGCTCGGCCTGGTGCCGGGCATGCCAAACCTGGTGTTCCTGCTGTTTACCGCTGCGCTATTAGGGCTTGCATGGTGGTTACGCGGTCGCGAAATGCAGCCGAAGAAACCAGCGGAAGCTTCCAGTCTGGTGAAAACCCAGGAAACGCCGGCCACGGTGGAAGCATCGTGGACCGATGTGCAGCTGGAAGATTCGCTCGGTATGGAAGTGGGTTATCGCCTGATTCCGATGGTCGATCACCTGCAAAACGGCGAACTTTTGGGGCGTATCCGCAGTATTCGTAAGAAGGTGGCACAAGAGGTGGGCTTCCTGCCGCCGGTGGTGCATATCCGTGACAACATGGAACTGCCACCCGCGCGTTACCGCATCCTGATGAAAGGCGTAGAAATTGGCAGCGGCGATGCTTATCCGGGCCGCTGGATGGCGATCAACCCCGGCACCGCCGCTGGTTCGCTGCCGGGCGAGCCAACCGTCGATCCGGCCTTTGGTCTGGCGGCGATCTGGATCGACAGCGCCCTGAAAGAGCAGGCGCAGATTCAGGGCTTTACCGTGGTGGAAGCCAGCACCGTGGTGGCGACGCACCTCAATCACCTGATTGGCCAATACGCCAGCGAGCTGTTTGGCCGTCAGGAAGCGCAGCAGCTGTTGGATCGCGTCACGCAAGAGATGCCGAAGCTGACCGAAGATCTGGTGCCGGGTGTCATCACGCTGACTACGCTGCACAAAGTGCTGCAAAACCTGCTGACCGAGCGCGTCTCGATTCGCGATATGCGCACCATTATTGAAACGCTGGCGGAACATGCGCCGGTGCAGAACGATCCGCAAGAGCTCACCAGCGTTGTGCGTGTGGCGCTGGGACGGGCGATTACCCAACAGTGGTTCCCGGGCAACGGCGAAGTGCAGGTGATCGGCCTCGATGCCACGCTGGAACGCCTGCTGCTGCAGGCGCTGCAAGGTGGCGGTGGACTCGAGCCAGGTCTGGCAGATCGCTTACTGGTGCAGGCGCAAGGCGCACTGCAGCAGCAAGAGATGGCAGGCGCGCCGCCGGTGCTGCTGGTCAATCATCCGCTGCGTGCGTTGCTGGCACGCTTCCTGCGGCGCAATCTGCCGCAGCTGATTGTGCTGTCGAATATGGAGCTGACCGATAACCGTCAAATCCGCATGACCGCCACCATTGGAGGCAAGTAATGCGTCGCTGGTGCTGGGCAGTAATGATGATGCCGTTGATGGCGCTGCCGCTGGCTGTTGATGCGTCCAGCGGTGCCTGGACAGCCAACGCCAGCGGCCCAAGCCTTGGCGTGCGCGGTAACTGGCTGATGACGCCTGCGCTGCGTGCGCCTTCCAGCGCGCCGGGCAACATTTCGCTGGTGTACTGGCGTTATCAGCTGAGCCGTCCTGCGCCCTCGGGTTTGGTGGTGCGCTTATGTGCGGGCGATCGTTGTGTCGAGATTGAAGGCGCCAGCGGCAGTACGCGCGGCTTAGCCAACGTGGCGGCGGAAGAGACGCTGCATCTTGCATTTGGCTTTCAGGGGAAGGGCGCCTTGCCGCCCGGCTTACGCGTGGTGAGCAGTGAAGTGACGGTGAATTATCAGTAACGCGTGCTACCTCGGCGACGCGCCCTGCGCCGCCGAGTGCAGTAATTAAGGCTTATCTCCCTGACCGTAAATCGGGGGTGAAGCCAGTTTTGCATCCTCTCTTAACCCTTTTACCTGCTTCGCATCCACTTTGGCCGCCGCCGGATTACCAAACTGCTGGGTAACAAAGTTACTGACATCCGCCACCTGCTGGTCACTCAGCTCAGGCGCAAAAGGCGGCATAAAGACTTCGCCTTCGCGCATATGGCGATGCACACCGTTGAGGACCACCGATACCACGTTCAGCGCATCTGCCGCGCCGGTGCTGGTGTGGTGGAACAGCGACGGATAGGCATGGAAACCGCTGCCCGAACCCGCACCTTCCGCGCCGTGACAGCTGGCACAGTTACCGGCAAATACCACCGCACCGGGCTGAGAATGGCGGGTCGCGTCATCGGCGCCGCGCAGTGCAATTAGCGCGGTGGAAGGTTGTCCCCAGCTGTCGCGCGCGCGGGCTTGCTGCGCGTCCGGCTGCGGCTTAACGCTGCGCAGATAGGTGGCGATGTCCTGCAGATCACTCTCGGGCAGATATTGCAGGCTGTGCTCAATCGCTTCGGCCATCGGCCCGGAGGCGCTGGCTTTGTTGGCGACAAAGCCGGTTTTCAGGTAGGTCACCAGCTGCTGCTGGCTCCAGTCACCGATGCCTGCCTGCTTATCGGGTGTGATGTTGTACGCCATCCAGCCGCCGAGATCGCCGCCGGCCAATGCTTTATCGTTGTCCATGCCCATGGTCAGATTACGCGGCGTATGGCAGGTGCCGCAGTGCGCCAGCGCTTCAACCAGATAGCGGCCGTTATTCCACTGCGCGCTCTGCTGCGTATCGTTCTGCAATTCGCCTTTATCGAAGTTAAACCACTTCCAGAAGCGCATGCCCCAGCGTTGGTTGAATGGGAACGGCAGGTCGGTTTGCGGTGGAGCCTGATGCACCGGCGGCATCGACATGAGATAGGCTTTGATTGCCAGCACATCGTCACGCTTCATTTTGGTAAAGGAGTCATATGGCATCGCCGGATAGAGTTGCTCGCCGTTTTTGCCAATGCCGTCGCGCACCGCAGCAACGAACTGATCGTCACTCCAGCTGCCGATACCGTACTGCTTATCGGAGGAGATATTGCTGCCCCAGATCTGGCCGAAAGGCGTACTGACCGCAAAGCCGCCGCCAAACAGCGGGCCGTTGGTGGCGGTATGACAGGCGGTACAGTCACCGGCGCGCGCCAGATATTCGCCGCGCTTAATCTGAGCGGCATTGTCTGCCGCCTGCGCCACGGCGCACTGCATCAGGACCACCGCGATAGCGGCCTGAATCAATACAGGTTTCATCGGGTGCTCCTTACAAGCTTGCCAGAACGCTATCGGCCATACGCAGCGCCAGCGCGGTTCCGGTCAGCGTTGAGTTGACCGTCGAGGCCGACGGCATAATACCGGTACCGGCGATAAACAGGTTCGGGTGATCGTGGGTGCGGCAGTGACCATCCACCACCGAATCCTGCGGATTGCTGCCCATGATCATGGTACCGGTGATATGTTGGTTGTTGTCGTAGACGCCGCGTTTGCTGTAGACCGCCTCGGTGCCGCCCATCTCTTTCACCATGCGCTGGAAGTCGATCATCGACTGGTCATAGCCGCGATGCACGTAGTCCGGGAAGCGGTAGTAAACCTCGAGGCGGGGAATGCCCCAGGCATCCTTCTCGGTTTTGCTCAGCGTGACGCGGTTCTGCGGCTCCGGCAGCATCTCCAGCAGACACTTCAACTGAACAAAACGCTCGGCCTGGAAGGCCAGCTTGTCGTTGAGCGCCTTGCCGTAATAGCCCTGACGCACCAGACGTTCGGTGAGATAACGCACCGGCGAGGTGTTGGCGAGGTCGATACGCAGCGCCGAGCGCTCACCACGGAAATCGCCGTCGCGCATGTTGTTGATGCTGCCGGGTCGCATTGGCCCACGGCCAAACCACACCGGCTCATCGGCGTAGAACTCCACTGACGATCCGGGATGGTCCATCAGGTTGCGGCCCACCATGCCGGAACTGTTGGCGATGCCGTTCGGGTAGCGATCGCTGGTGGAGAGCAGCAGGATTTTCGGGCTTTCGATGCCGTTGGCGGTCAGGACAAACTGTTTGCCAGTGACGCGATGGCGCGCTTTGTTCTGATCGAGATAGTGCACCGCCTGAATGGTGCCTTTGTCGTCAGCCTCAATGCGGAACACCACCGCATTAGTGACGATTTTGACACCGGCATCCAGCGCCTTACGCGCGGCGATGCCGCCGTGGTACTGCGCATCGATCGGGCAAACCGGCATGCAGTTGTTGTTGCCGCAGCAGGCCGGACGCCCGTCATAGGCGATGCTGTTACGCGCCTGCGGACCAATGCCCACCTCATAACCCAACGGACCGAGTCGCTGCTTCAGACGATCGAAGCCATACGGCAGCGGAATGCCCGGCAGCGGATAAGGGCGCGAACGCGGCGAAGCCAGATCGCTGTCACCGGACACGCCCATCTGGTATTCGGCGTCGCAGTAATAGGGTTCCAGCTCGTCATAGCTGATCGGCCAGTCGCGGCCAATGCCGTACAGCGACTGAATGCGCATATCGTTCGGCAACAGGCGGAACGCTTGTCCAGCCCAGTGCCATGTGGTGCCGCCGGTGCCGCGCAGATATTGGGCGCGATAGGGATCCGGGCCTTTTTGAATCAGGTAATTGTTATCGCTGGGAATGAATTTAGGCTGCGGTGCCCACGGCTGCGGCGGATACGGTTCGGTGAAGTCGCCCTTAAACGGCGAGTTGCGGAAATACTCCACCGCCTGATCGCGCTTAATCTCCGGGCCGGACTCCAGCATCAATACCGAAGCGCCTGCTTTGGCCATCTTCAGCGCCGCCAGTGAACCGGCAATGCCGGCGCCAATCACCACCACATCGGCGCTTAATGAATCAGACATGTGCTCTCCTTGCAGGCGGCTGCGTCCAGAAGTTAGGTTGCCCCGGCGCGTAGCTCGGTGGTAACAGGGAATCACGCACCAGCTGATAGCTGACGATATTCTCAAAAGCGATACATTGCGGGCGCGGCAGCGGGCCGACAACGCCGAGATACCAGCCGGAAACCAGCGCCTGATAAAGATCGTCGAGGGCTTTGGGTTGGGTACTCAGCAGCGTCAGCAGGCTGCTGCCGTTGGCGGCAGGTTGCTGCTGCAGTAGAGCGCTGAGCGTATCAAGCAGGCTGTCCAGCTGCGGGAAATGCGCGTGCAGCCAGCTGTAGAGGCGCTGCGCCAGCAAGGCATCCGGCTGGTCCAGTCCGGTTAATCGGACGGAAATCGCAGTAAAACTGGCGGACGGAGCCACTGCGGCGGCCAGCGGTGGCGAGGCGAAAGCCAGGCTGCCGGGGAGCGCCTGCGTCAGGACGCCAGCCACCAACAGGCCCGCCGTGCCGGTCAGCAACCGGCGGCGTGAAAGAGTCATCATGGAAATCCCCGAAAGTTATTTCAGCGCCTGAGCGGCAGCCTCTGAAGCCTGATTATCCAGATCCTGTTTGGGGGTGCTGACGCCAACCGCGCCGACCACTTTATTCTGCAGCGTGAGCGGGAAACCGCCGCCGAGCGCCACCGCGTGCGGGATGGCGAGAACCGTGGTTTCGCCGCTCTGCAGACGCTGCATAAATTTCAGGGAAGGGGCGTGATACAGCGCCGAGGTACGCGCTTTACCAATGGCGGCATCGACGCAGCCCGGCGATGCGCCGTCAAGGCGCTGGAAGGCCAGCAGCGTACCGCTGGCATCAACCACCGCTACACAGCCGGTGCTGTGCTGCGCGCTGATGCTGTTTTTGACACTGGTCATCACCTGGTTGGTGTGGCTGGCGTCCAGTGCGGCGGCGCTGGCCTGGCCAATACCCGCTGCCAGCAGCAGGGAAAGGGCGACAGATGCTCTAATCTTCATGTTTTGCTTCCGATAGTTATTGTTTTAAAACCTGCTTCTCGTCTCGCTTACGCTACGCTGTAGCAAAAATGTAAACAATTGCCGATAAACAAAACGCATACCTCTATGCGTATAACTCATTGAGGTGGATAGATCTTATCCAGCGTCTGTTGCCAGACGAACGGCGTCAGTTGTTGATAGCGCAGGGAACGAGCGTTTAACGCATCAATCAGCCCTTGCTGCGTGGCAACAATCGCTGCGCTCATAGCAGCTGGTACCTTGACGTCCTGCAGCGTTTTCACCACTTCCTGCATCTCTTCGGCGCGTCGCTGGCCGTGCTCCGCCACGCGGCTAATCAGGTAGTGCGGCAGCTGATCGTTCCAGCCCAGCGACGGGAAACTGGCGTGCAGCGAGTCGAGCACCGCTTGCTCTACGCCATACTGGCGCGCCGCGCTCAGGCATTCGGTGGTCAGCGCCTCGAGGCCTTTGATCATCACGCTGCGGCACATCTTAATCGCTGAAGCTTCACCCACGTCGCCACCCAGCAGGCGGCTGTGGAAACCCAGCTGTTGCAGCAGCGGCTGCACCTTTGCAGCCTGAGCGCCGCCAATCAGCAGCGGCGTGGCCAGCCGCTTTGGCGGCACCGGCGCCATCACCGCCACGTCGATATAGCTGGCACCCGCAGCGTGAATCACTTCAGCCGCGGCGCGTTTGGTGTGCGGTGCCACCGAGTTGAGATCGAGAAAGTGCTGTCCGGCCTGTAACCGCGCTGCCGCCTGCTGCGCCACGTTGAGAGCCTGCGACGCGGTAACGGTGGAGAACACCAGCGCGGCGTCCTGTAATGCATCCGCCAGCGAAGCGGCCAGCCGCACGCCGCTCTGCTGCGCTTTTTGCTGCAGCGCGGGCAGGGTTTCTGCCGCGAGCGCTTTGCAATCCCATACCGTCACCGCATTGCCCTGCGCTTTTAAATCATGGGCAAGAATGCCGCCCGCTTCGCCAAAACCGATAAAGGTGATGTTCATCAATTACTCCTTGTTGAAGGCCAGACCGCCGCCGGAATCATGACTTCACCGGCGAAAATGGCACGCGCGGTGCGCAACAGACCGCAGCCCGCCAGCGGGTTATCGCCTTCGCGCTGCAGCAGCACGCTAAATTCACCGCTGGGATGTTCCACGCTCAGGCGCTGTTGAGGTTGCTGGCTGGTGCGTGCCAGTCCGTCTGCGACGCTGCCGGGGATCAGGCAGGCGCTGGCAACGCTGACCGCGCCAAGCACGCCAATCGAGGCGTGGCAGCGTTGTGGAATAAAGGTGCGTGAGCTGATGGCGCCACCGTGACGTGCTTCGGCCAGCAGCGTGACTTTGGGCACCGTACGCTGGCTGACATCCCCTAAATTCATCCGCGGCCCGGCCTGCAGGCGGATCGACTCCAGCCGCTGCTTGAGCTCGCTGTCGTTATCTAACGCGTCGCGGCTTTCATAGCCACTGCGATTGACATCCTCTGCACGCACCAGGATCACCGGCATGCCGTTGTCGATGCAGGTGACATCGATGCCATCAAAACGATCGCGCGGCTGACCGGTTGGCAGTAGCGCGCCACAGCTCGAACCGGCAATGTCTTTGAAGGTGAGGGCGATTTCGCCTGCGCTGCCCGGTACGCCATCAATGCGTAAGTCGCCGTCATAGTCGACTTCACCGTCGGGCGTGGCGAACGCCGCCTCGGCAATCTGCCCGGTGTTCTGCATGAAAATGCGCACACGGGTGCGTTCGCTGCCTGCCTTGACCAGCCCGCGTTCGACGGCGAAAGGCCCGACGGCGGCGAGGATATTGCCGCAGTTTTGTCCGTAATCGACGCGGGCTTGATCGACGTTGACCTGGGCAAACAGGTAATCGACATCGGCATCGTCACGGTGTGAAGCGCTGACGATCGCCACTTTGCTGGTGAGCGGATCGGCCCCGCCGAGGCCGTCAATTTGACGGATATCGGGCGAACCCATCACCGCCAGCAGTACCCGATCGCGGGCCGCCGGTTCGGCTGGCAGATCCTGTGCCAGAAAGCAGGCGGCTTTGGAGGTGCCGCCGCGCATCAGTAAGCAGGGAATGCGACGCTGGCGCATGGTTTACTCCTCCAGTTGATCGAGCGTGTCGAGATAGCGCAGTCCTTTTTCCGCCAGGCGCGGGCGCATCTGATAGATATCAAGGCCCAGCTCACCGGCCGCTAAACGCAGGCGTTTGCTCTCTTCCAGCTCTTCACGCTGACGCGCTTTGGCCGCCACGCTGGCAGCTTCATCGCGTGCCACCACCACCACGCCGTCGTCATCGGCGACGATAACGTCACCCGGCCAGATCAGCTGCCCGGCACACACCAACGGCACATTCACCGAGCCGAGCGTCTCTTTCACCGTGCCCTGCGCATATACCGTACGCGACCAGACGGCAAAGCCCATCTCACGCAACGTGCGGCTATCGCGCACACCGACATCCGCCACCAGCCCGCGCACGCCGCGCGCCTGCAGCGAGGTCGCCAGCAGATCGCCGAAGAAGCCGTCGCTGCACGGCGAGGTCGGCGCGACCACCAGCACATCGCCCGGCTGGCAGAGCTCCACCGCGACGTGAAACATCCAGTTATCGCCGGGTGCGACCAGCACGGTGACCGCGCTGCCCGCGATGGCACAATCCTGCTGAATCGGGCGAAGGGCGGGATCGAGCAAGCCTTTGCGCCCCTGCGCTTCATGCACGGTGGCGACGCCAAAGCGCGCCAGCGCGTCGATATCGGTGGCTGCCGCACGCGGGATGTGGCGCACCGCGACGCCTTTTTTCGCGATGATGCTCATGCCAGATCCTCCGTTACGCGCGGGAAGATGCTCTGATAACCTTCGCCATAAATGATCTCGCGGCTGGTGGTAATGCCGACGTTACGCTTGGCCTGCACACCGCGCTGCTGCGCTACGCGCGTGTAGTATTCCCACAGATGTTCCTGCCCGGCCATGCACTGAATCGCCTGATATTTTTTGTTCCACACTGAGGTGATATCCAGCAGCACATCCGGCTTCCAGTTGCACTGTTCAGGCTGGTGCGGTTCGAAGCAGTACACCGGCGGCGCACCGACGATTTTTTCGCCCGGACGGTAGCCTTCGGCCTGGGCGATAATGCGCGCCTCCTGCGCCAGATGCGTGGCCAGCGGGTGATCGTAGTTGTAGGGATCCTGCAAGGAATGGGTCAGAACAAAGTGCGGTTGCACCCGGCGATAGACGTCCGCGAGGCGGAACAGGGTTTCTTTATCGGCACGCAGCGGATAATCGCCGAGATCAAAAAATTCAATGCTGGCACCGAGGATCTCGGCGGCGGCCTGCGCCTCGCTGCGGCGGGCGGCTTTGACTTTCGCCTCGCTCATTTCCCCCTTGCGCCACAGCTTGGCCGATTCGCCGCGCTCACCAAATGAGAGGCAGACAACGTGAACGTCATAGCCCTGCGCATGGTGCAGCGCGATGGCACCGCCGGCGCGCCAGACGAAATCTGCTGAGTGAGCGCTGACCACCAGCGCGGTTTTTTTTGGGGTGTTGTTAGTCATGGCATACTCCTCCGCTGTTTTTTTCCATGCTGTCACTGCCCACCTGGCGGCGATAATTCATTTCATTGCAGCGGGTATGCGTTTTATTTATATTGCGACATCGAACGGTGGTAAAAACAGGCAGGGAAAGATGGCGGAAAAGGGCACGCAGGAGCTGACAAATCTGATGCAAATCAGGGCATTTAGTCAGGTGGTAGCACAAGGCAGTGTCTCACGGGCAGCGGATGAATTATTTCGCACCCAGTCGGCCATTACCCGCGCTATTCGCGACCTGGAACTCACGTTAGGCGTCACGCTATTTGAACGTCACGCCGGCGGCATGATGCTGACTGACTTCGGTAAATGTGTGCTGCCGCGTGCGCTGCGGGCGATTGAGGAACTGCATCAGGTGCCGCAGCGGCTGGCTAAATTGCAGGGACGCGGTGCGCAGCGTAGCGATGCGGAACCGCTGTGGCTGTTTAACGTGCGTCGGCTGCAAATTTTTATCACCCTGTGTCAGACGCGGCATATGCAGACGGTGGCAGCGCGTCTCGGACTGAGCCAGCCGGCGGTGAGCGCCGCGCTGCGCGTGCTGGAAAACGGCGCGGGCATCGCGCTGCTGGAGCGCACGCCGCACGGCATGATGCCTTCGCTGGCCGGACGTGAAATCGAAGCCAACGTGCGGCGTGCGCTGAATGAATTGCGGCACATTCCGGCCGATATTGCCGCTCGCAGCGGAATACTTGAGGGAACGGTGCGCGTGGGCGCATTGCCGCTGGGACGCACGCGTATCCTGCCGCAGGCGATCGTGATGCTGACGGCGCGTTATCCGGGCGTACGCGTGGTCACCAGTGAAAGCGCCTTTGGCGTGCTGGCTTCAGAGATGCGCTCGGGGGATATCGATTTTATCTTTGGCGCGTTGCGCCGCGATGAAGATGCGCTGGACGTCACGCGCGAGACGCTGTTCTCCGAACGCATGGTGCTGCTGGCGCGTCACGATCATCCGCTGGTGGGACGTGAGCTCTCTACCGATGATCTGCGCGCGGCGCGTTGGGTGCTGCCGCGTTCGGCCACGCCGGCACGTTATCTGCTGAATAACAGTTTTCAGGCGATGGGCATTCCGGCACCCGATCCGGTGGTGGAGACCGGCGATCTGGCGTTGGTGCGCGGCTTGCTGATGCAGTCGGATATGCTGGCGGCGGTCTCCGCGCACCAGCTGGAAGTGGAACTGGCGTCCGGCGCGCTGGTGGCGTTGCCGGTGCCTTTGCCGGATACCGATCGCGCTATCGGGCTGACGGTGCGTGCGGGCTGTCTGCACTCACCGGCAGCGGATGCGCTGATCCGCTGCCTGCGTGAAGTGTGCGGGCAGGACCAATAATCAACCTGCGCGCGCCGCTTCCATCAACGCATAGCGGTAACCGCGAATGCCGTAGCCGCAGATCACGCCTTGTGCGACGTCGGAAAGATAGGAGTGATGACGGAACGGCTCACGCTTGTGCACGTTGGTGATGTGCACTTCCCACAGCGGCAACCCCACGCCGGTGACCGCATCGCGGATCGCCACCGAGGTGTGCGTCCACGCCGCCGGGTTGATCACCAGCGCCTGCGCTTCGAGACGCGCCTGCTGAATCCACTCAATCATTTCCCCTTCGTGGTTGGTCTGGCGAAACTCAATCGTCACGCCCAGCTCTTCCGCCGTTGCGCGGCACAGCGCTTCGACGCTTTGCAGTGTGTCGGAACCGTAAGTTTCTGGCTCGCGGGTGCCCAGTAGATTGAGGTTCGGGCCGTTCAGTACATAGATGGTTCTCATCGTGACTCCTGTAATTCAGTAAAACCAAAGAGCCGCTGTGGCGTGTGCCAAAGCACCTGACGGCGGCTCTTTTCATCGGGGATCAGCTGTTCGATCAGCAGCAGTTGCGTGCCCATATCCATGCGTTCACTGGCGCGCAGGAAAGGCCAGTCCGATCCCCACATGCAGTTTTCCGCGCCGAAAGCGTCCAGCAATGCCAGCAAATAGGGATGTCCATCGCTGAAGGGATAGGGCTGCCGGGAGAATTTCGCCAGCCCGGAGAGCTTGACGCTGGTGCGCTGCTGGCCGGCCAGCGACAGCAGCGCCTGAAAGGCTGGTTGTGCTACGCCCGCGCTGACGTCAGGCCGACCGGAGTGATCGATCAGCAAACGCGTGCGGGTGCGTGACAGCAGCGGCATCAGCGCCAGTAGCTGATCGTTTTGCACCTGAATCTGGGCAAAGAGATCCAACTCCGCCAGCCTGCCCATCAGGGCATCAAGCTGGAGAAACGGCTCGGTGCCCAGCATCGCCACGTTAAGCGCAATGCCGACGATGCCTTGATCTTTCAGGCTGGCGAGCGTGTCGCTCTCCACGTCACGCGGCGTGACGGCAATGCCCTTGAAACGGCCCTCACCGCGCTTGATGGTATCCAGCAGGCAGCGGTTATCGGTGTTATATCCCGACGTCGGGCCGACAATCAGCGAGTGGCGGATGTTGTACGCCTGCATCACAGCACGATAGTAATCCGGCGTCGCCAGCTCATGTCCGTCCGGGTTATAGGCGCTCTCGGGCGCCCAGGGAAAGTGTACTGGATCAAAAACGTGGTGATGGCAGTCGATGACCGGTTGCGTAAACATCAGTCTGCTTTCCCCGCCACCGAGTAAAGTACCTGCTGATTGCGCGTCTGCTGGAACTGTTCCAGCGTTTCACCGCGCATCGCTGAGTAGATATGCAGGTTAGAGACGCCCACCACCGCACCCAGTTTTTCCAGCAGGAAGAAGCTGACGCCGTAATGGATCATACCGCGCCAGTCGAGCTGGGTAATCAGCGTTTGCTCTTCAGCGCTCAGTCCGGCTTCCTGATACAACGCCTGTGGAGCTTCGCGGAATCGCTTGCGCCATTCTGGCTGAATCATGCGGTGCAGGAAGCGGTTGATGCGCAGCGCTTTCAGGCTGCGCGCCTGGGTGAACGGATAGGTGCCGGGCAGTTTTTCCACGCCGCTGAGCTGCAGGTTGATCTTATCGCGCTGACGCTGGTGCACATCGACCGGCGCTTCGCGTGACTGATTTTCGAGGATCAGCGTGGCGATCCCGGTCATCGAAGGCAGATAGTAATCCTGATGCAGTCTCTCGACGTTGGCCGACAGCGCACCGCGCATGATCAGCCACATAATCACTTCCGCACCTTCCAGGCCGCCGAGCGTGGCGTATTCAGCCAGCGTTATTTCGGTCAGGCGCTCGGGATCGTTGATCAACAGATCGATAAACTGCGCATCCCATTCGGGATTGTTGAAGCCGCAGCGCTCGCCGTGTACCTGATGTGACACGCCGCCGGTCGCGACCACCGCAACCTTCAGATCCTCCGGGAAACTCTCTACCGCACGCTTCAGCGCCTGACCGAGTTTATAGCAGCGACGCGCCGTCGGGATCGGGAACTGCAACACGCCGACCGCCAGCGGAACCACCTGCATCGGCCAGCCGCCTTGCCACGGTGCCAGCGCCGACAGCGGCGAAAACAGGCCGTGATCCAGCGCTTTGTCCTGGAAGAATGACATATCGAACTCATCCGCCATCAGGCTGGCACCAATATGTTGTGACAGCGCCGCATGGCCTTTTACCGGCGGCAGATCGCGCGGGCCGCCGCCTTCATCCGCAACGGCATATTCGTCATCAATGCCCAGCACAAACGCCGAGTAGTGATCAAAAAAGAAGGAGGTGACGTGATCGTTAAACACATACAGCAGCACATCCGGTTTTTTCTCCTCCAGCCAGCGCTGCATCGGCGCAAAGCCATCGAAAATCGGGGCCCATGCGCCTTCCTGCTGCTTGTTGTGATCAACCGCAAAGCCAATGGTGGGAGTATGGGAAACCGCTAAACCGCCTATGATTTTAGCCATAATTTTTTGACCTCTACTTCATCGATTATTGAGGGTACGCGACAGGGACGGCAGGTCGTTAAGGTCGATGCCTTTAACCTGACGGGCCACCTGTGCAGGGTGATGTCGGGTGATGGAAAGTGCCGCCAAAACTGCCGGGAGCGACAAAACGATAAAAATGGCTGTTTGCCCAGGGAACACGCCGAGCAGCACGCCGCCCAGCGACGAGCTGATAATGGCGCCGCTACGACCAATGCCGTGCATCCAGCACACGCCGGTGGCGCGCATTTCGGTGGGATAAAAGGCCGGGGAGAAGGCCTGCAATCCGGTTTGCGCACCGTTGATGCAGACGCCAGCGAAGAACACCAGCAGCGCCAGCACATTCGGGCCAAAGCTCCAGATGCCCTGCGACACCAGGCAGAAGCTGCCCAGCAGATAGAACAGGGCGATAACATATTTCGCTTTGAAACGGTCCATCAGCCCACCAACCATCAGGCCGCCAAAGGTGCCGCCCAGCTGGAATAAGCCCGCCACAATCGCCGCGCGCTCCAGCGTTACGCCGCCAGAACGCAGGATGGTTGGCAGCCAGCCGTTAAGCAGGTAGATGACGAATAGCCCCATGAAGTAGGTGAGCCATAACACCACCGTGCCGCCTGCATAGCCGCGGCTGAACAGCTGCAGCACCTGCGCCTTTTTCGGGATGATTGGCGCATTGAGCACAAAGGCGGTGCCAGCAGAGAATTCGCCGCCCAGACGTTTGAGCACGGCGGCAATCTTGTCGCGACTGACTTTGCGCACCACCATATACATCGCCGATTCCGGCAGCAGCCACAGCAGCAGCGGCAACATCAGCAGCGGCAGCAAGCCCCCTAAACCCAGCACCGCTTGCCAGCCAAAGTGTGGCAGCATGCCAGCGGCAATGAATCCGCCCAATCCGGAACCGATATTAAATCCGCTGTACATCACGGTGATCATCAGGCTGCGACGGCGTTCCGGCATATATTCCGATACCAGCGTGACGCAGTTGGGCATCACCGCACCGAGACCGAGACCGGTGAGAAAACGTAACACACCCATTTCCAGCGGCGTGCGCGCGAAGCCGCTCATCAGGCTGAAGCAGGCGAAGACGGCAATCGACAGCAGCAGCACGCGTTTGCGGCCAAATTTGTCGGACCACGGACCGGCAATTAACGCGCCAATCGCCACGCCAAACATCGCGGCACCGAGAATCGGCCCCATTTCCGCATGGCTGATGCCCCAGTCTTCAATCAACGCGGGCGCAATGAAACCCATCGCTGCCGCGTCGTAGCCATCAAACATGATGATGATGAAACACAGGCTGAGGGTCAGCCACTGGTATCCGGTGATCGGGCGGGCGTCGATCCAGCCTTTTACATCGATAATGTCGTGATTGCTCATAGGATACGCTCTGATTTTTTTATTAATAACGTTATCGGGTTGAGATTTTTTTCTGCCCTGACATTGGCCGGGGGCATCACTTTAACCCGATTGCAGGGGATAAGTTTTATGGGTTTTAGCTGTTAAAACAGCTTGTTGCATGTTTTTGTGTTCTTCCTTCCATAACCAAATTAGGGATGGCGTGCGAGTTTGTCTGCCATAAAATGGTTATGAAGGTATGAGTTTTGTTTATTTGGTGAGCTGTGTCGGAAAAATGAGAAGGCGTATCGAGGCTGAGGAATGGCGGGTATTGGGCACGGCAGAAGCGCTATTCAGAGCGGGCTGAAGAGCAGAATTTTGTCAGAGGGGGAAAAAGGGGGAAGGCAAGCGGAGAGCCGTTTGCGGCGCTCTCCGCCAGAGGTATTACATGCGTTCGACGGTTTTAATGCCCAGCGTATCCAGACCTTGCTTCAGCGTTTTCGCGGTTAACGCGGCCAGCTGCAGGCGGCTCTGACGAATGTTCTCGTCCTCGGTGGAGAGAATAGGGCAGTGTTCGTAGAAGCCAGAGAACTGACCGGCCAGATCGTACAGATAAGCACACATCACATGTGGCGTACCGTCGCGCGCGACCTGCGTTATCACTTCTTCGAACTGCAGCAGACGCGTAGCCAACTGCGCTTCACGCTCTTCAGTCAGCACGATGTCACCGCTCAGGCTATCGGCATCAATGCCGGCTTTACGGAACACCGACAGCACGCGCGTGTAGGCGTATTGCATGTAAGGCGCCGTGTTGCCTTCGAAGGCCAGCATGTTGTCCCAGTCGAAGATGTAATCGGTGGTGCGGCTTTTTGATAGGTCAGCGTATTTCACTGCGCCGATGCCGACCACTTCCGACAGATCCTTCAACTCCTGCGCGGACATCTCTGGATTCTTTTCGCTGACCAACGCATGCGCGCGTTCAACCGCTTCATCCAGCAAATCGGCGAGGCGAATAGTGCCGCCGCTGCGGGTTTTAAATGGACGACCATCTTTACCCAGCATCATGCCGAAGGCGTGATGCTCAAGCGGTACCGATTCCGGCACGTAACCGGCTTTACGCACGATGGTCCACGCCTGCTGCAGATGCTGGTGCTGACGGGAATCGATGTAATAGAGCACGCGATCGGCATGCAGGGTTTCGAAACGGTATTTGGCGCAGGCGATGTCGGTGGTGGTGTAGAGATAGCCGCCATCTTTCTTCTGAATGATCACGCCCATCGGTTCGCCTTCCTTGTTTTTGAACTCATCAAGGAAAACCACCGTGGCGCCTTCGCTGGTCACCGCCAGGCCTTTTTCGCGCAGATCGGCGACGATGCCCGGCAGCATGTCGTTGTACAGGCTTTCACCCATCACATCTTTGCGCGTCAGCGTCACGTTAAGGCGGTCATACACCTGCTGATTCTGGCTCATGGTGATATCAACCAGCTTCTTCCACATGCTGCGGCAATATTCGTCGCCACCCTGCAGCTTCACCACGTAATTACGCGCGCGCTCGGCGAAGGCTTCGTCGGCATCGTAGGTCACTTTGGCTTCGCGGTAGAAAGCTTCCAGGTCAGCCAGTGCGATCTCTTCGTGATGTTCGTTCTGCTGCTTTTCCAGATAGGCAATCAGCATACCGAACTGCGTGCCCCAGTCGCCGACGTGGTTGGCGCGGATCACGTTATGGCCAAGGAACTCCAGCGTACGCACTGCGGCATCACCAATGATGGTGGAGCGGACGTGACCGACGTGCATCTGCTTCGCTACGTTAGGCGCGGAGTAATCCACCACGACAGTTTGTGGCGCAACCGCACTCACGCCAAGACGCGGCAGCTGCAGCGCCTGCGCGGTTTGCGCCGCCAGCCATGCACGATCGAGGAAGATATTGATAAAGCCGGGACCGGCGATTTCGACTTTGCTGGCGATGCCGTTAAGATCCAGATGCTGAATCACCTGCTCAGCCAGTTGTCGCGGTGCCTGACCGAGCTTTTTCGCTACGGCCATCATACCGTTGGCCTGGTAATCACCGAACTGTACCTTCGCAGACTGGCGAACCTGAGGTTCGCAATCGGCAGGCGCACCCGCCGCAATCATTGCCTGACTGACTTTGTCGGAAAGAAGAGCCTGAATATTCACCGCGTTACCTTCATATGCTGAAAAGGCCCGCCTGTAGGCGGCGAGCCGATGTCGTCATCCCGCAACTGCGCGGCGGGACGGAAAAATAAGAGGGGAAGTATACGTGAAATGTTAAAGTGAGTCAGCTATTCGGTATCTGATGACAGGCAACATCGGGCCCCCAGCGCCGATTAACGGCGCCGCGGGTGACGACGAGGATTTTTAACGCTTTTGTCTTCACGCACCTTCCAATGGCGGGAAATTGCAAATCCCATTAATGCAATCAGGACTGCGACAACAATGAGCATAGACATAAGGCCGTTCCTTGTAGTTGTGAAACCCAAATTTATAAGAAAGGGTTTCAAGCTGCAATTGTTTGCAATTTAAATAAGATTTATCTCATTGTATTAACTATTATGATTAAAAACATATACTTAGCCTACTTTCATAAAGTAACTGCTGGACCTGATTAGGTGATAAATCTGAAATGAATGGTCTATTTATGCGGTTTTTAGCCTTTTTGGCGCCTAAATCGGATGAATCCGACAATTTTGTCAAGCGGAATCAACGGTTAGCAAATTTCATATTGATTAGTAAACCTGAACTGAATTAGAGGTAAGGCATGATGCAGACCCACTTTCCTGTGGAATTGGATGATTTAAAACAAGACATGGCGCGTTTTGAACAATCGCTGATGAATTTTTCTGAGCGTTTAGGCATTAACCTGGCTGAACATGAAGCCGATCACGTCGCGGTGCGCTGCCACCAGTTTGCAACAGCAGAACGCTGGAAATCTGGCTTATTGCAGATCGGCACACAGTTTTCCGAGGCAATGATCAATGGTCGCCCTATTTGTCTGTTCAAACTGCATCAGCCACTGAACCTGGCGGGCTGGCAAATTGATGTGATTGAATTGCCGTGGCCAGGCGAAAAGCTGTATCGCCACGAAGGGTGGGAACATGTAGAGATTGTACTGCGTGGAGAACCGGAAACGCTGGGCATGCGGGCGATGGCGCTGCTTTCTGATGATGCGCTGACACAGCCGGGCATCTCGTTTAAAACCAGCGCGCCCAAAGGCGAGAACGAGCGGTTGCCCAATCCGACGCTGGCGGTGACGGACGGGCAAACCACCATTAAGTTTCATCCATGGCGACTGGAAGAGATTGTCACCAGTGAGCAGGCTTAACGCCGCGCTGCGACCGCTTTTTGCAAACGCGTGACCGCCTGTTCCAGCGTGGCGCGCGTACAGCCAAAGTTGAAGCGCACGAAATTATCATCGCCAAAATCGTGGCCCGGCGAAAAACCGAGGCCGTGCTGCTCGAAATACGCCATCGGATTGGCGACATCCATTTTGCTGGCGTCGATCCATCCCAAATAGGTCGCTTCCGGCGCGGCCATCTGCAATTCTGGCAGTGCATTCACCTGCGCCACCAGCCAGTCGCGATTGGCGCGCAGATAATCCAGCTGCGCTGCCAGCCATGCATCGCCATCGCGCCACGCCGCTTCGGCTGCTACCAACGCCAGAATATCCACGCCAGGCACGATGCCTTCACGTACGCGTTTGAACCGCGCACGCAACTCCGGATTGGGAATGATCGCCAGCGACGCGCCCAATCCGGCAATATTGAAGGTTTTCGACGGCGACAGCAGCGTGATGCTCCGCTGTGCGGCATCTTCACTTAACGCCGCAAAGGGAATGTGCTGTGCGCCGGGTGACAGCAATAAATCGCAGTGGATTTCATCGGAGCAGACGATCAAATCATGCTGCTGCGCAAACGCCAGCTGCGCTTCCAGCTCGTCACGACGATAAACCGTGCCGCCCGGATTCTGCGGATTACACAGCATCAGCAGGCGTTCATTGCCCTGCATCGCGCTATTATCCAGATTCATCACCCAGCGATCGTCTTGTAAACGCAGCGGTAAATTTACCTGTGCGCGGTCGGCCAGCTTTGCTGCACCGCGAAACGGCGGATAGATCGGCGTGGGGGAAACGGTGGATTCGCCAGACTCCGTGAATGCGCGGACCGAAAGATTCAAACCGCACACCACGCCGGGCAATAACACAATCCAGTCCGGCTCAATCTGCCAGTTGTAGCGCTGCGCTAAACGCGAAAGGGTGATATCAATCAATCCGGTTGGCGTTGCGCCATAGCCAAATACACCGTGCTCAGCGCGCTGTTTAATGGCCTCAATCACACTCGGCGGCGAACGAAAATCGCTGTCTGCGACCCAGAGCGGCAGCACATCGCGATCACCATATTTGTGCCATTTCAAACTATCGCTGTGACGACGGTCTATCCATTGATTAAAATCGAATGCCATAGTGCGAGTTCCACGTAAACTGTCCAATTAAGTAGACTAACTGAAGCATTCATCCCGAGCCAGAAGTCATGAGAAGGAGCATGGTATGACGAAACTGGAAATTTGTTGCTACGGCATCGACTGCGCAATGACTGCGCAGCTGTCCGGTGCCGATCGCGTGGAGCTGTGCAGTGCACCGCGCGAAGGTGGGTTGACGCCTTCAGCCGGCGTGCTGGAAGCGGCACGACGTGAAATTTCGATCCCGGTACATCCTATCGTCCGTCCGCGCGGCGGCGATTTTTGCTACACCCACTTTGAGTTTGAGTCGATGAAATCGGACGTTGCGCTAATGCGTGAACTCGGTTTTCCCGGCTTAGTGATTGGCATGCTGGATGAAGATGCGCATGTCGATATTGCTCGTATGCAGCAGATTATGAAGCTGTGTGACGGCATGGACGTCACCTTCCATCGCGCCTTTGATTTATGCCACAGCCCGAAACGCTCACTTGAGGTGCTGGCTGATTTAGGCATCGCGCGGATCCTGACGTCTGGTCAGCAACAGAGTGCCGAAGCAGGAATTGCATTATTAAGGGAACTAAATGAACACAGCACAGGTCCAATTATTATGGCCGGTGCGGGCGTACGTTTGAGCAACATCCAGAAATTCATCGACAGTGGATTGCAGGAAGTCCACAGCTCCGCCAGCCGTTTAGTCGCTTCGCCGATGCGCTACCGTAAAGCCGGTGTTTCCATGTGCTCCGAAGCGGAAACCGATGAATTCAGTCGCTATTGCGTTGATGGTGATGTGGTTGAAGCCATGAAAAGCATGACGCAGTTGAGCGCCGTCCGGGTAGCCTGAATTCCCCCCGATTTTGCCGCGCAGCACGCCAGCTCAAATGACGTGATGTTTGCAAGTACCAACCCCAGTTCTTCTAACTGGGGTTCTTTTTATCTGCAATTCCCGTGGAGATAGCGTGATCGCGTAAATGATGCTTTGATTACTCTATGGCTTCGTACGGATAACCTTCATGAAATCCATCCCTTATACCTTTTTAATGCTGCTACTCCCGTACTGCGGCGTCGCGCTGGCGGTCAGCACCGCGTGTCCGCCGATGAGCAAAAACATCACCAGCAGCAACAACTGGATCATGCTGGGTGGCGATGCCAAAGGCGCGGTGCGTCAGGTGGTGGCAGGCGAATTTGGCAAAGATGTGAACTCGCAAAAGCGCGTACTCGGCCAGTTTGATCAGTGCGGCGATTTGATGGTGGCCGATATCTCCTACGACAAAAATGAAGGCAATGTTCTATTGACGATGGAACAGCATATCGCCCGCGTTCAACGCGGCTGGGTGGCGGAATATGCCTACATGGTTAAAGTGATCAAAGCAGGGCAAGAGGAAGTGGTCGACAACCGCCAGGGCACCATCAGCTGGCAAATCGGCCAGCATGGCAACATCATCAGCTCATCCGATAAATTCACCAGCATGGGCAAAGATGGCTTTACCGATACCACTTATCGCTATGACAAACAGTTCAGAGTGGAAAAAAGCGTGGCGCGCGGCAGCAATAATATGACCAACGGCGAAAGCAGCTGGCGCTGGAATCCACAAGGATTGGTAACCTTATCCACCAGCGCGCGCAGCAAAGATACTTATAGCTATGATAACCAGTGGCGGGAACTGCGTTTGAACAGCACCGCGACCACGCCAGTCAGCACGCTGCGCTCGGTGGATGAGTGTCAGCTGTGGGATGAAGTGGGCAACTGCACGCTCAGTTATCTGCATGAAACCGAAGTGTTCGCCAAAGGCACCATTGAACGCCATCTCAGCTCCGCTTATAAATACCAATACTGGAACGCACCCAACGAAACCGCCGCACAAGATTAAAGCAAAACGAACAAAACCCACAAAACCCACATAAAGGCTGGAAACAAGGGCCGCGAAGTAAAGCTTCCGCCGCATGGATGCGGCGGCAGAGTCCACAGGGAAGTGTCCACGACGCCTTTACGCAGCGGCCCTTGTTTTCAGCCTGAAACGCACCGGAGCAATTGAGAACATCGCATGACACTAATTTTATCTTTCCTCTTCGCCATCACCATCCTCACACTCACGCCCGGTTTTGATACTGCATTAGTGTTGCGTTCCGCCGCCGCGCAAGGCTGGAAACGTGCCTGGGCTACGGCATTTGGCGTTACGCTGGGTTGTCTGGTGTGGGGCGTTGCGGTGGGTTTAGGCTTGGGCGCGCTGCTGCTGGCCTCGGAAATGGCGTATAACCTGCTGAAATGGATCGGTGCGGCCTATCTGCTCTATCTCGGTGTCAAATTACTCATCAACCCACGCCCCCAAGCGGAAGAAGGACAGCACGCGCAGAGTAAAGAGCAAAGTTATGTTGCCTGCTTCACGCGCGGACTCTTTGGTAACCTGTTAAATCCTAAAGTCGGCGTATTCTACGTTACCTTTCTGCCGCAGTTTATTCCGGCGGGCGCGTCGGTGCCGCTGTGGTGTACGCTGATGGCGCTCACGCACATGGTGATTGGTTTGGTGTGGAATGCGGTGCTAATTGGCAGCAGCCAATACTTTGCGGCGCATCTGCGTCGCCCAGCGGTGCTGAAAGTGATGGATCGCCTGACGGGCTGCGTGTTTATTGGCTTCGCCGCGAAGCTGGCGCTATCGCGGCGTTAAACATTACGGCTTGCGCGCGACTAGCACGGCGCGCAGCGGGGCGGGATAACCTTCCACGGTTTTGGTGCTGTCGTTAGGATCAAGAAACTCAGCCAGCGACTCGCTGGTCATCCAGCTGGTGCGACGCTGCTCTTCCACGGACGTCACCGCGTAATCCGCGATGCGCACATCGACAAATCCGCACTTCTCCAGCCAGCTCTTCAGCGCCGCCGCAGAAGGGATAAAGTAGACGTTACGCATCTGCGCATAACGCTCACCCGGCACCAACACCGCGTTTTCATCACCTTCAATCACCAGCGTCTCCAGCACCAGCTCGCCATCACTGACTAACTGATTTTTCAGCTGCATCAAGTGGTCGAGCGGCGAACGGCGGTGATAAAGCACGCCCATGGAAAACACGGTATCAAACGCTTGTAACGCCGGCAGTTGCTCAATGCCCAGCGGCAGCAAATGCGCACGACGATCGTCACCCAACAGCTTACGCACCGCTTCGAACTGACACAAAAACAGCTGCATTGGATCGATGCCGACCACCAGCTTCGCGCCCGCGCCAATCATGCGCCACATGTGATAGCCGCTACCGCAGCCGACATCCAGCACCGTACGATGCTGCAACGGCGAAATGTGCGGCAACACGCGATCCCATTTCCAGTCGGAACGCCATTCGGTATCGATCTCGGTACCGTACAGCGAATAAGGACCTTTGCGCCACGGCATCAAATTGCGCAGCAGATTCTCAATGCCCAGACGCTGACGATTGGTCAGATCCTCAACATCCGCGCTCACGCTGTGCAACAAATCCAGCTTCTGCGGCGTCAGCAGCGGCAGATAATCAACTGACTTCTCCCAGTCGCGGAACTTACCGTGCAAATTTTCACGCTGCCATGCGGCGACTTGCGCCGGTAACACTTCCAGCCAACTGGCGAGCGGGCCGGTGGCAATCTGCTGATAAAAACGGCCAAACTCAATCATTTCAACGCCACCAACGAACCAAAGTTAAAGCACTGGAACCACAACTCCGCATGTTTGAAACCGGCGGTTTTCAGGCGCGCTTTGTGCGCTTCAACGCTATCGGTCAGCATCACGTTCTCCAGCATGCTGCGTTTCTGGCTGATCTCCAGCTCGCTGTAACCGTTAGCGCGTTTGAAATCGTGATGCATGTTAAACAGCAACTCGCCGACATCGGCATCTTCAAAACTGAACTTCTCCGACAACACCAGCGCGCCGCCCGGATTCAATCCGTTAACAATCTTCTTCAGCAGCTCGAGACGTGCCGGTGGCTCAAGGAATTGCAGGGTAAAATTCAGCACCACCAATGAGGCGTTCTCAATGTGGATGTCCTGAATATCTGCTTCGATCACCTGCACCGGCGTATCCGCGCGGAAGGCGTCGATATGGCGACGGCAGCGCTCCACCATCGCCGGTGAATTATCCACGGCAATAATCTGGCAGCCCGGCACATGAATATTGCGGCGCACCGCCAGCGTGGCGGCACCCAGTGAACAGCCGAGATCGTAAACCTGGCTATTCGGCTGAACGAAGCGTTCTGCCAGCATGCCAATCATCGAAATGATGTTGGAATAACCCGGCACCGAGCGCTGAATCATATCGGGAAAAACTTCAGCTACGCGCTCGTCAAAGGTCCAGTCGCCCAGCTTATCGATGGGCGCGGAAAATAGCGTATCGCGATCAGACATAATGAAAAGGTCCGGAGAGAAAACGGAAAGGGCGCTATTTTGGCAGAAACGCGGGCAGGCTGCACCCTTTGCGTTGCGTCTAGAACAGGCTCGATTGCTGCGGCCAGTCGGGCAGATCGCGCAAGGTTGGCTCCAGCTGCTGCAACTGTGGCCACAACGCCTGAAGCAGCGGAAACACCTCGCCCATATCCGGCGTATGGATAAACAGCAGCGGATCGCTATCCCGCTGCCACGCTTGCAGCTTGCTGTGCCACGGCTGAAACAGCGGCACGCTCTCCGCCACGCTATCACTGCCAATGAAACGCACCATCGGTTGCGCACCGGTACGCACCACATGCAGCGGCACGCGCGGCTTTTGCGATCGAGCGTGCACCGCTGCGGCCGACTGTGAGGTGGAGGCATGCACCGGACGACTATCCAGCATCACCCGATTAATTTGACGCTCCAGCAAACCGCGATTCAGAGCGCGTTCAGCATCACCTTTGGCGAAAAATGCCTGATGCCGCACCTCGACGCCATAGCGGAAATTGCGCGGCAAACTATCGAGAAAAGACCACAAATCGCCGAGCTGAGCCGGTGAAAACGCTGCCGGCAGCTGCAGCCAGTATTGACCGATGCGCGTGCTGAGCGGATCGAGCAGACGGAAAAACTCATTCAGCAACTCATCACAGTCGAGCAGCGCCGCTTTATGGCTGATGCTTTCGGGAAACTTGAAGCAGAAACGGAAATCGTCGTGCGTCATGTCGCGCCAGCGCAGCACCACTTCCGGCTTTGGCAGCGCATACAACGTGGTATTACCTTCCACACAACCAAACAGCTGCGCGTAGTCGGCTAAGGTCTCAATACCGAACTGTTTCCATTGCGGGTGCTGCCATTGCGGTAATCCAATACGAAGTGTCAACGCGAACTCCTGAATCCTTTAGGGCGGGAAAGGGCGGCTTAATGTAACCTGTTTTGATGTCGGCAGGAAAAACAGCGCGATAAAGCATAATGTTTTGTCCGCTTTGATCGGGCTCCACTTATCCTGCCTGGGTTTTTCCATTATAATAGCCGCCTTTTTTGCGACAGCATCTCAGAAGGTTACGCGGCCTGATGCTGTCTGGCAGCAGCGGCGAAGTTAAAAGGATACGTTATGCGTACAGAATATTGCGGACAGCTCAATCTGTCTCACGTGGGTCAGCAAGTCACTCTCTGCGGCTGGGTAAATCGCCGTCGCGATCTGGGTAGCCTGATTTTTATCGATATGCGTGACCGTGAAGGTATCGCACAGGTGTTCTTTGATGCCGATCGTCAGGACGCTTTCCAGCTGGCATCTGAGCTGCGTAACGAATTCTGTATCCAGATCACCGGCACCGTGCGTGCACGTGACGAAAAGAACAAAAACAGCGATATGGCGACCGGCGAAGTGGAAGTGTTTGCCCACGAGCTGAATATCATCAACCGCGCTGAACCGCTGCCGCTGGACTCTAACCAGGTCAACAGCGAAGAAGCGCGCCTGACCTATCGTTACCTGGACCTGCGTCGTCCGGAAATGGCGCAGCGTTTGAAAACCCGCGCTAAAATTACCAGCTTCGTGCGTCGCTTTATGGACGACCAGGGTTTCCTCGATATCGAAACGCCGATGCTGACCAAAGCCACGCCTGAAGGCGCGCGTGACTATCTGGTGCCAAGCCGCGTGCATAAAGGCAAGTTCTACGCGCTGCCGCAGTCGCCACAGCTGTTCAAACAGCTACTGATGATGTCGGGTTTTGACCGCTACTATCAGATCGTTAAGTGTTTCCGTGACGAAGATCTGCGTGCCGATCGTCAGCCAGAATTCACCCAGATCGACGTGGAGACCTCTTTCATGACCGCAGAGCAGGTGCGTGAAAAGATGGAACGTCTGATTCGTGAATTGTGGATCGATATCAAAGGCGTGGATCTCGGTGACTTCCCGCAGATGACTTTTGCGGAAGCGATGAACCGTTACGGCTCAGATAAGCCAGACCTGCGTAACCCAATGGAGCTGGTCGACGTTGCCGATCTGCTGAAAAACGTAGAATTCCAGGTGTTTGCTGGCCCAGCCAATGATGCCAAAGGCCGCGTGGCTGCCCTGCGCGTACCGGGCGGTGCAGCGCTGACGCGTAAGCAAATTGATGAGTATGGCGAATTTGTCAAAATCTATGGCGCCAAAGGTTTGGCGTGGATGAAGATCAACGAACGCGCGAAAGGCTTCGAAGGCGTACAGAGCCCGGTTGCCAAGTTCCTCAGCGCAGAAATCGTTGAAGACATTCTCAACCGTACTGGCGCCCAAGATGGCGACCTGATCTTCTTCGGTGCGGACCGCGCCAAAGTGGTGGCGGATGCGCTGGGCGCGCTGCGTCTGAAAGTGGGCCGCGATCTGCAGATTACTGATGACAAAGCCTGGGCGCCGCTATGGGTGATCGACTTCCCAATGTTTGAGGAAGATGAAGAGGGCGGCCTGGCAGCGATGCACCATCCGTTCACGTCGCCGAAAGACTTGAGCGCGGAACAGCTGGCAACCGATCCGGTACAAGCGGTGGCCAATGCTTACGATATGGTGATTAACGGCTACGAAGTGGGTGGCGGTTCCGTACGTATTCATAATGGTAAAATGCAGCAGACGGTATTCAGCATCCTCGGTATTACTGAAGAAGAGCAGCGTGAGAAGTTTGGCTTCCTGCTCGACGCACTGAAATACGGTACGCCGCCGCACGCCGGCCTGGCGTTCGGCCTGGATCGTCTGACCATGCTGTTGACCGGCACCGATAACATCCGTGATGTGATCGCGTTCCCGAAAACGACTGCCGCCGCGTGCATGATGACCGAAGCCCCAAGCGAAGCGAATCCCGCTGCGTTGCTGGACCTCGGCATTCTGGTAGCGCCGAAAAAAGAAAAAACAGAGAACAAGTAATGGGCTTTAAACATCCGGTTTCGGTGCTGGTGGTGATTTTTGCCCGCGATACCGGCCGGGTGTTAATGCTGCAGCGACGTGATGACGACAGCTTCTGGCAATCGGTCACTGGCAGCCTGGAAGCGGGCGAAACCCCGCGCCAGGCAGCTCAGCGCGAAGTGTTAGAAGAACTCGCCATCGATATTGCGCACGAAAAGCTAGTGCTGGACGATTGCCACAAGCAAATCGAGTTTGAGATCTTCCCGCACTATCGTCATCGTTACGCACCGGGCACCACGCACAATCGCGAACACTGGTTCAGGTTGGCTATACCCGCAGAGCGCGACCTGCTGCTCACCGAGCATCTCGCCGCGCGCTGGCTCGAACCCGCCGCTGCCGCAGCCCTCACCAAGTCCTGGAGTAACCGCCAGGCGATTGAAGAATTTATCTGAATGCTTGCCGCCGCGCGTTTTTCCGGTGGCAATTCAGTTAAATTCCGTGAATTCGACGAAGTTATTCCTTCGTCACTTAAACCTGGTGCAGGATGTTAAGCCTGCACCGCTAAAATTGAACAGTCGGGCGTAATCGTCGCAGCGAGGTCGGTTACCGCCAGCGCACAGCAACCGGAGCGTACTTTGGTACGTGAGGATTGCGAGCACTGCCGGGAGCCGGGATCGCAAGTAAGATAGCCCGTGCGATTGATAAGATCGGAGATAAAGTAAGATGGCTGGACACAGTAAATGGGCGAATACTAAGCACCGCAAGGCTGCTCAGGACGCTAAGCGCGGTAAAATCTTCACCAAAATCATTCGTGAGCTGGTCACCGCCGCGAAACTGGGCGGTGGCGATGCGGCTTCCAACCCACGTCTGCGCGCAGCGATGGACAAAGCGCTGTCTAACAACATGACGCGCGACACCATGAACCGTGCCATCGCACGCGGCGTGGGCGGTGAAGATGATTCCAACATGGAAACCATCATTTATGAAGGTTACGGTCCGGGCGGCTCAGCAGTGATGATTGAGTGCCTGAGCGACAACCGCAACCGTACCGTGGGCGAAGTGCGTCATGCCTTCACCAAAACCGGCGGCAACCTCGGTACCGATGGTTCGGTTTCTTACCTGTTCAGCAAGAAGGGCGTAATCTCCTTCGCGCCAGGTCAGGACGAAGATGCGGTGATGGAAGCGGCGCTGGAAGCAGGTGCAGAAGACGTTGTGGCCTATGACGACGGCGCGATTGATGTCTTCACCGCGTGGGAAGAGATGGGTGCGGTGCGTGATGCGCTGGAAGCGGGCGGTCTGAAAGCCGACTCGGCTGAAGTCTCGATGATCCCTTCCACTAAAGCCGAAATGGATGCCGAAACCGCGCCGAAACTGCTGCGCCTGATCGACATGCTGGAAGACTGTGACGACGTGCAGGAAGTTTACCATAACGGTGAAATCTCTGATGAGATCGCAGAAACGCTGTAATGGCGTTGCTTAAAACCCCACTCACCGGAGACGCGCCGTGGCGATAATTCTCGGGATCGATCCCGGCTCGCGCGTCACCGGTTACGGTGTTATTCGCCAAACCGGCCGCCAGCTTACCTATCTGGGCAGCGGCTGTATCCGCACCAGCGTCACCGATCTGCCGACGCGCCTCAAACTGATCTACGCGGGCGTCAGCGAAATTATCACCCAGTTCTCACCCGACTATTTCGCCATCGAGCAAGTGTTTATGGCCAAGAATGCGGACTCAGCGCTGAAACTGGGCCAGGCGCGCGGTGCGGCGATTGTCGCGGCGGTGAATCATGATTTGCCGGTGTTTGAATATGCGGCGCGCCAGGTGAAGCAAACCGTTACTGGTACCGGCGGCGCTGAGAAAAGTCAGGTGCAGCATATGGTACGAACCTTGCTGAAACTGCCAGCCAACCCGCAGGCGGATGCCGCCGATGCGCTGGCCATCGCCATTACGCATTGCCATATGAGCCAAAACGCGGCGCGTATCAGCGATACGAAACTGGTGATGACGCGCGGGCGTATGCGATCCGGTTAGCGGAAACGAAACGCGGTATGAGGCTGGATATTCATCCAGCCTTTTTTATGGTATATAAACAGGCTTACTTATCAGATTAAGGAATTGCTCAGGTGATTGGTCGTTTACGAGGCAACATTCTGGAGAAACAGCCGCCGCTGGTGTTGATTGAGGCGCACGGTGTCGGTTATGAAGTGCACATGCCAATGACCTGCTTTTACGAGCTGCCGGAGATCAATCAGGAAGCGATTATCTTTACGCAGTTTGTGGTACGCGAAGATGCGCAACTGCTGTTCGGTTTCAATAACAAGCAGGAACGCACGCTGTTCCGCGAGCTGGTGAAGGTGAATGGCGTTGGGCCAAAACTGGCGCTGGCAATTCTGTCTGGCATGTCGGCCCAGCAGTTCGTGACCGCCGTTGAGCGACAAGAGATTGCCTCGCTGATCAAACTGCCGGGCGTGGGTAAAAAAACCGCCGAGCGTTTGATTGTGGAGATGAAAGACCGCTTTATCGGCATGCACGGCGATCTGTTTGGTGGTGATTCAACCTTTACGTTGACCACGCCATCCGCTGCACAAGACAATAACGATGCTGAAGCCGAAGCGGTTTCAGCGCTGGTGGCTCTGGGCTATAAACCGCAGGAAGCCAGCCGTATGATCAGTAAAGTCGGTAAACCGGATGCGGATTGCGAAACCCTGATTCGTGAAGCCCTGCGCGCAGCTATTTGAGGTAAAGCATGATTGAAGCCGATCGTCTGGTCTCGGGCAGTTCCTTTAATGAAGAAGAAACGCTCGACCGTGCCATTCGTCCCAAGCTGCTCACGGAATATGTTGGCCAGCCGCAGGTGCGCGAGCAAATGGAGATTTTCATCCAGGCTGCGAAACTACGTGGCGATGCACTCGATCATCTGCTGATTTTCGGCCCGCCGGGATTGGGTAAAACCACGCTGGCTAACATCGTCGCTAACGAAATGGGCGTCAATCTGCGCACCACGTCCGGCCCGGTGCTGGAAAAAGCCGGCGATCTGGCGGCGATGCTCACTAACCTCGAACCGCATGATGTGCTGTTTATTGATGAGATCCATCGACTGTCGCCAGTGGTGGAAGAAGTGCTGTATCCAGCGATGGAAGATTATCAGCTGGATATCATGATTGGTGAAGGTCCGGCAGCGCGTTCGATTAAGCTCGATCTGCCGCCGTTTACCCTGATTGGTGCCACGACGCGTGCCGGTTCTTTAACTTCGCCGCTGCGCGACCGTTTCGGCATCGTGCAGCGCCTTGAGTTCTATAACGTGCCCGATCTGCAGCATATCGTGGGTCGAAGCGCGGCCTGTCTTGGCCTGGCGCTGAGCGAAGAGGGCGCGCTGGAGATAGCGCGTCGTGCACGCGGAACGCCGCGTATCGCTAACCGTCTGCTGCGCCGCGTGCGTGACTTTGCGGAAGTGCGCGCCAACGGCAATCTGAGCGGCGAAGTATCAGCCAGCGCGCTAGATATGCTTAACGTCGACAGTCAGGGTTTTGATTATATGGACCGCAAACTGCTGCTGGCGATTATCGATAAGTTCTCGGGTGGTCCGGTTGGCTTAGATAACCTGGCAGCGGCGATTGGCGAAGAGCGGGAAACTATTGAGGATGTGATTGAACCCTTCCTGATCCAGCAAGGATTCATTCAACGCACGCCGCGTGGCCGGATGGCCACGCAGCATGCTTACAAACACTTTGGTATCAGTCGCGAAGAGTAAACCGGCGTTATGCCGCCGGTTTTTTTGCCATGCTAATGATGAACAATACTGCCGCGCATAACACCACTGAAGGACCGGCTGGCGTATCGTAGCTGGCGGAGAAGGTCAGTCCACCGGTCACTGCGATAATACCGGCAATTACCGCAAAACCGGCCATCTGTTCCGGCGAGCGCGAGAAGCGACGTGCCGTCGCCGCCGGGATAATCAGCAACGACGTAATAATCAAAGCACCGACAAACTTCATCGCTACGCCGATGGTTAATGCGGTGACCAGCATCAACATCAAACGCGTGCGCTGAATGTTAACGCCATCCACCTGCGCCAGCTCCGGGCTGATGGTCATCGACAACAACGAATTCCACTGCCACGCCATCACCGCCAGTACAATCGCCACGCCGCCGCCCATCATCCACAAATCATCGGGCGTCACCGCCAGCAGATCGCCAAACAGGTAAGCCATCAGATCGACACGCACGCCTTGCATCAGACTGACGACCACTAAACCCAGCGACAGCGCACTGTGCGCCATAATGCCGAGCAGCGTATCAATAGCCAGATGCGGGCGTCGCTCCAGCCACACCAATCCCAACGCCAGACACACGGTCACCAAAATCACCGCATAGTAAGGATTCACGTTGAGCAGCAAACCAAACGCCACGCCCAGTAAGGACGCATGCGCGAGTGTATCGCCGAAGTAAGACATGCGGCGCCAAACCACAAACGAGCCAAGTGGACCGGCCGCCAGCGCCAGCAACACGCCGCCCAGCCAGCCAGGTAATAACAGTTCAATCATGACGGGCCATTTCCCTTGCGCAGAACAATGCGTCCCTGTAAATCGTGACGGTGATTATGATGATGACGATAAATCGCCAGCTGCTGCGCGCCGCGTGGGCCAAACATCGCAATAAACTCGGGATGTTGTGACACCGCTTCCGGCGTGCCGGAACAGCAGATGTGATGGTTGAGACACAGCACTTCGTCGGTTTTCGCCATCACCAGATGCAGGTCGTGTGAAACCATCAGCACACCGCAGTTCAGTTCGCGGCGCAGCTGATCGATCAAATCGTACAGCGCGACCTGGCCGTTGACATCAACGCCTTGTGTCGGCTCATCCAGTACCAAAAGCTGCGGTTCATTGAGTAATGCACGCGCCAGCAAAACACGTTGTGTCTCACCGCCAGAGAGTTTTTGCAGCGTTGCATGCAGCAGATGCCCGGCCTGTACGCGCTTGAGCGCCGGCAAAATGGCATCGCGTTTGGTGCCGCGCGACAGGCGCATAAAGCGTTCAACGGTGATCGGCAACGTTGGGTCGATGTGCAGTTTTTGCGGCACGTAGCCGATACGCAAATCAGCGACGCGCTTGACGCTGCCGCTGGTGGGTTTCAGTAGCCCCAACACCGCGCGAACCAGCGTGGATTTACCGGCGCCGTTCGGGCCGAGCAGGGTAAGAATTTTCCCCGGCTCAAGTGCGAGGCTAATACCTGCAAGCACCGGACGCTGGGAGAACTTCACAGAAATGTTTTCAAGGGTAACAAGTGGCGACATGTTATTTACGGGTTGCATAGAATTTCGAATGTTATAATATCACATTCCATCAACGGTTCACGATGGAATGACGTATTATGTTACACAATAAAAAGCGCCTGATTTTCACCCTTACTGCTGCGGCAATTGGCGCGGCAAGCGCATTACCCGCGCACTCCGCAGTTGTCGCTTCAATCAAACCTATCGGATTTATCGCAGCGGCTATCGCAGAGGGTATTACGCCGGTTGAAGTATTGCTGCCTGATGGCGCCTCAGAGCATGATTATGCCTTGCGTCCCTCTGATGTAAAACGTATTAAAAACGCAGACTTAGTAGTATGGACAGGCCCAGAGATGGAAGCCTTTCTTACTAAGTCAGCGGCCGAATTACCTGCCAGTAAAAACCTCGAAATTGCCGCATTGCCGGGCATAAAACCGCTATTGATTAGCGGCGATGATGAAGATGAGGAACATGAGCATGGTCACGATCACGATCACGACTCAGAAAATTCCGAAGACCAGGACGGGTCTCATGCGCATCACCACCACGGACAGTTTAATATGCACCTGTGGATGTCCCCTGACATGGCCTTACAATCTGCGGTTGCAATCCATGGAAAATTATTGGAACTTATGCCGCAAAGCAAAGCCAAACTTGACGCTAATCTGCAGGAATTTAAGGCAGAATTAGCCGATGCAGACAAACACATCGGCGCGCAACTCGCGCCTGTGCGGAACAAGGGTTATTTCGTTTTTCACGATGCTTACAGCTACTTTGAAAAACATTACGGTTTGTCACCTTTAGGTCATTTTACCGTCAATCCTGAAATCCAGCCGGGCGCCCAGCGTTTACATCAAATACGAACACAGTTGGTTGAGCAGAAAGCCGTTTGCGTTTTCGCTGAACCACAATTCAGACCGGCCGTCATCGATGCCGTGTCCCGTGGAACTTCCGTACGTAAAGGCACGTTAGATCCGTTGGGTATGGACATCAGCTTATCCAAAGACAGCTACGTGAAATTTCTTTCACAGCTGTCGAGCCAGTATGCGAGCTGCCTGAATGGAGCATGAGGAATAGGTAAAAGTGCAGCAGATAGCCCGCTCTGTCGCCCTCGCATTTAACAATTTGCCGCGCCCCCACCGCGTTATGCTGGGTTCATTAACCGTTGTCACGTTGGCCGTCGCAGTATGGCGGCCTTACGTTTACCATCCGCGTGATGTTGCCCCCATCGTGAAAACCATTACGTTGGATAAAGACGAACTGCGCACGCTGTTGCCCGAAGCCAGCGAGCCGATTGACCAGACAACGGAAGAACCGTCCGACGATATTCCTGCTGACGACATTGATAATGACGTTCCGGACAATCCCAACGTACATGAGTACACCGTCTCTTCAGGTGATACGCTGAGCAGCGCGTTAAATCAGTACGGTATTGAGATGGGCGATATCAACGCATTAGTCAGTAGCGATAAAGATCTGCGCAACATGCGCGTTGGTCAGCAACTGAGCTGGACGCTGGATACTGATGGACAACTGCAAACCTTCAGCTGGGAAATTGATCGTCGTGAAACCCGTACTTATCAGCGCGCCGACAACGGCAGCTTTAAGATGCAGCAGGAGCTGCAAAAGGGTGAGTGGCAAAACAACGTACTGAAAGGTGAAGTGCGCGGCAGTTTTGCTGCCAGTGCCCAGCGTGCGGGCTTAACCAGCGCAGAAACCAGCAACGTCATCAAAGCGATGCAGTGGCAGATGGATTTCCGCAAACTACGCGCCGGTGATGACTTTAGCGTGCTGATGTCTCGTGAAATGCTCGATGGCAAAAGTGCCCAAAGCCAATTGCTTGGCGTGCGTTTACGCACCGGCGGTAAAGACTACTACGCGTTCCGTGCGGAAGACGGCAAGTTCTACGATCGCAACGCGTCTGGTTTAGCGCGTGGCTTTATGCGTTTCCCTACGGTTAAGCAGTATCGTGTCTCTTCCAACTTCAATCCGCGTCGCCTTAATCCGGTAACCGGCCGCATTGCACCGCATAAAGGTGTCGATTTCGCGCTGCCTATTGGTACGCCTGTGTTAGCCGTGGGCGATGGTGAAGTGGTGATGGCGAAAAACGGCGGTGCTGCCGGGAATTACGTGGCAATTCGTCACGGTCGTCAGTACATGACGCGTTATATGCACCTGAGTAAAGCGTTGGTGAAACCGGGGCAAAAAGTGAAACGCGGCGATCGTATTGCGTTGTCGGGTAACACCGGACGTTCGACCGGTCCGCATTTGCATTATGAAGTATGGATCAACAATCAGGCGGTGAATCCATTGACGGCAAAACTGCCGCGCATGGAGGGTCTGACGGGTAAAGATCGCAGCACTTACATGGCGCAAGTCAAAACCTGGTTGCCGCAGTTGACGCTGAAATAGCGCATTATTGCGCGTAACACTTAAAAACCGACGGATTCTTCGTCGGTTTTTTGCTATCTGGCGCATGAAGATTGCAAAATTAACCACCGTCACTATTATTGACCGGTCATTGTCAGAGGCGAGTGCATGGAAACCCGAAAGAAAAATAACAGCGAGTTTATTCCCGTTTTTCAACGTTCTTTTTTAAAGCCGAAATACTGGGGAAGTTGGTTGGTGGTTGGCGCGCTGGCCGGCATGGCATTGCTTCCCGCTAAAGTGCGCGATCCGATTCTGGGCGGATTGGGCAAGTTCGCCGGTAAGCTGGCGAAAAGTGCGCGCCGCCGTGCGCTGATCAATCTCTATTATTGCCTGCCGGAATTGAGTGAAGCGCAGCGCGAAGAGATTGCTGATCGTATGTTTGCCACCGCACCGCAGGCGATGGCGATGATGGCCGAATTGGGCATGCGTAATCCTGAGCATGTGCGTAAGCGTGTTGACTGGTACGGCCGGGAAATCATTGAGCAACTGCAGGCCAACAAAGAAAACGTCATTTTCCTGGTGCCGCATGGCTGGGGCGTGGATATTCCAGCGATGCTGCTGGCGTCTGAAGGCCAGATGATGGCGGCGATGTTCCACAATCAAAGCGATCCGTTAATGGATTATCTGTGGAATACCGTGCGACGCCGTTTTGGTGGCCGTATGCATGCGCGAAATGACGGCATTAAGCCGTTTATCGCGTCGGTGCGTCAGGGTTATTACGGCTATTATCTGCCGGACCAGGATCACGGCCCGGAACACAGCGAGTTTGTGGATTTCTTTGCTACTTACAAAGCCACATTGCCTGCAGTGGGCCGCCTGATGAAAGTATGCCGCGCACGCGTTGTGCCGCTGTTCCCGGTGTACAACAGTGAAACCCATCGTCTGGAAATCTATGTGCGTCCGCCAATGGATGACTTGCTGGATGCCGATGACAATACGCTTGCGCGTCGCATGAATGAAGAAGTTGAAGTGTTCGTGCGACCGCATCCGGAACAGTACACCTGGATTCTGAAGCTGCTGAAAACGCGTAAGGAAGGGGATATCGAACCTTATGCGCGCAAAGATCTTTATCCTCGTAGGAAATAAACATGGGGCCGTCTGGCCCCTTTATCATTCTATTGCCGCCACGTGACTGCGACGTTTACGTTCGCGCAGGAACAGGGTCACCAGACCAAACCACAGCACGCCAGCGGCGAAGTTAATCCCGCTAAACCACGGTGTGCCGCCGCTGAAGTAGCCACTTTTCGCCAGCTCAATGCCTACCGCTAAGGTCAGAATACTGATCATACCGAGCATCGCCGCCACGCTGCCTTTGCCTTCGTTGCTGGAGTAAAGCGTCAAACGGTACAGACCGGCATTCACCATGCCTGCGCCGAAAGCGTACAAGCTTAACCCGGCGGTCAGCAGCAGATAGGTGTGACTATCGAGCAAATTAGCCAGCAGCGAAATACTCAAACCAATCAGAATCGGCCAGGCGGCAAACTTCACCGGCTGCTCAATCGGCACGCGTCCAGCCAGTTTGCCGAGCGTGATGTTGCCGGCAATCATCGCCAGAAACACCGGCAGCTGCAGCAGCGCATACTGCATGCGTGACAATCCTTCATCGTGCATCAGAATCACTGGCGAGAGCGCTACCCACGTCAGGATCGGAATAAACACCAAACCAATGGCAAAGGAGCCGTACATCACCTGACGATCGCGCGCCAAACGCGCATAGCCGCGCGCCAGCGTTGGCAGGGCGATAGAGTGACTGCGATCGCCAGCGGTTTCCGGCATGACGTGCCACAGCAGGGCAAACGCAATCACGCTGCAGATGGCAAACAGCCAGAACATGCTGCGCCACTCGCCAACGGTGAGCCACGCGGCTCCGGCCAGCGGACCAGCGAGCGGTGCCAGCAGCGCGACGTTGGCCATCAGCGCCATCATGCGTACTGCCAGCGCCTCGTCAAAGGCTTCCTGCACCGCTGCGTAGCTGACGGCGCCAATAAAGCACAGGCTAATACCCTGCACAAAGCGCAGCGCGACAAACTCCTCAATGCTGCTCACCCACGTTGTCAGAATACAGGCGGCGGCAAAGAACAGGATGCCAAACAGCAGCACCGGCCGGCGGCCATATTTGTCAGAGAGCGGACCGAGCAGCCATTGCAGCACCACGCCGCCCATCAGATACGCGGTCAGCGAGGTCGAAACCCATTCCGGGCCGACGCTGAATTCAGACGTCACCAGCAGCATGCCGGGCTGAATCATGTCATGCGCGATATAGGTGGCGAACTCAAACAGTACCAGCGCGAGCGGGAACAGCAGCACGCGCCCGGTGAGTTGAGTAATAGGTTGATAGCGGGCCATCTGGCCTCCTTGTCAAAAAAATAAAAACGCGACTGCCAGGCAGTCGCGTTTGTCCATGTTGTTACAGCCGCTGTGGGTGGTGCGTATCAGTCTACGCGCAAAACACGGCTGGTATTGGTGGTGCCGGTGGTCGACATCACGTCGCCCTGGGTGACAATCACCAGGTCGCCTGAAACCAGGAAACCTTTTTCGCGCAGCAAATTCACTGCATCGTGCGCGGCAGCAACACCATCGTTATTGCTGTCGAAGAACACTGGCGTAACACCACGGTACAGCGCCGTCAGGTTCAGCGTACGTTCGTGACGTGACATGGCGAAGATCGGCAAACCGGACGTGATACGTGAGGTCATCAGCGCGGTACGGCCCGATTCGGTCATGGTGATAATCGCTGAAACCCCTTGCAGATGGTTGGCAGCATACATCGCCGACATGGCAATCGCTTCTTCGACGTTATCGAACTGTACTTCCAGGCGGTGCTTAGAAACGTTAACGCTCGGGATTTTCTCTGCGCCGAGGCACACTTTCGCCATCGCTGAGACGGTTTCAGCCGGATACTGGCCAGCAGCGGTTTCCGCCGACAGCATCACCGCATCGGTACCATCCAGCACGGCGTTCGCCACGTCCATGACTTCGGCACGCGTTGGCATTGGATTGGTAATCATCGACTCCATCATCTGCGTGGCGGTGATGATGGTGCGGTTCAGCTGGCGCGCACGACGGATCAACGCTTTCTGAATACCCACCAGCTCAGGATCGCCAATCTCCACACCCAAATCGCCACGCGCAACCATCACTACATCAGAGGCAAGGATGATGTCATCCATCGCTTCCTGTGAGGCAACGGCTTCAGCACGTTCCACTTTCGCCACCAGTTTGGCGTCGCAGCCAGCGTCGCGCGCCAGACGGCGGGCATAATTCATATCTTCGCCGTTACGCGGGAAGGAGACCGCCAGATAATCCACGCCGATTTTCGCGGCGGTAACGATATCAACTTTGTCTTTTTCGGTCAGCGCATCGGCAGAGAGACCGCCGCCGAGTTTGTTGATGCCTTTATTGTTAGAGAGCGGGCCGCCGACGGTGACTTCGGTGAACACTTTTACGCCCTGAACTTCCAACACTTTCAGCTGCACGCGACCGTCGTCCAGCAGCAGGATATCGCCGGGCACCACATCTTCTGGCAGGCCTTTATAGTCGATACCGACTTTTTCTTTATCGCCTTCGCCTTTGGTTAAATCAGCATCCAGCAGGAAACGATCGCCGACGTTGAGGAACACTTTGCCTTCTTTGAAGGTCGATACGCGAATTTTTGGGCCTTGCAGGTCGCCCAGGATCGCTACGTGACGACCCAGTTTCGCCGCGATTTCACGGACTTTATTGGCGCGCTGCTGATGATCTTCCGGTGTGCCGTGGGAGAAGTTGAGTCGTACAACGTTAGCACCCGCCGCGATGATTTTTTCGAGGTTGTTGTCGCGATCGGTGGCTGGACCGAGGGTTGTAACGATCTTGGTTCTTCTGAGACGTCTGGACATGAAGGACTCCGTTAGCAAAGTATCGTGTCGCTCTCAAGTGACACGTAGTGTTCATCTATTCTATATGATCGATGGGCTGTGATTCGACTCACATTGTGAATGTGATGTTAATTATTTTCCTGCGCCTGTTTCTCCAGGCGTGAATCTTTCAGCGCTTCTTTCACCCGCTTCAAATTTTCACGGAAAGCAGCGCCGCGCTCAAGGGTAAACCCTGTCGCCAGAACATCAATCACGGTTAATTGTGCGAGGCGGGAAACCATTGGCAGGTAGATATCGGTATCTTCGGGTACGTCGAGCGTCAAAGCCAGCGTGGCTTCCGCCGCCAGCGGGGAACCCGGAGAAGTGATAGCCAGCACAGTGGAAGCGTTTACACGCGCCAGGCGAGCCAGTTCTACCATATTTTTGGTGCGACCAGTATGTGAGATGAGAACAAACACATCGTTTGGACCACTATTTATGCAACTCATGCGCTGGATCACAATATCCTCTGACCAGATGACCGGCAGATTAAATCGCAAAAATTTATTGGTGGCGTCATGTGCCACCACGGCGGAGGCACCAAGGCCAAAAAAGGCAATTTTATGCGCCTTTGACAGCGCCTGAACCGCCTGACGAATCACCTGAGAATCGAGTTGCTGGCGGACGCGGCTGAGGCCCGCTAACGCGGAATCAAAGATTTTGTGGCTGTAGCTTTCCACAGTGTCATTTTCTTCCACATCGCGACTCACCCAGTTCGGGCTTTTGACCAGGCTCTGCGCGAGCTGCAATTTGAAGTCAGGGAAGCCGCGCGTGCCCATACGATGGCAGAAGCGATTCACCGTCGGTTCGCTGACGTCAGCGGCGCGAGCCAGCGTGGCGATGCTGGAGTGCATCGCCTGTTGCGGCGCGGCAAGAATCTGCTCTGCGACTTTACGTTCTGATTTGCTTAATGCATCGAGTTGCGCCTGAATCTGTTCCAGCATGGTTTAACCTAATGAGCGTCAATCACTTTTTCGCGTTCATCAATCAATGAAATCGCTGCCAATTCACAAGAATATACCGTGTAATAGCCCCTCGCACGCAGCGGAGGACAAATGTAAACGCGATTTTTTTGCGATACTTTGATCGCTGACGTGTTTTGCCACGACAAATATCGAAACAGAAAATGTGCTCAAATGGCACGCTACAACACACTTAACACCTTTATTACGTTCACAGTTAACGCCAGCAAAACACTGCGTTCGGGTTGTCCTAAACCCGCTAAAAACGTACATTGTGCTGTAAGAAAATTACAATAAGGACCTGGCGTGATGAGCACGCTCAAGCCGGGTATATCCTGCAACGAGGAGAGGAAAATGGCGGTTACACAAACAGCCCAGGCATGCGATCTGGTGATTTTCGGTGCCAAAGGCGATCTCGCGCGCCGTAAACTGTTGCCATCACTGTATCAGCTGGAAAAAGCCGGTCAGATTCATGAAACCACTCGCATTATTGGCGTGGGTCGCGCGGATTGGGATAAAGCCGCGTATACCAAAGTGGTACGTGAAGCGCTGGAAACCTTCATGAAAGAGAAGATCGATGAAGCGCTGTGGGATACCCTCAGCAGCCGTCTCGACTTCTGTAACCTCGACGTAAATGACACCTCGCATTTCACCAAACTGGGCAAAATGCTTGACCAGAAAAACCGCGTCACCATTAACTACTTCGCCATGCCGCCAAGCACCTTTGGCGCGATTTGCGACGGTCTGGGCGCCGCCAAGCTGAACGCCAAACCGGCACGCGTAGTAATGGAAAAGCCGCTCGGCACCTCATTGGAAACCTCACAAGAGATCAATGACAGCGTCGGCAAATACTTCGAAGAAGGCCAGGTTTTCCGTATTGACCACTATCTCGGTAAAGAGACGGTGCTCAACCTGCTGGCGCTGCGTTTTGCCAACTCCATCTTCGTCAACAACTGGGACAATCGCACCATCGATCACGTGCAGATCACCGTGGCAGAAGAGGTGGGCATCGAAGGCCGTTGGGGTTACTTCGACAAAGCCGGCCAGATGCGTGACATGATTCAGAACCACCTGTTGCAGATCCTCACCATGATTGCCATGTCGCCGCCGTCCGATCTGAGCGCGGATGCGATTCGTGATGAAAAAGTGAAAGTGCTGCGCTCACTGCGTCGTATTGATCAAACCAACGTGCGCGAGAAAACCGTACGCGGTCAGTACACCGCCGGCTTTGTGCAGGGCAAGAAAGTGCCAGGTTATCTGGAAGAAGAGGGCGCTAACAAGCAGAGCGCCACGGAAAGCTTTGTTGCTATTCGCGTGGATATCGATAACTGGCGTTGGGCTGGTGTGCCGTTCTATCTGCGTACCGGCAAGCGCTTGCCAACCAAATGCTCTGAAGTGGTGGTGTATTTCAAGAATCCTGAGATGAACCTGTTTAAGGATTCGTACGCTGAACTGCCGCAGAACAAGCTGACCATTCGTCTGCAGCCGGACGAAGGCGTGGATATCGAAATACTGAACAAAGTGCCGGGACTTGACCACAAGCATAAACTGCAGACCACCAAGCTGGATTTGAGCTACTCCGAAACCTTCAACCAGTCGCATCTGGCCGATGCTTACGAGCGTCTGCTGCTGGAAACCATGCGCGGTATTCAGGCGCTGTTTGTGCGTCGTGATGAAGTTGAAGCAGCGTGGGGCTGGGTGGATTCGATCATTGATGCCTGGAGCGCCGATGCCGAAGCGCCTAAGCCGTATCAGGCGGGAACATGGGGACCGGTTGCCTCTGTCGCGATGATTACTCGCGATGGCCGTTCCTGGAACGAGTTCGAATAGAAACCTCATGTTGAGCCCGCCAAATGTGCGGGCTTTTTTACGTCCAGAATTCATTTTTCTGAAAAGTGAACCAGAGTTTCAAAAAATTCTGATATCCGATGGACGCCGCTCCAGACGATCTTGTATGGTAGAGCCCAATTATTGACAGCGTGGCTAAACGCCGGGCTGATGCAACCAAGGAAACGTGATGAAGAACTGGAAAACAAGTGCTGAACAGATCCTGAAAACTGGCCCGGTCGTGCCGGTCATTGTGGTGAACAAGCTGGAACACGCGGTGCCGATGGCGAAAGCGCTGGTGGCTGGCGGTGTGCGAGTGCTGGAAGTGACGCTGCGTACCCCAGTGGCGATGGACGCGCTGCGTGCAATGATTAAAGAAGTACCGGAAGCGATTGTCGGTGCGGGCACGGTGATCAACACCCAGCAACTGAAAGAAGTCACTGACGCCGGTGCGCAGTTTGTCATCAGCCCAGGATTGACGGAATCGCTGCTGAAAGCCGCGGTTGAAGGTCCGGTGCCATTGATTCCAGGTATCAGCACGGTTTCAGAACTGATGACCGGCATGGATTACGGCTTGCGGGAGTTCAAATTCTTCCCGGCGGAAGCCAATGGTGGCGTGAAAGCATTATCCGCGATTGGCGGTCCGTTCCCGCAGGTGCGTTTCTGTCCAACTGGCGGCATCTCGCCAGCCAACTATCGAGACTATCTGGCGCTGAAAAGCGTGCTGTGCATTGGCGGTTCGTGGCTGGTACCGAATGATGCGTTGGAAAGCGGTGACTGGGATCGTATTACGCGTCTGGCGCGTGAAGCGGTTGAAGGCGCTCGCGCATAAGTTCATGAATCGGTCGCCATTGATGGCGACCACTTAGTCTTACTTAACCTACCACTTTTACCGCTGCCGCACTCGCCACGGCGCGCGCGATAGCGTCATCGGTGTTTTCACCGGTTGCCAAAGCCACGCCTAATCGGCGCTGACCGGCGATTTCCGGCTTACCAAACAGGCGCAGCTGCAATCCGGCACCCAGCGCGGCTTCGATATTTCCGAACACGACGTTCTGGCTGTTCAGCTCAGGCAAAATCACTGCCGACGCAGCGGGACCGTATTGACGAATGCCGCCAATCGGCAGGCCGAGGAAAGCGCGCACATGCAGCGCAAACTCGGACAGATCCTGCGAAATCAGCGTGACCATGCCGGTATCATGCGGACGCGGTGACACTTCGCTGAACACCACTTCATCACCGCACACGAACAGCTCCACGCCAAACAGGCCGTATCCACCGAGCGCTTTTACCACGTTAGCGGCGATATCCTGCGCGCGTTGCAGCGCCAGTTCACTCATCTGCTGCGGCTGCCATGATTCACGATAATCGCCATCTTCCTGACGATGACCAATCGGCGCGCAGAAGTGAATGCCGTCTACTGCGCTGATGGTCAGCAGGGTGATTTCGAAATCAAACTTCACCACGCCTTCAACGATTACGCGGCCCGCACCGGCACGTCCGCCTTGCTGCGCATAATCCCAGGCTTTATCCAGCTGGCTGGCTTCCCGAATAAAGCTCTGGCCTTTACCGGATGAGCTCATCACCGGCTTAACGATGCACGGGAATCCAATCGCCTCAGCCGCGGCCACAAAATTCTCTTTGCTGTCAGCAAACTGGTAAGTCGAGGTTGGTAAGGACAACTCTTCCGCCGCCAGACGGCGAATGCCTTCGCGGTTCATGGTCAGACGTGCGGCGCGTGCGGTCGGCACCACTTTCTGACCTTGCGCTTCCAGCTCCAGCAGTTTTTCGGTGGCAATGGCTTCAATTTCTGGTACCACGAAGTGCGGCTTTTCCTCGGCAATCAGCGCGGCCAGCGCGTCGCCGTCCAGCATGTTGATCACATAGCTGCGATGCGCCACGTGCATCGCCGGAGCATCGGCGTAACGATCCACCGCGATCACTTCCACACCAAGACGCTGGCACTCAAGTGCCACTTCTTTGCCTAATTCGCCTGAACCTAACAGCATGACACGCGTAGCGGCAGGGCGCAGCGCGGTTCCGAGAGTCGTCATAATTTCACCTTAGCAGTCAAAATGCGCGCGCAGTATAAACGAAAACGTTTGCGTACTCACGCTTTCGCCGCGATGAGGTTTGCCATACTTTTCCCGCTCTGACGTTAACTGACACAGCCTGCGGCAGCATGGAGAACGGAAAAGTAAACAGGAGTTAAACGATGAGCAATTGGCTGCAGCAAATTCAATCGGTGCTGGCGAAAAAGGGTGGAGACGGAAAATCGGGCGGTTTAAGTGACATGCTGGCCCCGGGCGCATTGGGCGGGCTGGCGGGATTGCTGGTAGGCAGTAAATCCACGCGTAAGCTGCTGACCAAATATGGCGGCAAAGCCTTGCTATTGGGCGGCGGCGCGGCGGCGGGCGCGCTATTGTGGAACAAATACAAACAGCGCATACGTGAAACCCATCAGGACGATGCGGGCTTTGGCCAGCTGCAAACGCCGATGGATCAACGCGCAGAGCGTTTAGTCACGGCGCTGGTGTTCGCGGCGAAAAGTGATGGTCACATTGACGATCAAGAGCGTGCCGCCATTGAGCAAAATATCCAGCAGGCCGGCTACGGCGCACAAGCCGAAGCGCTGATTCAGCAGGCGATGAATCGCCCGCTCGATCCTAACTGGCTGGCCGCTGACGTTAAAAACGAAGAAGAGGCGCTGGAACTCTATTTCCTCAGCTGTGCAGCCATTGATGTCGACCACTTTATGGAGCGTAGCTATCTCTCCGCGCTCGGCGATGCGCTGAAAATCCCCCAGGATGTGCGCGACGGTATCCAGCGCGATATCGACGCGGAAAAAGCTGCTTAATTCCGTGCGAAGGTTGCATCCGCAGCCTTCGCTTTTCATCTTTTGCTTACCCTGCGTAAAGTGATGCTGCGTGTAGCTTGGCATCGTGCGTGATTAGTGCCACGCTTGCTGAATGTTGTCCTTCAGGGAGAAGAGCCTAATGAATCAGCCACACGCGAAAAAAATTCCCCATGTCATGAAGCTGCACGGTGAAACGCGCATTGATAATTATCACTGGTTACGTGATGACGACCGCGAGAATCCAGAGGTGTTGGCCCATCTGCACGCCGAAAATGATTACGGCCGTGCGATGATGGCGTCGCAGAATCCGCTGCAGGAACGGGTGCTGAAAGAGATCGTTGACCGCATTCCACCGCAGGATCACTCGGTGCCCTATGTGAAAAACGGTTATCGCTATCAAAGCCGCTATGAAGTGGGCAACGAGTATCCGGCTTATTTCCGGCAGCCCGTTGACGCGCCAGCTGATGAGCCCTGGCAGCTGTTGCTGGATGGAAACCAGCGGGCTGCGCACAGTGATTTTTACACCATGGGCGCGCTGGCGATTACACCGGACAATCAGGTGATGGCCTTAGCGGAAGACTTCCTGTCGCGCCGCCAATACGGCATTCGCTTCCGTAATTTGCAGGGCGGTAGCTGGTATCCGGAAGTGCTGACCAACGCGTCATCCAGCGTTGCCTGGGCCAACGATTCCCGCACGCTCTATTACGTGCGTAAGCATCCGAAAACGCTGCTGGCGTATCAGGTGTGGCGCCATGAGCTGGGCCATCCGCAATCTGACGATCAGCGGGTGTATGAAGAGAAGGATGACTCTTTCCACCTCAGCGTGCATAAAACCACCTCCGAGCACTTCATTTTGATTGCGTTGTACAGCACCAACACTAGCGAGATTCTGCTGATCGACGCCGAATATCCGGATGCGCAGCCGCAAACCTTTTGTCCACGTCGCCGCGACCACGAATACAGCATCGATCACTACAATCATCAGTTCTATATCCGCTCGAATCGTGATGGCAAAAATTTCGGGCTCTATCGCAGCGCGTGGCTGGCGGAAGCACGCTGGCAATCGCTGATCCCGGCGCGTGACAACGTGGTGCTGGAAGATTTTCAGCTGTTTCGTCATTGGCTGGTAGTCGAAGAGCGTCAGCACGGCGTAAACACCTTGCGGCAGATAAACTGGGAGAGCGGCGAAAGCTTTGGTATCGCCTTCGACGATCCCGCCTATGTCACCTGGCTTGCCTACAATCCTTCGCCAGAAAGCGACACCTTGCGCTACGGCTACTCTTCCATGACCACGCCGACCACCTTGTTTGAACTGAACATGGAAACCGGCGATCGTCGCGTGCTGAAGCGCACGCCGGTGCCGGGCTTCAAATCGGAGGATTACAAAAGTGAGCATCTGTGGATCACGGTGCGTGATGGCACAGAGGTTCCTGTTTCGCTGGTCTATCACCGCAAGCATTTCCAGCGCGGCAGCAATCCGTTGCTGGTGTACGGTTATGGCGCTTACGGCAGCAGCATGGATGCCAGCTTTGGCACCAGCCGCATCAGCTTGCTGGAGCGCGGCTTCGTCTACGCGATAATTCACGTGCGCGGCGGCGGCGAGCTTGGCCAGCAATGGTATGACGGTGGCCGCCTGAAGAATAAAATCAACAGCTTCACCGACTTTATTGATGTCACCGAAGCGCTGGTGGCGAAGGGTTATGGTCATCGCCAGCAGCTCTACGCGATGGGCGGCAGCGCCGGCGGATTACTGATGGGCGGCGTGGTGAACATGGCGCCGGAGCTGTTCCACGGCGTGGTGGCGCAGGTGCCATTTGTCGATGTGGTAACGACGATGCTCGATCCGACGATTCCGCTGACCACCGGCGAATACGATGAGTGGGGCAATCCCGAACAGGCGGAGTTCTATCACACCATTCGCCAATACAGTCCGTATGACAACATCGAGGCCAAAGCCTATCCGCATTTGCTGGTCACCACCGGTCTGCACGATTCGCAGGTGCAGTATTGGGAACCGGCTAAGTGGGTGGCGAAACTGCGTGAGCTGAAAACCAACGATTCACTGCTATTGCTCTGCACCGAGATGGATTCTGGCCACGGCGGTAAATCGGGCCGCTTCAAAGCGTATGAAGGGGTGGCGCAGGAGTTCACTTTCCTGATTGGCCTGGCGCAGGGCAGCTTGCCAGACCGCGTCGATTACTGATCGCTCTTCACATACTTGCGCAGCGCCTGCCGTAACGGTGGGCGCAAATCACGCACATTTTCCAGCACCCAACGCAGATAGCCGGGATCTTTACGCGCGATACTGCCAATACTCTGACCGCGATATTTGCCGAACGGGAACACATCGCCGCTTACGGGCGCGGGCTGGCACAAATTCGCCATCTGCTCGGCGTTCCAGCCGGAGGTTTCCATAATGCGGATCAGCAGCGCAGCGGTGACGTAGCAGTCATACAATGCGCGGTGCGCATGCAGTTCGGCCGGTGGCGTGACATCCAGCTTCAGGCTGTGGCGCAGCGCCTGATTGCCATATTTGATGCCTGGCCACAGCTGACGCGCCAGCGTCATGGTGCAAATCCATTCGCCCGGCATAGTGGGCAACATGCGGCGATCAAAACTGGCGTTGTGCGCCACGTAATGCGGACTGCCGTGATAGCGGCCAATCGCTTCTTCAATCGTAGGTTTGCCCATCACCATCGTTTCCGTAATGCGATGTACCGCCATCGCCTGACGACTGATGGGGCGATCCGGGCAGATTAAGTCGCTCATCGGATTGACGATCTGACCATCAATGACATCCACCGACGCCACTTCCACCACGCCACCCTGCAGGCCGCAGGTTTCGGTATCAATTACACGTAACATAAATTACTTCTGCTTCGGTTCGTAGGGCAGGCGCGACAGGCTAAGCGAAGCCTGGCGATAGTTCATTAAGCGCTGACGAAACCAGTCACGCAGCGCTTCAGGCTGCTCGCGCTCCACCATTTCGGCAATCACCGGCATATTGTAGCGCTCTTTGAATGCAACGCCCGCGGCGGCCAGATCGACATTGACTTTGTCTTTCTCTTCCTGCGAGAGCAGGGCAAGGTTTTGGCTCATGCTTTTCTCCTGATAAACAGGGGCAAAAGTAATGGTTTCGGACCCTGGGATCAAGCGGATTGGATCGCACCGCAAGTCTCGACACCTGCGGATCGGCGGCGTATCCTGCTGCCACGTTTGCGGTGGTTTGCCGCAGTTAATAGGGAAGAAGTCATGAAGAAAACTGCGTTCAACGCTGTCGTCGCGCTACTTCTGGCGTCATCAACGCTGGCCTTCAGCCAGGTTGCTATGGCACACGCTCACCTGAAAACCCCGGTACCAGCCGACAAAGCGGTGGTGGAAACCTCCCCGCAGAATTTAACGTTGACCTTTACCGAGGATGTTGAAGCGGCATTCAGTGGCGTGGATGTGCTCAATGCACAACATCAACCGGTGGCGGTTGGAAAAGCCAAACTCAACGACAAAAAACACGATCAGCTGATTGTACCGATCAGCCAGCCGCTGCCGTCGGGCAACTACCAGGTGAACTGGCATGTGCTGTCCGTTGACGGACATAAAACTAAAGGCAGCTACACCTTCAGCGTGAAGTGATTGATGAGTTTGAGCACGCTGTGGATTGGACTGCGAGCGCTGCATTTTTTGTCGGTGCTGCTGCTCGCCGGTAGCGCCTTTTATACCGCGCTACTGGCGCCGCGCCGCTATCGTCCGCTGCTATCACAGCGTTTAGCTTTACTTCTCCGTACCAGCGCGCTGCTGAGTTTATTCAGCGCCCTGTTGATGCTGGCAACGCAAACCGGCTTGATGAGCGGCGACTGGCGTAATGTCAGTGACAGCGCAACCTGGCAGGCGGTGCTCAGCACGCGCTTCGGCCGGGTTTGGCGTTGGGAAATCGCTTTTGCACTGCTGAGCACGTTAGCGCTGCTGCTGCGTGGCACACTGCGGCAAAATCTGCTGCTGTGCAGCGGCCTGTTACAGTTGGTGGCGTTAGCCGGTGTTGGGCATGCCGCGATGCGCGATGGCTGGCCCGGATTGCTGCAACAAGGCAATCACGCGCTGCATTTAATTGCGGCTGCATTCTGGGCGGGCGGATTACTGCCGTTGTTATTACTGATGCGTGAAGCGCGGCAGATCGCTTTTCGCACCGATGCGATTCGCTGCATGATGCGCTTCTCGCGTTACGGTCACCTGGCGGTGGCGCTCGCGCTGCTGACGGGCATCATTAATAGCGTGCTGATTGCCGGTTCGCCGTTGCATTGGCAAGCCACGCTGTGGAGCGAACTGCTGGTGGTGAAAGTGCTGCTAGTCATGCTGATGATCGCTATTGCGCTGACCAATCGCTATCTGCTGGTGCCGCGCTTTCGCCTGGCGGCCAGTAACGCAGCGCATCTGTTTATTCGCCTGACGCAGCTTGAGCTGCTGCTGGCCATTATTGTAATTGGGTTGGTGAGCGTGTTTGCCACGCTGTCACCGGCCTGAATGTGACATTCAAGAAGATGAAATGAGGTCGATATTTTGCTGAAGAAACTGATTCCAGCTTGTGTATTGATGGCGCTGTGCAGCCAGGCGATGGCGGCACAGATTATTACCGTTAGCCGTTTTGAGATTGGAAAAGACAAATGGCCCTTCACCCGCGAAGAGGTGATGTTGACCTGCGAGAAAGACGGCGCGCTGTTTGCGATTAACCCGGGCACTTTGTTGCAGTATCCGCTCAACGATAAAGCCTTTGCGCGCAAAACGGCCGGGCAGGGCACGCTGCAATCGATCGACACCATTGTCGCCGTTGATAAAGCCCATCCAGGCCAGAAAATGAGTCTGCAACCGATCATCGACCGCGCGCAGCAACTGTGCGGTAAGTAACCCCTATATTCTCAGGCGTAGCGCACAGTTCTGCCGCTACGCTTGCTTCCTCGTTCTGTCACCACGATCACAGAGTTGTCACCTTTCGCGACCAAACCGCATGATTGGCTGGAAAACCAGCAATCCTGGACTACCTTTAAATGGCAAGGCGTCCTCGCCTGCAAAAATGCCAACTTTTAGCGCACGGCTCTCAAAGAGCCATTTCCCTGGACCCGATACAGGAATCGTATTGGGTCTTTTTTTAACTGCATAATAATGTATTGTCTGCACGCGTTAGGCTTACCTTTATGCTGGCATCTACACTTAATTCTCTAAGCAACTCAGGAGGATTTATGTCTGATAGACCGATCGAAGCGGATGAGCTTGAAGAAGAGACTAAGGTGAAGCCGGATGAGCATGAAAAAGACGATGAGAGTCTGGCACCGGAGTCGGGCGACAAGCAGCCTGATTGATGATTAAACCCACTTCGGTGGGTTTTTTATTTTCTGTTTTCCTTTTTTGATAAGAAATAAAAAAGTTTTACCTTGCTACCTGGTAAGATAAATGCGTTAATGCGTCGTCGGTCTGAATAGCAGACAGTTAGAAGGTTAGTTCCCATTGTATTTCTCATCCCGGTTAGTGCCGCTTCAAGCCCTTTCTCTTTGAGTCTTATCCTAAGTTCTGATTCGTATCTGCAACTCGGCCCTTACGCCAATAGGCTCATTAAAAAGGTAAAAATTATGTCTAATAAAATTCTTGGAACGGTAAAATGGTTCAACTCAGAAAAAGGCTTCGGCTTTATTTCTCCTGAAAATGGCAGCAAGGACGTTTTCGTCCACTTCTCAGCCATTCAGGGCACTGATTATCGCTCACTTGATGAAGGTCAGCGTGTTGAGTTTTCAGTTGAAGATGGTCCAAAAGGTCCGTCTGCAACAAATGTATTAGGTCTGTAATTATTCGCATTTATAATCGTTTAAGATGTCCGCATTGCCAGAGTTCACAATATCGTACCTCCGCGTTCGATATTACGAAAATGAACCCACATGGCGCTAAATGTATTTTCTGCAAATCATCAATGATTGTGTTGAAAACGGCGTAATAGCGGATATTCTGCCCACATAATTATCAGGGCTTATCAGGCAATTGCCTGATATCAGAATCATTAGCACTGCTCAGGCAGTGCTTTTTTATTTTAAATTCCCCCGCATAACTTCACTTATTCCCACGTTTGCCATCTTACCCACATGCTACTTTTTCTCTCATTCCGAAATAAATTACCGTCATAGAGAGAATATTGCGAGATGCACAAGCCCGTTATCCTGATCGCCTTGCTGCTGAGTGGTTGCGCATTGAAACAGTATCCGCAGTCCGCCAAAGTGAGCGATGCCGAAGCGCAAACCTATAACTGTGCAGCACTGAATCAGGAGATCGCTAAAAGCCAAAGCGTTAAGCAGCAGATTGATAAAACCGGCGAGTTTGATGCGCTAACGGTATTGGGATTCGTCGGGGATTTTGGTATCGGTAACGGCCTTGCAAAGGCCAGCGCTAACAGCAAAGTGAAGGCGCGCCTGGAGCAGTTGCAGAAACTGCAATCAGTGCGTTGCGCGCACGGTGCAACTTAATAATTAGCCTTCTGAGCATCTACCCCGACAATTTTGCGGTCAAATAGCTGCAGCCAGCATGCATGAAAAATGGTATAAAATTGGCGCATCTGTTTTATTGCCGGTTAATAAGGATCCTTCATGGCAAACACACAATATCTTCTTTGGGTAATGATTGGCACGTTAACTCTGCTTTGTATCTTTATTGGTGTGGTCGTTGGGCGGGCAAAAACGCCGCGTATTGGAACAATGACTTTCGCGGGTTTATTAGCCTTCTTCTTAGTGGCGATATTTTTAATTACTCGCTAAAGCATTGAACGCTGTAACGAGCAATATTTGCTGGGATCATTTCTGTACAGTGTCCCAGCGACTACCGTTACGGATGTGCCCCCAGCGTGGGATAATCTCCTGTTCTAACTGATAAATTAGAGCGAGGATGAGATTAAGATTATATCGCGTGACTTCATTATGGTGAGTGATGCAAGGCGATGCTGATTCGATCAAATTGAAGTTTTGATATTTTTCAAGCAACTCCAGGTGAGGCAGAATCTCCTGTTCACGCTGATAATCAGCGAGAGCAGTAAATAGGTAAATATTCTTGTCCGTTTGGCGATCGCGTCGAATAGCGTTCGGCAAAAGCTTATTTAATAGCGAGATGGCTGCGGGGGTTGTCGATCCCATCATTGCGTCACCCACATTCGGCCACATTGTGGCTGCATAATCCCCGAGATAAAACTGTGGTACGGCAGTAATGATATTTTTAATATTATGCCTAACACCGAAATAGAGCGCCGCGCTGCCACCTTTTGAGGCGCCAACTATGGAAACGTTTGAGGGTGTTGTCAGCTCAATTACCGAGCGAATAAGCTGGCTTACCCCATGCTCAATTTCAAAATTCATATTGTTGCACAGATAGTAAGCGGGCAAGCCGTTGAAATCATCCTTGATCCACAACACCGCCGATTGAATATGCTGCAAAAGGGTGAAATCGTAGATGGTGGGATCAGGAAGGTTAAATCCTGACATCACAATCAATAAATGCTGATTGTCTACTGAAGCCGGTTTATAGCGATAGTGTATATCGAGATGAGGACGAAAATTAAAAATGCAATCAGTCACGGTCAGCGGCTCAGAGAAGGAATTCGCCCAAGACAGGCGACCAATCTGGCTGATAATTAAGAATGGCGATAGATGGAATAACGACGTGGCAGCATTCTGCCGCCACGAGAATATTCAGAGCGGTTTACGCGCGGCCAGCAAGAACATCATCGGACGATCGCGTTCTTCCGCCAGCGCGGGATTGAGTGCAACCATCTCTTCGCTCGGGCCCCATTCATCAAGATGCACGATCTCAAATCCTGCGCCAATTAACGCATTGATCCAGGTTGCCAGCTTGCGATGTTGCTTTTTCACGCCATCGGCAAACCAGTTGCTGATGCGTTCCCCTTCCTGCTGGTAATGATTAACTGGCCAGCTGCGCTGCTGCTGTTCATCCACAATCCACTGCTGTTGAGTAGGTGCAGTGTAAATCGGATGCTCACAGGAAAACACCAGCGCGCCGCCCGGCGTTAGCGCCTCAAACACGGTTGCGAAGAGTGCGTCAATATTGCTGAGGTAGTGCAGCGCCAGCGAACTGTAGGCGAGATCATAGGATTCGTTCAGTTGCAGCGATTCTAAATCGGCGCGCTGATAGCGAATCCCGGTTCCCTGCGTCATGGTCGCGGCTTGCGCTAACATCTTCTCGGAAACGTCCAGACCCAGCACCTCGCGCGCGCCTTGCTGCTGCGCGTAGCGGCAAAACCAGCCGTAGCCGCAGCCGAGATCGAGAATACGTTTATCATGCAGGTCGGGTAGTAGCGCACGCAGTGCGGGCCATTCTGGCGCGCCGTCTAATCCCTTAACGGAACGTGGCAAAGTGGCGTAACCGGCAAAAAAAGTGGGGTTGTCGTAAATATTCTGGCTCATACAGGCTCCTTTATATGATGCGCAAAGGAGTTTAGGCGTTTAGCGCGGAATGTAAAGTCGCGTAATTATCCCACAAATAACAGATGTACCAGACGAGCGAGTGATTCCAGCAGCAGCAAGCTACCGATGAAAATAACGATTAATACACCAATGAATTGCTTCCGTCCGCTCATGCTGTTCCCTCCGCTGGCTAACGTTGCCGGACTATACTTTAAGCCGGGCTCACTAAACTTCCAGTCAACCGGGGAAGATTACATGCTTTACCAAAAGGTGAACGCGCAAATGTGGCGAAATATTTGGGTGGTTGGCGATCTGCACGGTTGCCGCGCCCAACTCGATGCGCAACTGCTCAAGCGGGATTTCGATAAGCAGCAGGATCTACTGCTGTCGGTGGGCGATTTAATCGATCGTGGCCCGGACAGCCCCGGCTGTTTAGCGCTGATGCAGGAGCCCTGGTTTCTCTGCGTGCGCGGCAATCATGAGCAGATGGCGCTCGCTGCGCTGGATGGGCGCGACCAAACCTTGTGGATGATGAACGGCGGCGAGTGGTTCTGGCAACTCAAAGGCGCAGCGTTGATTGCTGCGCGCCATGCGTTGAAGCGCTGTGCTGAGTTACCGTTGATCCTGCATCTGGATTTCGGCGATCGCGTGGTGGTGATTGCCCACGCCGATTATCCCGCCAGTCATTATGCGTTAGGGAAAGAGGTTGACTGGCAGCAAGTGGTGTGGAGTCGCGATCGACTGGGACGCCATCAACGCGGCAGTTCAGCCCGCATCGATGGCGCCAGTGATTTCTACTTCGGCCACACGCCGTTAGAACAACCGCTTAATGTGGCGAATCAGCATTATATCGATACCGGCGCGGTCTTCGGCAATCGCCTCACCCTGGTGCAGTTGCAGTAACGCTTAGCGGAACAGACGTCCGTCGCGCACCAGTTCACGCGGATAACTGTTTTTAATCCGATTACCCACTTTCTTCGCCAATCCCAGCGGCTGCTGCTGGTAAGTGACGATCACCTCATCCCGGCTGGGCAACGTGTCCGGATGAATATCCTGACCGCGATACCAGGTTTCCGCTTCTGCATCGGTGAGTTCGAAATCCAGCGCGCTGCCCGGCTGCGTCAACGCCACGACCGCTTCATGCTGCCAGCGATAGCCTTTCGGGAAGGTCTCGGCCAACTTGAGGCCGATGCGTGAGAAGCGCACTTTACCCAGCCAACCCTCCAGCGCCGCGGGGAACAGCCACAGCTCTTTATCGCGCTGCCACAGCGTGTGATTTTCATCCCACCGCAAGCCGACTTTGGCCGCGGCCTGTTGCACTTCGGCGCTCAGCTTGCGGCTGGCCGGAGAGAAGGGCAGTTTGCCGACTTTGTAGGTTGGCGTTGGCAGCGCGGGAATGCTGGCGGTTTTACGCAGACGCGCAACGAAGAAACCTTCACTATCGAAAATCTGCGGGAATACGTGCAGGAAACCTTCGGCGGTTAACGCCTGATCGGCTCCGTCGAATAAACCGTTCAGCGGCACGATTTCAACCGCGTCTGGATAACGCTGCTGCAACCAATGAATCACCTGCTGATTCTCGATTTGATTCAGAGTGCAGGTAGAGTAAATCAGCGTGCCGCCTGGCTGTAAGGCATGGAAAGCGCTGTCGAGCAGATCACGTTGGGTTTCCGCAATCGCTTCGGTGCTGGCCAGCGTCCAGTTACGCAACGCATCAGCATCTTTGCGCACCACGCCTTCGCCAGAGCAGGGCGCATCGAGCAGAATGGCATCGAAACGCTCCGGCAGTGCGGCGCCAAATACACGGCCATCAAAATGGGTCAGCGCAACATTGCTGACGCCACAGCGGCTGATGTTAGCGTGCAGCACTTTGACACGGCTGGCTGAGTATTCGTTCGCCAGAATGGCGCCTTCATTGCGCATCAGCGCGGCCATCTGGGTGGTTTTAGAGCCCGGCGCAGCAGCCACATCCATCACCTGACGCGCATCGGGTGCGGCGTTAAACAGCGCGGTAACCGGCAGCATCGAGCTGGCTTCCTGAATGTAGAACAGTCCGCTCAGATGCTCCGCCACGCTACCCAGCGGCAGCGATTCGTCGTTACGCTCGATCCAAAACCCTTCGGCGCACCACGGAATGGGCGATAAGCGCCAGCCATAGTCGGCGGTGCGGGCGAGGAAATCATCCACGCTAATTTTTAAGGTGTTGACGCGTAAGCTGCGACGCAGCGGTTGCTGGCTAATGGCGAGAAAGCGCTGCAGTTCGGCGTCGTCAGCAAGGCTGGCGCGCATCAGCGCGAGGAAATCTTCGGGAAAGCGATCGGACACGGGCATCTACCGGGAAACGAAATGAGCGCGAAGTGTAACACGCGAAAAAGAATCGGGCAGCCAGGCTGCCCGATTTGCTTAAGGTTAATGAGGGTCCGGAATCGCCGTGCCCCAGTCGCGCCACGCTTTCGGCGCTTCATCCTGTAGCAGGAAGTGTTTGTTGGCGCCGGCCTGCGGTGCTAATGGCACCGTCGGCGGTGTGGCAAACTGTACGCCGCCGCGAATGAACTGCTGGAAGGTGCCGGTTTTCAACACGCCGCCTATCAGACCGAAATCGAAGTTATAGCCGGAAGCCAGCCAGAACACCGAATTGTTGCGCACCAGATGCTGGTACTTTTTGCTGATACGCAGCGCGATCTGCACGCGATCCGCCATATTGCCCAGCGACGTTCCGGTGACGGTGCCCACTTCAACGCCCCGGAACAGCACTGGCGTGCCCACCGACAGCGATCCCGCGTCAGCGGCATCGACATATATCGTCAAGCCGTTCAGGTAGCGTGAATCGGTGATGGTGCTTTCCTGCAGTTCAAAGGTGCGCGCCGGCGAACCTTTGCCCGGATCGACGTTGAGATAAGGCTGCAGCAGCGTTTCGATATGGTTAACGCCCGCCGCAGAAATCTCCGGCGACACCACCGAGAAGCGGCTGCCGATGCGCGCGAAGTCCTGCACGTATTCCGGATAAAGCACCGCTTTGGCGACAACCTGATTGTTATCAGAACTTAGTGCCAGCGATTCAACCTGACCAATGTTGATGCCGAGATAGCGAATCGGCATGCCCGCCGCCAGTTTGCTGGCATCGAAGGTGTGCAGTGTAATCTGGCTGCCAACTGCACGCGCCGCGGTTTCTGACGAGTAGAGCACGCGTTTCACGCCTTTCGCCGCCTGCGCGCCGGTGAGATTATCAAAACTGATGGCACCTTTCAGCGCGCGGTTGAGCGGGGATGCCTGCACGGTCAAACCGCTGCCGTTGAGCTGCACTTTGGCGCCGCCTTCGGCCCAGAAAACGCTCTCGCTGGTCAGCAACTTGCGATACTGCGGCTGGATATGAATCGAGATTTCAAACGCATCCGCACGCGGCACCACATCCACCACTTCACCGACCTGGAATTTGCGGTACAGCAGCACTGAACCGGCCTGTACATCCGGCAAGCTTTTGGCGGTAAGTTTCAGCGTGGTTGGCGGCTGTTCACCCACGATGCCTTCTTCGGCACGTTCCGCATCCGCATATAAAGGATAACGACTGGAAGGATTGCCTTTCGCGCCAGGAATCAGGCGAATGCCGCCATCTACCCACTCGCGCGCGCTGGCGCCCAGCACTTTCATCCCGTCAAGTCCAAACTTGACATCAAGGCGGCTATTCACCACAAACTTGCTGTCAGCGTGTACCAGATTACGGTGCTCCGGATTGATGGCCGCCACAAAGCTGATGCCATTTTCATCCAGCGTGCGTGAAATCACCTGACCGATTTTCATGCCATACAACATCACTGGCTGGCCGGCATCGATACCGTAGGTTTCCGGCGCGCTGAGTTTTACCGTCAGCACGTCAGGTTTCTGCAGCAATGTTTCGCTGGCTGGCAACACGGTAAAGTGATCCTGCGGTTCGCCTTCGCCTGGCACCAGTTCAAAAGTATTACCGGTTAACAGGCTGCTGAGATTGGTGTCGGTTAGGCTGATCTTCGGCGTGCGCATTTCAATGCGCGTCCCGCTGCGCATCAAACCGGTTACTGAAGGATCAACCGTCAGCTCGCCGGTGACTTTGCCGCCATCCAGCAGGTTGAGTTTGGTCAAGGTGCCGACTTCCAGTCCCTGATACATCAGCGGTGTGCTATCGGCTTTCAGGTTATCGCCGCTCGGCAGGTTCAGTTTCACTTGCACGCCGCGCTGACTGCGCGCCAAATCCGGATAGAGCTGGTAGTTGGCATCCACCTGAGCTTGCTCGCCGTCATTAGGTGAATCGAAGGCAATCGCGCCATTCACTAACGCGGCGAGGCTTTCCAGCTTCACTTTGGCACCGCTCAGGCTGACATCCGCATCAACGCCGGAAACATTCCAGAAGCGGCTCTGCTTTTTCACCAGATTGATAAAGCGGCGCTCAATTAGCACATCAATGGTAACGCCGTCGGTGCTGTTGTTGAGGCTGTAATCGTAAACGCGACCCACCGGAATTTTGCGGTAATAAACCAGCGAACCGGTGTTGAGCGAGCCGAGGTCGGGCGCGCGCAGGTGGATAAGCAGTTCGCCGGTATTAACGCGATACTTAGGTTGGGTATCGAGTGCGGTGAAGTGATCGCTCTCTTTACCTTTACCCGGCATCATGCCGATGTAGTTACCGCCGACCAGCGCATCAAGCCCGGAGACGCCCGCCAATGAGGCTTTCGGCGTCACCAGCCAGAACTGAGTGTCTTCACGCAGTGCATCGCGCATGTCGCTTTTGATGCTGGCTTTAATCTGGATGCTGCGATAGTCATCACTCAGCACAATGCCTTGCACCGTACCCACTTCCACGCCCTGATAACGAATCGGCGTACGGCCTGGCACAATCCCGTCGGCAGTCTGGAAGTTAATGGTGATCGTCGTACCGCGTTCCTGATAGTTGGTCCATAGCAGCCAGCCGGCAATCAGCAGGGCGATGATGGGCAATAACCAGAATGGCGAAATCTTGCGCTTGTTGCGCAGATTGGCGCTAGTCGGTGTAGTCGGCGTTTCCTGTTGCATGTGCATCCCAGATCAGGCGGCTATCAAGCCACTCTACAGCCATAATGGTCAGGACAACGGCGGCACCAAAATAGAAGGCGGCCGGTCCCATGGTGAAAGCCAGCAGCTGATCACGATTGACCAGCGACATGGTTACAGCAATGACGAACAGATCCAGCATCGACCAGCGGCCCACCCAGGTGACGGCGCGCAGCAGGCGAATGCGGGTTTTTAAGCCCTGTTCGCATTTAAAGTGAATGCTGAGTAACAGAGTCAACATCACTAACACTTTGGTAAAGGGCACCAGAATGCTGGCGATAAACACCACCGCGGCTACCGGTATATTGCCCGATGCCAGTCCCAGAATGCCGGAGAAGATGGTGTCTTCACGGCGTGCGCCATTAACATAGACCACCGAAATCGGCAGCAAATTGGCGGGGATCAGCAGCACAATCGAGGCGATGAGCGCCGCCCAGGATTTCTGCAAACTGTGGCGTCGGCGGTAGTCAAGCGGCGTGTGGCAACGCGTGCAGCGCCCACGCTCATCGGCTACACCGGTTTGATGGCAATTCAGGCACACTTGCCACTCTTCAGGCGGGGAAGTGGGCATCGCTTGGGGATAATAGTGTTCCCACAGTTGCTCGACGTTCAGGTGGATCAGCGTCAGCAGGCTCAGCACCGTCAGCGCAATATAGGCCACTAAACCGTAGCCCACTTCCAGTGAGGCGTAATCCTGCACTTTGATCGATGCCACCGCCACGCCGACCAGATAGATATCCAGCATCACCCACTCTTTGAGCTTGTCCATCATCAGCAGGACCGGGCGCAGGTTCATTCCGAGCGCGTTGCCCACCCACAGATAGAGAATGCCGATGACCAACGTAACCGGCGCGCCAATGGTGCAAAACGCCACCATTGAAGCGGTGAGGATGTTGCCTTGCTGCGTCATTTGGATTACGCCCTCCAGCAGGCTGGCGTTAATACGCATGCCCAGCAGGCGAATATCAACCAACGGCAAGCTAAAGGCGAACGGCATCAACACGATCATGACCACCGCCATGGCGGTGAGTCGCGTCATCGACCAGTCACGACCGCTCTGAATTTGTGCATGGCAGCGCGGGCAATAGGCTGTCTGATGCGATTTCACATCCGGTAAGGAAAAAAGGGTATCGCATTGCGGACAACGCTGATAACGTGCGTGGGGCAACGTCTGGCTGATAGCGTGAATTTTCATAGGTGACGCAAGTGCCCATCGTTCGTTACGGTTACCGGCATGCTGAGTAGCGCAAAGTTGCCTGCAATATTCGGTGGTACCAGAATACGCTTATCCACCGACTGCTAAGGGTATAGTAACTAACAGAATGATTCACCTTCTGCGCCTGGATTATTAGTGCTTATTTTAACAACTGAGTGACAACAAGGTCACCCCAGTGACGAGTTATGGTTGAACAATGAACAAAAAAGCTTTTTACGAGGATTTGAATCGCGATGTTCGCGCCCTGTTGGCGGATGAAACCTCGTTCCTGGCCGCGCTCGGCAATTGCAGTGCACTGCTTTTTGAACGCCTGGAAGGCGTGAACTGGGCTGGATTCTATTTACTGACGGAACCGAACACGCTGGTGCTGGGCCCGTTCCAGGGCAAAATCGCCTGCGTACGTATTCCGGTTGGCAAAGGCGTGTGTGGAACCGCGGTAGCCGAGGACAAAGTGCAATTGGTGGAAGACGTGCACGCGTTCCCTGGCCATATCGCGTGTGACGCCGCCAGTAATGCTGAAATCGTGATTCCTCTGAAAGTAAATGGCACCCTCGTGGGTGTTTTAGACATTGATAGTACGGTTTATTCTCGCTTCGATAGCGAGGACGAAGCGGGGCTGATGGCCCTTACCGACGGGCTTTGTGAAGTGCTGGCGGGCAGCGACATCGTAAAATTTATTCAGCTGACGCACAGCTAATCGACTGGATCACATAGCATTTGGCGATGTTGTCATTATAATGTCGCCTGTTCATGCCTGCTCTGGTCGGCAAATCCGTTGTAATCAGGAAATTTCATGGAAAATCAACCTAAGTTGAATAGCAGTAAAGAAGTCATCGCCTTTTTGGCGGAACGTTTTCCGCAATGCTTTAGCGCCGAAGGCGAGGCGCGTCCGCTCAAAATCGGCATTTTTCAAGATCTGGTCGAGCGTGTTCAAGGCGAACTGAGCCTGAGCAAGACGCAACTGCGTTCTGCCTTACGTCTTTATACCTCTAGCTGGCGTTATCTTTATGGCATCAAAGCGGGTGCCATTCGTGTCGATCTCGATGGCAACGCCTGTGGCGTGCTGGATGAGCAACACGTAGAACATGCGCGCAAGCAACTGGAAGAAGCGAAAGCCCGCGTTCAGGCGCAGCGCGATCAGCAGAAAGCGAAGAAGCGTGAAGCCGGTGAAGAGACCGCTGAACGTCGTCCGCGCAAGTCTGCTCCGCGTAAAGCTGCCGAAGGTGATGCCGCGCGTAAGCCACGTCCTCAGGCGCCGCGTGCGGCCGCGACTGAGCGTGCAGCCGCACCGCAGCCACCGCGGGCCAAACCTGTCACTGATACCTCAACGTTGCAGCCCGGCCAGAACATCAAAGTGACTGCAGGCAAAGGTGCAATGGACGCTACCATTCTTGAAATTACTAAAGATGGCGTTCGGGTTCAGCTCGCTTCCGGCATGGCTATGATTGTGCGCGCAGAACATTTGCAGTTCTGAAACGGAGGCTGACCCTGGCATGAACAACATTTTAAAGATCGGTATGATCGCGGGCCTGCTTTTAGCAGGCCCCACCTTTGGTGCAGATAATATTACCCGCGCCGACCAGATTCCCCAGCTACACGAAGAGCCACAGCATCCCACCGTCAGCGAACGCGTTACCTCGCGTTTCACCCGCTCTCACTATCGTCAGTTCGATTTGAATCAGGACTTCTCCGCGAAAATTTTTGATCGCTACCTGAATCTGCTCGACTACAGCCATAACGTATTGCTGGCATCGGATATCGCGCAGTTCGCCGATAAGAAAACTACCGTGGGTGATGAGTTCCGCAGCGGTAAGCTGGATGTGTTTTACGATCTCTACAATCTGGCGCAGAAACGCCGCTTTGAGCGCTATCAATATGCGCTGAGCGTGCTGAATCGCCCAATGAATTTCACCGGCAATGACACCATTGACATTGACCGGGCAAAATCGCCATGGCCAAAGAGCGTCGATGAGCTCAACGCGCTGTGGGATGCCAAAGTTAAATATGACGAACTGAGCCTGAAACTGGCCGGTAAAGATGAGAAAGAGATCCGCGAAACGCTGACCAAGCGTTACAACTTTGCCATCCGTCGTCTGGCGCAAAGCAACAGTGAAGATGTGTTCCAGCTGGCGATGACCGCATTCGCGCATGAAATCGACCCGCACACCAACTATCTTTCGCCGCGCAATACCGAGCAATTCAACACCGAAATGAGCCTGTCGCTGGAAGGTATCGGCGCAGTGCTGCAGATGGATGACGATTACACGGTGATCAACTCGATGGTCGCAGGTGGTCCGGCGGCGAAGAGCAAAGCGATCAGCGTGGGCGACCGCATTGTCGGTGTCGCTCAGCCGGGCAAACCGATGGAAGATGTGATTGGCTGGCGTCTGGATGATGTGGTTTCAAAAATCAAAGGACCGAAAGGCAGCAAAGTACGCCTGGAAATCCTGCCTGCTGGCAAGGGCACCAAAACCCGTACCGTGACGCTGACGCGTGAAAAAATCCGTCTGGAAGATCGCGCGGTAAAAGGCACCGTGCATAACGTCGGCAAACAGAAAGTTGGCGTGCTCGACATTCCTGGCTTCTACGTTGGCCTGACTGACGATGTGAAGGTGCAGCTGCAGAAACTGCAGAAGCAAAACGTCGACAGCGTAGTGATCGATCTGCGTACCAACGGCGGTGGCGCTTTGACCGAAGCCGTTTCACTTTCGGGCCTGTTTATTCCAAGCGGTCCGGTGGTGCAGGTGCGTGATAACAATGGCCGCGTGCGTGAAGACAGCGATAACGACGGCATCGTCTATTACAAAGGTCCGCTGGTGGTGCTGGTCGATCGCTTCAGTGCTTCGGCTTCTGAGATCTTCGCTGCGGCGATGCAGGATTACGGCCGTGCGCTGATTGTCGGTGAGCCGACCTTCGGTAAAGGCACCGTGCAACAGTATCGTTCGCTGAACCGTATTTACGATCAGATGCTGCGTCCAGAGTGGCCAGCGCTGGGTTCTGTACAATACACCATTCAGAAGTTCTACCGCATTAACGGTGGCAGCACGCAGCGTAAAGGCGTAACGCCAGATCTGCTGATGCCAACCGGCGTTGAAGCGGCAGAAACCGGCGAGAAGTTCGAGGACAACGCGCTGCCTTGGGACAGTGTGAATGCGGCAAGCTACACCAAAACCGGCGATATCGCGCCGCTGGTACCGCAGCTGACCAAAGAGCACGCCGATCGCATCGCTAAAGATCGCGAGTTCCAGTACATCATGAAAGATATTGCGCGTTTCGATGCGATGAAAGACAAGCGTAATATCGTGTCGCTCAATCTTGCCCAGCGTGAGAAAGAGAACCGCGAAGATGATGCACTGCGTCTGGAGCGCATCAACGCGCGCTATCAGGCGGAAGGCAAAGCGCCGCTGAAGAGCATCGAAGATCTGCCGAAAGACTATAAAGAGCCGGATCCGTATCTGGATGAAACGGTGAAAATCGCTAACGATATGGCGCAGCTGGAGAAATCTCAGCCTGCTGCCGCAAGCGCGAAGTAACCGTCTGGTTTGTGAAATAGCACCGCTTCGGCGGTGCTTTTTTTTACGCTAAAATCGTTGTTAAGCCTTACTAACGCAGCGAACTTCGCACTTCACTGCCTAATGTAAAGTTATGTCTTTTTAGGCACTTAAAGATTAAGGTTGCTTGAAATGCGCGGCGATGACCATAGGATAGATATCCGCGCATATGCGCGTGCACAACTGAGGAAGATTAACGTTTATGATGCGTATTGCTCTTTTCCTGCTCACCAACCTGGCGGTGATGTTGGTATTCGGACTGATTTTGAGTCTGACAGGAATCCAGTCAAGCAGTGTTATGGGTCTGATGATTATGGCAGGTCTGTTTGGCTTTGGCGGTGCGTTTGTTTCACTGCTGATGTCTAAATGGATGGCGTTACGATCCGTTGGCGGTGAAGTCATTGAACAACCGCGTAATGAGACGGAACGCTGGCTGATGGATACCGTCGGCCACCAGGCACAACAGGCTGGCATTGCGATGCCGCAGGTGGCGATTTATCACGCGCCCGACATTAACGCCTTTGCGACAGGCGCACGCCGAGACGCGTCGCTGGTCGCTGTTTCCACCGGCCTGTTGCAAAACATGAGCCGTGATGAAGCGGAAGCGGTGCTGGCGCACGAAATCGCCCATATCGCCAACGGTGACATGATCACCATGACGCTGATTCAGGGTGTTGTGAACACCTTTGTCATCTTCATCTCGCGCATTTTGGCGCAAATCGCTTCCGGCTTCCTGTCGGGTAACCGCGACGGTGAAGAGAGCAGCAACGGAAACCCGATGGTGTATTTCGCGGTCTCGATGGTGCTGGAACTGCTGTTTGGCTTCCTCGCCAGCATCATTACCATGTGGTTCTCACGTCACCGTGAATTCCACGCCGATGCGGGTTCTGCCAAACTGGTTGGTCGCGAGAAGATGATTGCCGCACTGCAGCGTCTGAAAACCAGCTACGAGCCGCAGGAGCCAAGCAGCATGATGGCGTTTTGCATCAATGGTAAAAACAAATCGTTGAGCGAGCTGTTCATGTCGCATCCGCCGCTCGATAAACGTATCGAAGCGCTGCGTAGCGGTGAATACCTGAAGTAGTCGGTAATAGACAGAAAAAAGGGCGCCAGATGGCGCCCTTGCTGTTTCTAGGATTCGGCAGCCTGCCGTGACTGCGTCATGCGCGCCAGGCTCACTACGGCAGCGACGCTGGCAAAGCTACCCGCTAGCAGCAGTGAGGCGTGTGTACCGCTGTCGTTGAACAGATTAAACATTAGCGCCACTAGCGCCGCGCCGCTGCTTTGTCCCACCAGACGCGCGGTACCCAGCATTCCGCTGGCACCACCGCTGCGGTTACGCGGTGCTGCGGTGATGATGGTGTGATTGTTAGGCGACTGGAACAGGCCGAAACCGGCACCGCACAGCATCATGCGCCAGATGATATCCACGTCAGTTGGCTGCGTCGGTAAAAGCGCCAGCAGGAACAGACCGGCAGCGAACATCGCTAATCCCAATCCGCCTAATAATCCGGCATGGAACTTCTCGATCAGGCGACCTGCAATGGGTGCCATCACCATGGTTGCCAGCGGCCACGGCGTGAGCAGCAAGCCGGTTGCCACTTCATCCCGGCCCAGCACGTTTTGCAGGAAGAACGGCAACGCCACCATCGCCAGCATCTGCGCGCAGAACGAGCAAATTGAGGTGCCTATCGACAGCGAAAAGATCGGAATGCGCAGCAAGTCCACCGGCAGCAATGGCACCGGCATCGCTAACTGGCGACGAACGAAAACAATGCCCACCAACACCAATGCTACCAATTCGGCCACAATCAGCCAGCCGTTTTGTCCCTGCGAGAAACCGCTCAGTGCAGATATGAGCAGGCCAAAGAACAGCGCATTCATCACGGCGCTTGGCACGTCGAATTTCTGTTGTTTGGCTTTCTGGGTGTTATCCGGCAGGAAACGCAACGCCAACCACAGCGCAACAATGCCGAGTGGAATGTTGATCAGAAACAGCCATTTCCAGCTGGCAACAGACAGGATCGCCGCCGCTACGGTTGGACCGGCCGCGCTGGAGACCGCAACAATCAGCGAATTGATCGCCATACCGCGCCCGAGGAAGCGCTGTGGATAGATGATACGGATCAGCGCCGTGTTAACGCTCATCAATGCGGCACCACCAAAGCCTTGCAGCACACGCGCCACGGTCAGCGTATTCAACGATGAGGAGAGGGCGCAAAACAGTGAGGTAGCGATAAACAGCGCGAGTCCAACCTGATAGACGCGGCGGTAGCCGAGCATATCGCCGAGAAACGACAGCGACAGCAGCGAAATAACGATGGCGATTTGGTAGGCGTTAACAATCCAGATCGATTCGGCTGGGCTGGCATTCAATTCACGCGCAATGGTTGGTAAGGCCACGTTGGCGATAGCTCCATCCAGCACCGCCATCATAATACCGAGTGCAATGGTGATGATCGCGCTATAGCGCTGTGGAAGGGGTAATCCATCCTGGGCAACAGTAGAAGGCATAAGTAAAGTAAGTAAAGAGAGTGAATATCATCATGCTAATCAATTCGCTGCCGAAAAGCACCGCATTCATTGACATAAAATTACGTGTGGATGTGTCACTTAGCGTCAGTCGTTGCCGCCATCAGGCTGAAACGCATATACTGGCGCTTCTGTTCCGTTTTTTTTGAAACACTGTCAAAAAGGATACGCGCCATGGCGAGCAGTGATAATGATAAACAGCCAGACTCGGTTTCATCAGTGATGAAAGTGTTTGGCATTCTGCAGGCGCTGGGCGAAGAGCGCGATCACGGCATCACCGAATTGTCCCAACGCGTGATGATGTCAAAAAGTACCGTTTATCGCTTTTTACAGACCATGAAATCGCTTGGCTATGTGGCGCAGGAAGGAGAAAGTGAGAAATACTCGCTGACGCTCAAGCTGTTCGAACTCGGCGCCAAAGCGTTGCAGAACGTCGATCTGATTCGTAGCGCCGATATTGAGATGCGTGAGCTGTCGCGTCTGACTAAAGAAACCATTCACCTCGGCGCGCTGGAAGAAGACAGCATCGTCTACATCCATAAAATCGATTCTCTTTATAACCTGCGTATGTATTCGCGCATCGGCCGCCGCAATCCACTGCACACCACCGCGATTGGTAAAGTGCTGCTGGCATGGCGCGATCGCGCTGAAGTGCAGGAGATCCTCAGCGAAGTGGAATTCCGCCGCAGTACCGCGAAAACCATTGTCACTGCAGAAGCATTGCTGACGGTGTTGGATCAGGTAAAAGTACAGGGGTTTGGCGAAGATAATGAAGAGCAGGAAGAGGGCTTACGTTGCATCGCGGTGCCGGTATTTGACCGTTTTGGCGTGGTGATTGCGGGGCTAAGCATCTCGTTCCCCACCATTCGTTTTTCTGAAGAAGCCAAAAATGAGTACGTGGCGATGCTGCATCGTGCGGCGCGCAATCTGTCTGAACAAATGGGCTACCACAACTATCCTTTCTGAAATGAAAAACGGGCTGTTGCCAGCCCGTTTCAACGCTTAATTGTCGACCACTTCGCCACTTTTCTTCAGCAGTGGACAATCCGTTACGCCGACGATACCGCTGTCTGTGTGCAGATACTGTGCCGTAATCATACCGCGTGCGGTCAGATAGCTGCATTGCAGCCCCAATCCCGCCGCATTCTTATTGCTGCCGGTGAGTACGCCATAGCCGGTCAGCAGCATCGCTAACCAAATTAATGCCACCAGCATAATCGTCCGAATAAGTAGTTTCATCTTATCTCCTTGTGATACACAACGCAGCGCATCCAACGTTGCTGCGAATCTACTGTAGCAGCATGCCGCGCTTTAGCCATCGAATCGATCAGAGATAACTGAAAGAGAGGGCAGGCGGGATAATCTGCTTTCCGTCGCTACCCATTATCTTTTGCGTCGGCAGCGAGTAGAATCAGCGGCGGAGTAGATGTTTGATTTTTGACTATAGAGGCAGTTATGAACGAATTAGCCGCAAACACCAGCCCGCTGTTTAACTATGGCGTTCTGGCCATCATCATTCTTGTGGCCTTTATTGTCTGGTTCTTTGTCAACCGGGCAAGCGTGCGTGCCAGTGAGCAGATTCGTTTGCTGGAAGCCGTTATCGAAGAGCAAAAGAAACAGAATGCGCTCCTTCGCCGTCTGGTTGACGCACAGCCATCCACAGCAAAACCAACAGCGGATGAAGACGCGGATGAAAAACGCGATTTTATTCGGATGATCCCGGAACGTTAAGCCGTTAAAAGGGGGAAAATAATCGTCGTTATGGCAACCGCTGCGCACTGAAATGGTGCGTGGCGGGATAATGGCTTCTAATAATTTCCCTTCTAAGCCCGGTGTGAATAGCAACCATACCTGCCAGAAAGAATTTCAACTAAGATTTATCCTAAGGAGTTTTTGTTAAATCAAGCTTTTCAATGTTCTTTTTAACATTTAATTGTTGGGTAGATAGTTAAAATTGAGATAAATGCCACCTAATGTTAATGCGTTTATATGGGGCGCATATTATTGGTTTCTCCTGATTTTGGTGCAAAGCAATTAATAACTTATACCTGAGAAAACTATTTGTACAAGATTTGAACGGCGCGCAGTTGTTGTGTGGCGAGCGAAGTTTTCAGTGGAATATCTTATTGATGCCATATTAGTGCAATATTTTTGTCGTACTGTTAATCCCTAAAATTGTACCAATATAGACATTACCGCTGCGCTTGACTAAGCGGCAATCAAGCGCTAACTATACTGACTGATAACCTTTTTTTGCGCACCTTCCGCGCTGGGTGTCAATATGTTGATTGATGAAGTGCCGCGCCTATTAACTAATTATGTGCGTCACGTCGATCACCGTTTAAAAATGGCTTGCCATTAATTTACGGATATGTGATAACAAATCGTAGGTCAAACGAGGTACAGTTCTGTTTATGTATGGCATCTTCAGTAAAGAAGTTACGAGTAAAGACGTTGACGTTGAATACCGCTTCCTTGCCGAACCTTAAATTAGTGCCTCATTCAGTAATGTCTCTGGTTTATCTGTAAGTCTGCCTGCGGGCAATATAATCATTGAAAGGAAATTTGCGAAATGGCAAAGATTAAAGGTCAGGTTAAGTGGTTCAACGAGTCTAAAGGTTTTGGTTTTATTACTCCTGCTGATGGTAGCAAAGATGTGTTCGTACACTTCTCTGCAATCCAGGGCAATGGTTTTAAAACTCTGGCCGAAGGCCAAAGCGTTGAGTTCGAAATCCAGGATGGCCAGAAAGGTCCTGCTGCGGTCAACGTTACCCCAATCTGATTTCGCCCTCAGGCTCGGTGCCATGCACCACTGAAACGAATCCTAAAGCCCCGTTCACTGAACGGGGCTTTTTCTTTTATTCTTTCTGTAGCCAGATGATCAGGGTAAACTGCGCCGCGAATTGCTAACCCGGAGTTGTCTATGTCTTTGATTTGCCCACTTTGTCATCAGCCTTTATTGCAGCAGGCGAATAGCTTCCGCTGTGATGCAGGTCATCAGTTTGATCAGGCGAAAGAAGGGTACGTTAATTTACTGCCGGTGCAGCACAAAGGTTCGCGCGAACCGGGCGATAGCGCCGAGATGCTGCAGGCACGACGCGCCTTCCTCGATGCCGGACACTATCAGCCGTTGCGCGCGGGTGTCGCCAGGATCCTCGCGCAGCATCTGAGTGAGCAAGGTGCGCAGCTGTTAGATATCGGATGTGGAGAAGGCTATTACACTGCGGCGATGGCCGATGCGTTACCGCAGTCGCAACTCTTTGGGCTGGATGTAGCGAAAGCGGCGATTCGCATGGCAGCAAAACGTTATCGTACGGTGAAATTCTGCGTGGCGTCCAGCCAGCGTTTACCTTTTGCCGATGCTTCTCTGGATGGCGTGGTGCGCATCTATGCGCCCTGCAATGAAGATGAGCTGAGCCGCGTAATTAAAGCAGGTGGCTACCTGCTAACGGTGACGCCGGGACCGCATCACTTGCAGCAATTCAAGGCGCTGATTTATCGCGAAGTGCAGCTGCACGCGGCGGAAGAGAAGGTGTATGCCGGCTTCAGGCAGGTCGATCAACAAAATCTGCATTACAGCATGACGTTGAGCGGAAGTGAGGCGGTGAGCTTATTGCAGATGACGCCATTTGCCTGGCGTGCACGCGAAGAAGTGTGGCAGAACCTCGCGGCATCCAGCGAGTTTAACTGTGATGCCGACTTTATGCTGACGTTATGGCAGCGCGATTAACGCGCTTCCACCAGCGTATTGTAGATCCGTTCCAGGTCATCAAGCTGTTTGACAGCAATCAGCAGGCGGCGCTGCTCCAGTTGCATCACCAGAATGCCATCCTCTGACAGATTCATACTCTGAATGCGACCGTAGTCGATCCACACGCTGCCAAAAAACAGTCCATTTTCTTTCATCAACAGCTTCGGGCTGCGAACCCAGAATAACCAAATCGCCATAAAGCACAGCACCATCAGCAAATTGGTGGTGAGTTGTGTGCCATGTTTATCAATGTTGTTCCACAGCAGAATCAGCAGCAGCACCACGAAAATGGCGCTATCGATTTTATGGCGACGGCGCAGTGCGACGCGCAGTTTTGTCGGGCCATTGCGGCGCGGCAGGATCGCTTCATCATAGATGGCGAACAGAATGAAGCCTGCAATCAGCAGGGCGATCAGGGCGTCAGTCAGTGACATTAGGTGTTCTTCCTCAAGCGAAATTATCTCAACGTGGGCGCTCAGATAATGCCGCTCAATATTAGCCGGGAGCAGGGCTCCCGGCGGGATGATTACAGACCGAGCAGGCCGATCCAGTAACCGAAGATACCGAGGGCAAAGAAGCCGACGATAATCCACAACGCATTCACCTTACGACGCAGCAGCCACATACAGCCAAAGGTTAGCAGCAGTGGAATCAGGCCTGGCATCAGCTGATCGAGGATAGATTGCACCGTAGTAACCGTGGTTTTACCGGTCTGGTCGGTGATGCGTGACACCACCAGCGGCACATTCACATGCGTCCACTTGTTAACCAAGGCCCCCATGACAAAGAGGCCGAGAATCGACGCGCCCTCCGTCAGTTTCTGCAGGAAACCGCCGCCCATATCGCTGACGATATCCACGCCTTTACGGTAGCCGTACGCCACACCGTAATAACGCGTCAACAGACGCACGGCGTTAAACAGGATGAAGAACAGCAATGGACCCAGCAGGCTACCGCTCATCGCGATACCGGCACCCAGCGCAGCAAACACCGGACGCACGGTACCCCAGAAGATCGGGTCACCCACACCCGCCAGCGGACCCATCAGACCCACTTTGATGCCGTTAATCGCCGCATCATCAATCGGCGCACCGTTGGCACGCTGCTCTTCCATCGCCATGGTGACGCCCAGCACCGGCGCCGCTACGTAAGGATGGGTGTTGAAGAACTCAAGATGACGTTTAATCGCCTGTTTACGTTCGTCGTTGTTTTCTGGATAGAGGCGACGAATCACCGGCACCATTGAGTAGCAAAAACCCAGCGCCTGCATACGTTCAAAGTTCCACGAACCCTGAAACAGGTTAGAACGCAGGAACACACCGCGGACATCGCCGGGGGTGAGTTTCTTTGGAGTGTTAGTTGTATCAACCATGATTTCACCTGTTCCTAGTCGAGTTCGTTATCGAGGTCATTGTTTGCAGGACCGCTGGTTGCAGCACCTGCAACGCGGTTATATTTCGGTGCCAGCTGGATATACAGCACCGCCATCACCACGCCAATCACGCCAAGCGCAACCAGGTTGAAGTTGGTGAAGGCTGCAGTAACGAAGCCAAGGTAGAAGAACGGCATCAGGTAGCCCGCGCGCATCATGTTGATGACCATCGCGTAACCCACCACCACAATCATGCCACCGGCGATGTTCAGGCCGTTGGTGACCACGTCTGGAATTGAGTTCAGCAGTTCCTGAACCACGTGAGTACCGACAGAAATCGCCACGATCAGTGCTGGGATGGCAATACGCATCGCCTGCAGTACCAGCGCGGATACGTGGATCCAGCTGATCGCCGTCAGGTTACCCTTCTCGGCTGCCTTATCGGCGGCGTGCTGGAAGGCCACGGTGATGGTACGCACGATGATGGTCAGAACCTGACCGGCCGCAGCCAGCGGAATCGCCAGCGCGATACCGGCGCCCACGCTTTGACCACCGGCAATAACCAGAATGGTTGAGATAATCGAAGCCAGCGCCGCATCCGGTGCAACGGCCGCACCGATGTTCATCCAGCCCAGTGCAATCATCTCCAGCGTACCGCCGATGATGATACCGGTTTTCATATCACCGAGGACCGCACCAATTAAGGTACAAGCCACCAGCGGACGGTGGAACTGGAACTCATCAAGAATCGATCCCATCCCGGCAATACAGGCCACAATAAATATCAAAATGATTTGTAGCGTGGTTATCTCCATTGCATTTCTCCTCTGCAAGGTCTCTAAAATTCGCCCACGTATGCAGGCAAAGGGCGAACTACGGATTGACCTTGGCGATCAGGTCCATCATTTTCAGTCGCTGATCGCTGGACACTTTACGTACTTCCAGTTCGATACCGCGCTCATTAAGTTTGCGGAACGCCGTGATATCTTTTTCATCCACCGATACCGCGTTGTTCACCTGCGTTTTGCCCTGACGGAACGCCATGCCGCCAATATTGACCGACTTAATGTCCACGCCTTGCTCGACAATCCTCACCACATCGGTGGGATTGGTGAACAGCAGCATCACCTTGTCATTGCCATATTTCGGGTTGTTCCACACGCGAACCATCTTATCGACATCCACCACGTGCGCGGTAACGCCCGGCGGGGCCACCTGCGTCAGCAGCGTTTTGCGCACATGATCGTTCGCCACTTCATCAGACACCACGATGATGCGGGTAACGTTGGTCTCTTTGGTCCAGCGCGTGGCCACTTGGCCGTGAATCAAGCGGTCATCAATACGCGCCAGGCCGATTTTCATGTGATCGCCTGCAGCCATTGGTTTTTGCGGCTGAGCAGGCGCTTTCGCTGCAACCGGAGCAGGCGCAGCTGCGGCTTGCGCTGGCGTTTCAGTTTTGAGGGCTTTAACGCCTTCACGACCGGCCTCTACCGCGATGTGAATCAGTTCTTCCAGCGATGGGTTGTCATCACGTCCCATCAAGGTTTCCACCAGCATCGGGATGTTGACGCCAGCGATGACATCATAGCCATCCTTATCCACCACAATGCGGCTGGCCGCATTAAATGGACTGCCACCCCAGGTATCGACCAGGAACAACACGCCCTTTGACGTGTCGAGATCGGCCAGCCGTGCCTGATACTTTTCGATTAGCGTTTCTGCATTTTCGCCGGGAACGAAATCAATCCATCCGACATTTTCCTGCTCACCCAACAGCATCTCTGCTGTTTTAAGCAACTGTTCTGCCGCCCAGCCATGTGTACCAATTACAATAGCAATGGTCACTTGCTACCTCCGTTCGCGTGAGAGATTCTCTGGCATTGCCGGGAATCATTGAAAATTACCGTTAGTGTTTCAGGTGGATCGTTAATGATGTGATAGAGAAAAAGCATCAATAAATAAAACGCAACAATCCGCTGCACAGCGATAAGGTCGCGATTTATTTTAGTGATCGAAAAAATAAATTATGTGATGTTTGTCAGCTATTTCGCGCGTAACGGCGCTAATGTGCACTTTTGTTCGAGATTCCTGCGTTAACGTAGATATTTGTAAATGTAATAAATTTTTTTGACGTCGTTGATGTAACTGATACATTAGCGTTCTGTTTTTTATTCAGGAGTACCGGGCTTCAGCTCACCTTTATGGACCGTCACCGACGTCGCTCAACATGTTCTCAGCGCTTTTCCGCGCCCGCTTCCACGCTCTTCAGCGTTATCACCGCCTGTAACGATCTCTCGTCTCGCCCTCTGGTGCAGACTCAACTTCGTGCGCCTTTACGTCCGGTAAGGAGTCATTGATGGAATTTCTCTTCGACCCCTCAATTTGGGCGGGTTTGCTCACGCTGATCGTGCTGGAAATTGTTCTCGGCATTGATAACCTGGTGTTTATCGCCATCCTCGCGGACAAATTGCCGCCGAAGCAGCGCGATAAAGCCCGTCTAATTGGTTTGTCGCTCGCCCTGGTGATGCGTCTTGGCTTGCTGTCGCTGATCTCCTGGATCGTGACGCTGACGCGGCCCCTATTCAGCGTAGGCGATTTCAGCTTTTCCGGACGAGATTTAATTCTGTTGTTTGGTGGTTTGTTCCTGTTATTCAAGGGAACCATGGAACTGCATGAGCGGCTCGAGAACCGCGGGCTCGAACATCAGGGCAATAAGAGCTACGCCAGTTTCTGGGCGGTGGTGATTCAGATTGTGGTGCTGGATGCGGTGTTCTCACTCGACGCGGTGATTACCGCGGTCGGTATGGTGAACCATCTGCCGGTGATGATGACCGCCGTGGTGATCGCCATGGGCGTCATGCTGCTGGCCTCGAAACCGCTGACGCGTTTTGTGAATGAACACCCAACGGTGGTGGTGCTGTGTCTGAGCTTCCTGCTGATGATTGGTTTGTCGCTGGTGGCCGAAGGTTTTGGTTTCCACATTCCCAAAGGTTACCTGTACGCCGCGATCGGCTTCTCGATCATCATCGAGCTGTTTAACCAGATTGCGCGCCGTAACTTTATTAAGCATCAGGAACATCGCCCGATGCGGGAACGCACCGCCGAAGCGATTCTGCGTTTGATGGGTGGACGCCAGCGTAAGCAAGCGACGACAACTGAAGAAACCTCATTGACCGAAGCGATGCCGCAGGAAGCGTTTAAGGACGAAGAGCGCTACATGATCAACGGCGTATTGACGTTATCGCAGCGTTCAATCCGTAGCATCATGACGCCGCGCGGTAACATTTCGTGGGTGGATGTTTCGCGTCCGCTGGATGAAATTCGTATTCAGCTGCTGGATACGCCACACAGCTTGTTCCCGGTATGTCGCGGTGAGCTGGATGAAATCATCGGCGTGGTGCGTGCCAAAGAGCTGCTGGTGGCGCTGGAACACGGCATGGATGTGGCGACCTTTGCGGCTAACACGCCGGCGATAGTGGTTCCGGAAACCCTGGACCCAATCAACCTGCTGGGCGTGCTGCGCCGTGCTAAAGGTAGCTTTGTAATTGTCACCAACGAATTTGGTGTGGTGCAGGGCTTAATCACGCCGCTGGACGTGCTGGAAGCGATTGCCGGTGAGTTCCCGGATGAAGACGAAACGCCAGATATCATTGCCGATGGTGACGGTTGGTTAGTGAAGGGCGGGACCGATTTACACTCGCTGCAACAGCTGCTGGATCATCACGAGTTGGTGAAAGCCGATGAAGATCACGCCTCGCTAGCCGGTTTGTTGATTGCACAGAAAGGCCAGTTGCCGCTGCCGGGCGAAGTGATTGATTTGCCGCCGCTGCACTTCCAGGTGATTGAGGCGACCGATTACCGTATCGACCTGGTGCGCGTCACCAAAGATAAGCCATTCGATCACGAAGAACACGCCGGGTAAGTCATCGGACTGAAGTAAACAATAACGGCCACGCCAAAAGGAGTGGCCGTTTTTTTATGCGCTTAGCTGCGCCTGATGCTGCTCCAGCCATTGCGGGAAATCCTCAATCGGCATCGGGCGCGCGTAGAAATAGCCTTGCAGATGGTCGACGCCGCGCTCACGCAGATAGTGTGCCTGCTCGGCAGTTTCCACACCTTCCGCCACCAGTGAAATATTCAGGCGCTGCGCCAGCGAGATCACCATATCGGTAACGGTCGCGTTAATCGCATCGGTGCCAATGGCGGCGGTGAAAATCTTGTCGATTTTAAGCACATCCGGTTGGAGGTCTTTCAGATAAGCCAGCGAACTGTGGCCGGTACCGAAATCATCAATCGCCAGACGCACACCAATTTCATGCAGTTGCGACACCACCGATTGATCGATGATTGGCAGGGCATCACGCTCCGTCAGCTCAACCACCAGTTTTGGCATGGGATTGGCCGGCCACCAGATATTTTGCAGATCTTCCACAATGGCGCGATCGCGAAAATGGCTGGCGGCAACGTTAATCGCAATGTGGAACGACGGACATTGCGGCAGATTGGGCAGCTCAGCCACGACTTTCGCCAGCACGAAGCGGGTCAACGGCGCGATCAGGTTTTGCCGCTCGGCCAGCGGAATAAACACGTCCGGCGCAATCCAGCCCTGACGCTGGTTATGCCAGCGCAGCAGCAGCTCCATGCCGTCACACTCGCCGCTTTTGGCGTTAATCAGCGGCTGGCAATAAACCATAAATTCGTTAGCGGTGATGCCATAACTGATCTGCCAACTGAGGCTCATGCGATTGGCGGTCGCCAGCCAGACGATGTACCCCATTAGCAGGCTGAGCATTAGCGCCAGCGGCAGCTGTGAAGGCAGCGTGTTAAGCGCCAGCCGGGCCGGAGAAGGGCCGTACAAGGTGATGCTAAACGGATAACGCAGTGATGCCTGATCGTACGCCACTTCATCTTCAGACGGTTCAGTTTGTTCAATCAGCGGATTACCGTATTCAAGGCTCTGACCACCCACGTTGAAAATGGCGCGCTCAACCCACGGCAACTGCGGCTCCAGCAGATAATTGGTCATCAATTCAATATTTATGACTTGCAGCAGACCTTCGCGATTATCCAGCGATTTTGGCGTCCACAGCAGCAGCACCGGCGATCCTTTCAACAGATCACTGTCCGTGGCCAACATCATGCGCTGATTATTGATAGCTAATTCAGGATAGGTTTGGCTGAAGGAGAGGTTTTGCGGGCCGAAAATGCTGGAGCAGTAGAGCGCGTCGTCCTTAACCAGCAGCACGGTGCGCACGGTTTGCAGCGCGGCAATTTTCTCAATCAGCGGATAACGCACTTGCGCACAAGGTACGCCAACCAGACCGAGTGTGTTGTTGGCGGAAACATCCAGCGGCGAGAACATACGATCAAAGCGTTCAATCGCGCGGGTTGCGAAATTCAGCGACTGCTGCTCAATGCGCGATTTCTCTTCGATATAACGAAAAGTTAGCGTCAGGACCAGAACCAGCGAGGCGATCACTAACGCAATAAGCAGTCGCTTACGGCGAAATTGACCCACAAATTGCTGGGGAATGAGCATCAGTAACCACCTTGCAAAACAAAGATTGAAGCCAAATTAACGTGTAGGTTATCGGCATTGAGGCGGCCAGGTTTAGCGCGGCTGAATAAAAAATACGGCACTAAAAAAAGCGCGGCCACAAAGGGCCGCGCTCGAAATCAATGTATCTGTTTTACTCAGTTGGAGGTAGCTACAGATGAATAAAAATAGCCAACTGTTGTTTAAATCACCAGCGAAGCGTTAATCGCACTGGACCTTTATCGCTAATCCGCCGCGAGAGGTTTCACGGTATTTAGCGTTCATGTCCTTACCGGTTTCGTACATGGTCTCAATCACTTTATCCAGCGACACGCGTGGTTCGCTGGTACGGCGCAGCGCCATGCGCGCGGAGTTAATGGCTTTTACGGAAGCGATGGCGTTACGCTCAATGCACGGCACCTGAACCTGGCCGGCGACTGGATCGCAGGTTAATCCCAGATTGTGTTCCATGCCGATTTCCGCCGCCACGCACACCTGTTCCGGGCTGCCGCCCAGCAGTTCCGCCAGACCGGCGGCTGCCATGGAACACGCCACGCCTACCTCGCCCTGACAGCCCACTTCGGCACCCGAAATAGAGGCGTTCATTTTATACAGCACGCCAATCGCACCAGAAGAGAGGAAGTAGCGGATGAAGATATCGGGCGTAACGGGTTCGATAAAGTGATCGTAATAGGCCAGCACCGCTGGCACGATGCCGCAGGCACCGTTAGTAGGTGCCGTCACCACACGACCGCCGGCCGCGTTCTCTTCATTCACTGCCAGCGCAAACATATTCACCCAGTCGATCACATCCATCGGATCTTTCGAGTGCTTTGAGGATGACACCAGCAGACGGCGCAGTGAAGCCGCACGACGAGGTACGCGCAACGGACCCGGCAGCACGCCTTCGGTATTCAGACCACGATCGATACAGGCCTGCATGGTTTGCCACACGTTGCCAAAATAGGCATAAATCTCGTCGCGAGTATGCAGCGCCAGTTCGTTTTTCATCACCAAACCGGACAGCGACAGCCCACTTTCGCGACAGTGGCTGAGCAGCTCTTTAGCAGAGTGGAAAGGCCACGGCACGGAAACTTCGTTCAACACCGGTTGGCCGAAATGCTCTTCATCGACGATGAAACCGCCGCCGATGGAGTAGTAGGTTTTGCTTAGAATGAGCAGATCACCCGCGAAGGCAAACACCGTCATGCCGTTTTCATGCAGCGACAGGTTTTCACTGCGGAACACCATGCCACCTTCACGTGGGAAATCCACTTCGCGCGCGCCGTTGGCTAACAGCAGACGCTCGCGCTGCTCCACGTCTTTAATGAACGCAGGAATGCCATCGATATCCACGGTGGCCGGTTCGAAGCCCGCCAGGCCCATGATAATCGCGATATCAGTGTGGTGACCTTTGCCCGTGAGCGACAGCGAACCATAGACGTCAACCGCCACGCGCGTCACGTCCTGCAATTTGCCTTGTTCGGCCAGCAGATCAACAAACTGCTTGCCCGCTTTCATCGGGCCGACGGTATGTGAACTGGATGGGCCGATGCCCACTTTAAACATGTCAAAAACACTAATCACCGGTGACACTCCTCACAAATCTTATTCTGCACGGCATAAGCCGTTTATGCGGCTAATAGTAATCGCCCATGCCGTATAACGAGCAGCTTTTCGCATGAAATAAACTAATTATAAACCCCAGAAATAGTTATCCGTTTGTACTGTTGTGAAGCGGATCGGTTTTCCCGGCGAAAGGCTAACAAAGCGGGGGTTTTGGGGCACATTTTTGGTTATTTAAACCAACGATGAGTGCGCAGACCGGTGCCGCTTTTGGGCCGGCTGTCCTCGCGCCGCTAGCGCGGTGCCTTCACTTCGCTCGTTTGCCTGACGGACCGGCGGAGACGGGACGTCCCTGTCCCGGCTCCGCCTTTCACCCGCGTCCTGCGGGCTTTCCTGGCTTCCTCGCTTTGTTCAGCGCTGCGGATTGCCGGCCCAAAAGCGGCACCGGCCTGCTTCTAAGCTTGCGTGCGTGTTGTTGAAGAAGGCACATTTGCCAGAGGCGCTGGCGCGTCTGCTGCGGCAAAAGGGCTATTCGCAGCGCTGAGGCTTTTACGTTGGGCCAGGAGCCTCACGCATGGATGCGTGAGGCAGTTCGGGGCCGGCCAGGACGGCCGATCCCCGAATGGTCCGTCGGCACGACGTGAAAGCCGAAGGCACCGCGAAAGCGGCGCGAGGACGGCCCGTGACGCAGCAGATGTGTCAGAGCCCACTCCAGATATAAAGCAGAAAAATTACTTAACTCAAAAGCATTAGGCGATTTACGGTAGTGCGATTTGTTGACCGAGCGCACGAATAATCCCGGCGGTCATGCCCCAGATAAAATAATCCTCATACCAGGATAACCAAACCTGATGTTGGCGATGACCACGGCGCAAGGTGAGATCGCTGTAGCGGCTCAAACGCAATGCTTCCGACAGCGGCATGGCAAAGGCGCTTTCCACTTCGTCCGGATTGAGCTGCAAAGCAAAATCAGCCGGAATAATGCCCACTACCGGCGTCACAGCGAAACCGGTGCTGCTGGTCACTGGCGGCAGAACGCCGATGATCTGCACCTGTTCCGGCTGGATTCCCACTTCTTCCTGCGCTTCACGCAGTGCGGTGTGGATCAGCGAGGTGTCAGTGGCATCCTGCATGCCGCCGGGAAAGGCGACTTGCCCGGCGTGTTTACGCAGGTGCGATGAGCGCCGCGTGAGCAGCAAGCCAGGTTCTGCGCCGTCGATCACCGGCACCAGTACCGCCGCACGGCGTCCGCTGATAGCACTTTTCGGCGCATGCAGCGGCGGTTGCAGGACAAAGCGGCTGAGGAACTGCTCAAGGGTTAAATTCATTTCAGGTCCCATCACGCAGGCTGGGCAAAATACGGTTCACCTTATGGAAGGTTTCCTGATATTCGGCATCAAGGTCGCTGTCCGCCACCAATCCGCCACCGGCGGCGCAGTAAAGCTGGTGGTTTTCCGCAATCAGCGTGCGAATGGTGATGCTGGTATCCATACGGCCACACAGGCTGATGTAGCCGATGCTGCCACACCACGCATTGCGGCGATGCGGCTCTAACTCTTCGATGATCTCCATCGCGCGGATCTTCGGTGCGCCGGTGATGGAACCACCGGGGAAGCAAGCACGCAGCAGATCGGTTGCGCTCAGCGTCTCAGGCAAACGTGCACGCACGGTGCTGACCAGATGATGCACCGCCGGGAAAGGTTCAACCACGAACAGTTCCGGTACGCTGACGCTGCCGGGCACGGCCACGCGGCCAATATCATTGCGCAGCAGATCGACAATCATCAGGTTTTCAGCGCGATCTTTCTGCGAGTTGGCGAGCTTCTCTGCCTGCAAACGGTCGGCCTCGGCATCAGCAAGACGCGGCAAAGTACCTTTAATCGGACGCGTTTCAATTTCCTGCTGCTGTAAAGCGAGGAAGCGCTCAGGCGATAAACTTAGCAGCGCGCTGTCCGGCAAACGCAGGAAGGCGCTAAACGGCGCGCGATTCGCCTGCGTCAGACGCAAAAATGCCTGCCACTCATCACCGCAATAGCTCGCCTGAAAACGCTGCGCCAGATTTACCTGATAGCAATCACCGGCTTGAATATAGGCCCGCACCGCGTGGAACCGCTGCGCATACTGGTCATAACTGAGGTTAGATTGCCACTCGCTGGTCAAGGCGAAAGGCTCGGCAGGCGGCGCGGTTTGTGCTTGCAGCCAGTTCCAGCGCTGCTCGGCATCGCTGAGCGAAACCAGCGTCAGTTTTTGCAGATGGTGATCGGCGATCAGCGCCCAGTCATAAATGCCTACCGCCATATCCGGCGTGGTGAGATCCTGCAGCGCGCGCTGCGGCAGGTTTTCAAAGCGTCGTCCTAAATCGTAACCGAACAGGCCGAGGGCGCCGCCCTGAAACGGTAATCCGGCATCAAAAGCCGGCGTGAAGCCCAGCGCGGCACATTGCTGTTGCACCAGCAGCAGCGGATCGGCGGCGGAGTGAATGACGTCATCACCGCAGATAATTTCAGTGCTGGCACCGCGTGTAGTCAGCGTCGCGCGCGGATCGGCGGTGAGGATATCAAAGCGGTTATCCGCGTGATCGGCTTGGCCGGAGGTCAGCAACATCGCCCAGCGTTGGTGGGCTAGCGGAGCAAAAAGGTGTAACAGCGTTTCGGGCGTATACTTCAGAACGAGGCTTTTTACCATCATGGGACAAATCACTTCAGCAAGCAGGTCGCTAGCCTGACATATTTTTTTGTTGCTGGCACCCGTTTGTTCCACGTGGTAATAATGCGTCCCCCATGCACCAGGAGTGAATTATGTTTACAGGTCTTCCAACGTTATCCCATGAGCAACAGCAGCAAGCGGTTGAACGCATCCAGGAATTAATGGCGGGCGGTATGTCGAGCGGACAGGCGATTGCGCAAGTGGCGCAGGAGATTCGTCAAACCTATAAAGGTGAAGCCATTCGGGCGATGTTCGAAGACGACGAGGATGAAGAAGACGACAACGAATAACGCCCGAACGTATTTTACAGCGCGGCGATGATTTTAATTTCGACTTTATACTTCGGGTTCATCAAACCGGCCTGCACGGTGCAACGCACCGGCGCATTGCCTGGCGAAACCCACGCATCCCAGGCGCGATTCATCGCCGGAAAATCGCTTTTCTCCACCATAAAAATGGTGGCGTCGAGGATCTTGCTCTTATCCGATCCCACGCGCGTCAGAATGGCGTCAATCACCGCCAACGCATTGGCGGTTTGCGCTTCCGCATCTTCATCCAGGTTTTCCGGTACGCTGGTGTAATAGACGGTTTGGTTATGCACCACGGCTTCCGACATGCGGTGCTCTGGATCAATACGCGTAATGGTCATGCTGTTCTCCTTTAATTTTGCTGCGCTAGCCTGCCATATCCCAGGGGCGCATGTCATCTGTTGTGGTTGCCCGCCGGGAATCCTGACATAATTACAGTGGTTTTAATTTTTGATGTGAGGAAGTGTGGCAGACGATTTTGCAGCTGATGGCGCACTGGCGCAGGCAATTCCGGGCTTTAAACCGCGTGAAGCACAGCGCCAAATGGCCAAAGCGGTAACCGAGGCGGTGAAAACAGGCGGCGAGCTGGTAGTAGAAGCGGGCACCGGAACCGGTAAAACCTATGCCTATCTGGCGCCGGCATTGCGGGCAAAGAAAAAAGTCATTGTTTCCACCGGATCCAAAGCGTTGCAGGATCAGCTCTATAATCGCGATCTGCCTACCATCGCGCGTGCCCTGAAGTTCAGCGGCAAAACTGCGCTGCTGAAAGGGCGCTCCAACTATTTATGCCTCGAACGTCTTGAGCAGCAGAATCAAACCGGCGGCGATCTCAGCGTTCAGGCGCTAGGCGATTTGATCAGCGTGCGCGGCTGGTCGTCAGAAACCACCGATGGCGACGTCAGCAGCTGCAACGGCGTGGCCGAAGACAGCCCGATCTGGCCGTTTGTCACCAGCACCAACGATAACTGCCTCGGCAGCGATTGCCCGCTGTATAAAGATTGCTTCGTGGTCAAAGCGCGCAAAAAAGCCATGGACGCCGATGTGGTGGTGGTGAACCATCATCTGTTTCTTGCCGATCTGGTGGTGAAAGAGGGCGGCTTTGGCGAACTGATTCCGGAGGCCGATGTGATGATCTTCGATGAAGCGCATCAGCTCCCCGATATCGCCAGCCAGTATTTCGGTCAGCAGTTGTCGAGCCGTCAACTGCAGGACCTCGCCAAAGACATCATCATCGCCTATCGCACCGAAGTGCGGGATGTGCAGCAGCTACAGAAATCTGCCGATCGTCTGGCGCAGTGCGCACAGGATTTTCGTTTGACACTCGGCGAACCGGGTTTTCGCGGCAACCTGCGCGATCTGCTGAGCGATAACAACATCATGCGCATGTTTACCTTGCTGGATGATGCGCTCGAACTCTGTTACGACGTAATCAAACTGTCGCTGGGGCGCTCCGCGCTGCTGGACGCCGCCTTTGAGCGCGCGGCGTTGTATCGCACGCGCCTGAAACGGCTGCGCGCCATTGACGAGCCCGGCTTCAGCTATTGGTATGAGTGCAATAGCCGCCATTTCACGCTGGCGCTGACGCCGCTGTCGGTGGCGGAACGCTTTCGGGAAGTGATGGATAACCGCAAAGCTGCGTGGATTTTCACGTCAGCCACGCTGGCGGTGAATGAGCAGATGAGCCATTTCTCCAGCCGCCTTGGCGTGGATAACGCTACTACGATGATCCTCGATAGCCCGTTCGATTACACCCAGCAAGCGCTGTTGTGCGTGCCGCGCAACATGCCGGAACCCAATCATCCCGGCGGCGCGCGCCAGCTGGCGCGCATGATGAAGCCGCTGATTGATGCCAACAAAGGCCGCTGCTTCTTCCTCTGCACCTCGCACAAGATGATGCGCGAGTTAGCCATCGAATTCCGTGCTTCCATGACGTTGCCGGTACTGCTGCAAGGTGAAACCAGTAAAGGACAGCTGCTAAAGCAGTTCCTGGAAGCCGGTAACGCGCTGTTGGTCGCCACCAGCAGCTTCTGGGAAGGTGTTGACGTACGCGGCGATGCGCTGTCGCTGGTGATCATCGACAAGCTGCCATTTACCTCGCCGGAAGATCCGCTGCTCAAAGCCCGCATGGAAGATTGTCGCCTGCGCGGCGGCGATCCCTTCAATGATGTGCAACTGCCTGATGCGGTAATCACCCTGAAACAGGGCGTGGGGCGTTTAATTCGTGATACCGAAGATCGCGGCGTACTGGTGATTTGCGATCAGCGCCTGGTTTCTCGCCCCTACGGCGGCCTGTTCCTGAACAGTTTGCCACCCACGCCGCGCACCCGCGATATTGCGCGTGCCATCGAATTTGTCCGTCAGCCAGTGGATCACTAATTGTGCCAGGCTGTGATAAGATGCGCGCCATTTTGACTCTCTGAGGTTGTTATGTCCGCCCGAATTTTAGCCCTGGACACGGCGACAGAAGCCTGTTCTGCCGCGCTGCAAAATCTGCAGCAGATTGATGCCCGCTTTGAAATCGCCCCGCGCGATCACACCCAACGTATTCTGCCGCTGGTGCAGGAGCTGTTGCAGGCGCAGCAGCTGGAGCTGACCGCGCTTGACGTGCTGGCGTTTGGCCGTGGACCGGGCAGTTTTACCGGTGTGCGTATCGGCATTGGCATTGCTCAAGGGCTGGCGCTTGGCGCGAATCTGCCGATGATTGGCGTCTCCTCGTTAGCGACCATGGCGCAGGGCGCGTGGCGTTTGACCGGCGCGACGCGCGTGCTGGCTGCAATCGATGCGCGCATGGGCGAACTCTATTGGGCTGAATATCAGCGCGACGAAAACGGTGAATGGCAGGGTGCGGAAACCGAAGCGGTGATCAAACCCGACGTGGCGCAGCAACGTATTGCCGCATTAGGTGGCGAATGGACGGCTGTTGGCACCGGCTGGCAAGCCTATCCGCATCTGCTCACCTCGCCAGGCGCGCAGCTTATCGCCTCAGAGGTATTGTTACCCGCAGCAGAAGATATGCTGCCGCTGGCGCTCAGCGCCTGGCAGCGTGATGAAGCAGTTGCGGTGGAGAATGCCGAGCCGGTTTATCTGCGCAATGAAGTGGCATGGAAAAAGTTGCCGGGACGCTAGGCCGCGCGCAACTTATCTTCGCGTGCTCAGTCTAATCAGAGAAATAACAGGAGAAGTGCTATGCCAATAAGTCGTAAAGGGATGTCTGGCGCTCTGTTAGCCTGCGCAATGCTGCTCAGCGGCTGTGTTTCGGTGCCAGATTCAATTAAAGGAAGTTCTGAGCTTCCACAGCAAGATTTACTGCGCGTGATGAACGCGCCGCAACTGTTTGTCGGTCAGGAATCACGCTTCGGCGGGAAAGTGGTGAAGGTCACCAATCTCAACGGCTTAACGCGCGTGGAAATTGCGACCCAGCCGCTGGATGAGAGCGCGCGTCCGCGTTTAGGCGCAGCTTCGGTTGGCCGCATCTTTGCTGACATCCGCGGCTTTGTCGATCCGGTCGATTTGAATAACCAATACATCACGGTGCTGGGCAACATCAAAGGCACCGAGAAAGGCGATATCGGTAAGGCCAGCTACAACTTTGTGGTGATCGATGTGCGCGGCTATCAGCGCTGGCATCTGACGCAACAGGTGATGACGCCGCCGCAGCCGATTGATCCCTACATCTGGTATGGCCCAACGCGCCATCGTCCGGGATATTGGGGACCCAATCCGTATTGGGGTATGAACCTCGGCCAACCGGCGCAGGTACAAACTATCCTCACCGAATAAGCTATTAATGGTGTTATTTACGGCCCGGTCGCGGTGCGTGCGAACGGGCCTTTTTATTGGGCGCGCAACCGATGCGCGAAATTTAGTGATGCGCTTCGCAACCTGAAAATGCCGAAACAGGCAAACTGGTACAATCAGTTAAAATATTGTTAACAACATTGATTGTCGAGGCGGCGATGGCTACGCAACAGGATTATCGGGGTGATTCTTTGAATAAGGTTTGGCTCAAACGCTATCCGGCAGATGTCCCTGCGGAAATTAATGCGGATCGTTACGCTTCTCTGGTCGATCTTTTCGAGCACGCAACAGAGCAATACGCCGATCAGGTGGCTTTCATCAATATGGGCCAGCCGATGACCTATCGGCAGCTGGAAAAGCAAAGCCGCGCCTTTGCCGCCTGGCTGCAGCAAGGTTTAGGGTTGAAGCAGGGCGATCGCGTGGCGCTAATGATGCCCAATCTGCTGCAATATCCCGTCGCGCTGTTTGGCGTACTGCGCGCTGGCATGGTGGTGGTCAACGTCAATCCGCTCTATACGCCGCGTGAACTCAAGCATCAGCTCGTTGATAGCGGCGCCAGCGCCATAGTGATCGTCTCGAACTTTGCCCACACGCTGGAAAAAGTGGTGGCCGAAACGCCGATCAAACATGTGATGTTAACGCGTATGGGCGATCAGCTGGCGCCGGTGAAAGCCACGCTGGTGAACTTCGTCGTTAAATACGTGAAAAAGCTGGTGCCAAAATACCATCTGCCGGGCGCGGTCCCGTTCCGCAGCGCCTTGTCGCAGGGCGAACAGATGACCTATCAACGCCCAACCGTGACCAATGACGATCTCGCTTTCCTGCAATATACCGGCGGTACCACCGGCGTGGCCAAAGGCGCGATGCTGACGCACCGCAATATGCAGGCCAATCTGGAACAGACCAAAGCTACTTACGGCAAGCTGCTGCGTCCGGGCAAAGAGCAAGTGGTGACCGCGCTGCCGCTCTATCACATCTTCGCCCTGACGGTGAACGGGCTGTTGTTCCTTGACCTTGGCGGCACCAACCTGCTGATCACTAATCCGCGCGATATTCCCGGCTTTGTTAAAGAGCTCAGCAAGTTCCCATTTACCGCCATTACCGGCGTGAACACCTTGTTCAATGCGCTGCTGAATGATGCCAATTTCAATAAGCTCGATTTCTCTACGTTGCGCCTGTCAGCCGGCGGCGGCATGGCGGTGCAAAAAGCGGTTGCCGAGCGCTGGGAAAAACTCACCGGACACTATCTGCTGGAAGGTTACGGCCTGACCGAGTGTTCGCCGCTGGTGTCAGTGAATCCGTATGACATTACCTGTCATACCGGCAGCATCGGTTTGCCGGTGCCGTCCACCGATGTGCGCATCGTCGATGATGAAGACAAGGATGTGGCGCCAGGTGAACCGGGCGAGCTGTGTATTCGCGGACCGCAGGTGATGACCGGCTACTGGCAGCGCGCCGACGCTACCGATGAAGTGCTGAAAAATGGCTGGCTGCATACCGGTGATATTGTTACCGTTGATAGCGAAGGCTTTATTCGCATCGTCGATCGTAAGAAAGACATGATTCTGGTGTCAGGCTTTAACGTGTATCCTAACGAGATCGAAGATGTGCTGATGCAGCATGAGAAAGTGCGTGAAGCCGCGGCGATTGGCGTTCCCAGCGATCTGTCGGGCGAAGCGGTAAAAGTGTGCATCGTGAAGAAAGATCCTTCACTGACGAAAGAAGAAGTGCTGGATCATTGCCGTCGCCAGCTCACCGGCTACAAAGTGCCGAAGATTATCGAGTTTCGTGACGAGTTGCCGAAGACCAACGTCGGCAAAATATTGCGTCGCGAATTGCGTGATGAGGCGAAGCGAGAAGGGCAGTAACGCGCCATTCTCCTCAGGTTAACGCCGGCACAGTCCGGCGTTTTTATTGCTTTTAACATGGAGCGCTGCGCGTAGTTTGCCGCAGCGAGAAAGACAACGTGAATTACACCCTGATCGACCAAAATGACCAACTGGCCGCCGTGTGCGAGAAAGCACGCCAGCACGCCGCCGTGGCGCTGGATACTGAATTCGTGCGCACCCGCACCTACTATCCGCAGCTCGGCCTGATTCAGCTGTTTGATGGCGACCAGCTGATCCTGATCGATCCGCTTAATATCAGTGACTGGACGCCGTTTGTGGCGCTGTTGCAGGACAAGCAGGTCACCAAATTCCTGCACGCCGGCGGCGAAGATCTGGAAGTTTTCCTGCATCGCTTTAAATGCCTGCCCGATCCCATGATTGATACGCAAATTCTGGCGGCATTTACCGGCCAGGCGTTGTCGTGGGGCTTTGCCTCGATGGTGATGCATTTCAACCAAATCGAGCTGGATAAAAGCGAATCGCGTACCGATTGGCTGGCGCGTCCGTTGACCGAACGTCAATGTGAATATGCCGCCGCCGATGTCGCCTATCTGCTGCCGATTGCCCATCAGCTGGTGGCGCAAACTGAAGAAGCTGGCAACATGGCGGCGGCGCTAAGCGAATGCAAGATGCTGTGCCAGCGCCGCCTGGATGTGCTGCAACCGGAAGAAGCCTGGCGCGACATCACCAATGCGTGGCAACTGCGTCCGCGTCAGCTTGCGGCGTTGCAACGTCTGGCCGCGTGGCGTTTAAACCTCGCGCGTCAGAAAGATATGGCGGTGAACTTCGTGGTGCGCGAAGAGAATCTGTGGAAAGTGGCGCGCTTTATGCCGGGCAGCCTTGGCGAGCTGGATCATTTAGGGCTGAACGGCCACGAAATCCGCTTCCACGGTAAAGCGATGGTGGCGCTGGTGGCTGAAGCGCAGGCGCAGGATGAAGCGACTTTGCCACAGCCGCTGCCCAATCTGATCGATCATCCGCACTACAAACAGGCGTTCAAAGCCATTAAAGCGCTGGTGCAACAGGTGAGTGAAGAGAGTGGTTTCAGCCAGGAACTGCTGGCATCACGTCGGCAGATTAATCAGGTGCTGAGTGTGCATTGGGGATTGAAAAACGCGTCGCGCACACCTGAGTTACAGACAGGCTGGCGGGGCGACTTGCTGAAAGCGGGTATCAACGAGATTCTGCAGGCACTTTAATGCGAGCATTTTCCCCTGCGCAACACCGCAGGGGAAAATCAGGAAACCGCTTTAATCATTTAGGAACGTCTTCCGGCTCCGGCAGTGTCACGTTGAGCTCGAGGATCGAGATATCATCCCCTTTCTGATCCAGCTGAACGGTCACCATATCCGGGTCAATTTTTACGTATTTACAGATCACTTCCAAAATATCGCGCTTCAGCTGCGGCAGATAGTGGGGCTCACTGTCGCCCCTTCTGCGTTCGGCTACGATAATCTGCAGCCTTTCCTTGGCTATATTGGCTGTGTTCTTCTTACGGGATAAAAAGAAATCAAGTAATGCCATTGGTTATCCCCCGAACAGGCGTTTAAGGAAACCCTTCTTCTCTTCTTCGATAAAGCGGAAGGGGCGTTCTTCGCCAAGCAGGCGATCTACGGTATCAGCATAGGCTTTACCGGCGTCAGCGTTTGCGTCGAGGATCACCGGCTCACCCTGGTTAGAGGCGCGCAGGACAGATTGATCTTCCGGGATAACGCCAACCAAGGGAATGCGCAAAATTTCAAGCACATCTTCCATGCTCAGCATATCGCCACGGGTTACGCGGCCAGGATTGTAACGGGTCAGCAGCAGATGCTCTTTCACCGGATCCTGGCTGTTCTCTGCACGACGGGATTTCGACGAGATGATGCCGAGAATACGGTCGGAGTCACGTACTGAAGAGACTTCCGGGTTGGTGGTGATGATGGCTTCATCGGCGAAATACAACGCCATCAGCGCGCCGGTTTCGATACCTGCGGGTGAGTCGCAGACGATAAAGTCGAACTCCATCGCCGCCAGATCGTTCAGCACTTTCTCAACGCCTTCACGCGTCAGCGCATCTTTATCTCGCGTCTGTGAAGCCGGCAGAATGTAGAGTTGCTCTGTACGCTTGTCGCGAATCAGCGCCTGATTCAGCGTCGCATCGCCCTGAATGACGTTTACAAAGTCATAAACCACGCGGCGTTCACAGCCCATAATCAAATCCAGGTTACGCAGACCGATATCGAAATCGATGACGACGGTTTTTTTGCCTTTCTGCGCTAACCCGGTAGCGATGGCCGCGCTTGACGTGGTCTTGCCAACGCCCCCTTTACCCGATGTAACTACAATAATGCGTGCCATAAATGTTGATTTCCTTAACGAAAGAAAAGGGGCTTAATTAAGTGTCTGAATGGTAAGCGCGCCCTCTATCAGGCTGAGGCGCGCCGCTTTACCAAAGAATTCCGCCGGGATTTGATCGATCATCCAATATTCCCCGGCAATAGAGACCAACTCTGCGGCGAGGTTGGTGCAAAAAATCTGGCTGTCGCGTTGTCCGCCGACGCCGGCTAACGCGCGACCGCGCATCATGCCGTAAATATGGATGTTACCGTCGGCGACCAGTTCGGCACCGGCGCTGACGCTACTGGTGACGATGAGATCGGCATTGCGCGCATAAATTTGCTGGCCCGAACGCACCGGCGTATTAATGATGCGGGTTTTACTGGCGGCATCCGGCACAACTGCCGCAACAACCGGTGCGGCTTCAGCGACCGGCGCCGCGGCTTGTTTGCGGCTCTCTTTACCTTCAGAGAGCACCGGCAAGCCCGCGCGGGCAATCATTTTTTTCAGGGCTTCATCTTTGCAACCGCTGACACCAACGATACGCAGACCGGTCGCCATCACCGCTTGTTGCATCTGTTTCCAGTTAATGTCACCGGTTAACGCTGAAACATTCAGCACCACCGGCGCATTCAGCAAAAAGGCTGGTGCCTGATCGATTTTGTCCTGTAGCGCCTGACGAATCACCTCGGGTTGCGAATGATGCAGATGAACGACTGACAGGGTAAAACTGCTTCCCTTGAATTCGATTGGCGTTTGCGACATCTGTGCTGACTCAGTCCTGTTTTACGACCCATAAATGTACGCCGATAAAATCGGCAATAACATCAAACGGTCAATATTCGAAGTTCTGCAAGCATGTTATAGTTACTGCTATATTCAGGCAAGTGACGCCATCGGTTAATTCGAGTAAAAAATATGTTTTGTGTGATCTACAGAAGCCCGCAACGTGAACAGACTTATCTGTATGTTGAAAAAAAAGACGATTTCTCACGGGTACCGGAAGAACTGCTGCGTGGCTTCGGCAAACCCCAGCTGGCCATGGTGCTGTCACTGGATAAGCGTGACAAGCTGGCTAACGCGGATATCAATAAAGTTAAGCAAGGTTTAAGCGACCACGGCTTTTATTTGCAAATTCCACCGCCGGTTGAAAGTTTGCTCAACATTCATCTCGATCAGGGTAAAAAAGATTAATTCAGATTCCTCTGTAAATATATCCTGTAGAAATAATCAGTGCTATTTGCGTTAATTAACTGCCCGCTTTAACTCTTTATTGCGGGCAATTATCCCGGCGTTTAGCTGATTTTGTTGTATACGATTAACGACTTTTGACAATTTCCGCCACGCCTGCTGCCATAAACCCGCTAATATATTCCACCTCAGCGTGCCGCGTTCCGGCTCTGAGCCAGACTTCATCGCCAGATGCACTGGCGGCAAACACAACCAAAGCAGGGGAATAGCATGTATCAGCATCGTAACTGGCAGGGCGCTCTGTTGGATTATCCGGTCAGCAAAGTGGTTTGCGTCGGCAGCAACTATGCAAAGCACATAAAGGAAATGGGAAGTGCCACGCCAACCGAACCGGTAGTGTTTATCAAACCGGAAACCGCGGTGTGCGATCTGCGCCAGCCGCTGTCAATCCCGGCAAATTTTGGTGAAGTGCATCATGAAGTGGAGCTGGCGGTGTTGATTGGCTCGACGCTGAAGCAGGCGAGCGAAGAGCATGTGGCGAAGGCGATTGCCGGTTATGGCGTCGCGCTGGATTTGACCTTACGTGACGTGCAGGCCGGGTTGAAGAAAGCGGGCCAACCGTGGGAAAAATCCAAAGGTTTCGATAACTCGTGTCCGCTGTCAGGTTTTATTCCGGTTGCCGAGTTCAGCGGCGATCCCCAGAACACCGAACTGAAGCTCATGGTTAACGGCGAAGTGCGTCAGCACGGGACGACCGCCGATATGATCCACAAAATTCTGCCGCTGATTGCCTATATGAGCCAGTATTTCACCCTGCGCGCGGGCGATGTGGTGCTGACCGGTACGCCTGAAGGCGTTGGCCCGATGCGTTCTGGCGATAAGCTGGAAGTATCGCTGGCGGGTCACGGTATTTCGACGCGCGTTCTGTAAAACTTGCATCACCGCACCTGAACCTTTATAAGGTGCGGTCTCTTAGCTAACCCGGACCGCCATCATGACTGAACAACCTTTCTGGCAGACTAAACGCCTTGACCAAATGAACGACGCAGAGTGGGAATCCCTGTGCGACGGCTGCGGCCAATGTTGCTTGAATAAGTTGCAGGATGCGGATACCGACGAAATCTACTTCACTAATGTGGCTTGCAATCAGCTGAATATCAAAACCTGCCAATGCCGTAACTACGAGCATCGTTTTGAGTTAGAAGAGAATTGCATCAAGTTGACGCGTGAAAACCTCACCAGTTTTGAATGGCTGCCGCGTACCTGCGCCTATCGCGTGTTAGGGGAAGGGAAAACCTTGCCGGCCTGGCATCCGCTGATCGCCGGTTCTAAAAAGGCGATGCATGCGCAGCGCATTTCAGTGCGTTTTATTGCGGTGCGTGAGAGTGAAGTGCGGGATTGGGAAGAGCATATAATCGATCGACCGGATCGCAACGGTTAAACATAAAACAGGCAGCCAAGGCTGCCTGTTTTTTTGTGTTTAACGTCCGAACAGATCGCGGCGTTTCGGTTTGAACGGTTGTGCAATCAACACCAGCAGCGCCACCAGCAGATAAGCGCCGAATATCACGATCATCCACTGCGGCATGCTCCAGGTCAGGAAAGTCCAGCCGCGCTCGGCGCAGTCACCGCTGGCCACAAACACCGAGGGCAACCATTTATCCAGTGGCAACCAGGCTGGGAAACGTGCGGCAAAGTCGCAGGTGACAAACGGATTGGGATGCAGCTGAATCATGGTGTGATCGTAAGAGAGACGAGTGCCTTCAATCGCGCTATAAATCCAGATGAGGATCGCCGCCCAGCGCAGCGGGGTTTTCGGTGCAATCGCACCCACGATGCCCGCGCCCATCACGCCAAACAGCGCGCAACGCTCATAAATACACATTACGCAGGGTTGCAGCCCCATGACGTGCTGAAAATACAACGCCGTCAATTCAAACGCTAGCGCCGTCAGGGCCAGCAGAAGCCAGGCACCGCGTCCACGCGAGCATTGATTCAAATATCGCAACATATTGCTTTTCCTGTAACCGTTATTGTTTCGCAGTGTAAACCAAAAGCGCAGCCGTGCCAGCCAGGTAAAGGGAAAAAATCATGTACAAAAATGACTTAAGTCGCGTTGAGGCCAAAAAAGATCCGGCCATGCGCTTCATCCGATAAGTGCAAGCCACGGGCGCAGCGCAAACGTGTGCTTGCCTGCGTTGTTTCATCTGAATCCACGGCTGAATTTTGCGCCAGCGCGCGCTTTTAATCGGTTGGCAGGCTATTTCCGCTATAGCCGCTCTGGTATGATGAGTCGCATTACGATAAAGAAAGCAACGAGAAATAAATGCTATGGTGATTAAGGCGCAGAGCCCCGCGGGATTTGCGGAAGAGTATATTATTGAAAGCATCTGGAACAGTCGTTTTCCGCCGGGATCCATTCTACCTGCCGAACGTGAGCTTTCTGAACTGATTGGCGTGACCCGCACCACGTTGCGTGAAGTATTGCAGCGTCTGGCGCGCGATGGCTGGTTGACCATTCAACATGGTAAACCGACGCGCGTTAACGATTTTTGGGAAACCTCCGGTTTAAACATCCTCGAAACCCTGGCCCGACTCGATCACGATAGTGTCCCACAGTTGATTGATAATCTGCTGTCGGTGCGGACTAACATCTCCTCGATTTTTATCAGCCGTGCGCTGCGTCATCATCCAGATAAAGCGCGCGAAGTGCTGGAAAATGCGCTGATCGAGGAAGACAAAGCCGAAGCCTATACCGAGCTGGATTATCGCGTGTTCCGCGGCCTGGCGTTTGCATCAGGTAACCCGATTTATGGTCTGATTTTAAATGGCCTGAAAGGGTTGTATACCCGCGTGGGTCGTCACTACTTCTCCAGTCTGGAAGCGCGTGAACTGGCGCGTAACTTCTATCGCCAGCTGGCTGACCTGTGCGTGGCCAATCCTTCGCAGGAGCAGATTGTCGATAGCGTGCGTGAATACGGACGCCGCAGCGGTGAGATTTGGCACAAGATGCAGAAAAGCATGCCGGACGATTTAGCCAGCAAGCGATAAAAGAAAAACCGGACTTCGACAGTCCGGTTTTTTTTGCCTTATAACGTTGGGCCGCGCGTGGGCGAACGATCCAGCAACTCGACGCTGCCGTCTTCATTCTGCTGTTCCAGAATCACATCAAAGCCCCATAAACGGTGGACATGCTTCAACACTTCTTTGCGGCTCTTATCGAGCGGCGCACGCTGTTGCGGCACATAACGCAGCGTCAGTGAGCGATCGCCACGCAAATCCACGTTGTAGACCTGAATGTTAGGTTCCAGATTGCTCAGATTGTACTGCGCCGACAGCTGCTGACGAATGGCGCGGTAACCCGCTTCATCATGGATCGCCGCAATTTCGAGGAAATTGTTGCGGTCATCATCCATCACCGTGAACAAGCGGAAATCACGCATCACTTTTGGTGACAAGAATTGGCTGATAAAGCTTTCATCCTTGAATTCACGCATGGCGAAATGCAGGGTTTTCAGCCAGTCGGAACCGGCAATGTCCGGGAACCAGTAGCGATCTTCTTCGGTCGGTGTCTGACAGATGCGTTTAATGTCCTGGAACATCGCGAAGCCCAGCGCATACGGGTTGATGCCGTTATACCACTGGCTGTTATACGGTGGCTGATACACCACGTTGGTATGGCTGTGCAGGAACTCCATCATAAAGCGTTCCGACACTTTGCCTTCGTCATACAGATGATTAAGGATGGTGTAGTGCCAGAAAGTGGCCCAGCCTTCGTTCATCACCTGCGTCTGTTTCTGCGGATAAAAATACTGGCTAACTTTGCGAACAATGCGCAGCACTTCACGTTGCCAGGATTCCAGCAGCGGCGCATTTTTTTCCATAAAATAGAGCAGGTTTTCCTGCGGTTCAGAAGGGTAGCGCGATGCCTCAACGTGCACCGACTCTTTCTCTTTACGCGGCAGGGTGCGCCACAGCGTATTCACCTGACTCTGCAAATACTCTTCGCGGCTCTGCTGGCGCGCCTTCTCTTCCTGCAGCGAAATTTTCTGCGGACGCTTATAGCGATCCACACCGTAGTTCATCAACGCATGGCAGGAATCGAGCAGCCGCTCAACTTCCTCCACGCCATAGCGCTCTTCGCAGTCGGTAATGTAATTTCGCGCAAACAGCAGGTAATCCACAATCGAACTGGCATCGGTCCAGCTGCGGAACAGATAGTTATTTTTAAAGAAAGAGTTGTGACCGTAACAGGCGTGCGCCATTACCAGCGCCTGCATGGTCATGGTGTTCTCTTCCATCAAATAGGCGATACACGGATTGGAGTTGATGACGATCTCATACGCCAGGCCTTGCTGACCATGCTTGTAGCGCTGTTCCGTTTCGATGAATTTCTTGCCGAACGACCAGTGCGCATAGTTGATCGGCATACCCACGCTGGAGTAGGCATCCATCATCTGCTCGGAGGTGATCACTTCAATTTGGTGCGGATAGGTTTCCAGTCCGTAACTTTTGGCTACGCGGTCAATTTCCGCCAGATAATCATCCAGCAGTTCGAAGGTCCAGTCGGGACCATCACTGAGTCGTTTACTGTTGCGGGTTGGCTCGTCAAAGATTGTCGTCATAGCGCACCTCTGTTTTGCAAGCGGCAGGAGTTACCTGTCACGATCGTTTAAGGCCTCATCCTGAGTAAAGATGGCCCAAAAAACTGAGCGAACACTTCAATGATAGTCCACTGTCGCCTATCCGAAACTGAATCTCAATCGAATTCTTTTGGCAGAAAATCATTCAAAAAGCGTTAGTTAAGCCGATACTGATGACAAGTGTTGGTTAGGTTTCATTTTGCAGAATAATGCTCTGTTTATAAGTGGATTGTATGACTGCGGCGCTTTCTCCTGAAAAAAGTCAAAACCGCTGCCCTCCGCATAATAAATTGCTAATTAAGGGATTTAAGGCATAAAAAATCCTGATTTTGCCGCTGTTGCATGATTTCAGTGTGCAGTCAGGTAAAAAACATGTGAAATAAGTCGGTCGAATGTAAGATTTCAATAGCGGTCGGGTTATGCTGTGTTGGGCTGGGTTAATAGTTAATTATTCTTTTGCTGCGACGAGGGGCTTATGCGCGTAGTGATTCTTGGTAGTGGTGTGGTTGGGGTAGCGAGCGCATGGTATCTGGCGCAGGCCGGACATGAGGTCACGGTTATCGATCGTCAACCTGCCGCCGCGCTGGAGACCAGCGCCGGTAATGCGGGACAGATTTCACCGGGCTATGCTGCGCCCTGGGCGGCGCCGGGCGTTCCGCTGAAAGCGGTCAAATGGATGTTCCAGCGTCACGCGCCGCTGGCGGTACGTCTTGATGGCAGCAAATTCCAGCTGGAATGGATGTGGAATATGCTGCGAAACTGCGACATGCAGCACTATCAAGAGAATAAGAGCCGCATGGTGCGCATCGCGGAGTACAGCCGCGACTGCCTGAAAACGCTGCGCGCCAGCACCGGCATTGCCTATGAAGGTCGGCAGGGCGGCACGCTGCAGCTGTTCCGCACTCAGCAACAGTTCGAAAGTGCCAGCAAAGATATCGCCGTGCTGCGCGATGCGGGCGTGCCCTATGAGTTGCTGGAAACGCATCAGCTCAAAAATGTCGAACCTGCGCTGGCGGCAACGGCGCATAAACTCACCGGCGGTTTGCGTCTTCCTAACGACGAAACCGGCGACTGCCAACTGTTCACCCAACGTCTGGCTGCGATGGCAGCAGCGGCGGGCGTAACCTTCCGCTACAACACCTCGGTTGATCAGTTGTTGCGTGAGGGCAATCGCATTTATGGCGTGAAGTGTGGCGATGAAGTGATCAAAGCCGATGCTTACGTGGTGGCATTCGGTTCCTATTCAACCGCGCTGCTGAAAGACATTCTCGCCATCCCGGTTTACCCGTTGAAAGGCTATTCGCTGACGATTCCAATCAAGAATGCCGACGCCGCACCGGTTTCCACCATCCTCGATGAAACCTACAAAGTGGCGGTAACGCGCTTTGACGATCGCATTCGCGTGGGCGGCATGGCAGAAATTGTTGGTTTTAACACCAAACTGTTGCCGGCACGACGCGAAACGCTGGAGATGGTGGTCCGCGATCTCTATCCTGAAGGCGGTTTTGTCGAACAGGCCACGTTCTGGACCGGACTGCGTCCAATGACGCCAGACGGTACGCCGATTGTCGGGCGCACGCCGCTCTCCAATCTCTATCTCAATACCGGTCACGGTACGCTGGGATGGACGATGGCTTGTGGTTCCGGTCAGCTTCTGGCTGATTTAATTTCCGGTCAGAAACCGGCGATTGCCGCAGATGATTTGTCAGTGCTGCGCTACCTGCCAGGTTTTGAGCCACATTCTTCGCCACTGCGTAACGCCAGCGCGGCGCGCTGAGACCTCAGGGAGAGTAAAAGCATGTCACGTCCAACCGGTGCCACCATCAATCAACAGGCACTGCGTCATAATCTGGCCGTTGTTCGCCGGGCGGCCCCGCAATCACGCGTCTGGTCGGTGGTAAAAGCCAATGCGTATGGTCACGGTGTGGCTCGCGTGTGGCAAAGCCTGGCAGAAACCGATGGTTTCGCGCTGCTGAATATGGAAGAGGCGATCCTGCTGCGTGAGCAGGGCTGGAAAAAACCGATCCTGCTGCTGGAAGGTTTCTTTCATGCCGAGGATTTAGCGCTAATCGATCGTTACCGCCTCACCACCAGCGTGCACAGCAACTGGCAGATTCAGGCGCTGGCAAAAGCGCAGCTGTCGGCACCGGTCGATGTGTACCTCAAAATCAACAGCGGCATGAACCGGCTTGGTTTCCGTCCTGAGCAGGCTCATGCGGCGTGGCAAAAACTGCGCGCTCTGCCGAACGTCGGTGCAATGACGCTGATGGCGCACTTCGCTGATGCAGAAAATCCGCAAGGAGTTGTTGAGCCGATGAAGCGCGTCGAACTGGCGGCGGAAGGGCTCGATTGTCCGCGTTCCCTGTCTAACTCTGCGGCTACGCTGTGGCATCCTGAAGCGCATTTTGACTGGGTGCGTCCCGGCATTATTCTCTATGGCGCGTCACCGAGCGGCGACTGGCAGGATATCGCCAGCACCGGATTGCAGCCGGTGATGACGCTAACCAGCGAAATCATTGGCGTGCAGCAGCTGAATGCCGGTGAGGGCGTGGGTTACGGTTATCGCTATCACGCTAGCGGCACCCAGCGTATCGGCATCGTCGCCTGTGGCTACGCCGACGGTTATCCGCGTCATGCGCCCACCGGCACGCCAGTCAGCGTGGATGGCATACGCACGCAAACGCTGGGCGCCATCTCCATGGACATGATGATGATCGATTTAGAACCTTGCCCGCAGGCCGGCATCGGTTCAAAGGTGGAGCTGTGGGGCAATCAGGTGAAGATCGATGAGGTGGCAAAAGCCGCCGGAACGGTGGGCTACGAGCTGATGTGTGCGCTCGCGCCACGCGTTCCGGTTGAAGTTATTTAAGCGCGGTCACGCGACCGTGCATTTTCTTACTGCAGCGCCAGGCGGTCAGTGCCAGCGCTGCACCCAGCAGCATCATCAATGCCAGTGACGACTTCTCAGCAACGGGCAATGCTACGATTGCCATGCTGCCGCCCGCACCACACGCCATCTGAATAAATCCCTGCAGTGCTGAGGCCACGCCCGCTTGCTGCTGATACGGCTCCAGCGCGTAGCTGGTGGCGGGACCGACCGTGAACGCCAGGCCAGCAACGGAAACCGCCACGGGAATCATGTACAGCGCCCAATGGTTTTGCCACGCCGCCGGTAACAGCGTGGTGCCCATCATCAGAAGAATTGCGCCGATCAACATGGTGGCGAAACCCATCGCCAGGCAGAACGGGCGTCCCGCTTTGCGAATGGTTTTGTTTACGAACGCGCTAACCAGCATGATCCAAAACCCGTTGGCGCCAAAGGCGAAAGAGAATTGCAACGGCGTCAGGCCGCCTTCGGTCATCAGCACGTGTGGCGCCAGCGACACATAGGTCAGCACCATGCCCAGCGCGCCGGCATTGGCAAAGGCAAAGGCGAGAAAGCGCGGTTCACGGGCGATGGCAGCATACTGCGCCAGCGGTAAACCTTTAACGCGTAAGGTGTCCGCCGGGCGCGTTTCGGGCAGCCACAGCAGGACGATCAAGCCGATCACCACCGCATAGCCGCACAGGAACCAGAATGGCATCCGCCAGCCGTAGGCTTCGGCGAGGATCCCACCCAGCAGTGGCGCCAGCGCGGGAACGATATTCAGCGCACCATTGAGAAAGCCGTAAGCGCGTGCGGCATCCTCGCCACTGAGACGGTCACGCACGCCGCTGAAGGCCACCACCGCCGTGCAGCACACCGCGCAACCCTGAATGATGCGGGCGAGAAAGAACACCGGCCACAGCGTGCTCGTGGCGGCAATCGCGCTGCCAATGATGTAAAGCGCAAGACCAATTAACGCGAGCGGCTTACGACCAAAATTATCCACCAGCGGACCGGTAATCAATTGGCCAATGCCCATCACCAATAAAAACAGAGGAATCGTGATTTGGATGAGGCTCACCGGGCTGTTAAGACCTTCGGCGATTTGCGGCAATGTCGGGAGGTAAAGATCAATGCCAAGCGGCGCCAGCAGCACCAGGCTAAGAAGTATTAAGGTGAATTTTTGCATTACGAACCGGACGACCTGTTAAACAATCCGGAAGGGTAATGACTCTTAGGGGAAAAAGAAAGGGATAATAAAAGCGATGCCTGCCGAAGTGCACAAGCATCGCCTCGAGGGTATTAGTAAGCGCCGTCGCGACGAACCACTACGCCAGCGGTTTTGAACAGAATCGCAATGTCAGTCCATAACGCCCAGTTTTTCACGTACCAGGAATCGAAATAGACGCGCGTATCGTAGTCAATGTCGTTACGTCCGCTGACCTGCCACAAGCCGGTCATGCCTGGTTTCGCCATCAGGTAGTAATCCACATCACCGGCATAACGCTCCAGTTCTGCTTCAATCACCGGACGCGGACCGACCAGACTCATTTCGCCACGAATGACATTCCACAACTGTGGCAGCTCATCAAGGCTGGTTTTGCGCAGGAAGTTACCAATTTTGGTCACACGCGGATCGTTTTTCAGTTTGAAATCACGGTCCCATTCGGCACGCGCTTCCTCGCTGGTCGCCAGCAAATTTTGCAGCACTTCCTGCGAGTTGGTCACCATTGAGCGGAACTTCAGGCACTTAAATTTCACGCCATCTTGCCCAACGCGTTCATGACCATAAATCGCATTGCCGCCGTCACGTTTCACCATCGCACACAGCAGTCCAAATACCGGTCCGAGGAACAGCAGCAGCATGGATGCCACCACGATATCGAAGGTGCGTTTCAGGAAGCGCGAAGAGCGTTTCGCCAGGTTGTTGCTGACGCGCAAAATCATCACTTCATGGCTGAAGATGAATGACATATCGGTGCCATACAGCGGCACGCCGCGCAGCGTTGGGATCACGGAGATTGAACGGCACTTCATTTTGGACAGGAACTTCAGCCATTTATCGCGCACCACTTGCTGCTCAAATTCGGTGGCGACGATAAATTGCGTGTTGTCACGGTCCATGGTTTGCCAGTTGATGTCTTTCCAGGTGATCACCGGAACGCCATTAACCTTCTCATGCTGTTGGTCATCATCCAGCGAGATAAACGCCTGCACGTTATAACCGAGGATCTCCTCGCTCTGCAGCGCCGCATAAGCTTCCATGGCATTTTTACCGGAACCAATGATGATGGTTTCCTTCTGCCACTGACCTGCGCGGTTGATGGCGCGTTTTACCACGGCACGCATCAGCGGCAGCAGCAGCAGAGCGTAAGTCCAGCTAAATACCCAAACCATGCGCGAGAAGTCCCATTTTGAAAAGGCAATCAACGCCAGATCAAGCAGAGAGAAGACGAACAGGGTTTTAATCACTTCTTTCAGTTCAAACCAAAACGGCTTGCGATAAGTGTAGTGACGCATACGCACCCAGAACCAGGCGGTGCAAAGAATAGAAAGGCTAAATTGGGCAATAAACCGATATTCAATCTGCTGGGGCGGAATAAAGGTATCCAGTTCGCCCCAAATACCTTGAACGGTGGCGGCAGATAAAAACAATGCCAGATTTAATGCAATTAAATCCGAGAAACTAAGTGCGACTTTTGCGATGAGGTTTTTGCGCAGTCCGCTCCACGAGCGGGTTGCATCATTCATTATCAAAGTACTTGCCATAAAACCTGCTCTCTTTTCTTAAGTAAAAGATGGCCTGACCAGAATCAAGTACGCGCTCAGGAGTGGTCCGCTGAAAAATGGAAAGAATAATTCTTTCAGCGAGATATAAGTCAGTGCTGCCATAAGCGCTGCAAGGAAAGGACCGTTTGAGACGTGATGCACGTCACGAAAAGCTGCAGCAACGTTTAAGAGTATGCAGGAGTTATTTGACAGAGTTAATATGGAAATAGTCTGAAAAGGAAATAAATGACTAAAGAAATAATTGGCTATTTAATTGAAATGTATGGTTAAAAGTTAATTAATCGCGAATATTACGCTTTATTTTAAGACAGCTTTTCGGAATGACCGCCATTCACATCAATGGCGGCGCCAGCCAATCAGGCGGGTTTTTTTAATACCCACAGGTCCTGCTGCTTATCATAGTGTCCGATTTGCAGATCGACAGCCTCTTCATCAATCCATGCCGGTACACTGGTATCCACATCCCAGCCGTCGAGTTGGTCACTCAGGCCGGGATTGGTATGGCAGGGAATACTGACAGTGTCGCCATTGTCACTATTGAACTCTGCATCAACGATTTCATATTGACCAATCTTCACCACGCGTCCCATTACATTCTCCCGTATTTGCTGGGTTGAATAGTGAGCATAGTCGTTCACACGCAGTTTACGAGCGATAAAGCCTCGGATTAATCCTTGTCTTCGCTGACGCGCACGCCGACCTTCACAATCTGGTTATCTTCTTTCTCTGCTACCGTCCAGGTTAACTGCTTCCATTCCACCTGATCGCCAACCACTGGCGTGCTGCCGAGCAAACTCATTACCAGCTGTCCTAGCGACTGCTGATCGTTGGTCTGTTCATCTAACTCCAGGCCGTAAATTTGCGCCACGTCGCGCAGGCGCGCTTCGGCATCCAGAATAAAGTCGCCGAAGAAGCGTTGATCCAGCGATACCGGCGGCGATTGGCTGAACATTTTACCCAGTGCGGGAAGATCGCGCTCACGGCCAATCACACACAGCACATCGCCTTCTTTCAGGCGCGTATTGCCGTTGGGATGCATTAACGCGTTATCACGGAACAGGGCGGCGATGCGGGTTTCGCGCGGCATCTGCAAATCACGCAGCGCTGCGCCGACGCACCATTTGTCGGCGCTCAGCTGGTAAATAAATTGTTCCCACGGATTCTCCGGATGGATATCCAGCCCAACCCGGCTAATCGGCGAGGCGGTTGGTGGCACCACCACTTTGGCGCGTTTGGCGGCATAGCCCAGCGAGGTACCTTGCAGCATCAACGACACCAACACTACAAAGAAAGCGATGTTGAAGTAGAGCTTGGCGTTCTCCAGCCCGGCCATCATCGGAAATACGGCGAGGATGATTGGCACTGCGCCACGTAAGCCCACCCAACTGATGAAGATACGTTCGCGTCCGGTGAAGCCTTTGAACGGTAACAGACCAACCAGAATCGACAGCGGGCGCGCTACCAGAATCAACCACAGCGACAGAATCATCGCCGGCACCGCGATGTGCCACAAATCGGAGGGTGTCACCAGCAAGCCCAGCACAATGAACATGCCGATTTGGCTCAGCCATGCCATGCCGTCAAAGGTTTGCAAAATACCGTGGCGGTTGCGAATCGGGCTGTTGCCCAGCAGGAAGCCGCAAAGATAAACCGCCAGAATGCCGCTGCCTTCCATCACGGTGGTGAGGGCAAACACGATGATGCCGCCACTCACCGCCAGCAGCGGATATAAACCCTGCGCCAGATTGATCCGGTTAATCAACTGCTGCAGCGCCCAGCCGCCGCCCAGGCCTAATACGATGCCAAGACCAAACTGCTGCACCAGATGCACCACAAACATCCAGCTCAGGCCGGACTGGCCTTGCTGAATCATGTCGATCAGCGTGATGGTGAGAAACACCGCCATCGGATCGTTGCTGCCGGATTCAATCTCCAGCGTGGAGCTGACACGTTCATTGAGGCCTTTATCACCCAGCAGCGAAAATACGGCGGCGGCATCGGTAGAACCGATAATCGCGCCAATCAGAAAGCCCTGCATCAGATCGAGCTTAAACAGCCAGGCAGCGGCAACGCCGGTTAACCCTGCGGTGATCATCACGCCGACGGTCGCCAGAGATAATGCCGGGCCGAGCGCCACCTTTAGCGAAGATGCTTTGGTGCGCATCCCGCCATCAAGCAAGATGATGGCTAAAGCGAGGTTGGAGACCAGATAGGCGACGGGATAGTTATCAAAGGCGATGCCACCGATACCATCAATCCCGGCCAACATGCCGAGAGCGAGGAAGATCACCAGAATCGGAATGCCAAGGCGTGATGAAAAGGAACTGAGCAAAATACTTGCTGCTACCAGCACGGACCCAATAATGAACAAACTGTAAATCATGCTGGTATTCAACGGCGTTCTCCTGCGGTGGGGCAAAAAAGACAAACTGCGGGCGATTCACACAGACAAGGTGGAAAGATAATGCCTTATCAATAGCTTGTCAGCGCTTAATTGCACATTTTTTCATTCTGTGGGGCCGCATCCCATATACAGCTAAATTTGTATGAAAAAACAACAGGAAATGGCGCTAAGTGAGCGGGGCTGCTGCAAAGAAAAAGCCGGTCAGTGACCGGCTTATAAAATCAGGCTTCTGCAGCCTGTTTGTGGAAAAGTTCTCTAAATACCGGATAGATGTCTTCTGGCTCGCGAATATGTTGGATTGCGAAGTTATCAAACATTGCCTGCAGATGTTCATACTCGCGCCATAAGGTCTGGTGCGCGCGACGCGTGATCTCGATATAGCTGTAATAACGCACAACCGGCAGAATATGTTTGGCTAAGATCTCGTGGCAGAGTGGTGAATCATCGGCCCAGTTATCCCCATCCGACGCTTGCGCCGCATAGATGTTCCACTGTGACGGGTCATAACGCTCTTTAACCACCTCATCCATTAACTTCAGTGCACTGGAAACAATGGTGCCGCCCGTTTCCTGCGAGTAGAAGAACTCCTGTTCGTCGACCTCTTTGGCTTGAGTGTGATGCCGGATGTACACCACGTCGACGTTCTTGTAAGTACGGCTCAGGAACAGATACAGCAGAATGTAGAAACGCTTCGCCATATCTTTGGTGGCTTGATCCATCGAACCAGACACGTCCATCAGGCAGAACATCACGGCCTGGCTGGAAGGTTCTGGTCGCTTCTCGAAGTTTTTGTAGCGCAGGTCAAAGGTATCGATAAACGGCACGCGGTCGATGCGCGCGCGCAACTCAGCGATCTCTTTACGTAAACGCTCCTCTTCCAGTAACTGCGCCGGTTCGCTGGTTTCCACTTCGGCTAGCGTAGCTTCCAGTTCGTTTAACATGCGGCGTTTACCCGCCGTCATCGCCGTACGACGAGCCAGCGAGTTCTGCAGTGAGCGCACCACGCTGATATTAGCCGGCGTACCGTTTGAGGTGTAGCCCGCGCGATGGGTTTTGTACTCGTTTAACTGCCGATGCTGATTCTTGCGCAGGTTCGGCAACGCCAAATCTTCGAACAGAAGATCGAGATATTCATCTTTAGATATCTGGAAGCTGAATTCGTCCTGGCCTTCACCATCCTGACTGGCGTTGCCCTGGCCGCTACCGCCGCTGCCGCCGCCACCTTGCGGACGTTCAATGCGATCGTTTTGCACGAAATGGTCATTCCCAGGATGCACGCGATGGCGACTGCCGCCGCGGCCCTGATGGAAGCTCGGTTCATTGATATCGTCAATTGGAATCGAGACCGATTCGCCGCTCTCGACATCGGTCACCGAACGCTTGTTAATGGCCTCGGAGATCGATTGCTTGATTTGCGACTTATAACGGCGCAGAAAGCGCTGCCGATTGACGGCGCTTTTGTTCTTACCGTTGAGACGCCGATCGATAAAATAGGCCATAAAAATCCCCCAAACTGCATTGCAAGCTTAGGCCGGGAAAACCCGGCCTCCTGTTGCAGCACCGAAGCGCCGCGACGCTTACAGATAACGATTATGAAGATTTACGCACGCGCAGATACCATTCGCACAGCAGGCGTACTTGCTTGCGGGTATAGCCTTTTTCCATCATGCGATCGACAAAATCATCGTGTTTTTTCTGCTCGTCCGTTGAGGTTTTGGTATTGAACGAAATCACCGGCAGCAACTCTTCGGTGTTCGAGAACATTTTCTTCTCGATGACCGTGCGCAGTTTTTCGTAGCTGGTCCAGTTCGGATTGCGTCCGCTATTCTGCGCACGGGCACGCAGCACAAAGTTGACAATCTCGTTACGGAAATCTTTCGGGTTACTGATCCCGGCAGGTTTCTCGATCTTTTCCAGCTCGGCGTTCAGCGATTCGCGGTCAAACAGCTGTCCGGTGTCAGGATCGCGGTACTCTTGATCCTGAATCCAGAAATCAGCGTAGGTAACGTAGCGATCAAAGATGTTTTGACCGTATTCCGAGTAGGACTCCAGGTACGCGGTCTGAATCTCTTTACCGATAAACTCGGCGTATTTCGGAATCAGGTAGCCTTTCAGGTGCTCCAGATACTTCTCGGCTTGATCCTGAGGGAACTGCTCGCGCTCAATTTGCTGCTCCAGCACGTAGAACAGATGCACCGGGTTGGCCGCCACCTCAGCATGGTCGAAGTTAAACACGCGCGACAGGATTTTAAACGCGAAGCGGGTCGAAAGACCGTTCATGCCCTCATCAACGCCCGCGTAATCGTGATACTCCTGCCAGGATTTGGCTTTTGGATCGGTATCTTTCAGGCTCTCGCCATCATAAACGCGCATTTTCGAGTAGATGCTGGAGTTTTCCGGCTCTTTCAAACGCGACAGAATCGAGAAGCGGGCCAGGGTTTCCAGCGTGCCCGGCGCGCATGGCGCAGTGGTCAACTCACTGTGATCCAACAGTTTGTTGTAGATCTTGATCTCTTCGGAAACGCGTAGGCAATAAGGCACTTTGACGATGTAAACACGGTCGAGGAAGGCCTCATTGTTTTTGTTATTACGGAAGGTAACCCATTCTGATTCGTTGGAGTGCGCCAGAATGATGCCGTTGAACGGCAGGGCAGAAATCCCTTCGGTACCGTTGTAGTTACCTTCCTGCGTGGCGGTCAGCAGTGGATGTAGCACTTTAATCGGTGCTTTAAACATCTCAACGAATTCCATCACGCCTTGGTTTGCGCGGCAAAGGGCACCTGAATAGCCGTATGCGTCAGGATCGTTTTGCGCGTGATTTTCCAGTTTACGGATATCCACTTTGCCGACCAACGCAGAAATATCCTGGTTGTTCTCATCGCCTGGTTCTGTTTTGGCAATTGCTACCTGCTCCAGAATTGACGGCCACACTTTCACCACTTTGAAGCGGGTGATATCGCCGCCAAACTCATGCAGGCGTTTCGCCGCCCAGGGCGACATGATGGTGCCCAGATAACGCCGCGGCACGCCATACTCTTTTTCCAGAATATTGGCGTCTTCCTGCGGGTTAAACAGGCAGAGTGGATGATCGTTTACCGGGCTGCGCTCGCCGTCGGCGCTCAGCACATAGATCGGCACACGCTGCATCAGCGCTTTCAGGCGCTCGGCCAATGAGGATTTACCGCCACCCACCGGGCCCAGTAAGTAAAGGATCTGTTTCTTCTCTTCCAAACCCTGCGCGGCGTGTTTCAGGTAGGAGACGATTTGCTCAATCGCTTCCTCCATACCGTAAAACTCTTCGAAGGCCGGGTAGCGTCCCATGACTCGGTTGGAAAAGATTCGGGAAAGGCGAGGCTCTTGCGCAGTGTCAACCATCACCGGCTCACCGATGGCCATTAATAGTCGCTCGGCAGCGTTGGCGTATGCACTGCGATCCTGTTTACAGATGGCGAGGAATTCCTGCAATGAGAACTCTTCGTCCTTGGCAGCTTCATAACGCTGACGATAGTGATCGAATATATTCATAGCGATGCCCGTCCTTTCGTTTTTAGCACAGGTAAAGGAGCGTAATAAAAGTTTGTAGCAGCTCCCGGAAGATATTCTTTATTGAGTACAGCAACCCTTATGCCAACCTGACGTTTTTTTATCGGGATACACAATTCTTATGGTTACTCTGCTCGTACAAAAAAGTCTCGTCTTACATTTAACTGTAGAAGGCATTCAGAAAACCTGCAGCCACTTTTCTCCTTATTCAGCGATATATCAATAACAAAGTCTCATAAGCACTGAGGCAATCAACCTAAGCCGTGAGAGCGATGAAGCCACTGAGAATATTTCGCTATGCTGGTTAGAGAGCATCATTAAACGTTAACCGATAGCAAAAATTTGGTTAGACTCTGCGTGTGATTGTTATATTAATGGACTGAATAAATTGTGAACCAATTCAAACTTAAAGCGCTTACTCTGGCTATTCCTTGTTATTTTGCGGCGTTCGGCACTCATGCAGAACCCTTATCTCTTGGCGCTTCGGTGATTTATGCGCAGTCACCTTATCGGGGCGGACAAGACCGCTATCTGCCGATTCCGGTGATTAATTATGAAGGCGAAAACTTCTGGTTCCGTAGCCTGCAAGGCGGCTATTACCTGTGGAAAGACCCGCAGAATCAGCTGTCGCTGACGGTGCTGGGATCGCCGCAGCAGTACGATCCGAAAGACAACGATTTGGGTGACATGAAAGCGCTGGATAAGCGCCGTATGACGCTGATGGCCGGCGCCAACTATCGCCATGTTGCCGATTGGGGTATCGTGCGCACCGCTCTGCTGGGTGATGTGCTCAATAACAGCAATGGTTTAATCTGGGATCTCACCTATCTATATCGCTTTGATTTCGGCGCATTCAGCCTGACGCCGGGCATTGGTGCAATGTGGAACAGCGCCAATCAGAACCGTTATTACTACGGTGTTTCATCCCATGAAAGTGCGCGAACCGGCATCGCTGAGTATCATCCAGACGACAGCTGGTCGCCGTATGTCGAGATGAATGCCAGCTACCAAATCAGCCAAAGCTGGAACGCCAGCTTGTCTGGTCGTTACACGCGCTTCGACAGCGAAATCAAAGACAGCCCGATGGTCGATAAGAGTGGCCAGTTCACACTCTGGACCGGCATCAGTTACAGCTTCTGACGATTAAATAAACGCCTCGTAATGAGGCGTTTTTCTTACATTGCACCAATTCAGAGCCCCATATCAGCGCAACAGGAGGAGTGATGAAGACTATCCAATTTCACGGTGAATCAGCTTTACCCGCTATTGGCCAGGGAACCTGGTATATGGGTGAGAATGCAGCGCTGCGCAGCCAGGAAGTGGGCGCACTGCAGGCGGGTTTAGATCTTGGACTTAAGGTTATCGACACGGCGGAAATGTATGCGGAAGGCGCTGCCGAAGAGGTGGTCGGCGAAGCGTTACGCGGCCGTCGCGATCAAGCCTGGCTGGTATCGAAGGTGTATCCCTGGAATGCCGGTGAAGTCGATGCTATCGAGGCCTGCGAGCGCAGTCTGCGCCGTCTGCAAACCGGTTACCTCGATCTCTACTTGCTGCACTGGCGCGGCAATGTGCCCTTAGAAGAAACCATTCGCGCGATGGAATCCTTGCAGCAGCAGGGCAAAATCCGCCATTGGGGCGTCTCGAACTTTGACCATGACGATATGCTGGAACTGTGGCAAGAGCCCGGCGGCAAATCCTGTTTAACCAATCAGGTGCTGTACCACTTAGCGTCACGCGGGATCGAGTACGATCTGTTGCCGCAGTGTCAGCAGCGCGAGATGCCGATTATGGCCTATTGCCCGTTAGCGCAGGCTGGACGACTGCGACAGGCGCTGTTTGACGATGCGCATCTTAAACAGATTGCACAACAGAAGGGCATCAGCGTGGCGCAAGTGCTATTGGCTTGGGTGATCCGTCAGCAAGGCGTTTTGGCCATTCCTAAAGCCAGCAGCGTTGCACATGTGCAGCAAAACGCGGCCGCGCTTAGCATCAATTTGACTGATGAAGAGCTGAGCATCATTGATCGGGCGTTTCCTGCGCCTCAATCTAAAACTGCATTAGATGTGGTTTAGCGGCGCAACGGCGCCGCATCTTATTACTTATTAACGATACGAATTGTGGTGCCCAAACGCGCAGGGGATTCACCCGCGCTTTTTAACGGCTTGCTAATGCGCGCCGTTTCCACGCACACCATGGTTTTATAGCCTTCATTTGGCATGTCCCCCATGCTGCATGATAACTCCGGACCTGGATTCCACGTGACAACGTCACTCTGATAGTGGTGATAGACTTCAATCTGGCGTTTGCCCGCTTTATCGTGAATCACGCTGCAGTCATCCGCTGCGGTGTGAATACGATCCACGCGGTTGGGATAGGTCTGCTTGCCGTTGGATGCGCCAACAGCATTATCGTTAACCTTATCGATAAAACTGTTACCTAATCCGCTCACTTCGACCTGAGAGATATCCGCAATCTGGAAGTAGCTGTGCAGCGCTGCGGTGGCTTCATAGTCGCCGTAAGCTTCCAGCTCAATTTCACAATGCTCAGCAATCCGGAAGCGAGCAAGCAGGGTGAAATCGTGCGGCCAGAGCTTTTTGGTTTGTGCGTTGCTTTCCAGCGTAAAAGTCAGCATTACCGCATCTTCGTTTTCGTCATGGGCGGTCAGCGTCCACGGCATATTGCGTGCAAAACCGTGCGCCGGTTCACCTGCCGGACCAAACCACGGCCAGCAAATCGGCACGCCGCCGCGGATTGCTTTACCTGTGGTAAACGGGGTTTTTTCACTGAGCCAAATCACCGGTTTTTGGCCGCTAGGCTGCCACGAAAGCAGATGCGCACCTTGCAGGGCAATCGCCGCACGCACTTTAGGATGGCTGATTACCACAATCGGCAAATCATCCTGCTGGCGCTGTGACAGATAAGGGGTGATTTGATTCACTACCGGAAGGGTATAAAGCGTATCTTGCATGGTCAGACCTTCTCTTTTATCCAGTCGAAAAAAAGGGGCGACCGAAGTCACCCCTTGTCCGTTTAGCCGGTTAGCTTACTTAGAAGCAACCAGTGCAATCAGATCGAGAACTTTATGTGAGTAACCAGTTTCGTTATCGTACCAAGAAACCAGTTTCACGAAGTTGTCGTTCAGAGCGATACCTGCTTTAGCATCGAATACTGAAGTCAGGGTTTCGCCGTTGAAGTCGGTAGAAACCACGTCGTCTTCAATGTAGCCCAGAACGCCTTTCATTTTGCCTTCTGACTCAGCTTTGATCACTGCACAAATTTCTTTGTAGGTCGCTGGTTTTTCCAGGCGAACAGTCAGGTCAACAACAGACACGTTTGGAGTAGGAACGCGGAACGCCATACCGGTCAGTTTGCCGTTCAGCTCTGGCAGAACAACGCCAACTGCTTTAGCTGCACCGGTAGAAGATGGGATGATGTTCTGCGCTGCGCCACGGCCGCCGCGCCAGTCTTTGTGAGACGGGCCATCAACGGTTTTCTGCGTCGCGGTGGTTGCGTGAACGGTGGTCATCAGACCTTCAACGATACCGAAGTTGTCGTTGATAACTTTAGCCAGTGGAGCCAGGCAGTTGGTGGTGCAAGACGCGTTAGAAACGATGTCCTGGCCAGCATATTTGTCAAAGTTAGCGCCACGTACGAACATCGGGGTGCTGTCTTTAGATGGACCAGTCAGAACCACTTTCTTCGCGCCAGCGGTGATGTGTTTACGTGCGGTTTCGTCGGTCAGGAAGATACCGGTCGCTTCAGCAACAACGTCAACACCCACTTCGTCCCACTTCAGGTTAGCCGGGTCTTTCTCAGCGGTAACACGGATTTTCTTACCGTTAACAATCAGTGCACCGTCTTTCACTTCTACAGTGCCGTCAAAACGACCGTGAGTAGAGTCATACTTCAGCATGTATGCCATGTAATCGGCGTCGAGCAGATCGTTGATCGCGACGATTTCGATGTCAGAACGCTGCTGCGCAGCACGGAAAACGATGCGACCGATACGGCCAAAACCGTTAATACCTACTTTGATAGTCATATATTCCACCAGCTATTTGTTAGTGAATAAAAGGTTGGCTGTAAAATTACAAAAACCTTACCAGGCGTCAAGCGGAATCGTGTCAATTGTTGCGACAGGTCAATTCCAACACCAGGAATAATTCGTTGCGCAATCGCTTACGCAGCACCCTTATTGCGCGCCTATGTTACGCCGAATGCGGGCTGAAAAGGGATGACTTTTGCAAAGGGTGATCGCCATCACAAAATCGTGCTGTGGAACAGATGTCGGAGGCGTTAGCACGAAAAAAGACCCGATGGATGTTGTACGTTTGTTAGAATACTAGTCGATTTTTTCAGAATGACACTCCGGAACTCAAAATGGCTAAAGACACCGCACCCGACGCAAAAATTGCGCAGCTTTCCGAAATGCAGCGCTATGTCACTCAGCATCGTGGAACGGAGCCCCCTTTCTCGGGCGCCTTGCTGCACAACAAGCAGGAAGGGATTTACCACTGCTTAGTTTGTAATTCGCCGCTGTTTCTCTCCGAAACCAAATACGATTCAGGCTGTGGCTGGCCAAGTTTCTATCAGCCTTTCAGTGACGACGCTATCCGCTATCTGGAAGATGATTCACACGGCATGCAACGGGTTGAGATTCGCTGTGGCAACTGTGATGCGCATTTGGGACATGTGTTCCCGGATGGCCCACAACCGAGCGGCGAGCGCTACTGCGTGAACTCCGCCTCGCTAAACTTCACTGATGAGCAGGGCAATCAGCAAGAGGGCTAAGCATGAAACAGGAACTGGAAGCGATGCTGGAGGCGATGACGCCGGAAGTGTACGAGCGGCTCTCCACGGCGGTTGAAATCGGCAAATGGCCAGATGGCGTCGCGCTGACGCCAGAGCAGAAAGAGAATTGTCTGCAGCTGGTGATGTTGTGGCAGGCTCGCCACAATGACGATCCGCAACATATGACCATTAGCAAAGGTGGGGATATGGTGATGAAATCGAAGAAACAGCTGAAAGAAGAGTTTGGCATTGAGCCCGACGTCACGCGCATCAACCTGCACTAAAAATCAAAAGGGCTGGTTCTCACCAGCCCCTTATTTTCAGATTAATACCGCACCTTGTGCTTCCATCTGAGCGAAAGCAATTTCACTGTCATCCGGATTCAGGTTCACACCGCGGCAGCCCTCTTTAACCACCTCCACGTTGTAACCTAACTCTAGCGCATCCAGCACGCTGTATTTGACGCAGTAATCGGTCGCAATACCCAACATCACTAAATTGCTAATGCCGCGCTCGCGCAGCCAGCTGTCGAGTTCTGTCTTGCGTCGATGGCCGTTATCAAAGAAGGCGCTGTAGCTATCCACCTCAACATCGCCCCCTTTATGGAATACGGCATCAATCAGAGAGCGATCGAGATCGGGATGAAAATCCGCCCCGACAGAATTCTCAATACCGTGATCGGGCCACCAGATCTGCGCTAAACCGTTTAATTCGCCGAGCGTGTAGACCGGCTCGCCGGAGATCGAGGCGAAGCTGCCGTGATTGGCTGGATGCCAGTCTTGCAATGCCACCACACATTCACCCCGCTCGTGAAACTCACGCGCAAATCGATTGGCGACGGCAACCGTTTGGTCACCCTCACGCACCGCCATTGGGCCGCCGGGGCAAAAATCGTTCTGAATATCGATGATTATCAATGCCCGCTTCATTGGTTTCGCTCCGTATCAATCTTCGGTCAGTTCGCCGCGTAAATTCTGCTGCATTTTGGCACGAATTTCCGCGCTGGTAAGGTTCTGACTCAATAAAAAATGCAGTTTGGTTAATGTGGCCTCAACGGTGAGATCAAAGCCGCTGATCACGCCCGCATGCTCAAGCGCATTGCCGGTGGCATAGCCGCCCATATTCACTTTGCCGGACATACACTGCGTCAGATTCACCACCACAATGCCGCGATCGCTGGCCTGTTGCAGTTCCGAAAGAAACTCAGCATTTTGCGGCGCGTTGCCAACGCCGTAAGAGCGCAGGATCAAGGCTTTCACCGGTTGACGCAGGAAATTACCCACCACGTCGGCAGAGATACCCGGATAAATCGTCACCACGCCAATCGGCTGTGGTGTTATCGGATGCACAATCAGCTCGCCGTGACCTTGGGGTGCGGGCGGGGTGTTTAACCGGCGGATATGAATACCCGCTTCCAGCAAGGGCGCCAGGTTTGGCGATGCGAAGGCATTAAAGCCGTCAGCATGTGCCTTAGTGGTACGGTTGCCGCGGAACAGCGTGTTATTGAAAAACAGGGCAACTTCACTGATCGGATAATTGGCCGCCACATACAGCGAGTTCAGCAGGTTTTGCTGCCCATCAGAACGCAATTCTGCCAGGGGAATTTGCGAGCCGGTGACAATCACCGGCTTAGCAAGGTTCTCCAGCATAAAGGAGAGCGCCGAAGCGGTGAAGGCCATGGTGTCGGTACCATGCAAAATTACAAAGCCATCGTAACGATCGTAGTTTTGCTTAATATCGTTCGCAATCGATTGCCAATCCTGCGGCGTCATGTCCGAGGAGTCCATCAGCGGCTGATATTCATGGATGGTGAAATCCGGCATTTCAGGCCGATGGAATTCGGGCATGTTTGCCAGCTGCTGTTGCAGATGGCCCGATACCGGAATATAGCCCTGCGCAGAGCGCTGCATCCCGATGGTGCCGCCGGTGTAGGCTACGTAGATATTTTTCTTTTGCATGAAGGAACTCAGACTTGCCGTAAAACGCGCAGTATAAGGGGATTGCGAACGAAAAGCAGCCCGACCAGCGGCCGGGCTGTAAAGATTAGCGTACGTTGCCGCAGTTCAGGCAGAAAGCGTAGCGATTTTGCGGATCGTTGAGGTTATTCAGTAAGCCAGGTTGCTGTTTCATTGCGCTCATTACGTCCAGCATTGGCGCAGGCAGCCAGACTTTCAGCGCAGCCGGCAACACCGCCTGAACCGACGCGTTCATCTGATTCAGCAGCAGATCGATCATGCCCGGATCGTCCTGATACCAGCTCAACTCCGGCTTAGCGACTTTCGCCAGCTCAGCAGCTTTCGCCACGGCATCGTCAAAGTCTCCCAACGCATCGACCAAACCATTGGCTTTCGCATCGCTACCGGTCCAGACGTGACCCTGCGCAATCGCATTGATCTCCTCAGGCGTTTTGTGACGTGAGGTCGCCACCAGGCCCACGAAGTTACGATAGCCGTTCTCAATGGTCAGCTGCATCAACTGCTGCACTTCAGTTGGCAGTGCTTTGGTGGTGGCGACGTCCGCCAGCGGTGATGTGGCAACGCCGTCAGTATGCACACCCACCGAACTCAGGCTGTTTTCAACGGTGTTAATCACGCCAAAGATACCGATGGAACCGGTCAGCGTGCTGGGTGCCGCCACGATGTAATCGGCAGGCGTTGAAATCCAGTAACCGCCGGAAGCCGCCATGCCACCCATTGAGACCACCACCGGTTTACCCGCATCGTGGGCTGCCGCCAGCTCTTCACGAATGGCTTCCGATGCCGTGACGCTGCCGCCAGGGCTGTTGACACGCAACACAATGGCTTTGATTTTAGCATCCAGGCGCGCATCGCGGATTTGCGACGCCGTGGTATCACCGCCGACGTTTCCGGCACTCTCTTCACCGTCCATAATCGCACCGCTGGCGAGGATCACGGCGATATTGCCATCCTGGCTCTGCGGCGGCTGTTTAACGGTGTAATCGTAGATACTCACGCTACGGTAATCGTTATTCGCCTTATCCCAGCCGAAGGTTTTCACCAGTTCCTGATCGGCGGCTGCACGCGTATCCAGTACATCCACCAATTTATTATTCAGCGCATATTTCGCGGTATCACCTTGCACCGCTTGCAAGCCGCTAATGATGCCGGCTGCACCTGGGAACAGCTGTTCTGGTGTAATTTGACGATTGGCTGCCACAGTATTCAGGTAATTCTGCCACAGCTGGCCAATCCAGCGCCCATCAGCGTCGCGCGCTTCCGGTGACATATCGTCACGCAGGAACGGCTCAACCGCAGACTTATAAGTGCCTACACGGAATACATGCGAATTAACTTTCAGCTTTTCCAGCAAAGTCTTGTAGTACAGGCCGTTGGTGGCGAAACCGTGTAGATCAACCGTGCCCTGAGGTGAGAGATACACCTTGTTGGCGTAACTGGCGATGTAGTATTGCGCCTGGCTGTAACTGTCGCCGACTGCATAAATAGGTTTGCCGGCGTCACGGAATTCGCGCAGTGCTTTACCAACATATTGCAGCGAAGGTTGATCGCCACCGGCAAAGTCACGCAGCTCCAGCACGATGCCAGTGATGTTTTTATCGGTTTTTGCCTGGCGGATCGCATCGACGACATCGAACAGGGAATTCTCCTGCAGGCGATCGCTATTGGCGCCTAACAGTTGACGGCTGATACGACTTAGACGATTGCTGACGGAAGGTTTATCGACCAGCACTCCACTCAGATCGATTTTCAATGCGCCTTGCTGTACAGGCTCACTGTTGTTGGAACTGGAAACCTGCAGCCAAATCCCGACGCCCGCCAGGATCAAAACAATAAGAAATAAATTAAGAATAAATTCCCGAATAAAATTCAGTACCCGCCAGGTCCAGCGGAACAGACCGGAAATAATTCGCCACAAAGTGCGCATAAACTCTCCATATTCACGTAGCAGGGCAGCCAGCACGCGGTCTGCCCCGATGTCGGGTTCATCCTAAAGAGCGGCGTGCGAAAAGTCAGCAGGAAATCGCGCCAGACTGTTACAAAAGATCGTGCTGTGCCAGGATTAGCCCACGCTTTTTATTCACGGGAGAAGAATAATGGATGCATTGGATTTATTAGTTAATCGCCGCTCGGCGTCTCGTCTGGCAGAACCGGCTCCGGCAGGTGAAGCGTTGCAAAATATTCTGCACGCCGCGATGCGCGCCCCCGATCACGGTACGCTGCAGCCATGGCGTTTCATTATTGTCGAAAATGAGGGGCGCGAGCGCTTTGCTAACTTGCTGGAACAGGCCGCGCGTGACAGCAATCTTGAGCAGAAGGCGATTGACAAAGCAGCCTCCGCGCCTTATCGCGCGCCGATGATCATCACCGTGGTGGCGCATTGTGAAGAGAACGCCAAAGTGCCGCAGTGGGAGCAACTGGCGTCTGCCAGCTGTGCAGTGATGGCGATGCAGATGGCCGCCGTGGCGCAAGGTTTTAATGGCATCTGGCGCAGCGGTCCGTGGACCGATCATCCGTCCGTGCGCGAAGCCTTTGGCTGCCGCGAGCAAGATGCGATTGTCGGTTTCCTCTATCTCGGCACGCCGCAGTTGAAAGCCAACACCACCGTGGTTGCGCCGGACACCGCGCAGTTTGTCAGTTATTTCTGACAGACAATGCTGGACTTTTGCGGCAGGTTAGGCGCCGTTGCAAAGATTGCACAGAGCCTGTGCGAAAGATCGAGGTTAGGTCGTGCAACACTTACTCCCAACTGACAGCCAGGCTAACATAGCGCCTTCTGTTCATCGCATAAGGAAGTCGCCATGAGTGAACCTGTTCGTTTAACGCAATACAGCCACGGTGCGGGTTGTGGGTGCAAGATTTCGCCGCAGGTGTTGGAAACCATTCTGCGCAGTGAGCTCAGCCCGTTTCACGATCCGCAACTGCTGGTTGGCAATGAAACGCGTGATGATGCTGCAGTCTACGATCTCGGCAACGGTACTGCGGTGGTAAGCACCACCGACTTCTTTATGCCGATCGTCGACGATCCTTTTACCTTTGGTCGTATCGCCGCCACTAACGCCATCAGCGATATCTACGCCATGGGCGGGAAACCAATCATGGCGATCGCTATATTAGGCTGGCCGGTGAATCTACTGAGTCCGGAAGTGGCGCAGCAGGTGGTCGAGGGCGGGCGTGCCGCTTGTCAGGCGGCGGGAATCGCCCTGGCGGGCGGCCATTCGATTGATGCGCCAGAGCCGATCTTCGGCCTGGCCGTAACCGGTATCGTCGATGTGGCGCGGGTGAAAAAGAACAGCGCGGCGCAGGCCGGTTGTCAGCTTTTCCTCACCAAACCATTAGGCATTGGCATTCTCACTACCGCGGAGAAAAAAGGCCTGCTGCGGCCTGAACACCGTTCGCTGGCTGCCGATGTGATGTGCCAGCTGAATAAAGCCGGAGCGGAGTTCGCCAAACTGGCGGGCATCAGCGCGATGACCGATGTCACCGGTTTTGGCTTGCTCGGCCATTTAAGTGAAATCTGCCAGGGTTCAGGATTGCGTGCCGAAGTGATTGCAGCGCAGGTACCGCGCCTGGCGGGCGTCGATGACTATATCGCTGCGGGAGCGGTGCCCGGTGGCACCAGCCGCAACTTCGCCAGCTATGGCGAGCAGGTTTCACCCTTAGATGATGCCACCCGCGCGTTGCTGTGCGATCCACAAACCTCCGGTGGTCTGCTGGTGGCGGTTCAACCCAGCGCCATTGAGGCATTCCAGCGCTGCGTCTCTGCAGCAGGCGTGCAAGCAACGTCGATTGGCGAACTGTTTGCCGCTAGAGCCGATCGTCCACTGATTACCGTAGTTACCTGACGTTAAGGAACGACGCCATCCATGCGTTTGTTTATTGCCGAAAAACCCAGCTTAGCGCGTGCGATTGCCGACGTGTTGCCAAAACCGCATCGACGCGGAGACGGCTATATTGCCTGCGGGAATGACCAGGTTGTGACCTGGTGTGTTGGGCACCTGCTGGAGCAGGCGCAGCCCGACAGTTATGACAGCCGCTATGCGCGCTGGAATCTGGCTGATTTACCGATTATTCCGGAAAAATGGCGCTTGCAGCCACGTCCATCCGTGGCTAAGCAGTTAAAAGTGATTGAAGGCCTGCTGCAACAAGCCAGCATGGTGGTGCATGCGGGTGACCCCGATCGTGAAGGCCAACTGCTGGTGGATGAAGTGCTGGATTATCTGCAGCTCGCACCAGAGAAACGCAAAGCGGTGCAGCGCTGCCTGATTAACGATCTTAATCCCTCGGCGGTTGAACGTGCGGTTGGGCGCCTACGTGAGAACCGCGAATTCATTCCGCTGTGTGTGTCTGCGTTAGCGCGTGCGCGCGCCGACTGGCTGTACGGCATCAACATGACGCGCGCCTTTACCTTGCTGGGCCGTAACGCCGGTTACGACGGCGTGCTGTCGGTTGGCCGCGTGCAGACGCCGGTGCTGGGTTTAGTGGTGCGCCGCGATGAAGAGATCGAAAACTTTATCCCTAAGGACTATTTCGAAGTTAAAGCGCACATCGTCACGCCAAAAGACGAGCGTTTTGTCGCGACATGGGTGCCAAGCGATGCTTGCGAGCCGTGGCAGGATGAAGAGGGGCGTTTGCTGCATCGTCCACTGGCGGATCACGTGCTTGAGCGCATTAATGGTAAGCCGGCGCTGGTCACCGGATATAACGACAAACGTGAATCCGATACCGCACCGCTGCCATTTTCGCTTTCTGGCCTGCAGATCGAAGCCGGTAAGCGCTTTGGCCTCAGCGCGCAGAACGTACTGGATTGCTGTCAGCGGCTGTATGAAACCCATAAGCTGATCACCTACCCGCGTTCCGATAGCCGCTATCTGCCCGATGAGCACTTTGCCGGACGCCATGCGGTGCTGAACGCCATTCAGGCGCATCAGCCCAATCTGACACCGCCAGCGGATTTCAATCCCGATCAGAAGAACCGCTGCTGGGACGACAAAAAGGTCGATGCGCACCATGCCATCATTCCCACTGCGCGTGCCAGTAAGGTTAGTCTGACCGAAAATGAGGCCAATATTTACGGATTGATCGCCCGCCAGTATCTAATGCAGTTTTGCCCGGATGCGGTGTTCCGCAAATGCGTTATTGATCTTGATATCGGCGGCGGAAAATTTATCGCCAAAGCGCGTTTTCTGGCCGAAGCCGGCTGGCGTGCGCTGCTCGGCAGCAAAGAGCGTGACGAGGAGAACGATGGCACGCCGCTGCCGGTCGTCGCTAAAGGTGATGAGCTGCTGTGCGAGCGCGGCGAAGTGCTGGCGAAGCAGACGCAACCGCCGCGTCCGTTTACCGATGCGACGCTATTGTCTGCGATGACCGGCATCGCCCGCTTTGTGCAGGATAAAGAATTAAAGAAAGTGCTGCGTGCAACCGATGGTTTAGGTACGGAAGCGACGCGTGCGGGCATTATCGAATTGCTGTTCCGCCGCACTTTCCTGGTGAAAAAAGGCCGCTATATTCATTCGACGGATGCGGGCAGGGCGTTGATCCATGCACTGCCAGAAATGGCCGCCCGGCCCGATATGACGGCGCAATGGGAATCGACGCTTACCCGGATTAGCGAGAAGTCTTGTCGCTATGATGAGTTTATGCAGCCGCTGGTCAGCACCTTGATTGGGCTGATTGGTGAAGCACGCCAGCGACCGTCGTTAAAGGCCTTTCGCGGATTGACAGCGCCTGGGGCCAAAAAGAAAGCCAAACCGAAAACGGCTCGTCGCAAAACCAAGGAGACAGAGTGATGCGTTATGCAATGATGTTGCTGGGCGGATTGTTGTTATGCAGCACCTCGGCGCTGGCCAACCGCCAGCCGGAAAACAATCGTATGGGCAATACCGATGTGGTGGTGGATCTGCCGCCAGAAGCTTGGCCACAAGGGCAAAACAATCGTCAGAGCAATTGCATGCAGTGCTGTACCTATGAGAACCGCAGTTATTCTGAAGGTGCGGTGGTCAAAGCAGAAGGCGTGTTATTGCAGTGCGGCAGGGATGAGAAGGTATTAGGAACCAATCCGCTTATCTGGAAGATCATCAAATAAAAGCGCGTGGCGCTAGACGCCACGCTGCTTCATCACAGCTTAAATGTCGACCAAACCGGGGCGTGATCCGACGGTTTCTCCATGCTGCGGATATCGTAATCGATGCCACTCTCAATGCAGCGCGAGGCAAGCGGTTGGCTTGCCAGCAGCAGATCAATGCGCAGACCACGGTTGTCGTCAAAGCCTTTCGAACGGTAGTCAAACCATGAGAAACGATCGTTGGTTTCCGGGAACTTAGCGCGCCAGGTATCAACTAAACCCCACTTCAGCAAGCGATCCATCCACTCGCGCTCCTCAGGCAGGAACGAGCATTTTCCGGTACGCAGCCAGCGTTTACGATTGTCTTCACCAATGCCGATGTCAAAATCGGTGCTGCTGATGTTCATGTCGCCCATGATCAATACCGGTTTATCCACGGCTAGCTGTTGCTCAAGATAGCTTTGCAGATCGCGATAAAACTTCTCTTTCGCTGGGAACTTGGTGGGATGGTCGCGGCTTTCACCCTGCGGAAAATAACCGTTGATCACCGTGATATCACCAATCGGACTCGGGATTTCCGCCATGATCAAACGACGCTGTGCATCTTCCTCATCGCCAGGGAAACCACGGTAGACGTTGACAGGCTCAACTTTGGTCAGCAGCGCGACGCCGTAATGACCTTTCTGTCCATGATAAAACACGTGATAACCCAGTTTGCTGACGTCTTCGAGCGGAAACATATCGTCATGCACTTTGGTTTCCTGCAAGCCGATGACATCGGGTTGATGCTGTTCAACCAGCGCGGCTAATTGATGAGGACGCGCACGCAAGCCGTTGATGTTGAAAGAGACAAATTTCATTTCGCTGCCATTTTTATCCGCAAAAGTATGGCGCGATGGTAACGAGTTTTTGGGGAAAAGTCATGGTGTGAATCAGGAGGTTACAACGATTAAAACAAGTGGGAAAAACAGGAGAATGGTATTGATGGTGGTGGGAGAAGGATTCGAACCTTCGAAGTCTGTGACGGCAGATTTACAGTCTGCTCCCTTTGGCCGCTCGGGAATCCCACCGGGGATATGACATATTGTGGCTTCAGGCAGAGACGATTCAGATGGTGGTGGGAGAAGGATTCGAACCTTCGAAGTCTGTGACGGCAGATTTACAGTCTGCTCCCTTTGGCCGCTCGGGAATCCCACCACTGGCCTGAATCATTGCGTCTTAAAGCGGGGCGCATCATAACAAATGCGCTCAGTCTGTAAAGCGCCGTCACTGAAAATAAAAACTGTTTGCCCACTTTTTATGCGTGGCGCTGAAGAGTTGTGCAGTTCAGCGCCGAAGTGGTTAAAGAATGATCGTGCGGTTGCCGTAAACGAACACGCGCTGGCCTAACACTTTATACAGCGCGCGGCTCAACACATTCTTCTCAACGTCTCGTCCTGCACGCATCATCTCTTCTGCGGTGTAGCTATGATCGACGTTGATCACGTCCTGCATGATAATTGGACCTTCATCGAGGTTATCGTTCACGTAGTGCGCGGTAGCGCCGATGATTTTCACGCCGCGCTCATATGCCTGATGATACGGACGCGCGCCAATGAACGCCGGCAAGAAGGAGTGGTGAATATTGATGATCTGGTTTGGATAACGTTGCACAAAGGCGGGCGTCAACACGCGCATATATTTTGCCAGCACCACGTAATCAGGCTGATAACGGTCAATTTCATCCGCCATGCGGTTGTCGTGCTCTTCACGCGTGTGGCCTTCGTGGCTCACCATCACAAACGGAATATCGAAACGTTCAACCAGTGAACGCAGCGTTTCGTGGTTACCGATGACTGCAGCAATCTCCATATCCAGACCGCCAAACGCGCTTTTCATTAGCAGATCGCCCAGGCAATGCGCCTCTTTGGTCACCAGAATCACGACACGGCGACGACCGGCACTTTGCAGTTCACGCACTGAACCGACGGGTAGCGCGCTATCGAGATCGGCCAGCAAGGTGTTGTCGTTGAAAATGCCTTCCAGCTCGGTGCGCATAAAAAAGCGTCCGGTGCGGTGATCGACAAACTCATTGTTCTGCACAATGTTGAGTTCGTGCTTGTAGCAAATGTTGGTGATCTTGGCGATCAAACCTTTCGCATCAGGGCAAATGGTTCGTAAAACTTTTCGTTGGATGGTTTGCGCTTGCATCTCGATCAGAGTCCTGTCAAAGCGATGAATGGTAAAGCCGTTGTGTATCTGTCCAGATTACCCACAACATTTTTTGTATTTTTTATCGGCGCCACAAGGACAGCGATCGTTACGTCCCAACTCAGGCGTTGTTCCGTCGACATAGTACCAGCGTTGATCCTCGCGAAGAAAGCGCGAACATTCATAGATGGCTGAAGTGCGGCCTTTTTCGAGGTAACGCGCAAAAAACGTCACGAAGGCTTCATTCTCATGGCTTCCATGATTACAACGAGTTACATTCAAGCCCAGCCATTCAGTACCGGCAAAACTTTCGGATAATAACGTCTCAAGGTCGGCCACGCGTTTACTGGAGTGCCAGGTTTTCGCCAGCCACGCGGCATCTTTCACGACGTAGGCGGTGTAGCGTGAGCGCATTAATTGTTCCGCGCTGGACGGGTTCGCTTGGCCATTCAGAAAGGGTTGGCAACATACGCTATACTCCTTTCCGCTGCAGCAAGGGCACTTTTCAGACACGTCATCTCCTGGAAGTGATTAAAGTAAATTTAAGCGTGCGCTATGGTAGCCGACTGTCAGGCGTGATGCTACGTACCATGCCAATCATGAGGTGAGATGAGAAAGGTCAGGATTGGGCTGGCACTGGGTTCAGGTGCTGCCAAAGGTTGGTCCCACATCGGCGTGATCAATGCGCTGGAACGCGCAGGGATTGAAATCGATGTGGTGGCCGGATGTTCTGTTGGCGCGTTGGTCGGTTCGGCTTACGTGAATGGACGGCTGGGCGTGATGGAGAAGTGGGTGAGTGCATTCCGTTATTGGGATGTCATTCGATTAATGGACCTGTCGTGGCAGCGCGGTGGTTTATTGCGCGGCGACCGGGTGTTTAGCCACATCCGCCAGCTGATTCCCAACGACCTCATCGATGAGTGCGATAAGCCATTTGGCGTCGTCGCGACCAATCTCAGTACCGGACGAGAAGTGTGGTTGACCGAAGGCGATTTGCATCAAGCTGTGCGTGCGTCCTGTAGTATGCCAGGCTTATTGCCACCCATTGCTTACAATGGATACTGGTTGGTGGATGGCGCGGTGGTGAATCCCGTGCCGATCTCATTAACCCGCGCATTGGGTGCTGACATCGTTATCGCCGTGGATTTACAGCATGACGCACATCTGATGCAACAGGATTTATTGTCAGTTACGCCGCAGAGCGGTGAAGAAGCGGCGGCAGTAGAAGCGCTGAGCTGGGGAAAGAAACTGCGTCAACGCCTGATTGGCCTGACGCATCGCCGTGCTAATCAAACGCCGGGTGCGATGGAGATTATGTCGACATCTATCCAGGTTCTGGAAAATCGCCTGAAACGTAACCGCATGGCGGGCGATCCGCCGGATGTGCTGATTCAGCCGTTTTGTCCACAAATTTCCACACTGGACTTCCATCGTGCAGAAGAAGCCATTGCGGCTGGCAAGGCCGCCGTTGAGAAAAAAATGGATGAACTATTACCGCTGGTCCGTGGCAGATAGTCAGGTTGTTCATTCACAGGTGTTGCGACTTCAGCCAATTCTGAAAGGCGCAACGGCATTTTATGAACCACTATTGAATTATCTGGTACGCAGGGGGAGAGAATGGAAAAACCGCTAATCGGCAAAAAGATACTCATTGTCGAAGATGAGGTCGTTTTCCGTTCATTGATAGACAATTTATTAACCAGCTTAGGTGCAACAACGCTTGAGGCAGGTGATGGTGTTGATGGCTTAACCTTGTTGTCGGCGCAATCAGTGGATCTGGTTATTTGCGATCTTGAAATGCCGCGTATGGGCGGTATCCCGTTCGTTGAGCGTCTTCGCACGCGCGGCAACAATGTGCCCATTCTGATTATCTCCGCCACACAAAATATGGCGGACATTGCTCATGTGTTGCGTTTGGGCGTGCAGGACGTATTGCTAAAACCGCTCAAAAATATGGAACGTTTCCGTGAAGCGGTGTTTGAGTGTCTCTATCCATCCATGTTTACCTCCAAAGTCGAGGAGGATGAACAACTGTTTCAGGATTGGGATGCGCTGGTCAGCGATCCGCTGGCGGCCTCTAAATTACTTAAACAGCTCCAGCCGCCGGTGCAGCAAACCATTGCCAATTGCCGTATCAATTACCGTCAGCTCACCATGGCGGAACAGCCGGGCTTAGTACTGGATATCGCGGCGCTGTCAGATAACGATTTGGCATTCTATTGCCTTGATGTGACGCGCGCTGGCGATAATGGCGTGTTAGCCGCGCTGTTACTGCGCGCACTGTTTAATGGTTTGCTGCAGGAGCAGCTCTCCGGCCAGAAGCAGCGACTGCCTGAGTTGAATGGGCTGCTGCGTCAGGTCAACATGCTGTTAAGGCAGGCGAATCTCAGCGGGCAGTTCCCGTTGCTGGTGGGCTATTATCATCGCCAGTTAAAAAACCTAATCCTGGTTTCAGCAGGGCTCAACGCGACGTTGCATGTCAATACTCATCAAATCCAACTCAGTAATGGTGTGCCGCTTGGTACTATGGGCAGCACTCATCTTAATCAAATCAGCCAACGTGCCGACGCCTGGCAGTGTCATATTTGGGGCGCCGGAGGCAGGTTACGTTTGATGCTTTCAGCCGAAGAATAACCGGTTAGATTTAATTTTTCCGTGGGTTAAAGACAGGACCAGGAGCAAGCTTTACACTTGGGTAATAGTCCTAAATTCCGTGGATTAACTTCTTCCAGGATAATTCCACCTGATAGTAACTGATATACTCATTTCGTTTTTAAACCGACATATCAAGTATTAACTTGAACGGCCTATTAAGAGAGGTATTTTTGATGTCTGCCTATAAGACTAAAGTTAAAAAAGCGGTAATCCCAGTTGCAGGCCTCGGCACGCGTATGCTGCCTGCGACCAAAGCTATTCCAAAAGAGATGTTACCGTTGGTCGATAAGCCGTTGATCCAGTATGTCGTAAATGAGTGCATTGCAGCAGGCATTAACGAGATTGTGCTGGTTACGCACTCTTCTAAAAACGCCATCGAAAACCACTTTGATACCAGTTTTGAGCTGGAATCTATGCTGGAAAAACGTGTTAAGCGTCAGCTGCTGGACGAAATCCAGTCAATCTGCCCTCCACACGTCACCATCATGCAGGTTCGTCAGGGTATCGCGAAAGGTCTGGGCCACGCAGTAATGTGCGCACATCCGCTGATTGGTGATGAGCCGTTCGCTGTAATCCTGCCAGACGTAATCATCGACGAATACGAATCTGATCCAACCAAAGACAACCTGGCAGAGATGCTGGCTCGTTACGAAGAGAGCGGCCGCAGCCAGATCATGGTCGAGCCGGTTGCTGATGTAACCGCTTACGGTGTAGTTGATTGCCAGGGTGCTGAACTCTCTGCAGGTCAGAGCGCGCCAATGGTTGGCGTGGTTGAGAAGCCTAAAGCTTCAGAAGCCCCATCAAACCTGGCCGTTGTAGGACGTTACGTGTTGTCTGCTGAAATCTGGCCGCTGCTGGCGAAAACGCCTCCAGGCGCAGGTGGCGAAGTTCAGCTGACTGACTCCATTGCGATGCTGATGGAAAAAGAGACCGTTGAAGCTTATCACCTGAACGGTGTCAGCCATGACTGCGGTAACAAACTGGGTTACATGCAAGCGTTTGTTGAGTACGGCGTTCGCCATCCAGTGCTGGGTAAAGATTTCACCCAGTGGCTTGAAGGCGCGGTAGGCAACAAAAAGTAACTCAATAAACACAGGATAATTCAATGAAAGTCACTGTATTTGGTATCGGCTATGTCGGTCTGGTTCAGGCTGCGGTGTTGGCCGAAGTCGGACATGACGTTCTCTGCATTGATGTCGACGAAAAGAAAGTCGAGAACTTAAAGAAAGGCAATATTCCGATCTTTGAACCAGGCCTGACGCCGCTTGTTATGTCTAATTACGAGTCGGGTCGCCTGAAGTTCAGTACGAATGCGGAAGAAGGCGTTAATCATGGCGTGATGCAATTTATCGCCGTGGGTACGCCACCGGATGAAGACGGTTCTGCCGATCTGAAGTATGTGACTGCCGTTGCGCGCACGATTGCGCAGCACATGAACGATCACAAAGTTGTTATCGACAAATCTACTGTACCAGTGGGTACCGCAGATCGTGTGCGAGCGGTAATGACGGAAACCCTGCAAAAGCGTGATGCAAACATCGCCTTTGACGTGGTTTCAAACCCGGAATTCCTCAAAGAAGGTGCGGCAGTCAATGACTGCATGCGTCCTGAACGTATCGTTGTCGGTACCGATAATGATGAAGTGGTTGAGCTGTTACGCGAGCTGTACGAGCCGTTCAACCGTAATCATGATCGTATGATTTTGATGGATATCCGCAGTGCAGAGCTGACCAAATATGCGGCTAACTGCATGCTGGCAACCAAAATTAGCTTCATGAACGAGATCTCTAACCTGGCAGAACGTCTGGGAGCCGACGTTGAGAAAGTTCGCCAGGGTATTGGTTCAGATTCACGTATTGGTTATCACTTCATCTATCCTGGCTGCGGCTATGGCGGTTCTTGTTTCCCGAAAGACGTGCAGGCGCTGATTCGTACTGCTGAGTCAATTGGTTACACTCCGCGTCTACTGCAGGCGGTTGAAGACGTTAACGACTCGCAGAAGAACAAGCTGCCTACATTTATCAAACGCCATTTTGGCGACGATTTGCGCGGCAAAACCTTTGCTCTGTGGGGACTGGCGTTCAAACCGAACACTGACGATATGCGTGAAGCCTCCAGCCGCGTTCTGATGGAGACGCTGTGGGAAGCAGGGGCAACGGTTCAGGCGTTCGACCCAGAAGCGATGGACGAAGCGCAACGCATTTACGGCCATCGTAACGATCTGAAGTTGATGGGTACCAAGGAAGCAGCGCTGCAGGGTGCGGATGGCTTAGTGATCTGTACTGAGTGGCAAAACTTCCGTGCGCCAGACTTTGACGTCATCAAAAGTGCGTTAAAAGAACCCGTGATTTTTGATGGTCGTAACCTGTATGATCCTGAGCGTATCAGCAAGCGCGGTTTCACGTACTATGCAATCGGCCGCGGAGCGTCAATTAAAATCGTAGAATAATGAGGGATGTATGAAGTTTCTGGTCACCGGCGCGGCAGGTTTTATTGGATTTCACGTCAGTCAGCGTTTGCTGGCCGCTGGTCACCAGGTTGTCGGCATCGATAACCTGAATGACTATTATGATGTCAGCCTGAAACAGGCTCGTTTAGACCAGAACACCCAACATCCTGATTTTATTTTCGTAAAAATGGACCTGGCGGATCGCCAGGCCATTTCCTCTTTATTCGCTGAGCATGCGTTTGAACGCGTTATTCATTTGGGCGCTCAAGCCGGCGTGCGTTATTCAATCGAAAATCCTCATGCTTATGCCGAAGCAAATTTGATCGGCCACCTCAATATTCTTGAAGGTTGCCGTCATCATAAAATTGGCCACCTTTTGTATGCCTCATCCAGTTCAGTTTATGGCCTGAATCGCAAAATGCCTTTTTCAACGGACGATTCCGTTGACCATCCGGTTTCACTTTACGCGGCCACAAAAAAAGCCAACGAATTGATGTCGCATACCTATTCACACCTTTATCAATTGCCCACTACGGGATTACGTTTCTTCACCGTGTATGGCCCATGGGGCCGTCCGGATATGGCATTGTTCAAATTTACACGCGCGATGTTAGCGGGTGAGCAAATTGACGTCTATAACAACGGACAAATGACGCGTGACTTTACGTATATCGATGATATTGCTGAAGCAATCGTGCGCTTGCAGGATGTGATTCCTCAACCGGATGAAAAGTGGACGGTGGAAGCAGGTTCTCCCGCCAGCAGCTCGGCTCCTTACCGCGTTTACAACATTGGTAATAGCCAGCCGACCAGCTTAATGACGTATATTGAGTCGCTGGAAAAAGCATTGGGCATTGAAGCGAAAAAAAATATGCTGCCCATGCAACCTGGCGACGTACTGGGCACCAGCGCTGACACGCAACCTTTGTACGACGCGATCAATTTCCGTCCTCAAACTAGCGTAGAGCAAGGTGTGCAGCATTTTGTTGATTGGTATCGCCGCTTCTATCAACAATAATTAAGTATGAAAAAAGGAAGCCATTGGCTTCCTTTTTCTTACCTGGTCAAAGTGAATTAGCGATGAACTAATTACAATGCTGAGCGCTGGAACGATTACAGTAGGAAATCGTCCAGTTGTTTACCTTGTTCTTCAATTGCTTTTTTAATCACAGCAGGAGTGCGGCCCTGGCCAGTCCAGGTGCGGTTTTCACCGTTTTCATCAACGTAAGAATATTTAGCTGGACGCGCAGCGCGCTTAGCTTTGCCCGGAACTTTCGTTTCAGATAATGCCTGTAACAGATCATTTGGGTCAATACCATCGGCAATTAGCATCTCGCGGTATTGTTCGAGTTTGCGTGTGCGTTCTGCATTTTCCGCTTGTGCATGAGTATCATCTTCACGACGCTCATTGACCACAACTTCGAGTTTTTCTAGCATCTCTTCCAATGTTTCCAGAGAGCATTCCCGAGCTTGTGCGCGCAATGTACGGATATTATTAAGAATTTTAAGTGCTTCGCTCATTGTCCTAATCTCAAAATATAATAAATGGGAGTTGTTCTGCCGACTCATAATAATGGTGCAAAAAAATAACTGCAATAGCCAGATTTAAAAGCAAAACGTAAAAATAAAAAAGAAGGGCAGATTGATAACGCTCTTCAGAATATATTTACTTATTTGGTAATCTTTTCTAACTTGCTGACCAGGCTGAACGCTAAACCTGACGCTTCGGCTTTAATTTAAATGAATAAAATATCGACGTAATCGCTATTTTGTCAAAACGTGCTTTCTTTCTATAGTGACTGTGATATCCATCTTAATGGTGATGTTATTTTGAACAGATGATAAAAATAATGCATCGCTACAGCTATACAGGTTTATGGTAAACTGCGCCGCAACAGATATAGGCTGCGATGAGATTTTCTAATGGCTCAACTTTATTTTTATTACTCTGCGATGAATGCGGGTAAATCAACGGCTTTGCTACAGTCTTCTTATAATTATCATGAACGTGGTATGCGATCGTTGGTTTATACCGCCGAGATCGACAACCGCTTTGGTGCAGGCAAAGTCAGTTCACGTATCGGGCTTTCGTCTCCTGCATTTTTATATAACGATGAGACAAAGCTCGATGAGGAAATAGCTGCAGAACATGCGAAGCAACCCGTGCATTGCGTGTTAGTCGATGAAAGCCAGTTCCTTACGCGCGAACAGGTCAAAGCATTATCTGATGTTGTCGACAATCTGGATATTCCGGTGCTTTGCTATGGCCTGCGCACCGATTTCCGTGGAGAGCTGTTTGTTGGCAGCCAATATTTACTGGCATGGGCGGATAAGCTGGTTGAGCTTAAAACCATCTGCCACTGTGGCAGAAAAGCCAGCATGGTGCTTCGTCTTGATGCTAAGGGTAAACCTTTCAGCGAAGGTGAGCAGGTGGTGATTGGTGGCAATGAGCGTTATATATCGGTCTGTCGTAAACACTATAAGCAGGCAATCGATGAGGGTTCACTTCAGGCGATATATGGCTCACAATCGCCGCAGGTTTAACTCATCAGCAAGCCATAAAAAAACCCGCCGTAGCGGGTTTTTTGTTTAAAGCGGTTTAGGCTTTTTTCGTTTTCTTGTCAATTTTCACTTCGGCTTTAACTTCTTGAGCATTCTCACTCAATGACTCAGAGAATTCACGACCGTAGAAGGTATCCAGCATGATTTGTTTTAACTCAGCAATCAGCGGATAGCGTGGGTTCGCACCGGTACATTGGTCATCGAATGCATCCTCAGCCAGTTTGTCCACTTTCGCGAGGAAATCAGCTTCCTGCACGCCCGCTTCGCGGATTGAGGTTGGGATGCCCAACTGCGTTTTCATCTCTTCAAGCCAGGCGAGCAGTTTTTCAATTTTCTGCGCGGTGCGGTCGCCAGCGGCGGAGAGTCCCAGATGGTCAGCAATCTCAGCATAACGACGACGTGCTTGTGGGCGGTCGTACTGGCTGAAAGCCGTTTGCTTAGTCGGGTTGTCATTGGCGTTATAGCGAATGACGTTTGAAATCAGCAGGGCGTTTGCCAGACCGTGTGGAATGTGGAACTCAGAGCCCAGTTTATGCGCCATTGAGTGACACACACCCAGGAAGGCGTTTGCGAACGCAATCCCCGCGATAGTTGCCGCATTGTGAACGCGTTCACGTGCTACCGGATTTTTTGCGCCATCACGATAACTGGCTGGCAGATTCTCTTTCAACAGTTTCAGTGCTTGCAAGGCCTGACCATCAGAATACTCATTCGCTAATACGGAGACATAGGCTTCGAGTGAGTGCGTTACCGCATCGAGGCCACCGAAGGCGCAAAGTGAACGCGGCATATCCATCACCAGGTTGGCATCAACTATGGCCATATCTGGCGTCAGCGCATAATCCGCTAATGGATATTTCTGGCCGGTCGCATCGTCCGTCACCACGGCAAACGGCGTTACTTCAGAACCCGTACCGGAAGTGGTAGTGATGGCCACCATACGCGCTTTAACACCCATTTTCGGGAACTTATAGATGCGTTTACGGATGTCCATAAAGCGCAGTGCCAGTTCTTCGAAATGCGTCTCAGGATGTTCGTACATCACCCACATGATTTTTGCTGCATCCATCGGTGAACCACCGCCCAGTGCGATAATCACATCAGGTTTAAAGCTGTTCATCTGCTCTGCACCTTTACGGACGATGCTCAGCGTTGGGTCAGCTTCTACTTCGAAGAAGACTTCGGTTTCAATACCGTGAGATTTCAGTACGCGAGTCACCTGATCGGCATAGCCATTATTGAACAGGAAGCGGTCGGTAACGATAAAGGCGCGTTTGGCACCATCAGTTGCCACTTCTTCCAGAGCAATCGGCAGTGAGCCGCGACGGAAGTAAATAGACTTCGGAAGTTTATGCCACAACATATTCTCAGCTCGCTTGGCCACGGTTTTCTTGTTGATGAGATGTTTTGGTCCTACGTTTTCAGAAATAGAGTTACCGCCCCACGAACCACAGCCCAACGTCAGTGATGGAGCCAACTTGAAGTTGTACAGGTCACCGATACCGCCTTGTGACGCCGGCGTGTTAATCAGAATACGCGCGGTCTTCATTTTGTCGCCGAAGTAATGCACACGCTCGATCTGATTATCCTGATCGGTATACAGACATGAGGTGTGGCCGATACCGCCCATGGTTACCAGTTTTTCAGCTTTATCGACCGCTTCGTGGTAATCCTTCGCCCGGTACATCGCTAAGGTTGGAGAGAGTTTTTCATGCGCGAAAGGCTCTGATTCATCAACCAGTTTCACTTCACCAATCAGAATCTTGGTGGTTGCCGGCACGCTAATTCCCGCCAATTCGGCAATCTTCGTCGCTGGCTGGCCGACAATCGCCGCATTCAACGCGCCATTCTTCAGAATGATATCCTGAATCGCTTTAAGCTCTTTACCTTGCAGCAGATAGCCGCCGTGGCTGGCAAAACGCTCACGTACCGCATCATAAGCCGAATCAACCACAATTACGGATTGCTCAGACGCACAAATCACACCGTTATCGAAGGTCTTCGACATCAGGATGGATGCGACAGCGCGTTTGATATCCGCTGTTTCATCAATTACCACTGGCGTGTTACCGGCACCAACACCAATCGCGGGCTTACCGGAACTGTAAGCGGCTTTGACCATGCCCGGACCGCCGGTTGCAAGGATCAGGTTGATATCAGGGTGATGCATTAACTGATTAGAAAGCTCGACAGATGGGGTGTCGATCCAGCCGATGATATCTTTTGGCGCACCCGCCGCAATCGCTGCCTGCAGCACAATGTCAGCGGCTTTGTTAGTAGCATCTTTCGCACGTGGATGCGGAGAGAAGATAATGCCGTTACGGGTTTTCAGGCTGATCAGTGCTTTGAAAATCGCCGTAGAAGTTGGGTTGGTGGTAGGAACGATGCCGCAGATCAGGCCAATCGGTTCAGCAATAGTAATCGTGCCGAAGGTGTCATCAGTGGCGAGAATACCGCAGGTTTTTTCATCTTTATAGGCGTTATAGATGTATTCAGAAGCAAAGTGGTTCTTGATGACTTTATCTTCAACAATACCCATACCTGATTCGGCCACGGCCAGCTTGGCCAGTGGAATGCGTGCGTCTGCAGCGGCGAGGGCGGCAGCGCGGAAGATTGCATCAACTTGTTCCTGACTAAAATTAGCGTACTCACGCTGTGCCTTTTTTACACGTTCAACCAGTGCATTAAGTTCGGCAACATTAGTAACGGCCATAGTGCTCTCCTGAAGGAAGTTAAACTCTTTTAGTAAACAAGCCTGAATCCAGAAGTATAGTCACGCTATGCTTATATATTGGGCAGGTTGGCGTCTGTTTTGCCGTTGCTTACTAAAAGGGTTTCCTGGTCAAGATACTTAAGCGTCAGGAAGTTGTTTCGACGGGGTAAGATTACCCCTGATGAGGTAGGTAAATTTTGATGCAGATCAATCCGGATCTAAGCTGACACCTTTCAGCACTAACTTTCGCAAGTAAAGTTAGCGCGATGTGCCACATATTCTGCACGCATCGGCTGCATCGCAATAACCAACGGTTAACAGCAGTTGAAAAAACTGGCTCAAAGCCAGACGGATAGCATAAATTTCTGCCGCCACCTCTGGTTTTTCGCCCGGCTTATGCACTACATTAAGCGCGCTTTTCTACTCAGACTTTACCGGAGCCCACTTTGAATCCCGTGCTACTCGATCTTTCCGGCTACATTAAGTTTTTTGTCGGTTTGTTTGCCCTGGTAAATCCGGTAGGTATCATCCCGGTCTTTATCAGCATGACCAGCTATCAGGCGGTGGTTGAACGTAATAAAACTAATCTTACCGCCAACCTGGCCGTGGCCATCATCCTCTGGACGTCACTGTTTCTTGGCGATGGCATCCTGCATCTGTTTGGCATTTCGATAGATTCATTCCGTATTGCTGGCGGTATTCTGGTGGTCACTATCGCGATGTCGATGATCAGCGGAAAACTGGGTGAGGATAAGCAGAACAAGCAGGAGAAGTCAGAGAGCGCTATTCGCGAAAGCATTGGCGTGGTACCGCTAGCGTTACCGTTAATGGCTGGTCCCGGTGCAATTAGTTCAACCATTGTCTGGAGTACGCGTTATCACAGCTGGCAGAACTTAATTGGTTTTAGTATCGCGATTGCCATTTTCGCCTTTTGCTGTTGGCTGCTGTTCCGCGCAGCACCGTTGATGGTGCGAGTGCTTGGACAAACCGGGATTAACGTGATCACCCGTATTATGGGCTTGTTGTTAATGGCGTTGGGCATCGAGTTTATTGTTACAGGTATGAAATCTATTTTTCCTGGTTTGCTGAATTAATCGAAGTTATTTTTTTCTTTTAAGAGATTTCACGATCCAAAATGGTGCATATCTTCATTTTATTGCACCATTTTGGTTAATTTATTCGTTAGCCTTAACTGCAAACGTCCAGCATCACTTTTACTACTATCCTCATCCCATCCGAGTAAAACCTCACACTAAACTGTGATAATTGTCACAGATAATTGTTCTGCACATATCTTTGAAATTAGCATTTGAGAAAAGTTGATAAGTTAATCGATGACTCTTTATGCGGATAATGGCTATTTTTATAGTCGAATTCGTAAAAATCATATTGAAAGAACAATAACGAGTAAATTACATGCAGTTATCCTACAAATAACTTTAAAATCATTTGGTTAATCGATAATTCAATAAAAGAATTAACACTTCTCCTACTCTCGCGAACGTGATAAAAGAGAATCTGCTAACATTTTTGCAGTTTAGCTTTGGCGTGCGGGCATCGGTTCTGATAATTTTCGGCACATCACAAATTTTTTATCTGATAGTGACAAATGTGTACGCTTCTTGCTTACAGGCTATCAGGCTTATGATTAAGGTTGATATTTGTTGATGAAATGCATGGTAGCGAAAACGGCCGTACGTTCAGTGCTTGCCTTCTGCCTTACAGGCGCACTGGCAGCAAGCCAGGCAGCCCAAATTCCCGCGGGCACGCAATTATCAGAATTACAGCGTATCGTGATCAATAATGGCAGTGAGGTGGCAACGCTTGATCCGCAGAAAGCAGAAGGCGTGCCGGAATCCAATGTCATGCGTAATTTGCTGGAAGGCCTGGTTGAAACCGATAATAACGGTCAACTCGTCCCCGGTGTCGCTAAGCAATGGCAAAGCGAAGAAGGGCGCATCTGGATTTTCACGCTGCGTGACGATGCGCGCTGGAGTAACGGCCAGCCTGTTACTGCTCAGGATTTCGTCTACAGCTGGCAGCGCCTGGCCGATCCTAAAACTGCTTCGCCTTACGCCAGCTACTTACAGGCTGCGCATGTGGCGAACGTTGACGCCATTCTGTCTGGCAAAGCCGCACCCTCTGAACTCGGCGTTAAAGCCCTCGATGATCGTCATCTGCAAGTCACCCTTTCTGAACCCGTTCCCTACTTTGTTGCCATGCTGGCTCACAGCGCGATGAAACCGGTCTATCGTCCGGCGATAGAGCAGTGGGGCGAGCAGTGGACACAGCCGCAACACTATGTTGGCAATGGCGCTTTTACACTCGCGGAGTGGGTGGTAAATGAAAAAATCGTGGTTAAACGCAATCCACAGTATTGGGATAATGCCCACACGGTGATGGAAGAGGGCGTATTTTTACCGCTCTCCTCAGAGAACAGCGATATCAACCGCTATCGCAGCGGTGGCACCGATATGACCAACAGCGTAGTGCCGCCGGAAATGTTCAAAAAGTTACAGCAGGATCTCGGCGATGAGGTCAAAATCAGCCCGCTGCTGTGCACCTTCTATTACGAAATTAATAACAAAAAAGCGCCATTCGATGACGCGCGCGTACGCGCCGCGCTAAAGTTAACCCTTGATCGCGACATCATTGCGCAGAAGATCATGGGCCAGGGCCAGATTCCTGCCTACGGATTGACGCCGCCGTTTACCCACGGTATTACGCTTTCCCCTCCGGCCTGGGCGCAACAAACGCAGTCCGAGCGTAATGCCAGCGCCAAACAGTTATTAGCCGATGCCGGCTTTAATCAGCAAAACCCGCTGCGTTTTACGCTGCTGTACAACACCTCCGAACAAAACAAGCGACAGGCGATTGCTGCGGCCTCGATGTGGCAGAAAAATTTGGGGGCGGTGGTGTCATTGCAGAACCAGGAGTGGAAAACGCTGCTGGAGACGCGCCATCAGGCGCAGTATGACGTGGTACGCGCCACATGGTGCGCGGATTACAATGAACCTTCTACCTTCCTGAATATGCTGTTGAGCGGTTCATCCAATAACACCGCGTTTTACCACAGCCCGGCGTTTGACCAGTTGATGAAGCAAACATTAACCAGCGCAGACGAAGCAAAGCGCGCCTCGCTTTATCAGCAGGCGGAAGCGCAACTCGATAAAGACTCGCCAATCGTACCGGTCTATTACCGCGTCAGCGTGCGGTTGGTAAAACCCTGGGTGGGTGGTTTTACCGGCAAAGATCCGCAGGACATGCTGGCGTTGAAATACTATTACATAAAGAAACATTGAGTAATGGGCCGATCCGGCGCTACAGTCGGGCGGCACTTTACCGTGGTAAACCCTGAAGGGTGGTTAGGGTCTTCGTTCAGACACGCGAAGATCACCTGGAAACGGGGTACGCCGGGCGTAAAATCGACCCGGTAAAGATAATAAAACTGGAGCGTAATAATGAACAACATCACAAAAAAAAGCCTGATTGCCGCGGGCGTATTAGCCGCAATCGGCGCGCTGGCAGGGAATGCCGCGCTGGCAGCAACAGTGCCAGCAGGCGTTGAATTGGCAGCAAAACAGGAACTGGTTCGCGGTAACGGCGATGAAGTACAGTCGCTGGATCCCCACAAGATTGAAGGTGTACCCGAAGACAACATCGCGCGTGACCTGTATGAAGGTTTAATCACCAGCGACAGCGATGGCAAACCGGTACCGGGCGTGGCAGAAAGCTGGGAAAACAAAGATTTCAAAGTCTGGACTTTCCACCTGCGCAAGAACGCTAAATGGTCCAACGGTGAGCCGGTCACTGCACAAGATTTCGTATATAGCTGGCAGCGCCTGGTCGATCCGAAAACCGCATCGCCTTATGCCAGCTATCCGCAATACGGCCACATCGTCAATGTTGACGACATCATCGCCGGTAAAAAGCCAACTTCCGAGCTGGGCGTAAAAGCCATCGACGATCACACGCTGGAAGTGACGCTGAGCGAGCCCGTACCTTACTTCTATAAACTGCTGATCAACTCCGTGATGTCTCCGGTGTATAAGCCGGCGATCGACAAATTTGGCGATCAGTGGACTCAACCGCAAAACTGGGTCGGTAACGGCGCCTTTAAACTTGAATCGCACGTGATCAACGAACGCGTAACGCTGGTGCGTAACCCGCAGTATTGGGATAACGAGCACACCGTGCTGAACAAAGTCACCTTCCTGCCAATTAACTCCGAAGTCAGCGACGTTAACCGTTACTTCTCTGAGAACGGCAGCGATATCACTTACAACAACATGCCTATCGAGCTGTTCAAAAAACTGCAGCGTGACAACGGCAAAGAGTTGATGGTCAAGCCATACCTGTGCACCTATTACTACGAAATCAATAACCAGAAAGCGCCATTCACCGATCCACGCGTGCGTACCGCGCTGAAACTCGGTCTGGATCGCGACATCATGGTGAACAAGGTTCTGGCACAAGGTCAGCAACCGGCTTACAGCTTCACCCCGCCAGCCACCGATGGCATGGAACTGCTGCCGCCGGATTGGTTCAAGTGGGATCAGAACAAGCGTAACGAAGAAGCGAAAAAGCTGCTGGCTGAAGCGGGTTACACCGCGGATAAACCGCTGACCTTCAACCTGCTGTACAACACCTCCGATCTGCACAAGAAACTGGCGATCGCGGCCTCTTCTATCTGGAAGAAAAACATCGGCGTGAACATCAAGCTGGAAAACCAGGAGTGGAAAACCTTCCTCGACACGCGTCATCAGGGCAACTTTGATGTCTCTCGTGCGGCATGGTGTGCGGATTACAACGAACCCACTTCATTCCTGAACATCATGCTGTCTGACAGCAGCAGTAACACCTCGCATTACAAAAGCGCTGACTTCGATAAAGTTATTCACGATGCGGTTAAAGCCACAGACGATAAAGCGCGCGTAGCGGATTATCAGAAAGCTGAGCAGATTCTGGATAAAGACAGCACCATTGTACCGGTTTACTACTACGTCAATGCGCGTTTGGTGAAACCTTACGTGGGCGGTTACACCGGCAACGATCCGCTGGATAAAACCGTCGATAAAAACCTGTATATCATTAAACATTAATAGCACTCAGGCTATCGACAGTGGCGGTGCTGCGGCACCGCCTTTTTACTTTGTGAAGCAACAGCCTGGTAGGTACGGCAATGTTAAAATTCATCCTGCGTCGGCTCCTTGAAGCCATCCCGACGCTGTTTATCCTCATCACCATCTCTTTCTTTATGATGCGACTGGCACCCGGCAGTCCATTTTCCGGCGAACGTGTCCTCTCGCCGGAAGTGATGGCGAATATCGAAGCGAAGTACCATCTCAACGATCCCATTGGCAAACAGTACCTGAGCTACCTGGTGCAGTTGGCACATGGCGACTTTGGCCCTTCGTTTAAATACAAAGATTACTCGGTCAATTATCTGGTCGGCCACGCCTTCCCGGTGTCAGCCAAACTTGGTCTGGCTGCCTTCTTCCTCGCCGTGGTGCTGGGCGTAACGGCTGGCGTGATCGCCGCCCTGAAGCAAAACAGTTTGTGGGATTATGCCGTGATGGGGGTCGCGATGACCGGCGTGGTGATCCCCAGCTTTGTCGTGGCACCGTTACTGGTGCTGGTGTTTGCGATTACCTTACGCTGGCTACCAGGCGGCGGCTGGAACGGCGGCCAATGGAATTACATGTTGCTGCCGATGGTGGCGCTGTCGCTGGCCTACATCGCCAGCATCGCGCGTATTACCCGTGGTTCGATGATTGAAGTAATGCATTCAAACTTCATCCGCACCGCGCGCGCTAAAGGGCTGCCATTGCGTCGTATCGTGCTGCGTCACGCGCTGAAGCCTGCCATGTTGCCGGTGCTTTCCTATATGGGACCGGCGTTTGTCGGCATCATCACCGGTTCCATGGTGATTGAATCCATCTATGGTTTGCCGGGCATCGGCCAGCTGTTCGTTAACGGGGCATTGAACCGTGACTACTCGCTGGTGATGAGTCTGACCATTCTGGTTGGCGTGCTGACCATTCTGTTTAACGCGATTGTTGATGTGCTGTACGCCGTGATCGATCCGAAAATCCGTTACTGATTGTGGAGCTCGCCCATGATGTTAAGTAAGAAAAACAGCGAAGCTCTGGATGCCTTCAGTGAAAAACTGGAAGTCGAAGGGCGCAGCCTCTGGCAGGATGCGCGTCGCCGCTTTATTCACAACCGTGCAGCCTTCATCAGCCTGCTGGTGCTGCTGGTGATCACTTTGTTCGTGGTGTTCGCCCCGATGTTGTCGCAGTTCAAATATGACGACACCGACTGGGCGATGATGTCTGCCGCGCCGGATACCGTCTCCGGCCACTGGTTTGGCACCGATTCATCGGGTCGCGACCTGCTGGTGCGTGTTGCGATTGGTGGCCGTATCTCGCTGATGGTGGGCATTGCCTCCGCGCTGATCGCGGTGCTGGTGGGCACGCTGTATGGCTCACTGGCGGGTTATCTGGGCGGTAAAATCGACTCGGTGATGATGCGTATTCTGGAGATCCTCAACTCCTTCCCGTTCATGTTCTTCGTTATCCTGCTGGTAACCTTCTTTGGTCGCAATATTCTGCTGATCTTTGTGGCGATCGGCATGGTGTCGTGGCTGGATATGGCGCGTATCGTACGTGGGCAGACGCTGGGCCTGAAGCGCAAAGAGTTCATCGAAGCGGCGCAGGTCGGCGGTGTGAGCACCTTCAAAATCGTGCTGCGTCACATTGTGCCAAACGTATTAGGCGTGGTGGTGGTGTATGCCTCGCTGCTGGTGCCGAGCATGATCCTGTTCGAATCTTTCCTCAGCTTCCTTGGCCTCGGCACTCAGGAACCGCTGAGCAGTTGGGGCGCATTGCTAAGCGATGGCGCCAACTCGATGGAAGTGTCGCCGTGGTTACTGATGTTCCCGGCAGGTTTCCTCGTGGTCACACTGTTCTGTTTTAACTTTATCGGCGATGGCTTGCGTGATGCCCTCGACCCGAAAGATCGTTAAGGAGTTTCCCGATGACCATTCATGAATTTCAGCCAGCCATGGCTGCACGTGCGGGAAACAATAACCTGCTGCTTGATGTAAAAGACCTGCGCGTCACCTTTAGCACCCACGATGGCGATGTCACCGCTGTGAACGACCTCAACTTTTCACTGCATGCGGGTGAAACGCTGGGCATTGTTGGCGAATCCGGCTCGGGGAAATCGCAAACCGCGTTTGCCTTGATGAGCCTGCTGGCAAAAAATGGGCGCATTGGCGGTTCAGCGAAATTTAACGGCGCAGAGATCCTCAATCTGCCGGAAAACAAGCTCAACAAACTGCGCGCAGAGCAGATTGCGATGATCTTCCAGGATCCAATGACGTCGCTTAACCCTTACATGCGCGTCGGCGAGCAGTTAATGGAAGTGCTGAAGCTGCATAAAGGCATGAACAGCGCCCAGGCGTTCGAAGAGTCGGTGCGCATGCTGGATGCGGTGAAAATGCCGGAAGCGCGTAAGCGTATGAAGATGTTTCCGCATGAGTTCTCGGGCGGTATGCGTCAGCGTGTGATGATTGCGATGGCGCTGCTGTGTCGGCCGAAGCTGCTGATTGCCGATGAGCCGACTACGGCGCTCGACGTGACCGTACAGGCGCAGATCATGACGCTGCTGAATGAGCTGAAGCGCGAATTCAATACCGCGATTGTGATGATTACCCACGATCTCGGCGTGGTAGCGGGTATCTGTGACAAAGTGCTGGTGATGTACGCCGGTCGTACCATGGAATATGGCCGTGCACGTGATGTGTTCTATCATCCTGCCCATCCATACTCGATTGGCTTGCTGAGTGCGGTGCCGCGTCTGGATGCTGAGGAGGGCGAGTCGCTGACCACCATTCCAGGCAACCCGCCAAACCTACTGCGCCTGCCGCAAGGCTGTCCGTTCCAGCCTCGCTGCGCCTACGCCATGGACATTTGTGCCAAGGCACCGCCGCTGGAGCCTTTCGCTGAAGGTCGCTTGCGTGCCTGCTTCAAGCCGGTGGAGGAGTTAGTATGAGCACCGTAGTCGAAGAGAAAAAAGTCCTGCTGGAGATCGCCGACCTTAAGGTGCACTTCGAGATTAAGGATGGCAAACAGTGGTTCTGGCAGCCACCGCATACCCTGAAAGCGGTCGACGGCGTCAGCCTGCGTTTGTACGAAGGTGAAACGTTGGGCGTGGTAGGCGAATCAGGCTGCGGTAAATCAACGCTGGCCCGCGCCATCATTGGCCTGGTAAAAGCCACAGAAGGGCGCGTCGCCTGGTTAGGACGCGATCTGCTCGGGCAAAGCCAGGAGCAGTGGCGTCAGGCGCGCAGCGATATCCAGATGATCTTCCAGGATCCGCTGGCATCGCTCAATCCGCGTATGACCATTGGCGATATCATTGCTGAACCGCTGCGCACCTATTACCCGAAGATGCCGGGCCAGCAAGTGAAGGATAAGGTGAAAACCATGATGATGAAGGTTGGGTTGTTACCTAACCTCATCAACCGCTATCCGCACGAGTTCTCGGGCGGCCAGTGTCAGCGTATTGGCATCGCGCGTGCGCTGATTCTCGAGCCGAAGCTGATCATCTGCGATGAGCCGGTATCGGCGCTGGACGTGTCGATTCAGGCGCAGGTCGTTAACCTGTTGCAGCAATTGCAGCGAGAAATGGGGCTGTCACTGATCTTTATCGCGCACGATTTGGCGGTGGTAAAACACATCTCCGATCGCGTGCTGGTGATGTATCTCGGGCATGCGGTTGAGCTGGGTACTTACGATGCGGTGTATAACAATCCGCAGCATCCGTACACCCGCGCGCTGATGTCAGCGGTGCCGATTCCCGATCCAGACCTGGAGAAGAACAAGCAAATCCAGCTGCTGGAAGGAGAGCTGCCATCCCCGATCAATCCGCCATCGGGTTGCGTGTTCCGTACCCGTTGCCCGATTGCCGGACCAGAGTGCGCGAAAACCCGGCCGCTGCTGGAAGGCAGCTTCCGTCATGCGGTCTCTTGTTTAAAAGTCGATCCGCTGTAAATGAAAACGCCGGGCAATCGCCCGGCGTTTTTTTGTCTGTCGCTTACTCGCGCCACAGGATGTGGCAGAGTTTGTGATTTTTCTCGCGGCAAAGCAGGACGCGTGCAAACACATCAGTGATCGGCTCGCCGTCGGCTTCACCTAATCCAATCACCACTTCTGCGAAGAAGTCTGGGTTGAGATCGAAATCAACATGTTCCTGCCAGTCTTCCGCCGGATCGAACAGTTCCGCGCCACCGCGCTCTTCAAACTGCAGATTGAACAGAATAATGTCAGCGGGATCGAGATTGTCGCCAGCCAGCTCAAGAAAAATATCGTAAGCCTGCTCCAGCGTTTCATCTTCAGTAAGGCGATTATTTAAATCCATGGTCATTCCTGCTTGCCCTGAGGCGGTAATATTTTCGCTCGTTTTACAGTAAAGGACTAAAGAAGTAAAACAGTCGTTCAACGATGCGTTGCCACCAGGCACGTTTAGCCCAGCGAGCACCATCCAGTAAGCGTGAGCGGGCGATGTAATCATCCTGCACGGTAGCGAGATCGCTGCCAAAGCCGTCATCATCAACCACCAAGGTGATCTCAAAGTTGAGCCACAGGCTGCGCATATCCAGATTAACCGTGCCGACCAAACTCAGCTGCCCGTCAACCAGCACACTTTTGGTATGCAACAGGCCATCTTCAAACTGGTAAATCTTCACGCCGGCTTCCAGCAGTTCGGTGAAGAAGGCACGACTCGCCCAGCCTACCAGCAGCGAATCATTATGGCGCGGCACAATGATGCTCACTTCCACACCGCGTAACGCTGCGGTACAGATGGCGTGCAGCAGGTCATCGCTCGGCACAAAGTAGGGCGTGGTCATAATCAGCTGCTGACGCGCGGAGTAGACCGCTGTGAGTAACGCCTGGTGGATCATATCTTCCGGAAAGCCGGGCCCAGAAGCGATTACCTGAATGGTATGTCCGCTCTCCTGTTCGAAGGGCATCACGTTGCCATCCGGCGCGGGCGGCAGAATGCGTTTACCGGTTTCAATCTCCCAGTCGCAGGCATACACAATGCCCATGGTGGTTGCCACCGGGCCTTCCATGCGCGCCATCAGGTCAATCCATTGTCCCACGCCGGCTTCCTGCTTAAAGAAGCGTGGATCGACCAGATTCATGCTGCCGGTATAAGCGATGTAGTTATCGATCAGCACCACTTTACGATGCTGTCGCAAGTCCATGCGGCGCAGGAAAACACGCAGCAGGCTTACCTGCAACGCTTCAACCACATCGATGCCGGCATTGCGCATCATATTGACCCAAGGACTGCGGAAGAAGGTGACGCTGCCCGCTGAATCCAGCATCAAACGGCAATGTACACCGCGACGCGATGCAGCCATCAGCGATTCCGCCACTTCATCGGCCAGCCCGCCGGGATGCCAGATATAGAACACCATCTCGATATTATGCCGTGCCAGCTGGATATCACGGATCAGTGCGTGCATCACGTCATCAGAGTTGGTCAGCAACTGCAGCTGATTACCTTTCACGCCGGCGATGCCCTGACGATGGCGGCACAAATCAAACAGGGACCGCGCCACGTCGCTGTGTTCGGTGGCGAAGATATGACGGCACTGTTTGAGATCGTTAAGCCATTTGGCGGTGGAGGGCCACATGGTGCGCGCGCGTTCGGCACGCCTTTTACCTAAATGCAACTCACCAAAAGAGAGATAAGCGATTATACCCACCAGCGGTAGAATGTAGATGATCAGCAGCCAGGCCATTGCTGAAGTGACTGCGCGGCGTTTCATCAGAATACGTAGCGTGACACCCGCAATCAGCAGCCAGTAACCAAACAGCAGCAACCAACTGATTAGGGTATAAAATGTGGTCATTAAGTGGACGTCCTGTTCGCGCTTTGTTGTGCAAAGTTTACGTGCTGATCACAGGGAGTGAAACCTTTAATCGTGAATGACGTTTCGATGAAGCTTTCGATTTGGCATTTCCTGGCAGATCTTTATAATGCCTGCCGAGTTTAGCCTGTCTGAGAGGATGTGATGAGACGCAGCAAAAATGAAGTGGCGCGCTGGAGAATGTTACGTCAGGTACACCGTCGTCGTTCTCGCTGGCTGGAAGGGCAGTCGCGTCGTTATAAGCGCATCCATACCATTCGTCATCAGGTGGCGCAGCAACATCGCCGCTCCATCCTGTTTATCTCGCAAATGGACTGATGGGTTTACGCGGCCATCATGCGCCGCGTAGCACCCGGATGACATTGACCATCTCTACTGCCGCTGCCAGCACAATTAACATCACAATGTGCTGACGAGCGTTGCGCCAACCTTGCTGACGCCATAGCCAAAGTGCTCTGCCGATGAGACCGAATGCTATCACCAGCAGTAAAACTGACAACCACATAGATTAGAAAACGCGTTTGAACGGTTTGACCGCGACTTTCTCATACACGCCTGCGGCAATGTAGGGATCATCCTTGGCCCATGATTCCGCGACTTCCAGCGAAGAGAATTCGGCGATGATCACGGAACCGCTGAAACCGGCCGGGCCTGGATCGTTGCTGTCAACTGCTGGCAGCGGACCCGCAGCAATCAGTCGACCTTCATCTTGCAACAGCTTCAAACGAGCAAGATGCGCGGGACGTACCGAGTTGCGTTTTTCCAGTGAATCAGCGGTATCTTCCGCATAAATGACGTAAAGCACGATGGGATACTCCCGTTAGACTTGCCGAAATTGCGTGACACGTTAAGTGATCGTTAATCAGAGTGCAAACGAAAGATAAATACGCTGTCATTCAGCGCAATCAGGGTTAAAAAAGACCTTTCTGCGGGGCGCTTGCACATCGCTTATTGAAACTGATTGCTATTTGCATTTAAAATCTGCGCTTCACTCAATGAACATGAATGATATGACCACGTTGACTACGCCTTTACCTTCACGTACCCCCATTGCTGTAATTTTATCCGTGGTACTTCACGGTTCGTTGATCGCTGGCATTCTCTATGCATCTTTTCATCAGGTGATTGAAGTTCCAAAAGCGTCCCAGCCTATCAGCGTTTCGCTGGTGGCTCCGGAAGTGCAACCCGAACCTGCGCCTGCTCAGGTCACGCCGCCGCCACCTGAACCTGAGCCGGAGCCTGAAGTGGCGCCAGAGCCGCCGAAGGTTGAGCCTGTACCGATTCCTAAGCCGGAGCCTAAGCCGAAGCCAAAACCTAAACCGAAGCCAAAGGTTGAAAAGAAGGTTGAGCCGAAACCGCGTCAGCAAGTGAAGCCGCAGGAAAATCCGTTTAAGCAGGAAGCGGCAACCACGCAGACGCGTCCAACAACCGCGCCCAAAGCCAATCCGACCGCAACGCCGAGCATTTCAGATGGTCCGAAAGCGATGAGCGTCAGCAAGCCTGCCTATCCGGCACGTGCGTTCGCGCTGCGTGTTGAGGGACGTGTGCGGGTGCAGTTTGACGTTGATAGCGACGGTCGTGTGGATAACGTCCAGATTTTGTCGGCAGAACCGCGCAACATGTTCGAGCGCGAAGTGAAGCAGGCGATGAAGAAGTGGCGTTATCAGCCAGGTCGTCCGGGCAAGAATCTCACCATGAACATCGTATTCCGCATCAATGGTGGCGCCAATATCGAATAAGCACTCGTGGCTGAGAGGCAATAAGAAAGCGGTCAGATGACCGCTTTTTTAATGTTACAGATCGCTTAAATTGCTTCTGCCGGGCGGCAACGGGCGAGATTGACCGGTATTGTCGACAGCGACGTAGACAAACACCGCTTCGGTTGCGCAGTAGGTCTGTCCAATCGGTTCGGACGACACTTTCTTTATCCACACTTCGACGTTTATGGTCATGGAACTGTTGCCGGTGCGGATGCAGCGTGCGTAGCAGCTCACCACATCGCCAACCGCCACCGGTTTAAGGAACGTCATTCCGTCCACGCGCACGGTGACGACACGTCCTTCGGCAATCTCTTTCGCCTTAATTGCGCCGCCCATGTCCATCTGCGACATCAACCAGCCACCAAATATATCTCCGTTAGCATTGGTATCCGCTGGCATGGCCAGGGTACGCAACACCATCTCGCCTTGCGGCGACTTATGTTTTTCGTCCATTGCTCAGTTCTTCTGCAGGTGAAGAGAAGCCCGACGCTGTCGGGCGGAGTGGCATTATTTTTGTTCTTGTTGCGGCATCTGTCGCCAGATATACACGCCGCTTAACAGAGTAAAGAGTAGGGTCAGGCCGGTCAGACCGAACACCTTAAAGTTAACCCAAAATTCCTGCGATAACCAAAACGCAACATAAATATTCGCTAAGCCGCAGGCGAGGAAGAAGATTGCCCAGGCAATGTTGAGATTGCGCCACACGCCTGAAGGCAGTTGTAACTCTTTACCCAGCATGGTTTGGATCAGCGGTTGCTTCATAAACCACTGGCTGTAGAGCAGCGCGACGGCAAACAGCGAATAGATCACCGTGACTTTCCATTTGATGAATTCATCGTTATGGAATACCAGCGTCAGCGTGCCGAATACCGCGACCAGCACAAAGGTAAAAATGGTCATCTTTTCCAGCTTGCGGTAGAGCACCCAACTGACGACCAGTGCCAGACCGGTGGCAACGATCAGTGCGCCAGAAGCAACAAAGATGTCGTACAGCTTGTAGAAGATGAAGAAAACCACCAGGGGAAGAAAATCGAGTAACTGCTTCATAGCGTTTCCAAGTAGGCAGGAGCGTACAGTTATGGCGCCCGGGTGAGCGCCATAACGATTAACGTAACAGCATATACAGCCGGTACAGGTAGATAATCAGCACTGCGGAGACCAGGTTACCCAGCGCGTTCAACACCACGGAGGCGATATTGGCGGGCAGCACGGTCAGCGATGAGAAGAAGAACATCAGCACAATTTTGGCCAGCAGCCACAGCACAATAGCCGGTGCGATAACCTTAATATTCTTCCAGGCGAGACGCATGCTGGCACGCATCGCGCCAATCACGCCGAGCTTCTCATTGGCGAGAATCACCGGTGCCAGTGAAAACAGGATCGCCAGAATCACGCCCGGTACCATCAGCACCATAAAGCCCAATTGAACCAGCAGGGTAATCAGGAAGGTCTGCAGCAGCAGCTTTGGCAGGATGGGCGCAGATGCACCAATAGCGCGCAGCGCGCTGACGCGTTGTCCGCCCGATACCATTGGGATTAGAAGCAGCATGCCACCCAGCAGCAGCGTGTTGCCAATCAACGCAGCGAACGTGCCTGCAGCGGAAGCGCGCAGCAAAATACGCTGCTGATCCGGAGACATATTTTGTACCAGCTCAAACAGCGACGATGCGCTGTCATTGGACTGGCTCAACAACGAGAGCTGGTCTTCACCTGGCGTTAACGCGTGGCCGACGATCACAGTAATGAACGAGGTCAGCAGCGCCAGCAGTAAAATAGTAACCAGCTGATGGCGCAAAAAATTTCCTGTGTCACGGTATAACGAGCTTGCCGTGATAGACATGTAAACTCCTTGAAAGAACCGGATTAATTAACCCGGCGATTGTACATGTTCTACTGGCGTGCTGGCACCCGCATTGGGATAACTTTCTGTCATAACAGGTAAAGAAGGGTGAAAAAGCGCAGGAAGACCGTAGCGAGCACGGGCGCGATCGCAAGCTTCGTTCTGTTCACCGTTCTCGCCGGACATCGAAAACTCCCGACATGGCGAAGGGCGCTGCTGATAAATACCGCAGGAGACGCAGCCGCCGACGTCGCCCTGCAGCGCAATACAGCGCGGCTGGCGTTGGTTGGTGCCGCGCATATTGCGCATAAACGGGGTTAACGGTTCGGTTAATTCAACGGGAACAGCACCGGCGCCATCATCGGCTTCGGCCCAGTAAAATGAGACACGGAAGTGCGCGCAGCATGCGCCACAGGTCACGCAAGGATTTAGTGAATCGCTCATCTGATCGCCCGCCACCTTTAAGGTATCGAACCAAAATCACACAGGGGAAAGTTAAAATAGTCACGGCGAAAAATTTTCGCAAGCGGACTTTTATTACGCGCTGTAAAGCCAAAATTGATCTGAATCAATTCATTGTTTTTTAAGTGATTAATTTAGATTGATGCAGATGATCTTTTACCAAAAAAGGGGTAAATGTTGTGCCGCATTCAACATTGTGACCCATCTTTATTTGGCAAAGGAGTGATTATGAAACTGGCAAAATGCGCACTGCTGATGGCGCTTGCAATTCCGCAACTGGCTCTGGCTCATGAAGCCGGTGATTTCTTTATGCGTGCAGGTAGCGCCACCGTTCGTCCGACCGAAGGCTCTGACAATGTGCTGGGTATGGGCGGCTTTAACGTTAGCAACGATACGCAGCTGGGCTTGACCTTCACCTATATGGTTACGGATAACATCGGCGTTGAGCTGCTGGCTGCAACCCCGTTCCGTCATAAGGTTGGACTGGGCGCCACCGGTAATCTGGCCACCGTTCGTCAGCTGCCGCCAACCTTAATGGCGCAGTACTATTTCTTTGATAGCAAAAGTAAAGTCCGCCCGTACGTTGGCGTCGGTATCAACTACACCACCTTTTACGATGCCAAATTCAACCAAACGGGTGAGGATGCCGGTTTAAGCGACCTGAGCGTCAAAGACTCGTGGGGCATGGCGGGCCAGGTTGGTCTGGATTATCAAATCAACCGCGACTGGATGCTGAACGCATCGCTGTGGTACATGGATATTGATACCGAAGTGAAATTTAAAGCTGGCGGTGAGCAGCAAAACATCAACACGCGTATCGATCCGTGGGTGTTCTTCTTTGGTGCGGGATATCGATTCTAATCGGCAACCAGAAATGAAGCGGGCGACCAGAAGGTCGCCCGTTGTGTTATTTGATCTGCATATTGTTAACCACAGATTTCACGCCCGCCACGCTACGGGTTACGGCCACCGCGCGATTTGCCATCTGCGGTGAGCTGACAAAACCGCTCAGCTGAACTTTACCCTTGAAGGTTTCAACGTTAATTTCGGTCGATTTCAGCGACTCGTCATTCAACAGCTGAGCCTTAACTTTGGTGGTTACCACGGTATCGTCGATGTAACCGCCAGTGCCTTCTTTGGTTGCTGTGGGTGCACACGCGCTAAGTGCCAGCGCCATTACCGCAGCCATCATAAATCCTGCAACGACTTTGAAAAATTTCATTGGTTATCTCCCTGTCTTAGATGATGTTTCGCCGCAATGGGGCGGCGCAATTAATTGTGGTCTGGAGATGCGAAATCAGCAAATCGGCGCGCGTGAAAAAGTCAGAAATAGGGAGTTTTTTACCACTTAATGATCCAATCGTAGTTTTCGCTGGGCATGAAAATCTGAGAGTAGACGGGAATTTGAGTTTGGGGATGTTTGTGGCAATAAAAAGGCCTTATCCGCACCTGCGAATAAGGCCCTGAAGATTTTAGCGGGTGGCTGCTTTCAGACTGCTCACAAAGGCTTTCAGCTCGCTGAGCAGCGTTGCCGGATCGTTCTGGTTACGCTCAATAATTTTCACAATTGCCGACCCGGAAATGGCACCCGCCGCACCGGCGGCGATGGCTTCTTTCACCTGGCCGGGTTCAGAGATACCAAAGCCCTGCAGCGGCGGCGCAGCGTTAAACTCACGCAGCTTTTCGATCAGGTGATGCAGCGGCAGGCTGGCACGATTTTCCGAACCGGTGACGCCTGCGCGTGACAGCAAATAGGTATAACCGCGACCGTGCGCAGCGATCTCACGCAGCAGTTCATCGTCAGCATTTGGTGGACAGATAAAGATCGGCGCCACATTGTGGCGCAGCGCAGCCTGACGGAAGGGCGCAGACTCTTCCAGCGGCACATCCGCAACCAGCACGGAATCGACGCCCACCGCTTCACACTGCGCATAAAAGTTGTCAATACCTTTGCTGAACACCAGATTGGCGTACATCAGCAAGCCAATCGGCAGCTCGGGATATTTCTGACGCACGGTCGCCAGAATTTCAAAGCACTGCGCCACGGTGGTGCCGGAAGCAAAGGCACGCAGCGTCGCGCCCTGTATGGTTGGGCCGTCGGCCAGCGGATCCGAGAACGGAATACCGAGCTCTAGCGCATCCGCACCGCCTTCCACCAGGGTATCGATAATTTTTAGCGACAGTTCAGGTGACGGATCGCCGAGAGTAACGAAGGGGACAAACGCGCCTTCTTGCTGCGCCGACAGACGTTGAAACAGCTGATTGTAACGTTCCATCAGATCTCTCCCTTGGCTTTCAAAATATCGTGAACGGTGAAGATGTCTTTATCGCCGCGACCAGAAAGGTTAACCACCAGCAGCTGCTCTTTTTCCGGATTTTCGCGGATCATTTTCAGTGCATGTGCCAGCGCGTGTGAGGATTCGAGCGCAGGAATAATCCCTTCAGCACGGCACAGCTCTTTAAAGGCGCTGAGCGCTTCGTCATCGGTGATCGAAACATATTCCGCGCGGCCGATACTGTTCAGATGCGCATGCTGAGGACCCACTGACGGGAAGTCCAGACCTGCAGAGATTGAGTAGGATTCTTCAATCTGCCCCTCTTCGGTCTGCATCATCGGCGCTTTCATACCGAAATAGATACCCACGCGACCGTGCTTGAGCGGCGCACCGTGTTCTCCGGTTTCGATCCCGTGACCGGCCGGCTCTACGCCGATCAGGCCAACACTTTCTTCTTCGATAAAATCAGCGAACATGCCGATAGCGTTCGAACCACCGCCCACGCAGGCTAACACCGCATCCGGCAGGCGACCTTCGCGCTCCAGAATCTGGGCTTTGGTCTCTTCACCAATCATGCGCTGGAATTCACGCACGATAGTCGGGAACGGATGCGGGCCAGCGGCGGTGCCGAGCATGTAGTGCGCGGTTTCATAGCTGCCAGACCAGTCGCGCAGCGCCTCGTTACAGGCATCTTTCAGCGTGGCTGAGCCGCTATGCACCGGAATCACTTCCGCGCCCATCAGACGCATACGGAATACGTTTGGCGACTGACGCTCAACGTCCTTGGCGCCCATGTAGATGCGGCACTTCATACCCAGCAGGGCACAGGCTAACGCTGACGCGACACCGTGCTGACCGGCGCCGGTTTCCGCGATGATCTCGTTTTTGCCCATGCGCTTAGCCAACAGCGCCTGACCCAGCACCTGGTTGGTTTTATGCGCACCACCGTGCAGCAAATCTTCACGCTTTAGATAAAGGCGGGTTTTGCTGCCTTTAGTCAGGTTGCTGCACAGCGTCAAAGCCGTTGGGCGTCCAGCGTAGTTTTTCAGCAGGTCAGTAAACTCGGCCTGAAACTCGGGATCGCGCTGCGCTTCAACAAACGCATTTTCCAACTGGCGCAAGGCTGGCATCAGGATTTGTGGTACGTACTGGCCGCCAAACTCGCCAAAATAGGGATTCAATAACGTGGTCATTTTTCATCTTCCTTATTCGGCCCGCACCATGGCGGGCAAGCGAAATTAATAGGCGCGCAGCGTGCGGAATACCGCCGCGACTTTGCTGGCATCTTTAATGCCTGGCGCAGATTCTACGCCGGAGTTGAAATCGAGGCCGGCACAGCCCAGCTGCGCGGCCTCTACGCAGTTGTCCGCGCTTAGGCCACCGGCCAGCAGCACATTGCTGAGATCCTGGCCTTGCAGCAGTGACCAATCGAAACGCTGGCCGGTGCCGCCCTGGCCATTATCAAACACGTAACGATCGACGTGCGGCCAGTCGCGCGCAGGTAACTGCTCTTTAATGCTCAGCGCTTTCCAGATTTTGGTGTCTGCTGGCAGCGCATGACGCAATTGTGCGACAAACGCTTGATCTTCATCGCCGTGCAGCTGCACTGCATAAAGTTTTAAACTTTCCGCTAGCGTGACAATGTCACTTGCCGCATTGTTGCGGAACACGCCAACATACTTCAGCGGGGCAGCCGCCTGCACAATCTGCGCCTGCTCGCGGCTGATTTTACGCGGTGAGCCTTCAGCGAAGATCAAGCCACCGTAAATGGCGCCGGCTTCCTGCGCTGCGCGTGCATCTTCGGCGCGGGTCAGGCCGCAGACTTTATTATCACCGAGCAATACGCGTCGCACGCCAGCGGTGAGATCGGCTTCTTCCATCAGCGCGGAGCCAATCAGGAAGCCGTTAGCGAAGTGGCTCAGCTCACGAACCTGCGCATAATTGTGAATGCCAGATTCGCTGATGACGGTGACGCCATGTCCGAGGCGCGGGGCTAACTGACGCGTGCGATTCAGGTCGATGGACAGGTCGCGCAGGTCGCGGTTATTAATGCCGACGACTTTGGCTTCCAGCGCAATCGCGCGTTCCATCTCTTCTTCATTACTGACTTCGGTCAGCACGCCCATTTTCAGGCTGTGCGCCACGGCGGCGAGCTGACGATATTGCTCATCATCCAGCACCGACAACATCAGCAAAATGGCGTCGGCCTGATAATGTCGTGCCAGATAGATCTGATACGGATCGATGATGAAGTCTTTGCACAACACCGGTTGCGTGATGGCGGCGCTAACAATCGGCAGGAACGCAAAATCGCCCTGGAAGTATTTCTCATCGGTTAACACCGACACCGCAGAAGCGTAATGACGATATACGCCAGCGATGGTGGCGGGATCGAAATCCTCGCGAATCAGCCCTTTGGAGGGCGATGCTTTTTTGCATTCCAGGATGAATACGGTGCGTGAGCCACGCAGTGCATCGTAAAAATGACGTTCCGCAGGCTGCAAATCGTTCTGGAAGGTGGCCAGCGGCTGCTGTGCTTTGCGTGCTTCAACCCAGACGGCTTTATCTTGTACGATTTTCTCTAAAACAGTGCCCTTAATACTCATCTCATCCTCTCGCTGCCAGAGCGACAACGCGCTCGTAGGCCTGTCCGCTGCGAATGGCAGCGATGGCGCGCTGTGCGTTGTCGCGCAAATCTTCATTTCCGAACACTTTCAGTAACATTGCGACGTTCACCGCCACCGCCTGCTCATGGGCGGGCTGGCCTTTACCCTGGAGTAAACGGGTCAGAATGTCACGGTTTTCTTCCGGCGTGCCGCCTGCCAACGCGTCTTTATCATGGAAGCCAAAACCGAAGTCTTCTGGCGTCAGCTGATAGCCAGTGATTTCGCCATCACGCAGCTCGGCGACCTGCGTTGGGCTATGCAGCGCCACTTCATCCATGCCACCGCCGTGAACCACAGCCGCACGTTGATAGCCGAGCACTTTTAGCGTTTGGGCGATTGGCAGTACCAGCTCCGGGCTATACACGCCAATCACCGCCAGCGGTGGACGCGCAGGGTTAATCAGCGGACCCAACACGTTAAAGATGGTACGGGTTTTCAACTGCTGACGTACCGGCATTGCGTGACGAAAACCGCTGTGATACTGCGGAGCAAACAGGAAGCAGACGTTGAGGTCGTCCAGCGCCTCACGTGCTTGTTCCGCAGGCATATCCAGATTGATGCCAAATGCCGCCAGCAGATCGGAAGAACCCGATTTGCTGGAGACGCTGCGATTACCGTGCTTTGCCACTTTCAGGCCGCAGGTTGCCGCAACAAAGGCGCTGGCGGTCGAGATGTTGATGCTGTTGCTGCCGTCACCGCCGGTACCGACGATATCGGCAAAGGTGTAATCCGGGCGCGGGAACGGTTTTGCATCGGCCAGCAGCGCGGAAGCGGCACCGGCGATCTCTTCCGGACGCTCGCCACGGACTTTCATGGCAATCAGCGCGGCGGCTAACTGCGTCGGCTCCAGCTGACCGGTAATAATAGCGCTAAATAGCTGGTGGCTTTCGCCCTGGCTCAGCGTCTCAGACTGATAAAGTTTTTCCAAAATAGTTTGCATCATAATCTCCCTATTACTTCGCCAGCGCCCAGGCCAACGTCTGTTCTAATAAGCGCGCGCCCTGAGTGGTGAGAATGGATTCGGGGTGGAACTGGAAGCCACACACCCGGTCGGCATCGTGGCGCACGGCCATCACCATGCCGTTGTAGCTGGCGTTAACGGTCAATTCGGCTGGCGTATTGCTACCGACCAGCGAGTGATAGCGCGCCACCGGCAGCGGATTGCTCAGGCCAGCGAACATGCCTTCGCCATCATGGGTAATAGAAGAGGCTTTGCCGTGCAGGATCTCGCCGGCCTGGCCGACATGGCCGCCGTAGGCTTCAACAATCGCCTGATGACCGAGACAGATGCCGATAATCGGCAGACGACCGCGCAGCGCTTGCAGCAAATCTGGCATGCATCCGGCATCTTTCGGCGCGCCCGGACCCGGCGACAGCATCAGAATCGGATTTTCCATCTGCTGCAGGCGTTCAATCAGCACCTCAGCGGGCACGTTGTTGCGGTAAATCACCACGTTATGGCCAAAGGTACGCAGCTGATCAACGAGGTTGTAAGTAAAAGAGTCGATGTTATCGAGCAGCAGGATATCGGCCATCAGAAAATCTCCTTGCAGTGATGGGCTGTTGCGATGGCACGCAATACCGCGCGCGCTTTATTGCGGCTCTCGTCCGCTTCTGCCTGAGGCTGGGAATCCAGCACCACGCCGGCACCGGCTTGCACGGTGGCTACGCCGTCTTCAACCCACGCGGAACGGATAACGATGCAGGTATCAAGATCGCCGTTAGCGGTGAAATAGCCGACTGCGCCGCCGTAGCTGCCGCGACGTGTGCCTTCTTTCCCGGCAATCAGTTGCATCGCACGCACTTTCGGTGCGCCGCTCAGCGTGCCCATGTTCATGCAGGCGCGGTAGGCGTGCAGCACGTCGAGATCTGCGCGTAGCGTGCCGACCACGCGTGACACCAGATGCATCACGAATGAGTAGCGGTCAACTTTAGTCAGGTCTGCCACGTAACGGCTGCCCGGCACGCAGATACGCGCCAAATCGTTACGTGCTAAATCCACCAGCATCAGGTGCTCAGCCATCTCTTTATGGTCGGTGCGCATTTCCAGTTCGATGCGGCTGTCGAGATCGCGATCCAGCGAGCCATCGGCATGGCGGCCACGTGGACGCGTACCGGCAATCGGGTAGATCTCAATCTGACGCGACGTCGCGTCATATTTCAGTGAGCTTTCTGGCGAGGCACCAAACAGCGCGAAATCCTGATCCTGCATAAAGAACATGTAAGGACTTGGATTGCTGTTTTTCAACGTGTCGTAAGCGGCCAGTGGAGAAGGGCACGGCAGCGAGAAGCGACGTGAAGGGACAACCTGGAAGATTTCGCCAATGCGAATCGCTTCCTGCATCTCACGAACGACGCTGCAGTACTCTTCATCGCTCTGACTGGTGCTCAGCGTCATGTGCTCGACGCGCTGGACCGGCAATGCGGGCGCTGCTTGCGTCATCTGGCCGCGCAGTTGTTCGATGCGGCCTTGCAGACGCTGGAACTCGCTGGTCGATGGACAGAACAAGCTGGCCTGCAGGCGAGCAGTGCGCTGCTGGTGGTCGATCACCAGTAAGGTTTCGGCCAGATAGAAGCAGTAATCCGGGCAACGCTGTTCGTTGCGCAGTTGCGGCAGATCTTCGAAACCGGCCACTAAGTCATAAGCGAATAAGCCGCCAAGTAGCATCGCTTCACGCTCCTCTTCCGGGCTGTTCACCAGCTGCGGGATCAGGCGCAGCGCATCAAATACGGAAAGGGCCTTCAGGCGGGAATCTTCGTCCTGCATGCCTTGCGGCTGGGTGAAATGCAGCTCGCGGCCATCAGGGCGCACCTCGATACGCACCTCAGAGGGCAGCGCCTCGTCCAACAGCGGCAAGATGGCGCGACCATTTTCCGACAGCGCTTTGATGGTGACGATGTTGCCCAGCGCACTGACGCGCAGCGCGCTATCGACGATTAACAGGCTTTTCAGGTTTTGTTTGCTGTCGATATCTGCGGATTCAAGCAGCAGAGTTGCTGGACGTGCGCCGCATAACTGATGAAACACTGCGGCCGGATCTTCGCGGTAGGGCGCGGTACCGGTTATCAACTTCAATGTAGGTTTCGCAATAGCCATAATGGATTCTCTGAATTTCGCTCAAAAAAAAGCCCGCTCGGCGGCGGGCTTAGGTATCAATCTGCACTGCGGTTACGCAAATTGTGCACGACGACGTCGCCCGATAAAGGGATCTTCGCGCCACCAACCATTTAGATGCGTACCAAAAATAGTCATGATTAAATACCCGTTACGTGTGAACTTGTGTACTAGTTAACTGGTTCGGGCGAAAAATGTCAATACTCTTTTTCAGCCAGGGGCAAAATCGTTATCATGCCTGCCGGTTTATGTAGTTGCTGGAGTTATTTTGTCGGACATCGCTCGTTTTCCCCTTTACGATTTACACAGCCATACGCTGGCTTCTGACGGCTTATTGACGCCGACCGCGCTGGTGCAGCGCGCGGTTGAGATGAAAGTCGGTGTGCTGGCGATTACCGATCACGACACGGTGGCGGGCGTGGCAGAAGCGCAGGCGGCAGTGATGCAACAGGATCTACCGATCCGCGTGCTAGCCGGTTTAGAAGCATCAACCTTATGGGAAAATCACGAAATCCACATTGTGGGGCTGAATGTCGATTGCCAGCATCCCGCGCTGACTGAATTCCTTGCGCAGCAGTATCAGACACGCCTTGATCGTGCGCAGCAGATTGCCGAACGCCTCGAGCGCGCTCGCATTCCTGATGCGCTAGCCGGTGCGCAGCGACTGGCGCAGGGCGGCTTGATCACGCGTGGCCACTTTGCGCGTTATCTGGTGGAGATTGGCAAAGCCGACAATATGGCGCAGGTATTCAAGAATTATCTGGCGCGCGGGAAAACCGGCTACGTGCCGCCGCAATGGTGTACAATTAAACAAGCCATTGATGCTATTCATCATTCTGGCGGCTATGCCGTTTTGGCGCATCCCGGTCGTTATGGTTTGTCGGCTAAATGGTTAAAGCGGCTGATTGCGCATTTTGCCGACGTGGGTGGCGATGCCATGGAGGTCGCGCAGTGCCAGCAAGCGCCCAACGAGCGCACGCAGCTGGCAACCTATGCGCGTGACCATCAGTTAGTCGGGTCGCAGGGATCAGATTTCCACCAACCTTGTCCGTGGATAGAACTGGGACGCAAGTTATGGCTACCGGGCGGCGTGGAGCCGGTTTGGGAACGCTTCCCCGCATTGGCGCCCAGCAGTGCTGTTACAGACAGGTGATATGAGGTTTTTATGAGTCAATATTTTCACATTCATCCCGACAATCCGCAGCCGCGCCTGGTAAATCAGGCCGTTGATTATCTCAATAAAGGCAGCGTGATTGTTTATCCAACCGACTCTGGCTATGCGCTGGGGTGTCGTCTGGAAGAGAAAAATGCCATGGAACGCATTTGTCGCATTCGCCAGTTGGATGGCAATCACAACTTTACGCTGATGTGCCGCGATCTGTCGGAGCTGTCGACTTACGCGCAGGTGGATAACTCCGCGTTTCGCCTCCTGAAAAACAACACGCCGGGCAACTACACCTTCATTTTGAAGGCGACGAAAGAAGTGCCGCGCCGTCTGATGAATGACAAACGTAAAACCATCGGGCTACGCGTGCCGTCCAATCCGGTGGCGCTGGCGCTATTGGAGCGCCTCAACGAGCCGATGATGTCGACTTCGCTGATGTTGCCCGGCAATGATTTCACCGAGTCCGATCCGGAAGAGATTCAGTACAGCATTGGCAAGCTGGTGGATCTGATCATCGATGGCGGCACGCTGGGACAGCAGCCGACCACGGTGATCGATCTCACCAGCGATGCGCCGGTGGTGGTGCGCGAAGGTGTCGGTGACACGCGCCCGTTCCAGTAATCATGCATGGTCAGGCGTGGCTTTCTGCGTCTGACCAATATTGGATTCCAGCCAGGTTTTGAAATCCCCGTACGGAATATATAGCGAGACATCTTTTAAGATGACTTTCTTGCTGCGAACGTTAGATATTTCATGGCTGTAACCGACAATCACCCCGCCAATAGTTTGGTCCGCATTATATACCGCGCCGCCCGACATCCCTTGCACCACGCCAGCATTTGATGCCATTGCCATGCAGGGCTTTTTATTCCATTTATTGGTAATGGCGGTACGCGCTAAATTAACGCCGCTCGATTCCACCGGCATAGCGGAAATAAAGCTGTAACCGTACATTTTAATCGGTTCGCCAATAGCACCGTTGCGGAATTTCGCCAGCGTTTCTGGACTGTTTTTATGATAAATAATCGCGACGTCGCAATAAGGATGATAGGCCTTGACACGCTGCACGGCCGTTTTTGCCACGTGCGCCGCCGTCAGGCTGTATTCTGGCGTCAAAGGAATGGTTGTACCGAGAATGCCCAAACCCAGCACGGTCGGGATGCCTGTCACGCTCATATCAACGTGTTGCATCGCAGTACGACTGTACTCAGTGTGGCCCACGGAACAACCGCTCAGTGCCAGCGCAGCGAGCGCAGGCCAAAGCAGAGAGGTTTTCATGGCTGTGATCTTCTTTAAAGCATGTCCGTAAAATCCCTGGTGAAGACTTTCGACATGCAAATTAAATTCATTCCGTAAATGAATAAACGCGTCTAATCCCGCGCGCGCCGGTTTGTAATATCAGTGAAATTACACAGTGGTTCGTTAATGATTTGTAAGTTGAACGAATATAAATAGTAAATGAAAGCTATGTTATTATGACGACGCACTGGATTTCAGGCTTAAATTTTACACAGTTTTTTCTGCAGAACAATTCATCAAATTTAATATTAATCAAATAATACAAAAATACAGACTTAATCCAACCTGTAGTGCCAATAAACTATCAGTTTGCATTTATTACGGTAATGGGCCTTATTTAATGCTGTTAAATAGTTTTTTATGCTGTTTTATTGTTTTTACTTAGATTTAAAGTTTGTGATTATCCTTAAGCGTGGCGAGCAATAGCGGTTAAGCAGTCTTGCAAAGCGCTAATGTATCAGTTGTCTTAAGTTGATAACAGGCTCAGGCGGGAAAGGTTAGGGGCAAGTGATAATAATTCAGTCACTTGGCGTGGTTGCTGCGGATGCAAATAAGATCGATCTATCAGCCAGCTGAATGTTTATCGTCATGGTCTTAATGGCTACGTTTTTACCAGACCCTCTGTTATCGGCAGCAAAGGAAAAGGTGTTAACAAAACTTGCGTTAGTGTAAAATCGCGGGCCGTCTGAGATTGCAGCAGCGATGCAGAGCGGTAACAGATTCTGATATGGGAATTGGTAATCCCTGTATCGCACCTCTTCTTACCACGACGCCTGGGAAGGCGACAACGAGGCTCCATGAGCGAAAAATTACAGAAAGTATTAGCGCGCGCCGGTCACGGTTCGCGTCGCGAAATCGAAACCATGATTTCAGCCGGACGCGTCAGCGTTGACGGCAAACTGGCGACGCTTGGCGATCGCATCGAAAGTGATAAATCCCTGAAAATTCGTATCGATGGCCATCTGGTTTCCATCGCTGAGTCGGCGACCGAAGTGTGTCGCGTATTGGCGTACTACAAACCAGAAGGTGAACTCTGCACGCGTAACGATCCGGAAGGGCGTCCAACCGTATTTGATCGTCTGCCGCGTCTGCGTGGTTCACGCTGGATTGCCGTCGGTCGTCTGGATGTGAATACCTGCGGTTTGATGCTGTTCACCACCGATGGTGAACTGGCTAACCGTTTGATGCACCCAAGCCGTGAAGTGGAGCGTGAATATGCGGTTCGCGTGTTTGGCGAAGTGGATGACGATAAAATCCGTCAGCTGAGCAAAGGCGTGCAGCTGGAAGATGGCCCGGCATCGTTCAAAACCATTAAGTTTGCCGGCGGCGAAGGCATTAACCAATGGTACAACGTGACGCTGACCGAAGGTCGTAACCGCGAAGTGCGCCGTCTGTGGGAAGCGGTTGGCGTGCAGGTTAGCCGACTGATGCGTGTGCGTTACGGTGATATCCAGTTGCCAAAAGGGTTGCCACGCGGCGGCTGGATCGAGATGGAATTACCGGCAGTCAACTATCTGCGTACGTTAGTCAGTATGCCGGAAGAGACGGTAACGAAAGTGGCCGTTGAAAAGGATCGTCGTCGCACCAAGGCTAACCAAATTCGTCGTGCGGTAAAACGTCACGGTGTGGTGAGCAACAATCCGCGTCGGAATAACACTAAACGCGGTTCCTGATCCTAAGCCTGACGCCGTGCTCTGCGGCGTCAGCGTGTTACCAATCTATTCCTTGCTGTGCCTGAATTCCCGCATCAAACGCATGTTTCACCGGACGCATTTCCGTTACGGTATCTGCCAAATCCAGTAACGTACGATGACAGCCGCGACCGGTAATGATCACGCTTTGCTGAGCAGGGCGCTGTTGCAGCGCATCGACCAGCTCCGCTAAATCCAGATAATCCATGCTCACCATGTACGTGATTTCATCCAGGATCACCAGATCGACGCGGCTATCGGCCAACATACGACGCGCCTGCTGCCACACTAACTGGCAGGCGGCAGTGTCGGTCTCGCGGTTCTGCGTATCCCAGGTAAAACCGGTGGACATCACCTGAAATTCGACGCCGTGCTGTTCCAGCAAGTTACGTTCACCGTTGGGCCATTCGCCTTTAATGAACTGTACCGCCGCCACTTTTTTACCGTGTCCGCATGCGCGCAACGCAGTGCCAAAAGCCGCGGTGGTTTTCCCTTTGCCGTTACCGGTGAACACCATCAAGATGCCGCGCGTCTCGGTGGCGGCGGCGATTCGGGCATCAACTTGCTCTTTTAGTCGCTGCTGGCGTTGCTGATGGCGATCGTTCATGCGGTTGCCGGACCCGCTTTGCGTCCCGGCTGCGCATCAAAGCTGGTACCGGTTTTACGTCGGCTGTCATCGCCCATCAAATAGAGGTAGAGCGGCATCAAATCCGCGGGGGTTTTGAGTAAATTGGCATCCTCATCCGGGAAAGCGCTGGCGCGCATTTTGGTGCGCGTACCGCCAGGATTGATGCAGTTCACCCGCAAGTGACGGTTTTTATACTCGTCGGCCAGCACCTGCATCATACCTTCGGTGGCAAACTTCGAAACCGCATACGCGCCCCAGCCTGCACGGCCGGTACGGCCCACGCTGGACGTGGTAAACACCAGCGATCCGGCATCTGATTTCAGCAGCAGCGGCAGTAATGCCCGGGTTAAATAGAAGGTGGCATCAAGGTTAATCTGCATCACGTCACGCCAGATCTGTGGATCGAGCTCCTCCAACGGTACGATTTCGCCCAGAATGCCAGCGTTGTGCAGCACGCCATCCAGACGCGGCACCAGCGCAGTAACCTGGTCGGCTAACTGCTGGCAGCTTTCTGGCGTAGCTTCGGCCAAATCCAGTAATAAAGAAGCGGCTGGCTGCTTGTTTAACTGGTTAATGGCCTGCTCCGTTTTCTGCAGGGTGTCGGCGTTGCGGCCCAACAGGATGACGCGCGCGCCGTAGCGCGCATAGGTCAGCGCCGCTTCACGGCCGATGCCATCGGAAGCGCCGGTGACGAGGATGATGCGATTTTCCAGCAGATCGCTTTTCGGTTGATAATGCACAGCGATGTCCTTTGCTCGGGTCAGAAGGTTTTTGGCTTTATGCCTGAATTTGCCGCGCGGTGCAACGCTTGAGCCTCGCATTCTGTGCCGCCTGCGGGCATTTCAGGCGACGACAGCGCGTAAAGCGGGTAAACTTACAGCTGTTGTAATTTACTGTTTAATAAGGCGGCAGAATGGATTTTTTCTCCAGTTATGGATTATTTCTGGCTAAGGCCGTTACCGTGGTGGTGGCGATCGCAGCTATTGTTCTGATTGTGCTAAATGCCGCGCTGCGTAAACGTCACAGCAGCGGTCAGCTGCGTTTGACGCATCTCGATGATGATTATCGTGAGATGAAGGAAGATCTGCAGCTCGCCAAAATGAAGCCACAGGCGCAAAAAGTGTGGCTCAAGCAGCATAAGAAAGAAGAGAAGCAAAAGGCGAAAGCCGATAAACGCAATGCTAAAGCGGGCGTGAGCGAGACGCTGAAGCCCACGCTGTATGTGCTGGAGTTCAAAGGCAGCATGGACGCGAGTGAGGTCACCTCATTGCGTGAAGAGATCTCCGCGGTGCTGGCAGTTGCGGTGCCGGGCGATGAAGTGCTACTTCGCCTGGAAAGCCCCGGCGGCGTAGTACACGGCTACGGTTTGGCGGCTTCGCAGCTGCAACGCCTGCGCGATGCCGGTCTGCAATTGACGGCGGTGGTGGATAAAGTCGCTGCCAGCGGCGGTTACATGATGGCTTGCGTGGCGGATCGCATTGTGGCCGCACCGTTTTCTATTATTGGTTCAATTGGCGTGGTCGCGCAGATTCCCAACTTCAACCGCCTGTTAAAGCGCAACGATATTGACGTCGAGCTGCATACCGCCGGTCAGTACAAACGGACTTTGACGCTATTTGGTGAAAATACGGAAGAAGGGCGCGAGAAATTCCAGGAAGATCTCAATGAAACGCATCAGCTGTTTAAAGATTTTGTACAGCAGATGCGTCCGTCGCTTGATCTGAACAAAGTGGCGACCGGCGAGCATTGGTATGGCCGTCAGGCGCTGGATTTGGGTTTGATTGATGAAATCGGCACCAGCGATGCGTTGATTATCAAGCATATGGATCGCTTCACCGTGCTGGGCGTCCATTACGCACGTAAGCGTAAAATGATGGATCGCTTCACCAACAGCGCCAGTCTGGCGGCAGAGCGGTTGATTCTGAAAATATGGCAGCGCGGCGAGAAGCCGCTGTTGTAACCGAGCCCGGCAACTGCCGGGCTTTTTTATGCCAGATGATATTGAGAGGAGAGTTCGACCGCGAGGTGTTTAAACACGTTAAATACCGTGGTGGTTTTGGCGGTGGGCAAGCCTTCATCATCGAGAAAATAGGGACCGCGAAACACCAAAACATCACCTTGCTGAATCACATCATTGGCTTCTAATCCGACAAAATAATCGTCGTGCTGCGTGATTATCTGATTGGCTATTTCCAGTAACGCGTGGCGTGAAATAGCTTCCGTTGGCACTGACATTTTTCACCTCTTTTTTGACAGCCATTTTTCTCCTTCTATATTACTTGCGAGCTATCGCGTTCAGCAAATCAGCATGGCGTCGTAAAACTGACGCAAAATTAGGCAGAATGCTAATTAAGTTGCGTAACGGATTTTATCAGGTAGAGTGTGGGCGATTCAGCTTTCAGGGAGATCACACCCGGATGTGTGGTTCTGTCAGATGGAAAACTCGCTCCTAATCATAAAGTTGCAGAAGTCGACGCAATCTGACCTGAGATTATCCCTGCTGCCTTGAAATGCGAAATGCCGGCAGCAATATTGAACCCATTGGGTTTTGGGACCTCCAATTCTCTCCCGTTTATCAGGACGTTTCATTTAGGTAAAGGTACATATGGGTAAATCACTCGTAATCGTTGAGTCCCCGGCAAAGGCCAAAACAATCAATAAATACCTCGGTAATGACTACGTGGTGAAATCCAGTGTCGGTCATATCCGTGATTTGCCGACCAGCGGTTCAACTGCCCGTAAAAGTGCCGACGGGGAAAAAGCGAAACCTGGAAAAAAGGTTAAAAAGGATGAGAAAGCCGCACTCGTAAACCGCATGGGTGTGGATCCCTGGCATGGTTGGAAAGCGGATTATCAAATTCTGCCGGGCAAAGAAAAAGTTGTCGCTGAGCTGAAAAACCTGGCTGCCGATGCAGACCACATCTATCTCGCAACCGACCTTGACCGCGAAGGGGAAGCCATTGCCTGGCACCTGCGGGAAGTGATCGGTGGGGACGATAAGCGCTTTAGCCGCGTAGTATTTAACGAAATTACCAAGAATGCGATTCGTCAGGCGTTTGACAAGCCTGGCGAGCTTAATATTGAACGTGTCAACGCACAGCAAGCGCGCCGCTTTATGGATCGCGTGGTGGGTTACATGGTGTCGCCCCTGCTGTGGAAGAAAATTGCCCGCGGTCTGTCTGCCGGTCGCGTTCAGTCGGTTGCGGTGCGTCTGGTTGTTGAGCGCGAGCACGAAATCAAAGCTTTCGTGCCAGAAGAGTATTGGGAAATCGATGCTGATTTCGCCACGCCGAAAGGCGCCGATCTGGCCATGCAGGTGACGCATCAGAATGACAAAGCGTTCCGTCCGGTTAATCGTGAGCAAACTCACGCGGCGGTAGCGATTTTGCAGAAAGCGCGTTATGAAGTGCTGGATCGTGAAGACAAGCCAACCAGCAGCAAGCCTTCTGCACCTTTTATTACCTCAACGCTGCAACAGGCGGCGAGTACGCGTTTGGGCTTCGGCGTGAAGAAGACCATGATGATGGCGCAGCGTCTGTATGAAGCGGGCCACATCACCTATATGCGTACCGACTCCACCAACCTGAGCCAGGATGCCGTGGCGATGGCGCGCGGTTATGTTGAGAGCAGCTTTGGTAAAAAGTATCTGCCAGAAGCGCCGAATACCTATGCCAGCAAAGAGAACTCACAGGAAGCGCACGAAGCGATTCGTCCTTCTGACGTGAATATCGTGGCTGAGCAGCTGAAAGATATGGAAGCTGATGCGCAGAAACTCTATCAGCTGATTTGGCGCCAGTTTGTTGCCTGTCAGATGGTTCCGGCTCAGTACGACTCCACCACGCTGACCGTGGGCGCGGCTGAATTTAAATTGAAAGCCAAAGGCCGCACGCTGCGTTTCGATGGCTGGACGCGCGTGATGCCTGCGCTGCGTAAAAATGATGAAGATCTGACGCTGCCGCCGGTAGACGTTGGCGACATGCTGGATCTTAAAGAGCTGATGCCAAGCCAGCACTTCACCAAACCGCCGGCGCGCTTCAGTGAAGCATCCCTGGTGCGTGAGCTGGAAAAACGTGGCATTGGTCGTCCATCAACGTACGCCTCGATTATCTCCACCATTCAGGATCGTGGTTACGTGCGTGTTGAGAACCGCCGTTTCTACGCTGAAAAAATGGGTGAAATTGTTACCGACCGTCTGGAGTCTAATTTCCGCGAGCTGATGAACTATGACTTCACCGCGCGCATGGAAAATAGCCTCGATCAGGTGGCGAATAATGAAGCCGAATGGAAAGCGGTACTCGACTCCTTCTTCAGTGATTTCAGTCAGCAGCTAGATGATGCTGAGAAAGATCCGGAAGAGGGCGGCATGCAGCCGAACCAGATGGTGTTGACGTCAATTGATTGTCCAACCTGTAGCCGCCCTATGGGGATTCGCACCGCCAGTACCGGCGTGTTCCTGGGTTGCTCGGGTTATGCTTTGCCGCCGAAAGAGCGCTGCAAGCAGACCATCAACCTGATCCCGGAAAATGAAGTGCTCAACGTGCTGGAAGGCGATGATGCTGAAACCAATGCGTTGCGCGCTCGTCGTCGTTGCCAGAAGTGTGGCACCGCGATGGACAGCTATCTGATCGATAACCAGCGCAAGTTACACGTCTGCGGTAATAACCCAGAGTGCGACGGCTACGAGATTGAGCAGGGCGAATTCCGCATCAAGGGCTACGACGGTCCGATTGTTGAGTGCGAGAAGTGTGGTTCTGAAATGCATCTGAAAATGGGGCGTTTCGGTAAGTACATGGCGTGTACCAACGACGAGTGCAAAAACACCCGTAAGATTCTGCGTAACGGTGACGTCGCGCCGCCAAAAGAAGATCCGGTGCCGCTGCCAGAATTGCAGTGTGAAAAGTCGGATGCTTACTTTGTGTTGCGTGATGGTGCAGCGGGCGTGTTCCTTGCCGCTAATACCTTCCCGAAATCACGTGAAACGCGCGCGCCGCTGGTGGAAGAGCTGCAACGCTTTGCCGACCGCCTGCCAGAAAAGCTGAAATATCTGTCAGAAGCGCCAGCCGCCGATCCAGAAGGGAATAAGACGATGGTGCGTTTCAGTCGCAAGACCAAACAGCAATACGTCTCTTCCGAAAAGGATGGCAAAGCCACTGGCTGGTCAATGTTCTATGTTGACGGCAAATGGCAGGAAGCGAAAAAGTAATTCCCCGCAAGGCCAGCATTCGCTGGCCTTTCTCTTATCCTTATAGCTAATCGTTCTACATTCTTCCTTTAACTGATATAGTAGTTATAGAACTCTTTTCGTTTCGCTGATTCGCTTTCCCTCCCTCACCGCAATAAAAGCGGAAACACGCCTGCCGGGAATGCACCTCTGTCGCTACCAGGAAGATATAACTATGAAATTGCAGCAGTTGCGTTACATCGTCGAAGTGGTTAATCACAATCTTAATGTCTCATCGACCGCCGAAGGCTTATATACCTCGCAGCCAGGCATCAGTAAGCAAGTCCGTATGTTAGAAGATGAGCTGGGCGTGCAGATATTTGCGCGCAGTGGTAAGCATCTGACGCAAGTAACGCCTGCAGGTGAAGAGATTATCCGGATTGCGCGCGAAGTGCTGTCCAAAGTTGACGCGATTAAATCTGTTGCTGGTGAACACACCTGGCCAGATAAAGGCTCGCTGTATGTAGCAACTACCCATACGCAGGCACGTTATGCGCTGCCAGGCGTGATAAAAGGCTTTATTGAGCGCTATCCTCGCGTCTCTTTGCATATGCATCAGGGATCGCCGACGCAAATAGCTGAGGCGGTTTCAAAGGGCAATGCAGACTTTGCCATTGCCACAGAAGCGCTGCATCTGTATGACGATTTGATTATGCTGCCGTGCTATCACTGGAACCGCGCCATTGTGGTAACGCCAGATCATCCGTTGGCGGGTAAATCAAATGTGACGATAGAAGAGCTGGCGGATTTCCCGTTAGTGACTTACACATTTGGCTTTACAGGCCGTTCAGAATTGGACACCGCGTTTAATCGCGCCGGATTAACGCCACGCATCGTCTTCACCGCGACGGATGCTGACGTCATTAAGACGTATGTGCGTTTAGGCCTTGGCGTTGGCGTAATTGCCAGTATGGCGGTTGATCCGGTTGCAGACCCCGATTTGGTGCGTATAGAAGCTTCAGAAATCTTTACGAATAGTACGACCAAAATTGGCTTTAGACGTAGCACTTTCCTCCGCAGCTATATGTATGATTTCATTCAACGTTTCGCACCACACCTGACGCGTGATGTGGTGGATGCGGCGGTCGCATTGCGCTCCAATGAAGACATCGAAGCCATGTTCCGCGACATCAAGTTACCCTTCAAGTAAATTCCTAACTCATTCTTTTGCCAAGGTGTCCAGTGGGCACCTTCGGAATCCCTTAGCGCTTAGCGCCACGAGTACTTCAAAAAAAATCATTATTTTTTTGTAAATGAAACATGGGTCACATGTTTTTTCATTGTTATCTATTAAATGCGAATCAGTACACAATTTTTACGATGCTGCTTTGCAGCTCGCCAGGAATATTCCCATACTCTAGTTAAGAGTTGATGAAGAAGGGCTTTTTAACTGGCATGGTAAATTAAACTCAAATTTAGATTGGATCTAATTTGCTGTTAACCCAAATTTACAATGTAACGATTTAATTAATAGTTGTGTTGGTAATTAAATTTATCTCATCAATTTTTGGCGTTTTGATAAATAGCGTTAATCGTTGTGCTCAATAAAAATAACTGGATTTTCGGTCTTAACAAGTTTAGGATTCGTCCTAAATCTTAATCGTTGTCATCAATCGTTTTATTGAGAGTGATTATCAAAAACTATGAATACGAGAATAACTGTACAGCCGGGCTTCCGGACTAAAAGCACCAAAGTTGAGCGTACTGGTAACACCCGTCGCAAAGCTTGGATGACTGTCTTCGCTGCTTCAGCACTGTTCTGGGTAGTGGTGGCGTTAATGATTTGGCGTATGTGGGGTTAAGCCATGTGGGCAAATACACTCAGTCGTAAGCATCCGGTTTCTGCACGTCAGCCGCAAACGCCTGCGTGCAAAGTTAAAGACGTTGTATCCACTGAACCTCAGGTCACCATTCCGACTTCGTGGGAACTCAGCGAGAATCAGCGCAACTTTATTGAATCCTTCATGGATATGAAGTCGAAATAACGCAGCATGCGTTCCGTACTATATTTAGTCGTTTAGTCCCTCTTTTTGCCGGATTATCCGGTGGGCAAGTTAAAAGCCCGTCCTTTAACACTCAGCATTAAAAAAACGGTGTCATCAGTACAACGCTGAAGACGGTGGACTTTTTTTGCCCGGAATCCGGGAGGGAGTGAATTATGAGCATCAATACAACAACATTATCCTGGGTGAGCGTATATACCTTTTCCCTGGCTTTTTGGGCCGCTGCCTTCTGGGCGATGATTTAAGCCCTAACTCAAATTACACGGAATTTATAAATGCCCTGACAAACGTCGGGGCATTTTTCATTGTGTTTTAATGTGTCTATTCGTGTTGTTATCAAAACGTTAACGGCAATGTAGTCTATCTTTAAGTTAAACCTTGCAGTCACTGAGGTTTAAAAAAGATTCACTTACATGGAGGCGCTATGTCGTTAACGTTACGCGAGCAGAGTCAGGACACGCTGGATGTTCGGGCAAAAAAATATCATTACTACAGCTTGCCCAAAGCAGCTCAGCAACTGGGCAATATCGATCGCTTGCCCAAGTCGATGAAAGTCCTGCTGGAAAACCTTTTACGCTGGCAGGATGGTGATTCTGTCACGCTTGAAGATATTGAAGCGCTGGTCGCCTGGCAAAAAGATGCTCACGCCGATCGTGAGATTGCCTATCGTCCCGCGCGTGTATTAATGCAAGATTTTACCGGCGTACCGGCGGTGGTAGATTTGGCTGCCATGCGCGAAGCGGTGAAACGCCTTGGCGGCGACGTCGCCAAAGTCAATCCCTTATCCCCGGTAGATTTGGTTATCGACCACTCTGTCACCGTGGACCATTTCGGTGATGACAAAGCCTTTGATGAAAATGTGCACCTGGAAATGGAGCGCAACCATGAGCGCTACGTTTTCCTGCGCTGGGGGCAAAAAGCTTTCAATCGATTCCGCGTAGTTCCCCCAGGCACCGGGATTTGTCATCAGGTCAATCTGGAATACCTCGGTAAATCTGTCTGGCATGAGACGCTGAATGGGCAAGAGATCGCCTATCCCGATACGCTGGTGGGCACCGATTCGCACACCACCATGATCAATGCGCTCGGCGTATTGGGTTGGGGCGTTGGCGGGATTGAGGCTGAAGCGGCGATGCTTGGTCAGCCGGTCTCAATGCTGATTCCTGACGTAGTCGGTTTCAAACTCACTGGTAAATTGCGTCCGGGCATCACCGCAACGGATCTGGTGTTAACCGTAACGCAAATGCTGCGCAAACATGGTGTTGTGGGTAAATTCGTAGAATTTTACGGCGACGGCTTAGCCGACCTGCCGCTTGCCGATCGCGCCACCATCGCCAACATGGCGCCTGAGTATGGTGCGACCTGCGGCTTTTTCCCTGTCGATGATGTCACCCTGAGTTATATGACGCTCACCGGCCGCGATGCGGAGCAGGTTGAACTGGTTGAGGCTTATGCTAAGCAACAAGGTATGTGGCGTAACGCGGGTGATGAGCCGGTGTTCACCAGCTCTCTAGCGCTGGATATGGGCGACGTCGAGTCCAGCCTGGCCGGTCCAAAACGTCCGCAGGATCGTGTATCACTCGGTGATGTTCCTACTGCCTTTGATGCCAGCAACGAACTGGAAGTGAATCAGGCGCAAAAACCGCATAAAACCGTGAGCTACCGCGATAGCGAAACTGGAGAAAGCTATCAACTGGATGACGGTGCGGTCGTGATCTCGGCGATTACCTCTTGTACTAATACCTCAAACCCTAGCGTGCTGATGGCTGCCGGTTTACTGGCGAAGAAAGCCGTTGAACGCGGTCTGATGCGCAAGCCCTGGGTTAAGGCCTCACTGGCACCCGGTTCCAAAGTGGTTTCTGACTACCTTGCTGTGGCCCAGCTTACGCCATATCTGGACGAGTTAGGATTCAATCTGGTCGGTTACGGTTGTACTACTTGTATCGGTAATTCCGGCCCGTTACCGGACGCGATAGAAAGCGCGATTAAAGAGGGTGACCTCACGGTTGCCGCGGTGCTTTCGGGTAACCGCAACTTCGAAGGCCGAATTCATCCGTTAATTAAAACCAACTGGCTGGCTTCGCCGCCGCTGGTGGTTGCATATGCCTTAGCGGGTAATATGAAGCTCAATCTGCAATCCGATCCGCTCGGTCAGGATCGCCTAGGCAACGATGTTTTCCTCAAGGACATCTGGCCTTCGCCGGAAGAGATTGCTGAAGCGGTGCAGAAAGTCACCAGCGATATGTTCCACAAAGAGTATGCCGAGGTGTTTAACGGCACGCCTGAGTGGCAGCAGATCAAAGTCAGCGAAGCGGCAACCTACGATTGGGATGGCGATTCCACCTACATTCGTTTATCGCCATTCTTTGACGACATGGAGAAAACGCCGAAGCCGGTGCAGGATATCAAAGGCGCGCGCATTCTGGCGATGCTGGGTGACTCCGTCACCACCGACCACATTTCTCCTGCGGGAAGCATCAAAGCCGAAAGTCCAGCCGGACGCTATTTGCTGTCGCATGGCGTTGAGCGCACCGATTTCAACTCTTACGGTTCGCGTCGTGGTAACCACGAAGTGATGATGCGCGGCACCTTCGCTAATATCCGTATTCGTAACGAAATGGTGCCGGGTGTAGAGGGCGGTTATACCAAACACTTCCCGACTAACGAGCAGTTGGCGATTTACGATGCGGCGATGAAGTATCAGCAGGAAGGTGTGCCGTTAGCGGTGATTGCTGGTAAAGAGTACGGTTCAGGCTCAAGTCGTGACTGGGCAGCAAAAGGGCCGCGCTTACAGGGCGTGCGCGTGGTTATCTCCGAATCCTTCGAGCGTATTCACCGCTCTAACCTGATCGGTATGGGGATTCTGCCGCTCGAGTTTCCGGCTGGCGTGACGCGTAAAACGCTGCAGCTTACGGGTGAAGAGTTTATAGATGTGGCAAATCTGTCGCAGCTTAAGCCGGGTGGCACGGTAACCGTAATTCTGACGCGTGCGGATGGCAGCCAGGAGACGCTGGAAACGCGCTGCCGTATCGATACGGGTAACGAGCTAACCTATTACCAGAACGACGGCATTTTGCATTATGTGATACGCAATATGCTGAACTAAAAGAAAAAGCCGGGATTTCCCGGCTTTTTTTATCTGCTATAAAGACCGCTTACGACTTTGGCAACAGATGACCCATTTTTTCGGCTTTCGTATCGAGATAGTGCGCGTTTTTCGGGTTACGCCCGACAACCAACGGCACGCGTTCGACGATATTGATACCGGCTTCACTCAGGATCTCAACTTTGCGCGGATTGTTTGTCAGCAAGCGCACTTCATTGACGCCCAACAGTTTGAACATATCTGCACATAGCGTGAAGTCACGCTCATCAGCGGCGAAACCGAGCTGATGGTTGGCTTCGACCGTGTCGTAGCCTTTATCCTGCAATGCATAAGCACGAATTTTATTCAGCAAACCGATGTTACGACCTTCCTGACGGTGATACATCAGAATGCCACGACCTTCTTCCGCAATCGCCGTTAACGCCGCTTCCAACTGGAAACCGCAGTCACAGCGTAAGCTGAACAGGGCATCGCCGGTGAGACATTCGGAATGGACGCGCGCCAGCACCGGATTGTGATCGCTAATATCACCATAAACCAGCGCGACATGGTCGTGGCCGGTTGCCAGTTCTTCAAAACCAACCATCAGGAAATCTCCCCATGGCGTGGGCAGTTTGGCTTCTGCTACCCGTTTAAGCTGCATGTGACTCTCCAGAACCTTCAGAGGATGCGCTATCATCATGATAACGCACGGGCCATGTGGCCCGATGAAACTTACGCTATTGTGCCACAACCCGAACGGCTGCCGTTAATCGGTCAGAGTGATTGTAGTGATAAAGCACAATTATCCAAGCCGCAACAGGTATGTTATTCTTTTTTCAGCTAAAGTTATGCTTAACGCACCTGTTAATCCGGATCTAAAAGGAAGCGAATGTTAAAAATCATTCAGCGCACCACCTTAGGGGCGTTTTTATTGTTGTTGATGCCGTTGGGCGTGTGGATATCAAACTGGCAATGGCAACCCGGGGAAAGCGGCAATCTACTTCGCGTGCTGTTTTGGATGACGGAAACCGTTACCAGTCCGTGGGGTATCCTCACCAGTATCATCCTCAGCGCCTGGGTGTTGTGGTGTTTACGCTTTCGGCTCAAACCCGCGATTCTGCTCATTCTTATCATGAATGGTGCGATTCTTGCTGGTCAGTACACCAAATCCTCAATCAAAGAGCATGTGCAGGAACCGCGCCCCTACGTCATCTGGCTGGAAAAAAGTCATGGCATTAACGGTGATGAGTTTTATCAGCTTCATCGCCAGCAGCGCGGCGAAATGGTCTCAACTTTGCTGGCCAATGACACTCAGCTGCCGCAATGGCTGAAGAATCATTGGGCATTTGAAACCGGTTATGCGTTTCCTTCCGGGCATACCATGTTTGCCGCCAGCTGGGCGCTTTTAGCCATCGGCCTGTTATGGCCGCGCCGTCATTTTGCCACCGTTGCCGTATTATTCGTTTGGGCGACCGCGGTGATGGGCAGCCGTTTAGTGCTGGGTATGCACTGGCCGCGTGATTTAGTGATGGCAACGCTGATATCCTGGTTATTGGTGACCGTAGCTACGCTGCTGGCCCAGCGTTTCTGCGGCCCGCTCACCATTCCACCAGAGGAACATCGTGAGATCGCGCAACGTGATGATGGATTGTAATCAGCCTATTCATCCCCATATGATTGATTGTGCTTGTAGAAAAAAGCGCTAACTGATGTGGGGATAAGCAGCATCGACGGCGGTTTTTTGGCATACTTCTATTGGATAACCTCTCGACAGGACGCATTGTGAAATATTTGCTTATTTTTCTCGTGGTATTGGTCATTTTCATCATCTCCGTCACGCTCGGAGCGCATAACGACCAAATCATCACCTTTAACTATCTGCTAGCGCAGGGCGAATTCCGCATTTCAACACTGCTCGCCAGCTTGTTTGGCGCTGGATTCCTGCTGGGATGGGCGATTTGCGGTCTGTTCTGGTTACGCTTACGTGTTTCTCTGGCAAATGCACAGCGTAAGCTTAAACGTATGCAGGCACAGAATGAACAATCTACTGCAGTGACCCCATCACCAACTGCCAGTCGTCGGGATTAATTTTCGATGCTTGAATTGCTGTTTCTGCTTCTTCCTGTTGCTGCGGCGTATGGCTGGTATATGGGCCGCCGCAGTGCACATCAGGATAAGCAACAGGAAGCGAACCGCCTGTCGCGCGATTATGTGACCGGCGTAAACTTCCTGCTCTCCAATCAACAGGACAAAGCGGTTGATCTCTTTCTCGACATGTTGAAAGAGGACAGCGGCACGGTTGAGGCGCATCTGACGCTTGGCAATCTGTTCCGTTCGCGTGGTGAAGTTGATCGCGCCATTCGCATTCACCAATCCCTAATGGAAAGTGCGTCGCTCAGCTACGAGCAGCGCTTGCTGGCGATCCAGCAACTCGGCCGCGATTACATGGCAGCCGGATTGTACGATCGTGCCGAAGATATGTTTGGGCAACTGGTTGAAGAGACCGATTTCCGTATTGGCGCGTTGCAGCAGTTATTGTTGATTCATCAGGCAACCAGCGACTGGCAAAAAGCCATCGACGTGGCGGAAAAGCTGGTTAAGCTCGGCAAAGACAAGCAGAAAGGGGAAATTGCCCATTTTTACTGTGAGCTGGCGTTGCAGGCATTAAGCAGTGATGACCTTGATCGGGCGATGAGCTTGCTGAAGAAGGGCGAGTCAGCCGATCATCAAAGTGCGCGCGTCTCAATCATGATGGGCCGCATTTTGATGGAGCAGGGCGAGTACGCCAAAGCCGCCAGCCGAATGCAGCGCGTGCTGGAGCAGGACAAAGAGCTGGTGAGTGAAACGTTACCCATGCTGGAAACCTGCTACCAGCGCCTGAACCAACCCGAAAACTGGGCGCAATTTTTACAGCGTTGTGTCGACGAGAATACTGGCGCCGCAGCAGAGCTTTATCTCTCTGATATTCTTGAGCAACAGCAGGGACCGGAAGCGGCACAGCTGTATATCAATCGTCAGCTTCAGCGTCATCCGACGATGCGTGTGTTTCATCGTTTGATGGATTTCCACTTACACGAAGCGGAAGACGGACGTGCGAAAGAGAGCTTGATGGTGCTGCGCGATATGGTCGGCGAGCAGATCCGCACTAAGCCGCGATATCGCTGCCAGAAATGTGGCTTCACTGCCCATGCTCTGTACTGGCATTGCCCATCTTGTCGCGCCTGGTCTTCAGTTAAACCCATCCGTGGACTCGACGGCCAATAAATGGCCGCATCACGCGTCTGGTTACATCTATTTAGTTACAACATACTTGTGAGTTTGATTAAGAAACTGCCTTGGCATCGTGCAGCTAGCAGTCAAACAGGCAAGTTCTGGCGGTAGCGTGATTGTCGGCACCGGCCTGCGCAGGTAGAATGCTTGCCGTTTGTCCATCGCGCCTGCGGGTGCCAGTTACTGAGGAAACGTTATGCCTGTAACCACTTCACCTATTCTGGTGGCACTCGACTATCATGATCTCAACAGCGCGCTGCAGTTTGTAGACCGCATCGATCCAGGCCAGTGTCGCCTGAAAGTGGGCAAAGAGATGTTCACACTGTTTGGTCCATCGCTGGTGAAAACGCTGCAGGAACGGGGTTTTGAAGTGTTCCTCGATCTCAAGTTTCATGACATCCCAAACACCACCGCACATGCAGTCGCGGCCGCAGCCGATCTTGGCGTGTGGATGGTCAACGTGCATGCCAGCGGAGGCGCTCGCATGATGAACGCGGCTCGTGAAGCGCTGGTGCCATTCGGCAACGATGCGCCGCTGCTGATTGCCGTCACCGTATTGACCAGCATGGATGAAGACGACCTCAAAGGTTTGGGCATTACCTTATCTCCAGCCGCGCAGGCTGAGCGGCTGGCACGTTTGACCCGCGATTGCGGCCTGCACGGCGTGGTTTGTTCGGCGCAGGAAGCCGCGCATTTTAAGCAGGTGATAGGTCAGGATTTCGCGCTGGTTACGCCAGGCATTCGTCCGGCCGGCAGCGATGCGGGCGATCAGCGCCGTATTATGACGCCGCAGCAGGCAAAACTCGCGGGCGTGGATTATATGGTCATCGGGCGTCCGATCACCCAATCCGCCGATCCGGCCGCCACGCTGCAGCAAATCCTGCAAAGTTTACAGGAGGCTTAATGGCTCAGGACAATCGATTGGTGTATTCGACCGATAGCGGTCGTATCACCCATGAAGAAGAGAAAGCGCCACGACCTAAAGGCGATGGCATCGTGCGTATTCAACGCCAAACCAGCGGACGTAAAGGTAAGGGCGTGTGTCTGATTACCGGTGTCGATCTGGATGATAGCGCTCTCGAAAAACTGGCTGCTGAACTGAAGAAAAAGTGTGGTTGCGGTGGAGCAGTGAAAGAGGGCGTTATTGAGATTCAGGGTGATAAACGCGATTTGATAAAAACGCTGCTGGAAGCCAAAGGCATGAAAGTCAAGCTGGCGGGTGGTTAAGGAGTTCGGGCCACTTTTGAGGTGGCCCGTTGTTAAGTAGATGCGCTGCGTAGCCTGATAATTATAATTTATTTGCTGATCTGGTGACCGATGATGCCGCCGACAGCTGCGCCACCAACGGTACCAAGTCCGCTACCGTTGGTCAGTACTGAACCACCAATGGCACCCGCACCCGCACCGATTGCGGTATTACGGTCGCGTTTAGACCAATTCGAACAGCCGCTCAGCGCGACAACTAGTGTTGTTGCCAATACGGCAGCAGTAAGACGTTTCATTGTAGTAGTCATTAACTTCTCCTTGATTGTTAACACCGTGGTAACCATATAAGTATAGATGTTACACCGCACTCGGCAGGGTAAAACGGTCCTAAAATGCGAGTTTGCAAGCCACTTCTTGTTTAATCATCAAAACCAACCCGCGCCACACATTTAACCCATTAGCCACTTTCCGCAGCTTTTACAGCCGTTCCATCCATAACGCTTTTTCTCCCTGCTCCGCACAATTCAGCTATCACAGTTCGCAGGAGAAAAAAGATGCTGGAAGCGTTAAAGCAGCAGGTGCTGGAAGCCAATCTCGATTTACCCCGTTACAACCTGGTCACCTTTACCTGGGGCAATGTCAGTGCGGTGGATCGCGATCAGGGTTTACTGGTGATCAAGCCGTCGGGCGTGAAGTACGAGCAGATGCAGCGCGACGATATGGTTGTCGTCGATCTCGCCAGCGGCGAGGTAATAGAAGGGAAAATGCGCCCATCCTCGGATACCGCCACCCACCGCGCGCTCTATCTCGCCTGGCCAGAGATCGGCGGCATCGTGCATACGCACTCGCGCCATGCCACCATTTGGGCTCAGGCTGGACGTGAAATCATCGCGTTAGGCACCACGCACGCCGATGATTTTTACGGCACCATTCCCTGCACGCGGCAGATGAAGCGCGAAGAGATTGAGCAGAAATACGAGTGGAATACCGGCCAGGTGATCATTGAAACTTTTGCGCAGCGCGGAATTGAACCAACGGCAATCCCCGCCGTGCTGGTGAACTCCCACGGCCCGTTTGCCTGGGGTAAAGACGCGCATGCTGCAGTACACAGCGCGGTGGTACTTGAAGAGGTGGCTTATATGGCACTGCATACCGAGCAGCTGCGCACTGAGTTACCGCCGATATCGCAAACACTGCTTGATCTGCACTATCTGCGTAAGCACGGTAAAAATGCGTGGTATGGGCAGAATTAAAGTCAATTCTGAAACATATACGCCTGCTGGCGTAATGCCAGTTAATTAAGCTAATGGTGAGCGCGCAGGCCGGGGGCACTTTTGGTCCGGCGGTCCTCGCGCCGCTTACGCGGTACCTTCACTTCGTTCGTCTGCCTGACGGACCGGCGGAGACGGGACGTCCTTGTCCCGGCTCCGCCTTTCGCCCGCGTCCTGCGGGCTCTCCTGGCCTCCTCGCTTCGTTCAGCGCTGCGGATTGCCGGCACAAAAGCGCCCCCGGCCTGCTCATAAGCTTCAGTGCGAGTTGTTGAAAAGGGCAGATGTGTCAGCGCCCGCAAAGATAATCCATCCTTTGAGCAAAAACGCCTCCCGGCTCCTCTCTTTTAACTTCCAATCATCTGGTATGGCGATTCACGTCATAAATACAAAATGACCAATCAATAAAAATAAAACAGCGTTTCATAAATGCATTTGCGATCACTTTTTTCCTTTCTGCCAATCGTTATCTTGCTCGCCATGCCATCTGGCAATTCATAAAAACACCTCCCTCTGGCTCAGTTAAGGTGACACCTTTATGCATATCAAACGTGCAATCGATAAAATTCCTGGCGGCATGATGCTGATTCCGCTGTTTTTGGGCGCGCTGTGCCATACGTTCTCTCCGGGCGCAGGTAAATACTTTGGTTCGTTCACCAATGGGTTGATGACCGGCACCGTCCCGATTCTTGCAGTGTGGTTCTTCTGCATGGGCGCATCCATCAAACTCAGCGCCACCGGCACAGTACTGCGTAAATCGGGCACGCTCGTGCTCACCAAGATTGCGGTGGCGTGGGTGGTCGCGGCGATTGCTTCACGTGTGATGCCGGAAAATGGCGTGGAAGTGGGTATGTTTGCCGGTCTCTCGACGCTGGCGTTAGTGGCGGCGATGGATATGACCAATGGCGGTTTATACGCATCCATCATGCAGCAATACGGTTCGAAAGAAGAGGCCGGTGCGTTTGTCTTGATGTCGCTGGAGTCCGGGCCGCTGATGACGATGGTGATTCTCGGCACCGCAGGCATTGCGTCGTTTGAGCCACATGTCTTCGTTGGCGCGGTACTGCCGTTTATCGTCGGGTTCGCGTTGGGTAATCTCGATCCCGAACTGCGCGAGTTCTTTGGCAAAGCGGTTCACACGCTGATTCCGTTCTTTGCTTTCGCGTTGGGTAATACCATTGATTTGACCGTCATCGCGCAAACTGGCCTGCTGGGCATTATGCTGGGTGTCGCAGTGATCATTGTCACCGGCATTCCGCTGATTATTGCCGATCGCCTTATTGGCGGTGGCGATGGGACAGCGGGGATTGCGGCATCCAGCACCGCAGGCGCTGCCGTAGCCACGCCAGTGTTGATCGCCGAGATGCTGCCACAGTTTAAACCGGTCGCACCCGCCGCAACGGCATTAGTTGCTACTTCGGTCATTGTCACCTCCGTCATTGTCCCCATCATCACCGCGGTTTATTCACGACGCGTTAAGCGTTCTCATGTTGCTGTGGGGCAACGCGCTGCCATCAAGTAAGCCCGCTAATGCTTCCCCGGCCGCTGGTCGGGGATATCTCTGGATTTTGCTTTATAAATCAATCTCTCATTTGGTCTGGCCTCACTCTGGATTACGCTGATGTGGCGTTTAACGCACTACATAAACATAAACAGAGGATGAGACAATGACAGTAATTAACCAACCAACATGCAGACTGTTCACCGAAGTTGGACAAACCACACAGCTTGCGGCCTACTATGAAGAGGGTCGCCGCACCATGTGGATGATGCTGCGTGCGCAACCCCGTCCGAGTTTTAGCCACGAATTAATTGAGGAGATCATGAACCTGAGCTATTCCGCTCAACGTTCCGGTTTGCCGATTGATTTCTGGGTGACGGGTTCGTTAGTGCCACAGATGTTTAACGCCGGAGGCGATTTGCGTTTCTTTGTGGAATGCATTCGCAACAACCGTCGTGAAGCACTGCGCGCTTATGCGCGTGCCTGTGTCGACTGCATCCACTCCGCAGCGCGGGGTTTCGATACCGGTGCGGTTACGCTGGCAATGATTGAGGGCAGTGCGCTCGGCGGCGGCTTTGAAGCGGCGCTGGCACATCACTTCATTCTGGCGCAGAACAGCGCGCGCATGGGTTTCCCGGAGATCGCATTCAACCTGTTCCCCGGTATGGGCGGCTACTCGTTAGTGTCGCGTCGGTCTGGCATGAAGCTGGCCGAAGAGCTGATTATGGAAGGTGAGTCACACAGCGCGGAATGGTATGAAACGCGTGGTCTGGTCGACAAGGTGTTCCAGCCGGGCGATGGTTATCGCACCACACGCACCTTCATCGATACGTTACGTCCAAAACTGAACGGCGTGCGGGCAATGCTGAAAGCGCGTCAACGCGTATTGCAGTTATCACGCGCTGAGCTGATGGATATCACGGAGGACTGGGTCGATTATGCCTTCACACTGGAACCTAAAGACATTGCTTACATGGAACGACTGGTACAACTGCAGAACCGTCATAGCGCATCCTTGCGCAAAGCCGGCTAATCTCGCAGACCAGCGTTAAACGCGGGCAGGATGCTTAGCCAGCCAATGCCCGAGCTGTTCTGCGGGCATTGGTTTTGCATAATAATAACCTTGACGCCCATCAACACCGTTGGCCATAACAAACTTCTCTTCGGCTTTGGTTTCAATGCCCTCGGCAATCACCTGCAGCTTCAGGGCTTTGGCCACCGCGACAATCGCACGCACCAGCGACTGCGCCACGGGTTGTTTGTTGATATTACGTACAAAGCTCTGATCCAGCTTAATGGCATCAATCGGAACGCGTGCCAACTGAGAAAGTGAGGAGTAACCGGTACCAAAGTCATCGAGATGCACTTGCGCACCCAGCTCCTGGAACTGTTTCATCAGCATCAGCGCACCGGCTTCATTCTCAATCAGACAGCTTTCCGTCAGTTCGATATCAATCGGACAATCGGTCAAACCGGCTTCATTCAATGCCTGTTTCAGATCGGTGTAAATGCTCTGGTCGATCAGCTGCTTAGCCGAGACGTTAACCGCGACGCGCAGAAAGATGCCTTCGCTGCGCCACTTAATGATCTGCTGCAGCACGTTGAGCATCACCCAGCGGCCCAGGGGCACAATCAAACCGGACTCTTCGGCGTAGGAGATAAAATCGCCCGGCGGCACCAGACCACGCTCTGGAGAATTCCAGCGCACCAGCGCTTCGGCGCTCAGCACTTCGCCTTCGGCATTGAGTTTTGGCTGGTAGTGCACCACCAGATGATCCAGCTCGAGCGCTTTGCGCAGGTTGGTATCGAGCCACAAATACTCAAACACGCGCTGATTCATCTCATTAGCGAACACGCAAAACTTGCCGCGGCCGTTTTCTTTGGCGTGATACATCGCGGTATCGGCGTTACGAATCAGGCTTTCACGATCTTCGCCATGCAGCGGGGCGAGGGCGATACCCAGCGAGCAGCCGCTGTAAACCTCAATCAGGCCAATGCGGAATGGCTGACGCAGCCGCTCAAGAATACGCGACGCCATCGCTTCCAGCGCTGCCTGGCTGGTGTGTTCCGCCAGCACCACGAACTCATCGCCGCCAAGGCGCGCCAGCGTCTGGTCTTTGCCAAGACAGCTGAGGATGGCCAGCGACACCGCTTGCAACAGCTGATCGCCAAACATATGGCCGTAAGCGTCGTTCACCTTCTTAAAATTGTCTAAATCGAGGTACACCACGCCGGTTTGACTGCCATTCGCCAGCTCCAGTGCCAGACTAATCTGCTGATGGATCGCGTTGCGATTGGGTAAGCCGGTGACGGTATCGGTATTGGCCAGCACGCGCAGACGTTCCTGAGCGCGGCGCTCTTCGGTTATGTCGGTTCCGGAACAGATGAGGAAAATTTCATTTTTTCCGCTACCGCTGTGAACGAACTTATTACGAAACAGAAACAGTCGCTGACCTTTACGGGTTTTTATCCAGCGTTCAACTTCGTAAGAACTGCCTTCACGGAAGAAACCGGCGATATTACGGCGTGATGCCTGCGCTTCCTGCTTGGTCATAAACAGCTGGAATACGTTGCGGCCAATCACTTCCTGCTCTTTCAGCCCGGTGTACTCTTCACTCAAACGGTTGAAACGCTGGATATTGCCGCGTTGATCGAGGATCACGATGACGGAATTCGCCTCAGAAACCACTTGCTCGGCGAAGGATAAACCCAGCGTCAAATCACGCGCGACAGACGACGTATCGCCCCAGGCTGACGAGGTGCCTGCCCAGGTAGATTGATTGACTTTACGGCCGACAAAATGCATCGGAACAGGTTCGCCATGCAGCGACAGCGTGAGGTTAATACTTGAGGTAATGACCGTCATCGCACGTAATAAACTGGCTTGTGCGGGAGTCAGCGGCACCGCCATATTGGTGTTTGCGTTCTCATCTTCGGCAAAATGCAGAGCATCACTATCTGAAGTTAAACGCCAATGAGGGCTGGTGGTGCCAAACAAGGTATATAGCAATGTTTGCCCTTGTTCATCGGTCATGGAAACTTCCTCCGGGGGAATGCTCAGCGGGCGGTATCTCATTATTTTAGCAACAGTATTCAACCTCCTGCGTCAGCACAAGATGCAATCCAAATATATTTTTGTTTTTATTAAAGAATGGCACGAAAAAGCCCCGACAAGCGGGGCTAATCTCTGTTAGCAAGGGCACTTACCGAGTTTTCCGGCCTGGCTGGGAAAGCGGGCATCGAGGCAGTGACGGTGAAAAGCGCGCTCATCCATGGGGGCGATCGTTGGATGATGTTCGCGCATATGCTTCAGATAAGTTTGATAGTCATGAACGCCGACCATTAAACGAAAACTTTGCTGCAATCCCCGCCAGATGCGCTGCCAGCGCGTAAGATTTTGCCCAGCCGTGGCGGGGGCGATTGGTAAGAACTGCTGAATGTGCCACGGCCCGTTGGGTTTTCTCCAGTGATAAATGGACTCAGACATTTCGCACCTCTTTGCGCAGTGAGATCTCAGATTCATGGGTGGTTGGCACCGTGCTGTTGAGCGCCCGACGAATCACGAAGAAGGCCGCCACCAGCATGGTCACCGCCACCAGCATGAAGAAGGCGCACAGGGCCGCGTTAATTTGATTGCTGAAGACGATGGTTTGCATGTCAGCCACACTCTTCGCCGGGGCGATGACGATGCCGTCATCAATGCCTTTGCGGAACTTGTTGGCCTGCGCCAGGAAACCAATCGAAGGTTTTTCGTGGAAAATCTTCTGCCAGCCTGCGGTCATCGAGGTAATGAACAGCCAGGCGGTTGGAACAATCGTCACCCACGCATAACGCTGCTTCTTCATTTTGAACAGCACCACGGTGCCGAGAATCAGCGCCATTGACGCCAGCATCTGGTTGCCGATACCAAACAGCGGCCACAGCGTATTGATACCGCCGAGCGGATCGACCACGCCCTGATACACGAAGAAGCCCCAGCCCGCCACCGCGACGGTGGTTCCCGCCATGTTGCCCAACCATGAACGGTTATTCGCCATCGACGGAACCACGGTGCCCACCAGATCCTGCACCATAAAGCGGCAGGCGCGGGTGCCGGCATCCACAGCGGTCAGGATAAACAGCGCTTCAAACAAGATGGCGAAGTGATACCAGAACGCCATCATGGCCCGGCTGTTAAACACTTCGGTAATGATATGCGCCATGCCGACCGCAAAGGTTGGTGCACCACCGGCACGCGAAAGAATGGTGCTTTCGCCGACGTCGCGCGCAATGCCGCTCAGCATCTCTGGCGTCACCACGAAGCCCCAGCCGTTTATCACCTGCGACGCATTTTCCACCGTGGTGCCAATCAGCGCGGCAGGGGAGTTCATGGCAAAGTAGACGCCCGGATCAAGCACCGATGCGCAAATCAGCGCCATGATCGCCACAAAGGATTCCATCAGCATCGCGCCGTAGCCGATAAAGCGGATATGACTTTCGCGCTCCACCAATTTCGGCGTGGTGCCGCTCGAAACCAGCGCATGGAAACCTGAAATGGCGCCACAGGCGATGGTGATAAACAGGAACGGGAACAGCGCACCGGAGAAGACCGGCCCGGTGCCATCAATAAATTTGGTCACTGCGGGCATCTTCATCTCGGGCATGGCAAACACGATGCCGATGGCCAGACCGATGATCACGCCAATTTTCAGGAAGGTGGAGAGATAATCGCGTGGTGCCAGCAGCAGCCACACCGGCAGCGAAGAGGCGACAAAACCGTAGATCACCAGCACCCACGTCAGCTCCGTGCCTTTCAGCGTGAACAGCGGGCCCCAATAGGGATCGGCTGCTACATTGCCGCCGTAAATAATCGCCGCCATCATCAGCACGAAGCCAATGATCGACACTTCCGCGATTTTTCCCGGACGCAGGAAGCGCATATACACGCCCATAAACAGCGCAATCGGAATGGTTGCGGCAATGGTGAACAAACCCCATGGACTGTTGGCCAGCGCCTTCACCACCACCAGCGCCAGCGCGGAGAGGATGATGATCATCACACCCAGCGCGCCGAGCATGGTGACCACGCCAGCGAATGAGCCGAGCTCCTGACGCGCCATCTCACCCAATGAGCGGCCATCACGACGCGTTGAGATAAACAGGATCAGGAAATCCTGCACCGCACCGGCAAACATTACGCCAACCAGAATCCAGATGGTGCCCGGCAGGAAGCCCATCTGCGCCGCGAGGATCGGACCAACCAGCGGGCCCGCACCGGCAATCGCCGCAAAATGGTGGCCGAACAGCACCCATTTATTGGTCGGCACATAATCGAGGCCATCACTTAAGCGCTCCGCCGGCGTGCGACGGCGATCGTCCAGTTCGAAAATACGCTTGGCGATAAACAGGCTGTAAAAGCGATAGGCAATGCTGTAGCAGGCGACGGAGGCAATCACCAGCCACACCGCGTTGACGTGTTCGCCACGGCTGAGGGCCAGCATGGCAAATGCGCCCGCGCCAATTAACGCCACCGCTAACCAGATGAGACTGGTTTTGACGTTGTTCATGAGTTAACTCCTTGTAGGGACCGGGAAAAGAGACGATCGAATACAACAAGTTAAAAGTAATGTAATGAATTGTTAACGACAGACAAAGGCATTAGAAATGTGAAGCGGAAAGCAAATTTAAAATTTGCTAAAGCGGGCGGAGAGAAATGCGGGATAACGGCTGTTATCCCGCGAGTTTTCATGCTCAGGCGGCAGGACGCGCGACCACGCTGCGGGTTTCCATACGCACTTCGGCGATGGTCACGTCGATGATGTCAGTGACACGGTAAGCGACTTCACCTTTTATCTGCACGGTGCCGCTTTCCTGCGAGCACACCAGCTCATCACGCACCGCGTGGATGAACGGCGCAGGAATGAAGGCTACCGCGCCATTCTCCAGCAGACGAACGCGCATGCCGCCGCGAGACACGTCGATGATCTCGGCGCTGAACTTGCGATCGGTAGCGGCAAACGGTGCGAGGAAACGTGCATACAACCAGTCCCCAACATCGCGCTCGGCCATGCGGTTCAGGCGACGACGTTCGCTCATGATGGTGGTCAGCTCATCCTGCGGACGGCCAGTGCTTTCACCGCGCACGATCGCCTTCAGCAAGCGATGGTTGATCATGTCGCCGAACTTACGAATCGGCGAAGTCCAGGTCGCGTAGGCTTCGAGGCCAAGACCAAAGTGCGGGCCCGGCTCGGTGCCGACTTCTGCAAACGACTGGAAGCGACGAATGCGGCTATCCAGATACTGGGTTGGCTGCGCATCGAGTTGACGACGCAGCTGGCGGAAGCCTTCCAGCGTGGTAATCGCCTGCGGATCTACGGTGATGCCATGACCCGCCAGCACGCCAGCGGCCTGCTCAGCATTGGCCAGATCGAAACCGGTGTGCAGGTTATAGATACCGAAGCCCAGCTTCTCCTGCAGCACTTTCGCGGCACAGACGTTAGCCAGAATCATTGACTCTTCCACGATGCGGTTCGCGATGCGACGTGGCTCAGAGATGATATCCAGTACTTCGCCTTTTTCGCCCAACACAAAGCGGTAGTCCGGACGATCTTTAAACACCAGCGCGTGGGTTTGACGCCATTCGCTGCGCGCCAGGCAAACCTGATGCAGTAGGCGAATCTGCTGAGCAATGGCGTCGTTTTCAGGCTGCCAGCTGCCGCTGTTTTCCAGCCAATCGGAAACTTCGTCATAAACCAGCTTGGCTTTCGACTCAATCCACGCAGCAAAGAAATGCACGTCATCAGCCAGGCTGCCATCTTTCAGCACGGTAACGCGGCATGCCAGCGCGGGACGACGCTCGTCCGGACGCAGGGAACAGACGTCGTCAGAGAGTTCGCGCGGCAGCATCGGTATGTTGAAGCCCGGCAGATAGTTGGTGAACGCGCGTTTCGACGCCAGCTCATCCAGCTCGCTGCCTTCTGCCACGTAAGCGGTTGGATCAGCGATAGCGATGGTCAGGATCAGATTGCCGTCGGCAGCCTCTTCCACGTACAGCGCATCATCCATATCCTGGGTGCTGGCGCTGTCGATGGTGACGAAGTTCAGTGCGGTCAAATCTTCACGCTGCAGATTTTCGTCGAGCATCTCACCAAAACCGACGTCCGGAGCCTGACGTTCGAGGTTATGGCGCGACAACGTTACCCACCACGGCGCGAGGTGATCGTCCGCAGTGACAATGAATTCGGTCAGTTCAGCATAGAAACCGCGATCGCCTTTCAGCGGGTGACGACGCATCTCTGCTACCGCCCAATCGCCGTTCTGGAAATCGTGGGTCACGCCACGTTCGGCGCGGCACTGAATCGCCTCTTTCAGCAGCGGATGATCCGGCACAATTGACAGGCGATCGTCTTTCTTCTGCACGCGGCCGACAAAGCGGGTCAGGAACGGCTCAACCAGGGTTTCCGGCTCGGCACTCTCGCGGTCTTTATCGGTGTGGATCACGGCCGAAATACGGTCGCCGTGCATCACTTTCTTCATCTGCGGTGGCGGAATGAAGTAGCTTTTCTGGGCATCAACTTCGAGGAAGCCAAAGCCTTTTTCCGTACCTTTAACAACACCTTCGACGCGCGGAGTCTGCGCGTGAAGCTTCTCTTTAAGCTGCGCGAGCAGCGGATTATCCTGGAACATAATTTATATAGTTTCGTGGCCTAAGAGCGGCTGACAGTTTTACGCGAATCGGGTCCGCGCGGCAAGGCCAAAACAGGCTAAAAAGCCGCTTTACGCGGCTTTTTACCTTCTGATAACGCTTTGGTCAGGCGATACGTTGTGACGGTGTGGCGGCGCTTAATGCCAGCTTCACCGGCACCGATTTTGAGGTCGGTGTGCCGCTGCCGTCGCCAAAACTCGAGAGCGGCACCAGCGGGTTGGTTTCCGGATAATACGCCGCGAGGTTACCGCGCGGAATGTTATACGGCACCAGCTTGAAACCGCTGACGCGACGGGTTAAACCGTCATTCCACAGCGTCTCGATATCCACCAACTGGCCTTCAGTGAAGCCCAGCGACGTCATATCATCCGGATGGATAAACACCACTTCGCGCTGACCGTACACGCCACGATAACGGTCATCGAGGCCGTAAATCGTGGTGTTGTACTGATCGTGTGAACGCAGGGTTTGCAGCGTGAACGGCGCCGCGACATCGCCTAACTGCGGGAACAGCGACGTTGGCAGGGCGGCGGCGCTGAACTCAGCACGTTTGCTTGGCGTATTGAAGCGCAGCTCGGCGGCAGCGCTACCCAGGTAGAAACCGCCCGGAATGTCGCACTTGTTATTGAAATCAGCAAAGCCGGGAATCGTGGCGGCGATGTGATCGCGAATCAGATCGTAATTGCCTGCCATCGCCAGCCAGTCGATTTTATCGCTGCCTAATGTCGCATGGGCTATGCCAGCCACAATCGCGGTTTCAGAACGCTGCGTCTCTGCCAGGGGAATGCCGACGCCTTCTGAGGCGTGCACCATGCTGAACGAGTCTTCCACGGTGATGTACTGATTACCGCTTGCCTGACGATCGCGTTCGGTACGGCCCAGCGTTGGCAGAATCAGCCCTTCGCGGCCCGGCACCAAATGGCTGCGATTGAGTTTGGTGCTGATGTGCACGGTCAAACCGCAATGCTGCAACGCTTCTTCGGTGACCGGTGAATCCGGTGCGGCCGCCGCGAGGTTGCCGCCCAGCGCAATCAGCACTTTCACTTCGTCACGCAGCATCGCGTTCAGCGCCTCAACGGTGTTGTGACCATGCTCACGCGGTGGTTCGAAATCAAAGTGCGCGCCGAGTGCATCGAGGAACGGCTTGCCCGGTTTCTCATCGATGCCCATGGTGCGGTTGCCCTGCACATTACTGTGGCCGCGTACCGGACACAGGCCTGCGCCTTTCTTGCCCAACTGACCAAACAGCAGCTGCAGGTTGGTGATCTCGCGAACGGTATCCACCGAGTGTTTATGCTGAGTAATGCCCATCGCCCAAGTGACAATCACGCGTTCAGCACTTTGATAGATCGCCGCCGCCTCACGAATCTGCACTTCGCTGAGACCGGATTGGCGCACGATATCGTCCCAGCGGGTGTTATCAACGGCGGCAAGATACGCATCAATGCCATGAGTGTTGGCATCGATAAACGCCTGATCGAAAAGGCCTTCTTCACCGGCAGCCAAACGTGCACGCTGTAGCTCAAGCAGGGCTTTCACCATGCCGCGCACCGCTGCCATATCGCCGCCCAGATTAGGTTGGTAATAGGCGGAACTGATGGTGCCCGCCATCGACGTGACAATCTCCAGCGGCTTTTGCGGATCGGCAAAACGCTCGAGGCCGCGCTCGCGCAGCGTATTAAAGGTGACGATTTTCGCGCCGTGATCGGCCGCGTGCCGCAGGCTGTGCAGCATGCGCGGATGGTTGGTGCCCGGATTCTGACCCAACACGAAAATCGCGTCGGCGTGATCAAAATCGTCCAGACGAATGGTGCCTTTACCCACGCCGATGCTGCGTTTCAGGCCGGTGCCGCTGGCTTCGTGGCACATGTTCGAGCAGTCGGGGAAGTTGTTGGTGCCCATCACACGGCCAAACAGCTGATAAAGCCAGGATGCTTCATTGCTGGCGCGGCCGGAGGTGTAAAGCTCCATTTGATTTGGATGATCCATCGCCTTCAAATGGCGAGCAATCAGGGCTAACGCATCGTCCCAGCTGATGGGTTCGTAGTGGTCGGTCGCGCTGTTGTAGCGCATCGGATGGGTTAAGCGTCCCTGGTACTCAAGGAAGTAATCGCTCTGCTGATAAAGAGTGCTGACGCTGTGCTGGGCAAAAAATTCCGGCGCAACCACACGACGCGTGGCTTCCCACGTTACCGCTTTTGCTCCGTTTTCACAGAAGCTGAAGGTGCTTTTGTTGTCATCGCCCCATGCGCAACCTGGGCAGTCGAAACCGCGCGCTTTATTCATGCGCATCAGGTTTCGCATGTTCTTCAGGGCAGCTTTACTATCAAGGACGAAACGGGTGGTGGCTTCCAATGAACCCCAGCCGCCCGCAGCAGCGCGATAGGGTTGAATCTTACGTTTAAATTTCATAGTTGCAGGCTTATTTGTTTATGAGTTGTTATCAGAATATGTCTTCTGTTAGCGGGAAGTGTGCGACTCTCCTTAAAAGTTGTCTAATTGATTGGTTTAATGGTGCGATAGGCGCCGTTTATCGTGAAACGCACGCAAAGCGTGACCTAAGTCAAACTTCCCCGGCTGTTAAGGGGCGGCAGTTACGTGCTGCTGAGATAACTGACTAATAATTGCTCTTTCCATTTTGAAAAGGGCACGCAGCATGAAGAATCTGGCAAGCCAAATTCACGCCTTCGGTAAAGCCTTAATGATGCCCATCTCGGTGATTGCTGCCGCAGGGATCTTTCTTGGCCTGGCCGCCGCAATGCAAAATCCGGCCATCACCGGCGATGCCTTCGCCAGTCTGCAGGTGCCACAGCTGATTATCGGGTTTATCCGCAAGGTGGCGGGCGCGCTGTTCGCCAATTTGCCGCTGTTCTTTGCGGTGGCTAGCGCCATCGGGCTGGCGAAAGCGGAGAAACCGACCGCCGCCTTTGCCGCCGTAATTGGCTATATCGCCATGAATGTCGGAATCAGCTCCACGCTGGCGTCCAAAGGTTTGACGGCCGCTACCACCACGCCAGAAGCGCTGCAGAAAGCGGGTATGGATCAAACTGCGGCGATGATGACGTCGGCCGAATACCTCGACATGCTCGGCATCTTTACTTACAACATGAGCGTGCTGGGCGGCGTGATTGCTGGATTGATTACCGTGCTGCTGCATAACCGTTTTTACACTCAGCAACTGCCGACGGCGATCAGCTTCTTTGGTGGACGCCGCTTTGTGCCGATCGTGACCGTGGTGGTGCTGCCGCTGGTGGGCGTGCTGCTGGCGTTGATTTGGCCGACCATCGGCGAAGGCATCGCGTGGGTGGGTTTGATGATTGGTAAAAGCGGGCAATACGGCGCCTTCCTGCTTGGCACCAGCGAACGCTTACTGATTCCCACCGGTTTGCACCATATCCTCAACGAAACCGTGCGCTTCACACCGATTGGCGGCATGGCAACGGTTGATGGACAAAGCATCGTTGGCGCGCTGAACATCTTCAACACCTCGCTAACGCATCCCGGCGCCATCCCGGACGATACGGTGCGCGGCGCGACGCAGTTCCTCGCGCAGGGCAAAATTCCGGTAATGATGTTTGGCTTACCAGCCGCCGCGCTGGCGATCTACCACACTGCGCGCCCTGAGCATAAGCAGCGCGTTAAAGCGCTGGTGCTGGCCGGTGCACTGACTTCCTTTACCACCGGCATCACCGAGCCGCTGGAGTTCTGTTTCATCTTCGTGTCGCCGGTGCTCTATATCCTGCATGCGCTATTAACCGGCCTGTCATTTATGTTGATGTCGATGCTGCATTTGATGATTGGCAACGTGCAGGGCGGCGCCATCGATCTGGTGGTGTTTGGCATTCTCGGTGGCAGCAAAACGCATTGGTGGTGGACGATTGTGCTCGGCGTGATTTACGTGCCGATTTACTACTACGGCTTCCGTTTTGTCATCACGCGGATGCGGGTTGAAACGCCGGGACGGGAATCCGATGAAGAACACAAACCCGAACAGGTGGCGGCGGATGAGCGCACCAAAGTGATCATCAGCGGGCTGGGCGGCGAAGCCAATATAGAGGACGTCGATTGCTGCTTCACCCGGCTGCGCGTGCGGGTCAAACAGATGAATGAGGTGGTCGATCAAACGTTACTGACCACCGGCGCGAATGGCATCAATCGCGTCAGCGAACACGATATCCAGGTGATTTACGGCCCGCATGTCGAGAAGATCGCCAACGACGTAAAAAGTGCCTTGGGTGTGGCGTAACACAATGGCCGCTGCGCGTGGACGCAGCGCAGCGGCAACCGCCATGATACACTGCTGTTTTCCAGCCAATTCTGCTTTCCATGGACATCAAACAATTAATCTATCTGACAAATCTTGAACGCGAACGCCACTTTGGCCGCGCGGCAGAGGTCAGCTTTGTCAGCCAGCCGACGCTATCGATGCGCCTGAAAAACCTCGAACGCGAATTAGGGCTGTCGCTGATCAACCGCAGTAATAATTTCGATGGCTTTACGCCAGAAGGCGAGCGCGTACTGACCTGGGCGCGGGAAATTGTTTCGGTGTATCAGGGATTGAAGCTGGAAGTGGAGTCGCTCAAGCATGGCGTCAACGGCACCTTGCGGCTGGGTGTTATGCCGCAGTGCAGCGTGGCGCTGCCTGCGTTGTTGAAAGCGGTTGAAGCGCGTTATCCACAGCTGGATTATCGCGTGGCCGCGATGAGCGCCGATCAGCTGCTGGAAGCGCTTAACAGCCACACCGTGGATGGCGGTATCGGCTTTTTTGAACTGACGTCACTGCGCGAGCTGCATTTTCAAACTGCGCTGTTGAAAGATCCGGGTGTCGAGGCGCTGTTCAATCCGGCGCACTTTCCGGCGCTGCTCGAGCAAGAGAACATCTCGCTCGCCACGCTTGCCTGCCAGCCGCTGTGTCTGGCAGAGCCCACGCGCTATTTTCGACGCTATCTTGATGGGCAACTGAGGGAAACCGGCTTGATTCCACGTGTGATTGTTGAGAGCGCGTCGATCATGCAACTGCTGCAAAGTGCGCAGGTTGGTTTAGGCGTGATGGTGTCGCCATGCGGACATCTGTTGCCGGAGCTGATGCAGAATCTGGCGCGGCGGCCGATTGAGATGGCGCCGATGGGCCGGCAGGCGGCATTAGTGATTGCCGAGCCGGGCAGAGCATCGCCGCTGGCTCAGCATTTCTTTGATGAAGCGCGGCGGCATCTGCCCGATTAACGGGTTTCGCCGAGCGCCATCAGCAGGCGATCCTGCCAGCTGGCAAAAGCCACCGCTTGCAACAGCGTGAAGATGCGTTCGCTGCCCCAGCCCGCGTTCAGCAGCGGCTGCAAATGTGCAGCGCTGAAGCGGTCGGGCAGGCGAGTGAGCTGGGCGCTGAGTGAAATCACTGGCGATGCTGCGCCAGCGCTTTCGACATCCTGCAGCAGTGCGTCACGCCATTCATCGGTAACAAAATCAAACTGACGTCGACAACCCAGCACGCGTGCGCTAACCGCCTGCGCCAGCGCTTCATCCCCGGCAAAATGTTCACTCAGCCGCTGTTTTAGCGTGGCGAAGCCATACAGCACTTGCGCATCGTGCACCAGCAGCCAAATGGCATCATCTAATCCCTCCATACCCTGACAGAAAGTAACCGCCGCCAGTTGATCGGCGCTGGCATAGCGCAGTTCAACCGGTTTCAACGCGTGCTGCCAGCCGTCGTTGCCGGTAAACAGCGCTGCGCTGGCGTCCGGCGGCGGTGTTACGCCCGGAATCCAGCGCACCGGCAAGCCCATCATCGCCTGCAGCGATGCCACCACGCGTGACTGATAGCTGACATATCCCACCAGTTGATTCAGCGTGACGATATCGGGCTCGGTTAAGCCCACCGCGTCCAGCGCGCTGATGCTGCTGGTGGTGATCAGTTCCGGCTGCATCGCCAGCTGACGCGCATATTGGGTAATTTGCGTCAGGCGATTATTGCTTTCACGTGATGAGTCCGGACCCGGCAACGGATTGAGCCGGGCTGAGTAGTGATTGCACAGGCGCTGCACGCCGGCGACCTGCGCCACCGTTAGCGCGGTGCTGAGGCGATCGTACAGCGTTAAGGTGTGGGTCAAACTGGTGGCAAGCGTATCGGGAAACAGAATCTGGCTGAGATCGCGCGCGGCCAATAACGCAGGCTGAAAACGCGACAGCAGCGGCTGTAACGCGGTCGCTTCCTGTTGCAAACCAAGTAAGAAACGATCGTCGATATAGGCGGCTTCGGGCACCAGTGGCGCAGTGGCGGTGCTATTCGGGCGAGTCTGGCTTTCATAAAACCAGTGGTCATGGCCGGGAGAACGGCGTTGTTCCATGGTCATTCCTTGCGCTAAAAACGGACTTGCTGCACAGCGTGCGAATCTGAAAAGCAGGCATGCAACAAAGGGCTAGCTTATCGTCGCTGAACGGCTGTCCACGGCAAAAGAATGATGGGGAATAATTAATAGCTTACGAGTATAAGGGGGGATTTTTTGAAAGAGAGGTCGCCATGAATGGCGACCCTGGGGAAATCTTATTTCAGTTCCAGCTCGTTCATTGCGGCAATGCTGAAGCCGCCATCAACGTGTACCACTTCACCGGTGATACCACCCGCCAAATCAGAGCACAGGAATGCAGCTGAGTTACCCACGTCTTCGATGGTAACGGTACGACGAATCGGGGTAACCGCTTCGCAGTGCGCCAGCATTTTACGGAAATCTTTGATGCCTGATGCAGCCAGCGTACGGATTGGACCGGCAGAAACGGCGTTAACACGTGTGCCTTCTGGACCCATTGCGTTCGCCATGTAGCGTACGTTAGCTTCCAGAGACGCTTTCGCCAGACCCATCACGTTGTAGTTCGGGATGGCGCGCTCTGCACCCAGGTAAGACAGGGTCAGCAGGGCGGAATTCGGGTTCAGCATCGCACGGCACTCTTTCGCCATCGCAACAAAGCTGTACGCGCTGATGTCGTGAGCGATCTTGAAGCCTTCACGGGTAACAGCATTCACGTAGTCGCCATCCAGCTGATCGCCAGGTGCGAAACCGATGGAGTGAACGAAACCGTCAAATTTCGGCCAGGTTTTTGCCAGTTCGGTGAACAGCGCAGTGATGCTCTCGTCTTCAGCCACATCGCATGGCAGAACAATGTCTGAACCCAGATCTTTAGCAAACTCTTCCACACGACTTTTCAGTTTGTCGTTCTGGTAGGTGAAAGCCAGTTCTGCGCCCTGTTTGTGCATCGCCTGCGCAATACCGTAGGCGATTGAGAGTTTACTGGCAACGCCAGTAATCAGAATGCGCTTACCGGAAAGAAAACCCATAGCTGTAATCCTTTTGGTCATTGTTGTTGGCGGTCGCGATGGTTGAAAAACAGGCGACCGACGTTAATCTCGTGCGAAGTCTAGCACGTCTCTATAAATGCGGTAAATCGCACCGCGTTTTCGGCGCCTTAACGCTCGCGGCGCCAGGCTTCAGCGGTTAAGGCTTCACCAAAGTGGCTGGTGATCAGGCGCTTGGTGAGATCGTGCAGCGGCGAGGCCAATACATCGGCGGTGCCGCCGCGCTCGACCACTTCGCCCTGATGCATCACCAGTACCTGATCGCTGATGTGCTTCATCATGCCGAGATGCTGCGTGACATAAATATAGGCGATGCCGTGCTTCTCCTGCAGTTCCAGCATCAGGTTCACCAGCTGTGAACGCATGGTCATATCCAGCGAGGCGAGGGCTTCATCGGCGACGATCACTTTTGGCTGCAGAATCAGCGCTCGCGCCAGCGCCAGGCGCTGCTTCTGGCCCGGCGCCAGCATGTGCGGATAGTATCCGGCGTGGTCGCGCAGCAAACCGACCTGACGCAGCGTGGCGATAATGCGTTTTTCACGCGCGTCATCATCCAGCTCGGTATTCAGGCGCAGCGGGAAATCGAGTATCTGGCTGATGCGCTGGCGCGGATTCAGCGAGGTTGAGGGATCCTGAAAAATCATGCGAATGCGCTGGCTGCGATAACCATAATCACCGTACTCCAGCGGATGATCGTCAATCAGCATCTCGCCCTCGCTCGGCTCGACCATGCCGCTGAGCATTTTTGCCAGCGTCGATTTTCCCGAACCGTTTTCACCAATCACCGCCAGCGTCTGTTTTTCACGCAGGGTAAAACTGACGCCTTTCACCGCCTCAACGTGCTGACGACGAAACAAACCGGTGCGATAGCGGTAGGTTTTACTCAGGTTGCGCACTTCCAGCAGCGTTTCCATGTTTACTGGCTCTCCATATTCAGCGGGAAGTGACAAGCAAACAGATGCGCTTTATTGCCGGTCAGGCGCGGTGTTTCGATGCACTTACGCTGCGCATACGGGCAGCGCGGCCCCAGACGACAGCCAATTGGCAGATGTTCCAGTGAAGGAATAGCGCCAGAAAGCGTGTTGAGGCGGCTTTTGTGCGGCAGCGCGCTACCGAAATCGGGCATCGCCCGGATCAGCGCCTGCGTGTAAGGATGATGCGGTGACTCCATTAACTCTTCGCTTTGCGCGATCTCCACCGTCTGGCCGCAATACATCACATTAATGCGGTCGGCCCAATGGCTCATGGTGCGCAGATCGTGGCTGATCAGCAAAATGGTGGTGTTGTTATTCTGATTGAGGCGGCTCAGCAGGCGGAAAATTTGCGCCTGCGTGGTCGGCTCCATCGCATTGGTTGGTTCATCGGCGATCAGCAAACGCGGCTGATTGGCCAGCGCGATGGCGATCATCACCTTTTGGCATTCGCCGTCGGTGAGTTCATACGGGAAACTGCGCATGATGTCTTTATGATCTTTGATGCCGACACGATGCAGCAGCTCAATGGCGCGCACTTTGCGCCAGAACCACAGCCGTTTATACCAGCGGCCTTTGTGCGTCCAACGCGGAATCGCCTGCATCAGCTGGCGACCAATACTTTCTGACGGATCAAGACAGGATTGCGGCTCCTGAAAAATCATCGACACGTTATGGCCGACGATCCGACGGCGTTCGCGCGGTGACAGGCGCAGCAGATCAATATCATCAAACACCATGCGATCGGCGGTGACGCGCCAGTTATCTTTGGTGACGCCGCAAATTGCTTTGGCGATCAGACTTTTGCCTGAACCCGATTCACCCACCAAACCGCGAATTTCGCCTTCGCTTAGCGTCAGGTTGATGCGATCAACCGCTTTGACCGGACCGTCAGCGGTCATAAATTCGATGGTCAGGTTACGGATATCCAGTAGCGGCATTATTCAACTCCCGCTTCTACAGCGCGACGAATGCCATCGCCCAGCAGGTTAACGATCAACACGCTGACCATCAGCGCCACGCCCGGCAGCATGACCGTCCACGGCGCAACGTAGATCAGCTCCAGCGCGTCACCCAGCATCGCCCCCCATTCGGGTGAGGGCAGCTGCGCGCCAAGATCGAGGAAACCGAGTGCTGCGATGTCCAGAATCGCCATCGACAGCGAGCGGGTAAATTCGCTCACCAGCAGCGGCAGCACGTTAGGCAGCACCGCATTCCACAAGATATTCAGGTTGCGCGCGCCATCGAGACGCAGCGCCACCACATACTCTTTTTCCATCTCATCATGCACAGCAGTATAGATCTCGCGCACCAGACGTGGGATCAGCGCGAGAAACACCGCCAGCATCGCGTGTTCCAGGCGCGGGCCGAGAAATGCCACCACGATAATCGCCAGCAGCAGCGAGGGAATCGACAATAAGGTATCCAGCACGTGATTCATCACCGCCGAGCGCATGCCGTGCGTGATACCGGCAAACACGCCAAGCACCAGCGCACAAATTGCCGCCAGCACCGTCACCAGAATCGCCGAGCCGACGGTCGGCGCTACGCCGCTTAGCAGGCGGCTCAGCACATCGCGGCCTAAATCGTCGGTGCCGAGGAAGAAGGAGACATCGCCGTAGCGCGACCACGATGGCGGCAGCAGCTGATAACCGAGAAATTGCTGATCGATACCATACGGCGCCAGCAGACCGCCAAACAGGCACAGGAACAGCAGCAGGCCAAAGCCGTACAAGCCGACCATGCCGCTGGTATCGCGATACAAGCGCTGCCAGCTGCGACGCAGCGTGCTGGGCAGCCGCTTCTCGTCGTAGACATTATCTAAGGGCATACCATTCCTTATGTTTCAGCGGGTTAAGCGCCGCACCCAGAATATCGGATAACACGCTGACCAGAATCACCAGACCGCCCACCACCATCACGCCAGCGGAAATCGCCGCGTAATCCTGCTGGCGAATGGCGTTAATCAGCCAGCGGCCGAGGCCCGGCCAGTTGAACACCACCTCGGTGATCATCGCCAACGTCAGCATGGTGGAAAATTGCAGCCCAAGGCGCGGAATCACCGGCGGCAGCGCATTGTGCAGCACGTGGCGGCGGATCACCGTGAAGCGCGACAGGCCGCGCGTGGCGGCGGCTTTGACGTAGTTTTTGTCCATCACATCGCTGGTGCTGCTGCGCAGTAAGCGGATCATCTCGGTAGCAGGCGCAACGGCGAGAACGACCACCGGCAGAATCATGTGCGTTAAGGCGCTGACCAGCATTTCATGACGCCACGGCGACGGGCTCAGCCATGCATCAATCAGCGCAAAGCCGGTAACGTTTTGCACCGGATAGAGCAGGTCGAAACGTCCGGACACCGGCAACCAGCCGAGCGTTAACGAGAAGAACAGCGTAAACAGCAGCGCTAGCCAGAATACCGGCATCGAGAAGCCAAGCAGCGCCAGCGCGCTAATGGCTTTATCCTGCCATTTTTTGCGCATCACGCCGGCGCAAATTCCCAGCGGAATCCCCACCAGTAGCGCCAGAATAAATGCCATTACGCACAGCTCCAGCGTGGCGGGAAACACTTCGCGCAGCTGAAGATCAATCGGCTGGCCGTTGGTGCTGGAGACGCCAAAATCGAACTGCAGCAAGCCCTTGAACCAGAACCACCACGCATCAAACAGCGATGCGCCTTCGAGCGGGGCATTTGGTGTGAAGTAGCTCAGACTGAAGCTCACCAGCGACAGCAAAAACAGGGTGATGAGCAGCAGCACCACGCGACGCAGAATATAGATAATCATGCTTACTCCTCGCTGCTCTCATCGCGGTAAACGCCAGCGAACGAAGCGTTACCAAACGGGCTCAACACCAGGCCTTTGATATCATGCCGATAGGCTTGCAAACGCAGCGATGACGCCAGCGGCAGCACCGGCAACTCCTGCGCCAAAATCTGCTGCGCCTTGTCATAGCTGTCAATGCGCGCCGATAGCTGCTGGGACAGCAGCGCGTGCTGCAACGCTTCATCAAAGGCGGGCGAGCACCAGTGTGCGTAGTTGGTTTGCGAACGGATCGCCGCGCAGCTTAACAGCGGACGGAAGAAACTGTCGGGATCGTTACTGTCGGTTGCCCAGCCGGTGAGCGTGAGGTCATGGTTCATCTCCATCAACTGCGCTTCCTGGAAGCGGCCTTCCACCGGCGCGATAGTGACGCGCACGCCAACCTGAGCCAAATCCGCTTGCAACAATTCAGCGGTTTTTAGCGGGCTGGGATTCCACGACTGCGAGGAAGAGGGCACCACTAAACGTAAATGCAAATCTTCCAGCCCCAGCGCTTTCAACTCTTCACGCGCTTTAGCCGGATTGTATTCGGTGACGCGCGCATCGTTGTCATACGCCCAGGATGCACGCGGCAAAATGGAGGCGGCAGTTTCGGCGGTGCCGTAATAGATCGACTCCATCAGGCGTTCGTTATTGATCGCCAGCGCCAGCGCGTGACGCACTTCCGGGCGATCCAGTGGCGGTTTGCGCGTGTTGAACGCCAGATAGGCGATGTTCATGCCGGGACGCAGCGTCATGCGCAGGCGCGGATCGTCACGCAAAATGCTCAGCTGGCTGGCGGCGGGATAGGCCAGCACATCGCATTCGCCGGTCAGCAGTTTGGATAACCTTCCGGTGCCGCCGACGCCCAAATCGATCACCACCTGCTGCAGACGCGGCACGCCTTTCCAGTACTGCGGATTACGCGCCAGGCGGAGATATTGCCCGGTACGGTATTCGCTCAACTGGAACGGGCCGGTGCCGACCGGTTCGCGGTCCAGCTGTTCCTGCTGGCCTTTAGCGCTGAGTTTATTGGCGTACTCCTGCGACAAAATCGGCGCGTAATGCGTCGCGATATGCCACAAGAATGAGGCGTCCGGGCTGTTCAGGCGGATTTCAACGGTATCGCTATCCAGCTTTTTCACACTCTGCACTGAATCGGCAAACTGCAGGCTATCAAAATAGGGATAGCTGCCGCCGTTGACGTTGTGCCACGGATGCTTGCGATCAAACATGCGTGCAAAGCTGAACACCACATCATCGGCGTTCATTTTCCGCGTCGGTTTAAACCAGTTGGTGTGCTGGAAGGCGACATCTTTACGCAGGTGAAAACGGTAGGTTGCGCCGTTATCACGCACTTCCCAGCTCTGGGCGAGGTCGGGAATCAGCCGATAAGTATAAGGATCCACGTCCAGCAGCCGGTCATACAGCTGCGCCGCCAGCGTATCAACGACTAAGCCGCTGCTAACCATTTGTGGATTGAAGGTATTAACCGTGCCGTTAACGCAATAGACAAAACCGCTGTTGCGGATGTTGTCCGTTGGCGCGGCCCACGCTGACGCGCTCATCATGCTGAGACCCAGCAGCAGAGAGGGGAATAATTTTGGCATAGAACTCAACGATTCTGAGGCAATAGCGTGAGTGTATCTTAAACGCCACGTACTCCCCAAATTCGCGACGCTTCTGCTGTGTTTTTCGCCAAACTGGCGATGGGGTAATCACAATCTCTGTGTGGAGATGAGAAAAATTCTCAATTAGGGGTTTACAGATGATAATAAGAATGATTATTATTCTTCTGCGCTTCGACGGTGGCTCTACCGAAGAAGAGCACGACATTGCTCACATTGCTTCCAGTATTAGTTGCCCGCGTTAACCCGCGGGCCTTTTTTCGTCCTGTTTCGAGCGGCTGCTGCGTTGGCTGCGCTCGTCCACCCTGGTCACATACTTATGTATGCTCCCAGGGATGTCCTCGCTTGCCGCCTTGCATCCACTCGAAACAGTTAGAAAAAAACTCCGTGCGATTTGCTTAAAAAAAATAAAATCAAATTAATACACGCCATTTATGGCGACCTAGTTAATCCTCGTCGCGTGCCTGAATACCGTGCTTTTTCATCATGGCGCGTAATTGGTGATATGTCACACGCAATAACTCGGCGGCGCGGCGCTGGTTGTATTTGGCTTGCTGTAAACTCGCTTCAACCAACTCGCGTTCCTGTTGATTTTGCCACTGACGCAAATCCAGCGGCAGGGAAGGCAAGGCAGATACGTCCGCCTGGGCAATGACGTCGGCGGGCGGCGTGCGGGGGGCGAACGGGTTAATGATAATGTTATCCAGCTCATCGTCGGCGCTGTGATGGCGATAAACCGAACGCTCGACCACGTTCTTCAGTTCACGCACGTTGCCGGGCCAGCTGTGATTCAGCAACGTCAGCTGAGCGCGATCGCTGAAGCCAGGGAACAGCGGCAAGCCCAGCTCACGGCACATCTGAATGGCGAAATGGTTGGCCATCACCAGTATGTCGCTGCGGCGTTCACGCAGCGGCGGCAGTTGCACCACATCAAAGGCGAGGCGATCGAGCAGGTCGGCGCGGAATTTACCGGCGGCGGCAAGCGCCGGCAGATCTTCATTGGTGGCGCACACCAAACGCACATTCACCTGCAAAGATTGATTACCGCCAACGCGTTCCAGCTGTCCGTATTCAATCACGCGCAGCAATTTCTCCTGCACCAGCATCGGCGCGGTGGCGAGTTCATCCAGAAACAGCGTGCCGCCATCAGCGCGTTCGAAGCGTCCCAGATGACGTTTTTGCGCCCCGGTAAACGCGCCAGCTTCATGACCGAAGAGTTCGGAGTCGAGCAGGTTTTCATTTAGCGCGGCGCAGTTCAGCGAAACAAACGGACCTTCCCAGCGGTTTGACAAATAATGCAGGCGGCTGGCAATCAGCTCTTTGCCGGTGCCGCGCTCGCCAATCACCAGCACCGGTTTTTCCAGCGGCGCTAAGCGCGAAACCTGTTCCAGTACCTCCAGAAAGTTATTCGATTCGCCTAACAGGTTGTCTGAACTGTTCGCCATGATGAAATTCGCCACTGATTAATCAATTTCACTACCTTAAGCGATGTTCTGGCGGATGTAAAATAAACAAATAGCGTAAAATCAATAAATTAAAAGTTGGCACGCGAATTGTATTAGTGAAGAGCGCCTCGCGCACCTACACACAAAATTTGAGGAACATCATTATGGGTATTTTTTCTCGTTTCGCCGACATCGTGAACGCTAACATCAACTCTCTGCTGGAGCGCGCCGAAGATCCGCAGAAACTGGTACGCCTGATGATTCAGGAAATGGAAGACACGCTGGTAGAAGTCCGTTCAACCTCAGCCCGTGCGCTGGCCGAAAAGAAACAGCTGCTGCGCCGCAGCGAGCAGGCTGAAATTCAGCAGGCCGAATGGCAGGAAAAAGCGGAGCTGGCGATTAATAAAGGTAAAGAAGATCTGGCGCGTGCTGCTTTAATTGAGAAGCAGAAGCTGACCGATTTGATTGCTGCGCTGCAGCAGGAATCGACTCAGGTTGAAGAGACGCTGGACCGCATGAAAGGCGAGATCGGTGAGCTGGAGAAAAAACTCACTGAAACCCGTGCGCGTCAGCAGGCGTTAACGCTGCGCCATCAGGCAGCATCGTCATCACGTGATGTGCGTCGTCAACTCGACAGCGGCAAGATTGATGATGCGATGGCACGTTTCGAATCCTTTGAACGTCGCATCGATCACATGGAAGCAGAAGCAGAAAGCCAGCGTTTTGGTAAACCAAAAGGTTTGGATCAGGAGTTCGCCGAGCTGAAAGCCGATGATGAAATCAGCCAGCAGCTGGCCGCGCTGAAAGCTAAAATGAACCGCCCTGAGTGATCGCCACGGGCCTGATTGCGGGCCCGAGTTAAAAATGGTGTTAGTGATTAAGGAGAGTCAATGAGCGCACTTTTTTTAGCCATACCTTTAACGATTTTCGTGCTGTTTGTCGCACCAATTTGGTTATGGCTGCATTACAGCAACAAACGCAACGGCGGCGCCGATCTATCGTCGAGTGACCTGCAGCGTTTGCAACAAATTACCCAGGATGCGCGCCGCATGCGTGAGCGTGTTGAAGCACTGGAAGCCATTTTGGATGCCGAACATCCAAACTGGAGGCAACCATGATGAATGGCCGTAAACTGTGGCGCATTCCGCAGCAGGGCAAAGTACGCGGTGTTTGCGCGGGTATCGCCGAGTACCTCGACATTCCGGTGCGCTTGCTGCGTGTGATTGTGGTGCTGTCGCTGTTCCTTGGGCTGTTTATGTTCACCATCGTCGCCTATTTTATTTTGGGCTTTGTGCTGGACGAGAAACCCGTTGATGCTGCATCTGAACGGGCACCCAGCGCACGTGAACTGCTCGACGAGCTGGAAACAACGCTGCAAAGCGATGAGCGAAAAGTGCGTGAAGTAGAACGCTACGTCACTTCAGAGACGTTTAGCGTGCGCAGCCGCTTCCGCCAGATCTAAATTCCCGGGCTTTCGGGCCCACTTCTTCTATTGTGATAAGAGGCTCTATGCAAACTCAACGTTTTACTGCTCTGCGCCGTCGCGCGACACCTGCGTTGATGTCGGCGGGGAAATTTATCATCATTAGTGCAGTAACTTACGGGCCCGGCGGTATCGCTGGCTGGGCGGTGAAATCGGTGGCGCGCCGTCCGCTGCGCCTGTTGCTGGCGGCCGCCCTGGAACCGTTGCTGAGCAAAGCGTTTAAACGCTTATCGGCACGATTCATCAGGGAGAACGATGAAAAGACTGCAAAATGAATTTGTGGCGTTGATGAACCGCGGTGTTGACCGCCATCTGCGCCTGGCTGTAACCGGTTTAAGCCGTAGCGGTAAAACCGCGTTTATCACTTCGCTGGTTAACCAGCTTCTCAATGTCCACAGCGGCGCACGTTTGCCGCTGTTTTCCGTGGTGCGCGAAGATCGCCTGCTGGGCGCCAAGCGCGTGCCGCAGCGTGAACTCGGCACGCCGCGTTTCACCTACGACGAAGGTCTGGCGCAGCTGTACGGCACGCCGCCGATGTGGCCGACGCCGACTCGCGGCGTGAGCGAAATGCGTCTGGCGCTGCGCTATCGTCCGGATGAATCGCTGCTGCGCCATTTCAAAGATACCGCCACGCTCTACCTTGAAATTGTCGATTATCCCGGCGAATGGCTGCTGGATCTGCCGATGCTGGCGCAGGATTATCTCAGCTGGTCACGTCAGATGGTGGGCTTGCTGCAGGGCGATCGCGCGGGCTGGTCAGCGCACTGGCGCAGCTTGTGCGCCGATCTCGATCCTTTTGCGCCCGCCGATGAAAATCGTCTGGCAGCGATTTCCGCTGCCTGGACCGACTATCTGCACCAATGCAAAAGCGAAGGCTTGCACTTTATCCAGCCGGGCCGCTTTGTATTGCCGGGCGATATGGCCGGCGCGCCCGCGCTGCAGTTCTTCCCGTGGCCGCAGGTCGACGAGATGCAGGTTAGCAAGCTGGCGCAAGCGCCAGCAGGCAGCAACTTCGCCATGCTGCAGCAGCGTTTCAACTATTACTGCCAGCACGTGGTGAAAGGATTCTATAAAAATCATTTCCTGCGCTTCGATCGCCAAATCGTGCTGGTCGATTGCCTGCAACCGCTTAACAGCGGGCCGCAAGCGTTCAACGATATGCGCCTCGCCTTGACGCAACTGATGCAAAGTTTCCACTACGGTCAGCGCACGCTGTTCCGCCGTCTGTTCTCTCCGGTGATCGATAAGCTGCTGTTTGCCGCCACCAAAGCCGATCATGTGACTTCGGATCAGCACGCCAATATGGTGTCGCTGCTGCAGCAACTGGTGCAGGACGCGTGGCAGAATGCGGCGTTCGAAGGCATCAATATGGATTGCCTCGGTTTAGCCTCGGTGCAGGCCACAGAAAGTGGGCTGGTTGATCATCGTGGCGAGAAATTACCGGCGTTGCGCGGTCATCGTTTAGCCGATAATGAAGCGCTGACGTTTTATCCCGGCGAAGTGCCGCCATGCTTGCCGGGCCACAATTTCTGGCAGCAGCAGGGATTTCAGTTTGAACAGTTCCGGCCGCAGCAGCTGGATGTCGATCGCCCGCTGCCGCACATTCGCATGGATGCCGCGCTGGAATTTTTACTGGGAGATAAATTGCGATGAGCGACGAAACACCTTTGAAAGGACGCATTGATTTTGCCCGTCCGCTGACGGTGGAAGCGGAAAAACCGCTGCGCGCCGCACAAACCTTTAGCGCGGACAGCGAGAAAGCCTTTCTCGCCACGGCGGAAGCCGAGCCGTTGGAAGAGGGCGAAGGCGAAAAAGTGGTGGAAGCCGCGCTGCGGCCGAAGCGCAGCCTGTGGCGTAAAATGGTGGGCGTTGGCCTGGCAATTTTCGGCGTCAGCGTGGTGGCGCAGGGCGCGCAAACGCTCCACGATGCGTGGCTGGTGCGCGACTGGTTTACCCTCGGCACCGGCGTGGCGGGTACATTGATTGTCGCTGCGGGGGCGGGTGCGCTGATTGGCGAATGGCGGCGTTTGTATCGTCTACGTCAGCGGGCCGAAGAGCGCGATATTGGCCGCGAATTGCTGCACAGTCACGGCGTCGGCAAAGGTCGTGCGTTCTGTGAAAAGCTGGCGCAACAGGCGCAGCTTGATCAGGCGCATCCTGCACTGCAGCGCTGGCATGCGGCGCTGCATGAAACCCACAACGATCGTGAAATCGTCACCTTATATGCCCAACTGGTGCAGCCAGTGCTGGATCGGCAGGCGCGCCGGGAAATAAGCCGTCACGCCGCCGAATCGACGTTAATGATCGCCGTTAGCCCGCTGGCTTTGGTAGACATGGCGTTTATCGCCTGGCGCAATCTGCGGCTGGTCAATCGCATCGCGGCGATCTATGGCATTGAGCTGGGTTACTTTAGCCGCATCCGCCTGTTCCGCTTAGTGCTGCTCAATATGGCGTTTGCCGGGGCTTCCGAACTGGTGCGCGAAGTCGGGATGGATTGGATGTCACAGGATCTTGCCGCGCGCCTGTCAACCCGCGCTGCGCAAGGGATCGGTGCTGGTTTGCTCACCGCACGTCTCGGCATTAAAGCCATGGAGCTGTGTCGCCCATTACCGTGGCTGGAAGATGATAAGCCGCGTCTGGGCGATTTCCGTCGCGAGTTAATCGGTCAGCTGAAAGAATCCCTGGTAAAAAGTGGGGATAAAGCAGGGCAGGCTGCTAAATAATCAGCACTTGCGTACCTTTCACGCTGCAACTGGCGTGAAAGGTAAAATTATCTGTGTTACCACTCATATTCGGCGGGATTTTTGTTGGTCGCTCCGTTACACTTCCCTTTATCACCTGCCTCTGGCTGTCAACTTTTCCTGACAGGCCTCTTCTGAGGCGCTGCAAGTTAGCGTATTATCACTAAAATCAAAACCTGACTAAGGCTCATCGCAATGCGTTTGGAAGTTTTCTGCCAGGACCGAATCGGTCTGGCGCGCGAGTTGCTCGACCTGCTGGTTGCCCGCAATATCGACCTGCGTGGCATCGAAATTGCGCCACTCGGTCGCATTTATCTCAATTTTACCGCACTGGAGTTTGAACCCTTCAGCAATCTGATGGCGGAAATCCGCCGTACACCTGGCGTGACAGATGTGCGTACCGTTTCGTTTATGCCCTCTGAACGCGAGCATCGCGCATTGAGCGCGCTGCTGGTGGCGATGCCAGAACCGGTGTTATCCATCGATCTGAAATGCAAAGTCGAGCTGGCCAATCCGGCAGCACAGAATCTGTTCACCCTTGATGAGCAGAAGCTGCGCAATCAAAACGTTGGCACTTTAATCACCGGCTTCAATTTTCAGCGCTGGCTGGAGAATGATCGCGTTGACGCACAGGCGCAGCATGTGGTGATTCAGGGGCGCGATTTCCTGATGGAAGCGCGACCGATTTATCTGGCAGAAGAAGAGGGCCAGAGCGATCTGCCGGTCGGCGCGATGATCACCCTGAAATCGACGGCGCGTATGGGCCGACAGCTGCAGAATCTTACCGTTACCGATGAATCGGAGTTCGATCATATCGTGGCGGTTACGCCAAAAATGCGTCAGGTGATTGATCAGGCGCGCAAACTGGCGATGCACGATGCGCCGCTGTTGATCGTCGGTGATACCGGCACCGGCAAAGATATGCTGGCACGCGCCTGTCATTTGCGTAGCGCGCGTGGCAAAAAACCGTTCCTGGCGCTGAACTGCGCCTCATTGCCGGATGATGTGGCGGAGAGTGAGCTATTTGGTCACGCTGCCGGTGCTTATCCCAATGCGCTGGAAGGCAAGAAAGGCTTCTTCGAGCAGGCTAACGGCGGTTCGGTATTGCTGGATGAGATTGGCGAAATGTCGCCACGCATGCAGACCAAACTGCTGCGTTTCCTTAACGACGGCACGTTCCGCCGCGTGGGCGAAGAGCATGAAGTGCACGTTGATGTGCGCGTGATTTGCGCCACGCAGAAGAATCTGATTGAGCTGGTGCAGCGTGGTGAGTTCCGCGAAGATCTGTTTTATCGCTTGAATGTGCTGACGCTCAATCTGCCGCCGCTGCGTGAACGTCCGCTGGATATTCTGCCGCTCACCGAAATGTTTGTCGCGCGTTTCGCCGATGAACAAGGCTTGCCGCGTCCGCGCCTCTCATCGCAGCTAACGCCATTCCTGACGCGTTATAACTGGCCCGGTAACGTACGCCAGTTAAAGAATGCGCTGTACCGCGCGCTGACGCAGCTGGAAGGTTACGAGCTGGGACCACAAGATATTGTGTTGCCAGAGCAGGCGCTGGATGTGTCATTGGGCGAAGAGGCGATGGAAGGTTCGCTGGACGATATCACCAGCCGTTTCGAACGTTCGGTGCTGACGCGTCTCTATCTCTCTTATCCCAGCACGCGCAAACTGGCGAAACGCCTCGGCGTGTCGCATACCGCGATTGCCAATAAGCTGCGTGAATATGGGTTAGGGCAGAAGCGCAACGAGAGCGAGTAATAGAGCGCGTGCATCCCGCAACGCCATTCTGCCTGCGGTCGCCATTTATGGCGTAGCCTGTCAGTTAAGAAAGCATTTTGCTTTAAATTCGGTGCGGGCTCTGACACATCTGCTGCGTCACGGGCCGTCCTCGCGCCGCTAGCGCGGTGCCTTCGGCTTCTACGTTGTGCCAACGGACCGTTCGCGGATCGGCCGTCCTGGCCGGCCCCGAACTGCCTCGCGCATCCATGCGCGAGGCTCCTGGCCCAACGTAAAAGCCTCAGCGCTGCGAATGGCCCTTTTGCCGCAGCAGACGCGCCAGCGCCTCTGGCAAATGAGCCCTTTTCAGCAGCACGCACTGAAGATTCATCGTGGGCTTAACTGACAAGCATTACGCCATTCATGGCGACCTTTCGTAAATCTGCATCTACTCTGGCACGCGGATGTCTACCTGACTTCCTGCTCTCGTAAACACCGGAATTTCACTCAGTGGCGCGGCGACGCTGATGCGTTGGCCGCCTTGATAGCACTCACCATTGCGGGTAATCCATTGTTCACCAGCAGGTAACCACACTTCACGTTCAAACTGCCCGGCGTGCAGTACCGGCGCGACCAGAAGGTCGCGGCCCAGCAGATACTGATCTTCCACTTGCCAGCTCTCTGGCTGCTGCGGGTAGTGATAGAACAGCGGGCGCATCACCGGATCACCAAGCTCATGGGCTTCGCGCATCAGGCCATCAATATAGGGGCGAATCTGCTCACGTTGCAGCAGGCAACTTTTCATCAGCGCGTAATTCTCCTCACCGTAACTCCATACCTCATTGGGTGAGCCGCTGTTGCACTGCGCAATGCCGTCGCGCCAGGCTTCTTCAGGTGCAATTTGTGGCTCGCGGTAACCATGCAAACGCATCACCGGACAGAATACCGCCCATTGGAACCAACGGATCAACAGTTCATGAAACGCCGGATCATGAATATTCCCGCCCTGAAAACCGCCGATGTCGGTGGTCCACCATGGAATACCTGCCATCGCCATATTCAGCCCGGCAGTGAACTGATTACGTAAGGCATGGAACGAGGAGTGAACGTCGCCCGACCAGGCAAGCACGCCGTAACGCTGGCTGCCCGCCCAGGCGCAGCGCACCAGATTGACGATCTCGCTCTCGCCCTGTTGTTGCAGACCTTCATAAAATCCGCGGGCAAACAGCTGCGGATAGATATTGCCCACTTCCTGTACCGGGCCGAGATGATAGCGGTAATTATCAAAATCGTAGGCGCGGTATTCCGGCTCTGCTTCGTCGAGCCAAAAAGTGCGGATGCCGTGGTCATAATAGTTGCGCTTAACTTCCTGCCAGACGAACTCGCGTGCGGCGGGATGCGTGGCGTCAAAAAAGGTGGTATTGCCCATAAAATCAAGGTTCACCGATACGCCGCGCTCGCTGTTAACCAGCAAGCCTTTGGATTTCATCAGACGATAGTTATCACTGCGGCTATCCACCGTGGGCCACACCGACACCATGGTTTCGATGCCCATCTCTTTCAGCTCCTGCACCATGGCACGCGGATCCGGCCAGTCGCGCGCATCGAAACACCAGGTTCCCTGATTTGGCCAGTGGAAAAAGTCGATGACGATCACCGAGAGCGGTAGCTGCAGGCGGCGATATTCGCGCGCGACCTCCAGCACTTCCTGCTGAGTGCGATAGCGCAGTTTGCATTGCCAGAAACCGGTCGCGAAGCTGGGCATCATCGGTGCTGTGCCAGTGGCGCGGCTATACTGACGCACGATCTCAGCGGGTGTGTCGCCTGCGGTGATCCAGTAATCCATCTGATCGGTTACTTCGGCTTGCCAGCGCGTGCCGTTTTTACCAAAGGTCACTTCGCCGATGGCCGGATTATGCCACAGCAAGCCGTAGCCCAGATTGGATACCATAAACGGCACGCTGGCCTGCGAGTTGCGCTGCGCCAGCTCAAGCGTGCAGCCTTTCAGATCGAGACAATCCTGCTGATACTGGCCCATGCCATAGATTTTCTCTTCGGCACGCGCTTCAAAGCGCACGCTCAGCTGATATTTCCCTCCCGGAATCGGTCGAAAGGCGCGCGCATCCAGCTTCAGGGCGCTGATGTATTTGTCCTGGCTCATTTCGCTGGCACCGATGCCCACGGTGCTGCGCTGACGCCAGAACTCCTCGAGCAGCAATTCGCCGTGCTGATTATAGAAAGCCAGCTGGCCGCGAATATTCAGTGTGGCGGTGATATTGCCGTTACGCAGGCTGAGAGATTCATGCTCGCGCTGGATCTCCACCTCACAAGCCGCAGGCGATAACAACGCCCAGTCATGGTCGATCAGTTCGGGCTGACAGGTGGCTCGTACTCGCAGGCTATGCGCGCCCCAGGGTTCGATAACCAGCGTCTGACGGTCAAATGTCCAGATAATACGCTGGGATTCGGCGCGTAATTCACTCATGACAACTCCTGTGGTTGTAAAAGGGGGGAAGCAGTGGCAGCCGGTTGGGCTGACACTTTGTGCTGATTGATGGTGCGCATGGTGGCATCGTTAAGTTTGTAGCCGCGCATCGCCAGCGCGCTTAACAGCGACAGCAGGCCGGGAACCACCGAAAACAGCGCCACGATGGCCATCATGGCGGCGGGTTGCTGATGCGGTGCCTGAGCGACGTAACCGCTCAGGCCAAGCGTCCAGCCGACAATCGCACCGCTGATGGCCATGCCCATTTTTAGTACGGCGAGCAGAGTCGAGAAGACGGTGCCATCGAGGCGTTTTCCCTGACGATATTCACCGTAATCCACCACATCGGCCATCATCACCCACATCAGCGTGGTAGTGACCTGATAGAAGCTGGAGACGATGAATGTCATGCCAACCAACAGCGCCAGCGAGCCGGGCAGGAACACGATGCTGATGCTTAGCACGCCAGCAGTAATGGCGCTGAGCGTAAAGGCGGTGATTTTGTTCAGGCGGCGCGTCAGCAGTTTCGCCAGCACGCTACCGACGCTTTTGCCGACAATATGCGCGGCCAGCAGCCACATGAAGAGGCTGGCATCACCCAGAAAATAGGTGACGTAGTACATCATCGCGCCGAGCCGCACCACGCCGAATGAGATATTGCAGAACACCAGCAACGCGACCACGCGCCACTGATCGTTACGCAGCAAATCGCGCAGATCGGCAAGAAAGTTGCCGTGGTTAGCGGGAGCATTGATGCGTTCGCGTGTATTGAGAAAACAGATAAAAAACAGCAGGGTTGCCAGCGTCGCCATTATCGACATTGCTGCGAAGTAACCGTCCAGTTTGTTACCGCCGCCCAGCCAGGTGGCGAGCGGGATCATCAGGAAAGTGGACATCGCGCCGCCCAGCGTGGCGAGGAAGAAGCGCCATGATTGCAGGGAGATGCGCTGATTATCATCGGCGGTGATAATCGCCCCCATCGAGCAGTAAGGAATATTGATGGCGGTGTACATCAGCATCATCAGGCTGTAGGTCACGGCGGCGTAAATCATCTTGCCAGTCAGCGACAGGCTTTCCGGCACCGCATAAATCAACATACAGCTGACGCCGAACGGTACCGCGAGCATCAATAGCCAGGGACGGAATTTGCCCCAGCGTGAACGGGTTCGGTCAGCCACCATTCCCATCGCCGGGTCGATCACCGCATCGGCGACGCGCGCCAGTAAAAACAGCGTGCCAACAAAGATTGCGGGCAAACCCACCACATCGGTGTAGTAAAAGGTGAGAAAAATAATGACGTTATCGATGGCGATATGGCTGGCCATATCACCGAGGCCGTAACTGAACTTTTCTTTAATGGATAAGCTTGCTTGCATAAAGATTCCCGCCTGTCTTTGAATCGCTTAAGTGCAATTGACGGTTAGTTATAGGTAGCGATGCTGATGGGAACAATTGCGGGATTTGTTACGGGTTTTATGTTTTTTAATTAATGTGATACGGGTAACAAGAATCACAGTAAAAATGCAACTTGGCGGGAAGAAGTGCTACGTATCGCGATAAATCAACAGGTTGAAAATTGAGCCATCCTGAAGGTGAGCATAAAAAAAAGCACCGACGCGTTAATCATTCGGTGCTTTTTGTTTCGCCTGGCAGGCGAGAGATTTACTTCAGCGCAGCCAGCGCGGCATCGTAGTTTGGCTCTTCGGTGATTTCATTCACCAGCTCGCTGTAAATCACTTTATCGTTTTCATCCAGCACCACAACCGCACGTGCGGTCAGGCCTTTCAGCGGGCCATCAGCAATCGCCACGCCATAGTTTTCTTTAAACTCAGCGCCACGCAGGGAAGAGAGCGTGATCACGTTGCTGACGTTCTCTGCGCCACAGAAGCGTGACTGAGCGAAAGGCAGGTCGGAAGAGATGCACAGCACAACCGTGTTGTTCGCTTCACCTGAACGCTCGTTAAACTTACGCACCGATGCCGCACACACGCCAGTATCAATGCTTGGGAAAATGTTCAGAACTTTGCGTTTGCCTGCATAATTAGCCAGGGATACGTCAGTAAGATCTTTTGCGACCAGGTTGAAAGGTTTAGCTTGCTCGCCAACTTGTGGGAACTGGCCTGCAACCGGCACCGGATTGCCCTGAAAGTGAACAGTCTGAGACATGCGATTTCCTTTTTTAACGATGAAATATCTGACTTTTGGAACGTCAGAACAGGTATAGCGCTTGTTTATGACATAATTTTTAAGGGTTTACGAGCGCATTTCCTGGCGATAATCGAGCCGGCTCGCATTTAAGCGACGGATTTAAGGAGAAATAATGAGAACAGTGAAGAGTTATCCGGAAGCCTGGCCGTTACATTCGCCGTTTGTTATTTCGCGCGGCAGCCGCACCAAGGCGCATGTTGTGGTAGTGGAAATCGAGCAGGATGGCGTTAAAGGTGTTGGCGAAGCGACGCCTTACGCGCGCTACGGTGAAAGTGAGGAGTCGGTGCTCAAGCAGATCGCCTCGCAGCTAAGCGCGTTGCAAAGCGGCATGACGCGAGAAGCGCTGCAACAGGCGTTACCGGCGGGCGCGGCACGCAACGCGATTGACTGCGCAATGTGGGATCTGGCACGACAGCAGCAGGGCGAAAGTCTGGTGCAATTGTGCGCGGTGCCACTGGCTGAAGAGATTGTCACCGCACATACCATCAGCATCGATACGCCAGATGCGATGGCCAGCAGCGCGCAGGCGCTGTGGCAACATGGCGCGCGTTTATTGAAGATTAAAATGGACGATCACCTGATCAGCGAACGTTTGGTGGCGATACGCAGCGCGGTACCTGACGCGACTTTGATTGTCGATGCCAACGAATCCTGGCATGCCGAAGGCCTGGCGGCACGCTGTCAGCTGCTGGCCGACCTCAATGTCGCGATGCTGGAACAGCCGCTACCGGCCGCAGAAGACAGCGCGCTGGGCAACTTTATCCATCCGCTGCCAATCTGCGCCGATGAAAGCTGCCATACGCGTGAAAGCCTGCCGCAGCTGAAAGGGCGCTATGAGATGGTGAATATCAAGCTGGATAAAACCGGCGGATTAACGGAAGCGCTGGCGCTGGCAGAGGCGGCGCAGCAGCAGGGATTCGCGATTATGCTCGGCTGCATGCTCTGCACGTCGCGGGCGATTCGTGCGGCATTACCGCTTACGGCGCGCGCGACCTTCGCGGATCTCGACGGTCCAACCTGGCTTGCGGCCGATGTTGAACCGTCGCTGCATTTTTCTCACGGCGTACTCAAGCCGCTGGCTGCCAGCGCAGCAGATTGATCATCGCTTCCAGATAGACTTCGGTGGCTTCGTCCACCGAAATCGGCGGCATCTCGGCGGTAATGCATAACAGGCCGAGGTCGTCGCACCAGCTGCCAAACGAACCCGGCGTAGCATAACCCACGCTGCTCACCACCGGCAGCGCGGTCTGCTGCGCCAGCCACTGCGCTAATTCGCTGTGGTGCGGATCGTCAATGCAGGCCAGCGGTTCATGCCACGAAACCACCCAACGCGGTTTGATCTGATGAATCAGCTGGCACAGCGCGCGGGTTTCTGGTTCGGAAGAGGGCGCTGATCCGGTTGAAAGCACCACATCACGCTCATCCGCTTCGCTGTTCCAGCGATACACCGTGTCGCCATGCTGCCAGTTAGCGGCGGGGAAATTACGGTTAAGATCGACGCCGTTGGCGTTGGCGCGCAGCCCCAACTGACAACCATCGGGATTGACCGCCAGAACAACGTGATGACGCCGCAGCGCGTCCGGCAAGGTGCGCATCGCGCCCGATAAGGTGGCAATCGCGGCATTCTCGTCGCCGTGCGTGCCTGCAATAATCAGCCCGCTTTCGGCATCGGCGGCGGGTGCCGGAAACCACAGCAGCGGTGCACCCAGCACCGATTGCCCGTATTGTTGCCAGACAGCGTCCAGCTTGCCGCGCAGCGGACGTGGATGGTATGACGACATGACGTTCCTCTATGAAATGCTTCCAACACCGCCAAAAGCCTTCTGGCGCTCAAGGTAAAAATGTGACCGGGAATCCAGCCTCAACATAACGGTAAATAGCCTGCGGGGAAATAGCTATATATCAATCAGCAATTTGCGATAAAGTGCCAAAAGTTGCTGGCGACACAATCTCTTCGCGGTCGCCATTTTTTTCGCGTAAAGGAGTGGTGATGAAACTAACGTTCCGCAAAACGCTGACTGCCTTAATTGTAGCCAGTGCTGTCTCACCCGCATTCGCCGCCAACGTGCCGTCGGGCGCACAGCTGGCCAGCACCCAGGAAATTGTTCGCCATATTAAAGATGAACCCGCTTCACTCGATCCGATGAAGGCGGTTGGCTTGCCAGAAATTCAGGTGATGCGCGATCTGTTTGAAGGGCTGACCAATCAGGACGCCCACGGAAAAATCGTGCCGGGCGTGGCGCTAAGCTGGAGCAGCAACGACAACAAAACCTGGATGTTTACCCTGCGCAAAGATGCGCGCTGGTCAAATGGTGAGCCGGTTACCGCGCAGGATTTTGTCTACAGCTGGCAACGTTTAGTTGAGCCGAAGAACAGTTCGCCGTTTGCCTGGTTCGCCGCCTTGAGCGGCATTGAAAACGCCGAAGCAATCACCAAAGGACAGATGAGCGCCGATAAGCTGGGCGTGACGGCAACCGATGCGACTCACCTTAAGGTGACATTGTCACGTCCTGTGCCGTGGTTCCCGAGCATGGTCGCCAACGCCGCGATGTATCCGGTATCGAAGCAAGTAATTGAAAAAGACGGCGATAGCTGGACGTCACCGGGCAAGCTGGTGGGCAATGGCGCTTATCAGCTGCAGGATCGCGTGGTGAACGAAAAAATTGTATTGGTGCGCAACGCTAACTATTGGGATGACCAAAAATCGGTGCTGACGAAAGTCACGTTTATTCCGATTAATGAAGAATCCAGTGCTACCAAACGCTATCGTGCCAACGATATCGATATCACCGAATCCTTCCCGAAAAACATGTACGCGCTGCTGAAAAAAGAGTTGCCTGGTCAGGTGTATACGCCGGATCAGCTTGGCACCTATTACTACGCGTTCAATACCGAGAAAGGGCCAACCGCTGATGTACGCGTGCGCAAGGCGCTGTCGTGGAGCATCGATCGTCGCATCATTGCGGAGAAAGTATTGGGCACCGGCGAGAAACCGGCCTGGCACTTCACGCCGGACGTTACCGCCGGTTTCACCCCGATGAAGAGCTATCTGCAGCAACATAGCCAGCAGGAGCTGAACGCGCAGGCCAAAGCATTGCTGACAGCGGCAGGTTATGGACCGGGCAAACCGTTGCATTTGACGCTGCTCTACAACACCTCGGAAAGCCATCAGAAAATTGCTATCGCGGTGGCTTCAATGTGGAAGAAGAATCTTGGCGTGGATGCCACCTTGCAAAATCAGGAGTGGAAAACCTATATCGACAGCCGTAACAGCGGCAATTTCGATGTGATCCGCGCTTCATGGATAGGCGATTATAATGAGCCTTCAACCTTCCTCAGTCTGCTGACCTCGACCCACACCGGCAATATCGCGCGCTTCCGCAGTGCCGATTACGATGCGGTGATTAATAAAGCCAGCACTGAAACCAGCGTGGCGGCGCGTAACACCGATTACAACAAAGCCGAGCAGATCATCGCCGATCAGGCGCCGATCGCGCCGATCTACCAATACACCAACGGCCGCTTAATCAAGCCGTGGGTGAAAGGTTATCCGATCACCAATCCTGAAGACGTGGCGTACAGCCGCGAGCTTTGGATTGAGAAGCATTAACCCCGCACATCCGCAGGCGGTGATTGTCACCGCCTGTCATCTTTGCTCACAGCCTGATGATTGCAACTGGTCTGCGCCACGCTAGACTGTATCGTATTGATTTTGATAGTGAGGCGAGTTCGTGAACGTCATTGAAGGAAAAGCGTTACAAGTATCCGATGCCATTGTGTCCTGTCAGTTGGATGGCGCAGGCGGCATGATTCCCATCGAAGATAAAGACGTCATCAACTGCGAACGTCCCTGCTGGTTGCACCTCAATTACACCCAACGGCAAAGTGCGGAATGGCTGCAAAACACGCCGCTGATCCCCGATTCGGTGCGTGATGCGCTGGCGGGTGACAGCATGCGTCCGCGCGTGACGCGGCTCGGTGACGGCTTCATGATTGTGCTGCGCAGCGTGAACCATAACGCCGATTCACGTCCCGATCAGCTGGTGGCGATGCGCGTATTTATCAACGACAAGCTGATTGTCTCGACGCGCCGTCGCAAAGTGTACGCCATTGATGCCGTGCTGACAGATCTACAACAAGGTAACGGTCCGGTTGACGGCGGCAGCTGGCTGGTGGATGTGTGCGATGCGTTAACCGATCACGCCAGCGAATTTATCGAAGAGATGCACGATAAAATTATCGAGCTGGAAGATGCGCTGATGAATCAGGAAGTACCAGCGCGCGGCGATTTGGCGCTGCTGCGTAAGCAGCTGATTGTGATGCGTCGTTATATGGCACCACAGCGCGATGTGTATGCGCGGCTGGCTATCGAGAAGATGGCGTGGATGAACGACGACGATCGTCGCCGGATGCAAGAAGTTGCCGATCGCTTAGGTCGCGGATTGGACGATCTTAATGCGGGCGTGGCGCGTACTTCGATTCTGGCGGATGAAGTGGCGTCAATCCTTGCGGAATCGATGAACCGCCGCACTTATACCATGTCGTTGATGGCGATGATTTTTTTACCGGCCACGTTCCTTACCGGCTTATTCGGCGTCAACCTCGGCGGTATTCCGGGCGGCAATTGGGCGCTGGGCTTTACCGCGTTCTGCGTGCTGCTATTGGTAATGGTTGGCGGCGTGGCAATATGGCTGAAACGGCGGAAATGGTTGTAAGGCAGAAAAGCGGATTAAACCTGATCGATATCAATATCCCGCCAGCGCAATCGGGGCAAACTCTTTCCCGCAGGTGAATGCAACGTCAAGCGATGGGCGTTGCGCTCCATATTGTCTTACTTCCTTTTTTGAATTACTGCATAGCACATTTGATTCGTACGACGCCGGCTTATCCGCCGGCTTTTTTTTGCCCGCCTGGCTTGCTCGGCCAACCTTTCCTATGCTTAAAGGACATTCAGCGACAAGGAGAAGGGCATGCAAGAGATCATTGCCAGCGAACCGATTCCTACCGATCCACCACCGATTCCCGAACCGATTCCACAACCGCAGCCGATACCACCCGCACAGCCACCGCACGATCCCGAATTCCCACCGATTCAGGATCCACCGCCGCACCGTTAATAAAAAAGGCGCGTAGCCGAAGCGACGCGCCTTTTTTCCAGCAAAACCTATTACTTAATTTCCAGCACATCAAGACGTACGCTGAGATTCGGCGCATCATCCTCTTCTGGCTGCCAGCCCGCGGGCTGCACCGGCAAGCTTTCGCGATCAAACGCCAAATCACCGCCATCCACCACGGCATCACCGTGTTTGATGCCTTTAAAATCGAACAGATTAATGTCGGCCATGTGTGATGGCACCACATTCTGCATCGCGGTAAACATGGTTTCGATACGGCCCGGATAACGTTTATCCCAGTCACGCAGCATGTCGGCAACCACCTGACGTTGCAGATTCGGCTGCGAACCGCACAAGTTGCACGGAATGATCGGGAACTGGCGCGCTTCCGCAAAACGAATGATGTCTTTCTCGCGGCAGTATGCCAGCGGACGAATCACAATATGTTTACCGTCATCGCTCATCAGTTTTGGTGGCATGCCTTTCATCTTGCCGCCGTAGAACATGTTGAGGAACATGGTCTGCAGAATATCGTCGCGATGATGACCTAAGGCGATTTTGCTACAACCCAACTCGGTGGCGGTGCGATACAGAATACCGCGGCGCAAACGCGAACAGAGCGAGCAGGTAGTTTTGCCTTCAGGAATCTTATCTTTAACGATGGAATAAGTGTCTTCGTTAACGATGTGATACTCAACGCCCTGTTGTTCCAGATAGGCTGGCAGAATATGCTCCGGGAAACCGGGCTGTTTCTGGTCGAGATTCACTGCTACCAGCGAGAAATTCACCGGCGCGCTCTGCTGCAAATTACGCAGGATCTCCAGCATGGTGTAGCTGTCTTTACCACCAGACAGACAAACCATGATGCGATCGCCTTCTTCAATCATGTTGAAGTCAGCAATGGCTTCGCCAACGTTGCGACGCAAACGCTTCTGCAGTTTGTTGAGGTTGTACTGCTCTTTTTTTGTTACTTCTTGATTTTCTGACATTATTTTCACGCTTGAGAGTGAAGGCGAGGGCCGTTAGCGGCTGAAGCAATCTTCAACGGCAATAAACCCTGTAAACATGACTGCGTATGGTACGGATTGCGGGCGCGAATGCTAGCCTGAAGTGATCTCTTTTCTGATGATAACTCAATGCGCTTGAGACAAAGGCGCACACTTTGTCAGAACAATCTGGCTATTTATTGATCTGGGCAAATATTTACCTCATCTGGGCCTGACAGGATGGCCGAAGTGCTTTTTTTACTTTCTTTAGGTGAGGAGCGGCAAATGCAAACGTACGATATGGTTTTTGAAGAGGCGTGTCGGCTGGTGGGGCAATGTTATCTGGAGCTGGCACAGCGAGGCGCAGCAACCGAAAAAGAGGTGCTAGCCAGCGAGTTGCGCAATCTACAGTTGCGCTATCGTGAACTCACCGGCTCACCGAATCGGGCGGTAGAGATGGCCATCGTTCAGCTCAAGCCTTGTTAATCCATCAACATTAACCCAGCAAAGAAACGCCCGGCCATCGCGCCGGGCTTTTTCATCTACTCGCTTTTCTCGGTTTTCCCGGCTAACTCGGCCAGCCGCTGATAACGCTGACTGGCGGCTTCCGTTGCATCACGCCACAGCTGCGACGCTTCTTCTGGCCGCTGAGTTTGCAATTGGCGGAAACGCTGCTCGTTCATTAATGCTTGTTCGAGTTCCGAGGTCGGCGGACGCGAATCCAGCGCCAGCGCGGCTTTACCTTGCTCGGCGCGTCGAGGATCAAAACGATAAAGCGGCCAGAAACCGCTGGTGGTCAGCAGGCGCATCTGTTCGTGGCTATAAGCCAGATCGTAGCCATGCTCTTCACACGGGCTGTAAGCGATGATCAGCGAGGGTCCCGGCCAGGCTTCCGCTTCCTGAATCGCTTTCACGGTTTGATTGAGCTGCGCGCCCAGCGAAATCTGCGCCACATACACATGCCCATACAGCAGCGTCGACATGCCGAGATCCTTGCGCGCCTTGCGTTTCCCCTGTTCGCCAAACTTGGTCACCGCGCCGAGCGGCGTCGCTTTTGATGCCTGGCCACCGGTATTGGAGTAACACTGCGTATCCAGCACCAGCACGTTGACGTTTTCGCTCAGGCTCATCACGTGATCGAGGCCGCCGTAGCCAATGTCGTACGCCCAACCATCGCCACCAATCAGCCAGACCGATTTCGCCACTAGCGCATCCGCTGTGTCGTTTAGGGCTTTGGCTTCAGGCTGCGGTGAAGCCGCGAGCAGGGCGCGCAGCTGTATAATCTGCTCCCGTCGTTGGGAAATGGTGACGCTGTCACCTTTTAATGCGTCAACCAATGCCGCCGGTAGCTGCGCAGCGCATTGATCAAGTAGTCTGAGCGCGCGCTGTTTCTGCTGGTCGACGCTCAAGCGGAAGCCCAGACCAAATTCGGCATTATCTTCAAACAGCGAATTCGCCCACGCCGGACCGCGACCTTCAGCATTGGTGGTGTAAGGCGTGGAAGGCAGATTACCGCCATAAATGGAGGAGCAGCCGGTGGCATTGGCAATCAGCAGGCGATCGCCATACAGCTGCGTCAGTAGTTTGATATAGGGCGTTTCCCCGCAGCCCGAGCAGGCACCGGAATATTCAAACAGCGGCGTAATCAGCTGCGAGGTGCGGATATCAATACGTTCTAGCTGCTCGGCGGTGATCTCCGGCAGCGCAAGGAAGGCTGCGTAATTGACCTTTTCCGTCTCAACATGCTCCAGGCGTGATTTCATGTTGATGGCTTTGATTTCCGGATGCTGGCGATCGCTGGCCGGGCACACTTCCACACACAGATTGCAGCCGGTGCAATCTTCCGGCGCCACCTGCAGCACGTATTTCTGTCCGCGCATATCGCGCGATTTAACATCCAGTGAAGCGAGCGAAGCTGGCGCATCTTCCAGCGCTCCAGGATCAACCACTTTGGCGCGAATGGCCGAGTGCGGGCAGGCGGCGACGCAATGGTTGCACTGCGTACAGAGATCGGGCTGCCAGATCGGCACGGCTTCGGCGATATTGCGCTTTTCCCATTGCGTGGTGCCAACCGGCCAGGTTCCATCAGGCGGCAGCGCCGAAACCGGCAGTTTATCGCCAAGGCCGGCCAGCATCGCTGCGGTGACGGTTTTGACGAAATCCGGCGCGCTATCGGCTACCACCGACGGGCGATGCGGACTGCGATCGTCTACCGGTTGCAGCGGCACCCTCTGTAGCGCTTGTTGTGCCATCGCTAGCGCTTGCCAGTTGCGCTGCACCAGCTCTTCGCCTTTGCTGCTGTAGCTGCGCGCAATGGCGTTTTGCAGTTCAGTTAATGCGCTATCGCCTGGCAAAATCTGGGTCAGCTGGAAAAAGGCCATCTGCATCACGGTGTTGATGCGTGCGCCCAACTGGCATTCGCGCGCGATACGTGCAGCGTTGATCACATAAAATCGCGCCTGTTTGTCGTTGAGCTGGCTCTGCACTTCCTGCGGCAGGCGCGGCCACACTTCCTCAGCGCTGTAGGGCGTATTGAGTAGAAAAATCCCGCCCGGTTTAAGCTGATCGAGCATCGAATACTTATCGATAAACTGCAGCTGATGGCAGCCAATGAAGTCGGCTTGCTGAATCAAATAGGCGGATTGAATCGGATATTCACTGACGCGCAGATGGGAAACCGTCAGGCCGCCGGCTTTCTTCGAGTCGTAGACGAAATAGCCCTGCACCTGCCACGGCGTGGCGTTACCGATTATCTTCAGGTTGTTTTTACTGGCGCTGACGCTGCCGTCGCTGCCCAAACCATAAAACAGCGCTTCAAGCCGTGCGCGATTCGGCACGATATTGGCTTCCAGTGGCAGCGAAAGATGGGTGACGTCGTCGTAAATGCCGACGGTAAAACGCGCTGGCGGTGTTTCGCGCAGCAAGGCACGAAACACTGCCAGCACCGCATCGGGTGCGAACTCTTTCGACGACAAACCATAGCGACCGCCGATTACCTTCGGCAGCGACCCACGCTCGCCACGGCTGTAAGCTTCAGCCAGCGCGGTCATCACATCCAGGAATAGCGGTTCGCCGAGCGCGCCGGGCTCTTTGGTGCGATCGAGCACCGCAATCCGCTGGGCGGAAGCGGGGATCTTTTGCAGCAAGTGCACCGCCGAAAACGGACGATAGAGGCGCACTTTAACCAGCCCGACTTTCTCGCCGCACTGCAGCATCTCATCAATCGCCTCTTCAGCCGTACCGCAGCCGGAGCCCATCATCACCATTACGCGCTCGGCCTGCGGATGGCCGTAAAACTCAAACGGCTGATAATGGCGGCCGGTATTTTCGCCAAACGCGGTCATTGCAGCCTCAACGTGCTGGGTGCAATCGTCATACCAGCGGTTGGTGGCTTCGCGTGACTGAAAATAGGTATCAGGATTGGCGGATGTGCCACGAATCGTTGGGCGATCCGGCGTTAATGCACGAGCGCGATGGGCGTTAATTGCCTCGGCGGGCATCAGCGCCTGCAAGGTTTCATCGCTGATCGGCACGATCTTGTTGATCTCGTGCGAGGTGCGGAAGCCATCGAAGAAGTGGATAAACGGGATGCGGCTATTCAGTGAGGCGATTTGTGCAATCAGGGCAAAATCCTGCGCTTCCTGCACGCTGGAGGCGCAGAGCTGCGCGCAGCCGGTTTGTCGTACTGCCATGACATCGGAGTGATCGCCAAATATCGACAGCGCGTGCGTCGCCACGGTCCGCGCCGCGACGTGCAGCACAAACGGCGTCAGCTGGCCCGCCAGTTTGTAGAGCGTCGGGATCATCAACAGCAATCCCTGCGAAGAGGTAAACGTGGTTGAGAGTGCGCCAGTTTGCAGCGCGCCGTGCACCGTGGCAATCGCGCCGCCTTCAGATTGCATCTCGACCACGCGCGGCACATCGCCCCAGATATTACGGCGGCCTTCGCCGGACCAGCTATCCGCCAGCTCGGCCATGGTTGAGCTGGGCGTGATGGGATAAATGGCAATCACTTCGCTGGTGCGGAAGGCGACTGAAGCCACTGCACCGTTACCGTCGACGGTAATCATAAATCGTCCTTTGCTACGCTGAGAAACCCGCAAACTTTACGGGGGTTATCAGTTCAGTTTAGCAAAGGGCTTGGACGCGACTTTTTCATCTGTGTGCTAGCGAGATGGCAGCGCACCGCAATCTAACATTGATGATTTTTACATCATCTCTAGCGATTGAACGCCTTTGATTTCCATCACTTTGTCATAGATATTATGCATTGGTGTACGTCGTGACAACGTCACCTCAACGCTCAGTTCGCACAGACCAACCTCTTCATCACGGTTCACTACGGCGATGTGACCGTAGCGCACATTTTCGCGTTGCAGCACCAGCAGCACCAGCGGCACGCTTTTCGGTTTGAGGTGCACCAGCAGCGTATGGTGACGGCCAATCAGCCAGTGACTGATGCGACGGAACGTCTCCAGCACCACCAGCGCCAGCACGGTGCCGTAGATACCGATTTCATACATGCCGCTACCGATCACCAGACCAATCGCCGCAGTGACCCATAAACCGGCGGCGGTAGTAAGACCTTTCACCACTTGCTTCTGAATAATGATGGTACCGGCGCCAAGGAAGCCCATGCCGCTCACCACCTGCGCCGCAATACGGCTGGGATCGAGCGCTACATGGTCGCTGACTAACATATCGGCAAAGCCATATTTCGATACCAGCATAAACATCGCGCTGCCGATACCGACCAGGATATGGGTGCGCAAACCGGCCTCTTTGGCGCGCAGCTGCCGCTCTAGCCCAATCAGTCCGCCGAGAATTCCAGCCAGCGCGATGCGGATAAGCATATCCGTCAACATCGTTCTCTCCTTAGTTATTGAAAAACAAACCCTCCGCCGGGCGAAAAGGGCGGAAATAACTCAAACAGGATAATTCTGCTTGCAAACAATGAAATTAAATTTTGTAAAAAGCTGTGTCGCCTATCGATCCCTCAGCGCACCTGACATATGCTGGTGCGACTTTTTCGCTCAATCCCCGGAGCCCCATCGATGAAAGCTGCTCTCTTCCTGCTGGCTGGCGCCACCTTGTTACTTTCTGCCTGCAGCAGCAACAGTGACAACGAACCGCCGCAACAAGCTACTGCCGCCCACGTACAACCGCGCGTTGTGATGTCATCAATGGCTGAAGTGAATTGCAGTAATGCCGGGGGATCGCTGGCGTTTTCGCGTCAGTTAGACGGTTCACGCATCGGTATGTGCCAGTTGGCGAATGGTCGTCGCTGTGACGAACAGGCGCTGATGGGTGGAAGCTGCGCCCGCTAAGGCAGGCGCAGAAGGGTTAGGCGGTGACCTGATTCGGGCTGATTTCGCCGCGTTCCAGCTGTTGTAAGTTGCTGAGCGTGGTTTCTGAAATAGCCGTCAAGGCTTCGGCGGTCAGGAAAGCCTGATGGCCGGTGAACAGCACGTTGTGACAGGCCGACAGACGACGGAACACATCATCCTGAATCACGTCATTCGATTTGTCTTCAAAGAACAGATCGCGCTCGTTTTCATACACATCCATCCCCAGCGAACCAATCTTCTGCTGTTTAAGCGCATCAATTGCCGCTTGTGAATCAATCAAACCGCCACGGCTGGTGTTGATGATCATCACGCCATCTTTCATTTGGCTGAACGCCTGCGCGTTGAGCAGATGGTGGTTTTCCGGCGTAAGCGGACAGTGCAGCGTAATCACATCGGCTTCAGCGAACAGCGTTTTGAGATCGACATATTCCGCGCCCAGCTCCAGCGCCGCCTGGCTTGGATAGGGATCGAACGCTAACAGGCGCATGCCAAATCCCTTGAGAATACGCATCGCCGCGATACCAATCTTGCCGGTTCCGACCACGCCCGCGGTTTTGTTATGCATGTTGAAGCCGGTTAAGCCATCCAGCGAGAAGTTAGCGTCGCGCGTGCGTTGATAGGCACGGTGAATGCGACGATTCAGCGTCATCATCAGGCCAACCGCATGTTCCGCCACCGCTTCTGGCGAATACGCCGGGACGCGCACCACGTTTAAGCCGAGCGCTTTCGCCGCCGCCAGATCGACGTTATTGAAACCGGCACAGCGCAGCGCAACGTGCTTCACGCCCAGCGCCGCCAACTCTTCCAGCACCGCTTTGCTGGCATCATCGTTGACGAAAATACACACCGCATCACAGCCCGCGGCGTTCTTTGCCGTCGCCGGTGTCAGCAGGAAGTCAAAAAACTGCAGCTCAAATCCGTAGCTGTCGTTGACGTGTTCAAGGTATTTTTGGTCGTAATGCTTGGTGCTGTAAACCGCAACTTTCATTGTTTCGCTCCTGAAAAATGCAACGTCGGTATCACAACAGGATAACGTTTTCCGCGTCATTTTGCTGTGCTTCAGCCAGACTATGTCGCTAACACCTTCATTTGCCGGACGTAACATGCCATCATTTGGCTCCTCGTCAGGATTGTGTAAAGAACAGGAACGTTAACTGCCATGACGCGTGGCCTTCGCCGAACACTTGCTGCGCTGCTGGCGCTGATACTGCTGCTATTGGGATTGCTGCTGACGCTCACGCAATGGTTGCCGCGTCTGGCCGGTATCTGGCTGCCTGAAAACACCCGAGTGGAACTTAACGGCACGCCGCGCTGGCAGCAAGGCGCGCTGCATTTCCCGGCGGTGCGCTATCTGGCGGGCGATTGTGTACTGGCAAACGTCAGCGATGCGGCGCTCGGCTGGCAGCAAAAGCGCTGGCAACTTAGCGCGGGAGAAGTCCAACTCAATAGCGACTGCCTGCAATCGCTGCCGCACAGCGAAGCGAGCGGTGCGCCGCGCAGCCTGACTGACTGGCAGAAGATGTTGCCTGGCGCCGATGTCCACCTGCAAAAAATCACCATTCTGCCGTGGCAACAATATGCCGGACGTTTCGATCTCACCTTAAATAACGATGTGCAGCGGCTGCATTATCAGGGCGACAACCTGAGTGTGGATGCGCGGTTGCAAGGCCAGCTGCTGCAGATTGCCCAGCTGCAGCTCAGTCATCCTTTACTGCCCAAACCGCTCAACCTGCATGGCGATGTCACCTTGCCAACCTTTGCCGATGGTTTGCCGGTAGCGGGCGAACTCAGCGCTGACCTCAATATTGTGCAGTGGCCGCAGCCGCTGGCGCTGGCGCTCAACTGGCAGCAACAGCAAGGCACCTTGACGGTGAAGCAGCAGGATGACGATCAGCCGCTGCTGCAGCTGCCGTGGCAGGTCGATGAGCGGCAGATTCGTATTACGCAAGGTCAATGGCGCTGGCCGCAGGCCGATCAGCCGCTATCGGGTGGCGTGGCAGTAACGCTTGAAAACTGGCAGCAAGGACTGGAAAACACGCTGGTCAGCGGGCGATTTAATTTGCTGACGCAAGGGCGCGGCGGTAAAGGCAATCTGGTATTAAGCGTTGGCCCTGGCAAACTGAGCATGGTCGATAGCGCCTTGCCGTTCCAGTTGACCGGCGAGAGCAAATTCGCCGATCTGCAGCTGTTTGGCAGCATGCCGGGCTTACTGCACGGCGTGCTGACCGATCCGCAATTGACCCTGAAACAAGGCGCGCTGCTGCGTTTGCGCGGTCGCTTGCTCTCAACGCTGGAAGTGGATGAAGCGCGCTGGCCGCTGGCGGGCGTGACGGTGGCGTCGAGCGGAATTAATGGTCGCCTGCAGGCGATACTTAAGGCACACGATCCCAGCTTTGGTCGCTTCAGGTTGCATCTCGATGGCCGCGCCAGCGATTTCTGGCCCGACAGCGGCGTGTGGAACTGGCGTTATTGGGGGGACGGCCTGATCGAGCCGCTCACCGCCAAATGGGACGTGAAGGGCACCGGCAGCTGGCAGGACACCTTGATCAGCCTCGACACGCTGAATACCGGTTTCGATCAGCTGGCGTACGGCATGGTGCAAGTGGCTAAACCGCGCCTGACGCTCAATGCGCCGGTGCGCTGGCAACGCGATCCTGCGCATCCGGCGTTTAACGGTGGCTTCACACTAAAATCCGGTCAAACCCAGTTCAGCTACGGCGGCTGGCTGCCGCCATCAGAACTTAATTTTGAAGCCAAAGGCAGCGATCCCAGCCAGTTTATCTGGCGCGGTCAGCTGACGGCGGAGGATATTGGCCCGGTACGCGTGCATGGCCGCTGGGACGGCGAACGTCTGCGCGGCGAAGCCTGGTGGCCGGCGCAATCTTTGACGGTGTTCCAGCCGCTGCTCAGCAGCGATTTAAAAATGCGTATCCAGTCGGGTGAACTGCGCGCGCAGGTGGCATTCTCGGCGGCTAGCGAGCAGGGCTTTGAAGCGGGCGGTCACTGGACGGTGAAAAACGGCAGCCTGTGGATGCCGGACAGTGAAATCAACGGCATCGATTTCTCGCTGCCGTTCCGGCTGAAGGATCATCAATGGCAGCTTGGACGGCGCGGCCCGGTTTCACTGCGTATCGCCGAAGTAAAAAATCAGTTCTCGCTGCAAAACATCACCGCCGATTTGCAAGGTCACTATCCATGGCAGGAGCGCCAGCCGTTAACGCTCAGCAACGTCAATCTGGATCTGTTAGGCGGACACGTCAGCATGCCCGAACTGCGCATGCCACAGCATCAAGCGGCGCGCGTCTCGCTGAAGGAGATCAATCTCAGCAAGCTGGTCAGCGCGATCAAACCCAAGCAGTTTGCCATGTCTGGCAAGGTCAATGGCGAATTGCCGCTGTGGGTGAATAATCCGCAATGGCTGGTTGAAAAGGGCTGGATCGCCAACAGCGGTCCGCTCACTTTTAGGCTGGATAAAGATATGGCGGACGCGATTGTCAGCAATAACTTTGCGGCCGGAGCGGCGCTGGATTGGCTGCGCTACATGGAAATCTCGCGTTCATGGGCCACTATCGATCTGGATAACTTCGGCAATCTGATCATGCAATCGGAAGTGAAAGGCGTCAGCCAGTTCAGTAACCGCCGACAGACCGTTAATCTGAACTACCGGCATCAGGAAAATTTGTTCCAGCTGTGGCGCAGCCTGCGCTTTGGCGATAATTTGCAATCCTGGGTGGAGCAAAATGCCACCTTACCCTCGAAGAAGGATCCACAACCATGAGCCTCAGGGCATTACTGGTGCTGGCAGCCTGGCTGCCGCTGATTGGCTGCGTGCCGCGCATTGAAGTTGCGGCGCCGAAAGAGCCCATCACCATCAATATGAACGTCAAAATTGAGCATGAGATTCACATCAAGGTGGATAAAGATGTGGAAGCGCTGCTGAAGAATCAGAGCGGACTGTTTTGAGGAGAAGCATGATGAAACGCAAGGGGATCGCGCTGCTTGCGGCGCTGCTGCTGATGCCGTCTGCCTGGGCGCTCACGCTGGATGAGGCGCGTCAACAGGGGCGCGTGGGCGAAACGCTCAGCGGCTATGTGGCGGCGCGTCAGCAGGACGAAGAAACGCTGGCGCTGGTCAAGCGCATCAACGATGGCCGCCTGCAGCAATATCAGCGCGTGGCGCAGCAAAATAACCTGACTGCCAGCGAAGTGGCGCGCATCGCCGGCGAAAAGCTGGTGAACCGCGCAGGTAGCGGCGAGTATGTGCGCGGCATCAATGGGCAGTGGCTGCGTAAGTAAGGTTTATCCGCAGATAATCTTTTTGGGAGCTTAAAATGCCAATGCCTCAAACGACAACGGATGCACAGAAGCGCGCCTTAATCGCCGGTTCAGTGGGCAATTTCATTGAGTGGTACGAGTTTGCGGTTTATGGCTTTCTCGCGACGGTGACCGCGCAGAACTTCTTTCGCCTGCAAGGCGAAGCCGAGCTGACCGGCATTATTTTGACCTACGCTTCCTTCGCCATTGCCTTTTTCTTCCGTCCGTTGGGCGCAATATTTTTTGGCCGCATGGGCGATCGTATTGGGCGCAAGCCGACGCTAATTTTTGTCTTGATCATGATGACGCTGGTGACGACCGCGATCGGCATTATTCCCACCTATGCCAGCATTGGTGTGGCGGCGCCGCTGATCATTACCGGTCTGCGTATTCTGCAGGGCTTGTTTGCTGGGGGGGAATACGGCGGTGCGGTGTCACTGATGACAGAGTTTGCCCCCAAAGGGCAGCGAGGACGTTACGGTGCCTGGCAATCATTCACCGTGGCGTTGGGCCTGCTGGCGGGCGCTGGCATTGTCGCGTTGCTGTCGGCGGTGTTGAGTGTGGATCAGATGCACAGTTGGGGCTGGCGCATTCCCTTCTTCCTCGCCTTGCCGATGGGGATGGTGGCGCTGTGGCTGCGCTACAGCATGGAAGAAACGCCCAGCTTCGTGCGTCAGCAGCAAACGCAAAAAGCGCATCAGCCAATGGCGGTCAGCGCCAGTTTTGGCGCGACGCTCAGGATTATCTTGCTGGCAATCAGCCGCGTGATGGTGTGGTCAGCGGCGGGCTATACCTATCTGGTGATCATGCCAACCTATCTGCAATCTTCGCTGCACACCGGCTTTAACCAGGCGCTATTGATTGCGGTGATCTCCAATCTTGGCTTTGCCGCCACCATCATTCCAGCGGGCATGCTTAGCGATAAAATCGGACGCCGCAGCGTGATGGTTATCGCGGCATGTTTGTTGCTGGTGCTGGCATTACCGTTATTGAAAGTGTTGCAGGCCGAGTCCTCAACGCTGTTGATCAAGGCGCTGGTGGTGTTTGTGGCGGGTGGAATTGTGGGATTGCTGGCAGGACCGGGCCCGGCAATGTTAGCTGAAATGTTCCCCACGCGCGTCCGCTATACCGGGCTGGGGCTGGCCTATTCACTCTCTAACGCAGTTTTCTCGGGGTGTGCCGGACTGATTATCACCTCCCTGATTAAGCAAACGGGGAATCTGGATATCCCCGCCTGGTACATCATGGTCACGGCTGCAATCAGTATTCCGGCGCTGATGACGCTAAACAAAAAAGACCATCTGCGTTCGCTGGATGAAGCAGATGGTTGAAGACGCTAGCGTGTTGCCAGTTGCTTAACCGCTTCATGCACCGGCACTTCACCGCCGGTTAACTCAATGATCACCCGGCTGACCGCCGGTTGATCAATGATTTCAGCCAGCGTCGCCGCCACGTCATCGCGAGGAATATCGCCATACGGGATGGCCAAACCAGCACGCACCCGGCCTTGGCCTTGCTCATCCGTTAGCGTGCCGGGGCGTAAAATCACCCAATCCAGATCGCTTTGCGCCAGCTCGACATCTGCTGCTTTCTTCACGCGCATGTAGTTTTCGAAGCTGGCGGAGAGGTTTTTGTTTCTGCCGGCTTCAGGGAAAGCCGAAACCAGCAGAAAGCGTGAGATGCCGGCCTGCTGCGCGGCAGCAACTGCGGTAGTTAATCCTTTGCCATCAATGGCGTTCGTCATCTCTTCACCGCCTTTGCCACCGGCACCGGCGGTAAAGACCACCACATCGCTGCCCTTCATCAGCGCGGCCAGCGATGTTGCGTCCAGCGCGGTTAAATCGCCGTTAACCGGCTCCGCACCCCGTTCACGCAAAGGCTGCTCCTGTTCCGCTTTGCGAAACAGCGGGCGCGCAACGTGCCCGTTTGCGGCCAGCAGTGATGCCAGACGACGGCCAATGTTGCCTGCGCCGCCAATGATAAATACCTTGGACATGAGTACCTCTTAAATTGCGTGGATAACAGCGAGTCAGTATAGACAACGTCAATTTGCGGAGAAAAAGCAGCGCAGCTTTTGCCTTTCGCGTCCGTGCTGATCCATATTCTCCACCGCCAGCCATTGGCTTAAAGCCTGCTGAATCGGCGGCCATTCACCATCAATGATCGATAACCAATCGGTATCGCGGTTGCGCTGTTTGCGCGTCATCGCCTGACGAAAACGACCTTCAAAGCTAAAGCCGATGCGTTCAGCGGCGCGTCGGGAAGCCCGATTTAGGGAATCACAACGCCACGCCACGCGGCGATAACCGAGCGCGAAGGCATGCTGCAACAGCAGATATAACGCTTCAGAGCCCAATACGTTGCGCTGCATCAGCGGCGACCAGGTCACATGGCCAATCTCAATCGCGCCGTTCTGCACGTCAATATTGGCGAAACAGACCGCGCCAACCGCTTGCAGATTAGCCTGATCGATCACCGCATAACTGACCAATCCACGGTCACCTATTTTGTTAGCAATCCAATCGTTCATCTCGGCTAACGATTGCGGCTGCGATGCGCCAAGCCAGGTCCAGTCGCGATCGTCGGGTGCCAGCAAAAAGGCGGCAAACAGGGCGGGCGCGTGATTGAGTTGAAGCGGTGTGAGATGGCAAAAGCGGCCAGTGAGAATAGCAGCGGGCGGGAAGATTGCGGGTTGCCAGTCGGGTAGCGCAAAACCGATAGGCTGACCATATTGATTGTGTTGTGTCACTTCATCTCCTTTCGCTGTGCTGAAAAATAACAGCAAAAAAAATGCCCGCCAGTTAAGCCTGGCGGGCATTGATCATGCGAAAAAAATGATTACGCAGCAACGATTTGTTTGATGGCGTCTTTTGCATCGTTAGCCGCTTTGGTCGCCACTTCTGGACCATAAGCGATGCCTTCCGCGAACACGAACTCCACGTCAGTGATACCGATGAAGCCGAGGAACAGCTTCACGTATGGCGTCAGCAGATCGCTGGCCGTATCTTTATGGATGCCACCACGGCTGGAGAGGATCACCGCACGTTTGCCGGTCACCAGACCTTCCGGGCCTGCTTCGGTGTAACGGAAGGTCACGCCAGCGCGGGCAATCAGATCGAAGTAATTTTTCAACTGAGTTGGAATGTTGAAGTTGTACATGGGTGCGGCAATAACCACGGTGTCATGGGCTTGCAGTTCAGCAATCAGCTCATCGGAGAGAGACAGCGCTTCCTGCTGACGTGGTGACAGTGGGGCATCGGATGGGCGCAGCGCGCCAACCAGCTCACCATCCAGCACCGGAATCGGCTGCGCGGCTAAATCACGTACGGTAACCGAGTCACCTTTAGCGCGTGCTTCGTCAGCGTAGAAGTCAGCCAGTTGATTTGACTGAGAGTAACCAGCGAGGATGCTTGATTTCAGAACTAAAACTTTGCTCATGGTATTTTCCTGTGCGTTACGCGGTTGGCTTACCGCTCAATGCTTTACACTGTACGGAGTTAGCCCGCGAGGTAAAAGCGCAATATTTCGAGATCAATGTTCGAAATAATTGAATAACCTCGCACGTCCCGTTCAGGCAGGTGTTCCAAATTGTGCTATGATGCCGACCATTAATTGCTTGAATCCGCCGGGAAATCATCTGCCCGCTGCAACAACAGGTACGCATCGCTATGTCATCATCCGACTCTTCACCTTTAGCCTCCCTTTGGCCGCGGCTCGATAATCTGACGCTGCGCGACAGTCAACGTCTGCGACGTCGACTGCTGGGCGCTGCAAAGGTGAAAAATCCTGCGGCGCAGCAGGGCATTGTGGCTGAACTGGAGCCGGAATTTGTCGCGGCGGAGCAACGCCTGGCGCAGCGCACGGCGGCGACACCGCGCATCACTTTCCCTGACAACCTGCCGGTGAGTCAGAAGCAGCAGGACATTGCTGATGCGATCGGTCAGCATCAGGTAGTAATCGTCGCGGGTGAAACCGGATCGGGTAAAACCACGCAGCTGCCGAAAATCTGCCTGGCGCTGGGGCGCGGGGTTAAAGGGCTGATTGGTCACACTCAGCCGCGTCGTCTGGCGGCGCGCACCGTGGCCAACCGCATTGCCGATGAGCTGGAAACCTCGCTCGGCGGCACCATCGGTTACAAGGTGCGCTTTAACGATCAGGTGAGCGAAACCACCCAGGTTAAGCTGATGACCGACGGTATCCTGCTGGCGGAAATCCAGCAGGATCGCCTGTTGCTGCAGTACGACACCATCATTATCGATGAAGCACACGAACGCAGTCTGAACATCGATTTCCTGCTCGGCTATCTGCGCGAACTGTTGCCGCGTCGTCCCGACTTAAAAGTCATTATCACGTCAGCGACCATCGATCCGCAGCGCTTCTCACGCCATTTCCACAATGCGCCGGTGATTGAAGTGTCCGGCCGGACGTATCCGGTCGAAGTACGTTATCGCCCAATGGTGGAAGAGGCTGACGACACCGATCGCGATCAGCTGCAGGCGATTTTCGATGCGGTCGATGAGCTGGGAAAAGAGAGCCGCGGCGATATCCTGATCTTTATGAGCGGCGAGCGCGAAATCCGCGATACTGCCGATGCGCTGATGAAGCGCGATATTGCGCACACCGAGATTCTGCCGCTGTATGCGCGCCTGTCGAACGCCGAGCAAAACCGCGTGTTCCAGTCGCACAGTGGACGCCGCATCGTGCTGGCGACCAACGTGGCGGAAACCTCGCTGACCGTGCCTGGCATCAAATATGTTATCGATCCTGGCACCGCACGTATCAGCCGCTACAGTTTCCGCACTAAAGTGCAACGCTTGCCGATTGAGCCGATTTCGCAGGCTTCCGCTAATCAGCGAAAAGGGCGCTGCGGCCGCGTTTCGGAAGGTATCTGTATTCGCCTCTATTCCGAGGATGATTTCCTCAGCCGCCCGGAATTTACCGATCCCGAAATTCTGCGTACTAACCTCGCCTCGGTGATTCTGCAGATGACCGCGCTGGGACTGGGCGATATTGCTGCCTTCCCATTTGTCGAAGCACCGGACAAGCGCAATATTCAGGATGGCGTGCGCCTGCTGGAAGAGCTGGGTGCCATCACGCTGAGTGAAGACGAAACCTACAAGCTGACGCCTTCGGGCCGCCAGCTCGCGCAGTTGCCAGTCGATCCGCGTATGGCGCGCATGGTGCTGGAAGCGCAAAAATTTGGCTGCGTACGCGAAGCGATGATCATCACCGCGGCGCTATCGATTCAGGACCCGCGCGAGCGTCCTTCGGATAAAAAGCAGGCATCTGACGAAAAACATCGTCGTTTTGAGGATAAAGAGTCTGATTTCCTCGCCTTCGTCAATCTGTGGAATTACCTGCAGGAGCAGCAAAAAGCGCTCTCCAGCAATCACTTCCGTCGCCTGTGTAAAACCGAGTTCCTTAACTATCTGCGCGTGCGTGAATGGCAGGATATCTACACGCAACTGCGTCAGGTGGTGCGGGAACAGGGGATGCCGGTCAACAGCGAACCTGCGCCGTATCGTGAAGTGCACTGCGCTTTGCTTACCGGTTTGTTGTCGCATATTGGTCAGAAAGATAACGACAAGCAAGAGTTTACCGGCGCTCGCAACGCGCGCTTCGCCATCTTCCCCGGTTCCGGGCTGTTTAAGAAGCCGCCGAAGTGGACCATGGTGGCGGAACTGGTGGAAACCAGCCGTTTATGGGGCCGCGTTGCCGCCCGTATCGATCCGGAATGGATCGAACCGCTGGCGCAGCATCTGATTAAACGCAGTTACAGCGAACCGCACTGGGAAAAAGCACAGGGCGCGGTGATGGCGACGGAAAAAGTGACGCTTTACGGCCTGGCAATTGTGCAGGCGCGTAAGGTTAACTACAGCCGCATCGATCCGCAACTGAGCCGCGAGCTGTTTATCCGTCATGCGCTGGTGGAGGGCGATTGGCAGACGCGTCACGCGTTCTTCCGCAATAACCTGAAACTGCGCAACGAAATTGAAGATCTGGAGCACAAATCGCGTCGTCGCGACATTCTGGTCGATGATGAAACGCTGTTTGCTTTCTACGATCGCCGCATCGGCAGCGACGTGGTGTCTGCACGCCATTTCGATAGCTGGTGGAAGCAGGCCAGCAAAGAGAATCCGGATCTGCTGAGCTTTGATAAGCAAATGCTGATCAAAGACGGCGCGGACAAAGTCAGCCAGCTCGATTACCCCAACTTCTGGCATCAAGGCAACCTGAAACTCAAACTGAGCTATCAGTTTGAACCGGGCGCGGATGCCGATGGCGTGACGGTGCACATTCCGCTGCCGCTGCTGAACCAAATCGAAGAGACCGGTTTCGAGTGGCAAATTCCTGGCGTGCGCCGCGAACTGGTTATCGCGCTGATCAAATCGCTGCCCAAGCCGGTGCGCCGCAATCTGGTACCCGCGCCCAACTACGCCGAAGCGTTTCTCGGTCGCGTTACGGCGATGGAACTGCCGTTGCTGGATGCGCTGGAACGCGAATTCCGCCGCATGACCGGCGTCACCATTGACCGGGAAGCCTGGCAGTGGGATCAGGTACCCGATCACCTGAAAATGACCTTCCGGGTGGTTGACGAGCACAACCGTAAGCTGCAGGAAGGCAAAAATCTGCATCAGCTGCGGCTGCTGCTGAAAGGCAAAGTGCAGGAAACGCTGTCGAAAGTGGCGGATGATGGCCTGGAACAGAGCGGTCTGCACATCTGGAGCTTTGGCGATTTGCCGCAAAGCTACGAACAGAAGCGCGGCAGCTATCAGGTCAAAGCCTGGCCGGCGCTGGTGGATGAAAAGGACAGCGTGGCGATTCGCCTGTTCGATAGCGAAGTGGAACAGCAGAAAATGATGTGGCGCGGTCAGCGTCGCCTGCTGCTGCTCAACATTCCGTCGCCAACCAAGTATCTGCACGAGAAGCTACCGAACAAAGCCAAACTCGGTTTGTACTTCAATCCCTACGGCAAAGTGCTGGAACTGATCGATGACTGCATCGCCTGCGGCGTGGATAAGCTGATGGCGGAGGCGGGCGGCCCGGCGTGGCAACAGGAAAACTTCGAACAGCTGCGCGACAAAGTGCGTGCTGATTTGAATGAAACCGTGGTCACCATCGCCAAACAGGTCGAACAGATCCTGACCTGCGTGTTCAATATCAACAAGTTCCTTAAAGGACGCGTGGATATGTCGCTGGCGCTGGCGTTAGGCGATATCAAAGCGCAAATGAATGGCCTGGTGTATCGCGGTTTCGTCACCGGCAATGGCTGGTCGCGTCTCGGTGATACGCTGCGCTATCTGCAAGGTATTGAGCGTCGTCTCGAGAAGCTGCCGGTCGATCCTCACAGCGATCGTGCGCGTATGCTGAAAGTGCAGGCGGTGGAGCAAGCCTGGCAGACGTGGCGGAATAAATTGCCGCCCCAGCGTCAGGATGATGCCGACGTGCAGGCGATTCGCTGGATGCTGGAAGAGCTGCGAATTAGCTATTTCGCCCAGCAGTTGGGCACGCCTTATCCAATTTCGGATAAGCGTATTCTGCAGGCGATGGAGCAGTTGAGTTAATTGTTAGATGGCGCGATAAATCGCGCCGCTACGAAACAGCGCGGTTTTAACATCGCAAAATTCGCGAAGAAAACGGCAAGACGGTGCAGAGGCCCCAGGGATGGGTCCACGACGACGTTACGTAGCGGCCCCGCCTTTTTGCCTGAGAGCGCAGAATTACTGGGCTAACTCTTCCAGCTTATCTTTAAAGGACGGCACCGCAATCGCGCGGTTATCGGCACGGTAACGATCGGCCGGCGCGGGTGCTGAACTCTGTACCGCAATCAACTGCCACTCATCACCGTTCTTCAACAGCAGCGGCGAACCGCTGTCGCCCGGCAAGGTATCGCACTGATGCGACAACACTGCACGCTGTGCCCAACCGGTCACTAAACAATCGCTGTGCGAATAGAGCGTATCCAGATGATCGGCCGGATATCCGGCTTGCGTCACTTTACGTTGCGTGGTTTTCAATGCGGCGGTTAAATCGCCACGCGAACCCTCAAACAATGGAATCGGCACAATGCCGGAGGGCGGATTATGCAAAATAACCAGCCCATAATCGTAGGGTGCGGCTCCCGGCGGCACGATCCAGCCTTCGCCGTCTGCCTGCAACCGGCGCGCTAAAGAGGGTTCAACGCGCGCATCAATATCATGAATCTCGTAGCGCCAACCTTTCGCGCTGGCCATAAAACGCAGCGCCACCGGCTTATCAAACTTGCCGGGCGGAGCCAATAAACAGTGTCCGGCGGTCAACGCCAGATGGGCAGAAATCAAGGTGGCAGTGCAGAGGTTACCGCTTTCGGTCTCTAACTGACCGATGGCATCCCAGGGCGCGGCGCTCACGTCGCTAATCGCCTGGCGATGATCTTTGCCAAAGAACAACGTTTTGATGTCTTCCGGGCTTGGCCCATCTTCATCATCGGCATGTGCTGTGTGGGTAAAACTGAAAAGACCAACGAGTAACAGGATAGCCAGGCGCATAGTTCTCTCAATGGCGAGAATAAGTAGAAGTTGTTGTCATCACGCTTGAGCGATAACTATAGTCGGTGAGCGGTGAAAAAGGGAGAAATATTGGAGTAATCAGCACGCTACAACGACTAGATAAAAAAGCTGGCTGCAACTATGCCACAGAGGATCATCACAATCAGAATAATTTCGAAGCGATAGCGACGCACCATTTTTCGCTACTCCAGTAAATAAACACCCGGCATAACCGGGTGTTTTCAATCATCAATACGGTGTTGGCGCTAAAGGCGATCTTATTTAGCTGCTTTTTTCACTTTGTGGTGCTTTTTAGCAGCCTGAGCTTTCTGCGCAGTTGGCTTAGTTACTTTGTGGTGCTTTTTAGCAGCCTGAGCTTTCTGTGCAGCTGGTTTGGTTGCTTTGTGGTGCTTTTTAGCTGCCTGGGCTTTCTGTGCAGCTGGCTTGGTTGCTTTTTTGTGGTGCTTTTTAGCAGCCTGGGCTTTCTGTGCAGCTGGCTTGGTTGCTTTTTTATGATGCTTTTTAGCGGCCTGAGCTTTCTGTGCAGCTGGCGCTTTCTTCTCTACTTTTTTGTGCTTCTTAGCAGCCTGCGCTTTCTGAGCAGCAGGTTTCTTATGATGTACTGCTTTGTGTTTCGCTGGCGCTGCAGTGGTTGCTGGCGTTGCTGGAGCAGCTGTGGTCTCAGCAGCGAAAGCAACAGAAGACATACCCATAGCAGCGGCGATCACCAGTGCAAATAATTTTTTCATTGCAAAATCCTCGAACTATTTTTTCATGTGTAGCCCACTGCGGGGCCGGTGAAAACACTATATGAAAAACAATTCAGGCTTTCCGTGAGGCATTGGTATCGGCGTGTAACGGATTGTACAAAGCGGCGTAAAGGAAGCGAAAAGGGCGGCCGCATCGGCCGCCGCGCAGTTTACTCAGAGAGATAACGTTGTTCAAGGTGCAGACGGAAATAGTGCGGATTCAGCGCTTCGCCGGTGGCATTGATCAGCAGCTGCTGCGTTGGGAAACGGCTGCCATGCTGCCAGATGTTCTGCTGCAACCAGTCAAACACTGGCTGCAACTCACCTTGCTGGATCAGCGTCTCAACCTGCGGAATGGCACGCATCACCGCCTGGAACAGCTGGGCTGCATACATCGCACCCAAGGTGTAGGTTGGGAAATAGCCAAACGCACCGTCGGTCCAGTGAATATCCTGCATGCAGCCATCGCGATAATTACCGCGCGTATCAACGCCCAACGATTGCTGCATCTTCTCGTCCCACAGCGCCGGGATATCTTCAACTTCAATCTCGCCCTCAATCAGCGCGCGCTCGATTTCGTAACGTAAAATCACGTGCGCCGGATAACTCAGTTCATCAGCGTCGACACGAATAAAGCCCGGCTTCACGCGCTGCGCCTGACGGATAAAGTTGTTTAGCGCCAGCGCAGGCTGATCGCCCATCAGCGCCACCACCTGCGGATGAATATGCTGCAGGAAGGCTTTACTGCGCCCCAGCTGCATCTCCATAAATAGGCTTTGCGACTCATGAATTGCGGTAGAACGCGCTTGCGCCACCGGCTGACCGCGCCACTGTTTTGGCAAATTCTGCTCGTAGCGCGCATGGCCGGTTTCATGGATCACGCCCATCATGGCGCTGAGGAAGTCGTTCTCGTTGTAACGCGTGGTAATGCGCACATCTTCCGGCACGCCGCCGCAGAACGGATGCGCACTCACATCTAAACGGCCGTGATTGAAATCGAAGCCCAGCGTTTTCATCACGCTCAGGCCGAGTTGTTTCTGCGATTCGATAGCGAACGGACCCACCGGCTGCGCGATCGGGGTTTGCTGCTGCTTCGCCACTGCCTTTTGGAGCAGGTCGGGCAGCCAGCTTTTCAGATCGCCAAAGGTTTGATCCAGCTGCGCGCTGGTCATGCCAGGCTCAAACACATCCAGCAGCGCGTCGTAGCGCGATACGCCGAGTGCATCGGCACGCAGCTGCGCCTCTTGACGACTCAGCTTCACCACTTCTTTCAGATTGGCGGAGAAACCTTGCCAGTCGTTCGCCGGACGCTGCTGACGCCAGGCGTGTTCACAGCGCGAACCGGCCAGCGACTTGGCTTCCACCAGTGAGGCGGGCAGCAGCGTTGCTTGCTGCCAGGCGCGCTGCATCTCGCTCAGGTTAACCTGTTCGACATCATTCAATGATTCCTGCTGAGCGGCATCAAACAGCCCGCCGAGGCGTTTATCGGTCAGCACTTCGTGCATGAACACGCTCAGTTCGGCCATCGCTTCACCGCGTGCCTGGCTGCCGCCCGGCGGCATAGTGGTTTGCATATCGACACCGGCAATGGCGCCTAAATGGCCAAAGCGGGAGAGACGCTGAAAAGTGCGGCTAAGTTCTTGATAAGCTGAAGTCACGTAAAAAGCTCCTTATGACGGTAAGCGTGGCGCAATGTCCCGCAAGGGTAGATCAACCGGCCAGCAAAAGCGAACGCTGGCGCCGCCAAGCGGGCTGCTCTCAATCGAGACATTTCCCTGCATGGCCAGCGCAATGGAGTGCACGATCGCCAGACCCAAACCACAACCGCCGGTGGCGCGATCGCGGCTTGGATCGAGGCGTACAAAAGGTTCGAACACGCGGGCGCGCTCTTCCTGCGGAATGCCCGGACCGTCGTCTTCCACCTGCAAACAGCCCAGCGCGCCATCAAACCATAAGCTTACGCGTAGGCGCTGTTGCGCATAACGCAGGGCGTTATTCACCAGATTATCCAGCACACGCTCCATCAGGCGCGTATCAGCGCTGCCGACGTTCTCCAGCTGCGGGATATCCAGCGAAATCTGCGTCTGCGGATTCATGGTTTGCACGTCTTCAATATGTACACGCAGCCATTGCGCCAGATCGAAGGATTGCAGATGAAGATCAACGCGCGGACGATCGAGGCGCGCATACGTCAGCAACTCCTCAATCAAACTCTCCAGCTGGCCCACATCGCGGTTCAGCGCGGCGGATTCCGTGGCGGTGAGGTTATCGCTCATCTCCAGCCGGTAGCGCAGTCGCACCAGCGGCGTACGCAACTCGTGCGCGATGCCGTCAATCAGCTGTTTCTTACTGGCAACCAGCGTGTTGATGTTCTCCGCCATCTGATTAAACGCCACGCCAAGACTGTGCAGGCTGGAGGTGCTTTCAAAATGGGTGCGCACGTCGAGTTCGCCACGGCCAAAACGCTGCGCGGCTTTCTCTAGCCGCTGCATCTCTTGCCAGTGCGGACGCAGCCAGATAAACACCGGCAGCGCCAGCGACATCCCGATAAATGCCAGCAGCGCGATATCCAGAATGCGCATCTGATGCAGATAGAAAAGATACGGAATCGGGCCAACGGAAAGCACATAGTGGCTGCGCGGAATATGCTGTAAGAAGGTGTACTGATCGTCAATCGCCACGATTTCCCCGGCGCGCAGGCGCTTCATGTCTGCATCACCCAGCTGATATTTGCTCATCGGTTCAATATTCAGATCAAACGACAGGTCAAGATCGAGGCTGCGAATGGTTTTGCTCCAGTCGCGCGGTGGGATCTCGCGCAGTTCGCTGCGCATCAAAAAAAGCGAGCTGGCCATCAAGTCGTTCATCGACTGGCGCCCGGCGCGTTCGGCGGTGAATTTGTACACCAGCCCCACCAGCAGCGTCATCACCAGAAAACAGACGAACAGCAGCAAATAGAACTGAATAAAGAGCTTTCTCATGCGGAACGGGTATCCCAGGCCTGCGGCGCGAACAGATAGCCTTTGTTACGGATGGTTTTGATGCGGAATGGCTCGGTGGCGCTGTCGTAGAGTTTTTTGCGTAAGCGAGAAATCGCCACGTCGATGCTGCGATCCATGCCATCGTAGGTCACGCCGCGCAGGGTTTTCAGCAGCGCATCGCGATTGAGGATCTGTCCGGCGTGATTCGCCAGTTCCCACAGCAGATCGAAATCGGCGGTGGACAGCACAATATTCTCCTCAAACAGCGTCACCTGACGATTGAGCGAGTCAATGGTCAGGGAACCAAAACGCAGCACGCGTTGTGAGCTTTGTAGGGCGGGCGTCACTTCCGGCTGACCGACATGCGCCTGACGCAGATGCAAACGCAGGCGCGCCAGCAACACCGCCGGCGGCGTGGTTTTGAGGATGTAATCGTTAGCGCCCATCTCCAGCGACAGAATGTGGTTCATGTCGCTATCGAGCGAGGTGAGCAGCACAATCGGACCTTGCCAGCTAGCACGCAGATCGCGGCACAGTGTCATGCCATCTTTGCCGGGTAACATGATATCCAGCATCACTAAATCGGGATCGTGCAGGGCGATGGTGGCTTCGGCGCGGTCACCGCGCGTTTCAACAATAACTTCAATATCGTGGCGGCCAAGATAAGCGGCGATCAGTTCGCCTACTTCTGGCTCATCTTCCACATAGACGATTTTGTTCATAATTCACTGTGACGGATGAGAATCTCAGCAGCATAGCTTTTCCTGGTCCTGAGCTCTACGCTATCGCACGAAATATCCCTGCGTGACTGGTATGTATACCGTGAAATGTGCCATCATTAGCGGCGCGTTGTCGCGCAAGGTTCGGAACCGTAACGAAAAACAGGAGGAGTGCGAGAGTGTCTGATAAAGAGCTGGCTTCAGCCGGATACAGTGATCGCATCTGCTTCAATTACAGTGATTTTCTCTCCGCTTCCTGCAAAAAACGCTGGAGTTTTGTCGATGCCATTTATGGCGTGATGCCTATTTTTGGCATGGTGACGCGTAAATCGGCGCACAACCTTCAGGCCAGCGACGACCATCTGAAAGAATTAGCATTACAAATCATTTCAACACAGGTGAGCGACGAGATTAATATCGCGCGTTTGATCACCCTGGCCGAACAACAACACATCAGCCGCTTTGATATTCAGCTGCCGTATCCGCTGTCAACCGAGCAGCTTGACGCTATTCATCAGGAATACCGTAAGCCGCTCAACTTGTCACAGCAGGATGACCTGCTGTGCGTTTCCATTCCGGTTCAGCCGCACTAATTCGTTAGCTGCCACAACGCGGGCAGTGACGCCGCAATCAACAACACAATCGCGATGCGCTCCAGCTGTGACAACATTTTGTCGCCACGGCCGCCGCGTCGTGCGTACAGAAACAGCAGCAATCCGGGCGCATAGAGCACGACTGAAAGCAGCAAATGCAAAGGACCCGATGCATACAGCAGCCAAATGCCATACGCGCTGGCACCGACGCCGGTAAACATCGCCCAGGGTTTGTTCTGCCCGCGCACGACCTTAATCAGATACAGACCCACCAGCAGATAGGGCACCAAAATCATTTCTGAAGCGATGGTCAGCAGCGTGTTGTAATCCGCACCGGTTAAGGCGATCAAAATCAGGCAAACCTGTACGCTGCCGTTGGTCAGCCATAACGACGCCGAAGGCGAGTTGTGGCGGTTCTGACGCGCGATGCTGCGCGGGAAGGCACCTTGTTGTGCGGCGAGGAACGGCACTTCAGCGGCCATAATCGTCCAGCTCAGATAAGCGCCGCACACCGAAATAATCAATCCGACCGCAATCACCGCATCGCCCCAATGACCGAGCAAATGCTTCATCAAACCCGCCATAGAAGGGTTGCGCATCTGCGCCAGCTCGGCACGCGGAATCACGCCTAACGACAGCAGCGTAACCAGCAAGTAGACCAGCAGCGCGGCCAGCACCGCCATCAGCGTGGCGCGTCCGACATCCTGTTTATTACGCGCACGCGCAGAAACCACCACCGCGCCTTCCACACCAATAAATACCCACAAGGTGATCAGCATGGTTTGCTTCACCTGCTGCCACAGCGGCTGACCGAGTTCCACGCCGCTGAAATCAAAGCGGAAGCGATCGTAGTTGAATACCAGCAGCGCCAGCACCACAAACAGCAACAGCGGCACCAGTTTTCCCAGGGTCGCCAGCAGATTAATGCTGGCCGCAGTTTGCACGCCGCGCAGCACCAGACAATGCACCAGCCACAGCAGCACCGACGCGCCGAGCATCGCCTGCCACGTATTGCCATCACCAAACACCACGCGATCCGGCGTGTCGGTAAAGAAACTCAGCGCCGAGAAGACAATCACCAGATAAGAGACGTTGGCGATTACCGCGCACAGCCAATATCCCCACGCCGAGCAGAAGCCCATCAGCTCGCCAAATCCGGCGCGCGCATAGGTAAAGATGCCGCCATCCAACTCTGGTTTCAGCCGCGTCAGCAACAGCATGGCGAGCGACAGGAAGATGATGCCAACGCCGGTGATGAGCCAGCCGATCAACAGCGCCGCCGGGCCGGCAACCGCTGCCATATTTTGCGGCAGGCTGAACACGCCAGCGCCCAGCATAGAGCTGAGTACCAACGCGGTGAGCGCACTAAGACCTAATTTTTTATCCAAAACGCCCATCCTAAACAGCAGAGTATGCTGGGTGGTGACGATTCCGCTGGAGTGTCGCGTGGCAATGAGCCAACTTTGAAACGGAATCCCCTAAAAACAGGCGGCAGATTTTACGGAGTGCAAACGGGGAAGGCAATGCAAGACTATGCAAATCTGCGCACAGATTATGCAGTTAGTATCAAGGAGATTTTGAAAAGGGCGACGGACGCCGCCCTTAATCGCCATTACTTGAACAGATCGGCGGTGACGGTCAGGTTGCCGCCGCTCTGGTTCTGCCATTGACGTGTGATGTGGTAGTACTTAGCGCCTTTTTCCACTGCGCGTTTGCCAACCGCTTCCGAGATTTCGGTTGGGGTACCGAAGTGATCGGAGAAGGTGATGGTGTCAAACGGCTGCATCTGCGCAGCAGTAATCGCATTCACTTCCTGCACGCTACGGCCATCGGCAGTTTTCACCGTGTAACGTTGGCCGGTTGAGCTTTGCGTTTCGAAGAAACGACCAACGTTGCGGCTTGGGGTATCCGAAGAGGCCACGCCAGGAATGGCCACTTTAGTGGCGGCGGTGCCACCAGCGGCCAGTGCTGCTTTACCGGCTTCAGAATCTGCTGGGATTGAATCAGAGGTATTCTGTACTTTACGCTCTGGCGCATCAGCCTTGTAAACATACGCGGTCACGTACTGGTTGCCGCCGTTGTTCGCATCAACCTGACGCACGATAAAGAACGATGCCGCACCTTTATTTTTGGCTGCCTTGGCAATCGCTTCATTAACATCTGGCTGGCTGGAGAAGAAGCCATTTACCGATACGGTGTCATACGGCTCAAGGCGATAGGCTTCTGCTTTCGGCAGCTCTTTCACGCCTGAGAAGGTGCGATATTTAGTGGAGTCATCCGCTTTCGGTGCGTTAGCTTTATACAAATCAGCCGTTACGCGCCAGTTACCGCCGTTGCCGTTGCTATCATTAATACCCTGAACATAGAAAGAGTCAGCGCCTTTGGCATCGGCTTGTTTGGAGATGGCATCGGTTGCATCGCCAATCGCATTGAAACGGCCGCTGATATTAATACGTTCGAATGGTTTCAACGCGGCCGCTTGCTCTGGCGTTAACTCTTTAGCAGCAAACGCATTCGCTGCCAGCAGTGATAACAAGGTTGACGCCAGAATGGTGTTCTTCAGCTTCATAAAAATGATCCTTCGCCTTACGCAAAATGAGTACGAAAACGTGCTGGACTCTTGATGTATAACAGATTAGCCGTTGATTATTGCATGTAATAATCGGCCTGTCTCAGCCAATTTAAGCGCATAACATTGACAATCTCTGCCGTTTATTCATCGACCTGTCATTGACTTCTGTTACGGCTCTTTTTTGCACAGATAACCACTTATTCTGGTAACACTTAGTGCCATAATAGTTAAAGCATTGTTAATTAAAGGTTTTTAAAAACACTTAATTCGACATGACACGATTTTGCGCAGCAGAATATTTTTTAATAAACACCAAATGCAGTGGCAAAACATGGCATTCAATCTTTGTGTCTGAATATTTGTGTGAATGTCATAAGTGGGCGTTATCGCTGTGGATCACTCTTCATATTTTCAGTAGGTTATAAAGACTTTGTTACATTGTGCATTTTGCTCATAAAAAGCTGAAACACTGTTTCGGCTTTTGAGCTTTTTGCCACTTACAGAACCTCATCCTTTAATTGTTGAAAGGAAACAGTATGTTAATTGGGATACCCAAAGAACGGTTAGCCAACGAGTCGCGCGTGGCCGCCACGCCAAAGACCGTTGAGCAACTGATCAAGCTGGGATTTAGCGTCACCGTTGAACAGAGCGCAGGACTTCGCGCCAGCTTTGATGATGAAAGCTTTATCGCCGTCGGCGCCACTATTACTAACACTCACGATGTGTGGAAATCGGACATCGTTTTGAAGGTGAATGCGCCGGACGATCAGGAGATTGAACTGACGCGCGCCGGTAGCACGCTGGTGAGCTTTATCTGGCCTGCGCAGAATCCCGCGCTGTTAGAAAAGCTGGCAGCACGCAACGTCACCGTGATGGCGATGGATTCGGTGCCGCGTATTTCTCGGGCGCAGGCGCTGGATGCGTTGAGTTCAATGGCGAACATCGCGGGTTATCGCGCCATCGTTGAAGCCGCTCATGAATTCGGCCGCTTCTTCACCGGTCAAATCACCGCTGCCGGTAAAGTGCCGCCAGCCAAAGTGATGGTGATCGGTGCGGGCGTCGCGGGATTAGCGGCCATCGGTGCGGCAGGCAGTTTAGGCGCCATCGTGCGTGCTTTCGATACGCGTCCTGAAGTGAAAGAGCAGGTGCAGAGTATGGGCGCCGAGTTCCTTGAGCTGGACTTTGAAGAGGAAGCGGGCAGCGGCGATGGTTATGCCAAAGTGATGTCTGAAGCCTTTATTAAGGCAGAGATGGAGCTGTTTGCCGCGCAGGCGAAAGAAGTGGACATTATCGTCACCACCGCGTTGATTCCTGGCCGTCCGGCCCCGAAGCTGATTACTGCCGAGATGGTTGCCAGCATGAAACCAGGCAGCGTAATCGTCGATCTGGCTGCGCAAACCGGCGGTAACTGCGAATTGACGGTGGCCGATCAGGTGACCTTAACCCCTAACGGCGTGAAGATTATTGGTTACACCGATTTGCCAAGTCGCCTGCCAACGCAATCCTCACAGCTTTACGGCACCAACCTTGTCAACCTGCTGAAACTGCTGTGCAAAGAGAAAAACGGCGAAATTACCGTGGATTTCGACGACGTGGTGGTGCGCGGGGTGACGGTGATTCGTGATGGCGAAGTGACATGGCCAGCGCCGCCGATTCAGGTTTCCGCCGCGCCGAAAGCGCAACCCGCCGCACAGCCGCTGCCGAAGGCCGCAGCCAAACCGGTTTCGCCATGGCGCAAGTATCTGCTGCTGGCGCTGGCGGTGGTGCTGTTTGCCTGCCTGGCCAACGTCGCGCCGCCGGACTTCCTGTCACACTTCACCGTGTTCGCGCTCTCTTGCGTGGTCGGCTATTACGTGGTGTGGAACGTGAGTCACGCATTGCACACGCCGTTGATGGCCGTCACCAACGCCATTTCCGGCATTATTGTGGTGGGGGCGGTGCTGCAGATGGGCCACGGCGGTTGGGTCACGATTCTGTCGTTTATCGCCGTACTGATCGCCAGCATCAATATCTTCGGTGGTTTCACCGTCACCCAGCGCATGCTGAAAATGTTTCGTAAGAATTAAGGGGTAGCAACATGTCTGGCGGATTAGTTACTGCAGCATATATTGTTGCCGCGATTCTGTTTATTTGCAGCCTTGCCGGTCTCTCGAAACACGAGACCTCAAAGCAGGGTAATATTTTTGGTATGAGCGGCATGGCGATTGCGCTGCTCGCCACCATTTTTGGCCCGAACACCGGGAACGTTGCCTGGATTCTGCTGGCGATGGTGATCGGCGGTGCGATTGGTTTGCGTCTGGCGAAAAAAGTCGAAATGACCGAAATGCCGGAACTGGTTGCCATTCTGCACAGCTTCGTGGGTTTGGCGGCGGTGTTAGTGGGCTTCAACAGCTACATCGATCACGCGCCGGGCCTCGCGCCGGTGATGGAAAATATCCATCTGACCGAAGTGTTCCTCGGCATTTTCATCGGTGCGGTGACCTTTACCGGTTCACTGGTGGCGTTTGGCAAACTGCGCGGCAAGATCTCCTCATCAGCGCTGATGCTGCCACATCGTCATAAAATGAACCTCGCGGCGTTGGTGGTCTCTTTCCTGCTGATGCTGTGGTTCGTACAAACTGATAGCACCGGTGCGCAGGTGTTTGCGCTGCTGCTGATGACCGTCATTGCGCTGGTGTTTGGCTGGCATCTGGTGGCGTCAATTGGCGGCGCGGATATGCCGGTTGTGGTCTCGATGCTGAACTCTTACTCCGGTTGGGCGGCGGCGGCGGCAGGCTTCATGCTGAGCAATGATTTGCTGATCGTTACCGGTGCGCTGGTCGGTTCCTCGGGTGCCATCCTCTCTTACATCATGTGTAAAGCGATGAACCGCTCCTTTATTAGCGTGATCGCCGGTGGTTTTGGTACCGACGTAAGCGTAGGCGGCGAAAGCGATGAAGTGGGCGAGCACCGTGAAATTACGGCGGAAGAGACGGCAGAAATGCTGAAAGCCTCTTCTTCTGTAGTGATCACGCCGGGTTATGGCATGGCGGTGGCGCAGGCGCAGTATCCGGTTGCGGAGATTACCGAAAAGCTGCGCGCGCGCGGTATCAAAGTTCGCTTTGGTATTCACCCGGTTGCCGGTCGTTTGCCGGGCCACATGAACGTACTACTGGCGGAAGCGAAAGTGCCTTACGATGTGGTGCTGGAAATGGACGAGATTAACGATGACTTCAGCGATACCGATACCGTTTTGGTGATTGGCGCAAATGACACCGTTAACCCAGCCGCACTGGAAGATCCGCGCAGTCCAATCGCTGGCATGCCGGTGCTGGAAGTGTGGAAAGCGCAGAACGTGATTGTATTTAAACGCTCGATGAGCACCGGATATGCGGGTGTCCAGAATCCGCTGTTCTTTAAAGACAATACGCAGATGCTGTTTGGCGATGCAAAAGCGAGCGTGGAAGGCATTCTGCGCGCGCTGTAAAAAAGCAGGGCGGTGATGTGATTCACCGCCCTGAGTAGAAATAAGTAGGGCGGCCATGACGAGCCGCCCTTTTTTTAATCAATCGTCTTCATCTTCTTCGTCATCGTGATCAATCGGCGATTTGAAATCGTCTGGCTTGATCGCCAGCAAATCACAACGCAGATGATCAATCACCTGCTCCGCAGTATTACCCAGGAACGCGGCTGACAAACCGGTACGGCCGATGGTGCCGAGCACCACAATGCCGGCGTCCAGATGCGAGGCAATATCCGGAATCACTTCCTCGGGCAAACCTTTCGCCACGTGGGTAAACTCTTCACTGATGGAGAATTTTTGACGCAGCGCTTTCATCGCCACTAAATGCTGGCCGCGAATCGCGTCGTTATAAACGCTGGGATCAAAGTCGGGCAGTTCGATAGCAATATTGATCGGGGTGATGGGGTAAGCGCCGACCAAATGCACTTCGGTGTGATTCACCATCTCGGCAAGCAGCGTGGTTTCACGAATCAGCTTCTGATTCAGCTCATCATGATGCGGCTCTTCGCTGGCTAAGTTGACCGCTACCACCGCTTTGCCGCCTTCAGGCCACGCCTGATCTTTCACCATCCACACCGGACATGGACATTTACGCAGCAGATGCCAATCCGTCGGCGTAAATATTACCGCTTCGAGGCGATCGTGCTGGTGCGCCATTTTCAACACTAAATCATGCTGATGTGCCAGAATTTCCTGGATGATGGCTTCATAGGGACGGTTATGCCAAACCACTTTGATTTCAATTTCAACGCCAGCCTCAATATATGCCTGGGCCTGTTGGCGGATCCATTCGGTACGTTGGCTGATCACCCCTTTGCGCATATTGGAGCGCTCGTCGGGCGACAGCAGCGTGGTCATTTCATATGAGAAGTCGTAAATAGGCAGGAAAGCTTTGATTTTTCCGCCAATACGTTGATTGAGATAAACCGCACGACGCAGCGCGGGCTGATCGTCCTGCTGGGCATCAATAGCCACCAGAATATTTTGGTACCGGGACATAAGCCGATCTCCTAAAACCAAAGCAAGTTGGGTTAAAGATAGCCTAAGTTTGGACAGGGCAGAAGCGGAAAAGTTGTTGCCGGATCAATAAAATAACTTTTATTAACCCGGCACAGAATCACGCGGCTTGTTCGGTCTGGCCAGCTAATTCTGCCAGCAGAGCGTGGTTCTCAATAGTGATATATTTGCCTTTTACGGCCAGCATGCCACTTTTCTGGAAGCGACCCAGCAGACGGCTGATTGTTTCTACGGTTAGTCCCAGATAGTTACCAATGTCGCCACGCGTCATGGTCAAACGGAATTCACGCTGTGAGAAGCCGCGCTGACCGAAACGACGCGACAGATTCCAGACAAATGCCGCCAAACGCTCTTCGGCATTTTTCTTCGACAGCAGCAGAATCATATCCTGATCGCCTTTGATTTCACCGCTCATCAAACGCATCATTTGCTGACGCAGCGCCGGCATTTTACCGGAGAGGTCGTCAAGCGTTTCAAACGGGATTTCGCACACCATCGCGGTTTCCAGCGCCTGCGCAAAGCTTGGATGTTTGGCACCAACAATGGCGTCAAAACCCACCAAATCGCCTGCCAGATGGAAGCCAGTAATTTGCTCGTCGCCTTGTTCAGTGATGGTGTAGCTTTTGATAGTGCCGGAGCGGATAGCGTAGAGAGATTTCAGTTCATCACCGGCTTTGAACAGCGTCTGGCCTTTTTGAATCGGCTTTTTACGCTCAATGATGTTATCCAGCTGATCCAGTTCGTGCTCGTTCAGCGTGAAGGGAATACACAATTGGCTGATACTGCAATCCTGACAATGGATGGCACAACCGCCAGACTGAATACGTAGAATGCTGCGTTTTTCCTGGATCATATAGTTACGCTCGATGATTATTGACTGCGGTCAATTTTAACATTTTTCTAAGCGAAGGGAACTCATCCGAGCAGTAAATGTCCTTAAAACCCCACAAATGTCAGGTATTACGGGGTTTGCGCTGGTCTGACTGAAGCGTATTTATTGATCTGGAACGTTTTGTTGCCAGGTTTACAGCTAAAGCGCGCTTATTACAGCGCAAAAAGTGACAGATGTTTTGCCCATAATCCTTTGCTACTCTTTTGCTTTAGCGTCGAATTGGACGCGCAGGCAAACACCAGGCGAGAGGAAACACCATGAACCTTGATGATGAAGACCTTTTCCGTGATGCCATGGGTGATGTGACACCATTAAAAAATTGCGCTAATACCCAATGGCTACGCGCACCTTCGCCTAAAGCGCCGCGTGCGCCGCAGGAAAGTGACGAGCAGGAAAATTTCCTCACGCGTGGCTATCTCGACATCGTTCCGTTGACAACACCGCTGGAATTTAAAGTTGAAGGCGTACAGCAAGGCGTGCTGGATAAGCTGCGACTGGGCAAATATCCGCCTCAAGCCAGCCTTAATCTGTTGCGTCAGCCGGTGGAAACCTGTCGTCAGGCGCTGTTCAGCTTTATGCAGCAGGCCAATAAACATGGGTTGCGCAATCTATTGATTATTCATGGCAAAGGGCGTGACGATGAGTCGCACGCCAATATCGTGCGCAGCTATGTGGCGCGATGGTTGCCGGAGTTTGCAGAAGTGCAGACGTTTTGTACGGCGCAGCCGAAAGATGGTGGGGCGGGCGCGCTCTATGTCGGTTTACGAAAAACCGAACAGGCGCGCCTTGAGAACCGTGAGCGTCATGCAAAACACAGTCGCTAGCTGTGGAATTTGCGGATGGTCGCCATCAACACTTCGGCGCTCAGGCTTAATGGACTGCCGCTGCGCGTAATTATGCCCACCGGTTCGCCTGGCCCCGGCGAGGCAATCGGTAGCGCGCACAACGCATCGTGATTCAAGTCTTCTTTGATGGCGCCAGAAGGCACAAACCACACATAGTCGTAACGCAGTGCCAACTGCCGCGCCAGCGATGTCGATGAGGTTTCGACGCAGTTTGGTGGCAAGGTACAACCTTGCTCATTCAGCATATGCTGCGCGATACGGCGCGGTGCGGTGCCTTCCGGCGAAATCACTACTGGCCACTGCATCGCGCGCGACAGCATAACGTTCTCGCTTAATAGCGGATGATCGGGGCGCACCACCAGTTTGAGTGATTCCAGAAACAGCAATTCATAAGTGAGTCCGGCCATCATATCGCTGTCCGCCATACGACCAATCCCGACATCAAACTCACCGGCACGTAAACCGGCCAACAACACGTTGTTATGCAATGTCGCAACCTGCACCGTGGTGTTAGGTTGCTGTTCATGGAAGCGATCGAGAATTTGCGGCAGCATGCCCATCGCCGCAGTCGTCAGCGCGCCGAGCCGAATCACCACCGGTCGGCCCGGCTGGGGCGCGTTGAAGCTCTGACCAGCATGATTAAGCGCATCCAGCACTTTCACCGCATGAACCAGAAACTGTTCGCCCAGCGTAGTGAGCTGCGCGCCGAGTCGTCCGCGCTCAAACAGTCGCGCGCCCGCCAACTCTTCCAGCTCATTCAGTGTTTTCGATAAAGCGGGCTGGCTCAGATTGAGCGTTTCAGCGGCACGACCGAGCGTGCCTTGCTGCGCCACCGCCACAAAGGTATGTAAATGACGCAAGCGAATGCGCTGATTGAAAAGGATATTTTTGTCCATACGCCCAACATAATGAGTTATGCCGAGGAGCAGCAATAAGGAAACGTTAATTATGTTAACTTGCCTGCAAATTTATATTAACAAAAACACCGCTATGCAAGCTTCGCCGCTAACCTGATGTATTTATGAGTAAAGCTGAAAAAGACACTTTTTGCAGCATATTCGCGCGCTCTAAAATCAATAACATACAGCGTAAAAAGTTGAATAGTTCTCAATTACATCCAAAAAGAGTGCCTGTTATTGTTAACGATGAGCTATGATAAGCGCCGTTTTTTTTACTAAAACTGATGCCCTAAACGGTTAAAAGTGCAGGAGTCGTTACGTGACCAGCGTTGAAGCAGTAGACGTTCGCCAGCTTATCAATAAGAGTGCGCTTAGCAGCTGGCAGAAGCGCTTAATCGCGCTGTGCTTCGTGGTAGTGGCGCTGGACGGCATGGACATTGCGCTGATGGGCTTTATTGCGCCCACGCTGAAAGCCAGTTGGGGCGTCACGAATCATCAACTCGGCATGGTGATCAGCGCGGCGCTGATTGGACTGGCATTAGGGGCGATGGTCGCCGGACCGCTGGCCGATCGCTATGGTCGCCGCGTGATGATCCTCATCAGCGTGCTGTTTTTCGGTCTGTGGACGCTGGCCACGGCGATGGCGCAAAACATCGAACAGATGATGCTGTTCCGCTTTCTCACCGGCTTAGGGCTTGGGGCCGCGATGCCCAACGTGGGCACGCTGGTGGCCGAATACGCGCCCGAACGTCGCCGCTCATTTATTATTACCGTGGTGTTCTGTGGCTTTACCTTTGGTGCCGCGACGGGAGGCTTTGCCGCTTCGTGGCTGCTGCCGCGCTATGACTGGCACTCCGTTATGCTGATGGGCGGCGTGCTGCCGCTGCTGGTGCTGCCTTTTTTAGTGCGCGGCTTACCGGAATCGGTACGTTTTCTGATTAGCCGTCGCGCGCCTGCCGCACATATTCACGCCATCCTCGAACGTATGCTGCCCGGCAGCGTGCAGCCGGATAGCCATTATCAAAGCACTGAGCTGCCCACCGCGCGAAAAGGTTCGGTGGCGACCGTGGTGTCGCGCCGCTATCTGTTCGGCAGTTTGATGTTGTGGGGCGGCTACTTTATGGGGCTGTTCCTCGTTTACCTGATTGGCAGCTGGATGCCTTCATTGATCAGCACGCTCGGCATGTCGGTGACGGAAGCGGCGATTGTCACGGCGATGTATCAGGCCGGCGGAACCCTTGGCTCGCTGTTTGCGGGTTGGTTGATGGACCGCATCAACGCCAATCTGGCGCTGGCGGTGATCTATTTCAGCGGTGGCATTGCCATTGTGGCGCTGGGTTTTTCACCCGCGCAGGTCGGCTTAATGAGCGCCATCGCTTTCTGCAGCGGCTTCTGTTTTAACGGCGCCAACACCGGCATGAATGCGCTCTCCGCTAGTTATTACCCAACTCACGCGCGTGCCACCGGCTCCAGCTGGATGCACGGCATAGGGCGCATCGGCGCCATCATTAGCGCCTTTGTTGGTGCCGAGTTGTTAACGCTTGGCTGGACGTTCAGTCAGATCTTCCTGCTGCTGGCGATTCCCGCCGTGTTAACCACCATCATGCTGGTGCTGAAATGTCGCTTTGGTGACCAGTCAAACCTCACCGAGTGACAAGGCGATCACAGTTCCATGAAATTGTTACCCGCCGCTAAAGGGTTGATCTACAGTAGCAACAACCCGTTAGCCCAAGGTGATGATGATGCCAAACTTTCTCAGCAGCGATGCCATCCGCACGCTGTTCTCGCAGGCAATGTCGACCCTGTATCAGCAGGAAGTGCCGCAATACGGCACGCTGACGCAGTTGGTCACCGCTGTTAATGAACGTACGCTGGAAGCCAATCCCGAGTTAAAAAACCGCTTGTCGGCCGCCGATGAACTGAGTCGCCTGAGCGTCGAGCGTCACGGTGCGATTCGCGTCGGCAAGGCTGATGAACTCAGCACGTTGCGCCAGATGTTCGCCGTGATGGGCATGGAAGCGGTGGGGTATTACGACCTGTCGCAAGCCGGTGTGCCGGTGCACTCCACGGCGTTTCGTCCGGTCAGCGATCGCGCGTTGCGCCATAATCCATTCCGCGTTTTCACTTCGTTGCTGCGTCTGGAACTGATTGATGATGCGGCGCTGCGCGAGAAGGCCGCTGCAATTCTCGCCGCGCGCGATATCTTTACGCCAGGTTGCCGCGCGTTGATCGCTAAGCATCATCAGCAGGGCGGTTTGAACGCCGCGGATGCCGCCACTTTCGTGCAGGAAGCGCTGGAAACCTTCCGCTGGCATGCGCACACCACCGTAGACAGCGCCACTTATCGCGCACTGAGCCAGCAGCATCGTCTGATTGCCGATGTGGTGTGTTTCCGTGGTTGTCACATCAACCATTTGACGCCGCGCACGCTGGATATTGATCGGGTGCAAGCGTTGATGCCTTCGCGCGGCATCGATCCCAAAACACTGATTGAAGGCCCGCCGCAGCGTAAAGTACCGATTCTGCTGCGCCAGACCAGCTTCAAAGCGCTGGAAGAAGCGGTGCACTTTAACGATGGCACGCCGGGCACGCACACCGCGCGCTTTGGTGAGATTGAACAGCGCGGCGCGGCGCTCACCCCGAAAGGACGCGAACTTTACGATCGTCTATTGGCCGAAGCCGGTACCGGCAGCGATAACCAGCATCACCAGCAACATCTTAGCGCGGTGTTTAGTGATTTCCCCGACGACGAAGAGTCTTTGCGCGAGCGACAGCTGGCGTGGTTCCGCTATCGCCTGACCGAAAAAGGCGAGCATCTGCCGCCACGCGCGGGCGAAAGCGTGACGCAGTTGCTGGCTGAAGAGCGTTTGAGCGCCGAACCGATCGTTTATGAAGATTTCCTGCCGGTCAGTGCCGCGGGGATTTTCCAGTCGAATTTGGGCGACGTGGCGCAAACACGCAGCGCGGGGAATGCCAGCCGAGCGGATTTTGAAAGCGCGTTAGGTTGCGCGGTGCAGGATGAAATGGCGTTGTACCAGCAGATGCAGCAGCGCAGTCTGGAACGCTGTGGCGTAGCCTGAGGAGAAATGTTCCAGCCGGTCTGAAATTCAGCAGACCGGCTGCTTTTCTTATGGTTATTGCAAGCGCGCGTCACGCACCAGTGTGTACTTCCCGGCACCTAAAAACATAATGGCGAGCGCACCCAGCAGGTAAAGCGCTTCTGTCTCCAGCGCCCACGCACCGACGTCGGTGCGATGCCAGACAGCGCCCATTTTTACCAGCAGTGTCGCAACAATCATGTTCACCGCAATAATGAACGCCGCAGGGCGCGTCAAAAATCCGATGATCACCATTACAGGTGCCGCTATTTCCCCGATGTAAGCACCGTAAGCGATGAAACCTGGCATTCCTTTGACGGCGAGCATGTGCGCAATCCAACCCACGCCATGCACCAATTTGAACGCCCCATGAAACAGCAGCAATCCGCCAAACGTCAGGCGCAAAAGCAGTTTGCCAAGGTCCGGGTGATCGCACATCCGGTTGAACATTTGATTAATGCCACCAAACATGGTGTTTCTCCGTCGCGCCAGGTTAACTTGCAACCTTAAAACAAATGGCCTCGATGGGGTTAGCCAAAATATTTGATGGAGTTGTTCAAAGAATCGCGCCGCGTTTCGGCTTAATCTGCAAATGCTTTCAGAACATGGACATTCGTCCAAGGCCTGCAAATAATGGAACGATGCATTATCAGGGAACCCGAGATGAAAAATGAACGACGTCTGAGGATCATGACCGCAGAAGGGGAACTCAGAGGCCTGATGGACGAAGATCTTTTTGTCTTTAAAGGAATACCGTACGCAGCTGCACCTACTGGCGCTTTACGCTGGCGACCGCCGCAGCCGGTCCAGCCGTGGCAAGAGGTGCGTGATGCGACCGAATGGGGCGCAGCAAGCTGGCAAAATCGTGACTATTGCGTGGCCGCCGGCGGTGGCGATCCCGGTCGCTTTAGTGAGGATTGTCTTTACCTGAATATCTGGACGCCGGATGTTGAGCCTTCGCGGCCGTTGCCGGTAATGGTCTGGTTGCATGGCGGGGGATTTTCCATCGGCGCCGGTAATCTTGATCCTTATCGCGGTAAAGCGCTGGCGGCGCAAGGTGTGGTGGTGGTAACGCTCAATTATCGCCTTGGTCACTTCGGTTTTTTCTCTCATCCGGCGCTGGATGCGCAATACCCCGACGGGCGCGTAATCAACAACTTTGCCTTACTCGATCAAATTGCTGCTTTGCAGTGGATTCAGCGCAACATTCCTGCCTTTGGCGGCGATCGCCATAACGTGACGCTGTTTGGTGAATCCTCCGGTGCGCGTAGTGTGTTATCGCTGTGCTGCTCGCCGCTCTCCGAGGCGCTGTTTCACAAAGGCATCGTACAAAGCGCCTACAGCCTGCCCGACATCCAGCAAAAGCAGGCACAACAAATCGGTTTGCAGGTCGCGGCGCATTTTGCGTTACCCGAAGATGCCAGCGCCGAGCAGCTGCGCGAGCTACCGGCCGAACAATTCTGGCCGTTAGAACGCCCGCTGGCGCTCGGCCCGGTGCCCATCAGCGGCGATGCGGTACTGCCGAAACCGATGTTAACCACGTTTATCTCCGGCAAGCAGCATCGCATTCCGTTAATGATCGGCAGCAACAGCGATGAAGCCAGCGTACTGGACTATTTTGGCGTGGATGCCACGGCAGTATTGCGACAGATGCGCAGCAAAAACCGCATCAGTTATCGCCTGATGAAGTGGCTGTACGACATTCATGATGATGCGCTGCTGGGACGTGCGGTGGCGCGCGATATGGCGTTCACGGTGTTACCGTTAATCATCGCGCAGGCGCAGCACAATATCGGCCTGCCCGCATGGCGTTACTGGTTCGATTACGTCTCCGAAAACGCGCGCGATCTCTACCCGCACGGCACCTGGCACGGCAACGAAATTCCCTATGTCTTTAACACGCTGGATACGCTAGCGCCGCCAGCGGAACGCAGCTACAGCGAGCAGGATAAAGCGTTCGCCTCCACAGTCAGCGCTTATTGGGTCACCTTCGCGCGTGAAGCCAGCGAGTTCAGCTCGCACTTAGCGGGTGAAGTAGATTGGCCAGCCTGGCGACCGGGCGACGATCTGACGCTGGCGCTGGGCGATCAGGGCAAAGCCCAGGCGGTGGTGAAGGCGCGCTTTATGCGTGGACGGCTGCGTTTGTTCCGTTTGATGATGCGCAGCCACGTTAAGCTTTAATGAGCGTGCTAATGGTGTAATCTGGCAAATCAATTTATAAGGCAAATTTTCGCCTATCTTGCTGATAAATCTTAAAAGCGCATATTCCTCACCCGCGTCAGTAAGCAATTAATTAGCTTACAAAACCGTTACATTTTCCCGATCCGATGCCGATAAACGCAATATGCCCGATTTTATCGGGCCTCCTTCGCGTTTCACACCAAGGGATTATGTATGGGTATCTTAAAAAATTTCACCATCCGCGCCGTATTGCTCACCATTCTTGGGCTGTTTTGCCTGCTGTGGTGTGCCGTTGGGCTGTTTAGCGTCCACTCACTGAACGCCCTCGGCGAGGGCAACGAGATTGACCGCCAACTGGTCAATCAAATGACCATTTTAAGCAAAGGAAATGATCAATATTTTCGTGTCGTTACGCGTCTGTCTCGCGTGATGGAAGGCCGCGCCTCAGGCAGCGCAGTCGGTGCTGATGCTTTTACCCCGGTGCAACAAGCGCTCGACAATATGAAAACGCTACTGGCGCAGTTTAAAACCATGGCGCCAGGTCCGATGGATGCGGAGACCGCCAATAGCGTCATCACCAACTGGCAAAAACTGCTCGATGAAGGCATCGCACCGCAGGTTTCGCTGGCGCAGCAGGGCACGCTTGAAGCCTATCGTGCGCAAGCCAATAACGTCACGCCGCCGCTTAGTCGTGCGTTTGGTGCCAGCGCGGAAGCTTTCAATAAAGCCGCAGGCAGCAAACTGGATGAGACGCGCGTCACCGTCGATAAGCTCACCAGCATCACTAAAGTCATTATTCTGGTGGCGGTGGTGATTGGCTTGTTTATCTTGCTGTTTACCGATCGCTATCTGGTGGCGATGCTGGTGAAACCACTGGAGCGTATCCGTAACCATTTCACGATTATTGCGCAGGGCGACCTCAGCCAGCCGGTGGAAGATTTTGGCCGTAACTGCGTCGGCAAACTGGTGCCGCTGCTGCGTGCCATGCAGGACAGCCTGCGCGAAGCGGTAAGCGCGATTCGCAGCGGCACTGAAAACATCTATCGCGGCGCAGCGGAGATCTCCTCTGGCAACAACGATCTCTCATCGCGCACCGAAGAGCAGGCGGCCGCGCTGGAGCAAACCGCGGCCAGCATGGAGCAGTTAACCGCTACCGTGAAGTTCAACGCCGACAACGCGCGACAGGCCAGTTCGCTGGCCGAAACCGCTACCGGTACCGCGCAGCAGGGCGGACGGTTGGTAGGCGAAGTGGTTACCACCATGCAAGGCATCTCAGGCAGCTCGAAGAAGATCGCTGAGATCACGAGCGTGATTAACAGTATCGCTTTCCAGACCAACATCCTGGCGCTAAACGCCGCGGTAGAAGCCGCACGCGCCGGTGAACAGGGCCGCGGTTTTGCCGTGGTGGCCAGTGAAGTGCGCAATCTGGCACAGCGCAGCGCCGGTGCGGCGAAAGAGATCGCCACATTGATCGAAGATTCCGTGCAGCGCGTGGAAAAAGGGTCGGCGCTGGTGAGCAGCGCGGGCAGCACCATGCACGACATTCTTAAGTCGGTGCAGGATGTAAATGAAATCATGAAGCACATCGCTGCGGCGTCAGAAGAGCAGAGCAAAGGGATTTCGCAGGTCGGTACCGCCGTCACCGAGATGGACAGCGTCACTCAGCAGAACGCCTCGCTGGTTGAGGAAGTTTCTGCCGCTGCCAGCGCGCTGGAGCGCCAGACGCAGGAGCTGCAGGCCTCGGTGGCGAAATTCCGTCTATCGGACAGCGCGCCGGTAAATAAGGCCGTGGTATCGCCAACCGCGCTGCGTCGGCCGGTGTTGACCGGCGCAGGCCTCGCACAGCCGAAATCAGCCTCTGACGAATGGGTCTCGTTCTAAACCTCAGATAACCACGCCACCAGTTCCGGCAGGAACGGTGGCGCATCTTTTTCCGCCCGCTGTAACAGGCTGTAGCTTGCGCCGGTCGCCACACTGGTGGCAAACGGCGCAATCAGTCGCCCATTCACCACATCGTTCTGCACCAAGGTGACATCCGCCACCGTGACGCCAAATCCCTGAATCGCAGCGCTGATCGCGAGATCCATGGTGGCGAAATGCTGATTGCGCGCCATTGGTAACGCGGCATCCAGCCCGGCCAGCCAAAGCTGCCAGTCGCGTGAATCCGGCGTGGGATGCAGAAAAGTAAACTTCGCCAGTTCGCCAATCTGCGTGGGCGGCGTGACGCTGCTGGCCATCACCGGCGTTAAACGCTCCTCAAACAGGCAAATCGAACCGGCTGGCGACGGGCCAAACACAATCGCCGCGTCAAAATTATCGAGCTGCGAGCCATGATCGAGTGTGGTGGTCAACGCTACGTGAATATCTGGCCGCTGCTGTTCCAGCGCCACCAGACGCGGCACCAGCCAGCGCATGGCGCAGGTAGGCGCTTTCAGGCGAATCGAGGCGTTGCTGCGGCTGGCTTTTTCTGTGGCATTCACCAGCATGGCGAAACCTTGCTGCAATTCCGGCAGCAGCGCGGCACCTTGTTCGGTGAGATGTAGACCTCGTGCGTGGCGGGTAAACAGCGCGAAGCCCAGCCAACTCTCCAGCGTGGCGATTTTACGGCTCACCGCGCCTTGGGTGATGCACAGCTCGCTGGCGGCACGCGTCAAATTGAGATGGCGCGCGGTGACCAGAAACGCGTGGATGGCATTGAGCGGCAGAGCAGAGCGGGACATAACAACCTCAAGCTATGATTTTTAATCATGGCTATTATGACAACAATTCGCTTGTCGACTCAAGCCGCACACCGTTGAATAGAAATCTACTTTCGATACGTGGTTATGCAACCTTACGAGGCACCGATGACCTTGAACAGCAGTGTGAACATCTCTTCCAAACAGCCCGATGTCGGCACGACGATTTTTAGCGTCATTGGCCAGCTGTCGGCGCAGCATAAAGCCATTAACCTGTCGCAAGGCGCACCCAACTTCCCGTGTGATCCACAGCTGGTTGAGCTGGTCAGCCAGGCGATGCGTGACGGTCATAACCAATACGCTTCAATGACCGGCCTGCCGTCGCTGCGTGAAGCGCTGGCGGAGAAAGTTCACACGCTGTATGGCCAGCACTATGATGCCGGCAGCGAAGTGCTGATCACCGGCAGCGCCAGCCAGGGCATTTACATGGCGATTTCCGCGCTGGTCCACGCAGGCGATGAAGTGATCTTCTTCGAGCCGGCGTTTGACAGCTACGCGCCGGTGGTCCGTCTGCAGGGCGCTACGCCAATTGGCCTGAAGTTGCAGGTGCCGGATTTCGCCATCAATTGGGACGAACTGCGCGCCACCATTACGCCGCGCACCCGCATGATCATCATCAATACGCCGCACAACCCCAGCGCGCAGGTGCTGTCAGCTGCGGATCTGGATCAGTTAGCCGCGTTGACGCGCAATACCGATATTGTGGTGCTGTCTGACGAAGTCTATGAACACATCCTGTTTGATGGCCGTACGCACTGCGGCATGGCAACGCATCCGGAACTGGCGCAGCGCAGCGTGGTGGTTTCCTCCTTCGGTAAAACCTTCCATGTCACCGGCTGGCGCGTGGGTTATGCGCTGGCACCGGCAGCGCTGATGGAAGAGATCGTCAAAGTCCATCAGTTCATGATGTATGCCGCCGATACGCCGATGCAGGTCGGTTTTGCTCACTATCTGCAAAATCCGAAGAACTATCTGCAGCTGTCGCCGTTCTATCAGGAGAAGCGCGATCGCCTGCTGACCTTGATGCAGGATTCGCCGTTTAAACTGCTGCCGAGCGCCGGTTCGTTCTTTATGTTAGCCAGCTACGGACATTTCAGTGACGAAAGTGATAGCGAAATGGTAAAACGTCTCATCGTCGATCACGGTGTGGCCACCATTCCGTTGTCGGCGTTTTATATGGACGGCACTGACAATAAATTAATTCGCCTGTCATTCGCAAAAGACGACGCAACACTTCAGGCCGGTGCAGAAGCGCTCTGCCAGGTCAAAGGGTAACTTAGGGGTAAATATAATGAAAAAATTGAACGCACTGTTTGTCGCTTTGGGCATGCTGACTTCGGCGCACGCGCTGGCGCAGGAAACCTTACGCTATGGTCTTGAATCGCAGTATCCGCCATTTGAGAGCCGCAACGCGCAGGGCGAACTGGAAGGTTTCGATATCGAACTGGGTAAAGCGATTTGTCAGGTAGGCAACTTCGACTGTAAGTGGGTGGAAAGCAGCTTTGATGCGTTGATTCCGGCGCTGCAGGCGAAAAAATTTGATGCCATTAACTCTGCGATGAACATCACCGAAGCGCGGGCGAAAAGCATTGACTTCACTAAGCCGATCTACCGCATTCCGACTATGTTAATCGTGAAAGAGGGCGAGAAGCTGCTGCCAACCGCCGAATCACTGAAAGGGAAAAACATCGGGGTGCTGCAGGGTTCGATCCAGGAAACCTATGCCAAGAAACACTGGGAAGCGCAGGGCGTTACAGTGACCTCTTATCAGGATCAGAACCAGGTTTACAACGACATGGTTGCCGGTCGTCTTGACGGCACGCTGGTGATGTCAGCTGCCGGTCAATCGGGCTTCCTCGAAAAGCCGCAGGGTAAAGGTTTCGCCTTTGCCGGCAAGCCGGTAGAAGATGATACCATTCTCGGCACCGGTATCGGTTTTGGTCTGCGTAAAGGCGATGACAAACTGAAACAAGAGCTGGATGCGGCAATCACTAAGGTGCAAGCCGATGGTACCGTCACTAAGCTGGCGGCGAAATTCTTCCCTGGGATTGATGTTTCAGCGAGCAAATAACCTAAAAAAGGTCGCCATGAATGGCGACCTTTTTTTATTTCGCGGCTAAATAGCACAACGCTTCGGCCACCTGATACGACTTCACAAACGAGGGAACCGGCAAAAACTCAAAGCGCGAATGGAAATTGTGCGCGCCGGTGAAGAAGTTCGGCGTCAGCAGCCCTTTCGCTGACAGCGCTGCACCGTCGGTGCCGCCGCGCATCGGGATCACCTTCGGTTCCACGCCCACTTGCTCTAACGCGGCAAAAATCAGGTCAATCGCACGACGGTCTTCACCAATTGCATTACTGATATTGCTGTAAGTATCGTTAATCGTCAGCGCTACATGGCCGGTGGGATAACGCGCGGCGATTTCATCGGCCACTTCCACCAGTTGCTGTTTCTTTGCATCAAAACCCTGCAAATCGAAATCACGAATTGAGGCTTTCAACACCGCGCGGCTGGCGTTGGCATTCATATCGTTGAACCAGATATAGCCTTCGCGGCCTTCGGTGTGTTCGGGGGTTTTTAAGCGATCGAAGCGGGAGATGAAGTCATGCGCCATCAGCAGCGGATTGACCAATACGCCTTTGCCCGACATCGGATGCGCCGGCACGCCGGTAAACACCAGCTCAGCGGCGGCGGCATTGAAGTTTTCATACACCACTTCACCCAGCTCGCAGCAGTCGATAGTCCAGGCGAAATCGACGTTAAAGCGCTGCTCCAGATCCAGCGCTTTAGCGCCGCGCAGGCCAATCTCTTCATCGGGCACAAACGCCACCACGATATCACCGTGATCGCCGCGCAGGTTCTCCAGCAACGTCATCACCACCGTCACCGCTGCTTTGTTATCGGCGCCCAGCACGCTGGTGCCGTCGCTGAAGATAATCTCCTGCCCGAGATAAGGTTTGATCTCCGGATGTTCCGCCACGCGCAGCCAGATGTCCTGCGTGCTGTTAAGGCACAGATCTTCCCCGGTGAACCGGAGGGTTTGCGGGTGGATATCCGGCGACAGGCCAACATCCACGGTATCAATATGGGTGATAAAACCGATACGCGGCGCATCAGGGCGATTACCGGGTTTCACCGCAGTGACCGTGGCGTGCTGGTCAATCACGATATCCTGCAAACCCAGTTCGCCCAGCTCCTTTGCCAGTAACTCCGCCATCGCATGTTGGGACGGCGTACTCGGCAGCGTGGTTGATTTGGCATCGCTCTGGCTGGAAACCGCCAGATAACGGTAGAAACGCTGGGTCAATTGGCTGGCAAGTTGGTCTGTCATCACAATTCCTTATTAGCATTGCGGCGTCTGTAGTACGCGTGCTGGTTAAATCATGTTATTTATTAATCAGATGAACATTACATAACGAAGCAGACTCATGGAAGTCAATAAAAAGCGAGGATCATGATGAAAAAAATGATGGCAAATCTCACTCTCACTGCAATCGGCTTGGCGGTCGCGGGCGGGGTTTCGGCAAAAACGCTGGTGTACTGTTCAGAAGGATCGCCAGAGAACTTTAACCCGCAGTTGTACACGTCGGGAACCAGCGTCGATGCCAGCGCGGTACCGATTTTCAACCGCCTGGTGGACTTCACGCCCGGCACCACCGAACTGGTGCCGAGCCTCGCCGAGAGCTGGGATATCAGCCCGGATGGCAAGGTCTACACCTTTCATCTGCGCAAAGGGGTTAAATTCCAGAGCAACAAGCTGTTTAAGCCGTCGCGCGATTTTAACGCCGACGACGTAATCTTCTCGTTTATGCGCCAGATGGATGCCAAAAACCCCTACCACAATGTCTCCGGCGGTAACTATGCCAACTTCGAAAGCCTCGAGCTGGCGAGGCTGATCACCAGCATTGAGAAGGTCGATGAAAATACCGTGCGCATCACCTTAGCTCACGCTGAAGCGCCATTCCTCGCCGACTTAGCCTGGTATTTTGCCTCGATCCATTCGGCTGAATACGCCGACCAGATGTTGAAAGCCGGCACGCCGGAGAAGGTCGATATGGAGCCGATTGGCACCGGGCCGTTTGAGCTGGTGCAGTATCAAAAAGATTCGCGCATTCTCTATAAAGCCTTCCCGGAATACTGGCAGGGCAAGGCGAAGCTCGATCGTATTGTCTTCTCGATCACGCCGGACGCCTCGGTGCGTTATGCCAAGCTGGAGAAAAATGAATGCCAGATTATGCCGTTCCCCAATCCGGCCGATCTGGAGAAGATGCGCACCAATCCCGATTTAACGCTGGAACAGAAATCAGGCCTGAATACCGGTTTCCTGTCGTTCAACACCACCAAAGCACCGCTGGATAACGTCAAGGTGCGTCAGGCGCTGGCGATGGCGATCAATAAGCAGGCGATCATTGATGCCATCTTCAAAGGTACTGGCACGGTAGCGAAAAACATCCTGCCGCCGGACGTGTGGAGTGCAGATAAAGATCTTAAGGATTACGACTACGATCCGCAGAAAGCCAAAGCGCTGCTGCAGGAAGCGGGGATTAAGCCGGGCACCGAAATCGCCCTGTGGGCAATGCCGGTACAGCGACCGTATAACCCGAATGCGCGACGAATGGCGGAGATGATTCAGGCGGACTGGGCCAAAGTGGGTATCAAAGCCAATATCGTCAGTTATGAGTGGGGCGAATACCTCAAGCGCGTGAAAGGCGGTGAGCATCAGGCGGCGCTGATGGGCTGGACCACGGCGACCGGCGATCCGGATAACTTCTTCGGTCCGCTTTACAGCTGCACCTCGGCAAATGGCGGCTCCAACTCGTCGAAATGGTGTTATCAGCCGTTTGAGAAGATCATTACCGAAGCGCGCGCCGAGCAAAATCACGACAAACGCGTGGCGCTGTATCAGCAAGCGCAGCAGATTATGCATGATCAAATGCCAGCGGTGATGATTGCTCACTCAACCATCTTCGAGCCGGTGCGCAAATCGGTGAGTGGTTATCAGGTCGATCCGTTCGGTAAACACATCTTCTACCCGGTGGATATCAAGAACTGAGTCACGGCTTCCAGCGCTGGCGCAGCGGTTCCTCTAACGCATCCAGCTGTTGCAGCATAAAGGTGAGAAACACATTCAGGGCGGCACTGCGAGGTCGCCCTGATTGCGTCTGCAGCTGCAAGGTGCGCTGGCTCAGCTGATCGATGCCTACCGAGCGCAAAATCAAACCGTGCGTTTCCGCTTCCTGCAGCACGGTAAAGGCGCTGCAAATTGTCACCGCCTGCGGCGTACGCAGCAGGAATTGAAACAGCATCGAAAAGGTATCGCAGGTCATCACCGGCTCAACCAGGCTGCCGTTCATATGGCTGGCGAGCTCAAACAGTTGCCGCACGGTGGTGTTTTGCTGCGGCAAGGCCAGCGGATAGTGACTGAGATCGGCGAGCGTGACCTGCGGCGCGTTGGCCAGCGGATGCGTTTGATGCATCACGATTAATACCGGTGCCGGCCACGAACCCATCACTTCCACACCGCGCTCAGCGTGAAGACTAAATTGCAGCGCCACGTCACACTCGCCGTTGCGCAGCGCTTCCGCCACGCCTTGCGTGCTGGCGACTTTCACATCAAACAGCACGCCCGGATTATCATTGCGAAAATCTGCGATCAAACGCGGTAGCAGCGTAAATGCCAGCCCATCGGTGCAGGCCACGCGAATCAACGTGCGGCGCACCGCTTTCAGTCCCTTAATTTCCGCCAGCGCATACTCCATATCCAGCAGGTTCTTTCGTACGTGATGTGCAAAAATTTCGCCCGCTTCGTTCAACACCATGCCGCGCGCGTGACGCGCAAACAGCGGCACGCCAACCTGATTTTCCAGCCGCTGAATTTGCCTGCTGATCGCCGACACCGCCACAAACAGCTGTTCGCTGGCGGCGCTGAGCGAGCCAGTATTAGCGACGGCGAGAAAATAGCGGATTTCACTGCTTAACATGCGGATGCCTCATGGTGGTGCATGCCTCGAAATCGGGCAGGCTAGCTTTGCTATAAAAGCAAATCTTACTCGATAAATTGATAATTGTGGCAAAGCAGTGTTTCCGCAAAGATGCCTTAACGACAAAACAATAAAAGACAGGGCAAACATGACAGCACAACAGGCGGTTCAACAAGCCACCGCTTATTTTGACAGCGGGGAGTTTCAACGAATTTTGGCGCGTCGCGTGGCGCAACGTACCGAAAGCCAGCGCGACGATCGTGACAGCGAATTACAGCGCTATTTGCAGGATGAGATCGGCCCGCAGCTGATCGCTCTGGGCTTCACGTTGCATTTCATCGACAACGCGGAAGCCGCTAATCGACCGTTCCTCGTGGCGGTACGCATTGAAGATCCCATGCTGCCAACCTTGCTCAGCTATGGTCACGGCGATGTGGTGTTTGGTGATGATGAAAACTGGCGCGACGGCTTATCGCCATGGCAGATGGTTGAAGAGGGCGATCGCTGGTATGCGCGTGGCAGCGCAGATAATAAGGGCCAGCACTGCGTCAATCTGGCGGCGCTGGAGCAGGTGTTTGCGTTGCGCGGTGGCAGCCTGGGCTTTAACTGCAAAATACTGTTCGAGATGGGTGAAGAGATCAGCTCGCCGGGGCTGGCGCATTTGTGCCAGCAGCATGGCGAGCTGCTACAAGCCGATCTGTTTATTGCTTCAGACGGTCCGCGTCTCAATGCGGTTCGTCCGACGCTGTTCCTGGGCTCACGCGGCGCGGTTAATTTCCGTTTGACCGTTAACGCGCGTGACAACGCCTATCACTCCGGCAACTGGGGCGGATTGTTGAGCAATCCGGGTACGCAGTTGGCCAACGCCATCGCCTCGCTGGTCAACGCGCAGGGCGTGTTGCAGGTTGAGGCGCTGAAACCCAACTCTTTGACGCCGCAGGTGCGCGATATTCTCGGCGATATCGGGGTGGGCGGCATGCCGGGCGATCCCGATATCGATGTGCACTGGGGCGAGCCGGGACTGACGCCAACCGAACGCCTGTATGGCTGGAACACGCTGGAAGTGTTGTCGTTTCTCACCGGCAATCCGGCGCGTCCAATGAATGCTATTCCGGGCAGCGCCACCGCCGTGTGTCAGCTGCGTTTTGTGGTGGGTACCGACTGGGAAAATCTCGCCCAGCATGTGCGCGCCCATCTGCATCAGCACGGTTTTGACTATGTGGAGGTGGAGTTTATGCGCGGATCGCCCGCGACACGCCTTGATCCCACCGATCCGCTGGTCAATTGGGTGCTGACCAGCATGGCGGAAACCAGCGGCAAGAAACCGGCGCTGCTGCCTAACCTCGGCGGTTCGCTGCCCAATGACGTGTTCTCCGATATTCTCGGTTTGCCAACCTTGTGGGTGCCGCACTCGTATCCAGCATGTGGCCAGCATGGCGTCAATGAGCATATGTTGAAATCGATTGCCCGCGAAGGTTTGCAGATTATGACGCGTCTGCTGTGGGATCTCGGCGAGCAGGGAACGGAACTGGTGGCGCAGCATCGTGCGCACGTTGGAGGTGGCCAATGAGTACATTAAATACCACGATGCCGTTGAACGCAGCGAAGCCTAATTTGCACAAAACGCTGTTCGCGACCTGTATCGGTAACGCGCTGGAGTGGTTTGATATCGCCGTGTACGGCTTTTTTGCCAGCTATATTGCGCATGCCTTCTTTCCTACCAGCGATCCGTCGGTTTCAATGTTGCTCACCTTTGGCAGTTTTGGTGTGTCATTCCTGATTCGTCCACTGGGCGCGATTGTGCTGGGCAACTATGCCGATCGTCACGGTCGAAAAAAAGCGCTGCTGTTATCGATCAACCTAATGATGCTCGGCGGCGCGGTCATCACCTTTATGCCGAGCTACAGCAGCATTGGCCTGATGGCACCGCTGCTGATTTTGCTGGCGCGTCTGGTGCAGGGTTTCTCTGCCGGGGGCGAATTTGGCAGCTCGACGGCGTTCCTGGTTGAGCATTTCCCGGAGCGCAAAGCCTTTATCGCCAGCTGGCAGTTCGCCACGCAGGGCGCCAGTACGTTGATGGCATCGGCGTTTGGCCTCGGACTGACGCAGATTCTCAGCGAAAGCCAGATTCAGGATTGGGGATGGCGTGTTCCCTTCGCCTTCGGCCTGCTGATTGGCCCGCTGGGGATCTATATTCGACGTCACGTACATGAACCGGCGAGCTTTGCTGAGCACAAACCGGAAGCCGCACCGCTGAAAAGCCTGTTTGGCCGCCAGAAAGAGTTGATGCTGTTGGCGATCGGCCTGATGGTGATTTCAACTGCGGTGAACTACATGCTGAACTATGTGCCGACTTACGCCACCAAAAATTTGCACCTGTCGGGCAGCGTGGCGTTTACTGCTACCTTGTTGGCGGGCGTGATTCTGACGGTGGTCACGCCCATTATGGGGTTATGGGCCGAGCGGGTGGGGCGCGTGCCGCTGATGTGGGGATCGTTGCTTTTGCTGATCGTCACCATCTATCCGGCCTTTAAGCTGGTGGTTGATCACACCACGCCGACTACCTTGATTTTGCTGGTGTGCTGGATGGCGCTGCTGAAGTCGATTTACTTCTCAACGGTGCCGTCGGTGATGGCGGATCTGTTCCCAATGGGTACGCGCGCCAGCGGCATGGCGATCAGCTATAACGTGGCGGTTACGGTGTTTGGTGGCTTTGCCCCGCTGATTTGTACACTGTTGATTAGCGTGACCGGCACCAGTCTGGCGCCCGGTTATTATCTGATGGCGATGTCGGTGTTAAGCGGCCTGGCGCTGCTGCGCAGCCAGAAGCGGGTTTTATAAAGGTTTCAGGGTTACAGGTCGCCACTTATGGCGTAATGCTTGTCAGCTAAGGCAACGGCGAGTGTGCTGGCCGGGGCCACTTTTGGGCCGGCGGTCCTCGCGCCGCTAGCGCGGTACCTTCACTTCACTCGTCTGCCTGACGGACCGGCGGAGACGGGACGTCCTTGTCCCGGCTCCGCCTTTCGCCCGCGTCCTGCGGGCTCTCCTGGCTTCCTCGCTTCGTTCAGCGCTGCGGATTGCCGGCCCAAAAGCGGCCCCGGCCTGCTCATCAACTTCAGTGCGTATTATTGAAAAGGGCTCATTTGCCAGAGGCGCTGGCGCGTCTGCTGCGGCAAAAGGGCTATTCGCAGCGCTGAGGCTTTTACGTTGGGCCAGGAGCCTCACGCAGGGATGCGTGAGGCAGTTCGGGGCCGGCCATGGATGGCCGATCCGCGAACGGTCCGTTGGCACAACGTGGAAGCCGAAGGTACCGCGTTAGCGGCGCGAGGACGGCCCGTGACGCAGCAGATGTGTCAGTGCCCGCACGAATAGCAATCCTGAAGAAAAATGCTTTCTTACTAACAAGCATTTCGCTGTTCATGGCTTCTGGAGATCACTATCTACGAGAACTGCAAATACGCCACGTGCGTCTGCAAGAACTCTTCCAAACCGTGACGGCCATCAGCGCCGCCAATGCCCGATTTACGCCAGCCCGCATGGAAGCCTTGCATCGCTTCGAAGTTCTCGCGGTTGATATAGGTTTCTCCAAATTTCAACTTACGCAGGGCAACCATCGCGGTGTTGAGGTTTTGAGTGTAAATCGATGAGGTCAGACCATATTCACAGTCATTCGCCAGCGCTACGGCTTCATCAAGGGTTTTAAAGGTCATCACTGGCAGCACTGGACCAAAAATCTCCTGCTGCATGATCTCCATATCCTGACGCACGCCCGTGATAATGGTTGGTTCAAAATAGAAGCCTTTGCTGCCTGCACGCTTCCCGCCTAGCACTACTTTGCCGCCATCCGCGACCGCGTTCGCCACTTTCTGCTCAACGCGTTCCAGCGCGGCCGCAGTGATTAGCGGCCCCATATCGATATCGTTTTGCTCGGCCGGATTACCAAACTTCACCTGCTGCATGGCGGTAGTCAGCGCGCTGATAAAGCGGTCGTAGATGCCTTCCTGCACGTAAACGCGTTCAGCACAGTTACACACCTGTCCGGTGTTGATCACGCGAGAGCTAACAATCGCTTTGACCGCCAGATCGAGATCGGCATCATCCATGACGATGGCTGGCGCTTTTCCGCCCAGTTCAAGCGAGACTTTGGTAACGTTTTTCGCTGCGGCTTCCATGGTGGCTATACCGGCGTTGACGCTGCCGGTCAGACTGACTAAGCCGACTTTCGGGTTGCCTGCCAGCTCCTGACCAATCTCCGGGCCATAGCCGTAAACAAAGTTGATCACGCCTTTCGGCAGACCAATTTCATGGATGATGTGCGCAAAAATCGCCGCATTGTTAGGCGTCAGCTCACTTGGCTTGATAACAATGGTATTGCCGGTTACCAGCGCGGGCGCGGCTTTACGTGCAATCAGGAAGAAGGGGAAGTTCCACGGCAGAATGCCGGTGGTGACGCCAATCGCTTTCCTGAATACAAAGATATTTTCGTTGGGACGATCGCTATTAACGATCTCGCCATCATAACGGCGTGCCCATTCGGCCATGTACTCAAGATAATCAGCGGTAAACAGTACTTCAGTTTGCGCCAGACCCTGGGTTTTTCCGCCTTCGGCGACGATAGTGGCGGTCAGTTCCGGTTCACGCTGACGAATAGCAGCGGCAATTTTGCGCAGCCAGTTGCCGCGTTCAACGGCGGGGATCGCTTCCCAATTCGGCTGCGCCACTTCAGCTGCGTCGATGGCCTGTGCGGCGTCGTGTTTACTGCCTTCCGGCACGCGCGACAGTAATACCTCAGTTGACGGGTTAATCACTTCTATCCAATTATCGTTCTGATCGGCAACAAACGCGCCATTAATATAATGTTTATGGTGTGTTGTCATGTGCAGGTTCTCCGCGATCGGTTTCGTTAAAGATTTGTGAATTGCAGAGTGAAACAGATCAGGGCATAGCACCTTTTTGCTATTGCCAATGCAACTTGAGGGATGGCAAAGAAGGGAAGAACAACACGACAGACGCAGCATTCCTGGCGAAATGCCGCGCTTTCAGCGGCTTAGTAGTGATTTAAGGTATGTTAAAAAATGTCAGGAACCTGGCATCGCCGCGCCGCTGACAATAAACCACGCCAAAAAACTGACGCCAGCAATGATGATGGCAATAGGGAAAAGCAGTCCGATTTTCATAGTCATCCCGAGAGTTAAGCGATCTGCACGATCGCGCGATGGGTTTTCATCATACTGAACAGCTGGAATTGCGTGGCGTCGTCGACCTGACGCAGATGCTCACCTTTCTGATAATGAATCGCATGAACGTGACCCAGCTGTCGCCACACCACAATCACCGAAGCCAGCAGGGCGCAATTCTCCTCGCTCTGCACGCAATCCAGCGTGGCGTAATGTGCTTCATCTAATCCATTAATAAAGACGTTCAGCGCCTGCGCCGGCACGATGGCCCGGATGTCATCCAGCATCACGCGGCTCACCGATTGTGACAGCAACAGCCGCAATCTTTTGGTATTCATCTCAATCCTTCGTCCTGATGATTTTCCCAACGTTATACGGATTAAACGCCTGAGGGGAAAGTCTGGTACGCGGCTTTGTGTGACTGCCATGTTAACTGTTGCAGTGGCAGTGAATCAAAAACTGTGCTGATCGGCACAGCATAATAGGAAAATATGTTGAAGAATAAGCCACTTATAAAAATCACCCCGTGACCTGCCTGCAAATGCGATTTTGTGATCCTTATGTTGACGACCCACCGAATTTTGCCAGCAACCTCCGCTTTCCGGCAGCCATCCAAAGGCTGACGAAAAGCTGCCCACCGTAGACTGCCGGTAATCGGGAAACCGCCGGTTTCCTGTTGGCCTCAACCTTACGAAGGAATAACAATGAACAGTGCCATCATTGCAGGTATTTTCTGGCATCTGGTGGGTGCCGCCAGTGCCGCCTGTTTTTATGCTCCATTTAAGCAGGTGAAAAAGTGGTCCTGGGAAACGATGTGGTCGGTAGGCGGCGTTATGTCGTGGCTGATTCTTCCCTGGGCAGTCAGTGCGGTATTACTGCCGAACTTCTGGGCGTATTACGGCAGCTTTAGTTTCTCTCAACTGATGCCAGTATTTCTGTTTGGTGCCATGTGGGGCATCGGTAACATCAACTATGGTTTGACCATGCGCTACCTCGGGATGTCGATGGGCATTGGTATTGCCATCGGTATCACGTTAGTGGTGGGAACCTTGATGACGCCGCTGCTGCAGGGCCGCTTTGTCGAGCTATTCAGCTCACCAGGCGGACGTATGACACTGCTCGGCGTGTTAGTTGCGCTGATCGGCGTAGGGATTGTATCGCGTGCCGGTCTGTTAAAAGAGCGGGCGCTGGGCATCAATGCCGAAGAGTTCAACCTGAAAAAAGGGCTGATTTTGGCCGTAATGTGCGGCATCTTTTCGGCCGGCATGTCGTTTGCGATGGATGCCGCCAAGCCGATGCATGAAGCTGCAGCCAATCTGGGTATCAATCCACTCTATGTTGCGTTGCCAAGCTATGTGGTGATCATGGGCGGTGGTGCGTTAATCAATCTGGCTTACTGCTTCATCCGTCTGGCGGTAAAAACCGATATTTCAGTACGCCGTGATTTCTCAGTCGCCAAACCAATGCTGCTGGCCAATATCGCGTTTGCCGTGCTGGGCGGCACCATGTGGTATCTGCAGTTCTTCTTCTATGCCTGGGGACACGCCAAAATTCCGGCACAGTATGACTTCATCAGCTGGATGCTGCATATGAGCCTCTACGTGCTGTGCGGTGGTTTGGTTGGTCTGGTACTAAAAGAGTGGAAATCGGCGGGTCAACGTCCGGTTCGCGTTCTCTCGCTGGGTTGTGTGGTGATTATCATTGCTGCCAACATCGTTGGATTAGGCATGGCAGCCTGATGTAAAGCCTGACGCCGCTACGGCACGTCAGGCCTTCACTTTCTCTGCTGAGAATTCACGCTGCGGCAGGAAACGCTGCCGCCACGCGCTCGGCGTTAAACCGGTTTCCCGCGTAAACACCACCGAAAAGTAGTTACTGTCATCGAAGCCGCAACGCGCGGCCACTTCACTGATTAAGCAATCCTGCGTCCGCAGCAGATATTTCGCCTGACACAGCTGTAGTTGCCGCAGATAGTGTCCCACGGTCATACCGGTTTGCTGGCGAAACAGTTGCTTCAACGCACGCTCGCTCAACTGATTCTGCTGGCAGAACACTGCCAAATCGAATGGACGGCTGATGGCACCTTGCAGCGCCGACATCAGCAGATCTAATTGTTCTCCTTCAGGTAATGCCCAGGGCCGATCGGCAGCATAACCGTGACGGCGCAGAATCAATGCTAATTGCAAAAACAGCGCCTCAGAGAGTTGAATCGATAGCGAATCACTTTTGCGGCTTTCGCGTTCCAGCTGGCTAATCACACCGCGCGCTAACGCCATCCCGCGGGTGGTCAAACGCCAGCAGCCCGGCGAATCTTCTTCTTGCGGCGGCAACAACTGGCTCCAGTCAAGGCCAAGACGAAAGCGATCGCGGCAGTAAAGAATGTTATCCAGCGCCAAATCGTTGACGCTGTCATAGCTGTGGCAGTCGTTATCGTGAATGTAAAAAACGTCGCCGCAGGTTACCAACCATGGACGATCGTTCAACACATGCAGGCCGTTACCGCGCCAGACGATAACGATTTCACTGAATTCATGACGGTGCGGAGGAAAGGAGGGCTGCGGCATGCGCTCGGCCACCGCAATCGGCAGATTGGAGGCCGGAAAATAGTCTTCCCGCGTTAAGATCAGCGACATGAGGAAACGCTCCAGTTATAGCATCTGCTGGCGCTCCGCTCTGGGCGCACAGCCAAATTCCCGCCGGAACAGCGTGGAGAAGTGATTGCTGTCACCAAATCCACACTGGTAGGCGATGTCTGTTATGCGCATATCGCTATGACGCAGTAAATGCCGCGCCTGTAACAGGCGAAGCCGATTAAGGTAACGCTGCGGTGTATTACCGGTTTGCTGCTTCATCTGGCGGTGCAGAGTGCGCAGCGACAATGAAAAACGATCGGCTAATGCATCCCACACAATCTCTTCACTGTAGTGCTCATTGAGCCAGTCGAGCAACCGATGTAAGCGTGCTTCCTGATCCTGTAATTGATCGTTGTGAGCCGCTTCGCGCAACAACACCAGCAGTTGCAGAAAAAGTTGCTCCTGGCGTGCGTGACGTTCCAGTGACCACACATCTTGCTGCTTCATCTGTGTAACGATTTGCAGCGCCTGCGCCATCACCTTGTGATTAATGCGCCAGTGCGACGCGTAGTGATCCTCTTCTTCGCGCGGCAGGAGCGCCTGCAAACCCGAGAGAAAACGAAATGACGCCGGACTGCGATACAGCACGTTGGTCAGGCACAAATTTTCCGTTTGCTCATAAAGATGACGATCGTGATCGCGCACAAAGCATACGCATCCTGCGGATAAAGCTTGTGGCTGACCGTTAAACACATGAATGCCAGAACCGTGTTCCACCAACACGATTTCATGGAAATCATGATGGTGCTCCGGAAATGCCTGCTGCGGCACACGCGGCTCGATGGCGATGGCGTAATTCCCTTCAGGGAAGAAATCTGCGCTATGTAGAACGGTCATGATTCGCCTCTTAATTAACTCAACCGTTGCCGAGTCTACGCAGGCGCCCCGCACCTTACCTTGAATTTTCATCTTAGTGACGCAGGAAAATGGCTAATTTTTCAAGATCTCACCGGCGATTGACAGAAATGCGGCAAGGCTCACATCTCGCCACTTGTGTGGTTCTGTGAGCTTTCTCACGAACTTCTTTGTCAGCCTGCCAGTGACTATTACGCACTGGCAGTAAGGGGAAGGTGGCAAAAAGCGGAGATTTCTAATCTGTAGTCATCTCATTACAGGAAGAACACGCCATGAGTATGCGTAACATTGTTGCCATTGATTTAGGCGCATCCAGCGGGCGCGTGATGCTCGCACAATGGAGTTCAGCGAATCAGCAGATCAGCCTGCGCGAAGTGCGTCGCTTCACCAATCAGCGTGTGCGCCGTGCAGATTATGATTGTTGGGATTTGGAGCGACTGGAGCAAGAGATTCGTTTAGGGCTGGCCCAGCTTGATGATGAAGGCATTGTGCCGGACAGCATTGGCATCGATACCTGGGGCGTTGATTTGGTGTTGCTGGATGCCAACGGTAAACGCGTCGGCGAGGCGGTAAGTTATCGAGATAAGCGTACAGAAGGGCACATGGCTCAGGCCATTAACGATCTCGGTAAAGGAGCAATCTATCAGCGCACCGGCATTCAATTCTTGCCGTTCAACACCCTTTATCAACTGCACGCACTGCATCAGCAGCAGCCAGATTGGCAGGAAAAAGTGCAGTATGCGCTGATGATTCCTGACTATCTGCACTATCGCCTTACCGGCCAGATGAACTGGGAATACACCAACGCCACCACCACACAACTGCTTAATATTCACAGCGGCGAATGGGACAGCGATTTGCTTGCGTGGGCTGGCGTGCCAGCTAAGTGGTTCGGCAAACCAACATCGCCAGGTAACACTGTCGGTTACTGGACCAGCGCCAGCGGCAATCACATTCCGGTGATCGCGGTTGCGACTCACGATACGGCGAGCGCGGTTTTGGCCACCCCGTTAATGCAGGATGATGCCGCTTATCTCAGCTCGGGAACCTGGTCATTGATGGGGATTGAGAGCTTGCAGCCTTGTGTCAGCACGGCGGCGCTCAATGCCAACGTAACCAATGAAGGTGGAGCAGAAGGCTACCGCGTTCTGAAAAACATTATGGGTTTGTGGCTGCTGCAACGTGTCTGCACTGAGCTGCAAATCACCGATCTCTGTTCGCTGATCAAAGAAGCCGCAAAAGAACCCGCCTGTCGTGCGCTGGTTAACCCCAATCACAGCCGTTTTATCAATCCAGACAGCATGGTTCAGGAGATTCAAAACGCCTGCGCCGAACAGAACATGCCCGTACCGCAGACGCCGGCTGCGCTGGCTCGCACCATCTTTGACAGTCTGGCCTTGCTCTATCGTCAGGTGATTGGCGAACTCGCCACACTGCGCGCGGCACCGCTGCGTCAACTGCATGTGGTGGGCGGCGGCAGTCAGAACCCGCTGTTAAATCAATTGTGTGCCGATGCCTGTCAGCTGCCGGTATTGGCGGGGCCGATTGAAGCCTCGACGCTCGGCAACGTCGGCTGCCAGCTCATTGCTTTGGGCGAACTGCGTGACGTCAGCGATTTACGCCGCTGCATTAGCCAAAACTTCCCGTTAGAAAAATTTGATCCGTTGAACAACAGCGCCTTCGCTGCCCATCAGGCACGCTTTGCCGCGCTCAGCCAACCTGCTAAGGAACTTGCATATGACTAAGCTGATTGAACAGGCCTTCGAACTGGCCAAACAACGTTACGCCGCCATCGGTGTGGATGTGGAACAGGTAATGGCGCAGCTGGATGGCATTCCGGTCTCGATGCACTGCTGGCAGGGTGATGACGTGCGCGGCTTCGAAAATCCGAACGGTGAACTGACCGGCGGTATTCAGGCTACCGGCAACTATCCGGGACGTGCACGTAATGCTGATGAGCTGCGCTCTGATGTTGAAAAAGCGATGTCACTCATTCCGGGTGCTAAACGCCTCAACCTGCATGCGATTTATCTGGAGAGCGATAAGCCGGTCGACCGTGATGCGATTGAACCGAAACACTTCAGCAACTGGGTGGAATGGGCCAAAACGCACAAGCTGAGCCTCGATTTTAATCCAAGCTGTTTCTCCCATCCGCTGAGCGCCGATGGCTTTACCTTGTCACACGCCGACAAAGGGATTCGTCAGTTCTGGATCGATCACTGTAAGGCCAGCCGTCGTATCTCTGCACACTTTGGTGAGCAACTGGGTACCGCATCCGTTATGAATATCTGGGTGCCGGACGGAATGAAAGATCTCACCGTCGATCGTTTAGGACCGCGTCAACGCCTGGCGAGTGCGCTTGATGAAGTGATCAGTGAAAAACTCAATCCTGCGCACCACATTGATGCGGTAGAGAGCAAACTGTTTGGCATCGGCGCAGAGAGCTACACCGTGGGTTCCAATGAATTCTGCCTGGGTTATGCCAGCAGCCGCCAGACCGCGCTGACTCTGGACGCCGGCCACTTCCATCCAACCGAAGTGATTTCCGACAAAATTTCCACGGCCATGCTCTATGTGCCGCGCCTGCTGCTGCACGTAAGTCGTCCGGTGCGCTGGGACAGCGATCACGTGGTGATTCTCGACGATGAAACCCAGGCCATCGCTACCGAGATCGCGCGCCACAAATTGTTCGACAAGGTGCACATCGGTCTCGACTTCTTCGATGCGTCGATCAACCGCATCGCGGCGTGGGTAATTGGGACACGCAATGCCAAAAAAGCGCTGCTGCGTGCTCTGCTGGAACCTACCGACCAGTTACGCAAGCTGGAGAACGAAGGGGATTACACCGGCCGCCTGGCGATGCTGGAAGAACAAAAATCGTTGCCGTGGCAAGCGGTGTGGGAAGCCTGGTGTCTGCGCCACGATGTCCCTGCTGATGCCAGCTGGCTGAGCGAAGTCCGTCATTATGAACAACAAACACTGCGTCAACGTTAAGGGACACACCATGCAAAATATCCTCTCTTCCGCTTTTGTTCAGGGAATGGTTAAAGCGACCAGCGACATGTGGTTGAAAGGCTGGGATGAGCGTAATGGCGGCAACGTCAGCTTACGTTTACTGCCGGAAGAAGTTAAAGATTTCGCCGGTGATTTCTATGCCGAGCCGCGCTGTATTGAGCTGACCAAACCTGCTCCAGCGCTGGCCAATGATTGGTTCCTGGTCACCGGATCGGGTAAGTTTTTCCGTAACGTTCAGCTCGACCCGGCCGACTGTCTGGCGCTGCTGCAGGTGGATGACAAAGGCTTGTCATACAAAATCCATTGGGGTTTGAGTAACGGCGGCCTGCCAACATCAGAGTTGGCAGCCCACTTCCAGTCGCACAGCGTGCGCAAGCAGGTCTCAAACGGCATTGATCGCGTCATCATGCATTGCCACGCCACCAACTTTATGGCGCTGAGCTATGTGGTAAATCTGGATTCCGCACGATTCACACGCCTGTTGTGGGAAGGCAGCACCGAATGTCTGGTGGTGTTCCCGGATGGCGTAGGTATTCTGCCATGGATGGTGCCCGGTACCGATGGAATTGGTCAGGCAACGGCAGACGCAATGGCAAATCACAGCATTGTGATGTGGCCGTTCCACGGCATCTTTGGCGCGGGTCCAAACCTCGACGAGACTTTCGGCCTGATCGATACGGCGGAGAAATCCTCCGAAGTGGTGGTAAAAGCGCTGTCAATGGGCGGTATTCGTCAAAGCATCACTACTGAGCAGCTGATCGCGCTGGGTGAACGCTTCAACGTTAAGCCGTGGCAAGCCGCGCTGCAGGCGGAGCGCAGCGATGTTGCGTAAAGCCTTTGTGATGCAGGTGCATGCACACTGCCACGATGAGTATCTGCGCCGTCATACGCCAATTTGGCCGGAGCTGGCTGAGACGCTAAAAGCGCATGGCGCGCACAATTACGCTATCTGGCTGGATGCTGAACGCAATCTGCTGTTTGCCAGCGTGGAAATTGAGTCTGAAGCGCGCTGGGAAGCAGTGGCAAAAACGGAAGTGTGTCAGCGCTGGTGGGCATCGATGAAGGATTTAATGCCATCGAATCCGGATAATAGTCCGGTGAGTGCAGCGTTGAAACCGATGTTTTTCCTGCCTTAACGCTCGCTCACCTCAGTATTTGTACGGAGGCAATAATTTTAGGCCGACACGGAAGTCGGCCTGAATTTTATTTGGTGCTCAATTCACAATATCCCGCCAGAGCGGGCCAGATTGCCATCTGCGTATCCACGATCTGGTCAAGGTCCTCACGATTAGCGCCTTCACGCGCACGCACCGACATTCCCTGCAGTAAACACGCCAGGTAGCGGGCTAACCTTGCACTATTGGCACATTGCGGTAACTCGCCGCGCTGCTGCCGGGTATCAAGAAATGCTTTTAACGCTGATTCCTGCGCGTGATGCTGTTGAGCCAGCATTTGCGCCACTTCTTCTGAGCCGGAAGACAGCGCGCTCGAGGTACAAATGAAGAAACAGCCAGCAGGCTTATCACATTCGGTGAAGCATGCGGCGGTTGCGCGAAAATAGGCTTCAATGGCCGTTTTCACGTCTAAAGCATCATCATTTAGCACGGCGTTGCGCTGCGCGCTGAACGTTTCAATGTATCGCTGCATCGCCGCACGGAATAACCCTTCTTTATTTTCAAACTCAGCATAAAGAGTTGGGGCCTTAGCGCCGGTAGCGTTAACCAAATCGGACAGCGAAGTGCCTTCATAGCCATGCGCCCAGAACAACATCATTGCCTTGTCCAGGGCATCGTTGCGATCAAACACTTTCGGACGGCCGCGCGTTTTCCTGTTCACCACATCGATAACTTCGGTCATTGGGCACCTCAAAGCGTAAAACACCCCATTAAATTACCGATCATTAAATAAATATGCAAGCGCAGCCCGGAATGAGTCTATTCGTCTTTGCCCGTTTGTGCTTTTGGCTGGCGAAAGCACCCAAATGGATAAGTCAAAAAGGGCTGGGAAGCCCATAATCACGCCACTTCCGATTAAAATAATGACCGTTAATAAAATGATTGACGCGCGGACCCATTCGGCAGTAGCATTTAATTAACGGTTGTTAACTTAATCGCGACCGACCCCAATTCATCTGTTTAAGAGAGCAAAATTATGAAAAGCATCAAACTGACTTTGGCCGCTGTAGCATTGTCTTCAATCGCGTTTGGTAGCATGGCTGCAGACTTAGTAAACGAAGCGCCGCTGAATCAACAACAAATTGGTGTAGTTAGCGCATCAGGTAGCACTAACCTGACATCGCTGGAGAATCAGCTAGCGGAAAAGGCCAGTGCTGCCGGAGCAAAGTCATTCCGCATCACTTCGACCTCTGGCAACAACAAGCTAAATGGCACAGCAGTAATTTATAACTAAGAGAATTGAGCGGAGGGCAATTAAGCATTCCGCAGGAAGTGAATAAAAGGCTTCAGAAGATAACCTTCTGAAGCCTTTTTTCTTATCCGTTTGAACGCAGCTGAGGATAGCGGCGGAAGATAGCGATACACCAGAACAGTGCGGCAAGGCCAATAATGCCGCCGACGTTACCGACATCCGACATTTGCATATGCAAACTGACCTGATTACCCAGTAGCGCGCCCGCGCCGATACCGATGTTGTAGATACCCGAGAACAGCGACATCGCGACGTCGGTGGCATCCGGTGCCAGCGCCAAAACGCGCACCTGCATCGCCAGACCAATCATCATCATTGCCATGCCCCAAACGATGCACAACACGGTGATTGCAGCGGGACGTACTGCGGCAAACACCAGCAAGCCCATGCTTAGTGTGATCATCGCAATTGCAGCGATCAGCATCGCAGAAGGGAATCTATTGCCCAGCGTACTAAACAGCACGCTGCCGAGAATACCCGCTGATCCAAACAGCAGTAACAGCAGCGTGGTGAAATTATCATCGGCATTAGCCACCACCTGCATAAACGGTTCGATGTAGCTGTAAGCGGTGTAATGCGCCGTCACCACCACGGTAACCAGAACGTACATTGCCACCAGCGCCGGACGGCGGAATAGCATCGGAACGCTGCTCAGTGAACCCGTGTGCTCGCTCGGCAGACGCGGCAGTATGCGCATCAGCAAAATCAGCAACACCAAAGCAGACAAGCCGATCATGCCGAAAGTAGTGCGCCAGCCAAGATATTGACCGACGATACGCCCAATCGGCACGCCCAGCACCATCGCCAGCGCGGTACCGGTTGCCAGCATACTCAACGCCTGAGTTTTCTTACCTGCAGGCGCCACGCGAATGGCCAGCGAAGCGGTAATTGACCAGAACACGGCGTGCGCTAAGGCAATACCGATGCGCGAGATAACCAGTGAGGTGAAATCCCATGCCAAAGATGACAGCACATGGCTGGCTACAAACACGATGAACAACACCGCCAATAACAGGCGACGCTCAATATTGCGCGTTAACAGCATCAGCGGCAGCGACAGTAGCGCGACAACCCACGCGTAGATAGTCAGCATAATGCCAACATCGGCAGTCTTCATGTCATAGCTGGCGGCGATATCCGACAGCAGACCGACAGGCACGAATTCTGTGGTGTTAAAGACAAAAGCAGCAATAGCCAGCAGTACAACGCGTAGCCAGGCCGTTTTACGGGAAACAGTAGTAGATTGCATGGAGTTCAAATCTGTCAGACGGCAAATGAAAGGGCAAAAAGCACCCCAGAAAGTGACCGGAGTCACAAATTGCCGCTATTGTGGAGCATTAATGAGCGGAGGGAAACCGTTTGTCGGGCTTTTATTACTGAATATTTTTTATCAAGAGTGGCGTAATTAATAGCCTGAGGTTTTTACGCTTTCTGTCATCAATACGAGCGCGAGCAAGATTAACAACGGGGGAGATAGAGGCGACTGGACCTGACGCCACTTTGAGCGCCTTAAGGTCCAGTTATTATTACACTTAAATTTATAATTATTATGAAACGCCGCAGTGCTGCTTAACAAAAGAGTTAGGTCTGCTGACCACTCTCACATCATGATTATCAGAGTCGCACCATATGTTTTAGTGCCACACTATTTTGAGTCGTCATGTTTTTTTTTAACCCCACCGGACAGCAGTGCTCGCAGCCCAGCGCGCTGGCATAAAATTTACGCGCTTGCTGAATGGCGGCATTTGGCGTGTAGAAAGTTCCAAGGAAACGGCGTGCCTCATCGGCGGGTAGGTACGGGCATCCCGTTGCGTGTACTACATGGTTGTCGTTATAGCCGGCATGCTTATCGACGTAATAATAGAGTCCCATCTATCGTCCTCATTGCTGTGAAATAATAAAAGTCTAACTATTGTTGGAATGGAATGAATTATAGCGACGAATGGCCGTTTTGTTTTATCTGGGACTGTGAGATCACCGGATGGCGTGGACTTGATGAGAGAACGGGGCGCATTAGCCCCGTTTAACAGATGAAAGGTATTACAGTTTCCGGCACTGCAAGCGCCAGCCGACCAGCAAAGCCATTAATAATAGCAAGCTAATGAATGCCGTAACGCCCATCCAGCCATAGCTGTGCCAGAACACGCCGCCCAATGTACCCGCCACGCTGGATCCAACGTAATAGCTAAACAGATAGAGTGACGATGCCTGGCCTTTAGCCCGACGCGCACGCGGGCCAATCCAGCCGCTGGCAACAGAGTGCGCCGCAAAGAATCCGGCGGTGAACAACATCATGCCGGGTAAAATCAGCCACAGTGAGTTAAACGCCGTCAGCAGCAATCCCGTCAGCATAATCGCAGTTGCGCCAATCATCACCGGACCGCGTCCAAAGCGGCTGGTCATCGCGCCGGCTTTCGGTGAACTCCAGGAGCCGGTCAGATAGACCACCGACAGCAATCCCACCACCGCCTGGCTCAGCGACCAGGGCGCACTCAGCAGGCGATAGCCGATGTAGTTGAACAGCGTGACGAACGCGCCCATCAGCAGGAAGCCCTCAGCGAACAGCAGCGGTAATCCTTTATCGCGCCAGTGCAAACGGAAGTTGATCAGCAAACTACGCGGACGCAGCGAAGCTGGACGGAAATGACGCGACGCAGGCAGGATTTTCCAAAACATCAGCGCGCCCGCCAACGCGAAACAGCCAATCACGCCCACCGCAACGCGCCACGAGAAGAAATCGGTCAATACGCCCGTCAACAGGCGTCCGCTCATGCCGCCAATCGAGTTACCGCTGATGTACAGCCCCATGGAAAAGGCGATAACGCGTGGATGAATCTCTTCACTCAGATAGGTCATGCCAACCGCCGCAACCCCGCTCAGCGATAAGCCAATCAGCGCGCGCATCAGCAAAATCCCCTGCCAACTGCTCATGGTGGCGGAAATCAAGGTACAGATAGCCGCGAGCAACAGCGCGGTAACCATCACCGATTTACGCCCAATCGCATCTGACAGCGGCCCGGTAAACAGCAACCCCAATGCCATTAAGCCGGTCGATAGCGAGAGAGAAATACTGCTTTGCGCTGGAGAAACACCAAACTGTTGCGATAACACCGGCAAAATGGGCTGCACGCAATACAGCAGGGCGAAAGTGGCAAGACCGGCAGAGAACAGCGCCAGCGTCACGCGCATAAACTGCGGCGATCCGCGTTCAATCCATTCTGAAGGGGTTGCAGCTGGAGCAGGCTTTACGGACAACTCGTCTTCATCGAGTATCACCGCCTGAGAAGAGCGACTCACGGAACATCCTCGTTTGAACAATCATGCCGTTACTGTAGGAAAGGGCGAATAGGTTGTACAATATATTAATAATCTCAAATGAGACTTTTAAAGTATGAATGTTGAGTTGCGTCATTTACGCTATTTCGTTGCCGTCGCGGAGGAACTGCATTTTGGCCGCGCCGCGCAGCGCCTGAATATTTCGCAACCGCCGTTGAGTCAGCAGATTCAGCAGCTGGAGCAGGAAATTGGCGCGCAGCTGTTTACCCGCACCAATCGCAGCGTACAGATCACGCCCGCCGGCGCACTGTTTTTGCAGGATGCGCGTGCCATTTTGTTACAGGTCGAGCAGGCCGCCCGCCGCGCCGCACGCGTGCATAGCGGGCAGGAGGGCGAGTTGCGCATCGGCTTTACCTCCTCAGCGCCGTTTACCGGTCTGGTTTCTGACGCGCTGTACCAATTCCGTCAGCGTTGGCCAGAAGTACACATTCAGATGCAGGAGAACAACACGCGGCAGCAGCTTGCGCCACTTCATGATGCTCGACTCGATCTTGGTGTGATGCGCAATACGCCGCTCCCCAGCGATCTGCAGCACCGCGTGTTACTGCGTGAGCCGCTATGCGCGGTAGTGCATTGGGCGCATCCGCTGGCCGATGCAGAGTCGATTTCCATTCAGGCATTAGCCAACGAGCCGTTTGTATTTTTCGATCCGCAAGGCGGCACTGCGTTATACGGTGAAATCCTGGCGCTGCTGCATCGCTATCAAATCAAACCTTTTATTACGCAGGAAGTGGGCGAGGCGATGACCATTCTTGGTCTGGTGGCGACCGGACTCGGCGTGTCTATTCTGCCGGCGTCATTCAGCCGTGCACGTCTGGTCGATGTGGTGTGGATCCCGTTGCAGGAGAGCGACGCGATTTCTGAAGTTTGGCTGGTCTGGTCAGCGACGCGAGAACCAACGGCGCAAATGACCAATATGATGTCGCTGATGCTGCAAAATGCAGAGAATTGAGTCCGCAGTTGAATGAGGGCCCAAACTTTATGTGCGATAAATCACATTTCTAATCAAATATTTGACGCTGCTGGTCAATCTGCATCACCATAGCTGCTGTTTATTTAGAAGCGCGAAAATAATGGGAGCTGGGCGTGAATCTGTACAGTCAACCTGGTCATATTGATCAGATAAAACAGACCAACGCAGGTGTGGTTTACCGACTGATTGACCTTTACGGCCCGATTTCGCGTATTGAGCTTTCTAAACGTGCCCAGTTAGCACCCGCCAGCATTACCAAAATCGTGCGTGAAATGCTCGATGCCCATCTGGTTCAGGAAACTGAATTTCAGGAGCCGGGCAGTCGCGGTCGTCCCGCGATTGGTTTGATCCTCGATACGCTCGCCTGGCACTATCTCGCCGTTCGCATTCAGCCCGGATTTATTACGCTGACGCTGCGCGATCTCAGCAGCCGCGCGCTGCAGGAAGATCGCCTGCCGCTGTACGCCAGCGCCGACAAACCACTGCTGCAAACCTTGCACGAGACAGTGAATGACTTCTTTATTCGTCATCAAAGCAAGCTGGAGCGTTTGACCGCCATCGCCATTACTTTGCCGGGATTGATTAACGCCGCTTCTGGCGTGGTCCATCGCATGCCGGGTTATGACGTGCAGGATATGCCGCTGGGAGAAACGCTGGCGCAGCGCACCGGTTTGCCGGTGTTCGTGCAGCATGATATTTCCGCCTGGACGTTAGCCGAAGCGCTGTTTGGCGCATCCAGTGGCGCGCAACATGTGATTCAGATTGTGATTGATGAAACCGTCGGCGCGGGCGTGATCAGCGGCGGACAACTGCTGCACAAAAATGGTCGTACGCTGGTGGAAATTGGTCATACGCAAATCGATCCTTACGGCCAGCAGTGTTATTGCGGCAATAACGGCTGTCTGGAAACCGTCGCCAGCATCGGAAGCTTGCTCACTCTCACCGCCCAGCGTTTGCCGTCGCAGCCGGACAGTGTATTGCATCAGACGCCGTTGACGATTGAGAGCTTATGCGCAGCCGCGCAGCAGGGCGATCGCCTGGCGCGTGATGTGATTGCGGGCGTCGGACACCATATTGGCCGCATGCTGGCGATGATGGTGAATATCTTTAATCCTCAACAAATCCTTATCGGTTCGCCGCTGAATCAGGCCGCCGATGTGCTGTTCCCTGCGGTGAGCAGTACCATTCGACAACAAGCCTTGCCCGCATATAGCAGTGAAATCCAGCTCACACCAACGGCTTTCAGCGATCCCGGCACCTTTGGCGGCGCCGCACTGATAAAAGACGCGCTCTATAGCGGCCATTTATTGGTAAAACTGTTGCAGGGATAATTACAGCTCACCTTAAGTTTGTCCTAACGCAATCTGCCCGTGAAAACATTTCCTTAAACTGCCTCCTTCGCACGTTACACATCGCTTTAATGAAGGAGGAGAATGGTGAAAACGCTTTTTGTCACCGGTACCGACACCGCGGTGGGTAAAACCGTGGTATCACGCGCGTTATTACAGTGCTTTGCCAAGGCGAATCTGTGCGCCGCAGGCTTCAAACCTGTCGCCAAAAGCGCGCAACTCACATCTGAAGGCTTACGTAATAAAGATGCCCTGTTATTACAGCAGGCTTCAGGTCTCGCTCTCGATTATTCCGCCGTCAATCCTATCGCCTTACAAGAGGATGAAATCAGCACCAGCGCGTCGCAGCGTATAGATTATCCGTTGCTCAGCCGCAGTCTAAACGATTTGCAGCAGCGCGCCGCGCGCGTGGTGGTAGAAGGCACCGGCGGCTGGCGCAGTTTAATGAACGACTTACAGCCTTTGTCCCACTGGGTGCGGCAGGAACATTTACCCGTTGTGTTGGTAGTCGGCATTAAAGAAGGTTGCATCAGCCACGCTTTACTGACCGCCGAGGCGATTGCGCAGGATGGATTGCGACTCGTGGGTTGGGTAGCCAACCGTATTAATCCCGGTCTGGCGCATTACGCTGAAATTATTGATGTTTTGAGAGAAAAGCTAGGCGCACCTTTACTAGGCGAGTTGCCTTATCTGCCGCGCGCAGAACAGCGGGAACTGAGTGGTTATCTGGATGTTTCACTGCTCGATGAAAATTTTACGCACGACAACAGTGCAAAGCCTGCGGCTTGATGAAACAAAAAGCCGCAAATGATCAATGGCTGAATCTAAGATTTCAGATTCAGCCCTCCTCTTTACTGAATTAATTGCCAGAATATTCAATATCTTATTTCCAATTTTTAATAAACCCCTTGTTCTGGCGTGATTCATGCATCAGCAGCTCTGATGAATATCTTGCCGGAGCACCTGTATGTCGCAATCAGATGAGAAAGGTTTGTTGTATGGGCTGAATGACCGCATCGGTCCATTGCCTGCATTTTGTGCCGCACTGCAACATGTGCTGGCCAGCGTAGTGGGCATCATTACGCCGCCGCTGATTATTGGTTCCGTGTTGGGATTACAGGCATGGATCCCTTATCTGATCAGCATGTCGATGCTCGTTTCCGGTCTCGGTACTTTCCTGCAGGCGCGCCGCTTTATGGGCATTGGCGCAGGCATGATCTGCCTGCAGGGCACCAGCTTTGCCTTTCTCGGGGTGATTCTGTCGGGCGGATTGATGGTCAAAGCGCGCGGCGGATCGCCAGAAGAGATCATGGCGATGATCTTTGGCTGCAACTTAGTAGCGGCGATGATTCCGATGTTGATCAGCCGCTGCATCGCGCCATTACGCAAAGTGTTGACGCCGGTGGTTACCGGCACCGTTATTACCTTAATTGGTATCAGCCTGATCAAAGTCAGCATCACCGATTGGGCTGGCGGCCATAACGCCAGCGATTTTGGCGCGCCCGGCAATCTGGCGCTCGGTGCCTTGACGCTGCTGGTGATTATCGTACTTAACCGTTCGCAAAATCGCTGGACGCGGCTGGTTGCGGTGGTGGCCGGCATTGCTGCGGGCTGTATCGCCGCAGCGTTAACCGGCCATCTCACCCTCAAGCCAATGGGTGATACGCCGTGGCTGGTAATGCCGGCGCTATTCCGTTTTGGTTTTGCCTTTGACTGGACCATCTTTATTCCCATCGCGCTGGTATCGGTGATAGCCGTGATTGAAGCGGTGGGCGACCTCACGGCGAACTGCATGTTGTCGCAGCAGCCGATTGAAGGCGAAGCGTTTGAGCGCCGCATGCAGGGCGGTATTTTCGCCGATGGCATCAGCTGCTTGCTCGCCGCCGTGTTCTCTGCCTTTCCCAACACCACTTTTGCGCAAAATAATGGCGTCATCCAAATGACCGGCGTTGCCAGCCGTTATGTTGGCATGGTGATCGGCGTGATGCTGGTGCTGCTCGGTATGTTCCCGGCGATTGGCTATATGCTGCAGCAGATTCCACCGTCGGTGCTGGGCGGCGCGACCATTGTGATGTTTGGTAGCGTGGTGGCTGCCGGCATCCGCGTGATGACGCAAACGCCGCTTGGCCGTCGCGAGATGCTGATTGTTGCCGTGTCGTTTGGTATCGGTTTGGGTGTCGAAGCGGTACCTGAGGTGCTGAAACAGTTCCCGACGCTGATTAGCAACCTGTTTGGTCACGCAGTGACTACCGGCGGGATGCTGGCGATTATTTTGAATGTCGTGCTGCCTTCAGAGCGCAGCGAAGCAGTGGCGGCAAAAACGGCTGAAGAGTCGCACTAACGTGCAGGGTGCATACGCAAGAAGAGGCGGCAGATCGTAAAGACGCCATAAACCATCCCTGGGGCTTGGCCCGCGCCATCCATGGCGCGGGACACTTTACTCCTCTGCCGCCTCTTCCTGCGTTTCAGGCATTGTGCGGTTTACGGATTCAACCGACGGCGCGTACGTCCAGAACTGAGATAATCGGCAATGTAATCCTGCGATATCTCGCCGCTATAACGACCTTCCTCATCGACGATCGGCATCCACACCGTGTTGTGCTCATACAGCTTCGACAGCACCACGCGTAGGTTTTCTTCCGCTTTGCCGGTCACTTTAAAGGTATGCAGCATCTCTTCGCAGCGGCCAGTGGCGCCGCGCGCTTCACGCCGCTTCACAAATCCCAGTGGCTTGCCATCTTCATCAACTACCGTCACCGAACGCATATCGTTATCGTCCATGGTGGCGAAGGCCTCCTGCAGTGGCGTAATACGCTGCACGGTGATGGTGGGCTGCTGATCGGTGACATCGCCGGCCTGCACCAGCAACAAACGTTTCAGCGTACGGTCCTGACCGACAAAGGAGCCAACAAAGTCGTTCGCCGGTTTGGCTAACAGCTCATCCGGGCTGGCGCACTGCACAATTTTCCCCTGACCAAACACCGCAATGCGGTCGCCGAGCTTCAGCGCTTCATCAATATCATGGCTAACCAGCATCACGGTCTTCTTTAACTGGCGCTGCATCTCAAGGAATTCGTTCTGAATCACTTCACGGTTGATTGGGTCGACCGCACCGAAAGGTTCATCCATCAGCAATACCGGTGGATCCGCAGCCAGCGCGCGAATCACGCCAATACGCTGCTGTTGACCGCCAGACATTTCGCGCGGATAGCGATGCAGGAACTTGGTCGGATCGAGCGCCACCATGCTCATCAATTCCGTGGCGCGTTCACGGCAGCGCTTCTTATCCCAACCCAACATGCGTGGCACCACGGTAATGTTCTCCTCGATGGTCATATTCGGGAACAGACCAATCTGCTGGATGACATAGCCAATATTGCGGCGCAGGGTGACGGTATCTTGTCCGCTGGTGTCTTCACCGTTGATCAAAATCCTGCCGCTTGAGGAGGGAATCAAACGGTTAATCATCTTAAGGGTGGTGGTTTTGCCACAACCCGATGGGCCGAGCAGCACGCACATTTCCCCGGCAGGCACTTCAAGGCTGACGTTGTCCACGGCATTGAGTGATGTGCCGTTCTTTTGCGTAAAGGTTTTCGTCAGGTTTTCCAGTTTTATCATTATCGAATCCCCTTAGGAGTCAGCGCCGACTGCAAACGGTGCAGCAGCCAATCAAGCACAATCGCGAGCAAACAAATCATTAAGGCACCGGCAATCAGCATGCGCACATCGCTGCCGCTGATCCCGTCGAGCAGTTGCAGGCCCAAACCGCCCGCACCAATCACGGCGGCAATCGCCATCACGCCGACATTCATCACCACCGCTGTACGAATACCGCCAAAAATCACTGGCAGCGCCATCGGAATTTCTACCCAGCGCAGACGCTGCCAGAAGGTCATGCCAATCCCGCGACCGGCTTCACGCAGTCCGGGAGACAAATTCTCCAGCGCGGTGTGGGTGTTACGCACAATCGGCAGCAGCGAGTAGAGAAACACGGCGGTAATAGCGGGAAGGGCGCCAATGCCCTGACCGATCATAGAAAACAATGGAATCATCAAACCAAACAACGCGATGGTGGGAATGGTTAACACAATGGTGGCAATGCCGAGCACCGGCGTGGCCAGCCACTTAAAGCGCACAATCAAAATGCCCAGCGGTACGCCAACGATAATGGCGAAACCGACCGCCACCAGTACCAGCCACGTGTGTTGCCAGGTGAGCGTCATCAAGGTATGCCAGTTATTCATGATGTAATGCAAGGTATCCACAGCGCCTCCTTACAGCATGTTCTTGGATTGAAGGAAATCACGCGCCACCTGTTGCGGCGACTGATGATCAATATCGACACGCTTATTCATCTCGGTGATCGCTTCGTCATTAATCAACGCGGAGAGCTGATTGAGCGCCGTATCCAGGCCCGGATGGCTCTCCAGCACATCCTGACGCACTACGGGCGTGACGTTGTAACTTGGGAAGAAGTGCTTATCATCTTCTAATACTTTGAGTTCGAACCCTTTCACACGGCCATCGGTGGTGTAGATTAAACCGGCGTCAACAAAGCCATCGCGAATCGCGTTGTAAACTAAGCCGGGATCCATCTGGCGAATCTGCGGACGATCGAGCGGCATGTTGTAGGCTTTCTGCAATGGCTTAAGACCATCGGAGCGGCCCGAGAATTCCAGGTCCAAACCCAGTTTCCAGTTATGATCCGGATCGTTCTTGCGTACCTCTTCCAGCTTCGCCACCAGTTGCGACATGGTATTGATGCCTTCTTTCTCCGCACGATCGCGTTGCATGGCAAACGCATAGGTATTGTTCATCGGTGCAGGATTAAGCCACACCAGGCCCAATTTCGCATCCAGCTGTTTTACCGTTTTATACGCGTCTTCGGTCGACATAGGCTTATTGATGTGGTTAAAGATGATCAGCGAAGTACCGGTGTATTCCCATGTCATATCAATCTGTTTATTGATCATCGCGTTACGACCAATAGTGGTGGCGATATTGGTCTTGGGAATCACCTGAAAACCTTTCTTTTGCAGCCAGATTACTGTCATCGCGGAGAGGATGTGCTGCTCCGTAAAGCTCTTGGTTGCCATGGTAATCGGTGTTGCAGCCGCGGCGCTTTGGCTGATTGCCAGCGTCGCGGTGAGTGCCAGCGCAGTACGTTTAACCCAGCGCGCCAGTTTGTTGGCAGTGGCCATCACAAAACTCCTTGTGTTAAGCCGCAGAGTGCGGGCTGAGATAACGTCCCAATGCCGCGAGCAGCATGTCGAGCACCAGCGCAACCAGCGCGGTGGCCACAGCGCCGAGGATCAGCGTAGGGAAGTCGTTGAGGTAGATGCCGGGGAAGATCAGCTCACCAAAACTGCTGGCGCCGATCAGGAACGCCAATGGCGCGGTACCGACGTTAATCGCCGTGGCGATGCGCACGCCTGCCAGAATCACCGGCAGCGCATTGGGAATTTCCACCTGACGCAAACGCTGAAACTTCGTCATACCTATACCGTTGGCGGCTTCAATCAGCGACGGCGGTACCGCGCTTAAACCGGCAAAAGTATTACGCACAATCGGCAGTAGCGAGGCGAGGAACAGGGCAATCAGCGCGGGACGATCGCCGATACCGACAATCACCATCGCGAGCGCCAATACCGCCAGCGGTGGCAGCGTGTTACCCACGTTGAAAATTTGCATCACGTACTCTGCCCAGCGACGAGCGAACGGACGGCTAAGCAGGATGCCGCTGGGAATGCCCACCAGTAACGCAAAGAACATTGACCAAAACACTAAAAACAGATGCTGCTGCCCGAGATAAACCAAATCTTCCCGCCGGTCGCGCAGCGTATTCAGCCCCAGCCCCCAAACCAGCAGGGCAATCACCGCAACAATCGCGAGCAGAGCCAGCCCAGCGCGGCGGGCGAGCGATGCATTTTGCATAGCCAGTGTCTCCCTGATTCAAGAAATCGTTCGATAGGTAATGTCATTCCCAGGATGACGGCGCAGTGTTAAAACGCACACATACGAAAATCCTTCACCCCGTTAAATTGCAGTTAAAATGACTGTTATCAGATGCTTTTTCAGTGAATATCTGGAAAGCACCGCTTAGACCTATAGCAATGCTTGTCGATAAGCGCTAGTTTTTGCGGCAAAATCAGACAGATAGAAATAATAAAAAACGCCATCTAACCCGCGTGGAATAAGGCATCATCCGACAATAAAAAATATTCATCGAAATAAGTGACGTCGTCACAGATAGGTCGCACGCAGAGGAAACTGGTCTGGCGAATTTTGAGCTAGCCTTGTTAGAAATTAAGGAGACGTATGACTGAAACTGCAGAATTGAACACGGAACATCGCCACTGGATTCTTATCGGCTGCATGCTCGCCATGTTTATGGCGGCGATTGAAGTCACAATCGTAGCCACCGCCATGCCGACCATTATTGCCGATCTTGGCGGCTTTTCGCAGTTTGGCTGGGTATTTTCCATCTATCTACTGACGCAAGCCGTTAGCGTGCCGCTGTATGGCCGACTGGCAGATATGTGGGGCCGCAAACGGCTGTTGTTTATCGGTGTTTCGCTCTTTTTACTGGGATCGATTCTGTGCGGATTTGCCCACAGCATGGCGTGGCTGATCCTGTTTCGCGCTTTTCAGGGGTTAGGTGCCGGGGCGATTATGCCGCTAACGTCCACCATTGTGGCGGACGTCTATCCGCCGCGCGAACGCGCCAACGTACAAGGCTGGCTCTCCAGCGTCTGGGGCGTGGCGGCAATCATTGGTCCGCTGAGCGGCGCGTGGCTGGTGCAGCACTTTAGCTGGTCGGTGATTTTCTGGGTCAACGTGCCGATTGGCGCCATCGCCATACTGCTGCTGGCGCGTTTTCTTCCATCGCGCGAACAAAATCAGGCCACCACGCTCAATCTCACCGGCAGCTGCTGGCTGATGATCTGCGTAACGGCGTTGCTGGTCGCGCTGTTACAGGCAGAAGTGCTCGGTTTCTGGCTGGTGCCGTTCCTGCTGCTGGCTGTCATTGCTGCCTGGCGTTTAAAACAGCATGAACAGCGTGCTGATGCGCCGCTGTTCCCGCTGGAAATCTGGCGCAGCCGGCTTATCGTCGCTGGCAACATCGGCAACCTGATCATCGGTGCCAGTATGATGGGCATCAGCGCCTTTCTACCAACCTGGATTCAGGGCATCACCGGCGGCACGCCGCTGCAGGCCGGCAGCGCACTGGCGATGATGTCGATTGGCTGGCCGCTGGCCAGTACATTGAGCGGTAGGTTGATGCTTATCACCTCCTATCGCTTCACCGCGCAGTTGGGCGCGCTGCTGCTGATTGCGGGCAGCGCGTTGCTGCTGCTACTGCGCAGCGACAGCTCAATCGTGCAGGCCGGATTCACCGCCTTTGTGATTGGCACCGGCATGGGCATGACCAGCACCACATTTCTGGTATCGGTACAGAACCATGCGCATTACGATATTCGCGGCATTTGCACCGCCTCAATCATGTTCAGCCGCATGATCGGGTCGGCGATTGGTACCGCGTTATTGGGCGCAGTGCTGAACCTCAACTTGTCGCTGCGTCTGCCGCAGGCTGACGATCCGATGCAGAAAATCATGTCGCCTGAAAGCCGCCAGGCGCTGTCGGAGGCGACGTTGCATGACTGGACCGGACAAATCGCCAGTTCTTTACATTGGGTGTTTGTAGTGTCGTTGCTGATTGCGCTTCTAACGTTGTGGGTGGCGTGGATAATGCCGCGGCAAAGGCCGGAAGCGGAGTAAAATATTTGGGCTGCTAATTATTTTATTAACAGCCCAAAAAATTAAATTTTTCTTAATAATTCCTCGATTGTTGATTGCCTTTTCATTTTATCATCGGAGAGCTCATCAATTCCTGTAACTATATTAACTGCTTGATTGAATATTTTCACAACATCGGCATCGTGCTTGGAGAATTTATTTATTATTTTAGAGCAATATGTATCAATTCTCTTAGTGTTTGTCTTAGGTAAATCCTTTCCTGCAACCAAAAAACAAGCAATTGAAATAATATGCCATTTATACTTACGCATATTTTGCGGTATATCAGCATTAGACGTTAAAAGGTTGAATCTATATAAAGCTAAGCATGACGTATAAAAAACAGACTCTTTAATGTCATCAGCGAAGATCTTATCAGCTAACTGTTCATACATTCTTTGTGGGTAACGATAAGCTAAGTCAGGTCTTTTAAAAAAAACAGACGCAACACATTTTACAGCCAAGTTAAGAGGGAATATTCTGATTGCTGGGATATCGCGCCCTGCAAATTGTCTATCACGACGCTCTAGGAATAACCTTGCGTCCTGTCCATCATAAGCATCAAAGTAAGCCTCTACTTTTTTTGCAATAGGTTTTAAAGAAAGAAACTGGGTTTCATCGACCTTAGTTTGACTATTTGTAGCTCTTACAAGTTCAGAAAATACATCTTCATTAGACGTTTCAACAATTTTGAGATTTAGCATCATGTTGCTGTCTAAAAGATCTCTACATTCGTATAGAACATTTGAGGTCTGGCACCCGTTTACCACTTGGAAATTTTCTAAATGAATATTATTATTTTGTACCCTTACATCCGGGCTTACGATGGTTATACCGTTGTTTAGCACAGGGAATCTTGACGCAGCATCTTTGTTCTTAATGGTTTCTGCAATTTGCGCGTTTACGTTATTTTCTATCCCTAAGAATGATCTAACATTCTCAAAGAAAACGTGACCTCTTAATGTACCATCCTCGGTTAAGAGAAGATTTTTTACATAATCTTCAGCTTTAACAACAGCTAAGTAGGCTTCATCAATTCCATTAATGGATGGGAGTGGTGCTAAACTGAAAGTTGGCAATTCTGCAGTGACGTTAGAATATGTATTTATCCATAGTTTAGTTAATTGATCTCTATCAATGAATTCTATATTTACCTCAGAAAAAAAATCCGTATTCATCAATCTCTGATTTAAATCTCCTTTTTGCCGCCTCTAATTCTTTAGGCTTTTTATACATACCAGTTGTAACGTATTTAGCATAAATCTTTGGCTTTCCGTTTCTTATTTTAGGTACGTTTTTAATGACTATGTCGAATATCTCTCTAGCATTACGTTGTAGTTCATCATTTGAATCATACGGTTCTTCAATGTTAATGAGCTTTAGAACTGACTCTTTAAATTTTAGAAAGTCCCCTAAATCAAAAGACTCACTTGTTTTTGACTGAATGAAAAATAATTCGACATCATGATTTCGTTTAGGCTTTGAGAAAATTGAGGATGCATCTTCTGGCGACATGCAAAGCTCTTCATCGATGATAATAGCCAATCCATCGGTGCCATTATCACCATTGCTGGTTGTGACATCTTCAAGTTCAAAGTCTGTACAAATATGAGGGGTCAATATTGATTTGTTTGAAAACATCTCAAACTGTACATCCTCACCATAGGATTCAAGACCGAAACTTTTCGAAAAATTTTCAAGATGGGCTTGTACGATTTTATGCATAGATAAACTTTTCCTTAAGATTTTAACGTTGTGCTAAATGGAAGTCATTATAACTACACATAAAAAAAAGCAAATAAAAAAAGAGCCCATCATGGGCTCTTAATCATAAATAAAATTTAAGACTCAACAACTATTGCGCTGGCGCGTCCTGAGAGCTGCCCGCGCTGTCTGGCACGGTGCTGTCACCATCACGGCCATTTTTCTTGTAGACGATTTTCTGTGTGTCGTTCTCACAATGACCCACAACCTGGCCGCCGACCTGATCGGCTTGATCATTGGCCACGATATCCAGCGTGAAATCCGATTCGGCGACGCCGTTGTTAATGATTTTTTTGCTGATGTCCGCTTTGACGCTTTCACAAGAAGCTTGCGCCAATACCGGCAGCGACAACATCGCCATCAGCAGAACTGCATTACGTTTTTTCATCATTCACTCCTTTGGTCAGAAATCCTGTCAAAACTATAGCAGTGATAAACGATTAAGGTGCAATTGGACGTCCGGTGCGGCGGTCGAGGCAGCGCAGCGTATTCGGTTCCCAATAGGCGTTAACGTTGTAGCTCTTTTCGCAGGAGTCGCGGGTATCAAAGGCTTTGTCCGCTTTATCGAACTCTTTCTCAACGCGCGTATTGACCTTATTACGCAGGTTTTTGGTATCGTTCCACTGCTCTTTGCTCTGGCGCGCGGCTTCATTACTGGAGGCGCTGCTGCCATCTTCAATAATCAGGCGATCGGTTTTGGCCGCAGCGATGGGCGCAGCCATTAACAGGCTCGACGTCACCACGGTAGCCAGCAGGGCGGAAAACAGTTTTTTCATCGTCATTTCCTTCAGTTAACACCAGCACAGCCGGGATCGCGGCTGTAACAACCATGGCCGCTAGTATATCATCGCTGCTTCTTTGCTCACCAGCGGTGAGCGCTTTGTTTAGCTTAGCGAGAGATTTTCTATGCTGATCAAAACCGCCTTGCTGTTTTTTATCACTGCGATAGCGGAAATTGTTGGCTGTTTCCTGCCGTGGCTGTGGTTGAAGAAGGGCATGACGGCGTGGCTGCTGGTGCCAGCCGCGGCAAGTCTGGCGCTGTTTGTCTGGTTGTTGACGTTGCATCCCGCCGCGAGCGGGCGCGTTTATGCGGCCTATGGCGGCGTATACGTGCTGACGGCGCTAATCTGGTTGCGCGTGGTGGATGGTGTAAAACTGAGTACGTGGGATTGGGTCGGCGCGCTGGTTGCCTTGAGCGGCATGTTGATTATCGTGACCGGTTGGGGCCGCGCGTAATCATCGGCCACACTGGCGTGCGATATCAGGGGGAAACATCCCGATGAGGTCGTCGCGGCGAAAGCCGCCGGAGCGCCTCACAGGATGGTCGCCCCGGGTATTTCGATCAAACAGCGTGTAACCGCGATTAACCTTTATGCACCTTTAGTCCTGCGGTGGTTTGCGTCACCGGCATAATCTCCAGCGTATTGATGTTGACGTGCTTCGGCAGCGTCGTCACCCAATAAACCGCTTCGGTGACATCTTCCGCCGTCAGCGCGGTGGTGCCTTCATAAACCTGGCCCGCTTTATCGTCATCGCCCTTGAAGCGCACGTTTGAGAACTCGGTGCCGCCCACCAAACCTGGCTCGATATCGGTCACGCGCAGCGCGGTGCCGTGCAGGTCGGTACGCAGATTCAGGCTGAACTGGCGCACGAACGCTTTGGTTGCGCCATACACGTTGCCACCCAAATAAGGCCAGCTGCCGGCAATCGAACCGATATTCACGATATGACCAACATTGCGCTCAACCATTGCAGGCAGCACCGCACGCGTCATGTACACCAAACCTTTGTTGTTGGTGTCGATCATATTTTCCCAGTCTTCGATATTGGCTTTGTGCGCCGGTTCCACACCCAACGCCAGGCCAGCATTGTTAACCAGCACATCAATATTGCGCCATTCAGCCGGCAGGGAGGCGATCGCTTCATCGATGGCGGCGCGATTACGCACGTCCAGCTGAACGGTATACAGATTGTCGCCCAACTCATCTTTCAGCTCTTGTAAACGCTCAGCGCGACGTCCGCTGGCGATCACTTTGTGACCTGTAGCAATGAAGCGGCGGGTGATACTTTGACCAAAACCAGCAGTTGCGCCAGTAACAAAAATAATCATCTCACTGTTCCTTAAACGATTTCAGGTTATCAGCCACACCTTAGCATTAACCTCGAACCCATGCTCATGAAAACCCAAAGCAGCGTGTTGCAGGATTTTTCCTGCACATTACGAGTGCAATGGCGCACCACAAAGACGCATCCCAACAGGCGATAATCACGCCATGCGCAGTAAAACTCGCCGCAATGTTAAATCGCAACCGTTTGCGATAGCAGGCAACCGGTTGCGCATACGTTTGCTCGTCAAGATTGACACAAAAACGCATCGGAACAACCTATTATATTGAAAGTAAACAGTATTTTTTGTTCTTTGCATTGGCATGCGCTTTGCAAACTATCTTTAAGGCAATCACCTGCACTCATAAAAAAGCACCAAGGAACCATTATGCCTTACGCACCCGAAACGCTGCTGCGCGCCAGCTTCTTTGATTTCACCGCTCTGGCCGCGCAGCCAGACGACATCGCTGCCAATGCACGCTATCTCGAAGATGGCTTATTAACGCTGCGTGACGGCAAAGTGGTCAGCCTGGAAAGCTGGCAAATCGCGGAAGGGCGCGTTGATCCCACGCGCGTTACCGATCTGCGCGGTAAACTGATCGTGCCCGGCTTTATCGATACCCATATTCATTATCCGCAAACCGAGATGATCGGCGCCTTTGGCGAACAGCTGCTGGAGTGGCTCAACCAATATACCTTCCCGGTGGAGAGCCAATATCACTGTCCCGATCACGCGGCAAAAATGTCGGCGTTCTTCCTGCACCAGCTGCTGTCGAACGGCACCACCACCGCGTTGGTATTCGGCACCGTGCATAAGCAGTCGGTCGAGTCGCTGTTCAGCGCCGCGCAGCAGCTGGATATGCGACTGATCGCTGGCAAAGTGATGATGGATCGCAACGCGCCTGAATACCTGACCGAAACGCCGGAAGAGAGTTATCAGCACACGCGTGAACTGATTGAGCGCTGGCATCAGCGCGGTCGCCTGAGCTATGCGCTCACGCCACGTTTCGCGCCGACCTCGTCGCCGGAATTGCTGGATAAAGTGCGCCAGCTGCGCGAGGAGTTTCCTGATGTCTGGATGCACACGCACCTAAGTGAAAACCAGCAGGAGATCGCCTGGGTAAAAGCGCTATTCCCGGAGCGCGCAGGCTATCTTGATGTTTATCATCATCACCAACTTACCGGCAAACGCAGCGTGTTCGCGCATTGCCTGCATCTCGAAGATCAAGAGTGGCAATGCCTGCATGACACCGATTCATCAATTGCCTTCTGCCCGACCTCAAACCTGTTCCTCGGCAGCGGATTATTCAACATCAAACGCTGCTGGCAGCAGGGCGTGCGCATGGGCATTGGCACCGACGTGGGCGCAGGCACCACCTTTAATCTGCTGCAAACGCTGGGCGAAGCCTACAAAGTCGGCCAGCTACAGCAATACAAACTCAGCGCTTGCGAAGCGTTTTATCACGCCACCTTAGGCGGCGCGCACGCGCTCGATCTGGATGACGTTATCGGCAACTTCAATCCCGGCAAAGAGGCCGATTTCGTGGTGCTCGATGCGGCGGTGTCGCCGCTGCAGAAGCTGCGCAATGCCAACAGCAAAGACATCTGGGAGCGGCTGTTTGTAATGATGACGCTTGGCGACGACCGCAACATCGCGCAAACCTGGGTGAGCGGCAAGCCGGTTTGGCAGCGCGAAAGTGAGGAGCAAATCGCATGATCCAATTCTTACTCAACGATCGTTTAGTCACAGAACACGAGCTTGATCCCAATCTCACCGTGCTTAACTACCTGCGCGGCCAGCAGCAGCGTCGCGGCACCAAAGAGGGCTGCGCGTCTGGCGACTGCGGTGCCTGCACCGTCACGCTTGGTAAAGTCGTCGATGGTCAGATGCAGTATCAGGCGGTGAACAGCTGTTTGACGCTGGTCAGCAGCCTGCAGGGCAAGCAATTGATTACCGTGGAAGATCTCAAGCAGGGCCGCGAACTGCACAGCGTGCAGCAAGCGATGGTGGATTGCCACGGCTCGCAATGCGGCTACTGCACGCCGGGTTTTGTGATGTCGCTGTTTACTCTGCAGAAAAACAGCGCTGGCTGGGATCGACATCAGGCGGAACAGGCGCTGGCGGGTAATTTATGTCGTTGCACCGGCTATCGTCCGATCATGGATGCGGCGCAGCAGGCGTGTGAACAACCTGATGCAGATGCCTTCAGCGCCAATGCACCCGCGCTAGTACAGCGTTTACAGGCGCTCAGCAACGATGAAGTACAGATCATCGAAGCCGCGGGCAGCCGCTGCTATCTGCCGAAAACAGTAGCGCAACTCGCCGAGCTCTATCAGCAATATCCTGAAGCCCGCCTGGTAGCCGGCGGTACCGATCTGACGCTGCAAATCACTCAGCAATATCAGCGCTTGCCGCTGCTGATCGCGCTGGAGCAGGTCGATGAGTTGAAGGTCTGCCACGAAGATGAAACGCATCTATATCTCGGTGCTGCCGCCTCATTGCAGCATTGCTATCAGTTTTTAGCACAGCACATTCCAGCGTTTAGCAGCATGCTGGAGCGTTTTGCCTCATTGCAAATTCGTAATCAGGGCACGCTCGGCGGCAATATTGGTAACGCATCGCCGATTGGTGATTGCGCGCCGATGCTGCTGACTTTAAATGCGCGTCTGGTCTTGCAGCAGGGCAACAAGCAGCGAGAAGTCCCGCTCGATCAATTCTTTACTGCTTATCGTCAAACGGTCTTGCTGCCGGGAGAATTCATTTCCAGCATCACTATTGCCAAAGTGACGGTGTCACCCAACTTTGCGGTGTGGAAAGTGGCTAAACGGCTGGATGATGATATTTCCGCCGTTTTCGCCGCTATCAATCTGCACATCGTGGAAGGGGTAATTGTGGAAGCGCGGCTCGCCTTTGGGGGGATGGCCGCCACGCCGAAACGCGCGCTGGCGGCTGAAGCACAACTGCTGGGCCAACCGCTGCATCTCAGCGCCATCGAAAAAGCCTGCGCCGCGCTGAGTGAGGATTTCCAGCCGCTGAGCGACTTCCGCGCCAGCGCCGATTATCGCCTGCAGGTGGCGCGCAATCTGTTGCGCCGCTACTACGCACAAGCGTCTGGCGAGCTGACCATTACTGAGGTATCGCGCTATGTCTCATAACCGTCCGGAACTGAACGAAACGCTGCTGAAAGCCCAGTTTGCCACCGACATGCAAACGGGCGTTGGGCGCAGCAATAAACATGAAAGTGCTGACAAGCATGTCTCCGGTGAAGCGCTGTATATCGACGACAAGCCGGATCTGCCGGGATTGCTGCATCTCTGTCCGCGTCTGAGCGAGCATGCGCATGCGCGCATCACCAAACTGGATGTGCAGCCATGTTACGCGGTGCCGGGCGTAGTCAGCGTGCTGACGTGGCGCGATGTGCCGGGCCTCAACGATGTCGGTCCGCTCGAACCGGGCGATCCACTGCTGGCGCAGGACACAATCGAATATTTCGGTCAAATCGTCATTGCCGTCGCCGCTGATTCACCGGAAGCGGCGCGTGCCGGCGCCGCAGCGGCGATCGTTGAGTATGAAGCGCTACCGGCCGTCCTCGACGTGCGTGAAGCGCTGGAACAGCGTTTCTTTGTGCAGCAGCCGCATATTCACCAACGCGGTGATGCCGACGTTGCGCTGGCGCGGGCGTCACGCCGTATTCAGGGCGAATTTCACATCGGCGGTCAGGAACATTTCTATCTGGAAACCCAGACGGCGCTGGTGATCCCCGGCGAAGATGACAGCTTGCAGGTGTTCTCCTCGACGCAAAACCCCACAGAAGTGCAGAAACTGGTGGCGGAAGTGATGGGCATCACCATGAACAAAGTCACCATTGATATGCGGCGCATGGGCGGTGGCTTTGGCGGCAAAGAGACGCAGGCGGCGGGCGTGGCGTGTTTGTGTGCCATCGCCGCGCGTCAGCTGCGAAAACCGGTAAAAATGCGTCTGGCGCGCCGCGACGATATGCAGATCACCGGCAAACGCCATCCGTTTTTTGTCCGCTACGATGTCGGCGTCGATGACAATGGTCGCTTCTGCGGCGTGAAGATCGATCTGGCCGGCAACTGCGGTTATTCACTCGATCTCAGCGGATCGATTGTCGATCGCGCGATGTTCCACGCCGATAACGCGTATTACCTCGGCGATGCACTGATTACCGGCTATCGCTGCCGCACACATACCGCCTCGAACACCGCGTACCGTGGCTTCGGCGGGCCGCAAGGCATGGTGGCGATTGAGCAGATCATGGATCACGTTGCGCGCGAAGTAGGAGTAGATCCGCTAGAACTGCGCAAACGTAACTATTACGGCAAAACCGATCGCAACATCACCCATTACCACCAGCAGGTGGAAGACAATCTGCTGGATGAGATGACGGAGCAATTAGAAACCAGCAGCGAATACGCCGCGCGGCGTCGTGACATCAGCGCATTTAACGCCAGCAACCGTTTTATGAAACGCGGACTGGCGCTGACGCCAGTGAAATTCGGCATCTCATTTACCTCCAGCTTCCTCAATCAGGCCGGCGCGCTGATTTTGATTTACACCGATGGCACGGTGCAGCTCAATCACGGCGGCACCGAAATGGGCCAGGGCTTAAACACCAAAGTGGCGCAGATTGTGGCGGAAGTGCTGCAGATTGATATCAGCCAGATTCAGGTGACCGCCACCGATACCGGCAAAGTGCCCAACACCTCGCCAACCGCAGCGTCCAGCGGGGCCGATCTCAACGGCAAAGCGGCGCAAAATGCGGCGCAAATCCTGCGCGATCGCATGACCGAGATGCTGTGTCAGCAACATCAATGCGCGGCAGACGCGGTGCATTTCAGCAACGGTATCGTGCGCGTCGGCGAGAAGCACTTCACCTTCGCCCAGGTTGCACAGCAAGCGTGGCTTAATCAGGTGCCGCTTTCTGCCACCGGTTTCTACAAAGTGCCGGGCATCCATTACGATCGCGCCGCCGGACGCGGCAAACCGTTCTATTACTTCTCCTACGGCGCGGCCTGCTGCGAAGTGCTGGTGGATACGCTGACCGGCGAATACCGTTTGCTGCGCGCCGACATTTTGCATGACGTGGGCGCGTCGCTGAATCCGGCCATTGATATCGGCCAGGTTGAGGGCGGTTTTGTGCAGGGCATGGGCTGGCTCACCTGCGAAGAGTTGGTGTGGAACGACAAGGGCAAATTGCTCACCGATGGCCCGGCCAGCTACAAAATCCCGGCGATCAGCGACGTACCCAGTGATTTGCGCGTCACGCTGGTAGAGAACCGCAAAAACCCGCAGGACACGGTGTTTCACTCCAAAGCTGTCGGCGAACCGCCGTTCATGTTGGGCATCGCCGTGTGGTGCGCATTGCAGGATGCGGTTGCCAGCGTTGATAACTATCGTCGCCATCCGCAGCTGGACGCGCCCGCCACGCCGGAGCGGGTATTCTGGGGGATTCAGCGCTTATCGGGAGCGGAACATGATTTATCATGACTGGATCAGCGTGTTGCACAGCCTGCGGGAAAAACGCGAAAGCTGCGTATTAATTACCGTGCTCAGTGAGCGGGGCTCCGTGCCGCGCGATCGCGGTAGCAAAATGGTGGTCAGCGCCACTGACACTTTTCTCACCATTGGCGGCGGCCATCTCGAATATCAATGCATTGCGCAGGCGCGAGAGATGCTGCAGCAGCGCTGCACCCAGCCGCGCAGTGAAGAGTTTGCGCTGGCTGCGCGTCTCGGCCAATGCTGCGGTGGTCACGCCACTTTGCTGTTTGAACCGCTGATGCAGCAGCAGCCGGAAATCCAGGTGTACGGTGCAGGTCACGTTGGCCAGGCGCTGGTGAATCTGCTTGCCACTTTGCCGTGCCGCATTACGTGGATTGATAGCCGCGCCGCGCAGTTTCGCGCCGTGCCGCCCGGCGTGACGGTGCGTCAGGTTGAGGATCCGATTGATTGCGTGCAGGAAGCCGCACCCGACAGCTATTTTGTGGTGATGACGCACGATCATCCACTTGATCTGGCGCTTAGCGAAGCGATCTTGCGGCGCGGCGATTTTCGCTATGCCGGTGTGATTGGTTCTGCCACTAAAGCCCAACGCTTTCGCTATCGCTTAGAGGGCAAAGGCATTGCGGCAGATACTCTCGCGCGTCTGCGCTGCCCAATTGGTTTAGCGGATGTGAAGGGCAAGTTACCGGCGGAAATTGCCGTCGCGGTGGCGGGAGAAATCATCAGCGTTTATCAACAGCAGGCGATAAGTTGTTGAGTGACGAGGAAACTGCCAGGATAGAACCATCCCGCCGCCACCGTGCGGCGTTGCTGATTATCAGGAGCGATAATGAATTCACGAGCTAATCCGTTTTTCACCGCCAGCACCTTGCCGTATCAAACCCCGCCATTTGACCAGATTCAGGAAGAGGATTTTCTACCGGCGCTGGAAGCGGGGATTGAAGAGAAACGGCGCGAAGTGGCGGCGATCGCCAGCAATCCTGACGCGCCAACCTTCGCCAACACCTTTGAGGCGCTGGAACGCAGCGGCCAGTTGCTGAAGCGCGTGAATCTGGTGTTTGGTGCCATGACTTCCGCCAACACCAGCGATCGCCTGCAGGAAATCGATGAACTGATTACCCCGCAACTCACCGCGCTCAATGATGAAATCTACCTGAACAGCCAGCTATTTGCTCGCCTCGATACCGTTTACCAGCATCGCGGCTCGCAGTGCCCGGATGCCGAAGCGATGCGGCTGGCGGAAGTCACCTGGCAGCATTTCCAGCTGGCCGGTGCCAGCCTGAGCGAAGCGGATAAAACCCAGCTGCGCGCCTGCAATCAGGAGCTGGCCAGCCTCAGCACCCGCTTCGGCAATAAGTTGCTGGCGGCCACCAAAGCCGGTGCTTATGTGGTGAGCAATGTTGCGGCGCTGGCCGGATTAAGTGAAGAAGAGTTGGCGCATGCCAAAGCGGCGGCCGATGCACGCGGCTTGCACGGCGAATGGCTGATTGCGCTGCAAAACACCACGCAGCAACCGGCGCTGCAGGCGCTGGAAGTGCGCGCCACGCGTGAAGCGCTGTTCCAGCAGGCGCTAACACGCAGCGAGCAGGGCGATGATAACGACACGCGCGACATCGTGTTACGCATGGCGCAACTGCGCGCGCAGCAGGCGAGTTTGCTCGGTTTCAAAACCTATGCCGAATGGAGCATGCAGGATCAGATGGCGAAAACGCCGGAGGCGGCTTTTGCCTTTATGCGCAATATTGTCCCTGCCGCGCGGGCCCGCGCGGAACGCGAAGCCGCCGACATTCAGCAGGCCATCGAAGCCGTGCATCACAGTTTTCCTTTGCGCGCCTGGGACTGGAGTTTTTATGCCGAGCAGGTGCGTAAAGCCCAATACGCGCTGGATGAGAGCCAAATCCGCCCGTACTTTGAGCTGAATAACGTGCTGGAAAAAGGTGTGTTCTGGTCGGCCAGCCAGCTGTTTGGCATTCGCTTTAGCCAGCGCCACGATCTGCCGGTTTATCATCCGGACGTTAACGTCTACGAGATTTTCGATGCCGACGACACGCCGCTGGCGCTGTTCTACACCGATTTCTTTAAGCGTGATAATAAAAGCGGCGGCGCGTGGATGAGTAATTTCGTCGACCAAACCACGCTGCTCGGCACCAAACCGGTAATCTACAACGTGTGCAACTACACCAAGCCGCAGGCAGGCCAGCCGGCGCTGCTGAGCTGGGATGAAGTGATCACGCTGTTCCACGAGTTTGGTCATGCGCTGCACGGCTTGTTCGCCACGCAACGCTATCCGAGCTTGTCGGGCACCGCCACGCCGCGCGACTTTGTCGAGTTCCCGTCGCAGATTAATGAGCATTGGGCCAGCAACGAAGCGGTGTTTGCCAACTATGCGCGCCATTACAAAACCGGAGAGGCGATGCCTGCTGAGCTGCGCGACAAGATGGTTCGCGCCGCAAAGTTCAACAAAGGTTACGACATGACCGAGCTGCTGGCCGCCGCGCTGCTGGATCTGCAGTGGCATTCACTGACCACGCACGACAATCCGCAGGACGTCAGCCACTTCGAGCTGCAGGCGCTGGCCGCCGAAAACATTGCGCTGGCGACGGTTCCGCCTCGCTATCGCTCCAGCTATTTCCGCCACATCTGGGGCGGCGGCTATGCAGCCGGTTATTACGCCTATATCTGGACGCAGATGCTCGCCGATGATGGCTATCAAGCCTTTGTTGAACGCGGTGGATTAACACGTGAAAACGGTCAGCAGTTCCGCGAACATATTCTGTCACGCGGTAACAGCACCGATTTGCAGCATCTGTGGCTGGCGTGGCGCGGCAAAGAGCCGGAGATCGGCCCTATGCTGAAAAATCGTGGATTAGAGTCGTAGAACCGCCATTGATGGCGAGCTGGTTCAACCCAGCGGACCGCCTTCAATGGTATCGCACATGCCGGCCAGCACGCGCTCGCCGGTTTCGTTTTTCAAATCCGCATACCACGCCGCCGTCACTTCCGCGTCTTTAGCGTGCGTCACATCGCAGCGCTTACGGGCTTTCAACACCAAATCTTTGGTGCGCTCAACGCGTCGGGCTTCATAGCGCAACAACGCATCCTCAATCCCTAAAGAGTGTGACGCCAGCGTCTGCGCCAGTACCACCGCATCTTCCATCGCCGCACAACCGCCTTGCCCGATATCCGGCGTGGTGCTGTGTGCGGCATCGCCCAGCAACGCCACGCGACCTTTAACAAAGCGGCTAAACGGTTCGATGTCGTGGATTTCCACGCGGTTGGTGGTTTCCGGATTGAGGCGTTCAATCAGACGCTGCACCGGTTCGGCCCAGCCGCTGAAGTAGCCTTTGAGATCGTTTTTCAACGTTGCGCGATCTTCCGGCAAGCCTTTTGGCAGCGGAACATCAAAGAAGAAGTAGAAGCGGTTATCGCTGACCGGCATCAGCGACACGCGTTTGCCTTCGCCGACAAAAGTGGTCCATTGATCGGCGGGCGCAATCGCTTCATCAATCGTCACCAGGCCGTTCCAGTTGACGTAACCGGCGTAACGACGTTCCACGCATTCACCCAGCACATAGTGGCGGATCACCGAGTGCGTACCATCGGCGGCAATCAGAAAATCACCTTCGGCCTGGCTACCGTCATCAAACCAGGCGGTGACGCCATGCTCGGTTTGCTCAACCTGCGTGACGCGTTTACCAAAGCTAATGCGCGAACGTCCGTAGGTATCGATCAGCATCGCCTGCAATTCGGCGCGCGCCACCGGATAGGGATATTCCCCCACCTGCTGCACCAGCGGTTTCATGCTGAAGCGGGTGAGCGTGCTGCCGCTGTGCGCATCGTTGTAGGCCATAAACGCCATGTTGCCGCCCAGTGCGCGCAGCGGCTCTTTCATGCCCAACGCGTTGAGACATTTCACGCCGTTGGGCCAGATAGAGATCGCCGCCCCCACCGGCTTCATCTCTTTCACTGCTTCAAATACGGCGGTGTCAAAACCCGCTTTCTCCAGCGCAATCGCAGCACTCATACCGCCAATGCCCGCGCCAATCACAATCGCTTTCATATCCGTCTCCTTTGCTATGCATTAAAGACTGCAACTTTTGTACCAGGTTGGAAGATTGGCCGAATGGAGGCTAACTCATTGATTTGAAATCAACGAAGCAGCATCTGATCTTGCCGCTCTGCACTACAGTGGCGCACGTCCATGCACTGCAGCAGAGCAACTTCTGTGAAAGAGTGAATCGATTGTTTCAGCATGGTAATTGGCCCCGCAGCAGCCATACTCATTACACCCGTTCTGCGAGGACTCAATCATGAAATGGATAATGGCTTTTACCTTGCTGTTCAGCGCCAGCGTGCTGGCACAACCGCAATGGCAGCCGGAGCGAAAAGCACCGGTGGTGCAGCTGACGCCGATTGCCGCGAAGTGCGATGTTTCAGCCTGTCAGCAAAACTGCTATGTGCAGCAATCACAGTGTAAAAATGACCATAACGGCGGCTGCGGCTCGCTGGCACAAATTTGCGTACAAAACTGTGCCAGTCAGTGTCGTTAAATGAAATAAATCTGTCATAACCGAGTGCTAGCGTGTTTCCCCGGCAAGGTAATATTCTGATAACAGGGGAAAATAATGAAAACCCGCTTCACACTGATTGCAACGGTTATTCTGCTGGCACAGCAAGCACATGCGGTTTCACTGCCCGATGCGGCCGCGCTGGCAGGCTTAACCTCTACCGGTTCCACCTCCGCTTATAGCGATCTCGAGCAGCAATCGCTACAGGCTGAACGTCAGGCGCTGCAAGGTGATAGCAGCACGTTGACGCGCGAGCAACTGGAAAAAGCCAAACAGACCGCGAAACAAGCTGACACGCAGTGGCTGAAAAACAGCGGCTACGATTTCAAAATGAAAGAGAACCAGCAGGCCGGAATTGCGCTGCTTTCAGGCTTTAGCACGTTGCCCGCTAGCGTGCTTGATGCCAGTCAAGCCACCGTTACCCACATCAATCTGAACGCCACGCTAAATGTGCGTCATCAGGCTCTGGCCGATGCAGAAGCCATCAGCTATCTCTATTTCCTCTCCGATGCGCTTGGTCCGCGCCTTGGCAAAGCCTTCCTCGCCGCTTACGACAAAGGTGAGATAGGTAAGGCCGCCGCGCTAATTAAAGCCAGTGAAGTCAGCACCAGCGCGGCGAAAAAGCACTTTAACTATCCGCGGCCGTTCCTGCGTGAAGGCAACAGCATCCATCTGGTGCCGGACGATGTAGTGGTGAAGGATAACGTGCGTTACACCGCCGACGGCGGCTCTTTCCCGAGTGGTCACACCAACACCGGTTATACCGATGCTTTGTTGCTGGCCGAAATGGTGCCGGAACGTTTTGAAGCATTGGTGACGCGCGGCGCACGCTACGGTTATTCGCGTTTAGTGTTGGGCGTGCATTACCCGCTGGATGTGATGGGTTCGCGCATGGTAGCGCAGCGCAACGTGGCGAATTATCTCAACGATGCGCGCTATCAGGCACTGTTTAGGGAAGCGCGTAATCAGTTGCGTGCCGCGCTGGAAAAAGAGTGTGGCACGTCGCTGGCAGAGTGTGCGCGCAGCAATGGCAATGACGATCCGTATCGCTCACCGGCGATGAAGCAGTTCTATCGTTTCACCATGAGTTACAACCTGCCGAGAGCCAATGTGCAGAACGCGCCTGTCAAAGTCCCGCAGGGCGCGGAGATCCTGCTAAAAACCGCGTTGCCGCAGCTGTCTGATGCGCAGATTCGTAGCCTGATGGTGAAAAGCGCGCTGCCAAACGGCTATCCGCTGTCTGGCAATGATGCAGATCAGTCATTCTGGCAACGTGTGGATTTAACGGCGGCGTATGCTTTAGCGAAACCGGCGCGTTGATAGGTCGCTCGCCATGAATGGCTATCCTGCAAAAGCGAAAGCCTTGTCATCCTTTAATCCGGCGATCAAGCGCGAAGGGCGATGACGTGGCTTGTGCCAGGAGGGCCGCAGCGGCGGGATGGTCGGGATTGAGAATGGCGTTGTCTTCGCCGGTCAAAATGCTGGGTACCGTTAATAGCAAAGGAAAGCCGCCTTGCACATCGAGGAATGCGGCGCCAATCGCCTGTGTCTCTTCTTGCTGCTGATACTTTTGCCAATCGTCGGGCAGTTTATTGCTGTCCAGCGCCATGATTTCGCTCTCAGGAATCGGCAGAGTAAAAATCACAAAGCGACTTTTCTCCAGCATCGCTTTACCGGCATGCACCACCAGTTCCAGCGTGGCGAGCGCCTTTGAACTGCTGAGATACACCGTCTTAATGCCGGGCGGATTCCAGCGTCCGCCCCATTTTTCAGCGCCAGCGCCGCTAAATGCCTCGCTGGCGTGCTCTTCTTTCACGAGTCGATAAAACAGCCGAAAGGGAGCATCCGGTTCCTTCCGTTGCGTCATTACACAATCACTCCGTGTTCCAGGCGACCAATCAGCGTTAACACCGCATCACAACCCGCAGGCGTGCTCAGCATCTCCATCGGCAATGCATCATCCAGTGCCAACGCAGGTTGATACATCCAGTGCATGGCAGCGTCAACGTCACCGGCAAATAATTGCAATACGGCATCCAGAATTTCGAACACCTGATACACGCGCGCACCTTGCTCCACCGAGAGTTGCGATCCGGCTTTCTCGCGGCGGCGATAGGTATTGCGATCGATAGACACCATCTGGGCCACATCCAGCGGCGTTGCTTTCAGCACCGTGGCCGCGCGTTCAACGATGCCGACATCCAGACCTTCGGTGATCAACTGGTGCGCTTTCAGCGGATTACGCGGTAAGCCCATTTGATCCATAAACGATTGCTGAGCGTGCTGGATCAGCGTGGGATCGAAGACGCGTGCGGCATTGCCGTGATTGAATGGGGATGCAGTTGTCATAACAACCTCCTGAACAATGTTCATTTGAACATTTTGATAGCTCAAGTGTACATCACTGCGCAGGGGTTGTCATTTTTTATACGATCTTAAAACTAATGCATTGTTAATAAACAATAATCAACTGGCTTCCTGCCACATCTCGCGCATCGCCAGCTCCAGCTTTTTAAACACCCGATAACGTACGTCGTGAAACGCAACGCGCTCTGGTCGCGGCAACAATTTGCCGGGATTGATCTGCACCGCCTGCTGCGCGGCCTCGGCAAGATTGCGCCACGCGCCGACGCCCACACCGGCACACAAGGCGGCGCCCAGCGCGCCGGTCTCTTTGCACTCCGCCACGCGAATCGGTATGCCTAACACGTCAGCAAACATCTGCGGCCAGATGCAACTGCGCGCCGCGCCGCCCGACAAAATGGCCTGCGTAAAAGGGATGCCTGCCGCACGCAAGCGATCAATATGCGCCCGATGGGCAAAGGTCACGCCTTCAAACAGCGCAAACAGCATATCGGCGCGTGTATGCCAGCCGCCTAAGCCATAAAACCCGGCCTTGGCCGGTTCCGATTTGCGTCCGGAATAAAGATAAGGATGATAGAGCGGTAGCTGGGCATTGGGTTGCACGTGCGCCACGCTATCGCTGCTGCGCGCCGCGCCCTGACCGCCGCGACCATCGTCAAATTCGCGCAGGAACCAGTCGAGATTCGCCGCCGAGGTGGCGCTGGCCTCAATCGCCATATAACGATCGGACTCAATAATGGAGTTCATAAATACCGGGCGCAGATAATCGGGTTTATCCACCACCACCTGATTGATGCTCCACGTACCGGCGACAATCGAGGCTTCACCGCTGTTCACCACGCCAGAACCCACGGCGCTGGCCACCACATCAAATATGCCCGCCACCACCGGAATGCCCGCCGGTAATCCGGTGAGCTGAGCAGCCCGGTCCGTGACATGGCCAACCACCTCGCAGGATTCATGCAGTGCGGGCAGCAGGGCGAGCGCGTCTTCGATGTCGTACAGCGCCATCAATTCACGGCTGTAGCTGCGCGCACGATAATCAATTAAGCCGGCACCGGCGGCATCTGAAAAATCAGCGCTAATCGCACCGCTGAGAAAATGGGCGATAACGTCTTTCGCCAGCAATAAATGTCCGACTTGCGCCCAGCGCTCGGGTTGATGTTGCTTAATCCAGCTGATCAATACCGGCGTTGCCGCAGGCCAGGGTTTTTGCAGCGAAATCTGGTAGATGCGCTTATCCGCGCCGCTCATTTCCAGCGCGTGCACCTTGTCACAAGCTCGATGATCGATAGATTGAATACCAAACAGTGGCTGCTGATGCTTATCCAGCGCGTACAAACCGTTGCCGTGACCGGCCGCGCCAACCGCAATTACATCGCTCGCGGGCGTCTCCGCCTGCTGCAGACAACGGCTCACCGCATCGCTGACGCCATGCCAGATATCCGCCACCGGCCGTTCGGCGTAGCCTTCCTGCGGACGATGGGTTTCTCCCGCGCACTCGGCCACCGACAATACGCGACCGCTGAGATCAAACAGCACCGCTTTGATCATGGTGTTTCCGGCATCAATACCAACTATCTTCATATCCGACTCCGTGCAACTGGCGAAGACGGCGCACCGCTTAAGCGCCGGTGCAGGTAAGGCTCAACCCTGCTGATAGATTTCCAGGGCGTCCGCGCCGCTGACGCCCTGATGAATAATCGCCATCAGCGCTTTCACCACGCGTGACGGATTATCGTGTTGATAAACATTGCGGCCATACACCATACCGCTGGCACCTTGCGCCATCAGCGCAGCACTTTTCGTCAGCACGCCAGCCAGTTCACCTTTGCCGCCGCCGCGCACCAGCGTGGGACAGCGCGCCGCTTCCACCACGCGATGAAAATCTTCCACGTTCTCAGTGGGATCGGCTTTGATGATATCGGCACCTAACTCACGCGCCAGCCGCACCAGCGGCACAATTTTCTCGACATCGCCGAGTGAGCCGTAAGCCGCGCCTTGTCCGGCGGGGGCCATCACCAGCGGCTCAATCATCAGCGGCATGGCGTAGCGATCGCAAGCCTGGCGCAAGCGGCCAATATTTTCGACGCACATGCGGAAAATGCCCGGTTCATCCGGGATCAGATAGAGATTCACTACCACTGCGGCGGCGTCCATCTGCAACGCGGCAAGAATCGGTTCGTCCGGATTGTGCAGCACTGCCCACATTTCACGGTGACGCGCCGCGTTATAGGCATTGCCCACATCGGTGCGCATCACCAGCGCCGGTTTACGTCCCGCCACACGCTGCAGCAGATCAGCCTGACCGTAGTTGACCTGAATCGCATCCGGCTGCGCGGCGATCAGGTTATCCATCACGCCCTCAATATTCTCCAGTCCGATGAGAAAATCGGGCTCGTTGGCGATACCGTGATCAATGGCGACATCCAGACATTTACCGTGCTGAAACAGACGCTGCATGCGCACTTTATTGGTTACTAACATGTCGTGTTTCCTCCTGAAAAACCGTGGGGTAAAGGCCGGTAAGTCCGTGCAACCGTGCCAGATTGGCGCAGCCGCGTTGCAGCTGCTGCGCGAGTTCGCTATCACTCCAGCCGAGCGTCGCGGCCATGATCTGCGCGATCTCCTGCACCAGCGGCGCGCTTAGTTCACCGCAAATCGCTAGCGAGGTGCGGCGCACCAGCAAATCCTCCAGCTGACAAACCTGCTCGTGCTCAATCAGATACTGCAATTCGACATCGCTGTAGGCGGCGTGATGCTGCAACATTTGCTCGCCGTGCTGCTGGATCAGCGCCAGCAGCGGCAGGGCGCGGCTGCCGTAACGTTTGGCGAGTTGCATCACGCGCGGCAGCGGCACGCCATAACGCTGCGCCAGTTGCGCCAGCCACGCGGTTTGTCCTGAAGGTTTGGGGAAATCACGTCCGCCGCCAATCGGCACATCACCACTCGAGACCTGACGTTTTTCGCCGAGCAGCCGCAGCACGCGATCTGCCGCCTCTTCACCAAACTGGCGGAAAGTGGTCCATTTGCCGCCGACTAAACAGAGCGTGCTCCAGGCGCGATTGGCGTCAGCCGGCAACACCACTAACGAGTGATTGCGCGAGATTTGGCCGTTAAGTTTGGCCTCGCTGGCGGGCAGCGGACGCACGCCGCAGAAGGTGTAAACGATGGCGGAATCCGCCACCTCGATATGTGGGAAGACGAAGCGCAGTGACTCCAGGATATAACTCTTTTCCTCCTCTTCGCACACCACCGCATCGGGATCATCCACGCGGATATCGGTGGAACCCACCAGCACCTTGCCAAACCACGGAAACATGATGCAGACGCGGCCTTCCTGGTTTTCGAAATAGACCATTTCGCCATCCAGCATCTGCAGCAATTCGGGATGGTCGAGGATCAGATGCGATCCTTTGGTGCCGCCAATCAGCTTGGGCAGATCGCGGTTGGAGGTGATGCGTTGGTTAAGCTGGTCGATCCATGCGCCACCGGCATTCACCAGCACATGCGGTTGCAGGCTAAATCGCTCACCGCTCAACGCATCCTGCAAAATAACCGTTTCGCCCTCAGCGCTGACCAGCTGCAGATAATTGAGCGCCAGCGCCTCTGGACAGGCTTTTTCGGCATCATCAATCAACTCAAATCCCAGCCGTTCCGGCGCGCTGATCCACGCATCGTAATAGCTGGCGCTGTATTTCACCCAAGGCGCGAATCCTGGCCAGCGGTCACGCGTGGCGGCTTCATTGCGCACCTGATGCTTCGGCATCGATCCATATTGGCGGGTGTAAATGTCATACAGGCTAAGCCCGGTTTTGATCAGCAACGCCCCGCGCCGCGTCGGTTTATCGCTCAGGCGTAGAAAACGGCGGGTAGCATTCACTAAACCGCCAGCGAGATTATCGATCGGCACCGTGGTGCGTAGGGGGAAAACATAGTGCGAAGCATTTTTCAGCAGGCGATCGCGCTCGGTGACCGACTCTTTGACCAGCGTAAATTCACCGGTTTCCAGATACCGCAAACCGCCGTGAATCATGCGCGACAGCGCACCGCTGGCGGCCTGACACCAGTCGCCTTTTTCCACCAGAATCGCCGGAATGCCCTGCAGCGCCAGCTCACGAAAAGTGCTGATGCCGTTGATGCCGCCGCCGACAATCAACACCGGTGTCGATGAACGCAGGCGCAGGGCGCTCAGGCGTTGTTCGCGGGTTTTAATGTTATCCATGAGATGCTCCTCGGCTCAGGGCCAATTCCAGTACGCCTGCCGCAGTCGATTCATCAGTGACCATGCCTTTCAGCCACTGACCGTGCAGCACGCAGTCAATCGGGTCCACTTTGTCACGACCAGCCACCACCGCCATTGAGAAGGGAATGCGTTGCAGTTCAGGCAACGTCAGGCCAACCAAACGCCGGTTGGCATCGAACGGAGCCGGTTGGCCGTTAGCATCCAGCAGCCAGGCTAACAGTTCACTGCGCGCACCGCTGGTTTCAATGCTGGAGGAAGCATGGCGCGCCGAGAGGTTAAGATCGTAGTAGCTGGAGTTGTCGCTATAAATTGATCCTAAACCCACTACCGCTAACGTGGCGTTACGCGCTTTATCCAGCACCTGGTCGACGGCGCTAATGCCCATCAGCATGTCGCGTTCATCGGCAGAATCAGTAAAAAGCGGGGCGTGAATCTGCCATGCGTGTCCGCCAAGACGCGCCGCCATTTCCGAGGCCACATGATTGACGTCGGTGTAATGTTTGCCTTGCACGCAGCCCAGCGCGGGTACCACTTGAACATCGTATTTACGTGAGGGTTGTAATGCTTCAACCAGCGCACTTACACCTTTGCCACCAGTAATAGCAATGACATCGCCATCCTTTAAGCGTGATAACAAATATTCTGCCGCCGCTGCGCCGACCATTTGCAGACTATGCTCCTCACTGCGTGCAACGTTCGGCGCCACCACCACCTGTTGCAACTGACCGAGGGCAGCCAGATCGCTCTCCAGTTGATGTGCTGAAAGCCAAGGGGATTTGATGGTGATTTCCACCATGCCGCTCTCCTTGCCCTGACGTATCAGACGATTAACACTGGCAACCGATAAGCCGGTTTCAACCGCAATCTCCGACTGTTTCTTGCCATCGAGGTAATACATCACCAGAACCTGGTAAATCTGACGCGCGCTATGAAACGCAGGGTGCTCATTAGCGAATTCCATGGGCGATAATTCCTTATGCAGCACGGTATTTATTCAGTAAGTGATCGATTGAGACGGCGGCCAGTAAAATCAAACCTTTAATCAACTCCTGCCAGTAAACGGAGACGTTGATTAATATTAGCGAGCTGGTGACGATCGACAGCAATGCAACACCAAGCACCGCGCCAAGAATTGAGCCAGTGCCACCTTTCAGACTCGCGCCGCCAATGACCGCCGCTGCAATGACATTCAGTTCCATACCGACACCAAAGGTTGGCGTTGCAGAGCCAAGACGTGCCATATAAATAATGCCGGCGAGTCCTGCCAGCGTAGAGGTCAGTACTGTGACCCACAATTTGATGCGATTAATGTTGATGCCGGAATAGGCGGCGGCACGTTCATTACTGCCGGTGTAGAACACTTTGCGAAATAACGTGGCTTTACGCAGCAAGAAGTCGAACAGTGCGACCAGCACGAAGAACAGCAGGATAACGAACGGAACGCCCCACAGAGCGCCCTGGCCGATAAATTTGAAACTCACGGGCAGGGTAAATAATGATAGCGGCGTTCCCTGAGTGACGATCATACACAGGCCGCGCACGATAACCATCGCCGCCAGCGAAGCGATAAAGTGACTCAGGCCGATTTTTGTTACCGTCAGCCCCATTAAAAAGCCAACCAGCGCCGCCGCCGCAATGCCGCCTACGCTCGCCAGCCAGGGATCCACGCCGCTAAGAAATAGCTGCCCAGCGACCACCATTGAAAGACAAACCACTGCGCCAACCGAAAGGTCGATACCGCCAACTATTAGCAGAATAGTCATGCCAATCACCACAATGCCTTCAATTGAAAACGACAGTAGCATCGCCTTCATGTTGGCCCAGGTGAGAAAGTAGGGGGAAGTGAAACTCATCACCACGAAGATCAGTGCAATGATCGCAATCAGTCCCACTTCGCGCTGTTTATGAATGCCGCCAAACAGAGACCAACGCGATTTTTGCAGTGTAGGCAAGGTGGTATTCATTGTCATACAGCCTCCGCTTCTGGAATGATGCCAGCCGCTAGCCGCATCAGGTTCTCTTCATTCATTGCCTCACCGGTCACTTCTCCGCTCATGCGCCCTTCATGAATCACGATGATGCGATCACACAGGCCAATGAGTTCCGGTAACTCTGATGAAATCACGATTAAACCCACACCGCTGGCCGCCAGTTTGGCGAGAATACTGTAGATCTCAGCCTTGGCGCTGACATCCACGCCACGTGTTGGTTCGTCAAGAAATACAATTTCCGGCTGTACCGATAATACGCGTGCTAGCGCGACTTTCTGCTGATTCCCACCTGATAGCGACGACACCGGATCGCTTAATTTGGCAAGCTTGAGTTTCACTTGCTTTGCCAGCGCCTCTGCCTGCTGACGCTCAAGCTGCGGACTGATCAACAAACGATGATGACTGACTGCGTTGACATCCAGAGCCGAAATGTTCCATTCGATCGGCATCGCTAAAAAAAGTCCGGCATCTTTGCGATCCTCCGACAAATAGACCATGCGCAGCGCAATACTCGCGGCGTAATCCCTCAATGTCACAGCTTTGCTCTTGATACGGATTGCGCCACGTTTGATGGGCAGTAAACCGCAGATACCCTGCGCAATTTCGCTGCGTCCTGCCCCCATCAAACCGCCAATGCCAAGGATTTCGCCGGGACGCAAATCAAAATTGATATCGTGGAAGTGTTTGCCATCGCCAAGCTCACGCACTTCAAGCAATGGTGAAGCGGCGCTAACTGGGCGTTTATCAGGATAGAGTTGCGACAGTTCTCGTCCGACCAAACGTGTAATCACTTCATCGGGCGTCATGTTTTGCAGCGATGAACTGTGTACCGTAAGGCCATCGCGCAGAATGGTGACGTGCTGGCATAGCGCAAAAATCTCTGCCATGCGATGGCTGATATAGACCACTGAAATACCTTGCGCCTGCAACTGGCGCACAATCGTAAACAGCGTTTGAGCCTCTGGTTCGGTTAGCGCGGCGGTGGGTTCATCCAGAATGAGCAGGCGACAATCCAGCGTCAGCGCTTTGGCGATCTCCACCAGTTGCTGCTGAGAGAGAGAAAGTTCACCCACTTTTTTAGTCACCGCTATCGGCGCGAGTCGATTCATCACCTGCTGCGCTTTTTCACGTAGTATTTTATGCGGCATGAGCACGCCGCGCTGGCCAGCGGCATGCGCCATCCAAATGTTTTCATAAATGCTGATATCAGGACAAAGAGCAATTTCCTGATGTACCAGACCAATGCCAAGACTCTGTGCTTCACGTGGTGAGCGAATGGTCACGGCCTTGCCACACAGCAATATCTCGCCACCATCTGGACGCAAAATGCCATCAATAATGTTCATCAACGTTGATTTTCCAGCGCCATTCTCTCCGGCCAGCGCATGAATTTCTCCCGCGCGGAGGGTGAGATCTACCCCCTGTAAAGCCCGTACCGCGCCAAAACTTTTAGTGATGCCACGTAATTCCAATAGTGCTGTCATAATCGTCGCCTTACTCATTGATGCCTTTAGTGCCGCGGCGTTTCAGATAAGCATCCCAGCGGAAATCATCGGCGTTGTCTTTAGTCACCACCGCATAACCGTTATCAAGGATTGGGAAGGCAAAAGGATTGGTCCCGTTGCGTTTGGCGTCATTCATCGGATCGATCAGTTCAGGATGAGCAGCAAGGAACAAGGTCATAAAACCCATATAGCCCTGGATGCCCTGATTTGGATTGATTGCGCCAAATACCTGACCGCTTTTAATCATATCCAGCACCTTAGCGTTGACATCCACGGTCATCACTTTCACTTTGCCGCCGTTTTCAGCCACTGCCTGCGCAGCACCAATCGCAGAGCTGGCTTCCGGCATAAAGATGCCTTTCAGATTGGGGTTCGCCTGCAACATTGAGAGTACGGCGTTATAGGCTTTCGAAGGGTCCTGATTCGTCGCAGCGCGTGCGACTAATTTGCTGTCAGGAAAGGCGGTTTTCATCTCATTAATAAACGCAGTGACACGCCTATCGTGATTATCCTGACCGGGGTTTTCCAGCACCGCAAATTCGGCACCTTTACCCATTGCTTTCCCTAGTTCGTCGGCTGCAGCTTTACCCTCACGGAAATTGTCTGAGGTGATATAAGCAACGCGTTTACTGTTAGGTGAATCGGCGGCAAACGTCACCACTGGAATGCCCATTTCAGCAGCACGATTAATGGGCTCAATAAAGGGGTCAGGATTCATCGGATGAAGAAAAATACCGGCGGGTTTTTGTGCCAGGATTTGTTCAAAGCTTGAGAGTTGCTGGTTAACGTCATAAGCGGGTGTGCCACCGTATACGGTCTTACAGCCCAGCTGATGCGCAGCCTGCTTGAACATTTCGTAAACCGGGAACCAATACTCTACGCCTGTCACCATCACGTTCATGTAGTAAGTTTCGCCGGGTTTACAGCGAAATTGAGGCGCATCCGCTGCTTGCGTGATGCTGGTGAAACTGCCCGCCATGAATAAACTGGCGAGTAGAAAAGTGATTTTTTTCATGTTTATTCCCCGGAACTGACGCTGAATGTGTATGGCTCAGCCGTGACGACAAAACGCGGAAAAACGAGCCGGGGTTAACCTTGAAAATTATTTCTTATGCATGAAATAATTTTCAAAAGGTATAAAAGCTGGCGGGGAAAAGATCAAACGTTGGTTAATGAATTGTTTCTGACTTGTGAGTGCGTTCACTAATTGCGCAAGGGGCTCTTACCGTTTTACACATTTAATGACGAAAGCTATTTACGCATCCAGCGCTACAAACGTGCCAACTGGGACGTTCAGCCAGGAAAGAGGAAACCTGGCCTGCAGTGATAATAAAATCGCATTCACCGTCAGGCTAATCACGATTGAACATCAATGCAAAATAGGAATTAATTAATGCTCATCACGTTTAGTGGATTACCCGGCACCGGCAAAAGCACCATTGCGCGCTTATTAGCGCAGCAGATCGGTGCGGTGTATTTACGCGTCGATACTATCGAACAGGCGTTGCGATCGGGTGAAGAGAGCGAGAAAGCGATCGGGCCGGAAGGATATTTCGTTATCTACGGATTGGCACGCGACAATTTGCTGCTCGGTTCCACCGTTATTACCGACTCGGTTAACGACCTGCAGCTGATCCGCAACGCTTATCGCGATATCGCCTTGTTGAGCGGTGCGCCGCTGCTGGAAGTCGAAGTAATCTGTTCCGATCATAACAAACATCGCTTTCGCGTCGAAAATCGCGCTTCCGATATTAAAGGTTTGAAACTGCCGGATTGGCAGGCAGTTGAACAGCGCGAATATCAAGCCTGGGAGCGCGATCATCTGCAGCTTGATAGCGCCTTACTCTCGGCGCAGCAGTGCGTGGATGCCATTCTACAAGCGCTGCCTAAAACGTCACAATCCTGATCTTTCAGTGGTGGCGTAAAACGCGCCGCCACTTTCACCTGAAACCCATTCTTCGATCTTAATGTGATCAACCTCCGGATTCGGCGGTTGCATTATTGTTTATTGCTGCGCATTTGTTATGAATGAAGCGCACTTTAGTTTCGAATGAAACGATCAAGTTAACGAATCGGAGCATGTCATGAATCATACTTTCACTTCATTGCAACAACCTGATGATTTCAAACATAACGTTCGCCTGATGAAAAGGGTGTTAAGAGAGCAGATCGGCGATGTCGAAGGTCTGTTTGAACAAGTCAGAAGCAAAATCGTCAGCGAAATTGCCGCTGCTCGCGCGGAAGAGGCGCAAAACGGCAGCGCGTGGCCGCAGGTGAGTCAGCAGGATATTGCGGCGGGACGTATCACCGATGAGGTGAAGGATCATATTCGTCGACGCGGTTGTGTAGTGGTGAAGCAGACATTCCCGCGCGATCAGGCGCTGGCCTGGGATGAATCAATGCTCAAATACCTCGATGACAATGATTTCGACAACGTCTACCAAGGGCCGGGCGATAACTTCTTTGGCAATCTTGATGCGTCACGTCCGGAAATCTATCCGATTTACTGGAGCGATGCGCAGATGTCAGCGCGTCAAAGCGAGGCCATGGCCCAGACGCAATCTTTCCTCAATCGCTTGTGGACGTTTGAGTCGCGCGGCACGCGCTGGTTTGATCCTGACGTCAGCATCATTTATCCCGATCGTATTCGTCGCCGCTTGCCGGGCACCACCTCCAAAGGTCTTGGCGCGCACACCGATTCAGGCGCATTGGAGCGTTGGTTACTGCCGGCATATCAGCAGGTGTTCAGCAAAATTTTCACCAATCAGTTTGATCAATACAATCCCTGGGATGCGGCGCATCGCACTGAAGTGAATGAGTATCAATCGGGGACTACCACCAAGTGCTCGGTATTCCGTACCTTCCAGGGCTGGACCGCGCTGTCGGATATGCAGATTGGTCAAGGCTTGCTGCATGTGGTGCCGGTGCCGGAAGCGATGGCCTATTTGTTGCTGCGTCCGTTGTTGAAAGATGTACCGGAAGATGAGCTTTGCGGCGTTGCGCCGGGCAAAGTGCTGCCGGTTTCAGCGCAGTGGCATCCGGAACTGATTGAGGGCTTGTGTTCGATTCCCGCGCTGCAGGCGGGCGATTCGGTTTGGTGGCATTGTGATGTGATCCACTCGGTCGCGCCGGTAGAAAATCAGCAAGGCTGGGGCAATGTGATGTACATTCCCGCCGCACCGCTGTGTGAGAAAAATGCCACCTACGCGACAAAAGTGGCGCAGGCGCTGGCCAGCGGTGCGTCGCCTGGCGATTTCCCGCAGGAGGATTATGAAACGCAGTGGCGCGATCGCTTCACCCTCGACGCGCTGAATGCCAATGGTCGCCGCAGTCTGGGATTGGGCTAAATTTCTGGTAAGCTTGGCAAAAATTTCACAGCAGCGGGTGTTATGAACGCACGTCATCAGCAGATTATCCAATTGGTTAGCGAGCGCGGCAGCGTCAGCGTAAATGAGCTGGCGCACACCACCGGCGTCTCAGAAGTGACGGTGCGTCAGGATCTCAATCTTCTGGAGAAAGGCGGCTTTCTGCGCCGCGTACACGGTTCCGCCGTGGCGCCAGAAAGTGATGATGTTGGCGCGCGTATGCAAACCCGCTTCGCGGTGAAAAAGCGTCTGGCCGAGTACGCGGCGTCGCTGGTGAACAGCGGTGAAACGGTGTTTATCGAAGGCGGCAGTACTAACGCCTTGCTGGCGCGTGAACTGAGTGAACGCAACGATATCACCATCATTACCGTGAGCCATTACATCGCCGGATTGCTGCGCGAAAAGGGCGGCGATGTGATCATCCTTGGCGGCCTGTTCCAGAAAAGCAGTGAATCGGTGGTGGGGCCGCTAACGCGTCTGTGTATTCAGCACCTCAATTTCCACAAGGCGTTTATCGGTATTGATGGCTGGGATGCGGTCACCGGCTTTACCGGCCGCGATATGCTGCGCTGTGACGTGGTCAACGCCATCATGGAAAAACCCACACACACCATCGCGCTGACGGATTCCTCAAAGTTTGGCCAGATTCATCCGTTTGCCCTGGCACCGCTTCAGCCGTTTAACCAACTGATCACCGATGCCGAACTGGAGGCGAGCTATCAAAAAGCGCTGCGCGAGAAGGGCGTGGAAGTGAGTTTGGTCTAGCTCACGCAATCAGCTATTCAAGTGAAAAAGGATTGATGAACTGCCTGTGCCACAAGCTTTCCCGATCCACCTTGCTCAAATCGGCTTCATCACAAACATGATGCCAATAGGTTTCAATCGACGTTTTTATCAGCATGAAATGCGCATGCGCGTCAGCGCGACTCAAAGCAAAGTGATGAGCGGCATCCAGGCAGCTGCTCATACGACTCAGATTATTGTTGCCACTAATCAGCATCGCCTGCGAGGCTTCATTGCCAGCACGACCTTGCGGGCAAATATCATACGCAGGCGTAAGACTGAAGTTGTTACCATCCCAAAAGGCGGCATGATTGCGGGCATGGTCATCGGTATTGCCGCAGAGAATATTGAAGCAAAGCCGTTTATACAGCTCCAGCAAAGTCTCTTTGGGCGCGGCAAAACGTTGACGAATAATTTCAGCGAGTGTTTCATAGCTGGCATAGCGCGCCAGCATATCGTCGAGTTCAAATAGGGTCAGCGCCGAAAGCATCACTTTTCGCGTCCATCCATCGGCTTTATGTTCGCGGTCAAAGCGCTCAATCATGATCACATCGCGTCCAGCTGCTTTGACTAACTTCACCGGAGCGATATGCAATCCTGCCAACTGCGCCAACCGCATCGCCAGGAATTCGCCTTTCACCACGTTCCAGATATCCGCACTGGCAGAAAATTTCGCGATGTATTTTTTTCCCTCGGCCTCGATCAGCGCTTTTGGCCGCGCGCCACCGATCGACGTCCCATGGAAAAGCGCCTGATCCAGTTCGGGTGTTAGCGGCACGCCTTTTTCAACCCGATCAGCCGACTCCAGTAATTCAGGAAGGGTGACATTTGCAGTTGAGCGCGGAATGTATTCCGTTGCTGAGTGCTGGAAATCCAGGGCACCAATGCGATCTGAACCGGACTCAATGAGATACGTCAGCTCATCGAGTATTCCGGTATCGACGTTGGCGCCTTTCCGTCCCATTCGACGGTTGATAATGACCCGGCGTCCCCAGGCATCAGGTGCGCTGTCACGGATACAGCCCGCAATGTTTAACCCATTCAGCGGCGGAATAACGCCAGTCCGCAGAGGAAGTTCATTGGGATTGAGCGGAATGCGGTTTTCTCGCTGCAGATAACTACGACCATAGTTGAAAAGCAGCGTATCGCCTTCAGTCTCAAGCCTGCCCGCCACCACTGGTGATGTTTCACCTGGCAGCCATATCCATACGTAAGCGTCTCTAAAACGCGCTTCAGAAGTCATCCTTCACCTTCCTGCTACTCTTTTTTTTACTGGTGTGTTTGGGTAACAGCTTGAGCTTTTCCTCAACGCGATTTCGATGACTGACCAATGATGGCAAACTCACCTCTGCATCAAACAGGGGAATGCCCAATATGGCCGCAATCTCGAAATAACTGCCAATCTGACATTTCACGTCGCCTTGCTCAATGCGATGTAAAGTCCCACGCGAAATACCGGCTCTTTCTGCTAACTCAGATACTGGAATTTGCTTCTCGATACGTTCAGCACGAATCAAGGAAGCTAATAGGGCAATCGCTTCCTGAGCATAGCGTGAGGTGGGTGAAGTGATAGAAGCCATGACTTGTTCCATACAGGGTACCAATAAACGTAATTTGTACTATATATGGAACATCTTAGCCTGATGTGAAGGGTTTTTTCAACGGCGCATAATGTCAGAGATGTTCACTGTGTAGTACCAATTACGCTTATTGGTACTACACAGTGAACATTTCATCATTGCAATTCAGCCCACCAATGCCTGCGCGGTGACCTCATCCGTGATCAAACCGGTCACCAGACCGCTGGCCAGCACTGCGCGAATCGCGGCGACCTTACTGGCGCCGCCCGCCAGGGCGACAATCTCTGCGCGATGCGAGAGATCGAGATCCACTGACAACGTGCGGGCCGTTAAGTTGGTGTGAATCATCTGTCCGCTGGCATCGAAGAAGTGGCCCAGCAGCTCGCCGACCGCGCCGGATGAGGAGATATCATTGATCTCCGCTTCATCAATCATGCCGGCTTCAACCAGCTGAGCCGCGGGTTCCACGGTGCCAATTCCCACCAGTTTGACTTCACTCTGCGCCGCCATGGCAAACACCTCGCTCACGCCGCGCTGCGCCAGTAACACTTCGCGATCTTCCTGGGTATTGGCAAAGAAAGGCACGGGCATCATGTAGGCCTGCGCACCGGTTTTCTCGGCGATGCGGTGCATAACGTCGTGAGGATTGAGCGCGTAGTTGCGGGTTAAACAGCCGAGCAGCGAGACAAAGCGCATATGCGGCGCATCAATACGTGGCAATTGATGGATGGCGGCGGAAAGGGTGCGGCCATGCCCCAGACCTAAGGTGGTAGAAGGCGACGCGGTGAGCAGGTTACGCAGGTAATCCGCGCCCGCCATGCCCAGCGCGCGCACCGGCAAGCCTTCTTCGCCAAGATCGGGGGCGACATGACAGAAGTTAAGCGCGAATTTCGCGCGCAACCGATCTTCTAATTCGACGCAGGCGACGATATCGCCATCAATCGACACCTTCACCGCGCCCTCAGCCACCATTCTAGCAATCATGCGGTGCGTTTTTACCGACGGCAGCCCAAGTCGTTTCGCCACTTCCGCCTGCGTTAAACCGCCGACGTAGTGCAGCCAGGCGGCGCGCAGCGCCAGAGATTCGTCGCGTTCAGTCGAGGTTGGTGCCGGTTTCATGGGTTGTCCTTTGGTTTATATGGTGCGCTTAAGCCCTCATCCCAACCTTCTCCCACAAGTGGGAGAAGGGGCCGTTCGAGCAGCGTGCGCGGACAGTTCCCTCGCCCGCTTGCGGGAGAGGGTTAGGGTGAGGGGGAAACCGCGCCCCTCACTCCGCCAAATGCAGATCCTGCACGCCGGTATCAATATGCCCGGCCCAGAAGGCGACGCTTTCGGCGATCTCCGCCACCACGTTGCTATCGGTTGGCTCGCGCTCTTTAAAGCTCAGCTCAAGGCAGATCTCATTATCATGCGCCCCGCCGCGCGCCAGCGCGTCCAGCAGCGGCTGCGGCTGAATGCGGCCGCCGGCATTGTACTGCAATGTAAAAGGTCTGTGTCCGCCTTTATCCAGCATGCTCTGTTTAATATGGATAATCGGCGAGTAACGCGGCACCGCTTCGGCCCACGCATAAGGATCGTAATCGCGCGGATCGGCGGAAGTGACATCTCCGTGATCGATATCCGCCATCATCCACATCGGCAGCGCCATTGAGGCAGCACTCAAACGCTGCTGTAGCGCCAGACAGGCCGGAATGGTTTCGCCAAACTCGCGGCCCACGCTCATGGGTTCCCAAAACAGGTATTTCAATCCGGCGGCTTTGGCGTGTTCGGCAACATCGGCCCAGCAATCAATGGCGATGTCTATCAGTGCGTCGCGGCGCGCAACATCGTTGAAATCCTGCTGGGTAAAGATGGCGAACTGCGAACCCACCGCGTCGCCGCCCAGCTCGGCGGTGATATCAGCGAAGGTTTTAAACCAGTCAACATAATAGCGGCGTACTTCGACATCAGGATGACCAAAATGGTTGAGGCGACCATAGGGGCCGGTCATGCCGGAGGTCACGCGCACGCCGGTGGCGCGCAGCGCCTGCTGCATCTTGCGCGTCATGCGCATGATGGTCGCAGCAGGCCAGCCGGGATTGATAAATTCATGGGTGAGCTGCACATCACGGATGCGGATCTGCTGCGCCACGGTGGTAATCAAATCCTGCGGGTCGGCAAAGCGGTTCACCAACGGATTAGTATTCAGTGACAGCGTTAACGGCATGATTCACCTCTTATCCGGCATGCGCACGCAGCGGCGCGGGAGCAGCAAAGGTGGCGTTGAACCACTGGGTGAAAGCCTGTTGCTGCGCGTCATCGAGGTGCAACTTATGCTTGGTGCGGCGCCACAACACATCCTCGGCCTGCTGCGCCCACTCGTTTTCCACCAGATAACGCACCTCGGCTTCGTACAGCTGCCCACCAAAATGGCGGCCAAGATCGCCCAGCGCATTAGCATGACCGATCAGCTTATCGATGCGTGTGCCATAAAGCCGCGCATAGTGTTTGCGCAGCGCCTGCGGTAGCCACGGCCAGCGCGCTTTGACCTGCTCTAAGAAACTGTCGAAATCGGCGTGTGGCATATCGCCGCCCGGTAAGGTGGCGCCCCGCGTCCAGTCCGCGCCCATGTTGGGGAAGAACGGTGCCAGTTTTTGTATCGCATGTTCAGCCAGCTTGCGGAAGGTGGTGATCTTGCCACCAAACACATGCAGCAGCGGGGCATTTTGTTGATCGTCGAGGTCAAACACGTAATCACGCGTCACCGCCGACGGATTGCCTTTGCCGTCATCAAACAGCGGACGCACGCCGGAGAAGCGCGTGATCACATCACTGGCGCGCAGTTTCACCTTGAAGTAGCGATTCACCACGTCGATCAGGTATTGCTGCTCGCTGTCGTCGGCGGTAACCGCTTCCGCTTTGCCTTGCCACGGAATATCGGTGGTGCCGATCAGCGCTTTATCGCCTTCATACGGGTTGATAAAGATCACCCGCTTGTCGGTGTTCTGCACCAGATACGCCTGCTGACCTTCCCAGAATTTCGGCACGATGATGTGCGAGCCTTTGACCAGCCGCACGTTGCGACTGCTTTTGGTGTGTGTCACCTGATTAACGATATCCAGCACCCACGGTCCGGCGGCGTTGACCAACACTTTGGCAAACACGGTGCGTGAGGTACCGCTGGCATCCTGCAGGGTGATTTCCCACTTGCCGTTATGACGTGTCGCCGCTACGCAGCGGGTACGCGGCAGAATGGTGGCGCCGCGCTCGGCGGCATCCAGCGCATTCAGCGTCACCAGCCGCGCATCATCCACCCAGCAATCGGAGTACTCGAATCCTTTACTGTAACTGTCCAGCAGCGGCGCACCTTCAGGATCGCGGCGTAAATCCAGTGAACGCGTGCCCGGCAGTTTCTGACGGCCGCCAAGGTGGTCATAAAGAAACAGGCCGAGGCGCACCAGCCACGCCGGGCGATCGGTTGGGCTGTGCGGCAAGACAAACCGCATCGGCCAGATGATATGCGGCGCGGCGTTGAGCAGCACTTCGCGCTCGATCAGCGCCTCACGCACCAGTCGAAACTCGTAATACTCCAGATAACGCAGCCCGCCGTGCACCAGTTTGCCGGAGCGCGATGACGTGCCCTGCGCGAGGTCATCTTTCTCACACATCATTACCGACAATCCGCGACCGGCAGCGTCACGCGCGATACCGGCACCGTTGATACCGCCGCCAATCACAAACAGATCCAGCATGTGTTCACTCATGATTTACTCCTTAAAACTGTTTTAGCGCGTGCCAGGCGGCAGGAAGATCGTTACGCAGCTGCTGATAGGTGGGGAACAGCTGGTTGTAGCGCTGCATCAGTTCGCTCGCTGGCGCTTCGGGCGCATCCAGCAGCGGCATTACCCAGGTTTTGACGCAGCTCTCCATCGACGGATACGCGCCAATCGCTACCGCCGCCATCATCGCGGCACCGGCCGCTCCGGCTTCGTCGCGCTGGCTGATGCGCACCGGCGCACCAATGCAGGCAGATAAAATCTGGCGTAACGGCTGCGAACGCACCGCGCCGCCGGTTAAACGGATTTCTCCCGGCAAACTGCCCATCGCCTGATAGCAATCGCGCGCTGCAAAACCGATGCCTTCAATGACCGCCCGCACCAGATCGCCAAAATTGTGGGTGTAACTCAGGCCGGTAAAGCTGGCGCGCGCCTCGGCATTAACAAACGGCCCGCGCTCACCGGCAATCGAGATATACGGGTGATAGAGCAGGCTGCCGGGCTTCGCCGCGTTGAGCCAGCGATCGATATGGCCCACCAAACGGGCATGATCGATTTCACAGCCAAAGCTGTTAAGCAGATCGCTGGCGAGATTCAGTAGCCAGTCAAGATTGAGCGTTGATGCCATATTGGTTTGCACCTGCGTGACATAGCCCGGCCACGGCAGCGGAATCACGTAGCCGGTTTGCGCCGGATTCAGCCACACCTCATCAATGGTGACGCTGCGCAGATGTACGCCGGTCGAGCCAACAATCGAGCAGGCGGTATTGGCTTCGCCGGTGTGCACGCCAGCGCCAAGCGCGGTCATCGCCATATCGACATAGCCGAGGCAGATTGGCGTGCCAGCCCGTAAACCGGTGGCCTGCGCGGCTTCCGCGGTTAACGGATGCGTGGTTTCTGTGCCTTCAATGATCTCCGGCAGCAGATGACGATGCTGTTCCAGGCCTAGCGTGGCAATCACCTGATCGTCATAGCGCTGGTGGCGGAAGTTGCCAAAGGTAAAGCTGGCCTCAGAAGGGTCGGTGGCGCGGATGCCAGTGAGATTGAGGTAGAGCCAATCTTTGCAGTGCAGCGCCACTTCGCTGTTAGCTAACAGCTCGGGATAGAAGTGATCCATGTGCGCCAACTGCGATCCCTGCTGACAGGTGTTGAGTCCGGTGCCGGTAGCGCGAAAGCGCTCGGCGGCTAACGGGTGCTGATTGAGTTTTTCAACCGTTGGTGCCGCACGCGCATCCAGCCAGATCCAGGCATCGCCGACCGGCTGATTGTTGGCACCCACCAGCCAGCTGCCGTCGCCTTGTGCGGTGACGGCCACCGCAACCACCCGCGCGGCCAGGTTGTCGACGCGTTCACCCAGTTTGCGTATCGCTGTGACCGCATCCTGCCAGGTTTGGCTCATTGACTGCTGCGCTGCGCCGCCTTCGCTGCGGTAATAACGGTTACGCACCGATGCGCATGCCAGTTGCGTGCCTTCCAGATCAAACGCCACCGCTTTAACCACTGAGGTGCCGGAATCCAGACCCAGAATGATATCGCCACTGTCCACATACACCTCCGAAAGAAGAAGAGTTCAATTCATCGCCGCCAAAACCGAAAGGTGTTAACGGGCTGTGATGAATTTGCTAAATAATGTCTTACACCACTTCTCACTGAGATAACATATCAACTGTATTATTTTTCGATAAAACCAATAAATTTCACCTGAAATAGCGATTGTGATCACGAATCAGGCGTCAAAACCTTACAGATTGAAATGAGATAACACGGTGAACAGGCTGATAGAGCGGGGTTTATTGCGCTTTGTGATGGGGCCGACATCAATTAAGCGATCCAGATCGCTCTCCTGAAAAAATTGCGCGTCACCTGTTGACAATTTAGTCACATCAGCACAATTCTCATCACACAAGTTATCACATTTATAACATTATCGGCGCGATTATCGCAGCTGATGTCAGTGAGAGGTCACGTTATGTCCGATGTCTCAATCCGGGCCCAGCAAATTTCCCGCAAGCGCGTCCAGCGTTATGCCACCCTTGGCGTGATGGTGATTGCGCTGATCGCGGCGATGGCGCTCGACACCAAGGTGGTAAAAATTGGCTCCGCCGATGATGCGCAGGAGCAAGGCTTCTCGCCCGAGAGTTACGGCCAGAAAACCTTCCCGACTATCCAGCAGGATGTGGCATCACGCGCAGTAGACGCCAAAACGTTAGCCGATGCGCTGCAAACTAATCAGCAGGAAGCGGTGCAGAAATATGGCGTTGGCGCACCGCTGCCGGTCTTTGCCGTCAAGTTCTCCGGCGTGGTGCAAGCCGGGCAGATGGGCATCTTCCCGCTGAAAATCGATGGATTAGCAGGTGATATGCAGGTGCGGCTGCAAACCGGTCCAGCGATCACTGGTACCGATCTGCGTGACGCTAACGGCAAGATCCAGTTCGGTGATTTCACGAACCAAATCGAATATCAAAATGCCGGTTCCGCCATCAATCGTGCGATGAAAAGCGCGGTGCTCGACAAGCTGGATCGTGATGCGTTGCCGGGCAAAACCGTGCAGGTGGTTGGCGTGTTCCGCTTACTCAACGCGAAAAACTGGATGGTGACGCCGGTCAGCTTGGAGGTGAAATGAAACCGTTCAACCTCAATCCCGCCTTGCTGAAAGGCGAAGTGATCCTGCAAGCGCGCAACGTCAGCAAAGTGTACGGCTCCACGCACGCGCTGAAGGGCGTCAATTTCGAAATTCGTCGTGGCGAAGTGACCACGCTGTTTGGTGAAAACGGCGCGGGTAAATCGACGCTGATGAAAATTTTGTCTGGTGTGATTACGCCAACAACCGGGGAAATCTTGCTACACGGCGAGGAGAAGACCTTTCGATCCGCCACCGAAGCGCGTGACTGTGGCATCTCGATTATCCATCAGGAGCTGAATCTCGCGCCGAATATGAACGTGCGCGACAACATCTTTATGGGCCGCGAAATCATGAAGCCGGGCGGCGTCGATTATGCCGAAGAGGCGCGCGTGACGGCGCACCTGATGGCGGCGCTGGAGGAGGAGATCGATCCGCTGACGCCGGTGGAAAACCTGCGTCTGGGACAGCAGCAGATTGTGGAGATTGCCCGCGCGCTGTCGGTGAATTCGCAGATTCTGATCATGGATGAACCGACCTCGGCTCTGAGCGCGGCAGAAGTGGCGGTGCTATTTCAGGTGATCCGTGATTTAACCAGCCAGGGCGTCGCGATTGTCTATATCTCGCATCACCTGGAAGAGGCGCTGGAGATTACCGATCGGGCGGTGGTGCTACGCGATGGCGTGATGACCGCCTATGCCAAACGCGATGAGATCGATCTCGAATGGATCGTGCGCAACATGGTTGGCGATCACTTTGATCTGGGATCGCCGCCGCAGGGCTACGACTTCGGGCTGCCGGCGCTGACGGTAAAAGATCTGACGCTGAAAAGTAAAACCGGCATTCGGCTGGTGGACAACTTATCGCTGGCGGTGCAAGCCGGGGAGATTGTCTGTATTTACGGGCTGATGGGCGCGGGGCGCACCGAGCTGCTGGAGTGCATCGCCGGACGTCTGCAGCAAAGCAGCGGTCACATTCTATTGCAGGACACCGATATCTCCGCGCTTACCATCTCACAACGCATTCAAATTGGGCTGGCGCTGGTGCCGGAAGATCGGCAGCGCGATGGCCTGGTACAAACCATGTCGGTGGGTGAAAACCTGTCGCTGGCCAGCATCGGCGACTTTGTACGCGGACTGGTGCTCTCCAGAAGCCGGGAAAAACAGCTGGTCAACGACAGCATTCGTAACGTGACGGTGAAAACCGCTGGTGGCGATGCGGCGATTGGATCGCTCTCCGGCGGCAATCAGCAAAAAGTGGTGATCGGCAAAATGCTCGCCACCCGTCCCAAAGTGATTCTGCTGGATGAGCCGAGCCGCGGCATCGACATCGGCGCCAAAGCGGAAGTGTTTCGCCTGCTGGCGGAGAACGCCAAAAAGGGGCTGGCGGTGGTGTATACCACCTCGGAAGTGGGCGAATGCCTGAGTATTGCCCATCGCATTGTGGTGATGAGCAAAGGGCGCATCTCCGCCATCTTCGACGCAAGCGTCAGTAAAGAACGCATTATGGCCGCTTCAGGCGAGTCTTTGGTGGCATGACATGAAAAGTGGAGCAAAAGGTATGACTGACAGAACCCAAACGCTGGACACGCCGCCGGTGGTCAACAAGAAAAAAAGCGACAAGCAGCTGAATGTGGCGCGTCTGCTGCTGGAAGGGCGCGCGTTCATCGCGCTGCTGGTGATTATCGCTACCTTCTCCATGTTGTCGCCCAACTACTTTACCGGCGCTAACTTTCTCACCATGGCGTCGCACGTGGCGATCTTCGGTTTGCCGGCGATCGGCATGCTGCTGGTGATCCTCAACGGTGGCATCGATTTATCGGTGGGCTCTACGCTGGGTCTCGCTGGAGTGATGGCCGGATTTATGATGCAGGGCATCAACCTCGAAGCGCTCGGCGTGGTGCTCTATCTGCCGGTGTGGGCGGTGGCGATTTTGACGCTGGTGGTGGGCGCGCTGGTGGGATTAGTCAACGGCGTGCTGATCGCCTGGTTCCGCGTTCCGGCCTTCGTCGCCACGCTCGGCACGATGTATGTGGCGCGCGGCATTGCGCTGCTGATCACTAATGGTCTGACCTACAACAAACTCTCCGGCAGCGAAGCGCTGGGGAATACCGGCTTCGACTGGCTCGGTTTTAATCGCCTCTTCAATATCCCGGTTGGCGTGCTGGTGCTGGGCGTGGTGGCGCTGGCGTGTGGTTTCCTGCTTAGCCGCTCAGCGTTTGGTCGCTGGCTGTACGCGTCGGGTGGTAACGAACGTGCGGCCGATCTGTCAGGTGTGCCGGTGAAGCGCATCAAAATCAGCGTCTATGTGTTGTCTGGCGTCTGCGCGGCACTCGCCGGGCTGGTGCTCTCCTCACAGCTCACCTCGGCCGGCCCAACTGCTGGTACCACTTATGAACTGACTGCGATTGCGGCAGTGGTGATTGGTGGTGCGGCCCTGACCGGTGGACGCGGCAACGTGCGCGGCACGCTGCTTGGCGCGTTCGTGATTGGTTTTCTCTCTGATGGCCTGGTGATTATCGGCGTCTCTGCTTACTGGCAGACGGTGTTCACTGGTGCCGTGATCGTGCTGGCGGTATTGCTCAACACCTTGCAATACGGACGACGCGCTCGCTAACTCACGCGCGCTGTTTCAGCAGCGCGCGGATATCCGTAAAACCTGTACCCCAAATAATAACGGAGCACCAACTATGTTCACTAAACGTCTCTTCATCGCGGCTGCGGCTATGGCCATCACCACTTTTGCTGCACCCACCTGGGCAGATAACGGGTTAATGACCATCATCGTTAACGATCCTTCCAACCCTTACTGGCTAACGGAAGGCCAGGTAGCGCAGAAAGCGGCGGAAAAGCTGGGCTACAGCGCCAAAGTCAGTGCGCACAAAGGCGATACCAATACCGAAAGTCAGCTGATTGATACGGCGATCACCAATAAATCGAAGGCGATTATTCTCGATCCGGCGAACGCCGATGGTTCGGTCGGCTCGGTGAAAAAGGCCATCGCCGCCAATATTCCGGTATTTATCATCAATGCCGAACTGAACCAGAGCGGGCTCACCAAAGCGCAGTTGGTTTCTAACAACGCGCAGGGCGCGGCGGTTGGCGCAATGGAGTGGGTGAAGCAGGTGGGCGATAGTGCGAACTATGTCGAGCTGGTCGGCCCGCCGTCAGATAATAACGCCGCTACCCGCGCCAACGGTTTTGATACGGTGCTGTCGCAATATCCCACGCTGAAGAAAGTCGGTCAGGAAGTGGCTAACTGGGATCGCACACAAGGCTTCAACAAAATGCAGTCACTGCTGCAAGCCAATCCAAACATTAAAGGCGTGATCAGCGGCAACGACGAAATGGCGCTGGGCGCGATCGCTGCGTTGAAAGAAGCTGGCAAGCTGAATCAGATCAAAGTCGGCGGTTTTGACGGTTCACCGGATGCGGTTGACGCTGTGAAAGCCGGTACGCTGGCCTACACTGTGATGCAGCCGGTGGCGCAGTTCGCGCAGAAAGCGGTAGAGCAGGCGGATAGCTTCCTGAAAACCGGTAAGACCGGTGCGGCCTCGGAGAAGCAGCTGTTTGACTGCATCCTGATCATTAAAGAGAACGCCGGTAACTTTGCTTCACCGTTTGTTCTGAAGCAGTAAAAGTTGCGCAATAAATTGCGCCACTACGCTATGTGCGTTTTTTATAACAACCACCTTTGAAACGCACGTATTCGTAGCGGCGCGATTTATCACGCAGTGTAACGTTAGTCGCAATTTGCCAAAATCCGTATTAAACGCTGTAATGAGTGCCGAAAACGCTTCTCGCTTCACTTTCCCGGATGAAATATGGCGCATAACCCGCAGGACTCTTCACTTGGCGTATTTATGGCCGAAACCTTACCCAGCGATAGCCGCCAGGCGCGTCAACTGGCCCGTCGCCAGTTAATCGCCGAAGCGGTGATGGCAGAAGGGGCGATTCGCATCGAAGACATCACCGATCGCTTCGGCATCAGTTTGATGACCGCCCATCGTGATATCGACGAAATGGTTGAGCGTGGCCTGCTGCATAAATCGCGCGGCGTGGTGTCCGCGACGCCAACTAGCCTGGTTGAATCCAGCGATATCTATCGCGCCACGCGTCAGCTGGAAGAGAAACAGGCGATTGCCGATGTCGCCGCGACCTACCTCGAACCGGGACAGGCGATTTTCCTGGATGATTCCACCACCGTGCAGCAGATGGCGCGGCTGCTCTCGGCGCGCGCGCCGCTGACGGTGATCACCAACTCCCTGACCCTCATGAACGAGCTGCGCAATGGCCGCGATATCACTTTGATGGGCCTCGGCGGACAGTTCTATCACTGGTGCAATGCTTTTATGGGCCGCATGACGCGGGATGAAATTGCCAGCCTGCGCGCCGACGTGTTTTTCGTCAGCATGTCAGCGATTATCGATGATGCAGTGTTCCACCAATCCGCAGAAACGGTGGAGACCAAACGCGCGATGTTTGATGCCGCGCAGAAGCGCATTCTGATGATGGATAACACCAAGTTTGAACGCCGGGCGCTGCACCGTTTTGCGCATCTGAGTGAATTCGATGTGGTAATTGTTAATCAGGGCACGCCAGTGCCTATTTTGCGGCGTATGCAGGATTTAGGCGTGAATGTGGTGGTCGCCCCGATGAAAATAAATCATTCGGTTAATTCCTGAAAAGGCGGGCATCCTAAATGGCGACCTTTATATGACGTGCCAATCTTTACATTAATTTAAATATATCCCGCCTCGTTGATTTTTTTTACTTTCTTTAATCTGCTCAGCGTCTTATTCGGGGATTTCCTGGTTATGTACGCCGCGTAGTGCTCTATGGTTATTATTCGGCCCTGGTTCAGAATAATGAGGTATCTGATGCTGATTAAACTTAAACGCACACGAACGCATGATGAGGACAGGAATCTGGCAATGTGGCTCGCCACGGCCGCCGGTGTGCTCAATGCAATCGCCTTGGGGGCGTTTGGCTTTTTCCCCTCGCATATGTCAGGTAATACCTCTCAATTATCCAGTGAAGTATCGAACGTTAATTTCCGTGATATCACCTTTTTAGCCACCATCCTGTTTGCCTTTGTTTGTGGTGCGGTCACGGCGAGAATGGTGGTGATCAGCGGATTAGCCAATGGCAATCGCATTATATTCTGCCAAATATTGTGGGTTGAAGGGCTGGCCTTAATAGCGTTATCGCTGTTTGAAATGTTCTTTTATTCGTCGGCCAACAACCGGGAAGTTATTGTCATTCTGGGCTTCCTGATGGGCGTACATAATTCAACCTCTACGCAGTTATCCAATGGCCGCGTACGTTCAACCCATATTACCGGCACGCTGACCGATGCAGGAATTTCGCTGGCATCGGTATTAGCCGCGCTGTTCCGCCGCGATCCGTCGAAACAGCTGTCGGGTCAGAAACGTCAGCTGTGGACGCATCTGACCACGATATTTTCCTTCCTGATCGGCGGGATTGTCGGCCTGATGATGTTTAAACATCTAGGTTTTAAAGCCATGTCGATGGTCGGCGGCATACTGCTGATTGTTGCCACATTGGCGATGGTGAGAACGGTGGCACGGGTAAAGCGAGCGGCTTCCTGACATGATGGAGCGTGTGCAAGGCGGCGACTTTTTCGCCGCCTCGCTAGTGCCAGCCGCAAATAAGAATTTTTACCTTCCGTCTCATCATAAAACACCTTAAATTCACGCCGACGAGCAGTGCCAGTCACAACAGATTGGGTATTTTAACAACAATCAAATAAACACTTTTGCATGCCATCTATTCATGGCAGTGAGGCTTTGTATGCTTTTAAAACGCAGCTGTAATATTGCTATTGTCGTACTGGTCATGTTTTCTGTTACCGCGTGTGGCATGTCGCATCGTGGCAGAAATACCGCGATTGGTGCCGGTGTTGGTGCGGTAGGCGGTGCGGTACTTACCGGTGGTAGCACCTTCGGTACATTGGGTGGCGCGGCGATCGGTGGTTTAATCGGACACGAAGTTAGCAGGTAAGGAAATATTCTCGCGTAACTATGAACTTTATTTCACTCTCATTTATGCTGCATAGGATATCAATACTGTTCCTACCGCAAAATGAGGTGATGACATGGAGTTCCACCGTAAAAACTGGCATGAGAAAGCCTTCGATTTAGCGAATCGAGGTATTTCACTTGATTCGCTGGGTGAGCATCAGGCTGCAGCCTGTTCATGGGGTGCAGCCGCTGAATTAGCCAAAGCGCATCTGCGAGATGACGATATCTATTTCTGGATTATGAGCGGCTATGGCGCAATATTAATCCAGTGTCAGCGCTATCAAGAAGCAATTGAAGCGGCGAAAGAAGCCCTAGATTGGGAAGCGCAACAAAACCAAATACTTTCCCGAATGACGCTTGCGCGTGCGCTCTATGCTCTGGGCGCAGTTGATGGCGCAAAATTTTATTTTCAGCAAATTTATGACATGCAAGGTGATGGCATTTTTGCTGCATTACCCGAATTTGAGCACGCCACCCTGAAGGATTTAGTCCGTTTCAGGAAATAACCGGAGAGGCTTTCTCTCCGGTTAGCCTTCAGAAAACCAGCTGGACTTTAGCCGCACGCTCTTTATCCGCTGCCAGCTCCAGCGCAAGTGCGGCATCCTGCATGGGCATTTCGGCTGAAAGCAGCGGCAGCGGATTGATTTTGCCTTGCTCAAGCCAGCGTACTGCGGTGGTGAATTCGCTGGTGAAGCGGAAGGATCCGCGTAGCTGTATCTCTTTGACCAGCAACGGCCCGATGGGATAGTTTACCTCTGCCGCGCCCATGCCAAGCTGCACGATAATGCCGCCCGGACGGGTAAAGGCGACCAGCGAAGCCACCGCCGCGCCTGCGCCAGAAGCTTCAAAACAGACATCAAAACTGCCGCCATTTTCTGCCCAGCGCGCAATTTGCTGTTCGTCACGCGGATCCAGCGCCGCGCTGGCCCCCATATTGATCGCCAACTGACGACAACGTTCGCTGATGTCGGTAGCCACCACTTCGGTGGCACCTGAAGCCAGTGCCGCCGCGATGACCAGACAACCGATCGGTCCGGCGCCGGTGACCAGCACGCGCTTGCCGGTCAGATCGCCAGCCTGGCGTACCGCATGAATACACACCGCCAGCGGTTCGGCAAAGGCCATCACTTTGGCATCTGCGCCATCGCTGTACGGTACGCACTGCACGGGATTAACCGCCACATATTGGGCAAATCCGCCGTTAACATGCGGGAAAAACTGCGCGCTGCCCATAAAGCGCATTGAGCGACAAAGATTCTGTTTTCCTTCCTGACACAGCGCGCACAGCTGGCACGGTTGGGAAGGATTGATCGCCACGCGCTGGCCAACCTTCAGGTCGCTGTTTTCTGGCACTTGCTCGATGATGCCAACAAATTCATGGCCTAAAATCATCGGCGCTTTCAGTACCGACATGCCCGCGCGGCCATGCTGGAAATAGTGAATATCCGAGCCACAAATCCCGCCACGCTCAACTTTGACTAACACTTGCTGCGCGTTCCACTCAATTTCCCGCGACTCACAGCGCACATCATGTGCGGCATTGACGATCACCGCGTTCACTGTTTTCTGCTGCATTATGCTTCTCTCTATGCGTTTGAAGGGGTTTCAAATTTCTTTTTATTTTCAGCCGGTTGTTGGCCGGGCGGCGTCATCACTTCAATTTTGCCAACCAGCAGCAGGTAGGCCAAAAAGCCCATCAGTGCGACGGCAGCGATGTACCACATCGCGTATTGGAAGTTGTGGGTGCGCTGCAAAATAACGCCGATGATGATCGGACTGACAATGCCGGAGAGATTGCCAAAAATATTCAGAAAGCCGCCGATGGTGCCGATTAAGTGGCGCGGAATCACATCGCTGCACACCACCCAGCCGAGATTAGAGAAGGCGTTGGCGAAGAAGGCGATAGAGAGAATAGCGATGGCAATTACCGGGCTGTCCTGGAAGAAATTCACTAGCGCAATCGAACAGGTGAGCAACATCCCCAGCATTACCGGCAGCTTGCGTGCGAAGGTGCGGCTGCGGCCACGCTTGAGCAGGAAATCACTCAGCGTTCCGCCGCACAGCACGCCAGCCATCGCCATCAGATAAGGGAACATTGCGCCAATCCCCGCTTTATCGATCGACAGATGCAGCCCTTTTTCCAGATAGACAATAAACCAGGTCAGGAAAAAGTAGAGCGTCGACGAGGCCGCGAACTGCGCGATAAACAAACCCCAGGTGGTGCGCTGGCGCAGAATGTGTTTTACCGACTGCCAGTTAATCTTGCCGTTTCCGGCTTGCTGATTCACTGAACCGTGGCCGCCGCCTTTGCGGATGATATCGAGTTCCGCATCATTCACTTTGCTGCTGTGCTGCGGGTCGCGATAGACAATCAGCCAGTAAATGCCGAACACAATGCCCACCAGGCCAGAGAGATAAAATGACATCTCCCAACCCCATTGAGAGACGATAAACGACAGCACCGGCGTCAGCAGCGCCAGACCAATGTATTGCGCGCTGGAATAGGTTGCCGTTGCACGCGCACGTTCATGGTCGGGAAACCAGGTGGCGATGATTTTGGTGTTGGAGGGAAAAGAGGGCGCTTCTGCTACGCCAATTAGCGCGCGGCACACCAACAGCATCATAAATGACGCGGTGGCGGTGGTGAAAAAGTGATGCGATGCCAATCCCATTAGCAGGGTAAACAGGCTCCACAGCACAATCGCGCTGCCGTACAGCCAGCGCGAACCAATACGGTCAAGCAGATAGCCGACCGGAATCTGGCTCAGAGCATAAAACCAGGTAAACATCGAAAACAGTAAACCTAACTGCGTGGCGGATAAGAAAAACTCGCCCTGAATATGGGAACCGGCTACCGCCAGGTTAGCGCGATCCATATAGTTGATAGCGGTGACAATAAACAGCATGAATAAAACGCTTAAACGCGTGCGCGTGGGTTTCATGGTCATGACTTCATTCTCTATGAGTGTGCAGAGCGGGTTTGTGCCGTTGGCGTGCTCAGGCTACTAAAGGTGGTCAGTGCGGTGAGTAATACCGCCACAACCAGCGATCCGCCCATAAATACATAAGAGGCCGCTGGGCTGCCGGTAAGGCCATTGAGATAGCCCACAATCCATGCGCCGACGAAGGATCCCAACGCACCGAAGCAGACCACGAAGGACATCGCGCCCGCTACAACGTTGCGTGGCAGCATCTCAGGGATCGCAGCGAAGAAGGGTCCGTACGGCGTGTACATCGCACCGCCCGCGATCACCAGCAGCACCCATGAGAACCAGAAGTGCGTCGCACCGAGCGTAAAAGAAGCAATGAAGCACACCGCGCCCAGCCCAAGGAAAAGCAGCACGATGTTTTTACGCTGCTGGTATTTATCGGAGAACCAGGATGCGGTCAGCATCAGCGGCACGGCGAGCAGATAGGGCGCGGCTGAGAGCCAACCGGTCGCGACAATACCCATGCCGGACGCGCTCTTCAGCATGGAAGGCAGCCACATGATGAAACCGTACATGCCGATATTCCAGAAGAAGTGGATAAACGCCAGCGCCAGCACTTTAGGCGAGCGGAAAGCTTCACGGTAATTCTTAACCGGTTTGATCGACTGCTGCTCTGCCGCCAGCGCGTTTTCCACCGCACGCTTTTCGGCCTCGCTCAGCCATTTGGCATCACGCGGTCGGTCGGCATAAATTTTCCACCAGATGAACGCCCATAAGATGGCAGGCACGCCTTCAATAATGAACATGCCGCGCCAGCCAAAGGCGTTCACCAGATAGCCGGAGAGAATCGACATCCACAACACGGTAATCGGATTGCCGAGGAACAGAAAGGTGTTGGCTTTGGAACGCTCCGCGCGCGTGAACCAGTGGCTGAGGAAGATCAGCATCGCCGGCATCACCACACTTTCTGCGACGCCGAGCAGGAAGCGGATCACCGCCAGCAGCGCCACGCTGTGCACCATGCCGGTGGCGGTGGCCAATGCGCCCCACAGGATCAGGCTCCAGAAAATCAGCTTCTTCGCCGAGTGCTTTTCCGCGTAAATGCCGCCCGGCACCTGGAAACAGAAATAACCGAGGAAAAACAGTGCGCCGAGTAATGCCGAAATGGCGGGCGTGATATTGAGATCTTCAGCCAGACCTGCGGCGGCACCAAAACCGTAGTTGGCACGATCGAGGTAGGCGAGGCTATAGGTAATAAAGGCAATCGGGATGAGTTTTCCCCACCGACTAGCCGGTAAAATCCCTGCAATATTCTGGTTCATGCTATGACCTCAGGTCGCTTGAGTAGGATACAGCTGAGTCTTGGTGCCCAGCTTAGGTCGTTTAAATCGGTCCGTTATAAGGTGGCGAGCCAGCCGCCATCCACGTAAATCATCTGGCCATTGACGTAATCGGAAGCAGAGGACGCCAGATAGATGGCGGTACCAACCAGTTCGTCGGGTTTTCCCCAGCGACCAGAAGGATTACTGCTGCAGACCCATTTATTGAACTCTTCGTTTTCGATCAGCGCTTCGTTCATATCCGTTAGGATATAGCCCGGCCCAATGCCGTTGGTCTGGATATTGAACGGCGCCCATTCAGCCGCCATCGATTTGGTTAACAGCTTGATGCCGCCTTTTGCCGCAGTGTAGGGCGCGACGGTAGGGCGCGCGGCTTCGCTGGTCAGCGATCCGATATTGATAATTTTCCCACCGCGCTGGCGTTCCACCATGCGTTTGGCTGCAGCACGTGAGACGAGGAACGCGCTGGTGAGATTGATATCCAGCATCCGCTGCCAGTCGCTCAATGCCAGTTCCAGCATCGGTTTGCGGAACTGAATGCCTGCGTTGTTGATCACAATGTCGACGTGAATGTTCTCTTCATCAAGCTGCTGGAATACCGCTTCAATCGCGGCTTCATCTGCCACATTGAACAGAAAGCCTCGGGCATCAAATCCTTGTTGCTGTAATTGCTCCAGCGCCTTATCCATGTGCTCCTGACGCGTGCCATTCAGGAGCACTTTTGCGCCGGCCTGCGCCAGGCCTTGTGCATAAGCAAATCCCAAACCGCGCGTTGAGCCGGTAATCAGGGCGGTTTTCCCGGAGAGGTTAAATAAGGTCTGCATAACAAAACGTCCTTCATGTAACATGACTAACAAGTTGGATGGGTTACTTTTACGTCATGCGCAGAAAGGCAGCAATTGGCAGGCGAGAGATTTGTAAGATATCTCACAAATTATTAATGTCATCATCAGAAGGTAATTATCTACCTTTGATGATTAACCTAATGAAAGTAATAGTTAAATTTCGGGGTTTTGCAGTATCGCTTTTGCTGCGCGAAAAATTGCTGCTTGTGTTGCAAGCAGTGACGCGTTAAAAAGCGGTAGACATGTAGGACAAGTGAGTAAAGCCGTGGCGCTGGAAAGTATCCAAAAACATAATGTGGTTGATGTCATCTACGAGCAGATGAAGCAGAACATTCAGGATGGTCTGTGGGAGCCGGGCTGTAAGTTGCCGTCAGAAGCGGAATTGACCGCAACCTTTCAGGTGAGCCGCGTCAGCGTGCGGAGTGCCGTGCAGAAGCTGCGAGACCTTGGCGTGGTGGTGACGCATCAAGGGAAGGGTACCTATGTTACCCGCGAAGTGGCGCGCTACGGATCGTTCAGCGATAACCAGCCCATTCTGCACCTTTCGCAGGAAGAGTTTGATGATATGCGGGTTTTCCGTCAGACCGTCGAGTTCAAATGTATGGAGCTGGCAGTGCAGAACGCCACAGATGAGGATGTCAAAGTGCTGGAAAGCGCCCTAAATCGCATGCTGGTGAGTAAAGATGACTACAAGAAGTACTCGCTGGCGGACTACGATTTCCATCTGGCGATTGTGAAAGCCTCGCACAACAAAGTGTTCATCCACGTCATGGAATCCCTCAAGGGGATTTATGTGCATTACCTCGAAGAGTTGAACCGCGTATTGGGCATTACGCTGGAAAGCGTTGAAGCCCACATTAAAGTCTTTATGGCGTTGAAAAACCGCGATGCCTCGCTGGCAGCCGAGACGCTTAATAGCGCGATGACACATAACGTGCACGCCATCGAGGATGTACGCCATAACTGAATAACCAAAAGCCCTGCACAGGGCTTTTTAATACACATAACATGTAGGACATCATACAGCATGTTATCCAGATACTGTGAGGATCATGATGACTAACCTGAAAATTACCGATGTAAAAACCATCCTTACCGCGCCAGGCGGCATTGATTTGGTGGTGGTAAAAATCGAAACCAGCGAACCCGGTTTATACGGTTTGGGCTGCGCCACCTTTACTCAGCGTATCTACGCGGTCGCCGCCGCGATTGAAAACTACATGAAGCCGTTTTTGATCGGCAAAGACCCGGCGCGTATCGAAGACATCTGGCAATCGGCGGCGGTCAGCGGTTACTGGCGTAACGGTCCGGTGATGAATAATGCGCTCTCCGGTGTGGATATGGCGCTGTGGGACCTGAAGGGTAAAGTTGCCGACCTGCCAGTGTATGAACTGCTTGGCGGCAAATGTCGTGATGGCGTGCCGCTTTATCGCCACTGCGACGGTGCCGATGAGATAGAAGTTGAAGACAACATCCGCGCGCGCATGGAAGAGGGCTATCAATATGTGCGCTGTCAGATGGGCATGTATGGCGGCGCGGGTACCGATGATTTGCGTTTGATCGCCGGCAAGCTGGCCAAGGCGCGCAATATCCAGCCGAAGGTGTCACCGCGTAATCCTACTCACGGCATCTATTTCGATCCGGATGCTTATGCGCGCGCCGTACCGCGCCTGTTTGATCATCTGCGCAACAAGCTCGGTTTTGGCGTTGAGTTTATTCACGATGTGCACGAGCGCATCACGCCAATCGCTTCGATTCAGTTGGCGAAATCACTCGAACCGTATCAGCTATTTTTCCTCGAGGATCCGGTTGCGCCAGAAAATATCGACTGGCTGAGTAAATTACGTAGCCAAAGCAGCACGCCAATTGCCATGGGCGAGCTGTTTACGCAAATCAACGAGTGGAAGCCATTAATTCAAAACCAGCTGATCGATTATATTCGCTGCCATGTCAGTACCATTGGCGGCATTACACCGGCGAAGAAGCTGGCGACTTTTGCGGAACTGTTTGGCGTGCGCACCGCGTGGCATGGTCCGGGCGATATCTCACCGATTGGCGTGGCAGCAAACCTGCATATTGATCTGAGCATCACCAATCTTGGCATTCAGGAGTACACGCCGGTGAATGAGGCGCTGCAGGAAGTGTTCCCAGGTTGTCCGGAGATTGATCGCGGTTATGCCTATCTCAGCGATCGTCCGGGGCTGGGCGTGGATATCGATCTGAAAGAGGCGGCAAAATATCCGGTATCGGGCGGTATTCCAGACTGGACTAACGCGCGTCTGCCAGATGGCACGGCGGCACGTCCGTAAACGTATTTAAGATTGGAGAGGAACCACTGATTGGTTCCTCTTTTATTTAGTTTTCAAAACGTCCTGAGGTTGCTTCGAATCGAACGTTTCCGCAAAGGCATCCGCAGGTGAAATGGCTCATGAATTTTCTCCGTAATGATGACGTTGATGAATATAGTCCAAGGCGGATATCAACCAAAGGGCGCATAATGTATATTATGTTAAATGAGATATATCATCGCGCACTCAAACCTTCATCCGCTCATCACCTGCCTTCTTTCACCTCCGTCACCAACAATCCGTAACCCGCGATCATCCCGGCGACGGACTGTTGAACGCACGTTGCCGTTATCTGCGCCCTTTAATCACCGACGCCTTCCAGTTGAAATCACTGACTTCACTCTCTTTCAACGATTCAGGTTTCTTCCTGCGCGTTGGCGTTTTCTTTGCCTTTTCAGCCAGCGCTTTCTCTTTGGCCAGTTTCGTCGTCATAATCTGCTGCCGGGCTTCCGCAGTGAACTCTTTCTCTTTCTTTGCATCCGGCTCTTTGCCAGTGCGCTGGCGATACTTCCCCATCAATCCCTTAAACGCTTCTTCTACTGCAACGCGTTCACTGAGATTGAATTGATCGATGGAAATCATTTTCTTGTCGTTCATAGCGTACCGTCCAATAGTGATTTTCTGGCAACAAGTGTACAGCATTTACCGGCAATGAAGATCGCACCATTGCCGCTTACGTGGCTTTCTTGTAACCTTTGCCGTCAACATTTTAAGGATTTCCTATGAACGATCATCGCTCCAAAGATCCCTTGCACGGCGTCACGCTTGAGATGCAAATTACTGCGCTGGTCGCCCATTATGGCTGGGCCGAACTGGGTAAGCTCATTAATATCAACTGCTTCAAAAGCGATCCAAGCGTTAAATCGAGCCTGAAGTTTTTACGCCGCACACCCTGGGCACGCGCTGAGGTTGAAGCACTGTATCTGGATTCACTGGATGATTTTGCTGCGGATAAGGCAGATGATTCCGCGCCAAATCCCTGGACTATGGGCAAAGATCAGTAATTTCTGGCGACAAAACCGGCAGCGCTACGTGAATTCTCGGCAACTTCCACCCTGCTCTTTTTGCAGAATTCACGTAGCGACGTCATATCAACTCATCCGTACTCTCCATTTCATAACTTCCCAACCTTGCCCGCGTCATCACATTTTCCAATGACCGATCGTATTGTAAGTTTCCATGCTGCATGACAATATCGCAACATGTATATACATGTACCACCAAGAGAAGCCACATCATACTAACAATAATTTCCCATCTTTAGCCGTTTTAGCGAGGAAACTATGTCAGCCGAATCACCTGCAGCAGATTACGCCGGCGCAGAGAAACAGCGCCTGTCAGAAACGCGATCCATTGATTACATTCCTCCGAGCGAACGCCACGGACATCCTTTCAGCCAATTCACCTTGTGGTTTGGTGGCAATTTGCAGATCACCGCCATCGTAACCGGCGCGCTGGCCGTGGTGTTGGGCGGCGATGTGGTGTGGTCGATCATCGGCTTGCTGGTTGGGCAAGTTGTGGGCGCGGCGATCATGTCACTGCATGCCATTCAGGGACCGCGTCTCGGATTGCCGCAAATGATCACCAGCCGCATGCAGTTTGGCGTATATGGTGCGGTGATTCCGTTGGTGTTGGTGTGCATCATGTATGTCGGATTCTCTGCCAGCGGTACGGTGCTAGCCGGACAGGCGCTCGCCAAACTGATCAATACCAGCAATGCGTCAGGCATGATCCTGTTCAGTGCGATTATCGTCGTCATCGCGGTGCTGGGATATCGCGTGATTCACAAGCTCGGTAAAGTGGCCAGCGTGATTGGCGTACTTGCCTTTGTTTACCTGTTTATCACGCTGCTTTCTACCCATGATCTGTCCGCAGTGTGGCAGAACCAGCATTTCACGGTCGCTAACTTCCTGCTTGCGGTTTCGTTGTCGTCGTCATGGCAGATTGCATTTTGCCCGTATGTTTCTGACTATTCGCGCTATTTACCGGCTAACGTCTCAGCCAAAAAACTTTTCAGCTGCGTTTTCTTCGGCACGGTTTTAGGAACGCAGGCTTCAATGACGTTGGGTGTAATTGTCGCGGCGATTGCCGGTAAGGCTTTCTCTGGCAACGAGGTTGGCTATATTGTCAGTTTAGGCAGCAGCGCTACGATGGCGATGGTGATCTATTTTGCGATCTGCTTCGGCAAAATCACTTTCACCACGCTGAATGCTTACGGCAGCTTTATGTCACTCACCACCATCGTTTCTGGCTTCCGTCAGAAAACCGCATTAAGTCGTGGCGGCCGCATTCTGTTTGTGGTGTTGATGGTGACGATTTCTTGTGTGATTGCGCTGATTAGCGAACCCGCTTTCCTGAAATCATTCACCCATTTCCTGCTGTTTTTACTGGCCTTTTTTGTGCCGTGGAGCGCAATCAGCCTGACCGATTTCTACCTGATCACCAAAGGTAAAGTCGATGTACCGGCACTCTCCCAGCCCAACGGACGTTACGGTCGCTGGAACTGGGCGGGCATAATTGTCTACTTCTGCGGCGTGCTGGTACAGTTGCCGTTCATTGATAATCCACTGCATCACGGTTCGTTAACCTGGATTTTTGCCGGTAATGATGTGTCGTGGATTATTGGCTGGATTGTCACCGCACTGTTGTGGTTAGCCGCAAGAAAGGTCGATCGTCGAGGGACATTGTCGCACTCTGCTTACCCCAATCAGTGACATTGTCACGCATGTCATATTAATGAATCGCGCTCACAAGTGCTTGCAACTTTGAGCGCATTATCATTCAGCCAGCCCACCGCTACACTTTAACCAATGAGAAATATAAGCAACTGTAAGGCGCACCTGGTCGCCATTAATGGCAATCCTTAGGGATTATTTGTAACTCACCACCGTCACCCAATTGGCGTCACCGCCAGCCGGTGCTTCGCCAACGCGCTTTAGCGCCCCGCTTTCTTGATCAATGGCATAGCTGCCGGTCACCGCACTCTTTTCGCCGCTGGCAATCAACCAACGTCCGTCAGCGGTGATCGAGATGCCGCGCGGCTGTTTCTCGACTTGCCAGCTATCAATCAGCGTCAGTTTGCCGTCTGCTTTGTTAATCCGGTATCCGCTGATGGTGCTGCTGGTCCGCTCGCTGACATAGAGAAAACGGCCATCCGGCGTCAGACGAATATCGGCCGCCCAGATGCGCGGCGTGGTGTCGCTGTAGCCCGGCGGTCGCTCTTTGCCGTGTTGCAGTTGATATTTTTCCGCTACCGCATTTGGTGTCTCCGCCACTTTCACCAGCTCACCGCTGGCTTCACGACGAAACTGCGTAATGATGCCGCCCATTTCACCGATGTTGTAGAGATAGCGATTATCCGGCGACAACACCGAATGGCGCGGTCCGTTTTCTGTCGCCGTTTTAACATAGCCGTTGCCTAACCCCGAAAGCTCTCCCTCGGCGCTCAGTTTCAATTGCAGCACGCGATCGGTGCCGAGATTGCCGACATAAGCCTGCTCGCCGCTCGCATCAACAATCACCGAGTGCGCGGCATGTCCGGTTTTGTAACTCCCGACCGGCGGCGCAATCAGCTTGCCGTCGCTATTTAGTCGATAAACGTGCACCACATCGCCATCATAGGAAGCGCCCAGCAGAAAACGACCCTGCGGATCCGTGCTGATGTAGGGATAACTGGCCGCAGCGGATACGCTATTCAACGGGCTGAGATCGCCCGTTTTGCTGTCGATGTTCCAGCTCACCAGTTGCAGCGGTTTACTGCGAATCGCGGCGTAAAGATGTTTGTGATCGGCGCTCAACGCCATCGGCATCACTTTGCCGCCGGCCTGAGTGCGTCCCAATAGTTGCAATGCACCGGTTTGCTCGTTCAGCGCGTAGCGCGCGATGGTGCCATCATCGGCTTCTGAAACGTAGACAAAAGTCTGCGCCAGCAACGGCGCGCTGGCGGCCAACGACGCTAATAGCGTTGCCGCGCGTAATAGGTTCTTCATGCTGCTTCCTTAGCGTACCAATGACGGACGTTTGGCGTCATAGCGCCAGTTATCGATCAAAAACTGCATCCCCAGCGCATCGTTGCGATTTTTATCCGGCAGCGCGTTGTATAGCGCATGCGCCTGTTCGATGCGATCCATATCCAGCTCGATGCCCAATCCCGGCCCCGGCGGTAACTCCAGATAACCATCGCGGATTTGCGGCGGTTGACGCGTAAGCTGCTGACCATCCTGCCAAATCCAGTGCGTATCAAAGGCGGTTTGACGATCGCCAGGCGCGGCGGCACCCAGGTGCGCCACCATCGCCAGCGAAATATCAAAATGGTTATTGGAGTGGCAGCCGGTTGTCAGCCCCCATTCGTTGCACAGCTGCGCCACCACGTTGGCGTTACGCATCGTCCAGAAGTGCGGATCGGCGAGCGGAATATCAATGGCATTCAGTTGCAGCGCATGATGCAGCTGGCGCCAGTCGTTGGCGATCATATTAGTCGCGACCGGCACACCTGTGGCGCGGCGAAACTCGGCCAGCGTTTCCCGACCGGAATAGCCTTGTTCAGCGCCACAAGGATCTTCCAGATACGGCACCTTCCCCGCCAGCTGCTTGCCAAAGCAAATCGCCTCCTCCAGCGACCAGCTGGCGTTAGGATCGACGGTGACGCGTGCTTCAGGGAAGCGCGCCAGCAGCGCTTCCACCGTTGCCACTTCCACTTCGCCTGGCTGCACGCCGCCTTTGAGCTTGAAGTCGCGGAAGCCGTATTGCTCAACTGCCGCTTCGGCCAGTCGCACCACGGCATCGCTGTCCATCGCCGCTTCATGACGCAGACGGAACCAGCCTTCTTGCTCATGCTCCCCTGATCGATAGTGCATATTGGTGCGCTTGCGATCGGCGATGTAGAACAAATAACCCAGCACCGGAATGCGATCGCGCTGTTTACCGCTGGCAAGCAGGTCCGCTACCGGCAGGTTAAACAGCTTGCCTTGCAGGTCCAGCAGCGCCGCTTCAATGGCGGCGGCGGCGTTATAAAACTTCTCCGGATTCATCTGCGGGATATGAATGTCGTTGGTGTGCGAGGTTTGTTGCTGACGAGCCTCGCTGCTGAACAACTGGCTCAGCGTCGCGTTGAGACGCAGCAGCGAACTACCTTCTATCAGCGGGCGAAACTGTTCCAGCAACTGCAAGGTGGATGCATGACACGGCGTTTCGCCTACGCCGGTATGTCCGGCGGAATCGGTCAGTATCACGATGATGCGCGTGAAATAGCAGTTATGGGCGCCGCCAATGTTCAATAACATGCTGTCGTAGCCGGCAACCGGCACGATACGCATCGATTTAATGACTGGACTGTCTGACATGGTTTCTCTCCGTGTGACCGAAAGCGGGTGGAAAAGGTTTGCGACGCAGCAGCAAATAGAGTCCGGTAACCACAGACACGCTGGTTAGCGCGTAAAGTCCGCCGGTGGTGCTGCCGGTGTGCATTTCGAGGTAGCCGAATACCGTGGGCGCAAAGAAGCCACCGAGGTTGCCAATCGAGTTGATCAGCGCAATGCCGGGCGCGGCAATCGAGGCGGGTAATTCACTTTGCGGCATCGGCCAGAAGAACGCCGCGCTCACTTTGGATCCGATGCAGGCCACAATCATCGCCACAAAGCCAAACCATGGCGTTCCCAGCGTGGCCATAAAGGTGCCGCACGCGGCGATCAGCATGGCGATACCGAGCCCTTTGTCCAGTTTATCGCGATAGCGGTCGGTGGCTTTGCCGAGCAGAAACAGCGCGACGATAGCGAACAGCCACGGCACGGCGGTCAGCAATCCGGTTTCAAAGCTGTTGAAGCCCTGAATACGCTGAATGATTTGCGGCAGCCAGAACACTAACGTGTAGCCGGTCATGGTCATGGTGAAGAAGATCAGGCAGTAAGACAAAAGGCTGCGATCGCTGATCAAGCCCCAGCGGCCGTGTTTCACCGCGTGCTCTTCGCGCGCATCATCTTCCAGCGCTAACTGCTGCGCCAGCGCTTGTTTCTCGGCATCGCTCAACCATTTCGCGCCTTGCGGTTTGGATACCAGCACAAAGGCGGCCAGCAAGCCGATCACCATCGATCCGCCGCCTTCCATAAACATCACCCATTTCCAGCCCGTGATGCCGCCAACATCATGCATCATCAGAATGGCACCGGTGAGCGGACCGGAGAACAGAAAAGCGCTGGCGGTGGCGCTCAACACCAACGCGGTAGCTCGCCCTCGCCACGCATTCGGCACCCATTGACGAAAATAGAACAGCACGCCAGGGAAGAAGCCGGCTTCCGCCACGCCGAGCAGGAAACGCAGCAGATAGAAATGCAGCGGCGTACTCACAAAACCGGTAAGCACCACCACCATGCCCCACGTAATCATGATGCGCGTCAGCCACACGCGTGCGCCGAGTTTCTTCAGCATCATGTTGCTCGGCACTTCAAACAGCGCATAGCCGATAAAGAACAGCCCCGCGCCTAAGCCGAAGGCGGCCGCACTAATGCCCGCATCCGTTTGCAGTTCGGCTTTTACGAAGCCGATGTTTGCCCGGTCAATTTGGTTCACAATTAACATCAGCGCCAGCATCGGAATGATGCGGCGGAAGAACTTGCCGATAGCCGAGGCGATATGCGCGTCATGATCGGGCGATAATACGTATTGTTGTTGTGTCATGCGTCACCTGTAGGGAGAAAAGCATCGCTATAGGTATACGCAGCAGAGTGTGGCCAGGTGTATGTGGCATTGCCCGAGACCGCTTAGGCAAATGCCCTATGATTGTTAAAATTCATGGTGTTATATTAATTCGCGTCGAAAAGTTTACGCTTGGTTTGTGCGCTGGCTCACTGGCATTTTACCAGGTGCGCATAAATGCGCACCCTACAGATATTTCGTAAGGTCGTCATTAATGGCGACCTTACCCTCAAACTAGCCTTTTCCTCGTCTACACTTGCCTCACGTGGAAACGCTAATAGAGGTAAAAATGTCGCAATCTACTCAACGTAATCAAGCTTGGCTATTAGCTTCACGCCCGCATGGCGAACCGGTAAAAGAGAATTTCCGCCTGGTGGAGCAGCCCATTCCTGACGTGAACGACGGCCAAATTCTGCTGCGCACGCTCTATTTGTCGCTCGACCCCTATATGCGCGGGCGCATGGATGACAGCAAATCTTATGCTGCACCTGCTGAACTCGACCAACCGATGGTTGGCGGCACGGTGAGCGAAGTGGTGGAATCTAAACACGCGGATTTCCAGCAAGGCGATGTGGTCCTCGCGCAAAGCGGCTGGCAAAGCTATGCGGTTTCGGACGGAAACGGCGTGGCGAAATTGGGCGATCTGCCCCATCCTTCTTGGGCGCTGGGCATTCTCGGTATGCCGGGCTTTACGGCCTATATGGGCTTGATGGATATCGGCCAGCCAAAACAGGGTGAAACCCTGGTGGTCGCGGCGGCTACCGGCCCGGTCGGTGCAACGGTGGGTCAGCTTGGGAAACTCCAAGGCTGCCATGTCGTAGGCGTTGCGGGGGGTGAAGAGAAGTGTCGTTATGCGATTGAGAAGCTCGGTTTCTCCGCCTGTATCGATCACCATCGTGACGACTTTGCGGAACAACTGGCGGCTGCCTGCCCGGACGGCATTGATATCTACTTCGAAAACGTTGGCGGCAAAGTGTTTGATGCCGTATTCCCGTTGCTGAACACCGCGGCGCGCGTGCCGGTGTGTGGCCTGGTTTCTGGTTACAGCAGCCGCGAATTACCGCCAGGCCCAGATCGCACCCCGCAAATCATGGGCGGCATTCTTAAACGTCGTATTCGCATGCAGGGCTTTATCATCTTCCAGGATTACGGCGATCGTTATCCCGAATTCCTCAAAGCGATGACGCCGCTGGTGGAGCAGCAAAAAATCCACTACCGCGAGCACATGATCGACGGACTGGAAAATGCCCCGCAGGCGTTTTTCGATATGCTGAAAGGCAAAAACTTCGGTAAAACCGTGGTGAAAGTCGCGCAGTAAACCGTTGTGTTAACGCTATTTTTCACTTTGCATAGCCGCAATTGAGATATGGCGCGCGCTGAGCGCATGAGAAGATATTTTCCCTACATCGTCATTATCGGGAGTTCTCATGTCGCTCAGCCAAACCCACATCCTGAAGGTCAATTCCCAACAGCCTGAAGCACCCGTTCCCTTACCTGCTGAACCGGCGCATATCATTCGTGATGATGCCGAAGCCATTGAGATTGCTCAACGTCTGGCCACAGAGTTTGCGCGTGACGCCGCACTGCGCGACCGCGAAGGCATCTTGCCGCTCAACGAATTGGATGCGTTCTCACAAAGTGGCTTATGGGCGATGGCGATCCCTAAAATCTATGGCGGCGCGGGCGTATCCTGGGTGACGGTGGCGAAAGTCATCGCCATCATTTCGGCGGCAGATTCCGCGCTCGGTCAGCTACCGCAGAACCATTTAGCCGGCGTGGCGCATCTGGTGGCGGATGGCAGCGAGGCGCAGAAACAAGAACTACTGGGCGAAGTGCTGGCTGGCTTGCGCTGGGGCAACGCTTTCTCCGAGAAGAATTCGCGCACCGTCGCCGATTTCCAGACGCGTTTTCAGCGTGAAGGTGATGACGTGGTGATCAACGGCGAGAAATTCTACGCCACCGGCGCACTGCTGGCGCATCGAATTCACGCAGTGGCGCTCGACGATCAGGATCGCGCGCATCTGATTGTGCTGGATCGCAACACGCCGGGCGTGACCATCATTAACAACTGGTCGAGCTTTGGTCAGCGCACCACGGCATCGGGCACCGTGCTGCTGGAGAACGTGCGCGCCCCGCTATCCCGCGTGATCCCGGCTTATCAGGCGTTTGAGCGCCCGACTGCCGCCGGTCCGATTTCGCAGATTATTCAGTCGGCGGTGGATGTGGGCATTGCTCGCGGCACTGTTGAAGACACGCTGCATTTTGTGCGCGAGCGGTCACGTCCGTGGATTGATAGCGGCCAGGAGCGCGCATCCGATGATCACTTTACGCTGGCGGCAGTCGGGGATTTGAAAATTCGCCTGCACGCCGCTGAAGCCTTACTGTGGCGCGCTGGCGAAGCGATTGATCTGGCGCTGCGGCAACCCGATGAAAGCACGGTGGCTGCGGCAACGGTCGCTACCGCTGAAGCCAAAGTGTTAACTACCGAAATCGCTATTCTGGCAGGTAACAAGCTGTTCGAACTGGCGGGTACACGCTCAACGCTGCAGGAGTTCAACCTCGATCGCCACTGGCGCAATGCGCGCACCCACACCTTGCACGATCCGGTGCGCTGGAAGTATTACCACGTCGGCAATTATTACCTCAATGGCACCCCGCCGCCGCGCCATGCATGGAATTAACGGTGGCGAAAACGTGCCGCTGGATGGTCAGCCGTGAGTCGCGGCTGACCAAACAACCGTTCGCGCAACGTCACGGCTTGCGCGGGCGTTTCACGGATAAGCCCTCGGCTACGCAGCACCGGCATCACATGCTGGATAAAATCCTCAAAGCTGCCGGGACTAATCGCCCACGCCAGATTGAAGCCATCAACACCCGACTCCGCGGCAAACTGTTCCAGCTGATCGGCGATACTCTCCGGACCGCCGATCAGCAGCGGATGCAATCCGCCAATGCCGATGTAGCGCGCCGCATCACGCAGCGTCCAGCGTTTTTGATCGTCAATGCGCGTCAGGCTGGCTAAGGCTGAGCGACAGGCATCGGTTTCACGAAACGCTAGCGGCGTATCCAAATCCTCCTGTGACCAGTCGATACCGGTCCACGCAGAGAACAGCGCCAGCGCGGCCTCTTCGCTGATGTACTGCTGATAATCGCGATATTTAGCCTGCGCGGCTTCATCACTCTCTGCGGTGATCACCGTGATAGCCGTTACGAAACGCAGCGAAGCCGCATGGCGCCCTTCTGCTGCGGCTAACTGGCGAATGCGTTGGATATCCGCAGCAATGGCCTGCGGCGTAACGCCGCCGAGAAATATCACTTCCGCGTTGCGTGCAGCGAATTGCGCCCCGCGACTGGAGGTTCCCGCCTGAAACAGCACCGGCGTGCGCTGCAGACTGGGCTCGCTTAGGTGCGCATCCGGTACCTGATACCAGCGCCCGGCATGCTTGATAGCATGCACTTTGGCCGGATCGCTATACACGCTGTTTTGCTTATCGCGCCGCACCGCGTCCTCTTCCCACGATCCTTCCCACAGCTTGCCGGTGATATCGAGAAACTCCTGCGCGCGATCGTAGCGTTCATCGTGCGGAATTTGCTGCGTCAGCCCCAGATTACGTGCCGCTGAATCCAGCATTGACGTCACCACATTCCAGGCGATGCGCCCGTTGCTCAGGTGATCAAGCGTGGTGAATTTGCGCGCAAGCAGATACGGCTGTTCGTAGGTGGTAGAAACGGTGATGCCAAAGCCCAGATGTTGCGTCACCGCTGCCATTGCAGAAACCAGCAATAGTGGATCGTTAACCGGCATTTGTGTCGCCAGACGCAACGCCGCGTCCGGCTTGTTTTGCCACACGTCCAACTGACCCAGCGCATCGGCGATGAACAGCGCATCAAACCCGGCGCGATCCAGCTGTTGGGCAATATCGGTCCAGTAACGCAATTCGGTATAGCGATGAGCCTGATCCTGCGGATGCCGCCACAATCCTGCGGAGATGTGGCCCGGCACATTCATCATAAAACCAAACAGTAAAAACGGTGCCCGGCTCATCTTTGACCTCTCTCAGCTGTGATGACGCGCGCGCAGAGCCCCGACGGCCAGCACAATGAAAATTAATCCGCCGGTGGCGACCTGTTGCCAGTAAAAATTCCAGCCGACCAGCAGCAAGCCGTTGGCGATAAAGCTCAGCAGCACCACGCCAAGCAGCGTGCCTAACACATTGGGCCGACGTGATGGCGCGAAGGTGGCGCCAATAAAACTGGCACCAATCGCATTCAGCAGATAGGCATTGCCCGACAGCGGCACCCAGGCTTTGACGTTGGCCGCCAGAATCAAACCGACGATACCGGCAATCAACGCCGCGAGAATAAACGCCAGCGCAGTGAGTCGTTTCACTGGCACGCCCGAATGCTGCGCAACGCTGTACTGCTCGCCCATTACCCGCAATGAACGGCCGGTGGCGCTGCGATGCAGCAACTGATAGAGCGCCAGCGCTACCAGGAACAATAGCCACAACGGCAGCGGAATGCCGAGCAGCGCGCCGTGACCTATCGCCGAAAAACCATCGGGCAGTTTCTGGCTCAGCAGATAAACCGGTTGTCCGCCATTTGACGACAGCTGCTGCACGCTTTGTCCGATAAACAGCGTGCCAAGCGTGGCGAGAAACGGCTCCACGCCTAACTGTGTCACCAAAAAGGCGTTAAACACGCCAACCAGCAGCGCGGCAATTAATGCCGCGAACAGCGCCACTGGCAAACTGACCTGATGCAGCACCAGTGTCACCAAAACCAGACAGGCAATATCGATCGCCGTGCCCACCGAGAGATCAATCGCGCCAATGCGTGTCACCAACGTCATCGCCAGGGCGACGATCGCCAGCGGCGCGACGTTATTGAGCAACACACTGCGAATATTGGAGACAGTGGCAAAAGCGGGCACCGCGATAATAAAGAACACGAGCAGCGCTACAAAGGTCAGCACGATGATGGCGCGCAGCCAGCCGGTCTGGCGCGGGCGTGGCGCGACAGGTGATAACAAAGAGTCAGACACCTTGCGTTCTCCTTGACTGGCGACGACGTAACAGCGCGGTTAACGCCACCACTAATAGGATCAACACGCCTTCGACGCCGTTTATCCAGTAACTTGAGACATTGATCAGCTGAAAGCCGTTGGCAATCAGGCTGAGAAATAGCGCGCTAATCAGTGCGCCGCCAAGTGTCGGCACCAGACGACGGGAAAACACCACGCCCAATAGCGCCGCCGCGATCACCATCAACAGATTGTCGTTGGCGCCAGGCGAACTGCCGCTTAGTAGCGACACCGACGCAATTGCCGCGATAGCCGCGCTGACGCCACACAACACGTAGCTCAAACCCTGATAGCGTTTAACGCCGATGCCCGCCGCATTCGCCGCCTGCGGATGGCTGCCCACCGCCTGCAAGCGCAGGCCAAAGGACGTCAGGCGGCTCAAGGCGATCATGCCAAACGCCAGCAGCAGAAACGACCAGCCCAGCCACGACACCGCTAAAGGGCCGTTGCTTAACAACAGATTTTGCAGATCGCTGCTGGCCGACACCGAGGCGTTGCTGGTCAGCACCATTTCCAGGCCGATAGCGATATTCATGCTGGTGAGCGTTGCCAGCAGCGGCAAAATCCCGAGCCAGACAATCGCCAGCGCGTTAAACAAACCCACAGCCGCACCGGTAAACAGCGTCAGCAGCAAGGCAATCGCGATGGGCTGACCGGCGTTGAGCTGGCTGGCAAACACCGCCGCACTTAGGCCAAGGTTGGCGGCAATCGACAGATCAATGCCGCCGGTAATACCCTGCAAGCCGCCGCCGCTTAAAACCAGCGTTAAGCCAAGCGCCAGCGTGCCAACCACCGCGGTCTGCTGTAGCACGTTGCCAAGATTCATCACCGTAAGAAAAATCGGCGACAGCCAGGCAAAGACGGCTAAAACCAGCACAATAATCAGCAGCGAAACGTGTTGCAGCCACTGCTGACCACGCACGCTGCGCGGTGCTACAAGCGGTGCAGATTGGGTAACATCACTCATGAAGCACGCTCCGTTAACGCGCCGGTGCCCGAAGCCCAGGAGAGAATTTCCTGATGGCTGGTGTGCTGTGCCTCCAGCGTGGCGACATGTTCGCCGCGCGCCAACACCATAATGCGATCGGCCAGCGTTTGCAGTTCGAGTAAATCGGTGGAGAACACCAGAATCAGGGCGCCGTCATCAGCCAACTGCTGCAATGTGTGATAAATCGCCGCCTTAGCCGCAATATCAACGCCCACCGTGGGCTCATCCAGCAAATACAGACGCGCACCGGTGTTTAACCATTTGGCCAGCACCGCTTTCTGTTGGTTGCCGCCCGAAAGCTGACGCAGCGCCGCCAGCTGCCCCGGCGTGCGGATATCCAGTTGCTGAATGTTCTTCGCCACCAGTTCGCTCTCCGCCTGACGCGAAACGCCGCCCCAGCGCAGCAAGCGTTGCACCGTGGTTAAGGTGACATTGTCACGCAATGACAAATTTAACGCGACGCCGTTGGCGCGGCGATCCTCCGGTACAAAGGCGATACCGCGCTTCACTGCGGCATGTGGAGAAGCCGGCACGCCGCTCACTTCGCCCAGCGTAACCTTGCCGCTGACGCCGTTTTCCAGCCCGAACAGCGCGCGAATCAGCGCTTTACCGCCGGAACCTAACAAGCCGGTGATGCCGATGATTTCGCCTTGTCGGCCGGTGAACGACACACTGTGAAAACTGCCGGGCGCGCTGAGCGCAGTAACCTGCAGTACTTGCGCACCGGCGCGGCGCGACTGACGCGGTGCCAGTTCATGACGCGCGTCGCCTACCATCGCCGCGATCAGTGCCGCCGGTGATAGTTGATCTGCGTTGAACTGCGCCACGTCTTTGCCGTCACGTAGCACCGTGACGCGTTGGCACAGCTCCTGAATTTCATCGAGATAGTGCGAAACATAAAGCAGCGCGATGCCCTGCTGGCGCATGCGTTCAATTACCCGGAACAGCGCATGCACTTCATGGCGCGCCAGCGCGGCGGTCGGTTCATCCAGCACCACCACGCGCGGCGCGTTTTGCAGCACGCGACAGATTTGCACCAGTTGCTGCTCCGCCACGCTCAGCGTGGCGATCAACGCATCAGGATCGAGTTGCAAACCAAAGTGCTGCTGCAGCTGCTGCTCTGCCTGCTGGCGCATACGACGTCGCAGGATAAACGGCGTACCGGCTAAGCGCGGTTCGTTGCCAAGCCACAGCGCTTCCGCCACCGTTAGCGAGCCGGGCAACAATCGCTCCTGATGCACGATGGCGATGCCCTGGCGTTGCGCCTGCGCGGGCGTAGCGAGCGTAAGCGGCTGGCCATCCAGCTCGATGCTGCCGCGATCGGCGGCGTGAATGCCGCCTAACACTTTGATCAGCGTCGATTTACCCGCACCGTTATGGCCAATCAAGCCGTGTACTTCACCGGCATGCACGCTGAGCGACACCGATTGCAGCGCAGGCACGCCATCAAAGGCTTTGCTGATGGCGTGCAGTTGCAGTAGTGGCGCGTTATTTGCCATCCGTTTGACCCAGGGTTTTCTGCGCTTCGGCAGCGTTCTCTTTAGTCACCAGAATCGACGGCACATAGGTTGCGGGCGGCAACGAACGATCGCCAGCGAGGTATTTCGCCACGTTCTGCACCGCAGTTTGGCCAATCACATACGGCTGCTGCGCCACCACCGCTGCCGCGCTGGATTTGGGATCTTTAACCAGCGACACCACATCCGGGCTGCCATCCACCGCATACGTTTTGATTTCGTTGCGTCCGGCAGCGTCTACCGCCTGCGTGGCGCCGATTTGCGGCACATCCCACGCCGCCCAAATCGCCTGCACCGAACCTTTCGGATATTTATTTAGTAATTGACTGATTTGCGCATACGCATCCTGCACGGTATTCGGGATGACATCGCGCAATTCAGGTTGGATAATTTTAATTTTCGGATACCACTTCAGCACGGCTTTTAACTGGTCGTAGCGCATTGCGACTACCGGCACGCCATAGAAACCGTTAAATACCAAAATATTGCCTTCGCCGCGCAGGTCGTTTACCAGTTTTAATGCTAACTGTTCGCCAATATAAAAATTATCCGATGTGGTGACGTTAATACTGGATGGGCTGGCGGTATCAACGGTAAATAAAGGAATGCCCGCTTCGCGTATTTTTTTCAGCCAGGGTTCCAGCACCGACGCTGTGCCGAGGGTTTCAATAATGGCATCCGGTTTTTGCGCAATAAGCGTCTGAATCTGCGCAATTTGCTGCGACTCTTTACGCCCGCCATCCAGCGCAATCGGCGTTCCGCCAAGGCGCTTCACCTCATCGATTTGTCCCTGATAAGCTTTCAAATCCCAGTAGTGATCGGTACCCGCGACGGTAATGCCAATGCGTTTACCCGCCAGCGACGGAATCGGTTGATCCTCGGCGTGCGCCATTCCTGATAATAGTGATAGAGAAGCCAATAACAGACCTGCCAGGCGGTGCTTTTTCATTCTTAATATCCCTGGAAACAATAAAGTAATGTTGTGTGACGCCTGTTATCTGGCGTGTGAAATAAAAAATTATCACAGCCATTTTTTATCCATAATGCTATTTTCTCCTTAGGCTAGCTGGCGATTGGTAATAGCCAATCCGCACTATTTCGGTGCGTTTTTTCCCGCTGCGCTTTGTCGGTTTTTTATGCACAGTTACGTAAAGATACTGGTAATCCATACAGATAAGGTTCAGGATGGTCACTCATCCTGGATTAGCACCCACGGCCATTCACCCTCTATCTGAGGGCTCGTAATGAACTTTTATTCAACTGAAACCGTTTGCGCCATTACCGGTGCCAACCGCGCCAATTTACGTCGCTGGTTGCGCGGTGGATTAATTTCTGAGAATCACGTCAATAAGGATTGGAGCCGACATCAGGTTGATGAAGTGCTCGCCATGATGGCATTGACCTCGGGTGGCGCCACGCTGTGGCAAATCTATCAAGGCCGTCACTGCGGGCTCGATTACTCTTCGTCTGGTTGGGTGGCACGCCGCGGCGATCTGTTACGGCAGCTGGAGTTAGGCTCTGATCGAGAACTAGCGCGTACTGTGCGCAATCTGGCGGGCGATTACAGCAGCGACGATTTCGTCAATGTGCTGATGAAACCGCTCAACCGCTGGCTGCGTGATGATACGCGTCGCGGGGCATCACGCAGGTTAACGCGCTTTCATGAAGCGATCGTTCATCACAGCGACTGTGTAAAACGCGCTTCAGCCCGTCAGCAGCAGATGCCACTGTTACTGGAAGTGGTCAGCACCGGCGATGAAACGGAAGTGTGGCTGGAAGCCATTCGCCTTACCGGACAAGGATTCTGCGTCGAGGTGGATCAAACCTCACAACCGATGCTGTACAGTTCAGAAAGCCGCCACGATCATCACCTGTTGTGGTGCGGTGCCGGGATCAGCCATGAACGCATGACCCAGTTCCAGCGCGGATTACGCTCCGGTAAACCGGTGATGCTGAGCGGACCCGATCGCAGCGTTCATCCGGCTGTCGCTGAAGCCAGAGTCGCTTAGCCGGTGCTTTATGCACCGGTCTCATTGCTTATCCCATTCCGCACTTTGCTTATTCAAAAGAAGTAGTTAGCCACGGCAACAACGGTTAAGTCACATCACTCTCTCTTCTGCTACGCTCTCGCCTCCCAATCAGGAGGATCCATGAGTTCATTAATCGATATTTTCACCAGTCATAAAAGCGATCGCAGTTTTACCGACCTTCCCGTTGCGGATGCGGTGCTGGATCGCATCATTTCGGCCGCCTATCGCGCGCCAACCTCGGTGAACTCGCAGCAGGTCTCTTTGGTGGTGACGCGCGATGCTGAAAGACGCGCACAAATCTCCCAGATTGCTGGCGGTCAGCCGTGGATTGCTAAAGCGCCGGTGTTTATTACCCTGGTGCTGGATATGCATAAATCGCGTCTGGCGATGAACGCTATCGACCGCGAGCAGATCGCCCAGCAGAGCATCGAAAGCATTGTGTCGGGCTCAACCGATGTGGGTATTGCGTTGGGTTCTATCATGGCGGCAGCGCGTGCGGAAGGTTTGGGCATTGTGCCGATTGGCGGTATTCGTCGCGATGCGCAGGCGTTAATCCGCTTACTGGATTTGCCGGAATATACTTTCCCGGTGGCGGGCGTGGTGATTGGCCATGTCGATCAGCCTGCGCATCAGAAGCCGCGTCTGCCGCTGGCCACCTTCCGCCATGAAGAGCGCTATCAACGTGATGGACTGGAGCAACACATCGCTGCCTACAATCAGGAGATGGTGCAGCACTGGAAAAATACCGGACGTGAGGATGGCGAGAGCTGGAGTGAAAGCGTTAGCGGTTATTATCACAAGATTTACTTCCCGCACGTGCTGGACGCGCTGAAGAAGCAAGGGTTTGGCAACGACAAGTGACGGCTTTTCCCCGCGCGCTGTGCGCGGGGAAAGAAAATTAACGCCCTTTCTTCTTACGACCTGGCTGGGCGAAACGCTGGCGATTAGCCGGTTTTGCTCCCGCTTTCTCACCCGGTTTAGCGCCAACCGTCGCGGGCTTTTTCGCCGCGCTGGCGGGTTTCTTTTTCGCCTGCGTCTTCTGCGTTTTTTGATCTTCGGATGATGAGTCTTCAATCAGTTTGAACAGATCAATCAGCTCGTCATCGGTCAAATCGCGCCACTCGCCGAGCGGAATGCCTTTCAGGCTGACGTTCATGATGCGCGTACGTTCAAGCTTGGTCACTTCAAAGCCGAAGTGTTTGGTCATTCGACGAATCTGACGATTCAGCCCCTGAACCAGAATGATGCGGAAGACAAAGGTCGACTCTTTTTTAACTTTGCACTTTTTGGTGACGGTGCCGAGCATCGGTACGCCCGCGCCCATTCCGGCAATAAATTCATCGGTGATCGGTTTATCAACGGTGACCACATACTCTTTTTCGTGATTATTACCGGCACGCAGAATTTTATTCACCAGATCGCCGTGGTTGGTGAGGAAAATCAGTCCCTGCGAATCTTTATCAAGGCGACCAATCGGGAACACGCGCTTGCTGTGATTAACGAAATCACCAATGTTGTCACGCTCACCCTCTTCCATGGTGGTGATGATGCCCACCGGTTTGTTCAGCGCAATCAGCACTAAATCTTCTTCGTCACGCGGCTCAATCAGCTGCCCGTTCACTTTGACTTCATCCCCTGCAAACACCTGCGCACCGACGGCAGCGCGTTTACCGTTAATGAAAACGTTGCCTTGCTCGATGTAACGATCGGCATCGCGGCGTGAGCAGATTCCGCTCTCGCTGATGTATTTGTTCAGGCGTGTGGATGAGTTAGGCAGCATGGTTCCTCCGAAAAAAAACGGACTATACAGCAACCTTAGGCGTTGGTTAAGCCTCGCGACAATCATCAGCATTTCTCTTACCACGATATAACAGCACACTAACAATGTGGTTGTTGTCAACGGATCGATCAGCGACAATTCGCACCCATCGTTTTTTCTTATGACAGAGTGATTCCGTAATGACAAATCAGCCATCGGTGACGTGGATAACCTCCGTGCGCACCTTTCTGGCCCGCCTTTGGCCCCATCCGTTACCGGGAGGCAGAAAGCAGATGGTCATCGCCAGCATTGGCGCGGGATTGGGTTTAATGATGACCAGCCTGACCAGCCACTGGCTGCTGGGTGGAGTGAATCTGTGGTTTGTCGCGCCGATGGGCGCTTCAGCGGTATTACTGTTTGGTCTGCCGAACAGTCCGCTGGCGCAGCCGTGGTCAATTGTCGGCGGCAATTTGGTGGCGGGCGTTGTTGGCGTCACCACCGCGCTGTGGGTTCCCCATCCCGCGCTGGCGTGTGGTATCGCGGCCTGTGTGACGATCGCGTTGATGTTTCAACTGCGCTGTTTGCATCCACCGAGCGGCGCGGTGGCGCTGACCGCAATTTTGGGCGGTAACGGCGTCCAGCAGCTGGGTTACCACTTTATTCTGACGCCGGTGCTGTTGAACTCGGTTTGCCTCGCGCTGCTGGCGTTGCTGTTTAACAATCTCGCCGGACGCCGTTACCCGCATCCGCTGGCGGCAACGGAAACCAAAGCGCCGCCTGTGGTGATCGACGTAGCGATTACGCGTGAAGACCTGCATCAGGCGCTGGAAAGCGGTGAAGTGCTGGATATCGATGAGGATGATTTGCAGCAGTTGCTGCAACGCGCCGAAGAGATTGCGACACATCGTCAGCGCGGGCAGATGCCGGCATCATCATGAGTGGTCGCCATAAATGGCGACGCTACACCGTATTCTTTCACGATGACTTCATCGCCCTCAATTTCAACCACCGCAAACGGCACCTCTTCTGCCCCATCCAGCATCCCTTTGAGCGTATAGAAGCCTGTTCGACGGATGCGCGCAAAGCCGCCGCGATGATCGTGTCCAGAGAAACAGCATAGTATGTTGTAACTAGAAAGCAGCTCTGCCAGCGCGCTGCCGTTGAGTAAGTTATGGCTGTTATGCGGCGCCAGCGGATAATGCCCAAACACCACCACTTTCTCCCCTTGCTGCTGGGCTTGCTGCAACTGCTGCTCAATCCACGCCATTTGCTGCGTTCCTACCGCACCGTTCCAGGGTTTCGCCTGCGGCTGCTGGCGCGCGGTCAGGTCCACCAGCATCGCCTCCGCCTGCTTGCGATCGTCACCGTTCTGCGTGTTGCAATAGAGGCTGATGTCGTTGCCGTCATAAACAATAAAACGCCAGCCCTGCAGCCCAAAGGCGTAATAGCTTTTGGGTAGCGCAGCGGCTTCGTTAAGATGCTGCGCGATGGTCTGCGCATCGTGATTACCCAGCACCACCGCATGTGGATGTTCGAGGCGATCGTAAATCGGCAATATCGCCGCGTAGCTGTTCCAGTCGCGATCGACTAAATCCCCCAGCGTAACGACAAAATCCAGCGGCTGCTGATTCAACACCGCAATCGCCTGCGGCAGCTTATGCAGCGCGTGACGATAGTAGAGATTTTTCGCCATATCCGCGTCGATGTCGGCATATTGCGGATCGGCAATCAAACCAAAACGCAGCGTGCTGCTCAGCGGCGCGGAACGCACATCGGGCAAGGCATAGAGCTCGGCGACATCGCCCAGCAGTTCACGCTGCAGTTCAGTCAGCGGATGCGGATAAGACACGAAAAGCACTCCTTAGCGAATACCAGCACGCATAAAAGATTGAATAAACTGACGCTGGAAAATCAGGAACAGCACCAACAGCGGCAAGGTGGTCATTAACGTAGCAGCGCCAATCAATGCCCATTGCACGCCCTGCTCCGGCGCCGAGAACAGTTGCAGGCCCACGGTGAGCGGCCGCACGTTGACCGAATCGGTGATCACCAGCGGCCAGAGGAAATCATTCCAGTGGAAACTGATCGACACCAGCGCAAACGCCACATAGATCGGCTTCGCCAGCGGGATGTAAATCTTGCGCAGAATGTAAAAGCGGCTGGCACCTTCCACAATTGCCGCCTCTTCCAATACCAGCGGAATACTTTTAAAGGTCTGGCGTAGCAGAAAGATGGCGAAGGCCGATGAGAAATACGGCAGCGCGATGCCGGTCAGCGTATCGCGGAAACCCAGCGCGCCGATGGTTTTGTAGTTATTCAGAATCAGCACGTCGGGGCTGATCATCAGCTGCAGCAGGATCAGCGCGAAGATCGCGCCGGAGAATTTCAGGCGGAAGCGCACTAATGCGTAAGCGGCCATGGTCGCCAGAATCAGCTGCACCACCACAATCATCAGCACCAGCAAGCTGGTATTGAGGAAGTAGCGACCAAAGGGCGCGGCGTGCCAGGCATTAACGAAGTTCTGCAAGGTCAGCGGCGAAAAAAGCGAAAAGCTCGCCTGATCGGATGCTGGATGAATCGCCACCCAGATCGCCACCAGAATCGGTAAAAACCACAGCAACGCGGCAAGCCCAATGCCCATATTCAGACACAGGCGACCAAACGTGATTGTTGGCTTCATTGGTAATGGGCTCGCTTGTCCAGCAGGTTGAATTTAAGCAGTGCAATCGCGGCGAGGATCACCAGCAGTACCACCGTCATTGCCGCTGCGGCGGGCATATTCCAGAAGCTGAAGGCAGTGCGATAGATGTAGAACAGCAGCAGGCTACTGCTGTTATTCGGCCCGCCGTTGGTCATCGCGATCACCTGATCGACGATGCGAAACGCATTCATCGAGGCATTGATCAGCACAAACAGCGTGGTGGGCATCAGCAGCGGCCACTGCACGCGGCGGAAGAAATAGCGACGCGACGCCCCTTCTATCTGCGCGGCTTCGCTGAGGCGCGGATCGATCTGCTGCAAAGCGGCGAGATAAAAGATCATAAAGAAGCCCGCTTCGCGCCATACCGATACCGCCATCAAACAGTACAAGGCGCTACCCGGTTCGCCGAGCCAGTTCATCGCTGGCAGCGAAAACAGCGCCAGCAGCTTATTCAGCAAACCCAGCTGCGGCGTGTAGAAGAACAGCCACAGATTGGCGATGGCGATCATCGGCAGCAGCGAAGGAATAAAGAACGCGGTGCGCACCAACGCATTGGCACGCATATGACTATTGACCGCCAGCGCCATCAGCAGCGCCAGCATGACCGCCAGCGGAATGGTGATCAACGCATACAGCAGGTTATTCCACAGCGACTGAATGAAGATGTCGTCATCCAGCAGCGCAAGATAGTTATCCAGCCCAACAAAATGGGCTGGACGACCGTTACGTGCTGCGCTGAACAGGCTTTCCCATACGGTCGCAACCGCCGGATAGTGCGTAAACAGCAGTAAAAAACTCAGTGCCGGTAAAATCAGCAGGTAGCCATACAGCTGCATCGACCATAACCGGGGCCGCCGAACCGGCGCAACGGTGAGCATCGTGCTCGTCATTATTGATAAGACTTCAGCAGACGATCGGCTTGCTTCTGCGCGCCTTCCAGCGCTTCGGCTGGCGTTTTCGCCTGCGTCACCGCCGCTTCTACCGCGTGATTGAGCGCATCCTGAATCTGCACGCTGTTGTAAGTCGAGAGTTCTGGCTGCGCATACTTCAGCTGTTCACGCGCCACCAATGCCTGAGGAACCTCTTTAACGTAATCCTTCATCACCGTGGTATCCCATGCCGCCGGAGAGGTCGCTACATAACCGGTGGCGATACTCCAGCGCGCCGCCTGCTCGGGTGAGGTTACCCAACGGATAAACTCCATCGCCGCTTTCTGCTGTTCTGGCGAGGCATTTTTGAAGACATACAGGTTACCGCCGCCGGTTGGGCTGCCGCGCTGGGTTTTCTCCGGCAGCATCGCCACACCGAACGGGAATTTCGCATTATCACGCACGTTGGTCAGGTTGCCGGTGGTGGTCACCATCATGGCCGTTTTGCCGCTAATGAAGTCCTGCGGCGTGGTGCCCCACGCAATGGCACCCTTCGGCGACACCTCCTCTTTCTGGCCGAGATCGGTCAGCCACTGCAGCGTTTCCACGTTGCCCGGCGTATTGAAGTGCACCGCGGTGCCTTTGCCGTTATCCAGACGACCGCCGTTGGTGGCGGACAAGCCCTGGAAGTTCCAGTAGCCGTTTGGTGTGGACGGAATCTCGATGCCCCATTGGCTGACGCCGTTGGCATCTTTGATCGTGAGTTTCTTACTGAACTCGACCACCTGCTGCCAGTTGGCCGGTGGCGTATCGGCATTCAAACCGGCTTTCTCAAACGCCCGTTTGTTCCAGTACATCACCACGGTTGAACGCTGGAACGGTACGCCCCACACTTTGCCGTCAATGTGACGCAGAAACGCCGGGTAGAAACCGTCGATCCATTTTTTGCCTTCCTCGCCCTGCGCTAAATCGCTGGCCGCCACAATCGCACCGGCATCAATCAGTGAATACGCTTCGATATCACCGATCACTGCCAGCTGCGGCGCGTTGCCACCGCGAAAGGCGGTCAGCGCTTTGGTCACGGTGGTGGCGTAGTCACCGGTATACACCGGCTGAATGCTCACGTCCGGATGCACTTTCTGGAAATCCGCCACCAGCGAATCTACGGTGTGGCTTACTTTGCCGCCCACCGCGATCGGGTAATACATTTGCAGCTTGACCGGTTCAGCCGCAAAAGCTGAGGTGGTGACGGCGAGAACTAATGCAGAAAGACGTGAATAACGAATCGCAGACATGATTTTCCCTTGGGCAAATGACAACGGTTAAACGGCGTATTTTTTCTGTGAAGCAAACATCTGTTGTTCGGCTGGCACGCAGCGCTTACCGCTCTCGCGATGAAACAGATATTGCCGCGCGGCGGACCACTGCAATCCCACCTCACTGCCATCGGTGAAGCGCTGCATGCCCGGCACTTTAATGGTCAGCGGTTCGCTGATGCCAGCAAGCAGGCACACCAGCAAGGTATCAGCGCCCATATATTCAGAACCGATCACCCGCGCGGTCAGCGCCGCCTGTTCTGCAGCGATCGGCTGGATATCTTCGGCACGCAATCCAAGGCTCAGCGGCGCGTCGCGGTATTCCACTACCGGCGCGGTGAGATGCAGCAGATAGTGATGCGCGCCATTGCGCTGCAGCGGCAGGATGTTCATCGGCGGTGCGCCAATGAACTGTGCGGCAAACACGCTGGCGGGATTGTTGTAGAGATCGTCTGGCGTGCCGTGCTGTTCAATGTGGCCATCGTTGAGCAGGATAATGCTGTCGGCCATGCTCATCGCTTCAGTCTGATCGTGCGTGACGTACAGCATGGTCAAACCGAGTTTTTTCTGCAGCGCGCGGATTTCACGGCGCATGCTTTGCCGCAGCCTGGCGTCGAGATTTGACAGCGGCTCATCCATTAAACACAGCGTGTTATTGGCGATCACCGCACGGCCCAGCGCCACGCGCTGCTGTTGTCCGCCGGAGAGCTGCGACGGCAAACGATCCAGCAGCTTATCCAGCTCCATCAGCTTGCTGACGTTATCAAGGCGTGCAGCAAACGACTGTTTCTCCTCGCCGCGCGCTTTCAAACCAAACAGCAGGTTTTCACGCACGTTAAGGTGGGGAAACAGCGCATAGGATTGAAACACCATCGATAGCTTGCGCTGCGACGGCGGCAGATGGGTGATGTCGGCGTGTTTAAAGTGGATCGCCCCGCGATCGGCTGTTTCCAGTCCGGCGATGGTACGCAGCAGCGTCGATTTACCGCAGCCCGATGGACCGAGCAGCGCGACAAACGCGCCTTCTGCCGCGTCGAAGCTGATGTCGTCCAGGGCGGTTTTCTCGCCCCAGGCTTTAGTGATGTGGTGAAGCGAAAGGTGGCTCATGCATCCGCAATCCAGAAATCAGAATGGCGGTAAGCTAGCGGAAGGAAATGAAGGTTTTATGTCATTGCGGTGACCGCGCGGTTAAAGGCCACCGAAGGGTCATCATTAATGACGACCTTCAAACATGAATCACTGATTAAAATAATGTTGATGCAAAATCGCAGCCCCATCATCAATCGCTTTCATCAATATCTTTTCACTGGTGACCGCATCGCCGGCCTGTAACGCTTCCAGCAGGTGATCATAGTTATGATGCCCATTCACCACCTCGGCCGGCTGCGGATAGAGATAGTTAAAGCACGGACCGATCTGCACCCAAAGCTGTTCGATCAGCGCCTCCAGCGTTGGCATTTGCGCATAGCCATAGAGCGTAAAACGGAACGCGCGATTAGCTTCTAACGCCGCCTCGGCATCACCGCTTTGTTTGGCTTGCATAAAGCGCGCGCAGAGTTTTTTCAGCTCGGAAATCTGTTTTTTTCCCAAAAATGGCGTCGCCGCCCTCACCGCTAAACCTTCAAGCTGCTTACGAATCAGCGTAATCTCATCAAAGCGCTGGCACGTCATTTCCGGAACCAGAAACGCCGCAGCTGGCGTGGCGTCTAATGCTCCGGCAGAAACCAGTCGCAACAAGGCTTCACGCACCGGCGTGATGCTGGTACCCAATTGAGCCGCCAAATCGCGCGTCACCAGCCGTGCGCCAGGTTTTAACTTGCCAACAATCAGCGCGCTGCGCAGTGACGATTCCACCTGCGCGGTCAAACTCATGCGCTGCGCTTTATCCATTTCGATCATACGTTGAGGGCCTTCTACTGAATTTCGCAAATGGTAAGTTATTTTTAATGTTTTATTGCCAACTTGCCAGATTATAGGATATATCATGTATTACAAATAAGCACAGTCTTGATTCTGGCAGTATCCACTCTTTTCACTACCTTGCCGTTGGCAATTTTGGGAAACGTTATGAGATTACCTGCAGTGAAGTTTGCCACCACCGCGTTGCTATTTGCTCTGATGCCAGCCGTACAGGCAGCGGAACTGACCATTGGCCAACCCACGTCTGCCACGGCGATGGATCCCGGCTTTCTTAAAGAATCTGCCACCTTAGTCGACAACCTCTTCGATACCTTAGTGCGCCGCGCCGATGACATGTCATTACAGCCGGGCTTAGCCACTGAGTGGAAAGCGATTAACGACACCACCTGGCAATTTACCCTGCGCCAGGGCGTGAAATTTACCGATGGCGAGCCGGTGAACGCCGAAGCGGTGAAGTTCTCCATCGATCGTATTTTAGACCCCGCTAATCACGCACCGACGATTTCCTATATCCGCACCATCAAATCGGTGGATGTGATCAACGACTATCAGGTGCAGATCCACACCAACGGCCCGGATCCTCTGCTGCCCACGCGCATGAGCCGCTACCCGGCTTACATTGTGCCGCCCGCCTACGTGAAGAAAGTTGGCGCCAGCGAGTTCGCACGCAAACCGGTAGGCAGCGGCGCTTACAAGCTTGATAGCTTTATCCCGGATGAAAAAGTGGTGATGGTCGCCAATGAAACTTACTGGCGCGGCAAACCGGCGATTGATCGCGTTACCTGGCGTCCGATTCCCGAAGCCACCGCACGCCTCACCGCACTGCTGACCGGTGAAGTGCAGCTGATTGAAAGCGTGCCTGCTGATTTAGTGCCCGCGCTGAAAAATCGCCCCAACGTCGAACTGGAACAGGTGAAAGGCGGCGGACTGACGATCTATCTCGGCCTTAAAGATGATGAGAAACCGCTGAGTGATGTGCGCGTCCGTCAGGCGCTTTCGCTGGCGTTGAACCGTCAGGCTTATACCCAACAGCTGCTGCACGGCTTTGGCACGCCAACCGGCACCATGGCCGGAGCCAATGACTTTGGTTATCTGGCGGTTCCGGCCACCGCGCAGGATGTGGCGAAAGCCAAGTCGCTGCTGGCTGCAGCCGGTTACGCAAACGGCTTTACCCTGCGCTTCCAGGCGCCGCGCCGCTATATTGCCAGCGCCGATGTGGCGCAAGCCATCGTGCAGGATTTAGCCGCCATTGGCGTGAAAGCCGAGCTGGAGGTGCCGGAATGGTCGGTTTACACCCAGCAGGTCGCGTCCCAGAAACAGGCTCCGATGTATATGCTGGCGTGGGGATCCACGCAGACGCTGGATGCCGATGCCGCGCTGTTCCCCATCCTGCGCAGCGGCGAGCCCTATTCCACCGTGCATGATGCAGAGCTGGATAAGCTGCTCGACCAAAGCCGTCAGATTGTCGATCCCGTTGCGCGCAAAAAAGTGTTAGAGCAGATTCAGCAACGCGTCGCGGAACAACAGCCGCTGCTGCCGCTGTACCGTGAAGATACCTTGTATGCGCACAGCACGTCGCTCAACTTCAAAGGCCGCGTCGATGCCCGCATCCCGCTGTTTGATCTGAGGCTGAAATGATTTCACCGGGCACCGTGCTGCAGCGCCGTCCGCGCCGCCTGATTTACGGCGATGCGGTGATCGGCAGCCTTTTGCTGATCGTGGTGATTGCCGCGGCGCTGCTCTCTCCGTGGCTGCCGTTGCCCGATGCCTTAAGTAACAATCTCAATGAGATGTTCCTGCCGCCGGGTTCGCCCGGTGCGCAAGCCACGCATTGGCTCGGCACCGATCAACTGGGCCGCGATCTGCTGGCGCGCATTCTCTCCGGGACGCGCTTGTCGCTACTGGTGGTGTTGGTCGCGGCGGCGATTGGCGCGGTGATTGGCGTCGCGCTCGGTATGATCGCCGGTTACGCCGGCGGTTGGGTTGATGCGCTGATCATGCGACTGATCGACATCCAGCTGGCGGTGCCGTTTATTCTGTTGATTTTGCTGGTAATTGCGCTGATGGGCGCGTCACTGACCAACATCATTGTGATTATGGGCTGTACCAGTTGGGCGATTTATGCCCGCGTGGCGCGCGCCAAAACCTTAGAGATTCGGGAACTGGAATATATTCAGGCGGTGCGCGCCATGGGCTTTTCGCCGCTGCGCATACTGCTACGGCATATCCTGCCCAATCTGCTGACGCCGCTGGTGGTGTTGCTAACGCTGGATATCCCACGCCTGATCGTGCTCGAAGCCTCAGTGGGTTTTCTCGGCATGGGCATTCAGCCGCCTACGCCAACGCTGGGCAATCTGATTGGCGAAGGTCGCTCTTACATGCTGCTGTCGCAATGGCTGGTGCTCTATCCCGGTTTGGTGATTGCGGCGCTGGTGATTGGCTGCAACCTGCTCGGCGATGCGCTGCTGCGTCGCACGCACACAAGGCTGGATTAAGATGCTGAACATTCTGCTTAATCGCCTTGGCCAATCAGTATTAGTGCTGCTCGGCGTGTCGCTGCTGATTTTCTTTAGCCTGCACATGACGGGCGATCCGGCGGCGCTGATGATGCCGCCCGGCTCCAGCCAACAGGAGATCGATACTTTCCGTCACAGCATGGGCTTTGATCGTCCGCTGCTGTGGCAATACAGCCACTATCTTGGCGGCGTGCTGCACGGGGATTTTGGTGAATCGCTGCGCTACAGCCAGCCGGTATTGGCGTTGATTGCCGAACGTCTGCCGGCGACGGCGCTGCTGGCGGTGAGTGCGCTGGCATGGAGTTCGCTGCTCGGTCTGCTGCTCGGCATTATCAGCGCCCTACGGCCGCACAGCCTGTGGGATTTGTTATGTCGCCTGCTGGCCTTCTCCGGCCAGGCGATTCCGGTGTTCTGGCTCGGGCTACTGCTGATTCTGCTGTTCAGCCTGAAGTTACAGTGGCTGCCCTCCAGCGGTTACGGCACTTTCGCCGCGCTGGTAATGCCGGCGCTCAGTCTGGGTGCGTTTTACATGAGCGCCGTGGCACGCCTGACGCGCGCCAGCCTGCTGGATGTGCTGCAACAGGATTATATCCGCACCGCGCGCGCCAAAGGGCTCAGCGCCTGGCGCATCGTGGTACGCCACGGTTTGCGTAACGCGCTGATACCGGTGATCACCGTACAGGGCATGTATTTCGCCTCGCTGCTCGGCGGCGCACTGGTGACCGAGATTATTTTTGCCTGGCCCGGCATTGGTCGTCTGGCGATTCAGGCGATTCAAAACCGCGATTTCCCGCTGGTGCAGGCGATTGTGTTGCTCGCCGCCGTGGTGTTTGTGGCGATCAATTTGCTGATCGACCTGCTCTATCTGGTGCTGAACCCGAGGATTCGTTTATGAGTCGCCTTGACGCCACGCTTGAACTGCTGAGTGAACTGACGCGCTGGCCAAGCGTAGCCGGTCAGTTATCCTCGCAGCGCGGGTTGGCCGCCTGGCTGGAACAGTGGATGGTGGCGCAGCTGAATGCCGCGATCGTCTATCCGGTGGCGTCTCAAACCGATGATGTCCCGCCGCTGGTCCATGTACGCATCGATAACGGCAGCAGCAAAACCGTGGTGCTGTACAACATGTATGACGTAATGCCTGCGGATGATGCCGGCTGGGATGTGCCGCCGTTTGTCGGTGGCGTGTGTTACTGGGAAGATGTTGGCGCGGTATTTGTTGGACGCGGTGCAGAGAACAACAAAGGCCCGGTCGCCGCCCTGCTGATTCTGCTACGTGAACTGCAGCAGAGCCAGCAGCTCGATTTTAATATTGAAATCCTGCTCGAAGGCGAAGAGGAAGTGGGCAGCGGCGCGCTGCGGCGTTATCTGGCGCAACAGCCTTGCCCGATTGCTCCCGCTGAAGCCGTGCTGTTTCCGTCACTGTGCGAATACGGTGGCGGCGCACCGCGCGTCTATCTCGGCTTTACCGGACTGGCCAGCGGACGCCTCAGCGTCACCGGCGGCGCATGGGGCGGACCGTCCTCCGCGATTCATGCCAGCAATGCCGGTTGGATCGCCAATCCGGCGTGGCGCTTAGTGCAGGCATTAGATGCCATCGCGCCAGCTGAACACAGCGGCGTATTAGCGTGTCACGCCACGGACGATGAGGCGAATCAGTTATTGGCGACCTTAGCCGCCGAATTCAGCATCGATGACGAACTGCAGTTCCGTCGCAGCCAGCGCCTGATGATCGCCGGCGATACGCTGAGCTGCCTGCAAACGCTGCTTGGTAGCGCGGTGTTAACGCTGGCCGAACTGCACAGCGATCCGCCGGGCGGACGCGGCGTCATCCCGTTCCGTGCCAGCGCGGAGCTGGCGTTTCGCATCCCGCCGGGTTTCGATCAGGACGCGATGATTGCCGACGTGCAGCAGCGGCTGGCACAACCCGATTTAGCCGGCAGCGAGCTGCACCTGTTTGATCGCTATCCCGGCGTGCGCTTTAGTCGCAGCGCCAGTGGCGTCGATGCCCTGATCGCCAGCTATCAAACGCTGGGCGCGGCACCGCAAATCTGGCCGTGGGCGCCGGGCTGTGCGCCCGCCTACGCTTTCGCGGCCGTTGCGCCCGCCTTTCTGATTGGCGGATTAGGCCACGGCGGCAACGCGCACGCCGTCAATGAGTTTGTCACGCTGGCGGGGCTCGAACGCTTCCAGCAATCCATGAGCTTATGGCTCAACGCATTCAATGATTCGGCCATTGGCCGGGTCGCGCCACACCAGGGAAACACCGCAGTACACAAAAATAAAGGTAGTAAATAATGAAATCAGTAGAAGAGTTTGAACGCGTTCCGCTCGGCTTCTTCCCCACTCCTCACGAGCCGCTGCCGCGGCTCAGTGAGGCACTTGGGATCACGCTGACGATCAAACGTGATGACTACAGTGGCTTCGGCGGCGGCGGCAACAAAGTCCGCAAGCTGGAGTATCTGATGGCGGAGGCCTGCAAAACAGGCGTGAATGTGGTGATCACCACCGGCGGGCATCAGTCGAACCACGCCCGCATGGTGGCTGCCGCCGCACGCAAGTTTGGTATGCGTCCGGTGCTGGTGCTGCGGGGCAATCCGCCCGCAAGCTGGCAGGGGAATCTGCTGCTGGATAAGCTGTTCGGGGCCGAGGTGCAGTTCCTCGATCCCGACGGCTATTTCAGCCAGATTGAAGGTGCGATGCAGGCGCACGCGGATGCGGCTCTCGCGCAAGGTGAAACCCCCATGATTATTCCGCTGGGTGGCGCAACGCCACTCGGCGCATTGGGTTATGTACGCGCAGTGGAAGAGTTAGCGGCGCAGCTGGCACCCAGCCAGATGCCCGCACCCGATTTCATCGTCGCGCCCACCGGTTCCGGCGGCACGCTGGCGGGATTGCATGTGGGCACGCGTCGCTATTGGCCCAATACTAAGGTGATTGGCGTGAGCGTCAGCGCCAAAGCCGACTGGTTCCAGCCACGCATTGCCGGCATGGCGCAGGATTGTGCCGATCTACTGCAATGGCCGCAGCAGTGGCAGCCGGAGGATATCTGGATTGAGGATGGTTATATCGGTCAGGCGTACGGCGTGCCATCGGACGGCGGCATCGCTGCCATCTATCAACTCGCCCAACTGGAAGGCGTGCTGCTGGATCCGGTTTACACCGGTAAAGCGATGCACGGCCTGTTCTCGCTGGTCGAACAGGGGCGCATTCCGCAGGGATCGCGCGTGACCTTCGTGCATTGTGGCGGTTCTCCGGCGCTTTATCCCTTCGCCGATCGCCTGCTGGAGGCGTAATGGAAGCCTTATTGCGTGTACTGGATGAAGCCACCGTCGCGCAATTAGGCGGCGGGGATGTCGCTTTGGCGCTGGAAGACGTCAAAGCGGTGATTCAGCTAATGCGTCTCGGCGAGGCGCAGATGCCCGCCGAAAATCACATCGATCTCGGTACGCCGCTCGGTAAAGCTTATGCCTTACCGGCGCGCGTCGGCGGCACCTACAACGCCGCAGGCGTGAAGTGGACCGCACATCGTCCACAGCGACCGGACGCGCTGCCCGCCGCCCTAGCCTTGACCCTGATTAACGATGCGCAGAGCGGCATTCCGCGCGGCTTGCTGGCCAGCGGGGCACTCACCGCGGCGCGCACTGCGGCGGTGAGCGCACTGGCGTTACAGCTGGCCGCGCCGCGTCCGGTAAAACGCGTGCTGCTGCTCGGCGCCGGTTTACATGCTCAGGCGCATCTGCGCATGCTGCAGCAGCTGTTTCCGCAGCTGGAACAGATTGGCGTGTGGAATCGCTCCCCTTTTAAACTCAGTGCGTTGCGCGAAGTGCAAATCGAAACCGATCTGCGGCTCGCTCTGGCGCAGCCTTATGACGCCGTGCTGACCTGTACCAGCGCCGACCAGCCGATTGTCGACGCCGCAGCGGTACGTCCCGGCAGGATCATTGTGCAGGTCGGTTATCACGAAGTGAGTTTTGCCGCCATCAAAGCCAGCAGCAAGGTGGTGGTGGATGCGTGGGGCGATTTTGCCCAGCGCAGCGCCAAAAGCCTGTTCCAGATGTTCCGCGCCGGGGAGTTTGCTGAGCAGGATGTGGCGGCCGATCTCGCCGCGTTGCTACTGGATCACTGGCGTCCACAGCCCGATGACAGCGTCTATTTCTCCTCATTTGGCCTCAATGTATTTGATATCGCCCTCGCCGCCCGCGTGCTACAGGCCGCCGAGCACGACGAGCTCGGTTCATTGCAGTCGCTGTTTTCAGGAGTTCTGCATGATCATTGATGTGCTTTCACTGCATCAGCGCCAAGCGCACGGCGAAGCGTTTCTGCTGATCGATGTCCGCGAATGTGCCGACTGGCAACGCGCCACCTTGCCTGGCGCGCAGCACTGTAACGTCTACGACTATTTTATTGAGGATTGCAGCGAGAGAGGTTTAGCGGTGATGGCAGCCGAAGCCGCCACCGCGCTGCAGCCGATGTTTACCGCGTATCCCAACGCCACGCCGGTGTTTTTCGAGCAGCAGGTTGGCATGCGTTCACCGCGCGGCGCCTGGTTCGCCTGGCTGCTCAAGCGTGATGATGCGCTGATTCTGGATGGCGGCGTGGATGCCTGGATTGCGGCAGGCTATGAACTCGCGCCGGGATTGGGATTAAGCCGCACCGTGGCGCATCCACCGGCAGCCAACGCACCCGCGTGGAATCGCGAGCTGGTGTGCAGCCGTGAACAGGTACTAGCAGCGGATGGCGTGGCGGTGATCAACGTGGATGCCCGTCGCCCCAGCGAGTTTGACGGCAGCTTTGCGCATGCCTGCTGTCAGCGCGCGGGACGGATTCCGCATTCTCAGCTACTGTTCTGGGAAGATGTCATCGCCAACGGCCATTTCTTATCAGCGCCGCAGATTGCCGCACGCGCCGAGGCGGCAGGACTGAGTAAAAACGCGAAGTTGCAGGTTTATTGCCATCGTGGTGCCCGCGCCGCCACGGTGTTGGCGGCGTTAAAACTGGCGGGCTATCCCCATGTTTCGGTGTACGTCGGTTCCTGGCACGAATGGGCCGAGCACCACGAACTGCCGCTGTTACACGGCAGCTGATCGCAGCGCCAGCGCCTGCTGCACGTCCGGCGCAGCGGCGAGCAGTTGGCGGGTGTAATTGTCCTGTGGATGGTTAATCACGCTGGCGGTCGCGCCGGACTCCACAATCCTGCCGTGATACATCACCACCACGCGATCGCACAACTGACGCACCGCGCCGAGATCGTGGCTGATAAACAGCACCGATAATCCCAGCTTGTGGCGCAGCGTATTAAACAGCGCCAGAATCTGCCCGCGCACCGATAAATCCAGCGCCGCTACCGCTTCATCCGCCACCAGCAGCTTCGGCTCCATCGCCAGCGCGCGTGCAATGGCAATACGCTGACGCTGGCCGCCCGAGAACGCGCCCGGCAGACGGGTGGCATGTTCGGCTTTCAATCCCACCAACGCCAGCAGCTCTTTGACTCGCGCATCCACCGCCGCGCCTTTGCGCAGTTGCCAGACGCGCAGCGGTTCGGCGATCTGCTCACCAACCGGGATTTTCGGATTCAGGCTGGCATAAGGATCCTGGAAAATAATCTGCGTGTGGCGACGTAAGCTATGCAGCTGACGTCCTTGCAAATGCTGCCCCTGAAAATGCACTTCGCCGCCATCCGCCGTAATCAGGCCAATCGCCGCACTGCCCAATGTGGTTTTACCGGAGCCGGATTCGCCAATCAGTCCGACAATTTCGCCCTGCGCAATCGACAGATTCGCCGGATGCAACACGGTTTGCCGTTTGGCCGGCCACAGCGGCATGCGGCGCGGCAGCGGATAGCTTTTACTGATGTCGCGCAGCACCAGCAGCGGCGGCTGTGCAACCGGCGCAGTCGCCTCGGGGATTTGCGCTGCCGAAGCAGCAATCAATTTGCGCGTGTAAGGATGCGTTGGCGCGCCGAGCGTACTCAGCACCGCGCCCTGCTCAACCAGCTGCCCTTGCTGCATCACGCAGACGCGGTCGGCGTAGCGCGCCACCACCGAGAGATCGTGGGTGATCAACAAGATCCCCATGCCCATCTCCTGCTGCAACTCCTGCAACAGTGCCAGAATCTGCGCCTGAATAGTCACGTCCAGCGCGGTGGTCGGCTCATCGGCAATCAATAACTCCGGCTGACCGCTGATGGCGCTGGCGATCATCACCCGTTGCCGCATGCCACCCGACAGCTGATGAATATACTGCCGCGCGCGCTGCGCTGGATTGACGATGCCGACGCGATCCAGCAGCGCTATCGCTTCCTGCTGCGCCTGTTTCCAGCCGAACTGACGATGCCGCACCAGCACTTCGGCAATCTGTTCACCAATACGCAGCGTGGGATTCATGCTGGTCATCGGCTCCTGAAACACCGTGGCGATGCGGCAACCACGCAATTGCTGGGTTGTGCGCGCATCCAGCGGCTCGCCATTGAACACCACGCGGCCGCCACTCTGCTGCACGCCCGCCGGCAACAAACTCATCAGCGCCAGCGAGGTCAAGGTTTTGCCAGATCCCGATTCGCCAACTAACGCCAGGATTTCCTTGCGATCGAGATGAAAAGAGATGTTATCCACCAGCAAGCGCTGATCGTGAGTGTGCAGCGAGAGATTTTCAACCGAGAGCAAGCGCGCGTTAGTCATCAGGCAGGGATTCTCAACAAGGAAAAATACAGGATATATCCTGAACATAGCACGAACAAGACCGTTAAGTTATGGCACTGCGCGTGGCGGAATAAGGCTGTACGCCAGGTTTAAAATACGCCGTATTAACGGCGATGATCGCCGGTGATGTCCTAATGAATAAACCCAGTGAAGCGTTTAACTAAATCTTCTCCTGCGACAAACTCAGAATGGTGCGAATGTTCTGTGCGGTGGTGGCGATAATATCGATCGCGCCAGTGCGCAGTGCGCCGAGGATCGCCATCGCTTTGGTATTTTCCGCGGCAATGGCAATCACGCAGGGAATCTTGCGTAGTTCATCAATGCTCAGCCCAATGACGCGATCGTTCATCACGGTATCCACGTGCTGGCCCTGCGAATTAAAGAAGTCGTAGCCGGCGACATCCCCCGTCACGCCCTGATTAACGCTGGCGTCGATGATTTCGTGCGGTGTGAACCAGCCGAGTTTCACCATATAGCTGTTTTCGTTCATGTCGCCGATGCCCACCAGCGCCACGTCGGCTTTACGCGCGCGGTCCAGCGTCTCTTTGATGGTGCCGTTTTGCATAAACGCATCGCGCAACGCGCGGTTCTCAACATAAGCGGGCGCGTAAAGCGTTTCGCTGATGCCGCCGAACTTCTTCGCCAGACGACGGCTGATATGGTCGGCGTTAATGGCATCACCGGGACGATGCGTGCCGCCAATACCGCTGATAAACAGACAATTACGCGTCGGCACCTGGCCGGGATAATCGGCGACAGCGGCCACGTTGCGTCCTTGCCCAACGGCAACAATGGCGTCGTCTTTCAGCGACTGCGCTAAATGTGACGACACCAGCGCGGCGACCTGACGTCGCTGCTCTTCCTGATCGGGCTGATCGAGCGCTATCAGCGCACGTTGCAGTTGTGGGAAGCGATTTTGCAGCTGTTGTTCGAGGCGGGTGCTGAAGACGGGATGGTAGCGCACGTTGATTTCGACGATGCCCTCTTCGCGTGCGCGTTTGAGCAGCCGGCCGACTTTAATGCGGGAAATACCAAACTTACGCGCAATCTCCTCCTGGGTGATTTCGTCCTGATAATAGGCGACAGCTATTTCCGTCAGCAGCTCGGAGTCCTGAGAAAGCGTGTTTTTTTCCATCCGTAACCTGTCTTATTTGAGATCGTGTATTAATGCCATTCGGTTAAGTACTGATTGCGATAACCGCACCTACTGTAGCGGCGCGATTCATCGAGCAACAAATTGCGCCGCTACAGTAGGTGCGTGCTGTTTGGTCTTAACTGACATGATTACACCAAAGGAAGGAGTTATATCATTGATACGACTCGCTTCGCCAGACCACAGCGCCGCGAGTCGATCGAGCGTCACGCTTAGCGCTTGATGGCGTCGATTTTCAGCATACGGGCAATCACGATATCCAGCTCTTTCTGATCGAAGATCTGTTTCCAGTCAGGTTTCACAATCTTCTCACGACCGTACTCCATGGCGATCATGCAGGCATCCGAGAACGGGTTGGTCGCGCGGAACGCCACGGCGAGCGCGATCTGAATATGGCCGTACAACATCGCTTTAGCCGCTTCTTCCGGCACGCCGCTGTGCTTCACGGTTTCATCCAGCGCCTCTTTCATAAACGCACCCACCATGCAGGCTACGGTTTCCACCAGCGTCGGTTCCAGATACGCCAGCTGCGTCACGGTGACCCAATGCACCTGCTCCACCGGGCCGTACATCACGCTGATCACCTTGCTCAGCTCGGCTTTCTGCTCATCAGAACCAGTTTCATAGGAAGCCGCCACGTGCTGAATCGCCGCGATACCGCCAAAGGCATCGGCATGTTCTTCTTTGGTGTAACGCTCAAGGAATACCGACGGATGGCAAGGATGCGCCACCGCGTATTCAATGCCATCACGATGGGCGATCAGATTGGCGTAGGCCGCCGCCGGATCCAGCGTCAGCAGAATCGCGCCCGGTTTCATCTGTGGCACCACGCCTTCAGACACTTTGCCCAGCACGATATCCGGCACCGCCAGAATCACCACGTCGCTCAATGGCACCACGGAGGCGGCATCAGAAAGTTCGCGCCCCTGCGCGCTCACCTGCTCTTGCGCCTTGGGGGAGTTCTCACAGTAAAACACCTGGTAATCGCTTTTCTGGAAGTTGGCAGAAATACGCATACCCATTTTGCCGCCCGCGCCAATCACGGTGATGGTTTTCAGTTGCACGCTCATGTTGTTACTCCTGATCTTGTTTACTACGTAAGAATTCCACGGTGCGGCGAGTCCATTCGGCTTCTCGCTCGCAGGTTACGGCGGCATCGTCTTGCCACGGCAACCAATGTTCGACGATTTGGTTAATGCCTTTATCCGCCGGGCGCACGCTGGCGATCATCCGGTCGTAATCCAGCAAGCCTTCGCCCATCGGGCAGCCGGCAAAGGTAAAGCCGATCCAGCCATCACGGCGCGTGAAGGCAAAGTCTTTGATGTGCAGATTGCCGACGCGCGCGGCGGTGTTGGCAATCACCTGCTCTGGCAGTTCGAGGCCGGCGACACAGTTGGCGGGATCGAGACACACGCCGAGCCACGGAGACAGGAACTTGTTGATCACTGACATCATCGCGCCGCTGTTCACCTGCTCGTATGTCTCCAGACAGAGACGCACCTGCTGGCGGGCAAAATCCGGCAACACTTTGCCAATCAGCTCGGCGGCTTCGTCGAGCGTGGGACGGTGATCGGTGGTGTTGAACATCGAGCGTATGACGCGCGCATCAAGGATTTCCGCCATATGCAGATAACGACGCAGATGCGCGGTGCCGAGGCCGCGCGTGCCGAGTTCCAGCGTGATGCCGAGCGCATCAGCCTGCTGACGCAGCGTCAGCAGCTGTGCGTCAGTCCAGCTTTCAATCGCCGGGTAGTCGCAGATTTGAAACACCGACACATCGAGATCGGCGGTCTGTTGCAGCATCTGCTCCAGCGTCAGCGGATGAGGGACTTTCGATGACATGCGCCAGAAAAAGGCGTAGGTACTGAGTCCAATACGGCTCATTAACGGCGCTCCTGAGCCAGCTCACTGGCTTCATCAATAATTTGTGCCAACGCTTTGGGATCGTGGGCAAAGCGCCCCAGAAACAGGCCATTTACATCCGCGCCAAGGCGCTGAATCAGTCCCGGACCGGCACTGCCGCCGTAAATGATTTTCAAGGTGATGCCGGGCGGCGTGGCGAGTTGCTGCAATCCGGCGCACACGGCGCGGATATAGCTGTCTGGAGCCGGTTGCGGCGCACCAATCGCCCACTGCGGTTCGTAGGCAAAGAACACCTCGCCCTTTAAGCCTTGCTGCGCTGACTCAGCCAGCGCTTCGGCCAGCTGCTGCTGGCACAGCGCGATTGCCTGCTGCGGTTCTGCCTGCACTTCTTCACCGATACACAGCACCGGCGTGATGCCATGACGCAGCGACATCGCCACTTTGGCAGCAATTTGCACTTTATCTTCGTGGAAATGACGACGGCGCTCAGCGTGACCAATTTCGGCCAGCGAGCAGCCTAACTCCTGCAACATACTGGCGCTGACTTCGCCGGTCCAGGCTCCGTTCTCAGCCTGGCAAACATCCTGAGCGCCGAAGCGCACCCGCGTGTCAGCGAAGATGGCTGCAACCGCCGGAATCGCCGGATAAGCCGGTAACACAAACAAGCCCACGTCGCCGTTTTTCACCGCAGCATGGTCGGCTAATGCCGCTACATCACGACACCATTGCAAGGTTTGCTGATAGCCGAAGTACATTTTTAAACTGACGCCGAGCCAGATTTTTGGCTGAGACATGCTTCAAGCTCCTTGTTCAGAGGCACTGTGTTCTTTTAGCAGATCGCCGACGGTATTGACGATCAATGCCAGCGAAATGGCTCCGGCATCCGGCGTGCCAACGCTTTTTTCTGCCAGCGGACGCGCACGCCCCATTTTTGGCACCAGCTGCGCGGTGTCCTGCGCAGCTTTATCAGCCACCTGCGCCGCCTTCAGCCAGGCGTCCGTTAACGACGCACCGGCGGCAACCGCCTCAATCAGGCTGTCGCTGAACGGCACCAGCACATCCACCATGGTTTTATCGCCAACGCGCGCTTTACCAAAGTGCATAATGCCTTCTTTTGCTTCACGTACGCCGGTGGCCACACGCTGTGCATCTGGTGTCTGACGATCGCCAAGCGCGGTACCCAATGCAGTGAGCGCCACGCCCCACAACGCGCCGGATGTGCCACCCGCTTTATCCGCCCAGGCATCTGCCGCGCGGCACAGCAAGCTGCCCGCCCCGGCACCGCGCGCAGCGACTTCACGCGCTTTCTCAACCGCGCCCAGCACGCCGCGCTCCATGCCGATACCGTGGTCGCCGTCACCGGCCACCGCATCGATATCGCCAAGGCGTTCAGCGTTACGCTGTAATGTTTCCGCCACGGATTCGAGTAACTGAAGTACGCGTTTCGCACTCTCTTGCGATTCTGCGGTGGCTGCTGGCAAGGCTTCTTCCGTGCTTTCAACGCGCTCAGCGGCGCTTAACGGTTGGGCCACCAATACGCTGCCTTTGCGGTACGCTGGCGTATTGGTCGGCGCGCGCCACAAGGTTTCCAGCTGATCGTCCAGCCACATCAGCGTCAGTGACGCACCAGCCATATTGAAGCTGGTGACAAACTCGCCGACGTCCGGCTCAACCACCTGCAGGTTGGCGGCCTCCAGCAGTTGCGCGACGCGACGATAGACAACAAACAGCTCTTCATATTTCACCGAGCCCAGACCGTTGAGGATCACCGCCACGCGCTGACCGTCAGCTTGCGGGATGTCGGCTGGCAGTTCATTGAGCAAGCGCTCCACGAAGATCTCGGCCAGCTCATCCGCACTCGGCATGTCGGTCTCTTTAATCCCCGGCTCGCCGTGAATGCCCAGTCCCAGCGCCATGCGCCCTTTTTCCACTTCGAACAGCGGATGCGAAGCGCCCGGCAGGCTGCAACCGGAAAACGCCACGCCAAAGGTACGCGTGCGTTGATTCGCGTGCTGTGCCAGCTGCAGAACCTGTGATAAATCGTGACCCGCTTCAGCCGCGGCGCAGGCGGCTTTGAACACGCACAGATCGCCAGCCACACCGCGACGCTTCTCCAGCTCATCTTTACCCGCGCTGGAGATATCGTCGGTCACCGCCAGCACTTCGCAGGCGATACCTTCCGCCCGCAAACGCTCGCACGCCTGGCCGAAGTGCAGCACATCCCCGGCGTAGTTACCGAACATCAGCAACACGCCCGCGCCGTTATGGGCCGCACGCGCTACGTTGTAGATCTGCTGCGCCGACGGCGAAGCGAATAAGTTACCCATCGCCGCGCCGTGTGCCAGACCTTGTCCAACCAACCCGGCGAACGCCGGATAGTGACCGGACCCGCCGCCCACAATCACCGCCACCGTATTCGGCTGGCTGCGGGTGCTGCGCACCACGCCTCCGGCGACCTGACGGACTTTATCGGCGTTGGCGGCGACAAAGCCTTCGATAAGCTCAGCGGCAAAGGCTGAAGGTTGGTTAAACAGGTAAGTCATATTAATGCTCCTGAGCTAAAGAGGTCGGCTGAGACGGCGAGCGACGGCGATTAAGTAACAGCATGAGGAACGCGGACAGCAGCATGAATCCACCCACCACAAACATCGGCAAGGCGTAGCTGTTGGTGGCGTCATGCAGCGCGCCGGTGATGTAGCCCGCGGAGAAGCCCGCTACGTTTCCTAAGGTGTTGATCAAGGCAATGGCTGCGGCGGCAGACGCGCCGGTCAGGAACTGCGTTGGTAAGGTCCAGAAATTCGGCAGTGCAGCGAAGATGGAGCTGGCGGTAATCGCAATCACCATAATGGTGGTGAACGGCGAATCCATATACAGCGCCAGCGGCACGCTGATGCCGCCTGCCAGCGCTGGAATGGCGATATGCCAGGTTTTGCAACCGCGACGCGTGGCATCTTTCGACCAGAAGAACATCACCACCGCCGCAATCAGATACGGCACGCCGGTAATCAGCCCTTTCTGCATCACGTTAAAAGTGGTACCGAACTGCTGCTGGAAGCCCGCGATAATGGTTGGCAGGAAAAACGCCAGCGCATACAGGCCATAAATAAAGCCGAAGTAAATCAGGCACAGCATCCAGACGCGGCCGTTGCCCATCACCGAGCGCAGGCTGTGTTTTTGATGGCCCTGCTTCTGTTGATGCTCGGCTTCCAGTTCGGTGGTCAGCCAGGTTTTCTCTTCGGCGGTCAGCCACTTGGCCTGACGCGGCGAATCCACCAACCAGAACAGCGCGACGATACCAATCAAAATCGCGGGAATCGACACGCCCATAAACATCACGCGCCAGCCTTCCATGCCGAACAGGCCGTGCTGCTGAATCAGGGACGCGGCTAATGGCGCACCGAACACCACCGTTAGCGGCTGGGCAAGATAGAACAGCGACAGGATTTTGCTGCGATGACGTCCCGGCACCCACATGCTGAGGTAGAGAATCGCGCCTGGGAAGAAGCCGGCTTCAGCGATACCCAGCAGCAGACGCAGCGTATACAAGCCTTCCACACTGCTCACCCAGGTGAACAGCAGCGAGACAATGCCCCAGCTGATCATGATGCGCGCCAGCCAGCGACGCGCGCCGAACTTATGCAGCGCCAGGTTGCTTGGCACTTCCAGCAGAATGTAGCCAATAAAGAAGATGCCCGATGCCAGGCCAAACTGCAGTGCGGTGAGGCCGAGGTCTTGCGTCATGCCGTTGGGGCCGGCAAACGAAATCGCTGTGCGATCGAGGAAGTTGATAAAGAACATCAGCGCCACGAACGGCACTAAGCGCCAGGAGATTTTTCTGATGGTGGATTGTTCCACCGCTGTCATTGATGGTTGGTTCATAACGCACCTCCACGACGTGCGTGAGTGATCATTTCTTTATGTGGTGTTGACCAATCGCCAAACAGGCGCTGGCTGCAGGAGTACTGAGAGGTACGGTGTAAATGACACATGTTCGAGTCCTCGATGGGTCTTCTTGTACATTGGTATAGTCATGCGAACATATGAACACTACACGGATAATTGTGCATCTCTCAACTGCAACACGCGAAAGTGTGAGCGGCTTCATGAGATCTGATTTTGGTCAATTTATCGGATTACTGCGCCCATACGGCTCGGCACAGGCGGTTTAACAGGGTTTTCTGAGGCATTCAGGCGCGATCCTGAAGGCAATTCATATGAACAACCATTGAACATATGATTGATTTTGTGGCAGGCTAACTATGAACATCTTCTCGCCTGCTGAACAAACGTGCAGGCGTCATTGCACACCCTGCTGGAGAACGACGATGAAAACTATCGCAATTGGCGCCGATGATGCGGCTATCGAATTGAAAAATGTGATTAAAAAGCTGCTGGAAGAGAAAGAGTATGTGGTGACGGATTACACCAATGACGCGCAAAACGACCGTCCGATGTACCCGGATGTGGCATTTGCGCTCGCCACCGCCATCCAGAAGAACGAATTTGAGCGCGGCATTCTGCTGTGCGGCACCGGCATCGGCGTGGCGATTGTCGCCAACAAGGTGGAAGGCGTGCGCGCGGCGCAGTGTCATGACACCTTCTCTGCTGAGCGTGCTCGCAAGAGCAACAACGCGCAGATCATGACCATGGGCGCGCGCGTCATCGGGCCTGAGCTGGCGAAGAACATCGTGAATGCCTGGCTGGCATCGGAATTTGAAGGTGGCGGCTCAACCGCCAAAGTAGACAAGATCGGTTACTACGAACAAGTATCCCACGCTAAATAAGCGCCGACGTCGCACCTCTGGAGAACCTTATGTCGACACACCGGGAAAGAGCCAACGCCATCCGCGCTTTGAGTATGGATGGCGTACAACAAGCCAATTCGGGACATCCGGGCGCCCCGCTGGGCATGGCGGACATCGCTGAAGTGTTGTGGCTCGACTTTTTGCAGCACAATCCACGCAATCCTCACTGGGCTAACCGCGACCGCTTCGTTTTATCGAACGGTCACGGCTCAATGCTGATTTACAGCCTGTTGCACCTTAGCGGTTACGATTTGCCGCTCAGCGAATTAAAAAATTTTCGTCAGCTGCACGCCAAAACGCCGGGGCATCCCGAATACGGCTACACACCCGGCGTTGAAACCACCACCGGCCCGCTGGGTCAGGGCATCGCTAACGCAGTGGGTTTTGCCATTGCCGAGCGCACGCTGGCGGCGCAGTTCAACCGTCCGGGTCATGACATCGTAGACCATAACACCTATGTGTTTATGGGCGACGGCTGCATGATGGAAGGCATCTCACACGAAGTCTGCTCCATCGCCGGTACCCTGAAGCTGGGCAAACTGGTTGCCTTCTACGATGACAACGGCATCTCCATCGACGGTTACGTTGACGGCTGGTTCACCGACGACACCGCCAAACGTTTCGAAGCCTACGGCTGGCACGTGGTGCGCGGCGTGGACGGTCACGATGCGGACGCGATTAAAAAAGCGGTGGAAGAAGCCAAAGCGGTTTCCGACAAGCCTTCGCTGCTGATGTGCAAAACCGTGATTGGCTTCGGTTCGCCGAATAAAGCCGGTACGCACGACTCGCACGGCGCGCCGCTGGGTGCCGATGAAATCGCGCTGACCCGCAAGCAGCTCGGCTGGAACCACGGTCCGTTTGAAATCCCTTCAGACATCTACGCGCAGTGGGATGCCAAAGAAGCCGGCCAGGCGAAAGAGTCGGCGTGGGACCAGAAGTTTGCCGCCTACGCCGCCGCGCATCCGGAGCTGGCTGCCGAGTTCAAACGTCGCGTGAACAATGAGCTGCCGGCGAACTGGGCCAGCGAGTCGCAGAAGTTCATTGAGCAGCTGCAGGCCAGTCCGGCGAAAATTGCCAGCCGTAAAGCCTCGCAGAACGCTATTGAAGCCTTCGGTAAAATCCTGCCGGAATATCTGGGCGGCTCCGCTGATTTGGCGCCGAGTAACCTCACCATGTGGTCTGGTTCTAAGCCAATCAACGAAGATGCGGCGGGCAACTACATCCATTACGGCGTGCGCGAGTTCGGTATGACCGCCATCGCCAACGGTATCGCGCTGCACGGCGGCTTCCTGCCGTACACCGCCACCTTCCTGATGTTCGTCGAGTACGCGCGCAACGCCGCACGTATGGCCGCGCTGATGAAGATCCGTCAGATCATGGTGTACACCCACGACTCAATTGGTCTGGGCGAAGATGGCCCGACGCATCAGCCGGTTGAGCAGATGGCCAGCCTGCGCGTGACGCCAAACATGAGCCTGTGGCGCCCGTGCGACCAGGTTGAGTCAGCGGTAGCGTGGAAGTACGCGATTGAACGCGTGGACGGCCCGTCGGCGCTGATCTTCTCGCGTCAGAACCTGGCGCAGCAGGATCGTAGCGCTGAGCAGCTGGCTAACGTGGCGCGCGGCGGTTACGTGCTGAAGGACAGCGAAGGTACGCCAGAGCTGATCCTGATCGCCACCGGTTCGGAAGTGGAGCTGGCGGTGGCGGCGTTTGATCAGCTGACGGCGGAAGGCCGCAAGGTGCGCGTGGTGTCTATGCCATCCACCGACGCCTTCGACAAGCAGGACGCGGCGTACCGTGAATCCGTGCTGCCAAAAGCCGTTGCCGCACGCGTGGCGATTGAAGCGGGTATCGCGGATTACTGGTTCAAATACACCGGCCTGAACGGCGCGATCGTCGGCATGACCACCTTCGGTGAGTCGGCGCCTGCGGATCAGCTGTTCAAAGAGTTTGGTTTTACGGTTGAGAACGTGGTTAACACGGCGAGATCGGTGTTGTGATAGGCGATCGCTAAATGGTGCCCCGACAAAATAAAAGGCGGCTCTGTTGAGTCGCCCTTTTTACTACGCGGTAATACGAATGATTTTTTGCGTCATGCTCATGGCGGAATCAAATGGGCCGGTATTGCGCACGATTTTCACCATCAGGCTGGCGCCCACCCACAGCTGATACAGGCTCTCCGCTACACGCACAGGTTTGTCATCGACAGACAGCGACCCTTCCTCAACACCCGCTTCTAGCGCATCCGCCAGTCGCGCGATAATGCCGGCCGTGCCGGTCTGTAGCGTGCCGCGCATGCTATCCGAGAGATCGGCAACTTCCGCGCCCAGCTTCACCGCCAGACACTTGCCCTGACAATCGGAGAACGATTGCGATTCACGCCACAGCTGCCAGTAATTCATCAGCCGCTGCGCCATCGTCAAGCCCGGCTGGCTCAATGTCGCGTCTAGCTCAGCCAGATAATCATCGAAATAGCGCGCCAGCATATCCACCCCAAAAGCCTCTTTCGAGCTGAAGTAGTGATAGAACGAGCCTTTTGGCACACCGGCATCGGTGAGGATTTCATTTAATCCGACAGCCGAAAAACCCTTGCCGGCCATAATGCGTTGGCCAGTGGCAAGGATGTGATCGCGGATTTCATTGCTATGCAATTGGGATGTAGTCGTCATAGCGGTAGATTACCAAATACTAGACCAGTCGTCTAGGCGCTAAGCATGCGTTTACTGCTGCGATAAGGGAGGCGGACAGCGGTTCGCCTCCCGATTCGTCTATTACGCCAGTTGCTTGATCAACTGTTGCGCCGTCTCTGCTGAAGACGTTGGGTTTTGTCCGGTAATCAGCAAACCATCGCTGACGACATAGGAACTCCAGTCCGCGCCTTTCGAATACAGACCGCCCTTCGCAACCAGCTCGTCTTCCACCAGGAAAGGCACCACCTGAGTCAGGCCAACCGCTTCCTCTTCACTGTTGGTAAAACCGGTGACTTTACGGCCTGCTACCAGCGGTTTTCCTTCCGGCGTTTTGACGTGACGCAGCACGCCCGGCGCATGACACACCAGTGCAACGTGCTTGTTGGCGGCCAGGAAGCCTTCGATCAGCGCGATTGAGTGCTGATCTTCTGCTAGATCCCAGAGCGGACCGTGACCGCCTGGGTAAAACACCGCGTCGAAATCGGCTGGCGATACGCTGTCCAGACGCACGGTGGCGGCGAGTTGCGCGGTTGCTGCTGCATCCGCTTCAAAGCGATGCGTTTGCTCCGTCTGGAAATCGGGCTCATTGCTTTTAGGATCTAACGGCGGGTTGCCGCCTTTCGGTGACGCCAGCGTGATTTCTGCGCCAGCATCTTTGAATGCGTAGTAAGGCGCGGCCAGCTCTTCCAGCCAGAAACCGGTTTTGCGGCCGGTGTTACCCAATTGGTCGTGTGAGGTTAGAACCATAAGAATCTTCATCATCCATCTCCTGCTTGCTGGGTTTAAACTTCTAAACTAGACCAGTCGTCTAGCGCTTGAATGCAAAGTATCAGCTAATAGACCAGTCGTCTAGAGCTTAATTCATTTTATTATTGAAATGGAATGCGCTGCTGTTTCTTACCTTTCGCTCCGCTTCAGCGTACTCTGTCCCGGTTTGCCCTTTCTCACGGAACCGAAAAAATCATGTCCACCCTACGTTTGCTAATTTCTGACTCACACGATCCCTGGTTTAACCTCGCGGTAGAAGAGTGCATTTTCCGCCAGATGCCGACGACGCAGCGCGTGCTGTTTCTCTGGCAGAACGCCGAAACGGTGGTTATCGGGCGCGCCCAGAATCCGTGGAAAGAGTGCAACACGCGGCGCATGGCGGAAGACGGCATCAAGCTGGCACGACGCAGCAGCGGTGGCGGCGCGGTGTTTCACGATTTGGGCAACTGCTGCTTCACCTTTATGGCCGGTAAACCGGAATACGATAAGTCAGTCTCCACGGCGATTATCCTGCGCGCGCTGGAACAGCTCGGCATTCCGGCAACAGCCTCCGGTCGCAACGATATCGTGGTGAATGTGGATGGCGAAGTGCGTAAGATTTCCGGATCTGCTTACCGTGAAACGCCGGATCGCGGTTTTCATCACGGCACCTTTTTGATGAATGCTGATTTGTCGCGTCTCGCAGATTACCTCAATCCAGACATTAAAAAATTACAGGCGAAAGGCATTACCTCGGTGCGATCGCGCGTGGCCAACATTGCCGATTTGGTGCCAGGCATCAGCTTTGAGGCGATCTGCCGTGAGGTGATTGCCGCCTATTTCGCTTACTACCAGGAAGAGTGCGAACCGGAGCATATTTCCCCCGCCGCACTGCCTGATTTGCCTGGTTTTGAAGAGCAGTTTGCGCGGCTAAGCAGCTGGGAATGGAATTTTGGTAACGCACCGGATTTCTCGCATCTGCTGAATGAGCGTTTTGTCTGGGGCGGCGTTGAGATCCACTTTGATGTCGAACGCGGCGTGATTTCTCGCTGCCAGATTTTCACCGACAGCCTGAACCCTTCGCCATTAGAAACGCTGGAGTTGCGTCTACAGGGCGCGGTGTATCGACCTGAAACCGTATTGGCGCAATTAGCGCAGTTGAAAGCAGAATATCCTCAGCAGATGAATGAGCTGAGCGAGCTGGAAAGCTGGCTGGTGGCGAGTGTGAGCTAAGCGTAAATTGGTCGCCATAAATGGCGACCAAACATTACTTATTCTCGGGCTGTACGACTAAATCCGGTTCTTTGCCTACCAACATCAATGTCAGACTAAACGACATAATAAGCGCAATGGCGACGCCGGAAATGGCCCAGATAAAGTACGGGCCAATATAGGCCGGCAAACTGAATATACTGGAAAGAATATAGCCGTATAAACGCACGCCAAAGAAACCGATAAAGGCCGAAGCCAGCGCACTGGAAACCGTTGCCGCAATAAAGGCTTTTTTGTAGCGCGTTAACACGCCAAACAACGCCGGTTCTGTAATGCCTAATAATGCTGAAATGGCGGCTGAAAGTGTGACCACGTTGTCCTGACGATTTTTAGTCAATTTCCAGATAGCAAATGTGGCTCCGGCAATCGACATATTTGCCATAAACATCATCGGCATCAACATGTCATAACCGCGATCGCTGAAATTCTGTAGCGCAATCGGTGTCATCGCGTGATGCATGCCGGTTAGCACCGCTACGGGGCGAATGGCACCGACAATTAAGCCAGCAAAGCTCGCTGAGATACTGAATAAGCCCTCAATAAACAGCGCCAAACCTTTGCCAAGCCAAATACCCATCGGGCCAATTACCACCAGCGCGGTTAATGCCGCCAGGAACAGCGTTAAGGTTGGGGTAAATACGGTTTTCAATACTTCCGGCATAATGCGATCCACCCCGCGATGGATATAGCTGAGAGCCAGAATAGAGAAGATAACCGGGATAACGCTGGAAGCATAATTAAATACCGAAACCGGCAGCACGCCCATCAGCCAAAATGCGCTTACTGCGCCCTCCTGATGCGCCGCCAGCGATTTTGCCGCATCAATTAAAGAGGGATACATTAAACACGCCGCCACGGCTGCGGCTAAATACTCGTTGGTTTTAAAGATTTTGGCGGCGGAGACCGCTAAAAAGAACGGCAGGAAATAGAACACGCCGCTTGCAATTAAATCAATCACCATTACCGTATCGCTTTTGGCCGAAACCAGCTTTAACGCCACTAATCCGGCCAGCAAACCTTTGATCATCCCGGCACCAGCAATGGCGGGAACAATCGGGCCAAATACGCCCGAAACGGTATCCATAAACAGCGATACCAGGCTTTTGCGCGCTTTCTCGTTTTGCGCGGGCTGAACGCCGTCGTTATTTAATACCGGAACGATTTGCTCATACCAGCTATTGACCTTGGGCCCGATAATAATCTGGAATTGTTCACTCTGCATTTGCGCGCCCAATACGCCGGGCAAGGTTTTAATTTCGCTCTGCTTAACTTTATTGTCATCAATAAGGTCAAAGCGCAGACGCGTCATGCAATGCCAGACTTTATTGATATTATTCTTCCCACCCACTAAGTGGATTATGTTTTTTATTACTTCCTGCGTTCCCATACGTGCTCCTGAGGGAAGAAAAACAGCCTGATGAAATCTGCACTGGATGGTAATAAATAACGCTCGACAAAACAAACCAATAAATCATGACTGCTATCACAAAACCCGCTGCAACAGGGCCATTAAGTTTTAAAATAGCAAATTGGTCTGTTTTTATCGCGATAAATACTCTTTTTTACTGACCAATATTTATTGGCTGAAAAAGGGTTTGCGTCTCAATAAAAACCCGGTAATGATACGCCAAAATAGCTTGTCTACAGGCCTTGAAATTGAGCGCAGTCACTACGCCACAGGAGTATTTCACGTGACCCCAACCCTTATTGAAAGTATTGAGTGTTTTATTACCCGCCCCGATCGCCATAACCTTATTACCGTACGCGTCACCACCAATAAAGGGATTATCGGTCACGGCTGCGCCACCTTTCAACAGCGTCCTTTGGCGGTAAAAACCATGGTGGATGAGTATCTAGTGCCGCTATTAGTTGGACGCGATGCCAACAATATTGAAGACCTGTGGCAGATGATGAACGTTAATGCCTATTGGCGTAACGGGCCGGTGACCAACAATGCCATTTCGGGCGTGGATATGGCGCTGTGGGATATTAAATCGCAGTTAGCCGATATGCCTTTATATCAGCTGTGGGGCGGCAAAGCGCGCGATGCGATTGCAGCTTACACCCATGCCAGCGGTGAAACGCTGGAGGAACTTTATACCTCCGTTGATAACGCCTTAGAGAAAGGCTATCGCCATATCCGCTGTCAGCTGGGCTTTTACGGCGGAACGCCGAAAGAACTCCACGCACCGGAAAATAGCACCTCCGGCGCTTATTACTCGCAGCAAGAGTACATGACGAATACGGTCGAGATGTTCCGCGCGTTGCGGGAGAAATACGGTCACTGTTTTGAAATATTGCATGACGTGCATGAGCGCTTATTCCCGCAGCAGGCCATTCAGCTGGTAAAACAGCTTGAGCGGTATATGCCCTACTTCCTTGAGGATGTGCTCCCACCCGCGCAAACTGGCTGGCTAGCGCAGTTGCGTCAGCAAAGCGCGGTGCCGTTAGCGTTAGGCGAATTATTTAATAATCCCGCAGAATGGCACGAATTAATTGTCAATCGTCGCATCGACTTTATTCGTTGTCACGTCTCGCAGATTGGTGGTATTACGCCGGCATTGAAACTGGCTGCACTGTGTCAGGCATTTGGTGTGCGACTGGCATGGCACGGACCAGGCGATATGACGCCGATTGGCGTGGCGGTTAATACACATCTGAATATTCATCTGCACAATGCTGCGATTCAGGAATTTATTCCACGCTCAACGCTGACGGATGCCATTTTCCCTGGCGCGCCGGAAATTAAAAATGGCTATCTCTATCCGCCGCAAGCATCAGGTATTGGCGTCGGCTTTGATCAAGCGTTAGCGGAAAAATATCCGGTGGTTTATCGTCCGCATGAATGGACGCAGAGTCGCCTGCCAGACGGCACCATGCACACGCCATAAGTTAACGCTGTTGCTGGCGGAAACGCAGATTATCCGGGTTATGCGGAATCAGATAGGTGCAGGTGTAATTAATATCTACGATGTCGCTGATTTCATACACCTGCCCGCCCTGCAAAATACCACGATTAATAATGTGCATCGCCGGACTGCCTTTTTTACAACCCAGTAGCGTCGCCTGTTCGCGGTTAACGCTAATCGCACGATAGCTGGTGAGTAAATGTGAGATTTGGTAGCCTTTGGACAACACATATTGCTGTATCGAGCGCTCAATAATCTCACCGTTGAGATCGGTAAATAAGGTTGCGGGCATACGCGATATTTCAATTTGTACTGCCACATTATCGACATAGCGCAGGCGGGAAAACTCCCAGATAAAGGCGTTGTCGTTAATGGCGAATATCTGTTGCTCATCACTATCGGGGCGTCTTTTACGCAGGCTAAGTGAGCGGTAATGCATCTGATCAAAGCGCTTTTCGGTGATCGAATTATAAACCAGCGGGTTATTACGTACCGTTTCATTAATCCAGATACCTGATCCCTGCACGATACGTACCGCGCCGATACTCACCAGTTTCTCCAGCGCCTGGCGGATAGTGAAACGCGATACGCCATATTCCTCGGCCAGCTGGCGTTCTGGCGGTAATTTGCGTGGCGCGGAGGTATCTTCCTGATAGATCTTGCTCAGCAAATCCTGGGTAACGAACTCTTTCTTTTTCATTGAATTACCCTCCTCCGGTGTTTTATCCGCAGATGATAGCACGATGTTATGAGGAGGATGGGTTAGGTGCCCATGAATGGCGGCTCTACAGGCTTTTCTGCACCAGAAACGCAATCAGCGTTGCATCCCGCTCGCCCATCAACGCTGGCAAAGCCTTGTTATCGCTCACGGAATCGCCTTTGTGCATCCGTTCATTATCCATACGCACAATGCCGTCCAGCACGGTAATCCAGCTGGAAAAGCCTGCACGCTGTGGCACATCCACCTGTTTGCCGCGCTCCAGTTTCAGGTCATAAATGTATACCGCCTGATTCAGCGCCAGCGGCGCCTCACTGCCGTGCGGCCCTGCCAGTAACGTCCATGCGTTCACTGCCGCACCGTCCGCACGGGTAAAGGTATTGACCTGCGGCTCACCGCCGGTTTGCGCTGGATTAATGGTGGCCTGCAACATCTCGGTTTCGATAAAAGGCGCAGACTCGGCAAAGCGCATGCCGCTACCGGCACTCAGCAGCAGCGCGCGTTTGGCGTTAAGGGAGTGCGTTTCACCCTGCTCGGTGCTGTACAGCAGCGAACCGCGCCAAACGTAGCTGAAAATCTCGCTATCCTGATGAGAATGCAGCGGGATAGTGGCATCCAGTTGCAGCGTCATTTGGTCGACAATCGCCAGCGGTCCAAACGCTTCACCGGGACGCTGACGGCGAATGGTGAAAGGACCATATTCAAACAGCTGATCGCGTTGGGCGCGCAGGATGTTCATGATGTTATTCCTTGATGATTTTTTCTGTCCACCATCATAGAGGTCTGAAAAATCATGAACAGCAGGCAAAACTGCTCGCTTAAATCAAAAAAACTGAACAACGCTAAAGCGCCGAAATAATCAGGTCGGGTTAATGTTTTTATTCATCGCCAGTACAGCTTTAATTGCGTAAAATAGCCGCTTTATTCTGCGAGTGTAATAATCATGAACCGAAGCGAACAGATCCTGGCCGCCGCCGAGCAATGCATGCGGCTGAAAGGCTTTCACCAGACATCGATTCAGAATATTGCCAGCCAGGCCGACGTCAGTATTGGTTTAATTTATAAATACTATAAAAACAAAGAGGCGATCATTGAGGCATTAGTCACCAATGTGGTGCAGCGGATGATCACGCTACTCAATGCAGACTTTGAACGTATCGCGCATATGAAAGGACATTATCACGAAGCGGAGGATATTGTGCCGGCGGCAGTGGAAAACAGTATTATTCTGCTGATGGAAGTGTCATCTGAAGCCACGCGTAATAATCGCATCCAACAAATCATGCTCGATGCCTGGCATGATCTTAAAAATAATTTTATTGCTCAGGAGCAGACGCTGCACCCCGAGCAGGACGCCAATGCCATTCACACCCGCTTATATGTGATGTCGCTGATTATTGACGGCATTATTATTCGCCGCTGCATGAAGCAGCGCGATATGGAGTCGGGCTTTATGCCGTTTTTCAATGCGGTGGTGAATGATGTCTATCCGCACGGTGCGATGTAAATTCAGCCGAACAGATGCTGGCTGAGAACGCCGTTAACCCGCTGCATTTCACGTTGGTCCAGGTCGCTATCGACGAAGGCGCGACAGGCGACGCCATCGACCAGCAGCAATAAAAATTGAATGCGATTGGCGCGCTGTGTTGGATTGATATCAGGTTGTTGCGCGCGAAAAATAGCCGCTAACTCAGCAAGTAATAATTGCTCCTGCTGGGCCAGAATGGTGCGCACCGATTCATTACGCGACGCCTCAGAATACATTTCCAGTAATAATTTCCGGTCCTGACTCGGCCAATGCTGCCAGAATGGCGAATCAGCGTTGATAATATCCTGAGTCGATTGTTGTGCGGGCAAGTGTTGTATTAAAAACAGACGCCAATTCTGCGCGATGCTTTTTATTGTTTCCATCACAATAAGCTCTTTACTGCTAAAGTAACGATATATTTGCCCTGCCCCTAACGCAGATTCACGGCTAATATCCGCCATGCTGGCGCCATGAAATCCGGAGCGACTAAAACAGACTTTCGCCGCAGAAATCACCTGCTGCTGACGCTGTAAGAGAAAATCGTCATGTTCAGAGTGACTCACATTGGCTCCGAAAAAGAATTTATCGTTTATTCCCGTCATCATACGTGATGCGTTTCCGGTGAGAAACCCAGACAATGTTTCCAATTCTTGCTTCCCCGCACGCAGGCATTGTAGCGGCGCAATTTATTGCGCGATAAATCGCGCCGCTACGAAAGTGCAACTATTGCGTGCTCATTATTTCAGATTCTTTCAACGCCGTGCCGCCACCCATCACTTTATAGAAGGTGATCAAATTCAGGTAATAGGCTTGCTGCGTACTCACCAGATTGGTTCGGGCACTGTACAGCGTGCGCTGCGCGGTTAACGCATTGAGGTAGCTATCAACGCCGTTGCGGTAGCGCAGATCCGCCAGATGATAATAGGTTTGCGATGCCGCTACATTACGCTGCTGACTGCTGAGCTGATCGTTGATGGTGCCACGACGCGCCAGCGCATCCGCCACTTCCTGGAAGGCGGTTTGCACCGCTTTCTCATACGCCGCTACGTAATACTCTTTCTGTGCTTTGGTGTATTTCAGGTAAGAGACGTTGTAGCCGCCCTGGAAAATCGGCAGTGAAATGCTCGGTGCAAACGACCAAATGCCCGCCCCGTTTTTAAACAGCGTCGACAGATCGCTACTGCCGACTCCGCCGCTGCCCGTCAGCGTAATGCTCGGGAAGAAGTTGGCACGCGCCGCGCCGATACTGGCGTTGGCAGACTTGAGATTATGCTCGGCTTGCAGCACATCAGGACGATTCAGCAACGCATCTGATGAGACGCCCGCAGGCACCTCGCGCAGTGCGTTACCTATCGACTCAATGCTGTCAGGCAGCAGGTTATCCGGCACGCTGCGGCCCACCACCAAATCCAGCGCGTTTTTATCCTGCGCCACCAGCGTGCTGTAGCTGGCGACATCGGCCTGCGCGGACTGATAGGTGGTTTCCGCAGACGAGACATCCACCATCGAGGCGATGCCATTTTCCATCTGCTTGCGCGTCACCTGCCACGATTGTCGCGCGCTCTCAGCGGTCTCCTTGGCAATCGCCAGATTGCTGCGATCGGCGGCGAGCTGCAGCCAGTAATCCACGGTGTTGTACAACACCGTCAGGCGCGTGCTGCGTGCGCCCTGCAGCGTGCCGAGATAGGTTTCATACTGCTCGCGCGTCAGGCTCTGGTTTTTGCCAAACAGATCGAGTTCAAACGAACTGACGCTACCTTCTGCTGAATAACTGTTGCTGATGGCGGTTTGATTGCCTTCGCCGGTCAACGCGCGCGAACGCGTGCCGCTCACGCCGGCGCTAATAGCCGGGAACAGATTGGCGCGCTCTTCACCGTATTGCGCATGCGCGGATTTAACGCTGGCCACCGCTTCACGCAAGTCGCGGCTGCTATCCAGCGCCATCGCCACCACCTGCCGCAGTTTAGCGTCGAGCACATAATCCTGCCAGCTCAGGTCGCGGTAGTTGCTGGCTGGCGTGCCTTGCAATGAACGATAGGCTTCACCGCTCGGCATCTGGCTGCTGACCGCGCCTTGCGGGCGCTCATAGTGCGGATCGAGCGACACACAACCCGACAGCAGCGCGGGAACCAATACCATTAAGAGTTTTGCCGACATGTTATTCCCCCGCCTTGGGCACAGATGCATGATTATCGTCATGCGGTATCGCCGGGAACACGCGACGCACCAGAACAAAGAACAGCGGTACAAAGAAGATCGCCAGCAAGGTAGCAGTCAGCGTGCCGCCAATAATACCGGTACCGATCGCAATACGGCTGTTGGCGCCCGCGCCGGTGGAAATCGCCAGCGGCAATACGCCAGCGGTAAATGCCAGCGAAGTCATAATGATGGGCCGCAGGCGCATCGATGCCGCGTGCGTCGCCGCCTTCACCAGGCTTTCCCCTTTGCGGTAATTGTCTTCAGCGAACTCAACGATCAGAATCGCGTTCTTCGCCGACAAGCCAATGATGGTTAACAGCGCCACCTGGAAGTAGACGTCGTTTTCCAGCCCGCGCAGGCTGATCGCCAGCAGCGAGCCGATCACCCCCAGCGGTACGACCATCATCACCGAGAACGGCACCGACCAGCTTTCATACAACGCCGCCAGGCACAGAAACACCACAATCAGCGAGATGCCATACAGCGACATCGCCTGGTTGCCGGAGAGTTTTTCCTGATACGACAAGCCGCTCCACGCAAAAGTGGTGCCCGCCGGCAGCTTCGCAGCCAGTTTTTCCATCGCGCTGATCGCATCCCCGGAACTCTTGCCGGCCGCCGCCGAACCTTCGATTTCGTAGGACGCGAGGCCGTTATAGCGAGACAGTACATCCGGGCCATACGCCCACTCCGAGGAGGCAAACGACGCAAACGGCACCATGGTGGTATTGCTGTTGCTATCGCTGCCGCGCACGTACCAGCGATCGATATCTTCCGGCTTGCTGCGGAACTGCTGATCGCCCTGCATGTAAACCTTCTTCACGCGGCCACGATCGGTGAAGTCGTTGATGTAGCTGCCGCCAATCGCCGCACTGAGCGTGTCGTTGATGTCGCTGATGGTGAGACCCAGCGACTGCGCTTTTTCATCGTCGATATTGACTTGCAGCTGCGGCAAATCCGGCAAGGTGTTGGCACGCACCGCGCTGAGCAGCGGATCCTGATTGGCTTCAGCAATCAGCTGATTGCGCATTTGCAGTAGCTGATCGCGCCCGGTGGCACCACGCGCCTGCAGCTCAAAGGTGAATCCGTCTGACTGCCCCAAACCGGACACCGACGGCGGCGACAGCACGAAGATCTGCGCATCACGAATGCTGGCAAGATTGGCCATTGCACGCGCGGCAATGGCATCGGCACTGTTTTCAGCACCTTTACGCTCGCTCCAGTTCTTCAGCGAGATAAAGCCAATCCCGGCGTTCTGGCCGCTGCCGGCAAAACTGAAGCCATTCACCAGCATGCTGACGTTGACGTTGTCTTTTTCTTTGGTCGCGAAGTATTCCTGCACCTGACGACGAACCGCGCTGGTGCGGTTTTCCGTCGCGCCCGGTGCCAGCTGGTATTGCACCATGATATAGCCCTGATCCTCAGTCGGCAGGAAGCCGGTCGGCAAACGCATATACAGCACCGCGCAACCGATCAGCAGCACCGCGTAGAGCAGCAGATAGCGCACCGAACTGTGCAGCACATGACCCACGCCGTTGTGATAACGCGTCTGCACGCGCTCGTAGCTGCGATTAAACCAGCCGAAAAAGCCCTTTTGACCGCCTTCTTCGTTGTGCGGTTTGAGCAGCGTGGCGCACAACGCCGGCGTCAACGTTAACGCCACAATCACCGACAGCACCATCGATGACACAATGGTGATGGAGAACTGACGATAGATAACACCGGTTGAGCCGCTAAAGAAGGTCATCGGCAGAAACACCGCCGACAGCACCAGCGCGATACCAATCAGCGCGCCGGTGATCTCTTTCATCGATTTTTCAGTGGCCTGACGCGGCGGCAAACCCTCTTCGCGCATCACACGCTCGACGTTCTCTACCACCACGATTGCGTCATCCACTAACAGCCCGATGGCGAGCACCATGCCGAACATGGTTAAGGTGTTGATCGAGTACCCGAACAGTGACAGCACGCCAAAGGTTCCCAGCAGCACCACCGGCACGGCAATCGCCGGAATCAGCGTGGTGCGGATGTTCTGCAGAAACACGAACATCACGATCACCACCAGAATCACCGCCTCGATCAGGGTTTTCACCACCTCTTCAATCGAGATTTTCACAAAGTCGGTACTGTCGAGCGGATACGCCACTTCATAGCCCGGCGGCATGCTGCTGCGGAACTCGTCGATGGTGGCTTTCACCTGTTCGGCGGTTGACAGCGCATTGGCGCCGGACGCCAGCTGCACCGCGATCCCTGAAGCCGGATGACCGTTCGCCAGCACGTTGGCGCTGTAATCCTCATCACCCATTTCTACGCGAGCCACATCACTCAGATGCACCACCGAGCCGTCGCTTTGGCTTTTCAACACGATATTGCGGAACTGTTCCGGCGTTTGCAGACGTGAACGCGAACGCACGGTCGCCACCAGCTGCTGCTCTTTGCTGGCCGGTTGCGCGCCCAGCTGACCGGAGGAAACTTGGGTATTCTGGCTCTCCAGCGCGCTGGTCACATCGGACGGCATCAGCGAAAAGGAGGCGAGTTTGGCGGGATCGAGCCAGATGCGCATGGCGTATTCGGCACCAAACACCTGCACGCTACCGACGCCCGGCACGCGCGCCAGCGTATCTTCCATGTTGCTGACCATGTAGTCCGCCACATCGGCCGAGGTGCTTTGGTTGGTTTTATCGTACAGCGCCAGAATCAACAGGAAGTCGCTTTGCGCCTTCTCCACCGTCACGCCTTGCGTGGTAACGGACGTCGGCAAGCGGCTTTCGGCCTGCTGCACTTTGTTCTGCACCTGCACCTGCGCAATATCCGGATCGGTGCCCTGCTGGAAAGTGACGCTGATTTTTACCTGGCCGGTTGAGGCGGTGCTGGTGGAATCGAAATAAAGCAAGCCGTCGAGGCCGGTGAGCTGCTGCTCGATCACCTGCGTGACGCTGCTTTCCAGCGTTTCCGCCGACGCGCCGGTGTAAGTGGCCTGAATACTGATCTGCGGCGGTGCGACGTCGGGATATTGCGCAATCGGCAGGCTTTTAATGCTGAGCACGCCAAACATCATGATGCAGATGGCGATCACCCAGGCGAATACCGGGCGGCGAATAAAGAACTGAGCCAACATAGTTACTGGCCTCCGCTGCTGGCGCTGTTTGGCGTCACTTCAACTGCTTTTACCGTCATCCCGGCCTGCACTTTGGCGGTGCCTTCGACAATCAGCTTGTCGCCGCTGTTTAACCCGCTGGTCACCAGCCAGGTGTTGCCGATAACCCGATCGGTCACCACTTCCCGGCTTTGCACTTTGTTCTCGTTATCCACCACCAGCGCCGTGGCGTTGCCCTTAGCATCACGCGTGATGCCCTGCTGCGGTGCCAGAATCGCATCGTTTTTAACACCGTTGGTGACGCTGGCGCGCACATACATGCCCGGCAACAATTCATGCTGCGGATTGGGGAAGATGGCGCGCAGCGTAACGGTTCCGGTGGCTTCATCAACCGCCACTTCGGTCAGTTCCAGCCTGCCGGGATGATCGTAATTGCTACCGTCTTCCAGTTTTACCGTTACTGGCACCACATCGCTGCTCTGCTGGAGGGAAGCCTGCTGACGCTTCAGTTTCAGCAGTTGCACGCTGGATTGCGTGAGATCGACATAGATCGGATCGAGCGCGCGAATGGTCGCCAGCGCCGTGGTTTGCGCCGAGGTCACCAGCGCGCCCGGCGTCACTGACGAGATGCCGATGCGGCCAGAAATCGGTGCTTTGATTTGCGTGTAGTTGAGGTTGATGCGGGCGCTTTCGACGGCGGCACGATATTGATCAACCGACGCCACGTTCTGTTGATAGGTTGCCAGCGCATCGTCGGCATCCTGACGCGATACGCCGTTCTCTTTCACCAGCGCGCTATAGCGCGCGGATTTTAACTGGCTGCTTTTCACTAACGCCTGCTCATTTTTCAACTGCGCAACGGCCTGATCGTAGCTGGCCTGATAGCTGGCTGCATCGATTTGATACAGCACCTGACCGGCTTTGACTTCGTCGCCTTCGGTAAACAGGCGCTTCTGGATGATACCGTCCACCTGCGGACGCACTTCCGACACCATGCTGCCCACCACGCGTCCGGTGAGTTGACTATCGAGCGTCACCGACTCAGTTTGCAGCGTTTTCACGCCGACTTCGGTGGTCATGTCGCCCGCTGGCGGGGCGCTATTTTGGTCACAGGCGGCGAGCAATAACACCAGCCCGGCGATGGCCGTGCGCTGAAAATTCTTCATGAATAATCCTGTAGTGAACGTTCATTCTCAATCGAGAGTCTACCAAATCGCGGATGTGGGCGTATGTCAGGAAAATGAAAAGAGCGCTCCTGAAAAGCGACAGCAGAATAGCGTCCTCTTTGATTGAGGATTTTTAAAGGTTAAATCGCGATAGGTTACAAAGTGTTGCTAACGATAATGAGTTATAATCATTAATGCAAATGATTATTATTTACATGAGAGTAAACGTTAACCCGATGCGCGGTCTTGCATGCGCACCCTACGAAAAATTATGTACCACCTTTAACGCCAACTGCGGGCTGGTTAATGGCTGACTACCGGCGCTACACAGCCTGGACGCTGCCGCCATGGAAACCTGGGCCAGCGCCACATGATCTGCGCCCTGCTGTTTCCCGTCTGCCACCGCTTGCGCAATCATTTGCAGATACGCATCCTGATGACCCGCTTTGAACGCCGCCCATGCGCCAGGAATCAGCTGGACAACAGGATGCTGTTCAACCGCTAGCGTCGCTGGGCAAAACAGCGCGCGCGTCGCCGCCAGCGTGGATTCCGCCGCACACAGCACCAGAGATTTACCCGGCAAACGGTGCACCTCATCGGCCAGCATGCGATCGGTGCGATACACCGGGCAATCATGCCCTTCAACACAAAAACCATCGGCAACCGGACCCAGCGTCGAGCAGGTAATCAGAATCGCGTCGAACCACGGCGTCAGGCTGCGTAACAGCTGTTCCAGCTTTTGCTGCTGCGAAGCGGTCATGCCACCGGTCAGCTCCGCTTCCGCCAGCAAATGCGGCATCACGATATGACTCAGTGCGCCGTTGCTCATGCCCAATGAGTGCGCGGCGTCATCGAAAATAGCGATATTACTGGCGGCGGTATGCAGGCAGGCGATAGTCATAGAATTCCTGATTAGTGGCGTCTCTTAGGGATGCTCAATATAACCTGACAAAAACAAAAAAAGGCGCCACAGCGGGCGCCTTATTCTATTTCACTGCAATTACTTCAAACGGAATGCCACAACGCTGTCACCCGCCTGGGTGCCAAGCGAACCGTGACCGCCTGCGGCAATCACCACGTACTGCTTACCGTCTTTACCCATAAAGGTAGACGGCGTGGCTTGCGCACCGGCACTCAGCTCGGTCTGCCACAGCAGTTCGCCGGTGGTGCTGTCGTAGGCGCGGAAGAAGTTATCCGCAGTTGCACCGTGGAACACCAAATCCCCTGCGGTCAGCAATGGACCACCGTGCGCCACCATGCCCATCGGGAAGCCGATGGGGAAGCGGCCAGGCAGGAAGCTGGTCTTCAGGTTTTTGGTGACGCCCACGCGACGCAGCCATTCGGTTTTACCGGTCTTCAGATCCACGCCCACCATGCGGCCCCAAGGCGGCGCTACACAGGGAATGCCGAGGCCTGACGCCATCTGCTGGATATGGATCGCGTAGTCACCGTGGAAGTTTTCGTTCCAGTATGGCGTGCCATCTTTGGTAAACAGGCGCTCGGTGGCGGTCTGCTCGGTGCGTTTGATCAGGTTGTATTTGTAGGCCAGACGCACTGGCGCGGCAATCAGCATTTGACGCTGCGGATCGACAGCAACAGAACCCCAGTTGAACACACCAATGTTGCCAGGGAAGATCAGTGAACCGCCTTCCGTTGCGGGCGTCCACGGATTGCCATCATAGCGCAGGCTACGGAAATCCATGCGGCATGACATCTGGTCAAACGGTGTGATGCCCCACATTGACTTCTCGGTCAACGGCTGTGGGATGAAGTTCAGGCTGGAAACCGGCTGAGTCGCCGCAAATTTCTCACCGGCTACGCCACCTTCAGTCGAAACCTTCACCTGGTTCACCGGATACACCGGCTGGCCGGTAAGACGGTTCAGCACAAACAGGTTGCCGGTTTTGGTCGGCAGGATCACCACAGGCTGCTTCTGGCCTTGATAATCGATGTCCACCAGCGAAGGCTGTGACGGATTATCGCGGTCCCACAGATCGTGGTTGGAGCTCTGATAGCGCCATTTGAACGCACCGGTTTGCAGATCCAGCGCCACCAGCGCATCACGGAACTTCTCGGTGTTGCTGTTTGGATCGCGTTCAATGCCCACTTCATCCGGTGAAGCGTTACCAAACGGCACATAGACTACGCCATTTTTCAGGTCAGCACTCAACGTGCCCCACGCCACTGGCGTGTCCTGCGGGTAGTTTTGACCGGCAGCAATTGGCGCGGTGTTTTCCGGGTTAGCCGGATCAAAGTTCCACACCAGACGACCGCTTTGCACGTCATAGGCACGAATCACGCCTGACGGGTTGCCGCTGTTGAAGCCGTTATCCATCACGGAACCGCCAACGATCACCAGCTTGCCCGCCACCAGCGGTGCTGCGGTTTGCATCAGCGCATGTGGACGTACTTCACCCATGTTGGCGTGAAGATCAACCACACCGTTCTGACCGAAATCAGCGCACGGTTTACCGGTATCGGCATCCAGCGCAATCAGCTGCGCATCGGTGGTGGCGTTAAAGATACGTTTACGGCAGATGGCCGGATTCGCGGCGCTATCCTGCGCGGCAACCGGGGTTTCTTCGTAGTAGCTTACGCCGCGACAGGTCTGATGCTGCTGCAGGTAAGAGCGATCTTTATTTGGCGTGAATTTCCACTTCACCGCGCCGGTTTCCGGATCAAGCGCATGCACTTCGTTATGCGGCGTACAGAAATACAGCATACCGTTGGCTTTCAGCGGCGTAGCTTCGAAGGTGTATTCGGTGGCATCCGCATCCTGGCGCAGATCGCCGGTGTGGTAGGTCCATGCAACTTCGAGGTTTTTGACGTTGTCTTTGCTGATCTGATTCAGCGCCGAGAAACGCAGGCCGTCAGACGAACCACCGTACGCGGTCCAGTCGTTAGCGGCGCCCTGCTCGCTGTTTTGCTCGCGGGCATTGCTGATGGTGCCTTGCTGCGGAACCGGATCGTAGAAGCACAGACCAATCACCACCACGATCATGATAATCACGGTGCCGCCGAGGAAGCCGTGAAAACGGCGTTCGCCGCGATACAGCGGTTTCACCACCCACGGCATCGCCAGCCACAGGCCGATCACGCCGAACAGGTCACCGCGTGGGATCCACTGCCATTTATCAAAGCCCACTTCCCAGATAATCCAGGCGAGCGTAATCCACATCAGCACCGCATACAGCGCCAGCGCGCTGCGCTGGTTGCGGAACAGTAAAATTGCGGTGATAAGTAATCCCACCGCCATCAGCGCATAGAAGGCGCTGCCGCCCAGCATCAACAGCTTGCCGCCCATGTACAGCAAGGCAATCGCCAGAATCGCGAGCACGATACTGGTTAATTTGTTAACCATGCTAATCCCTCAACCATATTCATCGAAAAACCTCAAAAATAACCCCACATAAAATCAACAGAATTTTAACTTACGTTACCGTTTAGTAAAAACCCGTTGCGAGGTGTGTTGTTAGCTCCGCTAATGAATGTAGTTTGGCTAATGGCTGCCAGCTACCGCCTCGTTCAATCTGTGACTGAAATCACGTTTCATTTTCGTTGAGAGAATTAATCATTAGTGAGGAAAATTCGCATTTTTTGATAACGAAAAATGGCGAGGATGCGCGATTTGGGGGCATTTGCGCCTGAGACATAACCTTGCGCAGATTTGTTACTACGCCCGCTGTAGTAGAAAACTTACGCTGTTTTCTTTTTACCCGGGAAACGTTATGAAAATCACTTTATTAGCCACCTCATTGTTGCTCCTCGCGGTGACTTCTCACGCTGCAACTGACCCACTGATCGTCGGCGATCAAAAAGGCAATGCTCGCGCGGTGATGTCCGCCGCTGGCGAGCTCAACAATGTGCCGTATGAAATCAAATGGTATGAGTTCCCCAACGCTGCGCCGCTGCTGGAGTCGCTCAACTCCCAGCATCTGGATGCCGGCTTAGTCGGCGATGGTCCGCTGTCGTTTGCCGTGGCCGCAGGCGCGCAGATCCGCGCCATTCAGGCATCGCAATATCTCGGCAATGCCATCCTGGTGAAAAAGGACAGCGCCCTGCACAGCATCGCCGACCTAAAAGGCAAGAAAGTGGCGACGGTAAAAGGATCGGCCGGGCAAAACATGGTGCTGAATGCGCTGCACGAAGCGGGTTTGCCCGACGACAGCGTCAATTTTGTCTTCACCACGCCGTCGGAAGCCACGCTGGCGCTGGATAATGGCGCGGTGGATGCGGTGGCAACCTGGGAACCTTATGTGTCCTTTGCCGTGGCGCAATCCGGCGATCGCATCGCCATCGACGGCAAAAATTCGCCAGTTTCAAACTATCTGGTGGCGACCGATAGCGCCATCGCCAGCAAGCGTGAGCAGCTCACGGACTTCCGCGAGCGCCTGATCCGCGCACGCGCGTGGGGCGTGGCGCATCCACAAGCCTACGCCAGCGAGCTCGCCAAACTGCTGCGTCTGCCAGATGCGGTGGCGCTGAGTAAAGTGCAGCGTGAAAACAACGCGCCGGTAGAAGATTACGCGTTGGTGGAGAAACGCCAGCAACTGGCGATTGATACCTTCACCCGTGGCGGCCTGATCAAACCCGGCTTAAAAGCCGACAAACTGGTGGATGCCTCCTTCTTTAACGCCAACGGAGCCGCCAAACCATGATGAATCTGGCGCTCTACCTCGACTCCGGCATTCATCAGGGCGGCTGGCGCCATCCCGATTCAGCCGCGACCGGCGGCAGTAACTGGCCGCTGTACCGCAAAATCGCCCAGCGCGCCGAAGCCGCGAAGCTGGACATGATTTTTGTCGCGGACAAGCTGGCGATTGATGATGTTTACGGCGGGCATCTGGCGCACACCGTGCAGCATCGTCAGGTTGGCTGGTCTGAACCCTTAACATTATTAGCCGCGCTGGCGGCGGTGACTGACCACATCGGCCTCGGCGGCACGGTTTCCTCCTCCTATTCGGTGCCTTACACCACCGCGCGTCAGCTGGCAAACATCGACCATATTAGCGGCGGGCGCGCAGCGTGGAACGTGGTTACCTCGTTGAGCCACGCCGAAGCGCGCAACTTTGGTCGCAGCGAGCACTTCAGCCATGAAGCTCGCTATCGCCGCGCGGCTGAATTTATTGATGTCATGAAAGCGCTGTGGGACAGCTTTGAAGAGGACGCGCTGATTCTGGATAAAGCGCAGGCGCACTTTGCCGACCCGGCACGCTTCCATAGGCTTGATCATCAGGGTGAATCTTTCAACGTGCAGGGACCGCTTAATCTGCCGCGTCCGCCGCAAGGTCATCCGGTGGTGATCCAGGCTGGCGTATCGGAAGCCTTTATCGATCTGGCCGCGCAACAGGCGGAAGTGCTGTTTGTGGTGCAACCCAATCGGGAACGCGCGCAGCAGTTTTATCAAACCCTGAAACAGCGTGCGCTGCAGTATCAGCGTCAGCCCGATCAACTGCGCATTCTGCCCGGCATGGTGCCGATTGTCGGCAATACGCAGCGCGATGCCAAGGAGCGTGCGGCGTACCTGAAATCATTGATTACCGTGGAATCGGGCCTCAGCTTTGTTTCGGCCAGCATGAATATCGATCTGTCGCAGTACCCCATTGACGGGCCGGTGCCTGACCTGCGTGAAAAGATCACCGGCAGCAAAGGCCGTTTTCAGTATGTGATCGCCAGCGCCATTGAGCAGAATCTGACGCTGGGCGAGATGGCGAAACGCTACGCCGAGAGCTTGTCGTTCCCGGCGCCGACCGGCACAGCAGATAGCATTGCGCAGCAGATGATTGACTGGTATCAGCATCAGGCCTGCGACGGTTTTGTCATTCTGCCCACCTACATTGACGAGAACGAAGATCGCTTCCTCGAACAGGTTGTCCCGCGCCTGCAGGCTGCGGGCGTCTTCCGCAGCGACTATCAACCGGGCACGCTGCGCGATCGTTTAGGCTTAGTAAAGCCGGAAAATCGCTTTAACCGTTCGTCATCAATTGAAATAACTTAATTAATCATTAATGCGCTGCTGCGATTATTCCTGGCAACAATTATCATAGCAGCGCGAATAAGTGCGGTTTTATTACAGTTTTATTTATTCCCTCTTCATTTAATCTTTTTTAAATTGATTAGCCATTGCGCCGCAATGACTTTTTGAGAGTTTCCTCAGCCTGTTATCCCGGATTAAGCGTGATATAAATCACGTAACTGCTCTGCGGCAAGGCCGCTAATAAAAAGAAGGTTATGATGATCAGCGCAGATTTCTTTTATCGTAAATTACGTTTTCCTTTTAAACTCACACACGCTGCTTTTAAGTTTCCGGTTGCCAATGCGCGAGCCCGGCAATATCAGGTGATGTCGCCTGAACAGACCATTGACCTGCTGCTTAGCAACCACAAGCTCTCCGTAAGCCGCTATGGCGACGGCGAACTGGAAATGACTTTGTTCAAGAATATCGGCTTTCAATCTTTTGATGAACGACTCTCTATTCGCCTTAAAGAGATATTACGGCGCGGAAGTCAGCCGAAGAATCCGTGTTTATTATGTATGCCCGATGCCTTTCGCGGCACCGCGAATATGCGTTTTGGTTCGGCCCTATTCTGGTTTTTTCATAAAGCATTTTATTTTCGCCATTATGAAAGCTTATTAAAGAAAGATTACCGCTACGGCAACACCTCCGTTACGCGTCCCTATCACGATTATAAGGACAAGCAGCAGGCGGTTCGCGTGTTTAATAAGTTCAAGCAGCTGTTCAGCGATAAAAAGATATTAATTGTGGAAGGCAGCGGCACGCGTCTCGGCATCGGTAACGATCTGCTCGATGGCGCGCGGGAGATTAAACGCATCACCACGCTCAATCGCAACGCCTTCTCGGTCTACAACGAGCTCTACAGCTCGGTGCTGGCGCACGCACGCGATTACGATATGGTGCTGATGTCGCTCGGCCCCACCGCCACGGTGCTGGCTTACGATCTCAGCCAGCATGGCATTCGCTGCATTGATACCGGCCACATTGATATCGAGTACGAATGGATGCGCAGTGCCGCGCGTGACAAGGTGCAGGTGGCCGGCAAGAACGTCAATGAAGTGGGCGTGTTACTCAGCGACAATGCGCGCGACGCCGATGAGCATTATCGCCAGCAGATTTTGCTGCATGTCGGGTTGCCGCAGGAAGCGGTGCTGTCGGCGATGGTAATGCATCCGCCGATCTAATCCACATCGCAAGTAATCGCAAAAACAGGGCATTTTGAGATTGCTTGCGATAACGCTGTTACCCTTCGCGCTTTTTCAGCCACTCCTGCAGCTTGCGCAGTGAAACAGGCGCCTGATACACCGTTCCTTTCCCCTCCTTTAGTGGACGCAACAATCCCTGTTCAGTGAGGTTTTTCAGGCGCGCACGCGCGGTGTTATCCGCGATGCCGAGCCGCGATTTAATCCCGGCAGAGCTGAGTAACGAACCCGGCGCATTCAGCGCGATGGCCATGATATCCAGCTCCCCTTTGGCTAAAGTCATATGCTCTTCCACCCACGTCACTAAACGTTCCCGCTCTTTATGCAGCGTGGCGATTTGCCCGGTGAAAGCAGTCACCGCGCGCATCACCACTTCGCACTGAAACTGCACGAAATAGGTCAGATCCATCTCATCAGTTTCGCTGTAAAGATAGGAAATGCCGTACTTTACCGCTGCGGCTTTCAACAGCTTGCTGATGGAGATGTAGCGGAACGCGCTGTAACCGTGACGAATCAGATGATGATAGAACAGCCCGCGCGCGGTGCGCCCGTTGCCGTCATTGAAGGGATGAATGTAGCCGATAGCAAAGTGCAACACGGAGGCCACCAGCAAAGGATGCGTGCCCTGCTGCTCCAGCCAGGCAACTTCGGCGCATAACGCGTCCAGCAGGCTATTGAGCCGCTGATAATCCGGCGGCTGATGAATGATTTCGCCGTCGCGCCCGGCAACAAACACATCGTTATTGTCGCGCACGGCGCCAGGCCGATATTTTTCATCATTAATGCCGGCGCAGGCGATGTGATGAATTTCCAGAATATCGGCGCGCGTCAGCGGCGCGTCACCCAGCGTGGCAATGTGCTGCATCAAGCGCCAGTTGCCCATGATCATGCTTTCATCTTCGTTGCGCGGTGCACGCCCCACCGCCAGCAACTCCATCGCCACGCGCGAGGTGGTCGCCGAGCCTTCCAACTGGCTGGATGAAATCGCCTCTTCCATGATCAGCTGTGACATCAGGTAAGAAGCCGCGTCCTCATTCGTTGGTTCGCCGTTGCGCGCAAAGGTCATACGATCAACCATCGACATCGCCGCCGTGATTTTGGCCGTAAGATTACAGGTCACGGTTTGATCGGCGATCACAAAGTGCTGCGCGCTGCTGCGGCGCTTGAATTTCAGTGCGCTCCACACTTTCTCACGCGTCTGACTATCACTGACACGACGATATAACTCATCGAAATGCAGATAGCGCTCATCCCACTCGGCATGACTGGCGAGGAGCGAATTAATCTCACTGATACTCAGCGAATCAATAAGTTGAGCGGGTGGGCGGCGCAGCTTCATCTCAAGCAATCTCAAAAACAGGGTATTTTGAGTTTACTTGAGATTCACTGCGACGACAAATGGCGCTTGCAGCGCGGTTAGCTGCCGTGCCGCTGGCAAAATGCGCGGAGATCGGAGGACTGGAAATCGGCCAGATTCGCCATCAGCTTCTCCAGCGGCCAGTTCCACCAGGCAATCGCCTGCAGCTGCGCGGCAATATCCGCCGCGAAACGTGCACGGATCACTTTGGCTGGCACGCCACCGACAATGGTGTATGGCGGCACCTCTTTCGTCACCACCGCACCGGCCGCCAGCACCGCGCCATCACCCACCTTCAGGCCCGGCAGTACGATCACGCCATGGCCAATCCACACATCATTGCCAATAATCACGCGATCGGCGCGACGGTCAGCAAAGAAGCCATTATCGCGTTCCGCCTGCGCATCGTAGTATTCGGGACAGTAGGTGAAACGGTGCTGCGAGGCGCGATCCATCGGATGATTGGGTGCGCCAATCCGTACATGATTGGCAATGGCGCTAAAGCGTCCGATTTGCGCATCGGCGACGCAGCAATGCTCTCCTAGATAGGAGAAGTCGCCCAGTTCGCTGTATTCGATATAGGTTTCGGCCAGCACTTCACATTGCGCGCCAATCTGGGTTTCGCGCATGCGCACGCTGGGATCGATAACAGTGTGTTGCAGTTTTGTCGGTTGCACAGCAGCAAGTGCCATAATCAAAGCTCCGTGTGGTCAGATGTCTGGATGACCGGTTGCGACTGGGCAACCGCGAGCGACAACACTACAGCGGCAAAATGACACTAATGCTATTGTGCGTATCTGTTTCAGGCGATTCGAGGAAAAGGAATGAGAACACCGTGGTCAATACTGGCGCTGTTATGGTCAGCCGGACAGGCATCCGCCGCTCTGCCCGCCGACATCAAAGCCGGTGATATTGTGCAAGTGCAGTTAGCGCAACTCCATCCAACGCAGGCCGCGATTGGCTATCGTCAGCTGGATTACAAGCAGCATCGTTATGAAGCCGAACCGAAAAAGCTGTTCGATGATTATTGCGAAAGCATGGGGCAGAAAGGCGTTGATAAATTTGACAGTAAATCACGTCTCTCGCAGCCCAGCAGCTTCAGCTGTAAAGCGCCGGTCGGCAGCGAACCGGGGCCGATGAAAACGGCGGTGATTGCGCCGGATAACGTGTTGTACCTTACCGATGGTCATCATACTTTCAGCAATTTCGCCGATATCGCCGGTCTTAATACGCCGGTGCAGGTGCGCATCACCGATGACTTCCGCAGCCTGAAAACTATGTCCGCCTTCTGGCAAAAAATGGAAACGGCACATCTGGTGTGGCTGGATACGCCAGCTGGCAAAATTAAACCGGACGCGCTGCCGAAAGAGTTGGGCCGCCAGCATATGCAGAATGATGAATATCGCTCGCTGGTCTATTTCGTGCGCGATATTGGCTTTGAGAAGGAGCAGAATCCGCCGCCGTTCCTCGAGTTCTACTGGGGCAAATGGCTGGAAACGCAGCTGCCGCTGAAGAACTTTGACCTCAACAATCGCAGCGGTTACGCCAAAGCGCTGGAAACCATCGCTGAGAAGATGACCAGCGTGCCGAAAGACACGGTAATTGCGCACAGCGATAGCGGCCCGCTGACGGCGGATCGGTTAGGCGCACGCAAGAAAGTGAACGAGAAGAAGCTGGAGAAGCTGGTCTCCGACAAGGGCAAACTGACGTGGGCTTTTGCGCAATAATCGTGTGGTCGCCATTCATGGCGACCCATTTACCAATCAGCGCCCTTTCAGCGTTAAACCAATTCGCAGTTTTTCACACCCGCCGATGGCGCCAGCAGATTTTTATCAAATTCGCGCAATGCCACGCCATCACGAATACGCATCGGCCAGTCGGGATTGGCCAGCGCGCTTTTGCCTATCGACACATAATCCGCGCCCTGCTCCAGCGCCTGCGCCGCCGTGCTGGCATCACTTAACGCGCCATTGGCGATAATCGGCAATTTCGGTGCCGCCTGACGCGCAATTTGCACCAGTGACAGCGGCGAATCGGCAAACGCCGGTTGCAGCGCGTCATATTCAGTCAGATGCAGATAATCCACGCCGGCCTCAGCAATCGCGGCGAATACCAGGCGCGCGCCCACTTCGCCTTCCCGCCATTTGTGATGAAAATCATTCACTTTGCCCTGTGAGAGGCGAATTCCCAGCGTAACATCCTTGCCTACGCGCTGGCGCACCGCGGCGATCACCGCCAGCGTCAGAGACAAACGTGCCACGATATCGCCGCCCCAGCGATCGTTGCGCTGATTGGTGTAATCGGTAAAGAACTGGTCAAGCAGATAGCCGTTAGCGCCATGAATTTCGATGCCATCAAAACCCGCTTCGCCGACTGCCCGCGCCGCAGTGTGCGCAAAGCTGTCGATCACCTGCTGGATCTGCTCTTCATTCATTTCGCGTGGCAGCGGATAGGCGCCATGACCGTGATAGAAACCGAGTTGTTCCCCGCGCGGCTGCACCGCTGAGGGCGCGAGCGTGTCCGGTCGATAGATATTGCCCTGCGATATCGCCCCGGCATGCATCAACTGCGCAATGATTTTGCCGCCATGCTGATGCACCCGATCGGTGATCGCGCGCCAGCCGGCGCTCTGTTTAGCGTTAATCAGCCCCGCCTGAAACGCATAGGTTTGCGACCAGGCTTCATCGATATAGATGCCTTCGGTGATGATGGCGCTAAAGCCGCCGCGCACGAAGCGCTGATAGTAGTGCTGCATACGTTCGCCCGGTATGCCGTCAACGCTGGCGGAGATGCGCGTCATGGGCGCCACCATAATGCGATTCTTCAGCGCCAGCCGGTTCAGTGTGCCGCTCTGAAAAAGATGTTTATCACTCATATTGCTCTCTGGATGCGGATTATCTACAGAGCACAGTATATTCGGTCGCCACAGGGACAAAAATGGCCGATGATGATACGTCTGTATAACGGAAATCGTTACAATGAACTCAAAAGATGTTGAGGTGTTTCTGATGGTCACCCAGACGCGCAGCTTGACGCAGGCCGCGCGGCGACTGAACACCACGCCGATGACGGTCTCACGCCGACTCGCCTCGCTGGAAGAAGATCTCGGCGTGCGCCTGCTGCATCGCACCACCCGCGCCATTGCGTTAACAGATGAAGGTGAAGAGTTTCTGCCCTACGCCAAAACCCTGACGGAAACCGAACAGAGCGCGCGCAATCTGTTCTCGCCGAATAAACAGGGCGCCACCGGCCAGCTGCGCATCACCGCACCTTCTGGTTTTGGCCGCCGCACCATTATTCCATTGCTGCCCGCGCTGATGGCGGAGAATCCCGAACTGAAGATCGATTTCCAGCTCAGCGATAACGTCACCGATATTGTTGGGCTGGGCTACGACGTCGCCATTCGCATCGCCCCGCTGCGGGATTCGCGCTTGGTCGCGCAGCGGCTGGCGGATAATCCGCGCGTGCTCTGTGCTTCTCCAGACTATCTGGCGCGCTTCGGCACGCCAAAACTGCTGGCCGATTTGCATCAGCATAACTGCCTGCGCTTATCCGGCGTGCCGCAATGGAGTTTTATAGTCGACGACCATATTTCCAGTGTCAGCGTTGAGGGCCGTTTTAGCGGCAGCAATGTGGAAGGCGTGCGTACCTTATGCGTAGCGGGCAGCGGCATCGCCCAGCTCTCTGCGTGGGATGTGCAGCAAGAGTTGGCGGCAGGTGAACTGACTGAGATTACCTTGCGAGATGCTCAACCGCAGCTGCTCGGCGTCTGGGCGCTGTTTCCCACCGCACGGCATCTGCCAACGCGCGTCACGGTTTTTCTAAACGCCCTAAAACAGGCGATGGCACGTTAATTCAGAAAATGTGAATGGCGAATCAGGGGCAAAATCTGGATGCGGAAGAGGTGGGACTAACCGCGAAGAAAATTAAAATCGACGCATTTTTGAACTGATTCTGGCAGGAAAGATCAGCGACGCGACAACGGTTACCGCGTTTCTGTTGGCGCGGGCGAAAGGGTTAATCGACTGATCTCTCTGCTTTATTCCAGGTGCGCATGAATGCGCACCCTACGAATACAACATCGATGTAGTGCCGCCATTCAGGGCGACCGATTACTCCGCAGCAATATCCGCTAACACCGCTTCTGCCTGCGCCTTATCCACCGCTACGCCATCAATAAACAGCTGACGCTGTTCACCCGGCGGCAGCATAATCTTCAGCGTCTGCCAGGCTGGCTGGAAGCTGCCTTTACGCTGGAAGTTGAGGTGAATCGCCTCAGCATCGCTGCGCATTTTCCAGTTGAGCCACAGCGCATTGCCCTGCTGATAACCCCAGCTTTCGCCATCATCCTCAAACAGCATACCGTGGCTAACCCCTTTGCCTTTCAGCGGGAACAGCTGCAAGGTGCGGCGATCGTCAGTTTTAGTGTCAACATGACGCAGGCGCTCGCTGAGCGGTAAGCCCGCTCCGGCACGCACCAGCATCGGCTGGGTTTCCAGCGGAGCCGCCAGCGTGATCCATTGACCGCCGCTGAACCATTGCTGGGTAGCGAAGTCATACCAGCCAGTTTGGTTGTCGGGCAGCCACAGACGACGCTCGCGCTGGCCGGGTTCGACCACGCTGGCCACCAGCAGATCGCGGCCCAGCATAAACTCATCGCACTCGGCGAACGTCTGCGCATCCTGTTCATGATCGAGGAAAGTCGGACGCAGCATCGGTTCATCGTCAGCATGCGCCTGCCACAGTAACGTATAGAGGTAAGGCAGCAGACGATAACGCAGTTCAATCGCGGCGCGGATCGCAGGCGTAGCCGCCGGATACATCCAGGGTTCATTGACGGTGTGATCGTCATTCCACGAGTGAATGGTGAAACGCGGATGCATCACGCCGTTTTGTACCCAGCGCACAAACAGTTCTGCATCTGGTTTATCGCCGGAGAAGCCACCGACGTCGTGTCCCACGTTGTACAAACCGGACAGGCTCATACCCAATCCCATGCGGATGTTGTAACGCAACGTGGTCCAGTTGGTGCGGTTATCGCCGCTCCAGGTTTGCACATAGCGCTGCATCCCGGCGCAACCCGAACGGGAAATCAGGAAAGGACGTTTTTCCGGCGCGAAGCGCTGTTGCGCTTCCATCGAGGCGCGCATCATCAGCAGCGGCATCACCGGGCGAATGTGTTTGATGGCAATTGGCGTGCCGAAACCGTGGCAACGCGCTTCGCCGTCCCACACTTCATATTCGTTATTATCGTTCCAGGTGGAATCGATGCCCTTTTCCAGCAGCTGTTTGGTGACGTTTTCCTGCCACCAGGCGACGGCTTGCGGATGGGTAAAATCGAGATGTGAACCTTCGTCATCCCAGAACACCGAACGTTCAGGCGCATCTTCTTTGGAGTCACGAATAAACAGCCCTTGTTCCGCCACTTCGTTATAACGCGGATGATCCTGCAACAGACACGGTTTGATATTGGCGGCGAGGCGCAAGCCGGCGTCGTGAAACGCCTGGCTCATCACCTCCGGCTGCGGCACTTTGTCGTAGTTCCAGTTGAACACGTAGCGCTTGTTGTTAATTGAGGTGTAGCCGGACGAGAGCTGGAATGAATCGCACGGAATATCGTGCTCTTCGCAGAGACGAATGAAGTTCATCAGCTGATGTTGTGCATCCGGCGCATCGGTGTAATGCATGGTTGAACCACTGTAGCCAAGGCTCCATTTCGGGCCGAACAGCGTTTTACCTGTGAGACGCACGAAGGCTTTGGTGACATCCAGCACCTTGTCACCGACAAACAGGTAATAGTCGATATCACCGCTTTCCGCCTGCCAGCGGCGATACGGTTTGTGATAGTTATCGAGTTCATTGCCCAGATCAAACCAGCTGCTGCTGAGGTTATCGTAATAGAGACCAAAGCTAACATCGGTACGACGGGTGATGGTAAAAGGCACATGCTTGTACAGCGGATCGGTGGAGGCCGCGTTGTAGCCCATCGCATCAAGGTTACGCATCTCATAGCGCTGGCCATTACGCTGCAAATCGCCGGTTTTCTCGCCCAGACCATAATAGCGATCGTCGTTCATGCGGCACTGATAGTGCGCCACGCCATCCCCGTGCGCGTTGATTTGATAAGCGCTGGTTGGACGGTCGCAGGTCAGCAGCTGCCATGCGCCGTGGCTGTCGCAATATTGCCACTCCAGCGCCAGCGGTTGATGGACGATCACCCGCAGCTTATCGGTGGCCACCACCAGCGTGTCGCCCTCTTCTTCCAGCGTGAACGATGGCAAGGTGAATCCGGCCAGGCTGTCACGCTGACGCCCTTCCCACGGCACATCACTTTGTGGCGCGATGCTCCAGGTGCGATCGAGGCTGTATGCGCCATGACGTTTAATCGCCACGCGGAACATGCCCGTTTCCAGCACATACAGACACAGCGTGTGTTTGCCGTCGACGTTTAACGCCACGTGGTGTGCATCGGAACCGGCTAATGACCAATTTTTTAACGTTTTCATCGTTACCTACTTTTTCATGCGCGCTGGGCGCGACGTTCAGCAATAAAAGCAATCAGGAATACGGCGCCAATCAGGTCGAAGAAGCCCATGGCGACAAACAGCGGATTAAAGCCAATGGTGTCGGCGGTAACGCCGATCAGCAGTGAGAACAGGAAGCTGGAGATCCAGGCGAACGAGCCGCGCATGCCGTTGACGGTGGCCATCTGGCCTTTATCAAACTTCTCCACCACCAGCGCGCTCAGCATGCAGGAGATGATCTGATGGCCGAAACCACCAATCGAGATAAGCGCAATCGCTACGTAAGGATCTTTAGTGACCGCGACCAGCGCCAGCGACAGCATCAGGAAAGCGCCCGTCACCGAACTCGCCACCACGGAATTAACCTGAGTAAAACCAAAGATTTTGGTGTAGAGCCGCGTCAGATAGCCGCTGGCCGCGCTGCCTAAATCGGCGGCGAGGAACGGCAGCCAGGCGAACATAGCAATCTGCTTCAGATCCATACCCAGCTCTTTCGCCAGATAGAGCGGCACCCAGAAGCTCAGCACGCCCCAGGCAGGTTCAGCCATAAAGGCGGGAATGGCGATGCCGTAAAAACGTTTGTTTTTCGACACGGTTTTCAGCGCGGTAAAGAACGGCAGTTTCACTGCTGGCGGTTCATTATCCTGACGAATAAATTCCAGTTCCGAGGCCTGCAGATTGGGATGCTGCTCCGGATCGCGATAGAACAACCACCACAGCACCACCCAACCCAACGCCAGGCAGCCGGTGAACAGGAACGCGCCCTGCCAGCCAAAGGAAGCGTGCGCAAAGTAGATAATCGGCGGTGCCAGCATCGCGCCAAGCGAGAAGCCCACTCCCGCCCATCCGGCGGCGATAGGACGCTCTTTTTTCGGGAACCATTCGCCAATCACTTTGGCGTTAGCGGGCGTGGCTGCTGCTTCTGCACCGCCCATGACAAAACGCAGGATAGCCAGATGCACCCAACTGGCCGCGCCAGCGTGGAACAAACAGGCGACGGCCCAAATGGTGGCGCAGATTAGGAAGCCGACTTTCAGGCCAATAACGTCGATCAGCCAGCCGCAAATGGGTTGAAAGAAGGTATACGCCAGCTGGAATGCGCCGACGATCCAGGAATATTGTTCGGTGGTGATGTTGAGGCTGGTTTTGAGCTCCGGTGCCAGCAAGCCCAACGAGTTACGGGTGATGTAGTTGACCGTGACGCCTGCTAAGAACAGCACCAATACCCACCAGCGCAGATTGCGCAAGGTGCGTTTGGTGCCTGCGGCGGTTATCCCTGGGTTTAAACTGCGGTTCATCAGATTCTCCGTTAGTGAGTCATTTCTAACCATCCGCCAGGAGTGAACCACAGTTGCGAAAAGTGGTCGCCAGATTGATGTCGCAAATGTGATCTGGTTAACCAAAATCACTTACCAGGTTGACTTAACCCCGTAAAAAGCAGAGTTTTAATCCGGAATCGCGTAGTTATTATCTGATGTAATGCGCTAATAAAGAATATTGGTCAACCAATAGTGAGTGAGGTAACAACATGAAGCAGACCTGGCGCTGGTACGGCCCCAACGATCCTGTCTCTCTGTCCGATGCGCGCCAGGCGGGCGCAACCGGCATCGTCACCGCACTGCACCACATCCCTAACGGCGAAGTGTGGTCAGTCGACGAAATTATGCAGCGCAAGGCGCTGGTGGAAGCCGCCGGTTTGGTGTGGTCGGTGGTGGAGAGCGTGCCGATTCATGAAGAGATTAAAACCGGCAGCGGCCGCTGCCAGCACTGGATCAGCAATTATCAGCAGTCGCTGCGCAACCTGGCGCAGTGCGGCATTAAAACCGTGTGCTACAACTTCATGCCTATCCTCGACTGGACGCGCACCGATCTCGAATATCTGCTGCCGGATGGCGCGAAAGCCCTGCGTTTTGATCAGATTGAGTTCGCGGTGTTTGAACTGCACATTCTGCAGCGTCCCGGCGCGGAGCAGGATTACAGTGCGCAAGAGATCGCCGAGGCTGCTGAACGCTTTGCAACGATGAGTGAAGAGCACCGTAACCGCCTGATGCGCAACATCATCGCCGGTTTGCCGGGTGCGGAGGAAGGCTACACGCTGGATCAATTCCGCGCCCAGCTGGCGCGTTATCAAGGTATCGGTAAGGCCGAGCTGCGAGAGAATTTTGCCACCTTCCTGCGCGCCATTGTCGCGGTTGCGGAAGAAGTGGGCGTACGCATGGCGGTACATCCGGACGATCCGCCACGCCCAATTCTCGGCTTACCGCGCATCGTTTCCAACGCCGACGATCTGCAATGGATGATCGATACCGTCAGCAGCCCCGCCAACGGTTTCACCATGTGTACCGGCTCGTACGGCGTGCTGGCACAGAATGATTTAGCCGGCATGGTCAAGCGCTTCGGCCCACGCATCTACTTCGCGCATCTGCGCTCCACCAAGCGGGAAGAGAACCCCAACAGCTTCCACGAAGCCGCGCATTTGGCTGGCGATGTCGATATGTTTGCGGTGATCAAGGCGATTGCCGAAGAGGAGCAGCGACGTAAAGCCGCGGGGGAGGAAGATTTGATTCCAATGCGTCCCGACCACGGCCACCAGATGCTGGATGACCTGAAGAAGAAAACCAATCCCGGCTACTCGGCGATTGGTCGCCTGAAAGGATTGGCGGAAATTCGCGGCGTCGAACTGGCGATCCACCGCGCCTATTTTGCTCAGGAAGCCCAATAATGCGCTTTATGGATGAAGATTTTCTGCTGCAGAGCGACATCGCGCGGCGCTTGTACCACGACTTCGCTGCGGATATGCCAATCTACGATTATCACTGTCACCTCAATCCTCAGGAGATTGCTGAAGATCGTCGCTTCGCCAACCTCGGCCAAATCTGGCTGGAAGGCGATCACTACAAATGGCGCGCGCTGCGCGCCGCGGGCGTCGATGAGTCGTTGATTACCGGCAAGAGCACCAGCGACTACGACAAGTATCTCGCCTGGGCGCAAACGGTGCCAAAAACCCTCGGTAACCCGCTCTATCACTGGACGCACCTTGAACTGCGGCGCCCGTTTGGCATCACCGATACGCTGTTTGGCCCGGACACCGCGCCTGCGATCTGGCAGCGCTGCGCGGAACAGCTGGCGACGCCGGAATTTTCCGCGCGCGGCATCATGCGCCAGATGAAGGTGCGCATGGTCGGCACCACCGACGATCCGGTTGATTCACTGCACTATCACCGCCAAATCGCCGATGACCGCAGTTTTGATATTGACGTTGCGCCGAGCTGGCGTCCGGACAAGGTCTTCAAAATCGAGCTGGAGGGTTTTGTCGACTATCTTGCTCGTCTGGAAGCCGCCGCCGATGTCGCCATCGACAGCTTCGAGGCGCTACGCCGCGCGCTGTTACGACGCCTTGACCACTTCTCCGCCCACGGTTGTCGCGCCTCAGACCACGGTATTGAAACCCTGCGCTTTGCGCCGGTGCCGGACGACCGCGTGCTCGATACGATTTTGGCCAAACGTCGCCGTGGCGATGCGCTGGATGAATTGGAAATCGCCCAGTTCAGCAGCGCAGTGTTGGTGTGGCTTGGCAGCGAATATGCGCGACGCGGCTGGGTAATGCAGCTGCACATCGGCGCGATCCGTAACAACAGCACGCGCATGTTCCGCCAGCTCGGGCCAGACAGCGGGTTTGATTCGATTGGCGATAACAATATTGCCTGGCCGCTGGCGCGCCTGCTGGATGCGATGGACCTCAACGATCAGCTGCCGAAAACCATTCTCTATTGCCTCAATCCGCGCGATAACGAAGTGCTGGCTACTATGGCGGGCAACTTCCAGGGCGCGGGCGTTGCCGGCAAGGTGCAGTTCGGTTCTGGCTGGTGGTTCAACGATCAGCGCGACGGCATGCTGCGTCAACTGGAGCAACTGTCGCAAATCGGCTTGCTCAGCCAGTTTGTCGGTATGCTGACCGATTCACGCAGCTTCCTCTCCTACACGCGCCACGAATACTTCCGCCGTATTCTGTGCAATCTGCTGGCGCAGTGGGTAAAAGACGGCATTGTGCCGCACGATGAGCCGATGCTCGGCAACATGCTGCGCGACATCTGCTTTAACAATGCCGAACGCTATTTCGCGCTGAAAGCCCAGTGATGGTGGCCTGGTCACTGCGCGCCGTGACCAGGCCGATTCTTATTCGCTATGCTATAGTGCGCGTCTCTGAGTGAGGCTGTATCAGAGATTGTGAATCCTTTAACACACAGAAAAGAGCACGATGAAAACTCAAACTTCAGCACAGCGCCCTTATCAGGAAGTCGGGGAAATGCTCCGCCAGATGATCACGCAGAAGCAGTATGCGGTGGGCGAACGGCTGCCGCCGGAGCGCGAACTCGCCGCGCTATTGAATGTGACGCGTACGCTGGTGCGTGAAGCGCTGATTATGCTGGAGCTGGAAGGATTAATTGAGGTACGTCGCGGTGCGGGCATCTATGTGATTCACGATTCGCCGCAGCAACCTGTTTCGCTTCACAAAGCCAGCAACGATGCCGGACCGTTCGAGATGTTGCAGGCGCGTCAGCTGCTGGAGAGCAATATTGCCGAGTTCGCCGCGCTGCAGGCGACGCGTGAAGACATTATGAAGATGCGCCAGGCGCTGGAGCTGGAAGAGAAAGAGCTGGCGTCGGGTTCGGTCAACCAAAGTGAAAACGGCGATCGCAATTTCCATCTGGCGATTGCCGAAGCCACCCATAACAGCATGCTGGTTGAGCTGTTTAAGCAATCCTGGCAGTGGCGCGAAGATAACGTGATGTGGAGCCAACTGCATCGCCATCTGGTCAACAACGATTACCGCAAACAGTGGCTCGACGATCACAAAAAAATCCTCGCGACGCTGATCAAAAAAGACGCGCGCGCCGCCAAGCTGGCGATGTGGCAACACCTTGAAAATGTGAAACAGCGGCTGCTGGAGTTCTCAGACGTTGATGATATTGATTTCGATGGTTATCTGTTTGAATCCTGGCCGCTGTACGCCACCCATAATCCGCCAAACTAATGTGCGTTAACGACTTACCTTGTAAGGCTAATTACCGAGAGCACACATTGAAGCGGCGCAATTCATTGCGTGCTAAATCGCGCCGCTACGGAAGGTGCGCTGATTCGGTACGGCGCTTGACTGATCGGCATTACGCCATTCAGGGCGACCTCACGACATCAACTCACCACGCTTAACGCCTGATCCTTTGCTAAAAAGAACGGCCTTAAATACGCCACGCTATTCGACAGCGGCAAAATTTCATCGCTGAGCTGAATGCCGATGGTTTCCCGCAGATAACGGCGGCGGGTTTCGATGCGCTGCCACAGCGCCGGATAATCAGTACGGATGTCGCTTTGCAGCGCCGCATCGGCCAGCACCACGCACTCTTCGGCGCTGGCACCGTTGTAGCCCGGCACCGACGGGATGATGTCAATTTGCAGCATCATGCCGCTCTTAAGCAATTCGGTGGACTGATGATAAATCGGCGACGACATCCACTCTTCGTCCGCCACCAGATGTCCCGGATTGAGGTGCCAGCCAAAACGGGCCTTCGGCAAAACCTGCTCGATAAGCTGGTACAGCGCACCACCGCTCATGCCGCAGCGAATGTTTTCCAGCCAGGCCACCACGGCTGAGAAATAGGGTTTGGCGATGCGCTCCAGATAATCTTGCTGGCCTGGCGGCAGCTCACTTCGATCGGCAATGACGAAGCCGCTGCGGCTGGAGAGTCCGCCTTTGAAGGCGGTGGTTAGCGAGAGCGGATCGCCGCGCTGCACTTTTTTGTCGGTGGGATAGAGGTTCGCTTTGTCGAAACGGTTGCCGGTGGCGGCGATAGTCACCACCGTGTTGCATTGCCCTTCGGCGTGCAGTAACGCGCCCAATTCTGTTTCACGCACGCCCACCTCGATGGCATTCAGCGCGTCCAGCATGCACTTTGACGCGAGGTTTGCGCCATATTCGTAATGGGCGATTTCATTGGCATTGCAGGTGGTGCGCGCGCCGTTATCGCCAATAAACAAGTGGATGGCATTTTCTAACATGGCGTCATCGTTGAGCGTGCGCTGAATGGCATCGACAATAAAGTACGGCAGATCAAACATCGCACGCCCATTGCCGGCGGCGGGCGTAAACATCTTCCATCCCACCAGCCCGACTTTATGGCCGTTCGCTAAGCCCGCATCATTGAAGAGACTTTCCAGCGGCACTTCATTGTCCATGGGCTGATTGGGAAGCGAGAAGTACGGCGTGTGCAGCAGCGCGGCCGCTGTGCGTGAAAAGCGCGCCATTTTCAGGTTTTCGTTGCCCAGCACCAGCGTGCAAGCTCCGGAGTGATTCAGCAGCAGCAATCCCTCTTCGAAACGCGGGATAAATCCGCTCAGATATTCGAAATTGCCGCCGTGTTCCTTGTCGGCATAGATCACCAGCCAGTCAAAACCCTCGCGCTGCATGCCCGCCAGCAGCGCGTTCTTGCGCTGCACAAGCGTATCATCGGTGAGAAAAACCGGTTCAACGTCGCTGAACGTCATCGGCGCGGTAATCGGCCCGAACGTGATTGCCATGATGCACTTCCTCGCATTACAGAATGAGATGAGGATAGTCGCGTTTTTAGCGCAGCGGATTTTGATCCACGCGAAAAAAGGCGGAGGGGTGAGCTCCGCCTTGTCTCAAGTTCCAGTCAGTGTGCCTGACCGGTCAGTTGCAAAAGGGCAACGATGATTTGAAGAATGATGCGGACGATGTCCAGCAGCAATCGAACAAGTTCCATCACTTTCCTTCTCCTCTGAGAGGAGCGCGCCTTTCAGCTGCCGGGGCTTTGACTCCACCCGCCGACCGCCTAAGCACAATTGTGAGGAGTGCTGAGCGGCTCTCATTGTAAAAGCCACAGGCCAGCACCACCTGAAACCTGCCGGGATTTAACTATCCGCGCCCCTGGAGTCATCAGAAAAACAATGAGGCTTCGCTCGTCACTCAACACCTGTATAACCATACAGTATTATGGCAAAACTTGAAATATCTCGCCGCACATTTTATTATCGCTGTTGTGAGGAGTGCTGAGCACCCCGTTCGCGGCGCGGTTACCAGCCGTTTAGCGAACATAAAAAAAAGGATTTGGCTTAATGCCAAATCCTTTTTTATTACCTGCGATTAATTATCTGGCGGAACTGATACGCCAAATGGTATTTCCCGCATCATCGGCAATCAATACGCCGCCCTGCCGATCGGTAGCTAAACCGACCGGCAAACCGCGCACCTGCTTCTGATCGTCGGTGAGGAAACCAGTCACCACCGGCTGTGGTTGTCCCACCGGTTTCCCATTCTCGAATTTCACCCACACCACCTGATAGCCGTTGAGCGGCGTACGGTTCCAGCTGCCGTGTTCGCTGATAAACGCCCCGCCGCGATACTGCGGCATATTATCCGCGCCGTAGAACAACAGACCGAGTGGTGCGACGTGCGAACTCAGGGCGTAATCCGGTTTAATCGCCTTCTCTACCAGATCCGGCCTCTGCGGCTGCGCGCGCTCATCCACGTGCTGGCCATAATAGCTGTACGGCCAGCCGTAAAAGCCTTTGTCCTGCAACGACGTCATGTAATCCGGCACTAAATCAGAACCGATCTCGTCGCGTTCATTCACAATCGCCCACAGCTTGCCGCTCTGCGGCTCCCACTGCAATCCGGTGGGATTGCGCAGGCCGCTGGCATAAATCCGGCTGGCACCGCTGGCCGCATCCACTTCCAGCACCGCCGCACGGCGATACTCCTCGCCAATGCCGTTTTCCGTCACGTTACTGTTCGAACCTACGCCAACGTACAGCTTGCTGCCGTCGGGGCTGGCGAGCAGCGATTTGGTCCAGTGATGATTAATTGGCCCGCCCGGCAGCTCGGTCACTTCCACCGGCGGGGTGCGGATCTCGGTTTGCCCGGTTTCATACGGGAATTTCACCAGGCTATCGGCGTTCGCCACATACAGCGTGTTGCCCACCAGCTGCATACCAAACGGCGCCGTCAGGTTGTCGATAAAGCGATGTTGCTCCCATTTGCCGTTAACATTACGCAGCAAGGTAATGCGATTACCGCCCTCGCCGCCCTTGCCAGACGCTTTCTGCACAATGCCCATAATCAGCTGCTTCGGTGCGGTGGTCGGTTTCGGTGTGCCATTGGATTCCGCCACCAGCACATCATTGTTCGGCAGCACCAGCACCTGACGCGGATGCTGCAGATTGTCGGCGATCTTTTCGATCTTTAACCCATCCGCCACTTTCGGCATTTCACCGGCTTTCCACGGCGTGCCTTCCGGCACCTGCATCGGCGGCATAAAGAAGTTCTGCGCCTGCGGCAGTTCAGGATTCGCACCGATTTGCTTTTGAGGATCGATCAGCGCCCCGTCGTCACAGGCACTGAGCAGCATCGCGATGGCTACCGCACTGAGTAAGTGTTTCATACGCGACCTCCTTGCGTGCGACGTTCGCGCAACACCAGCTGCACGTTAGCGATCAGCAGCAGCGCCACCACCAGCGTCGACAGCGTGATGCCTAGTGGCACCACCGCGTAAGCATCGCGACTGTGAATAAAGGCGTTCACCACCGCCAGCACGATCGCCAGCAGCGACAGCCAGAAATGGGTTTTCTCTGTCGGCCGCGCGCCACGGAATAAATAAACCAAACTGATTAAACGTGGCAGGATGGCCAGCACCAGACCGATAGTGATCAGCCAACTGGCGGATTTGGTCCACATGATGACGAAGGTTTGCAAATAGAGGATATCGAAAAACCAGGCGGCGACAAAAAAGCCCAGCGGCAACGGTTCCAGCAGCGTATACAACGTCACACCGAACACCGATTTTCCTGAGGTATGAAACATTACTCTCTCCCTTACCGTATTATTGTCAGATGGTGCACGCGTTTCGCTTTTATAAAACAACGTGCAGCCACCTGTGAAATATTAGTAAAGATAAACAGTAACGTTTAACACTTATCAAACACACTCTAACTTAAGACTTATCTGCCGGCAGGCTTACCCAATAACCCGGTCGATACGGCAAGGGCAAGAACTTTTCGTGAAACTCACGGAACGTGGCGTCCGGATCGAGATCGGCAAACAGTTCAGGATGCAGCCACTTCGCCAGCGCCTGGATCGCGACAAACTGATACGGGCTGTCGTAGAACTGATGCCAGATGGCATGCGCGTTACCGTTGTGCGCCACCGGCAGTGTTTTGAAGGCATCACGCATCATTAGCAGGCGTAAACGCGCCGTCGCTTCTTTCACATCCGCACCGGGCCCCACGCCAACCCATTTACCCACGGTGTTGTAGTTTTTCCAGTTCGCGCCTGTCACCACCACCACATCGGGACGGCTGGCGATGATCTGCTCGGGATTGAGTGTGCCGAACGTGCCTGGAATCAACCCTTTGGCGATGTTGCTGCCGCCCGCCAGTTCTACCATCTGACCAAAGTTCTCGTTACCAAACGACATGCAGCACTCGTCGCTGTAGCCGCCAGCACGATCAATCATCACTTTCGGGCGCGTGCCGTTAAAGTTTTTCAGGCGATCGGTCACCTTTTCGATTTGCGCACGGCGGAACGCCACGATCTCTTCGGCGCGCTGTGGATTGTTAACCAGCTCACCCATGATGCGGATGCTTTGCTCAGCATGTTCCATCGGCTTCTCGCGGAAGTCGATAAACACCACCGGCACGCCCACCGCTTGTAACTTCTCGATCAGCTTGCCTTCGTCGGTCGCGGCTTTGGATTCGAGGTTCATCAGCACCAAATCGGGCTTCAGCGTCAGCGCCTGTTCGACGTTAAAGGTGCCATCTTTCGCGCCACCAAAGGTCGGCAGCTTTTTGATCTGCGGATATTTCTTTTCATACGCCATATAGCCGTCGTAATCGGCTTTATGGAAATCGTCACGCCAGCCCACCACGCGCTGGAACGGCGCAGCGGTGTCAAACGCCGCCAGCAAGTACATCTGACGCCCTTCGCCGAGAATGATGCGTTTAGACTCCTCCTTGACCTCGACCTGTCGTCCAGCCACATCGGTAATGGTTTTCGCCGCAGCGTGCCCCGCCACCGCCAGTAATCCCAGTGCTATCAGCCATGATTTCATTTAATACACCTAGAATGATAATGATTATTATTTAAATTTCGCGGCGTCACTATTACCTGGCAGACAGGAAATGAAAAGCCCTGGATACACATTTTTTTACATTCCCTGCGCTTTTTCCCGCTGTGCATTCGCTCACAAAACGCCCGTCATTCGTGAAAAACCTCACAGCGCACCGGGCAAATGCCCAATTAATCGCCACGCTATCCCGCGCTTTGGCTAATGCGTAAACAAAATGTGAACGCTAAATTACAAAATGAAACGATGTTTTATTTTTTATGTTAATGCCTGGTTTGGGCAAGCCACTGAGTTGAAGGAGGAGTTACCGTGAAGATCAGTGCCATTGATGTCACCCTGTTTAGCTACCCCACGCGACGCGTCTCTGACAGCGCCGGACATTCGCATCCCGGCGCAGAGACCGATGCCCAAATGGCGCTGCTAACGATCGCCAGCGAAGATGGCGATTGCGGCTACGCGTTTGCCCCCGCCGAAGTGATTCGGCCGCATGTGGTGAACGCCTTCTTCCGCAAAGTGCTGATTGGGCAAAATGCCTTTGATCGCGAGCGTCTGTGGCAGGATCTGGTGCACTGGCAGCGCGGTAGCGCCCATCAGCTCACCGAACGTGCGTTATCGGCGGTGGAACAGGCGCTGTGGGATTTGATTGGTCGCAAGCTCAAACAACCGGTCCACAAACTGCTTGGCGGTTATCGCGAGAAAATTCCTGCTTACGGCAGCACCATGTGCGGCGATGAGCTGGAAGGCGGTTTATCCACGCCCGATGAATACGCGCAGTTTGCCGAAAAACTGGTCGCGCGCGGTTATCAGGCCATCAAACTGCACACCTGGATGCCGCCGGTTTCGTTCGCGCCCAGCACCCAAATGGACATCAAAGCCTGCGCCGCGGTGCGCGAAGCGGTCGGCCCGGACATCGCCCTGATGCTCGACGGCTATCACTGGTACAGCCGCAGCGAGGCGCTCACCATCGGCAAAGCGCTGGAAAAACTCAATTTCGCCTGGTTCGAAGAGCCGATGGAAGAGGAAAGCATGGCGTCATACGCGTGGCTGGCGGAAAACCTCAGCATTGACGTGCTCGGCCCGGAAAGTCTCGGCGGCAAACACCACAGCCGCGCCGATTGGGTGCGCGCTGGTGCCTGCGACATTCTACGCGCTGGCGCTAACGGCGTCGGCGGCATCTCCGCCACCATGAAGGTCGCCAGCCTGGCCGAAGCCTTTGGTATGGATTGCGAAGTACACGGCAACGGTGCCGCCAGCATCGCGGTGGTCGGCGCTATCCGCAACTGCCGCTGGTATGAACGCGGTCTGCTGCATCCGTTCCTTGATTACGAACAGCCGCCGGCCTATCTCAACGCGCTGGTCGATCCCATGGACGCAGAGGGTTTTGTCCATCTGCCAACGCGTCCCGGACTTGGGGAGGACATCAATTTCGCGTGGATTGAGACACACACGCTAAATCGCTGGTAAGCGCCCAACACAAGCAGTACGGCATAAAAACGATAAACCTCTGACCTGCTGGACTTTGCTTATGAACCTAATGAACCCCTGCAGAGCGTGGTGCGCCGCGCTGCTGCTGCTCACCTGTAGCCCATCGTTGCTGGCGGCCACGCCAGACGACCAGCTGATTGTGGGCATGAACATGAATAACCTGCTCACGCTCGATCCCGCCGCCATGACCGGCAACGAAGTGGTCGGCATTGTCGTCAATCTCTATGACGGTTTAGTCGAGTTAGATCCGCAACAGCTCACCAACGTGCGCCCAGCGCTGGCGGAGCGCTGGGAGATCAGCCCCGACAATCGTCAACTCACCTTTCATCTGCGTGACAATGTCACCTTCCACTCCGGCAATCCGTTGAGCAGCGCCGATGTAATCTGGTCGATGCGTCGCGTGCTGCACCTGAATCTGGCACAGGCCTCGGTATGGAAATCTTACGGCTTCAGCAAAGAGAACGTGGATCAGATGATCAGCGCGCCGGATGCGCACACGGTAGTGATTCGCCTGCCCAAGCCTAACGATCCCAAGCTGGTGCTCTATTCGCTGGCGGCGCTCGGCAGCATGGTGGTACTCGACAGCAAAACCGTGCAGGCGCAGGCGGTGAATAACGATTGGGGCAATCGCTGGCTCACCACCCACGAAGCGGGTTCCGGACCGTTCCGCCTGGATGTGTGGCAGGCCAAAGATGTGCTGCGCATCAGCCGCGATGCCCACTACTGGCGCGGTGCGCCGAAGCTGACGCGTGTGGTATTCCGTCATCTGCAGGAGTCGCAAACCTTGCGTCTGATGATGGAGAAAGGCGATCTCGATGTTGCCAGCAACATGGCGATCCCCGATGTAAAAGCGCTGCGCCACGATCCCGATCTCACCATCGACGCGGTACAAAAAGGCACGATTTATTACCTGGCGATGAGCATGAAGGACGATCACTTCGCCCATCCGCAGGTACGCGAAGCGCTGCGTTATCTGGTGGATTATCAGGGGATTAACAAAACGCTGATGGCCGGTTACGGCACGCTACATCAGCGGCCAATTCAAGCCGGCATGCCGGCAACGCTGCCCGATCCTGGCTACAAGCTGGATGTGCCGCGCGCCAAAGCCTTGCTGGCCGCCGCCGGTTATCCCAACGGGTTTGATACCACGCTGCGCGTGCTGGCCGATCAGCCGTTCCTCAATGTCGCCATCGCGATTCAGTCCACGCTGATGCAGGGCGGCATTCGCGCCAAAATCATTACCGGCACCGGTAACCAGATTTACGGTGCGATGCGCGATCGTCAGTTCAATCTGCTGGTCGGGCGCGGCGGCAGCGGCGTGGAGCCGCATCCGCACTCCAGCCTGCGCGCGCTGGTGTACAACCCCAACAACGCCGACAGCGCGCGCCTCACCAATTTTCAGGGCTGGCGCACCGGTTTTTATGACGCGCAGCTGAACAGCATGATCGATAAAGCGCTGCTGGAGCGCGATGTAAAACAGCAGCAGCAGGATTACTTCGCTATCCAGCAGCGCTACGACCAGCTGATTCCGGCGCTGATGCCGATCTCGCAAATGACCGATTCGGTGGTGGTGAACAATCGGGTGCGGGATTACGTGCCGCATCCGTCGGCCACCACTTTCCTGCGTGACGTATGGAAAACGCCAGACAGCCTGGCGGGAGGTGCGCAATGAAGCTGACAAAAAGCCACTGGCGGCGCCTGCGTAGCCGCACCGTTCAGGTGGCGATCACGCTGTTTGGCCTGCTGTTGCTGACCTTCTTTATTGGTCGCGTGATGCCGCTCGATCCGGTGCTGGCGATTGTCGGGCCGGATGCCGATCACAACACCTATCAGCAGGTTTATCACCAACTCGGCTTCGATAAACCGCTGTGGGTGCAGTTTGGTATCTATCTGCAAGGCCTGCTGCACGGCAACCTCGGGCTGGCGCTACTGACCGGGCAGCCGGTGATCAACGATATCCTGCGCGTCTTCCCGGCCACGGTCGAACTGGCGACGCTGGCGATTGTGATTGGTACCGGCCTCGGCGTCCCGCTGGGCGTGTGGGCCGCCGCACGCCGCAACAGCGTGATTGACTATCTGGTGCGCATCATCAGCCTGGCGGGTTACTCCACGCCGATCTTCTGGGTGGGCATGGTGGGTCTGCTGCTGTTTTATGCCCATCTCGGCTGGGTCGGCGGCGCGGGCCGTGTTGATTTCAGTCTCGATGGCATTGTGCCGCGTCGCACCGGTTTTCTGCTGATCGATGCCTTGCTGGTGGGCGACTTCACGGTGTTCAGCAATGCGCTCAATCACCTGATTCTGCCTGCGTCCCTGCTCGGCTTTCACTCGCTGGCTTACATCAGCCGCATGACGCGCAGCTTTATGCTGGCGCAACTGTCGCAGGAGTTCATTTTGACGGCGCGGGTGAAAGGACTCAGCGAATGGCAGGTGATTTGGCAGCACGCGTTCCGCAATATTCTGGTGCAGCTGCTCACGGTGGTGGCGCTGGCGTACGGCTCGCTGCTGGAAGGCGCGGTGCTGATTGAAACCGTGTTCTCATGGCCCGGTTTTGGGTCCTATCTCACCGGCAGTTTGATGCTCGGCGATATGAATGCGGTGATGGGCTGCGTGCTGGTGGTCGGCCTGATATTCGTGCTGCTCAATCTTCTCTCTGACCTGCTCTATCAGGTGTTCGATCCGAGGACCAAAGTATGACGATTTCTCTCGATACGCCGTTAGCCAGCCAGACGCGCGAACGGCTGGCGCGCTGTCGCCGCACCGGCGCGCGCATCGGCCATTTTCTCGGGCAAATGGCGCGCAACCCGCTAACCGCGATTGGCGGCGGCATCATTTTGCTGCTGCTGGTGGTGGCGCTGTTCGCACCCTGGATTGCGCCCTACCATCCGCTGATTCAGGATCTCAACAACGCGCTGACGCCGCCCAACGCGCAGCACTGGTTTGGCACCGATGAATTTGGCCGCGACATTTTCAGCCGTCTGGTGTGGGGCGCGCGCATCACGCTGTATATCGTGCTGCTGGTGTCGATCACCGTGGGTCCGCTGGGCTTGCTGCTCGGCGTCACCGCCGGTTACTTCGGCGGCAAAGTGGATAGCGTGTTGATGCGCGTCACCGACATCTTCATCTCCTTCCCTAGCCTGGTGCTGGCGCTGGCGTTTGTCGCCGCGCTCGGTCCGGGGCTGGAGCATGTGGTGATCGCCATTACGCTCACCGCCTGGCCGCCGATTGCCCGCCTGGCGCGCGCTGAAGCACTGTCGCTGCGTCAGGCCGACTTTGTCTCCGCGGTGCGCTTACAGGGCGCCTCGTCACTGCGCATTTTGTGGAAACACATTGTGCCGCTGTGCCTGCCTTCGGTGATTATCCGCATCACCATGAATATGGCGGGCATCATTCTCACCGCTGCCGGACTCGGTTTTCTCGGTTTGGGCGCGCAGCCGCCGGATCCGGAATGGGGCGCGATGATCGCCAGCGGCCGCACATACATGCTGGAGTGTTGGTGGGTGGTGACGGTGCCAGGTCTGGCGATTCTGATCAACAGCTTAGCGTTCAACTTCTTAGGAGATGGCTTACGTGACATCCTCGATCCCCGCAGCGAATAGCGCTGCACCGTTGCTCGACGTGCAGGATTTACAGGTCAATTTCGTCAATGGCCGGCTGGTGACGCCCGCCGTGCGCGGCATCTCCTTCCAGTTGGGCAAGGAGAAACTGGCGATTGTGGGTGAATCCGGTTCCGGCAAATCCACCGTTGGCCGCGCGCTGTTACAGCTGCATCCGCGCAGCGCGCAGGTCACTGCACAGCGCATGCAGTTTGGTGACGTGGACCTGCTGTGTGCCACGCCGGCGCAGATGCGCGCCATTCGCGGCAAGCGCATCTCCATGATTATGCAGGATCCGAAATATTCGCTGAATCCGGTGGTACGCGTGGGTGAGCAGATTGCTGAAGCCTGGCGCAGTCATCATCCCGGCCAGCGCGAGGTTGCGCGGCAGCGGGCGATGGAGATGCTCGATGTGGTGCAGGTGCGCGATCCGGGCCGCATCTATCAATGTTATCCGCATGAAATTTCCGGTGGTCAGGGCCAGCGCGTGATGATCGCCATGATGCTGATTACCGAGCCTGAGCTGCTGATTGCCGATGAACCCACTTCGGCGCTGGATGTTTCGGTGCGTTTGCAGGTGCTGGCGCTGCTGGATGATTTAGTGAAACAGCGCGGTCTGGGGCTGATTTTTATCAGTCACGACATCAATCTGGTGCGGCGTTTCTGTGACCGCGTGCTGGTGATGTATGCCGGGCGCGTGGTGGAGTCGCTGGCGGCCAGCGAACTCGCTCAGGCGCAGCATCCCTATACGCAAGGCCTCCTCGCTGCACTGCCCGATATGGATCAGCGTCGAGCGCGTCTGCCGGTGCTGCAACGTCAGGCCAGCTGGCTGCAACCCTAAGGAGCAATGATGAACGAGATGATCCGCGTAAGTAATCTCAACCTCAGTTTTGGTGAGGAGGAGCGACGTAATCAGGTGCTGTTCGACGTCAATTTGTCGATTCATCAGGGTGAAATCTTTGGCCTGGTTGGCGAATCCGGATCGGGCAAAACCACGGTGCTGAAGTGCCTCTCCGGGCTGTTCACCCACTGGCACGGCGAGCTGGCGATTGATGGCGTGCCGCTGGCGCATCGCATCGCGCGCGAGCGCTGCCGCAGCGTGCAGATGGTGTTTCAGGATCCGTACGGATCGCTGCATCCACGCCACACCATCGGCGATATTCTCGAGGAGCCGCTGCAGATTCACGGCATCGGCCAGCGTCAGCAGCGCGTTATCGCTATGCTGGAGAAAGTTGGCCTCAATCGCGCGTGGCAAACCCGCTATCCGCACCAACTTTCTGGCGGTCAGCGCCAGCGCGTTGCCATCGCCCGCGCGCTGATTCTCGAACCGCGCGTATTGCTACTGGATGAACCGACCTCGGCGCTGGATGTCTCGGTGCAAGCCGAGATCCTCAATCTGCTTAGTGATCTGCAGCAGCAGGAGAAGCTGACCTACCTGATGGTGACGCACGATCTCGGCGTGGTGGCGCATCTGTGCCATCGCGTGGCGGTGATGCAACACGGCAAAGTGCTGGAGACGCTGGATGTCGATGCGCTGGTGCACAATCGCGCGCAGGTGGCGTATACGCAGATGCTGGTGGATGCGAGTCGGCAGGATAACGGGGTTTTAGCGTAGGGTCGCCATTGATGGCGTAATCCTTACTGATAAGGACATTTTGCTTTGAATAGGTAGCGGGCTCTGACACATCTGCTGCGTCAAGGGCCGTCCTCGCGCCGCTAGCGCGGTGCCTTCGGCTTCCACGTTGTGCCAACGGACCGTTCGCGGATCGGCCTTCCCTGGCCGACCCCGAACTGCCTCGCGCATCCATGCGCGAGGCTCCTGGCCCAACGTAAAAGCCTCAGCGCTGCGAATAGCCCTTTTGCCGCAGCAGACGCGCCAGCGCCTCTGGCAAAGGTGCCCTTTTCAACAACACGCACCGGACCGCGTACTCGTCACTGGCTTAACTGACATGCATTACGTCGTCTGTGGTGACTTGAATGAACAATTGAGACGTCTGCAACGGTTGGTCCGGTAGGATAAATACGCGTGACTGTTGAATCGAAGGCATAACAAAATCGAGTGCTTCACTGACTCTGAAGCTGCCCAACTCTTAGCGTTTTCTCCGACACATGCTCCGGTACTTTGATGCCATAGTGCAAATGAAGAAGGACATAAACAACAAAGCCAGGTTTCCCTGGCTTCGCTCAAACCGTTTTGATTACTGCGTCAGTTCACGCACAAAACCCACGATCTCCTGATTCTGCCCATGTTCAAACAGGCAATGCTGCAGGCGCGGGCCGCTCACTGCAGTTTTCACCAGCTCAGGATCGATGGCGCGCAGTGAATCAAGGTAATTCTCTTTCAGCAGCGCCGCTTTCACTTCGTTCAGAATGCCGGCATTACGCACCTGCGGCTCTTTGCGCTCTGGCGGATAGCCGTGCCCTTTTTCACCGGTAAAGGCTTTTTCGAAAATAAAGCGCAGGTTTAGTTCCGCGCCCCAGCCGAAGCCTTTGGCGAACGGCAGCGACAGCGCATTGCCGTTGTTGATTTGCGCAAACAGGTAAGCATCCGCCGGATCGATGCAGTAGCCGCACACCACGCCGGGATGCAGGTTCAGCGACATCAACGCGCCTTGGCCGGTACCGCAACCGGCCACCACGAAGTCCACCGCTTTGCTGTTAAGCAGTACGTTGGCCATGATGCCGAGGTGAATATAGGTAAGATGGTGATCCTGTTCGTCGCTCATACCGACGTTAAACACCTGATGCCCGAGCGGTTGCGCCACAGACTGAAGCTCTTTCAACACCGTTGCGTTCTTCGCAGCCTGGCTGTTTTCCATCATCAAAGCGATTTTCATGATCCTTCCTCAGATTAAATTGAAACACCGTTTCATTTTAATCAAAGAACGTTAAAATGCAGCCTTTAAATGCCTTTTTGACTGTGAGTTAAGTCACATATTGACGATGCAACCTGCAAGGAGAAATCATGTTTATCTTTAAAAGCGCAACCCGACTGGACGATTTAGGCAACGGCGTGACGCGCCGAATACTGGCGCACGGCGGCACCCTGATGGCGGTAGAAGTCACCTTTGAGCAGGGTGCTGTCGGTCCGCTGCATCACCATCCGCATGAGCAGCTCACCTATGTGCTATCCGGACGTTTTGCCTTCACCATTGATGGCGTGACGAAAGAAGTCAGCGCCGGCGATACGCTGTATAAAGCGCCGAATATTGTGCACGGCTGCGTGTGTCTGGAAGCGGGCGTACTGCTGGATACCTTTACGCCGCAACGCGAGGATTTTCTGGCGGCACCGTAACGTGCCGCCAGAACGATTAGCGGGAAGCCCACCAAAGTCGCAGTTTCAGCCCCCAACCGCTGGTCCAGCCGCTGCTGGTGCTGATGACTTTGCCCTGATGCAGCACGATAAAGGTCGGCGTGGCGTTGATATCCCAGCGCTGGGCGATCGCCCCGCTCTCATCATTGATCGCCACGCCTTGCAGCCCTTTCTTCTCCAGCCAGGTTGCCACGCGCGCGTCAATGCCGGAACGCAGCGCCACGCTCACCACCTTGTCACCTTCCTGACTCATCGCCGCTACGGTTGGCGTGGTGAGTTTGCACACGCCGCACCAGGTTGCCCAGACGTACACCAGCAGTGGCCGATCCTGACTAAGTTCCGCCAGATTCACCTCACCTTGCAGCGAGGTCAGCGGTTGTTGCGCCAGGTCGGCAGGCAGCTGCGGTGCCCGCAGCCAATCCATGCCCCACAGCGCAGCCGCGACAATCAGCACCAGCAGCAGCGCCTCACGCAACCAGCGCTTTAATCGACTCATTGCTTCGCCTGCAGCGCGCCTTTCACTGCCGCTTCCAGCTGCTCATACGGCACCGCGCCGCTGATCATCTGGTCGCCCACCAGCGTGGCTGGCGTGCCCTGAACGCCGAGCTGCTGCGCCAGCGTCAGGTTGCTGTTGATGGTATCGAGGCTCACTTTGCTTGGCTCTTTCAGCTTGATGCCGGTTTTCTCCAGCGCCGCGTCGATGCTGGCGTTATCGTGATTGCCCTTTTTCGCCATCAAACGCTCATGCAGCTTTAGGAAGTTTTTCGGCTGCTGCTCCCACACGGTGAGCGCCAGACGCGCCGAGGTGAGAGAGGTTTCAGCACGGTACGGCAGCGGTTTGATCACCACCGCTACCTGCGGATAAGCCTTAATCAGTTTTTCGATATCGGCTTCAAACTTCTTGCAGAACACGCAGTTGTAATCGGTGAAATAGACCAGCGTCAGCGCCGGTTTTTCAGCGCCAATACGCGGTGAACCGGCGTCGTTAAACAGCGCATCGTGGTTTTTCTTCACCATCTGCGCCACTACGTTTTGCTGCTGTTGCGCTGCTTCTTTATCAAAGGCATCAGCGGCTTCCGCCAGAATCGACGGATTCTGCACCAGGGTTTCACGGATCAGTTCTTTGATGCGCGCTTCCTGCTCAGGCGTAAAAGGCGCGGCCGCCAGTGCAGGCATGGCAAGGAACATCAGTGGCAGTAACAGGGATTTCTTCATTATTTTTTCGCCTCAGAGAGAGTGGAGATCACCGCTTCACGACTCAGCAGCGGTGACAAAATCTGGCCTTGCGGCAGTGCCGGGCCATAGATTTGGTTAAAAGGGATCGCCACGCGGTCGCGGCGGCGCAGGAATTCACCAATGGCGGGATCGGGCTGCGTCCAGTCGCCGCGCAGCAGTACCACATCATCGGCTTTGAGCGCAGCACGCACATCGGGCTGATTCAGGACGCGAGATTTATTCACTTTACAGGTGATGCACCAGTCGGCGGTGACATCGACAAACACCCGTTTATCCTGCTCGAGTGCCTGATGGATCGCCGCTTCGGTCAACGGCTGCCAGTGCAGCGCCTCCTCTTCCGGCGAGATACGCGTCATCAGGAACAGCGCTCCGGCCAGCGTCAGGGTGATAAACACCACGCCCGCCTGCTGCAGCGCGCGACGTTTCACCAGCCAGCCACACAACACCACGAGTAACACGCCCGCCAGCACCAGCGCGAAGGTGCTGCCCCAATGCGGCACCAGCAACGTCACCAGCCAGAAGGTGGCGAGCAGCATCAACAGGCCGAGCACGCTGCGCAGATGCAGCATCCAGCGCCCCGGACGCGGCAGGCAGCGCGCCATGCCCGGTAACGCCGCCACCAGCAGCCACGGCAAACTCATGCCAACGCCGAGCGCGACAAACAGCAGCCATAGCTGCGGCAGCGGTGCCGTCAGCGCATAAGCCACCGCCGTACCGAGAAACGGCGCGCTGCACGGCGTGGCCAGCAAGGTGGCAAACGCGCCCTGGCCGAAGTGCCCGAGCAAGCCGTCGCCGCCCTGCGTCGCCAGTTTGGTATTCAAACCCGACGGCAAGCGGAAATGCAGCAGATCAAACAGGCTGGCGCTAAACAGGAACATCACCAGCACCATCACCAGCAGGAAGCCGCTGCTCTGGAACTGAATGCCCCAGCCCAGCGCCTGACCGCTGAGTCGCAGTCCCGTCATCAGCAGCGCCAATAGCAGGAAGGAGAAAATGATTCCGGCGCTGGAGGCGAGAAACTGCTGGCGCGTCTGACGCTGCGTTTGCCCTTGCTGCTGCACCAGGCTGCTGAGCTTGATCGCCAGCACCGGCAACACACACGGCATCAGGTTGAGGATCAAGCCGCCGAGCAGCGCCAGCAGCAACACCGACCATAAGGTTTGCGCCGCATCGCCGGACACCAGCGTTTCCGCGCCGATATTTATCGTGCTTTGCTGCGCAATGCCAGCATCCGCAACCACCAGCGACAGCGTTTTGCCGCGCAGATCCGGTGCCGCTTCGCCCCATTCATCGGTGACCGCTACGCGCGCGCTGAGCGTGTCGCCATTCACACGGATCGTCGGTGCCGCCAGCATGCTGCCCGGCGGATAATCGAAGAACAGTTCAGGCTGTTGCCAGCCGCCCTGACGCTGTGCGCGGATCTGCAATTCGCCATTTACAAAGCTGGCGTGGAGTTGATCGGTTAAGCCGCTAGCCGCCGGGATGCGCCCCATCGCCTCGGCGAAATCGCGGGCAAAATCGGCGTCTGCGGGCTGGGTCAGATCGAGGCTGATCGGGAAGTCGGTGAGGATGCAAACATCGCTACAGGTTGAGAGCGTCAGCGTTCCCACAAGTTGCTGGCTCGACAGTTTCGCCAGCTCGATCGGCAGCGTGATATCGCCTTTATAGCCTTGCGTGGTCAAGCCGCTGACGTCAAAACGCTCGGGCGCGGGCCAGAACCATTGCGCCTTGACCGCCGGGGTTTGCCAGCGGATTTCCGGCGCAACGCCGCCTTCGCCAGGCGTGCGCCAGTAGGTTTTCCAGCCGGGTTGCAGGCGAATATCCAGCAGCAGTTGCTGATTATCGTTGTGGCTGGCGCTGCGCAAGCGCACTTCGGCGTGGCTGTTTTGCGCATTGCGCAGCCAGCCGGTGTCTGCCGCCTGCGCAGTGATTGCGCAGCTCGCCAGCAGGAGCAGCAGGCTCCTGATCAATACAGTCATGTGAATTCTCCAGTGAATAACAGGGTTTACGCGATGTAACGCGCAGGTGTTATTCCCGGAAGACGCAAAATGTCAGATGCCGCCGTCGCAGAGGCGGAAACAGCGGTGCGCGGCGATAGCCGACGCAAGTGGTGGTTTGTGTGTAGGTGGCGATCAGTGCCAGCAGCAACAGCAGGAAAGGCAATGCGGTATCAAGGATTGGCGCGGCGGCACTCAGCGATTTGGCGCTCAGCGCACAGGGTTTTTCGCTGCCGCTGGCATCATCACTGCTGTTGGTGTGCGCGGACGCGCTGACCTGCGCTAAAGGTGCGGAAGGCAAATTGAAGCTGCGCTGGACGAGACAAAACGCCAGCACCAGACAAACCAGTGCCAGAATCCATTTTGCGCGTGATAGCGATATCGTCATGCCGCAGCCTCAGAGAAAAGTGCGGGCATTTTAAGCATCTGCAGCAGAAACACCAAGCTTTGCTGTGTAAACTTTTGTCTTTGTGGTGCTCAACCCAGATCCAGCATCGTAGCGGCGCGATTTATCGCGCATCTCAACGAAGGCATATTACCCACCTAAACACGACGCAATAAATGGCGCCGCTACGAGGATTGCGGCCATCAAAATTTTATCGTTACACGGCGTTAAACAATATCATCCACCACGCCACCATCGACGCGCAGCGCGGCACCGGACGTCGCCGACGCCTGTTTCGAGCAAACATACACCACCATATTCGCCACCTCTTCCACCGTGGCGGCGCGCTGGATCACCGAACCTGGCCGCTGCGCCATCACAAACTCTTTCGCCAGCTCTTCCAGCGCCTTACCGGTGCGCTTCACCTCATCTTCCATCATCGCGGCAAAGCCATCAGAGAGCGTTGGACCGGGCAACACGCTGTTTACCGTCACGCCGCTGCCCGCCACCACTTTCGCCAGACCGCGCGCCAGCGACAGCTGCGCCGTTTTGCTCACGCCGTAATGCAGCATATCGGCGGGAATGTTCAAGGCTGATTCAGAGGAGATAAACACCACGCGGCCCCAACCACGCTGCACCATCTCCGGCAATAAAGCCCGCGACAGGCGCACGCCGGACATCACGTTGGTTTGCCAATAGGCGTCCCAGGTGTCGTCATCCACTTCATAAAAATCCTGCGGACCGTAAATCCCGGCGTTATTCACCAGAATATCAATTGGCGGCAAGCCATTAAGTAGTTGCTTAACCCCTTGGGCACTGCCGAGATCGGCGATAAAGGTGTGAATTTTGGCGCCCGCCACTACGCCGTTAAGCTTCTCCCGCGCACGACTCACCGATGCTTCGCTGCGCCCGTTCAGCACCACTTCCGCGCCGCTGGCCGCCAGACCTTGTGCAATGGCAAAACCGATACCGCCAGTTGATGCGGTAACTAAGGCTGTTTTTCCGTGTAAATCGATATTCATCGTGCTTTCCTCTGTGAGCGTAATCACAAAGCCTGGTTCAGGCAGGAGAAGATGCATTGACGAATCATGCGATGGTGCTGTCGGCCACAGGGCTGATGTGCGTTCAGCCTGCTGCCGACATTATTTAGCCCGAGGCCGATAAAGCCGGTTGAGCGCTGATCGGCAGCCGCAGTTGACGCTGTAACCAGGCGCAGGCTGCCGCCTGATCCGGATTGCGTGCGTTAAGCTGCAACACCGGACCCAGCGCCATCGGTTGGGCTGTTTCTGCTAACTGGCGCAGTTCTGGCAGATACTCCGCGCCCGGATGTCCCGGCATGCGATCGGTTAAACGAGCCTGATAACGCGCTACCGCCTCATCCGGCGTGATCGCCAGCCACAGCTCCAGCACCCGCGTCACGCCCGCCTGCTGCAATCCCTGCTGCAGCACCTCTTTCGGCTGGAAGCCAAACCAGGCATCGATGACATAGATACAACGCGTCGGCGCTTGCGCCACCACTTGCCAGATCGCCTGATACGCCGCACAACCTAACTGGCGATTGCGCAGGCGATCCACCGGCGCAAAGCTGGCCATAAACGGCTCTTTCAGGCTATCCAGCGTCAGCACCGGAAAGCCGAAATGCTCGGCCAGCGCGCGCGTTAGCGTGCTTTTGCCGGAAGCCGGAATGCCATTCACCAGCACGACAATTTTCTCTTCTGTGTCGGTTGTCATAGGATTTCTATCACCTCCGCGGCACTGCTGGCCTTTCGCAGTCGCACCAGCGTCTCATCATCCTCCAGCAGCGTAACAATCGCGCGGATACCCTCTTCAATGTGGGCGTTACTGTCACGCGCACCGAACATAATCACGATGTCGGCTTTGTCACTGCCGTCGAATGAGATCGGCTCATCCAGCACAATCATGCTGAAACAATCTTTCAGCACGCCGGTCTCCGGCCGCGCATGGGGAATGGCGATGCCCTCCTCAAACACGTAATAGGCACCATGCTCCAGCGTGTTAGCGATCACCGCTTCCGGGTAACTGGCTTTGATGTAACCGCCGTTCACCAGCGGCAGCGCCGCCAGCGCGATCACTTCGCGCCAATCCCTGGCGCTGATCCCCACCTGAATCGCACTTGCCTCCTGCAGCAGTTGTTTAATACTCATACTGCCTCCTTAAAACGATTTGCGAATGGTGTTACGCAGTTCATCAATTTTGACAAACAACGGATCAATTTCCTGACGATAGTGTCGACTTTTGGCAAAGATATTTAATGCACGATTATATTCCAGCATTAATTGTTTTTGCGTGTCTGTCGCCTGCGGATTATTGGCTAACTGATTTTCCAGTTCGCTTATTTTCCCGCTGATGGTTTCAGCCTGAAGATCTATTTCCTGTGAATCCTGGCTCTTATTATCAGAGCCCTTTTTCAAGAATCCAAACATAGCATCTCCTGCCCCGAATGGCGCCGGGCACCTCAGGTTATTACGTCATGAGTAAGTCGGAATTAGCGAAACAGTTGAATCTTTTCTACCAGCACATTGGTCACGGCATCGTTGGCCGGCACAAGGAAATTACGCACGCTGTCGTTGACCTTGCCCTTTTCAAACGTCTGCTTGCAGTTCGCAACCCACTGCACATTCATCTCGGTGCCGACATTCACTTTTTCAATCCCGCTGCGCACCGCAAGACGCATATCTTCATCGCTGACGCCGGTACCGCCGTGCAGCACCAGCGGCGTTTTAGTGGCATCGGTAATTTCCGCGAGGCGCTGATGTTGAATATGGGCTTTACCGGTGTACAAGCCGTGCACCGTGCCGATGGAGATCGCCAGCATATCGACGCCGGTTTCATCGACAAAGCGTTTGGCTTCATCGACGGTGGTAAACGCCGCATCGTTCATTTCCACCTCTTTACCATCTTCCGAACCGCCAATCGCGCCCAATTCCGCCTCAACCGAAACCGCCAGCGGGCGCGCCATATCAATAACACGGCGCGTATTGGCGATGTTCTCTTCAATCGGTAAATGTGAACCGTCATACATAATTGAACTGAAGCCCGCATCCAGCGCGGTTTGGATAGCGTCCAAATCCGAACAGTGATCGAGGTGCAAACAGGTCGGCACGTTACGGCTTTCAGACAATGAGCGAATCGCATCCACCAATAATTTATGTCCGAGATATTTGGCGGTTCCGGTTGAGATCTGAATCATTAATGGGCTATTCGTTTTCTCCGCTGCTTTAAAAAAGGCGGGCAACATTTCCAGGCAGTGCAAATTAAAGGAACCGAGCGCTTTAAATTCACGTTCTTTAGCCACCTGCAACAGATCGGTAAAGTTATAAAGTTTCATGGAGCTTTTCCTCATGGGATTTAGACTTGGTGGATTTTCCGTTAACAAACCAGGCGATGAGAGTAATAAAGGCGATAAACAGCGCGACGAACAGCCAGTTATTCTGGAATGCATGGCCGAGCACCAGGCCGGTACTGATGACATCCGAATCACTGAAGGTGACGCCGGTAAAACCGTAGCTTTCCAGCATCGGCACCAGAATCGCCGGCAGGAAGGTAATGAACAGACCGTGCACGAAACCGCCAATCATTGCGCCGCGACGCCCACCGAGCGCATTACCGAACACGCCTGCGGTGCCACCGGCAAAGAAGTTAGTCAGCAATCCTGGCAGAATCATCGCCAGACCAAACATCGGGAACACCAGCATGCCAACCACCGAACCCAGCGTGGTGGCGAGGAAGCCGACGATCACCGCGTTCGGGGCGTACGGGAACATCACCGGGCAGTCGAGCGCCGGTTTTGCATCCGGCACCAGACGCATGGCGATACCACGGAAAGCCGGCACCAGTTCGTTCAGCAACAGACGCACGCCGCTATACAGCACGAACACACCGCACACGAACTGAATCGACTGCATAAAGGCGTACATCAGGTAGTTCATGCCGTTGCTGTACTGGCCGATAAATTCCGGACCGGCGGCGACCGCAGGGATCAGGTACATCGGCACCATCACCACCGCCATCGACAGATAGGTGTCCTGCAGGAATTTAAAGTTATCGGGCAGTTTGAGATCTTCGGTGGAGCGCGACCCTTTGCCCACCACCTTTGCCACCGCCGCCGTCAGCAGATAGCCAATGGTGCAGAAGTGCCCGAGCGCCACGTCGTCAGAATCGGTGATGCGGCGCACCACCGGTTGGGCCAGTGCAGGCATCACCACCGCCATAATGCCGCCAAAAATGCCGCCGGTAAGGATCAGAGGTAAACCTGTCAGCCCCGCTTTATAGCCAATCACCGCACCGATGGTCGCCATCCACAGCAGCGCCTGTCCGGTAAGGAAGATGTATTTGAACGGTGTCAGACGCGCAATGATGATGTTGACGATAAAGATCACCAACAGCGTCAGCGCCACTTCTGAACCCAGCTCGCGGTTTGCTAACCCGGCAATGGCGGCAACGTCGGTGATATAACCCTGCATGCCAAAGCCGTGGGTGAAAATGGTGTTCAGGAAGGTCAGCGTACCGACAATAATGTTGATACCGGCCATCATAATTAAGAAACCGAGCAGAGTTTTAAATGTGCCTTCCACCACCTTGCCCGCCGATTTTTTTTGCAGTAGCAGACCAATCAGGGCAATAAAGGCGATCAGTATCGATGCCTGCCCCAATAAGTCTTTTACCAGGAAGTCGATGACACTATTCATGATTAGCAACCTTTAAGTTACGTTCTTTCATAAACGCCACGATTTTCTCTTCAATTTCTGCTTTGTCGGTCAGCTTATTGAGAATAATCACCCGCTTGATCTGTTCCGGGCTGGCATCGGCATTTAACACATCAGCAAAGGCTTTCTGGGTTAAAATCATGTCGGATTTAAAGGCGTTGGCTTCAGAAATGGTGGTGTGATCAATATCAGCATCAATTTCGAGTTTCTTTAATACTGACTTGGCGCTCATTTCAATCGCAAAGCTTGAACCCAAACCACATCCACAGACACATAATATTTTCAGCATGGCTATTTCCTCACAGAATTTGCAGTTGTTTAGCGAGTTTATAATGATGCCCTTCCGTATCGACCAGGCGTTTTTTCATGCTTATTAAATCAATCGGAATCGGTCGATTACTACCATTAATAATCACCGCTTTATTGCGCATTCCCGACTGAATACAACGCGCGACTTCACTGGCCATAATGGTGCCCTGATAAATCTCTTCACAGGTAGGATCGCCATTACGCAGGCCATAACCGATAATCGTTTTACGAATACGCACACCAATTAACGGTTCAATTTGTTTAATTAAGGTATCGATAGCGCCCTGAAAGCCCGGCGAATATTCACGGGTATAGCCTTCCGAGCACAAAATTATCACGCTGTTCTGCGCCGCCAGCCGCTGCGTGATGCGTTCCGCCAGCTCCTGCGGTGCAATCTGGCATTCCGGTATCAGCGCGAAATCGGCATTGGATTTGATCGCTGACTGCAAGGTTAATTCACCGCAATAACCGCCCAGCAGCTCCACCATAAATACACGACCGGTTAAGGCGCGGCCGGTATTACGTAACTTCGCCACCTCTTTTAACACCTGCTCACAGGCGGTGGAGAAACCGATGCTGTAATCACTGCCAAAGACATCGTTATCGATGGTCATGCCGACGCCAAAACAGTTGACACCAAATTCGCTCAGCGTATGCAGGAATTGTAATGAACCATCTCCGCCCGCCATAATTAATACATCGATGCGCAGCGATTTAAGGTGTTTGGCGATCATCTCATATTCCGGGCGAATTAATTTCCTGCTGGTTCGTCCCGATTGCATCACCGGAATAGCGGCGATGGCGTAATCCACTAAATCACGTTGGGATATTTCCTGATGATTGTTTTCCAGCAAACCTGGAATACCACCATTAAATAACACCATTTCCGCTTGAGTTAAGCGCGATATTTGATACACAAAGTTATTAATCCCGGTGACATCGCCACCGCTGATCACCATGCCAATTCTCATTGTCATCATCCTTTATGCTGTGCGTCTGGAATTCATTCTTCCGATTAACCGCATTGTTATTTGCAACGAATGTCACACTTTTGCGATGAATTTCCCGAGTGAGATAATTGACAGCATCCAACAAAGGCTTATTTTTGTGATATAAATCACATGGCACTTTTCACCTTAAAACCTTAATAACAAATAAAATCATAGGTTTATATTTATTTTGCGCAGTAAAATCAGCAAGCCAAATAAACGCGCCCTTGGCGATTTTTATTTCGATCTATTTTGTGATTTCCCGCGCATTTTTATCGGTTCCTGCCGGTTATTCCGTAAAGTAAAAAGGGATAATGATTCCGTGCGTTATTTACGCGTCAGGGCCAGTGAATGATTGACTCAGTGCAGCTGCGCTTGTCCAATACCGTGGCAGATAAAGAATAAAGAAGAGAAAAATGAGCATGCAGAAGGATATTTTGCTTAAGTTGGCCGCGGTGGTGGGTGACAAACAGTTATTAACCCATGCGGATGATAAAGCCTGGTACATAAAGGGGTTCCGCGTCGGGCGCGGTGACGCGCTGGCGGTGGCGTTACCGCAAACCTTGTTGCAGCTGTGGCAAACACTGCAGGTGTGCGTGGCGCACGATGTGATTGTGTTGATGCAGGCGTCAAATACCGGCGTCACCGGCGGCTCAACGCCTGACGGCAATGATTACGACCGCGATATCGTGATCATCAGCACCCGCCAGCTCAAAGGCGTGCAGGTGATCGATCAGGCGCGCCAGGTGATCGCCTTCCCCGGCACCACCTTGACCGAACTGGAGCACACCTTACAGCCACTCGGGCGTGAACCGCACTCGGTTATTGGATCATCCTGCATCGGCGCGTCGGTGGTCGGCGGGATCTGTAATAATTCCGGTGGCTCGCTGATTCGGCGCGGCCCCGCGTTTACCGAAAAATCCCTGTTCGCCCGTATTCATGAGGATGGTCGCTTAGAGATGGTTAATCACCTCGGCATCGAGTTGGGCGACACGCCAGAAGTGATGCTGGCAAACCTGGCGCAGCAGCAGTATCAAACCGGCGAGCAAGCCGATTGGCAGGGTAAAATCTGGGCCGATGACTACGCCGACCGCTTACGAGATGTGACTGCGGATTCCCCAGCACGCTTCAATGGCGATCTGCGCTACCTTTACGACAGCTCGGGCAGCGCCGGTAAAGTGGTGGTGTTCGCTGTACGCTTGCCCACCTTCGAAGCCAGCGCCGGCAGCGACACCTTCTACATCGGCACTAACAATGAGAACGTGCTGGTGGCGCTGCGCCGTTTCCTGCTAACCGAAATGAGCGAACTGCCGCTGCAGGCGGAATATATCCATCGCAATGCCTTCGATTTAACCGTGCGCTACGCCAAGCATATGTATCTGGCGATTCGCAAACTGGGCCCGCAGGCCATTCCGCAGATGATGGCCAATAAAGCCAAATGGGATGTGCGCGTCAGCCATCTTAAATTCCTGCCGCGCAATTTTGTTGATCGGGTGCTGCAATTCTTCAACCAATTGACGCCGAGCTTTATCGCGCCGCGCATCATGGATTACCGCAGCGAGTATCAACATCATCTGATGATCAAAGTAGAGTCGCCGCAAACCGCCGAGTTGCAGAGTTTACTGCAGCAATTCTTTGCTGAGCAGCACGGCGGCTTTTTCCGCTGCAATACGCGTGAAGCGGCGGATGCGTTTTTAGTGCGCTTCGGCGTGGGCGGCTGCACCATTTCCTACTGCGACGCGCTGGGTTACAACCCCAACGAGCGGCTGGTAGCCTTCGACGTGGCGCTGCGCCGTAATGACGATGCATGGCGTTTGACGCTGCCCGATTATCTGGCGGCGCAGGTACAGGTTGATTCGTGTTGCGGGCACTTCTTCTGCTTCGTCAATCATCAGGATTACGTGCTGAAACCCGGCTACGACGCAAAAGTGTTTAAGGCAGAGGTGAAACGGTATCTGGAACAGCGCGGCGCGAAATATCCCGCCGAGCACAATGTGGGGCACCTTTATCAGGCGTCGTGTGAGCATGTCGCGCATTGGAAACAGCTTGATCCCACCAACAGCTGTAATCCAGGGATTGGTAAAACCAGTAAGAAGAAGTTTTGGCGGGAGATGTAGCAGCGGCAACCACGGGTTTCGTAGGGTGCGCATTCATCCGCTCCTGGTCACCATAAATGGCGCCCCTACAAAGACGAATAATTATGGGTACGTTTCGGTTGAACCTTTCAGCTTTGATTAACCAAAATCAACCAGCGATGCCGTTCGCGAAGCAGACGCTGATGCAGTTGCTCGAGCTGCGGCAGCGTGAGCGACTGAATAGCCGCGCGATTGAGAGTGGCCAGGCCGTGCTGCTGGCGCAGGGTTTCGAGTGCGGCCTCGCCATTGTCTTTGCTTGCGCATTGCGTCATTAAGCTTGCCTGCCATGCCGCCAGCTTTTGCGGCGAGATTGCCGCGATCTCGGCTGCCATCTCACGCATAAAGCGTTTGCAATGACCCAGCAGCGCGCGCCAGGAGATATCCGGTGATTGTAGCGCCAGCATCAAGCCATCCACATCCGCCACCCGCTGATAGCGCGCCGACACCACATAGCCAATTTGCTGATCCACGCGCAACCGCTGGAAGAAGCGCGTTTCCAGCATCAGCGCCAGCACGCGTAAAGCGGCCAGGCTGGCATCGTCGGCCTGCGGTAACGGCATAAACAGCAGCAGCGCCTGATCGTGCCCGTCGCAGGCGATGGGCACGATGCCGTGTTGCAGTCGTGCCAGCGGCGTGTCGCGCGCCAGATCCGGCGTAAAATCGCTGAGCAGATGCGCCACGCGCTGGCTTAATGCGGTATTGATGCCGCACCATGCCGCCAGCCATTGTGGCGCGGGTAATGGCTTGATCAAGCGAGTGGGCAACGCGGCGAGCAATTGACGAATCACAATCGAAGGGGTATTCGCTGCGGGCTGCGCCAGCACCGACGTGTTCAGCGCCTGTAATGCCTGATGCACGCTAAACAACGCACGATCGGCGGATGCAGGCAGATTGAGCAGCAGCTGCCAGCTGGCATGCGTCTGTTGCCAGCTGCCGTTGCCACCCGCGTGGCGCAATTCCGCCAGCAACGGGCGTAACTGGCACTGCCGCGCCTGCGCGTCTTCGTCACGCAAGGTCTGATAAAACGCCGGACGCAGCAGCAGCGTTTCAACCTGTTTTACCGGTGCAATCAGCGGCAACGGCTGCGCCACGGGCGAGAGACGAGGGAGCGGAACAGCGGCTGAAGCAGGATAGAAGTGAAACGCTGCGGGTTTGGTCGCAGCCAACGACGGCGGCAGCCACTCGGCCAGTTGCAAGGTAAAGCCCTGCGTGTGATGCGGTGCGCCGTCAATCTGTTGCTGCGTGAGCAGACGCGTGCGCGGACAATCTGGCAACGCTGCGGCAAAATCCGTGAAGTTGTCTGGCAGCGCACAACCCGGCGCGAATCCCAACGCCCGGCCGCGCAATTGCTCCAGCGGCGACAAGGTCGCGAAATCCTGCTGCGCGAGCTGTGCGTAGTGCTGCAGCTGAATCGCATTACATTCAGTTAAGGCAGCCAGATGCTGCCAAACGCGTTGCTCAATCTGTTGCGCCTGCGCCGGGGAAATGCGCCTGGCGTTAAAGCGCAGCGCCAGTAACGCTTGTTGCTCATCTTGCCATAACCAATGCGCATCAAAGGTTTCGCATAACGCCTCAACGCGCAACTGCGCCAGCAAGCTGCCCGGCGCTTCGTCCTGCCAGAATGCTGTTAATAAGGTGACATTGTCACGCATGATTTGCTCATCGCCCGCCACCAACATCGTCAGCCAGAAATTTTCTTCACCGCCTGATAGCAGTAAACGATCGCCTTGCAACAGCGTCGCTTCAACAGCCGCAGCGCATTCTCCACCCGCCAGCAAACTGCCGCCGAAGCGTGCCGCCAGCTGTTCGAGCTCATCCAGTGATTGCGGGCCTTGCAGCCAAAGTTCCATGTTTTCAGCGCAATACAGGCGGCTATGGAAGTCGCGTAATGCGGACTGCAACTCCGTGACATTGTCACCAAAAGCCTGCCGACTGCCGACGCGGAAGCGCTGGAAACGTCCCGGCAACTTATCCAGCACGGCAGCTTCACTCAGGGTGTCGGCATGGTTTTGCAGCAGTTGATACTCAGCCTCAATCACCGCCGTTTCCTGCTGAATGGCCTGCGCCGTCAGCAACGGTGACGCCAACATATCACACAGCCGCTGCACGCCCGCCGACAACGCCGCAGCTGGGAGCTGAAAGAAATAGGCGCTGCGGCTTAACTGCGTGGTGGCGTTCACCTGGCCGCCCTGCTGCTGCAGCCACGGCATCAGGCGGTCGTCGTCGCGAAAAGCTTCGCTGCCGCAAAACAGCAGATGTTCCAGCAGATGTGCCAAACCCGGCCAGCGATCCGCTTCATCCAGACTGCCGGCCTGCACGCGCATCAGCGCCGTCGCCTCACGCGCGTCGGGCTGATGATAAAGATGGCAGCGCAGGCCGTTGGCGAGCGTGAGCTGGCGCGCGTGCATCAGGTGACGCGCTGCTTAAAGATCAGTTCGGAGTTGCTGCGATTGCGGAATTGCAGCTGCTGGATTTTGATGTCGCTGCAGTTGGCTTCGCGCCGTGCTTCGAGGATCTTGCCGTGATGCGGCGATTTGCTGCACACCGGATCGGTGTTATCGGCATCGCCGGTCAGCATAAAGGCCTGACAGCGACAGCCGCCAAAGTCTTTCTCTTTTTCATCGCAGGAGCGACAGGGTTCCGGCATCCAGTCAAAGCCGCGATAGCGGTTAAAACCAAACGAGTTGTACCAGATATCGTCCAGCGTGCGCTCCAGCACCGACGGGAACGCAACCGGCAGCTGACGCGCGCTGTGGCACGGCAACGCGGTGCCGTCAGGCGTGACGCTGAGGAAGATCGATCCCCATCCGCCCATGCAGGGTTTCGGCCGCTCTTCGTAGTAATCCGGCGTCACGAACAGCAGATTGGTGAGATTGCCGCTGGCGCCCATGCGCTGACGATAATCGGCCACCACCGCTTCGGCGTTGGCGATCTGCTCGCGCGTCGGCAGCAATCCTTCACGATTGAGCTGCGCCCAGCCATAGAATTGGCAAGTCGCCAGCTCGACATCGTCGGCTTCCAGTTCGATACAGAGATCGATGATTTTGTCGATCTGGTCGATGTTATGGCGATGCAGCACGAAATTCAGCACCATCGGATAGCCGTGCGCTTTCACCGCTTTCGCCATCTCCAGCTTCTGCTGGAAGGCCTTTTTTGACCCGGCCAGCGCCGCGTTCAGCGTTTCATCGCTGGCCTGGAAGCTGATCTGGATATGATCGAGTCCGGCGTCGGCAAAGGCATCGAGTTTTTTCGCCGTCAGGCCGATGCCGGAGGTGATCAGGTTGGTGTAGAAACCGAGATCGCGCGCGGCGCGAATCAGCTCCGGCAGGTCTTTACGGGTTAGCGGTTCGCCGCCGGAAAAACCGAGCTGCACGCTGCCCATGGCGCGCGCCTGACGAAACACCTCAATCCACTGTTCGGTGGTCAGCTCTTTCTCCTGCTGGGAAAAATCCAGCGGATTGGAGCAATACGGACACTGCAGCGGGCAGCGATAGGTCAGTTCTGCCAGCAGCCACAGCGGTGGCGTCACGCTTTTACTCGGGTTCACGACACTGTATCCATTTTTGTTCGATGGCGGATTGCAGGAACTCTTTGACGTCGTCGCCGACGCCGCCCGCGTCCGGGAAACGCGCATCCAGCGTGGCAACGATCGCCGCCACATCCTGTTTGCCATCCACCAGTTCGAGGATCGCCACGGCGGTCTCGTTCAGTTTGGCCATGCCTTCCGGATAGAGCACCACATGGCTATCCTGCGCCGCTTCCCACTGCATACGGTAGCCGCGACGGAAAGCCGGAATCACATTATCTTTCATGTTGTTATACCAGTCTTGTGCTGTGCCAAGACACCTGATCGGTGACCGTATGATAAGGCGGACGTTGCAGCGCATACGCCATGGTCATGGCATCGAGCATGGTCCAGAGAATATCGAGTTTAAACTGCAGGATCTCCAGCATGCGGTTCTGCTGTTCGGCGCGGGTAAACACCTCAAGCGCCAGCGCCAGCCCATGCTCCACATCGCGGTTCGCCTGGCTCAAACGGCTGCGGAAGTAGAAATAGCCTTCCTCTTTGATCCACGGATAGTGCTGCGGCCAGCTGTCGAGACGCGACTGATGAATCTGCGGCGCAAACAGCTCGGTGAGCGAGCTACAGGCCGCTTCCTGCCAGTTAGCACGGCGCGCGAAGTTCACGTAGGCGTCCACCGCAAAACGCACGCCCGGCAGCACCAGCTTCTCTGACAGCAACACGTCACGATCCAGCCCCACCGCCTCACCCAACTGCAGCCAGGCTTCAATCCCGCCTTCGTGACCGTTGCTGCCGTCGTGATCGAGGATGCGCTGCACCCATTTACGCCGCGTCGCCGCATCCGGGCAATTCGCCATGATCGCCGCATCTTTCAGCGGAATATTGGTTTGATAGTAGAAGCGGTTCGCCACCCAGCCCTGAATCTGCTCGCGCGTCGCCTCGCCATTGTGCATGGCAATGTGATACGGGTGATGAATGTGGTAGAACGCGCCTTTATCGCGCAGCGCCTGCTCAAACGCGGCGGGCGATAATGCTTCAGTGATGATCACGATGCAAACTCCTGCAGATGAATCGCCATGCCATCCCAACTCACTTCAATGCCCTGCTGCGTCAAATAGGCGCGCTGCGGCGATTGCTCATTAAGGATCGGATTGGTGTTGTTAATGTGAATCAAAATCTTGCGTTTGGCCGGCAGCGCAGCCAGCAACGCCATTAAACCTTGTTCTTCGGCCAGCGCTAAGTGGCCCATGGCTTTGCCGGTATTTTTGCCAACGCCGGTGGCGAGCAGCTCGTCGTCCTGCCACACCGTGCCATCAATCAGCAGGCAATCGGCTTTTTGCAGCCACGGCATGATCACCGCATCCGGCTCGCCGAGCCCCGGCGCGTAGAGCAGCGTTTGGCCGTTGGCGGTGTTTTCAATGAACAGCGCCACGTTGTGGCCCGGCAGCGGGCGATCGCGATACGGCGAATACGGCGGCGCGTTGCTGAGAATCGGAATCGCGGTGAACTGCAAACTGTGGCAGACATCGACGCGGAACGGCTCCAGCGGCGTTAACGCATGATGCTGCAAGCCGCCATTCCAGTGCTGCAACATGGTGAAAATCGGGAAACCGCTGGTGAGATCGCCATGCACTTCCGGCGTGCACCACACCTGATGCGGACAGCCTTCGCGCAGGCTCAACAAGCCAGTGGTGTGATCGATTTGGCTGTCGGTGAGAATGATGCTGCCAATCGCCGTGCCGCGCAGCACACCCTTTTTAATCAGTTCTGGCGTGTGGGCAATTTGCTGGCTGATGTCCGGCGAGGCGTTGCACAGCACCCAATCTTCACCGTTGTCGCTGACAATGATCGAAGATTGGGTGCGCGCCTGCGCCTGAATGCTGCCGTTACGCAGGCCGCTGCAATTGGCGCAGTTACAGTTCCACTGCGGGAAGCCGCCGCCCGCCGCTGAACCGAGGACTTTAATAAACATGAACGTTGACCAGAGAGAGAAAACAAAATGCCCGCACGAACGGCGGGCAGAAGTCTTAGCGGTTGGAGATGTACAGAGTCACTTCCAGGCCCAGACGCAGGTCAATAAACGCAGGTTTTTTCCACATAATGGTCTTCCTCATAAAACAAAAACGCAGAGAGATCTCTGCTGAAGAGGATTGCGGCTGTGACTTAGATCACATCGCAATCCGTACGCGCGCAGATGTTGCGCCAATGTAGCGAGCAGATCAACCCTGATTCGGTAAGGGAATGGTGCTAATCCTGCCAAATTTGTTGCAACACGCGCTGCCAGTTGCCCCATGCGAGCTGCTCAAGAGCTGTTTGATCGTAGTCGAACGAACGCAACAACGCATAAAGATGCGGTAATCCGCTCACGTCTTTCAGCGCCTCAGGCACGCTGATGCCATCAAAATCGGAGCCCAGCGCCACATGATCGCGGCCCATTATCGCGATCAGGTGCTCAACATGTTTAACAATTTCGATCAATGCGGTATCGCTGTCGCGTTTTCCGTCGCTGCGCAGAAAAGCGTTGCCAAAATTCACGCCCACCACGCCGCCGCTGTCGCGGATGGCGCGCAGCTGATCGTCGGTCAGATTGCGCGGCTGCGCGCAGAGCGCGTGCGCATTGGAGTGCGTCGCCACCAGCGGCGCGGTTGACAGGCGCGCGGTGTCCCAGAAGGCTTTCTCGTTCATGTGCGACATATCGATCAGCATGCGATGCCGATTGGCAGCGGCGATCAGCTGCTCACCTTGTTCGGTCAAACTTGGCCCGCTGTCCGGTGAGTTGGGGAATGATCCGCTGACGCCTGCGCCAAAGCGATTGGGCAGATTCCAGAACGGCCCGATGCTGCGCACGCCCGCCTGGTAAAACGCATCAAGCGCTTCACCCTCGCCATCAAACCCGTCTGCGCCCTCAATATGCGCCACCAGCGCCAGCACGCCGTCAGCGCGACAGGCGGCAATATCAGCGGTGTTTAGGCATAACCGCGCCCGCCCATCAGATTGCGCCGCCAGCGTTTTCAGGATGTCGAGCTGCTGCCAGAGAATCGTCAGTGGATCGAGATTCTCCCCGGCACGCTGCGGCGCGACCTCTTTGACATAGCGCGCTGGCGGCACAAACATCGCGAACAGCCCACCGGCAAAACCGCCCTGCTGCATGCGCGGAAAATCCAGATGGCCCTTTTCGATGCCGTGAAAAAAGGCCTGCGCCGGATCCTCGCGATGATGCAGCCACAGATTGAGAAGCAGGTCGTTATGACCGTCGAAGGTTTTTAGCAACATGAGGGTTCTTTGACGAAACAACATGGCGCCATGCTACGCGCGCGCTGCTGTTTCGCCAAATGCGGGCGCACAAAGGGTTAGTTCTGCGCAACCTTTAAGCCGTGATAAAAAGTCGGTTTCACATCAAGATGCTGCTGGATCAACCCGTATTTCTGGTAGAAATCGGCGGTCTCCTGCTGCTGGCCGATGGTGGCATCATCAATGCTCTGCCAGTGCGATTTGCGACGTGAGAAGGATTTCGCCGCCGCCTCTTTCGGGAAACCGATGATTTTTGCCAGCGTGGTGGAGTACTCATCGACATGGCTGTTGGCCCAGCGATCGGCGGCGGCTAAGCGGTTGACGTAATCCTGCAGCGCCGCGCGTTTGGCTTCATCGTTTAGCGCGGCGTCGGTGGCCGCGAGGAAGCTGTTGCCGCTGGACAGGCCAACGCCGTTCACCAGCACGCGTCCGGTGTGGGTCACTTCCGCCAGCGCAGTATAAGGATCCCACGTTGACCAGGCATCCACCGAACCGTTTGCCAGCGCGATGCGCGCATCCGCCGGCGTTAAGAAGCGCCAGTTAACCTCTTTATCGCTGACGCCCGCTTGCTCCAGCGCTTTGAGCGCCTCAAAGTGACCAATCGATCCGCGTCCGGTGGCGATGTTTTTACCCTTTAGCTCCGCAACGGTTTTGATGGGTGAATCCGGGCTGACCAGCACCGCCAATCCTTCGGGTACCGATTTGCTCACCGCCACCGCTTTCACCTGCGAACCGGCCGCCAGTGAGAACAGCAGCGGCGCATCGCCGATAATACCGGCATCCACCGCACCGGCATTCAGCGCTTCCGCCAGCGGTGCCGCCGCCGGGAACTCGGCCCATTCGATTTTATAATTGAGGTTGTTCAACTGCTGCGCCGCTTCCATTTCGGCGTGCATATTTCCCTTTTGATCGGCAATGCGCAGCGTCACGGTTTCTGCCGTCGCCGCACCGCTGGCTGTCACGATTAATAGTGCCAAAGCTGCTCTTTTCATTGTGTTTTATCCCATCGCGCAAAACCCCAGCCTAACCCGCGCGCGCCAAATGACCGATGCCGATTTCGCATGAGATATGCCGCGTGGCGCATAAAGACTGTGCATGCAATCACCGCAATTATCGTAGCCGCGCAATTTATTGCGCAATGTCGGGAGGAGCGCGGTGTCGCCTGAAAAATGCGCGATTAATCGCGCCGCTACAGAGTGTGCGCGCAAGAGTCTGAACCCGGTTGTCACTTTTGCGCGAGTGGTTGTCAGCAATGCGCGAGTCGCGCCGCGCGATGCTGGGCGAGACTGAACGCCACATTACAAGGAGATCGTTATGCTCACGCAACCCGCTACAAAATACCGCCCGTTTCCGGTTATCGACTTACCCGATCGTCAGTGGCCCTCGCGCCAGCTGACGCAGGCACCGCGCTGGCTCTCTACCGACTTACGCGACGGCAATCAGGCGCTGGCGACACCGATGGACAGCGCGCGCAAGCTGGAGTTCTGGCAACTGCTGCTGCGCTGTGGCTTTAAGGAGATTGAGGTGGCCTTTCCGGCGGCATCGCAGACCGATTTTGATTTTGTCCGTTTGCTGATTGAGCAGAAGCACATTCCAGACGATGTGGCGATTCAGGTGTTGACCCAGGCGCGCAGCGATCTGATTGATCGCACTTTCGACGCGCTGCGTGGCGCGCCGAACGCCATTATTCATCTCTACAACGCCACCGCGCCGCTGTTCCGCGAGCGCGTGTTCCGCCAGAGCAAAGCCGAGATTATCGAACTGGCCTGCGCCGGTGCGCGTCAAATTCGCGCCCGTTGCGAAGCGCAAAAGGATACCGCGTGGACCTTCGAGTATTCGCCAGAAACCTTCTGCTTTACCGAACCGGAGTTTGCGCTGGAGATTTGCGAAGCGGTGGCGGCGATTTGGCAGCCGGGCCCGGCGCGTCCGATGATCATCAACCTGCCCGCGACCGTCGAAGTGAACACGCCGAACGTCTATGCCGATCAGATTGAGGTTTTCTGTCGCCACTTCAGCCAGCGATCGCAGGTCGCGATCAGCGTGCATCCGCATAACGATCGCGGTACCGGCATCGCCTGCGCCGAGCTGGCGCTGCTGGCGGGTGCCGATCGCGTGGAAGGCTGTTTGTTTGGCAACGGCGAGCGCACCGGCAACGTCGATATCGTCACGCTGGCACTCAATCTCTACACTCAGGGCATCGCGCCGCAGCTCGATTTCAGCGATATCCAGCAGGTGCTGGAAGTGGTGACGCGCTGCAACCAGCTGCCAGTGCATCCGCGTCATCCGTATGCAGGTGAACTGGTGTTTACCGCCTTCTCCGGTTCGCATCAGGATGCGATACGCAAAGGCTTTGCCGCCCGTGCTGAGCGTGAAGAAGCAATCTGGCAGATGCCGTATCTGCCGCTCGATCCGCTGGATATCGGCTGCAGCTACGAAGCGGTGATCCGCGTTAACAGTCAATCGGGTCAAGGCGGCGCCGCCTGGCTGCTGGAGCAGAATCACGGTCTGCAGCTGCCGCGCGGCTTGCAGCAGGATTTCAGCCGTCTGGTGCAACAGCAAACCGACCAGCACGGTCAGGAGATGACCCATCACGCGCTGTGGCAGTTGTTTTGTCAGCATTACGGCTTAACGCAGCCCGTGCGTTGTTTGCTGGAAGCGGAAAGTCACAGCGACGATAAAGGCGAAACGCGCCTCAAGGCGCGGCTGCAACAGGGCGCGAAGCGGTTGATGCTGGAAGGTAAAGGCAACGGCTTGCTCTCAGCCGCCGTTGCCGCGCTGCGTCAGCGCTATGACGTAATCATCACCATTGAGGATTATCACGAACACACGCTGGGCAAACGCAGCGACAGTCGTTCGGTGACCTACATCAGCTGCATTAATGCACGCGGGGAACGCGCGTGGGGCGTGGGCATTGATAATGATGTGGCGCGCGCTTCACTGCAGGCGCTGCTCAACGCAGCGCACGCTTTTCTGCCGCAGGAAAGTAGTTCGCTGGCGTGACGCCGAGCACGCGGCGAAACATCGCGCTGAAGGCGCTCGGGCTGTCATAACCGAGATCGAGCGCCACCGTCAGCACGCTATCGCCCTGCGCTAAGCGGGTTAACGCCACGCTCAGTCGCGCGCGGCGCACCCAGTCGCTGAATTGTAACCCGGTTTCGCGACTAAAATGGCGCGCCAGCGTGCGTTCGGCCACGCAGAGTTGCGTAGCCGCGCGGGCCAGCGTCCAGTTTTCCCCGGGCGCTTGCTGGATCTGCTGGCACAAACTCAGCAGCCGCTCGCTCTCCGGCAGCGGCAGACCAAACGGCAGCACATCCATCACGCGGATCTCATCGAGGATCAGCTCGTAAATCCGCTCAGCGCGGCTGCCGGTAACGTACTGCTCCGGCAGCGCCAGCGCGCTAACAATCAACTCACGCAGCAGCGGCGAAATCTGCACCACCTGACAACTGGCGGGCAGATCGGCGCGCGCCAGCGGATCCACAAACAGCGTGCGCGCGGCCACCGCGCCAACTATGTGCAGTGCGTGACGCGTCCCCGCCGGCAGCCAGACGCCGCGACTCGGCGGCACAATCCAGCTGCCGTGCTGCGTTTCCACTTTCACCACGCCGCTCAGCGTGTGGATCAGCTGGGCGCAAGCGTGGTGATGCCACGGCTCCGCGTCGCCATGCGCATAATCGTGCGCATAGGGCACCAGCGGACGATAGGCGAAGTCGAAGTTGAGCCGCGCACTCATGTTAGCGTTTCAGATATTGATAAACCGCCGCCAGATCCTGCTCGCCGTAACCGGCATCTACCGCTTGCTGCCAGACATCCACAATGTTTTCCAGCGCCGGCAGTTTGCTATCGCCCGCCGCATCCAGCGCCAGTTTGGCGTCTTTCAGCGCCCACACCAGATGCATCTGCGGGGTGAAATCGCCGCTGGCAATCATGCCGAGTTTCATTTTGGCGTACGGTGCCGCCAGCGGACCGCCATCCAGCACTTTCCACAGATCGTCGGTGCTGAAACCAAACTCTTCCGCCAGACGCGTGCTTTCCGCCAGGCTCTGCATCAGACCAATCAGCCAGCTATTCACCACCAGCTTCATGCGCGAACTGGCGCCCGCCTCGCCCAGCCATTGCGTGCCTTTACCGATCGCGGCGAACACCTGCTCGGCGGCCTGCGCATTGCTCTGATCGCCGCTGGCCATCACCAGGATTTGCGCATTCTCTGCTGGCGCTTTAGTGCCGGAAACCGGTGCATCGATAAACACTACGTCCGTACGCGTGCTTTTGAATTCCGCGATCAGTTGATCGGTGGCGGCCACGCCGATGGTGCCCATCTGGCAAATTGTCGCGCCCTGCTTGAGCGCGGAGCTGGCGTCGTTCAGCGCCTGACGCGTGGTATCGCCGTCGGCCAGCATGGCGATCACCACATCCGCGCCACTCACCGCTTGCGCAGCGCTGTCGGCCAGCGTGATACCTGCATCCAGCAGATCTTCGCCTTTGGCACGCGTGCGGTTCCAGCCGCGCACCGTGAAGCCTTTTTTCAACAGGTTAGCGGCAAACGCATGCCCCATCGCGCCCAATCCCAGTACCGCGACCACAGGTTGTTGACTCATCATTCCCTCTCTTTTGTGCCTTAAGACAAAACCGCCAGACTGACAGAATTTCCCTGACGCAGCCAGCCAGAGATGCCATGAAAAAACATTTTCAACACCGCAATGATGAATAATCCGTCATACTATTTACGCTTTTCAAACAAATGATAAAACGATTAACATACGCGCCATTAATGTTCCATTCGGTACATTCCACGCCCTTTTTACGGTCTTTCATAATGAAAATAGCTTTACTGCGACAGGCTTCGCTGCTGATGCTGCCTGCGATGTTACCGGTCTCGGCGCTGGCGGCAAACGCGGCCAGCAACACCATGGTGGTGAGCGCGGCGCCGTCCGCATCCGGACTCTCTGAACTGGATACGCCAGCGGCAGTTAGTGTGGTGTCCGGCGACGATATGCGCCACGCGGCACCGCGCGTCAATTTGTCAGAAAACCTCAGCAGCGTGCCCGGTTTGCAAATTCAAAACCGCCAGAACTATGCGCAGGACCTGCAGATTTCGGTGCGCGGTTTTGGTTCGCGTTCCACCTTTGGCCTGCGCGGCATTCGTATGTACGTCGACGGGATCCCCGCCACCATGCCCGATGGCCAGGGACAAACTTCCAACATCGATATCGGCTCCATCGATCACATCGACGTGCTGCGCGGCCCCTTCTCGGCGCTGTACGGCAACTCGTCGGGCGGCGTGATTAACGTTGAAACCGAAACCGGACAGCAACCCACCACGCTGGAAGCCAGCAGCTGGTACGGCAGTTACGGCAGCTGGCGCAACAGCGTTAAAGCCAGCGGCGCAACCGGCGACGGTACGCAAGCCGGCGACGTCAACTACACGGTTTCCGCCTCGCGTTTTACCACGCACGGCTTCCGCGATCACAGCTCGGCGCAGAAAAACCTCGGCAACGCCAAACTCGGCGTGCGCATCGATGATGTCAGCACCCTGACGCTGCTGTTCAACAGCGTGCACGTTGAAGCGCAGGACCCGGGCGGTTTGACCGCTGAGCAGTGGAAAAATAATCCACGCCAGGTCGCCAGCAACGTGAGCTTGTACGACGCGCGTAAAACCGTCGATCAGACGCAAGCGGGCCTGCACTATCAGCGCCAGATGAGTGAAAACGATGACCTGAGCGTGATGATGTACGCGGGTGAACGTGAAACCACGCAGTATCAATCCATTCCTAAAGCCACCCAGCTGCGCGCAGGTTATCCCGGCGGCGTGATCGCTTTGTCGCGTCATTATCAGGGCATTGATACCCGCTGGACGCACCGCGACGCGCTGTTCACCATTCCGGTAACCTTCACTGGCGGGCTCGACTATGAAACCATGACTGAGAAGCGTAAAGGTTATCAAAACTTTAACGGCGACGAGTTGGGCGTACAGGGCGAGATGCGTCGTAATGAACGCAACCTGATGTGGAACCTCGATCCCTATCTGCAAACCGCGTGGCAGCTAACCGATAAACTGTCACTGGATGCTGGCGTGCGTTTCAGCACGGTGAATTTCGACTCCAATGACTATTACGTCACCGACAGCGATCCCGATGACAGCGGCAATCGTCGCTATCACCGCTGGTTGCCTGCCGCTGCGCTGAATTACGCCATTGATAACAGCTGGAACGCCTACGTTTCTGCTGGTCGCGGCTTCGAAACGCCGACGCTGAATGAGTTGTCCTATCGCGCCGCCGATCAGGCCGGACTGAATCTCAACCTGCAACCTGCCACCAGCGAAACGGTTGAACTGGGCAGTAAAAAACGCATCGGCAACGGACTGTTAACGGCGGCGATTTTCCAGACTGACACCAAAAACGAGATCGTTTCCGACAGCAGCTTTGAAGGCCGCACCAGCTACAAAAACGCCGGTGAAACCCGCCGTCGTGGATTGGAGCTGGGCCTCGACCAGCAATTCGGCGAGAGCTGGCGCTTCAAAGCCGCGTGGACCTTGCTGGATGCCCGCTACCGCTCTAACGCCTGCGGCACCGAAAGCTGCGACGGCAACCGCATTCCCGGCATTGCCCGTAACATGGCTTACGCCGGACTGGCTTACGCGCCCGATCAAGGCTGGTATGCCGGAACCGATGTGCGCTACCTGAGCGATATCGCGGCGGATGATGAGAATGACGTGAAAGCGCCGTCTTATACCGTGGTCGGCGTGAACAGCGGTTATAAGTGGCTGGTGCAGAACTGGACGTTGGATCTATTTGGCCGCGTCGATAACCTGTTTGATCGCAACTACATCGGTTCAGTTATCGTGAATGAAAGCAACGGTCGCTATTACGAACCGGCGCCGGGTCGCAATTACAGTGTGGGCCTGACGGTGAGTTATGCGTTTCAGTAAATAAACGCGTTGGATAGATGATATTAAAGCCCTGCAAGCCGCTTGCGGGGCTTTTTATTGGTTGAATATTGTCCAGCACGGCATATTGCTTTATAGTTATGTAGCAACATCTCTACATATCATGGAGGTCGTGATGACAGTGACGAGAATCAGCAGTCGAGCTTTTAATCAGGAGGTATCCCGGGCCAAGAAAGCCGCCGAGGAAGGCCCGGTTTATATTACTGACCGTGGCAATCCTGCACATGTTTTACTGACATTTGAAGCGTATAAAAAACTCACGGGTTCAAACCGAAGCATCGTAGATTCACTCGCCATGCCGGACGGCGTAGATATCGATTTTGAGCCAGAACGTGCGACCATAATCAACAGGGATGTGGAGTTCTAATGCGCTATTTGCTGGATACCAATGTTATTTCAGAATTACGTAAGGCAGGGACGCCTAAAGCCAATCCTCAGGTGATTGCCTGGGCTAAAAGCATTGATGCTGAAGAGATGTTTATTTCAGCATTAACGCTGATGGAAATTGAAAAAGGTATCCTTAAGTTCGCCCGTAAAGACCCTCAGCAAGCTCATCATTTACAGCGCTGGTATCAAGAGCAGGTTCTGACAGAATTTGCCTGGCGCACACTTTCAATTGATAGCAGCGTGGCCCGTCTTTGCGCTCAGCTGCATATTCCTGATGAACGCCCACATACCGACGCGCTGATCGCGGCGACAGCGATTCATCACGAGCTGATTCTGGTTACGCGTAACGTACGGGATTTTGATACCACTGGCGTGATGTTGCTGAATCCATGGCAGGAACGGTAGGCTCGCCATTCATGGCGTCCTGCAAGCAGGTGCGCATGAATGCGCACCTTACGATGAACCTTACTTCAACAACGCCAGCACATCATCGGTGGTGCCGGTTTCGCCCAGGCGCGGGAAGATACGCTCGACGCTGTTTTTATGCGTTTCGGCATTCAGGCAGGTCATGGCGTCGGTTGCCAACGTGACGTTGTAACCCAGCTCATACGCCTGACGCGCCGTGGATTCCACGCCGATGCTGGTGGCGATGCCGCAAATCACCACTTGTGTGATGCCGCGCTGCTGCAGCTGCTCGTGCAGATCCGTGTTATGGAAAGCGCCCCAGGTTTTTTTGGTAATGATGATGTCACCGCGCTGCTGCGCCAGGTCCGGCACCAACGTCGCCCAATCGGCGGGCAGATCGCCAGCGTGTTTCGGCTGTTCGTTACGGCCAGGCGCGCCGCCCGCAACGTTGACCAGCACCACCGGGCGCTTTTGCCCGCGGAATGCATCGGCCAGACGCGCTGAGCGCTCAATCACGTCATGCGCCTCTAACGGTGCGACCGGCAACGCAACAATGCCGTTTTGCAGGTCAATCACAATCAGCGCGGTGTTGTCGTCAAGGGTAGTTAAAGCCATGTTGAGTCCTCTCAGGATTATTGGTCGGCAAGTCGTTGCAGTAAGGGAAGCGCGGCCAGCAGCGTGTGCTGTTCCTGCGGGTTCAGTTGCGTTGCGATGCTGTTGAGCAGCCAGTCATCACGCTGTGCGCGGTTGGCAGCAATCAGTTTCAGGCAGGCATCGGTGGGTTGATAGCGGGTTTTGCGGCCATCCAGCGGATCGGCTGCGCCCTGCACCATACCCAGCGTCTGCAGGCTCGCCACGGTGGCACCCATCGACTGCGTGCGCACCCCTTCCAGCGTAGCCAATTCTGTTACCGTCATCGCGCCATCGCGCACCAGATAGCCGAGTACCGACACCTGCGGCCAGGTGAGATCCCCCGGCGGCGCCGATTCACGCAGGCGACGCGCCAGTTTGCCATTGATGCTGCGCAGTAACGCCGCCGCGCTGTTGAGGTCGCTCATGGCACCTTCTCCTTACTGATGAGCCGCGAGTATATAAATACGAAGGCAAACTGGGTAGTTTACCTTCGTATCAATTTGTAATTGTGCAAGATTGTTAGGTGGTCGCCATGCATGGCGATCCTAGGCGCGCAGCAGATAATGAATCAAACTGTGGAAACGCAGCGGCGTGCTGAGGGGATTGCGGTAGCTGTGCGGCGTATCGGCGGCGAACTGGCTGGCCTGGCCCGAAAGCAAGCGACGCCATGTGCCTTCCACGCCCAGCAACAATTCGCCTTCCAGCACCACAACCTGCTCAATCACCCCGCTTTCATGCGCTGATGAATCACTCTGCGCGCCACCCGCCAGTGTCACTTCCAGCAGATCAAAATGCAGTCTGGCATCGTACGGCAGCAGCGGCTTGACCTGCATCTGCGCGTTGGGCTGGCTGAAGGTCGCCACGCTGCCCGGCGGTTGATCGCTGCCCTGCACAAAGAAGGAAAACGGCACGTTAAAGCCAGTGGCAATTTTCCACAGCGTCGCCACCGTGGGGCTCGATTCACCGCGCTCGATTTGGCCGAGCATCGCTTTGCTCACGCCGGTGCGATCCGCTGCCAGCGTCAGGCTCCAGCCGTTGGCCTGACGCAGCTGTTTCAGCGCCAGACTCAAATGTTGATGCAAATTTTCCATGTGTTCTCCCGAAAAGCTCGCGCGCAGTGTAGCACTTGTGCGCTATAACGCTCCATGCCACAATGTGCGTTATAACGCACAATCGGATGTGACCTGATGACCACCGCCACCACACGCAGTGCCTTCTCTTTCCCGATGCTGATTTCGGGTTTTATCGCCGTGCTGGTGGGCTACAGCAGCACGGCAGCGCTGATCTTCCAGGCGGCGCAGGCGGCGGGCGCTTCGCCGGCGCAGATTGGCGGCTGGCTGTCGATGCTCGGCGTAGGTATGGGGTTGGCCTCGCTCGGCTTATCGCTATGGACACGCATGCCGATCCTCGCGGCCTGGTCGACGCCTGGCGCGGCGCTGCTCGCCACCAGCGTGCAGGGTTTGACGCTGAATGAAGTGGTGGGCGTGTTTGTCGCCACCAACCTGTTAATTGTGTTATGCGGCGTTACCGGCCTGTTCGCCCGCCTGATGAATCACATTCCGCAGTCGCTGGCGGCCGCGATGTTGGCCGGGATTCTGCTGAAATTTGGCATCGGCACCTTTAGCGGTTTGCAGAGCAATTTCGCGCTGTGCGGCAGCATGTATCTGGTGTGGTTGTTGAGCCGCCGCTGGCTGCCGCGCTACGCCATCATTCTGGCGTTGATCGCGGGCGTGCTGGTGGCGCTCGGCCAGCAATCGATCCACTTTCCGCCGCATGCGCTGGCGATCAGTCGGCCGGAATTCATCATGCCGCAGTTTAATCTGGCGGCGCTGATTGGCGTGGGTTTGCCCTATTTTCTCGTCACCATGGCGTCGCAAAATGCGCCCGGCATCGCCACCTTGCAGGCGCACGGCTATCAGCCGCCGGTATCTGCGCTCACCGGCTGGACCGGCTTTATCGCTTTAGCGCTGTCGCCGTTTGGCGGGTTTTCGGTGTGTATCGCTGCGATTACCGCTGCTATCTGTATGGGCGACGATGTCGATCCGAATCCGGCGCGCCGCTGGATGGCATCGGCATTGGCGGGCGTGTTCTATCTGCTGACCGGATTTACCGGCGGATTGATCGCCATCATGCTGAGCGCCTTGCCGCCGGTGTTGATTGCCACGCTGGCGGGTCTCGCGCTGCTGGCTACGCTGTCCGGCAGTTTGCAGCGCGCCTTAGCCGAACCGGATCAGCGCGACAGCGCCATCGTGGCGTTTCTGATCACCGCCAGCGGTGTTTCGCTGCTCGGCATCGGCTCCGCCTTTTGGGGTTTGCTCGGCGGCATGTTGACCTATGTGATCCTTTCCCCGCGCAGCCGCGCTTAAAATTTCAGCAATCTTCTCCGCACGGGGGAAAAACGCCCTGTTTTTCCCCCTTTATCAGCCGTTTGATTTCGCTGCATTTGGCTTAAGATCACTATCATCGCCAAAAACACACACTGTTCTGCCTCAGACAACCACCGATAAGGGCCCAACGAGTGGCAAAAACTTTTCTGCGCAGCGGCAATCTGGACACGGTACTGGCACTGGGTGAAAACGGCCAGCCGGTCTGGACGTCCGCGCTGCAAATCCGTGAAACCCTGCGCCTGCGCCGCCAAACCACGCTGGCCAATTGCCTCGCGATCCCGCAGGTCAACGAGCGCGGTGACCGCCTCGATTGGTACGCCCCGTTTACTGGCAAAGTAAAATCCTGGCTGGGTGCCAGCGATCACGAGCGCCGTCAGGCGCTGGAACTGCTGACGCTAAACCAGCAGGATCTGCAGGCGCTGAGCCTGCGCGCGCGCGACGCGGAGAATCCGGCGATGCGCTTGTTTGGTGCGTTGCTGAGCAAAACGTTGCAGTTCCCGGATCAGCAGTACGTTTATCTGGTGGATGGCAAACCGGTGATCACCTTCTGGGGCTTTGTTGATCCGCAGGCGCGTTCGCGTGATGACGCGCTGGCCTGCCTGCGCGATTCGCTGGAAGATGCGCTGCCGCCGCTGCTGCCAGAACCGCCAGCACCTGCTCCGCTGGTGGTTGCGCCGCTGATCGAGGTGCCGCCTGCTGCTGCTCAACCGCTGATCGAGCCGGAACCTGAAGCCGAAGAACCGGCGGTTGAGGACATTGCTGAGCCCGCGCCTGAATCGCTCCCCGAACCTGTCGCGCCGCCACGTCGCGCCTTTACCGTGCGTCCGCTGATGCTGCTGTTGCTGGTTGCGGCGCTGGTGGCTGCGGGCGTCGCCTACTGGCTGCACAGCGCGCCGCAATCTGCTGCGATTAGCGTTGCGGATGTGCCGGTGCCGGTGAGTAAGCCGCCTGCCGTGATGGTTAAAGCGGAAAAACTCGCCGCCACACTGCCACAAACCGCCGCCACCGTCGTTGCCGCCGCGCCGGTTGCCACACCTGTCGCGCCGCCTGAGGTGGTCGCTGAACACACCGAACCGGCCAAAGCGGATGATTTGGTGATGACCACCGAAGATGCGCGCGTTGGATCGGTGAAATTTATTAACGGCACCTGGCGCGTCACGTTGCGTCAAACCAATCTGCCGACCGGCAAACCGCCAAGCCTGCGCTATCAAATCCGCAACGGCAAAGGCACCGCCACCATTACCCAGGGCGACAACATCCGCTGTAAAGCCGATGTCACCGCCGCGATGACCAGCGCCGGCAGCATGGAAGTGCGCAGCCGCTATACTGCGACCTGCAGCGATAAATCGCGTTACCGCATGCCGGAACTGGTGTGTAAAGCCGGTGATGGCATCGCCAGCTGTACTGCGCAATACGGCGCAGATCAGGTCTTCCCGTTGACGATTAAGCGTGAGAGTAAGTAAACATGTTGGCTCCCCTCATCGATGACAAACAGAAAATCACGCTGATTGAAGATAGCGGTGTGCAGTTTCTTGATTTCGGTTTGCGTTTACCTGCGTTGCAGGCACGTCGTCAGTTCGTGCGGCAAACCGCCAACGGCCCGCTGCTGCGTCTCAACGTCGACGGCAACAGCGGCAAGTTCCTGCTCTATCCGGAAGATGGCGGCGCGGCGGAAGTGGTGCGTCCGGAAACGGACATCGCGCTAGCCGACTCTCTGAAGCTGCTGGCTCATCAATGGCTGCCGCTGCCGGTGCTGCGCTGCACCAGCGGACGTCGTTTTATCGGCGGCCCGGACAACTGGGCACGTCTGCATCTGGCGCCGCTGGCGCAACCCGACGCGGCAGGCAACACCCATCGCATCACCCTCGCCTTTGATACGCGCATTGTGTCTGAGCAGGATGGCGGCGAGCAGCACGGTTTAAGCAAAGCCGATGCGCAGAACGGCGTCAGTTTCGCCCTCGCCTGGCACAACTACGAGCTGGGTGAATTCCTCGACCATACATGGGTTGATGGCTGGCTGCGTGAAACCTTTAGCCAGCAGGTGCATGCGCTGGAATCACGTCGCGAGCAGGAGCTGAACCAGGCGCTGCGTGAATTCGAATATCAGGCGCACTATCTCAACCTGCTGGAACTGCTGGGCGAACAGCTCGATCTGGCGGAAATCTATATTCAGGCAACCTCGCTGCAAACCCCGGCGGTCAACGTCGATATCATTCTCGACGTCGGCAACTCGCACACCTGCGGCATTCTGGTGGAAGATCACGCCGAAGAGAGCAGCGGCCTGCGTCAAACCTACGAGCTGCAGCTGCGCGATCTCTCCGAGCCGCATCAGGTTTACAACGAGCTGTTCGACAGCCGTCTGGAGTTTGCTGAAACCCGTTTCGGCAAGGCCAACTTCTCGCTGGAGAGCGGCCGGGAAAACGCTTTTATGTGGCCGTCGCTGACGCGCGTAGGCCGGGAAGCCAGCCGTCTGGCGTTGCTGCGTGCCGGCACCGAAGGCAGCACCGGTTTGTCCAGTCCGCGCCGCTATTTGTGGGATGAAGCGCGCTATCAGCCAGGCTGGCGCTTCAACGCCAACGGCAGCAGCGATGAGCCGCAAGCCACCGCGCTGCCGTTCACCTTACTGATTAACGACGAAGGCCAGCCGCTGCACGCACTGGCGGAAGACGAGCGTCTGCCGGTGTTCTCCGCCAGCTACAGCCGCAGTTCGCTGATGACCTTTATGCTGTGCGAACTGCTGGCGCAGGCGATGATGCAGATGAACAGCGTGGCGCAGCGCCAGCGCATGCCGCAAAGCCAGGCGCCGCGCCAGCTGCGTCATGTGATCCTGACGCTACCGTCAGCGATGCCGAAGCCGGAGCGTGAGATTTTCCGTCGCCGCATGCAGGAAGCCATCGCGCTGGTATGGAAAGCCGAGGGCTGGCATCCGGCCGAAGAGGAATTTACCGCCGCCAGCCAGGCAAACAGCCTGCGTCCGGTACCGGATGTGCAGATGGAGTGGGACGAAGCCACCTGTGGTCAAATGGTGTGGCTATTCAACGAAACCCAGGTCAACTTTGCCGGCCGCGCAGAAGATTTCTTCAGCAGCATGGCGCGCCCGGATCGTCCGCGTGAAGTTGACGAGCTGCCGGGTAAAAGCCTGCGCATCGCTTCGATTGATATCGGCGGCGGCACCACCGATTTAGCCATTACCCAATATCGCCTCGATGACGGCCAGGGCAACAATGTCAAAATCACCCCGCGCTTACTGTTCCGCGAAGGCTTCAAAGTCGCCGGTGACGATATTCTGCTGGACGTGATTCAGCTGTGGATTCTGCCCGCGTTGCAGCAGAGCTTGCAGAAAGCCGGTTTGCAGCTGGCCGAACCGTTGATGAACAAGCTGTTTGGTCACGACAGCCGCATGGACGGACAAGCCACGCTGCGTCAGCAAGTGACGCTACAGCTGTTTATTCCGCTGGCGCAGGCGGTGCTGGAGCAGTATGAAAATTGGGATCCGCTCGACAGCCATAGCGAGATCAACGCGCTGTTCGGCGAGCTGGTGCCGCAAAAACCGGCCAGCAGCGTGCTGGCGTTTGTGAATGGCGAAATTCAGCGCACGCTCGGCGGCGACAGCCGATTCGATCTGCTCGAAGTGCCGCTGGTGGTCAGCATGGCGCAGTTGCACGGCGAGTTCCTGCAACACCGTATGGCGATAATTCCGGCGCTGCGCGCGATGTGTGAAGTGGTGTCGCTGTATCAGTGTGATGTGCTGCTGCTCACCGGTCGTCCATCACGCTTCCCCGGCATTCAGGCGCTGGTGCGCCATCTGCAACCGCTGCCGGGCAGCCGTATTTTGTCGCTGGAAGGCTATCACACCAGCGACTGGTATCCGTTCAACAAGCAGGGCCGCATTGATAACCCGAAATCCACCGCCGCAGTCGGCGCGATGCTGTGCCTGCTGGCGCTCGATCTGCGCCTCAGCAGCTTCTGGTTCCGCGCCGGTGATTTCGAACCGTACTCCACCATTCGCTATCTCGGCGTGCTGGATGAGACCTCGGCGCTCAGCGACGATAATCTGTGTTACAGCGAGATCGATCTCGACAGCAGCAGCTTCGCGCTGGATCGCAAAAGCAGCTTCCGCATTCGCGGCAACGTTTGCCTCGGCTTCCGCCAGCTGGAGAACGATCGCTGGCCGGCCTCGCCGCTGTATAGCCTGAGCATTGTGGACCCGACGCTGGCGCGTCAGGTTGCCGGCGAAAGCGTACTGCGCATTAAGCTGGCGGTGCAGCCCGGCCCGGATAATCTCGGCCCGGAGCGTTTGGTGCTGAGCGATGCGCGCATGGATGACGGCACGCGCGTGCCGCTGGAGCAGCTGAGTCTGAAACTGAACACGCTTTCTGCCACCGGCAACGCGAATGCGCAATATTGGATCGACAGCGGGAGCGTCTGCAAACGATGAGAACTGCCAAAAAAGCCTCGCCGGTTACACCCGCGAAACGTCTTAACCTGATGCAGGAAACGCTGGATGGCGCGCTGAACTGGGTGGAAACCCATCAGGCGCACGCGCCGCGTCTGGCGATGGAAGCTGAAACTCTGACGCTGCAGCTGCGCCGCGCGCGCGTGGAGAGCCATGCACTGGCGCGCCAGCTGGCGCGTCCGGTGACGCTGGCGCTGTTTGGCCAGTCGCAGGCGGGCAAAGCCTGGCTGCTGAGTGAGATGGTCGGCGATGCGCAAGGACAATTGATCGCGCGTCTCGGCGATAAAACTCTGAATTATTTCCAGAACATCAATCCCGGCAATCTCGATTTCGCCATCGCCACCCGCTTCAGCCACCAGCGTGAAACGCAATCCAACGCCTGGCCGCTGGAGATGACGCTGCTAAGCGAAGTGGAACTGATTCGTTTAATGCTAGCCTGCGCCAACACCGAGTTTCAGCCGGACACGGCCCAGATCGATGCCGCGTTGCAGCGTTTGCAGCGCCACCGTCAGGATGAGGCGCAGCCTGGCCTCGATAGCGATGCGCTGATCACGCTATGGGCGTGGAGCCGTCGTCACCATCGTCATGCCGAGATTCTCGATCGTCACTTCTGGCCGCAGGCGGTAGCGCTGGCGCCGTGGCTCAACGTGGACGACCGTGTGCAGCTGTTTGCCCTGCTGTGGCCGGGACAAAACGCACTAAACGAAAGCCTGCGCAGCCTGATGCATTTGCGCCACCAGCTGCGCCATGCGCCGCGCGTGTTAGCGCCGCTCAGCATGCTGGTGGATGATGCCGCGCTGCCAGCAGAAAAACTGATTGGCAATGATGCCGACTGGCAGGAGATGATCGAAGTGTGTCCGATCGTCGCCAATCGCGTGGGGAAAGCGCAGCATGTACCGCTGGGATTGCTGTCGCTGCTGACGCTGGAGATCACCTTGCCGCTCAGCTCCACGCCGCGTCAGGCGCTGTACGATGATGCAGATATGCTGGAGCTACCTGCACCGGGCACGCCAGCCGATCGCGCGCAACAGGATGAACTGGCCCAGCTGCGCAAACGCGATCCGATGCGCGCCACGCTGCTGGAACAGAAACGCGCACTGCTGCCGGGCCTGTACGCCGCGCGTCAGGGCATTGATCTGATGCTGATCTGTACCGCTGCCAGCCAGCGTCACGACACCGATGTCGCCGCCAGCGCGCTGCGCGAGTGGCACATACATCAAACCATCGCCGCCAGCGGTGAGAAGCCGCGTCTGATTTGGGCGATCACGCCACATGATGCGCGCTATCAGCAGCAGCAGATTAACGTTGATGAAGCGGTGCAACGCCAGATTGGTCAGCCGGGACAGAGTTGGGGGTCGATGCTGGCGCTGGATCGCGCGGGCGTCGATCGCATGGGCAGCTGGTTGCAGGATGAGATGCAGCCGGAAGCGCGCCGTGAGCGTTTAGCGTTGCAGCTCAGCGCGCTACAGCACAAGCTGGTGGAACGTTTGCAGCCGTGGACCGAATCCAGCGCCACGCCAGAACAGGCAGCTCGCAAGCAGGCGATTTCCGATACGCTGCTGAAATGCTTGCAACATCGCACCGGTTTGCACGGCGAACTATTGGAGCGTTTGCAGCCGTCGCGTGAAGCGGTGCGTCAGCTGTGGCTGAGCCAGAGCAGCAGCCATCACATTCAACACAGCGCCAAAACGGCGGCCGCTGAGCAGAGCTATTTCGGCATCGGCTTCGAGTTCGATCTGTTTAAAGATGAGCCGGTAGCTGCCGCTGAGCCGCACAGTTCGGGCGGGCAACGCGATCAGCAGTTCCCGCAGCAGGTGTTTGCGCTGTGGCTGGAGCACTTGCGTCAGTTGCCGGAGAGCCGCAGCCTGCTGGCGCTGCTCAACGTCGATAAGCCGACGCTGGAGATGCTGGTGGAAGAGTTAATAACCGCTAGCTTCCGTCTCAAGGTGCTGAGCAAACTGCAAAGCGCGCTTAACGAGCCGGATGCGCAGGCCAGCGCCCATGAAGCGCGTACCGATCGTCAGGTTTCACGCGCCATGACGGTGCTGGGGGATTTTGTGGCGTGGCTGGGCTTTTTACAGCGTCCGGAGAGCGAGCGCCCTGAAAGTCGCGTCAATCGCGGTCAGACGATTTTCGCCCGTCCGCCTGCACCGAGCGTCAGCTTCTCGCCGGGACAGCGTTTGACGCGCTTGTCTGCCGCGCCCGCCAATCATACCGCTTACTACATCTATGACTGGCTGGTGGGGTTGAATTCGGTGATCGTTGAGAACAACGGCTACACCGGCGGCGGTGATTTGCCCGCTAATGCCCGCCAGATGCTGGCGATTTTGCTGTTACCACTGCACGCGTAATTTATTCTCCACGCACCAGGCGCAGCTCGCCTTCTAACTGCTGCTGCGCCTCTTCCAGTAACGCCAGCACCGGCGCGAATTCTGCACTCACGCTGGCGTCATCGGCATGCGCTAAATAGAAGGTGGCCGGCAGCGCCATGCCGCCGGTCAGCCAATCCCATAGCGCATCAAGATTGTTACCGAAATCCACTGGGCAGGCACTCTGCTGCACCAGCGCGCGGTAAAACGCCTGGCGATCTGACAAGTTTTCAAAGTCAAAATGGAGCGTCAACATGGTTAAGGCACCTGTTTGAAGCTGCGATAGTGATCGGTGGTGAGGAAAATCAGCCCATCGGAAGAGTAAAGCAGACGATCGGCATCGCGGTGGCCGCAATCGTAATTCACGTCAGCTTCATACCATTGCCTGCCCGCCTGCATCGGCAGCCTTCTTTCGCGGTTGCTGAAGCGATCGCCACCAATCGCGCGGCCCGGCAACACTTCACACAAGTTGCCCTTGCTGGGATTCCAGCCCTGACGACGCGCTTCATTTTTGGTGAGATAGAGATCGGGTAATGTGTGATGCTGCTGCAGCCAACGCGCCACGGTGTTGGCATCGGTGAGCTGCGAAATATCGGGGTGGCTGGTGGCCCATTTATCGGACAAACGCGGTTTTAGCCCGAGCCACAACGCGGCCAGGAGCAGAATTAAGGCAATCCAGAGTTTTTTTGACATGGTGGCATCCTGAAAAACAGGACGACGATAATAACAGATTTGGGCAGGGAAAAACGCGGGCCAGCAAAGCTGGCCCTGGCGGGGTTTACTGCATCGCGCTGGCGGATGGCGCGGCGTGACGACGCCATGCCCCCGGCGCTACGCCATACTGGCGTTTAAAGCTGCGGTTAAACGACTGCTGCGAGTCGAAACCGAGTGAAATCGCCACGTTAAGAATAGGTTCATTGCTGGTGGTCAAGCGATCCGCTGACTTCTTCAGCTTCTTCTCACGAATGTATTCGCCCAGAGGCAAACCCGTGTGCTCTTTGAACATACGCTGCAGGTGCCATTTCGAATAACCGGCGCGCCCCGCTACGGTATCCAGATCCAGACGCGTTTCAATATTGTTGTCAATCCAGTCGATCAAATCGTGAATAAATGCGGTGGTCATCATCTCGTTTTCTCCGGTCGCCGTTGCGAACAGTATCAGTATCAGTTGCAATTACACTTTAAGGTTGAACGACTATGCCAGTTAATGCAAGTTTTATTATTGCATTAAATGCCGCACTGCGCGTAGGGGCTTTGATCCTTCTGCAACGTAATGATCAAAACCGCACATAAAGTGTATCAGATATTCTTGCAGATGCAGTTTGAGCAAGCCTACACTCGTGGCGTTTTAATGCAATCATAAAAGTTGCAGATTTTTCGTACGTCTCCTTTCATTTTCACCAAAGCGGAATAACAACAATGCATCTGCAAACGTACAGGGTTCAATGGGCGGTAAGCCTGTCAGGAGTGATGTTGCTGGGAAGCCTGCTGGCCGGTTGCGATCGCGGTGTGGCGCAAAACGCCCCGCCGCCACCGCCCGAAGTAAGTGTCGCGCAGGTGGTAGAGCAGAAAGTCAGCCAATGGGATAGCTTCAATGGCCGTTTCGAAGCGGTGCAGAGCGTGCAGCTGCGGCCGCGCGTTTCGGGCTATATCGATCAGGTTAATTATCGCGAAGGCGATGAGGTGAAAAAAGGTCAGGTGCTGTTCACCATTGACGATCGCACCTACCGCGCCACGCTCGAGCAGGCGCAGGCCGAACTCGCCAACGCGCGCAGCCAGGCTACGCTGGCCCGCAGTGAATCGGCGCGTACCGATAAACTGATCGGCACCAATGTCGTGTCACGCGAAGAGTGGGAACAGCGTCGCTCGGCGGCTAATCAGGCGCAGGCCAGCGTGCTGTCAGCACAGGCGGCGGTGGATATGGCGCAGCTGAATCTTGATTTCACCCGCGTTACCGCGCCGATTGAAGGTCGCGCCAGCCGCGCGATGATCACCACCGGCAACTTAGTGACCGCCGGTGACAGCGCCAGCGTGCTGACCACGTTGGTATCGCAGGATCGTATGTACGTCTACTTCGACGTCGATGAAGCCACCTATCTGCATTATCAGGCGATGGCGCGTAAAGGCGAAAATCGCGGGTCGCTGCCGGTAGAAGTAGCGCTGACCGGCGAAGAGGGTTTTCCGCATCGCGGCACCGTGGATTTCCTCGATAACCAGCTGACCGCCAGCACCGGCACCATCCGCATGCGCGCCTCGCTGGATAATCAGCACCGTCAGTTCACACCGGGCCTGTTTGCGCGCGTGCGCTTGCCGGGCCGCGCCGACTTCACCGCCCTGTTGATTGATGATAAAGCCGTGCTCACCGATCAGGATCGTAAGTACGTTTACGTGGTCGATGCGCAAGGTAAAGCCCAGCGCCGCGATATTCAGGCCGGCGAGTTAGCCGATGGTCTGCGTATTGTGCAGCAAGGCCTGAAGCCCGGCGACAAGGTGATCGTTAACGGCTTGCAGAAAGTCTTTATGCCTGGCATGCCGGTGAACGCCCAACCGGTGGCGATGCGCTCCGCTCAATAACCTTCGAGACTGCCTTTTATGGATTTCTCCCGCTTTTTTATCGACCGACCGATTTTCGCCGCGGTGCTGTCGATTTTGATCTTTACCACCGGACTGATCGCCATTCCGCTGCTGCCGATCAGTGAATATCCCAACGTGGTGCCACCGAGCGTGCAGGTGCGCGCGGAATATCCCGGTGCCAACCCCAAAGTGATTGCAGATTCTGTGGCGACGCCGCTGGAAGAAGCCATCAACGGGGTAGAAAACATGATGTACATGAAATCCGTGGCGGGTTCCGATGGCGTGCTGGTCACCACCGTGACCTTCCGTCCGGGCACCGATCCGGATCAGGCGCAGGTTCAGGTGCAGAACCGCGTGGCGCAGGCTGAAGCGCGTCTGCCGGAAGAGGTGCGCCAACTCGGCCTCACCACGCAGAAGATGTCGCCGACGCTGACGCTGGTGGTGCACATGTTCTCGCCGCACGGCAAGTACGATTCCCTCTATCTGCGTAACTACGCCACCCTGAAGGTGAAGGATGAACTGGCGCGCCTGCCAGGCGTCGGTCAGATTCAGATCTTCGGTGCCGGTGAATATGCGATGCGCGTCTGGCTCGATCCCAATAAGGTGGCGGCACGTGGCTTGACCGCCTCCGATGTGGTCAGCGCGATGCAGGAGCAGAACGTGCAGGTTTCTGCCGGCCAGCTTGGCGCGGAGCCGCTGAAGAAACAGAGCGATTTTCTGCTGTCGATCAACACCCAGGGTCGTCTTGAGAGCGAAGAGCAGTTCGGCAATATCATCCTGAAAACCGCCGACGACGGCACGCTGGTGCGACTGCGTGACGTGGCGCGCATCGAGATGGGTTCTGGCAGCTACGCGCTGCGTTCGCAGCTCAACAACAAAGATGCGGTCGGCATCGGTATCTTCCAGGCGCCGGGCGCCAACGCCATCGATCTGTCAAATGCGGTGCGCGACAAAATGGCCGAACTGGCCACCCGTTTCCCGGACGATGTGCAGTGGGCCGCGCCGTACGACCCAACGGTGTTCGTGCGTGACTCGATCCGTGCCGTGGTGCAAACGCTGTTCGAAGCGATTGTGCTGGTGGTGCTGGTGGTGATTCTGTTCCTGCAAACCTGGCGCGCCTCGATTATCCCGCTGCTGGCGGTGCCGGTTTCGGTGGTCGGTACCTTCAGCATCCTTTATCTGCTCGGCTTCTCGCTCAATACCTTAAGTTTGTTTGGGCTGGTGTTGGCAATCGGTATTGTGGTGGATGACGCCATTGTCGTGGTGGAGAACGTCGAACGTAATATCGAGCAAGGCTTGTCGCCGACGGCGGCTGCGCATCAGGCGATGCGGGAAGTGTCCGGGCCGATTATCGCCATCGCGCTGGTGCTGTGTGCGGTGTTCGTGCCGATGGCGTTCCTGTCCGGCGTGACCGGTCAGTTCTATAAGCAGTTTGCGGTGACGATTGCCATCTCAACGGTGATTTCCGCCATCAACTCGCTGACGCTGTCACCGGCGCTGGCAGCACTGCTGCTGAAGCCACATGATGCCGCAAAGGATATGCCGACGCGCATTATCGATCGCCTGCTCGGCTGGCTGTTCCGTCCGTTCAACCGCTTCTTCCAGCGCAGTTCGGATGGCTATGAATCGCTGGTGGGTAAAACCTTGCGTCGTCGTGGCGCGGTGTTCGGCGTCTACGTGCTGCTGCTGGCCGGTGCGGGCTTTATGTTCCATACCGTGCCGGGCGGCTTTATTCCGACGCAGGACAAGCTCTACCTGATTGGCGGCGTGAAGATGCCGGAAGGTTCGTCGCTGGCGCGTACCGATGAAGTGATTCGCAAGATGAGCGAGATCGGCATGAACACTGAAGGCGTGGCTTATTCGGTCGCCTTCCCCGGTTTGAACGCGTTGCAGTTCACCAACACGCCGAATACCGGCACGGTGTTCTTCGGTTTGAAGCCGTTCAGTGAACGTACGCGCACCGCCGCGGAAATTAATGCTGAGATCAACGCTAAGATCTCGAAAATCCAGCAAGGTTTTGGCTTCTCGATTATGCCACCGCCGATTTTAGGTCTGGGACAAGGTTCGGGTTATTCGCTGTATGTGCAGGATCGCGCGGGGCTCGGTTACGGTGCGCTGCAAACCGCCATCAACACCATGACCGGTGCGGTGTTGCAGACGCCGGGCATGATGTTCCCGATTTCATCCTACCAGGCCAACGTGCCGCAGCTGGATGTGCAGGTGGATCGGGATAAAGCCAAAGCGCAAGGCGTGTCGCTGACCGAACTGTTCAGCACGCTGCAAACCTATCTGGGATCGTCGTACGTCAACGATTTCAATAAGTTTGGTCGCACCTGGCGCGTGATGGCGCAGGCGGATGGCGATTTCCGCGATAGCGTGCAGGATATCGGTAACCTGCGTACCCGCAACGATCGCGGCGAAATGGTGCCGATTGGCAGCATGGTGAATATCACCACTACATATGGCCCGGATCCGGTGATTCGCTATAACGGCTATCCGGCGGCTGACCTGATTGGTGATGCCGATCCGCGCGTGCTCTCTTCGGCACAGGCGATGCAGAAGCTGGAGGAGATGTCGACGCAGGTGCTGCCGAACGGCATGAACATTGAATGGACCGACCTGAGCTATCAGCAATCAACGCAGGGCAATACCGCGCTGATCGTCTTCCCGGTCGCGGTCCTACTCGCATTCCTGGTGCTGGCGGCGCTGTATGAAAGCTGGACGCTACCGCTGGCGGTGATCCTGATTGTGCCGGTGACTATGCTCTCGGCGCTGGTCGGCGTGTGGCTGACCGGTGGCGATAACAACGTGTTTGTGCAGGTTGGGCTGGTAGTGCTGATGGGACTGGCGTGTAAGAACGCGATTCTTATCGTCGAGTTTGCGCGCGAGCTGGAGATGCAAGGCAAGAGCATTGTCGATGCAGCGCTGGAAGCCTGTCGTCTGCGTCTGCGTCCGATCGTTATGACCTCGATTGCCTTTATCGCCGGTACCATCCCGCTGATTCTTGGCGAAGGTGCGGGCGCAGAAGTGCGCGGCGTAACCGGGATTACCGTGTTCTCCGGCATGTTGGGCGTGACGCTGTTTGGGCTGTTCCTGACGCCGGTGTTCTATGTGACGCTGCGTAAGCTGGTGACGCGCAAGCAACCACAGGCTGAAGTGCAAACGGTGTAAGGGTTTTAGGTGAAATGAACAATCCGGGCCGATGTGCCCGGATTTTTTTGCGTCCAGATTGAGGCAATAAAAAAGGGCGTCATGAATGACGCCCTTACGGATGAGAGTGGTTTTAGCGGCCTTTTTTACACAGGTCGGCGAGTTCGAGATCGGGCAACTCTTCGCAGTTGCTGGTGTCGTTATGCTTCAGTTCGGCCAGCGCGTCAGCTACGGTGCGGGTTTCCAGCACTTTCAGCGACGCTTCTTCAGCCTCTTCAGCAATCGATTTGAAATACCAACACAGGTTGGCACTGACCAGACAACGCGGTGCCACGTCCGGACGTGACGCCCAGAGTTTTTTATCTTCAATCACAGAAGTATAAATGTCGCGCAGTGTGATTTCGGCGGCCGGGCGACCCAGATGAATGGAACCGGTGCGGCCAAGCGTTGAGACGATGATGCCGTCACGCGTGAGCGGAACCATAAGTTTCCGAATGAAACTGGGGTTCGCTTCAAGACCATACGCCAATATGGCACTGGTCGAGCGTTTACCCAGTTGCTCCGCCATCGCTACGCTCAAAACCATCTGCAAAGCTGTCGGGAAGCGGTAATCAAGCATTTCAATATCCTGAGTTGCGGTTATCTTGTTGTTTTTATGCCGCGACAGTGAGTAATCAATGAGCAATAAATATAACAAACACTGTTGCTTTTTAGAAGTCAACGCCCGTGATCCAGGCACGTATTCCCCATTTAATCGGGCAGAAGCGCACAGGCTGCTTAGTTTATCACTCCCCTTTCCGACTGTGGGCTAGCCTGCGGCAATTTCTGCTGCAAAAGCGCGACCAACAGCACGTTAATCAACGCCAGAACGCATAACAACCATAGCGTGGCGCTGGCACCGAGGTGCTGAAACACATAGCCACCAACCAGCGGCGTCAAGGCCTGACCAATTAAGGCGGGACGCGCCATGCGCCCTACCACAATCGCGTAGGCCTCTGGTTTGACCATCACCAGCGGTAAAGTTCCCCGCACAATGGCACGCAAACCATTTCCGGCACCGTACAGCACCATGCTGAGCACCGCAAACTGCGGGTAACACGCCAGCAGCAACAAGCCGAGCGCCACCAATCCCACCGAGAAAAAGGTGGTCCAGATCGGGTGACCGCGCTTAAAGGCGATGTCTACGATGCGCGATGCCACCTGACACGGACCGAGAATCGCACTGATGGCCAGCGCCGACGCCAGCGTGTGGCCGCTGGCCTGCAGCAAGGTGATCAGCTGCACCGAAATCGCCGTCATGATCACCGATGCGAGCGTGAAAATGCTGCACAGCAGCCAAAACAGTGTGGGTGCCAGTTCGTTGCCTTGCGCGGTCGGTTTTGCTTTGGCGGCGGCGATTTTCGCTTCAGGCGCGGGTAGCGCGTAGAGATAGGCGGGCAACACTGAAACACATAACAATCCGGCGATGGCAAAACAGGCGTTACGCCAATCCAGCCAGTGAATCAGCAGCGCGGTGCCCGGCCACACGATAGTGGTACAGAAGCCAGAAATCAGCGTAATGCCGGTTATCGCGCCGCGTGCCTGGCCGCCATAGAGCGTGCCGAGCGTGGCAAACAGCGCATCGTACAGGCCCATCGCCATACCTACGCCGATAATCAGCCAGGCAAACAGAAACAGCGGTAGATTGTGGCTCAATCCCATGATCACCAGACCGATTGCCATCACCGCCCCGCTCGCCGCCAGCAATGCACGGCCATAGGAGCGGGAAATCAGTCGCCCGCTCAGCGGCGCCAGCAAACCGGAAATCAGCATGCCGAGCGATAGCGCGCCATACACCCATTGCTGCGACCAGCCGGTTTCCGCCACGATCGGATTGGCCATCACCGCCATCAAATAGAAGGATCCGCCCCACGACAGGATTTGTACTACGCCAAGCGTAACTATGGCGGCGGCAGGTGGCTTTGGCTGAGGCTTCACAACATTATTCCGTTAGCAGGCAAAGCATTGTTATAACACGTTCATCCAGCTTGAAAAATCCCACGTTTCCCTGCTTAACAAAATCCCTGCGCTATGCTGGCAGACCGGCGCCTAAGCCAGTACACTGAAAGCATGTTGTAACTATGGAGGCGTTTTATGGCTCGTTATGATTTGGTTGCCGATCTGCACGAATGCGTTAATGCGCTGGAGGCGGGATTGGGCGCGTTACGTCAACACATTGAGCAGCAACCGCTGTTGATTGCGCGCGTGTTTAGTCTGCCGGAAATCGAGAAAGGCCGCGAACATGATGAAATTGAACGCATCGCGGTGACGCAGCATCTTGGTAAAACGGCACGCGACATGGCGCTGACGCATTACTGCCGCCTGTTTATGCAGCATCAATCGGAAAAGCTCAGCACCAAAGCCGCCGTGCGCTTGCCGGGCGCGATTTGCATTGAAGCCGACGGCGATGTGCATGCGCAGATTACGCAGCAGGTTGCCGAGATTAATACTTTGAAGCAGCGGCTGGAACAGCTGATCACCGTGGAGTCGGGCTTGCCGAGCGAGGCGCGCTTTGAGTTCGTCCACCAGCATCTGCGCGGGTTAATTACGCTTAACGCCTACCGCAGCGTAACGCTGCTCAACGCGCCGGACAGTTTGCGCTTTGGCTGGGCGAATAAAAACATCATCAAAAACGTCACGCGTGATGCGGTGGTAGAACAGCTGGAACGCAGCCTGAAAGCCAATCGCGCGCAGGCACCGTGGACGCGGGAACAGTGGGCGGATAAAGTGCAGCAAGAGCTGGAAGCAATCCTCGCGTTGCCAGCCGGTGCGAAGCTAAAAATCAAGCGCCCGGTGAAGGTGCAGCCGATTGCCCGCGTATGGCGCGCCAGCGAGAAGAAACAGGTGCAGCTTGCCTGCCCTTCTCCGCTGCTGGTGCTGTGCCGCGATCGCACGCAGGTGCCGATTCTGGGAGAACTGCTGAACTACGATGCCGATAACGTTGCCTGGCGTCATAAACCGCTGGCCGAGCCGCTGCATCTGATCATTCCGCGCCTGCATTTGTGGAGCGATCGGCTGGCGTAAAATTTATTTTTAAATCGCTGCATCCAATTCGCAGTCTGCTCTCGTATATCAGAGTGTGAGCAACTTCTTCGCTCCCTACTACGAGGATTTATGATGAAAAAGCTAATGAGCATTGCAGTCGTATCCAGCACTTTACTGTTCACCGCAGGTGCATTTGCCGCCATGAATGATGACTCCGTGATGGTCGGCGGCGCAGCGATGTATCCGCAAAAGAACATCGTTGAAAACGCGCTGAACTCCAAAGATCACACCACGCTGGTTGCTGCTGTTAAAGCGGCGGGTTTGGTTGAAACCCTCGAAGGTAAAGGTCCGTTTACTGTCTTCGCGCCAACCAATGCGGCCTTCGCCAAGTTGCCTGCGGGCACCGTTGATAGCCTGGTAAAACCGGAGAACAAAGCGAAGTTGACCAGCATCCTGACTTATCATGTGGTGGCCGGTAAATACGACATGAAAGCGCTGGAGAAAAAAATTAAGCAAGGTGGCGGACATGCCGAGCTGAAAACCGTCAACGGCCAACCGTTGTGGATTATGAATAATGGCCCGCACAATATTCAGCTGAAAGATGGTCAAGGCAATGTGGCGAATATCAGCACTTATGACGTCAATCAGAAAAATGGTGTGATTGATGTGATTGATACCGTCTTGATGCCTAAGTAATTGCCTATACTCGGATTGGGCATTTTAGCCAACCGGGAAGATGATGGATAACAGGCTTGCAGAACGGTTAGATAACTTATTGCCGGCGATCGCGAAAGGCGATCGCCGCGCGTTTGAGCAACTGTATCGACTTACGTCGCCGCATCTTTTCGCCCTTGCCCTGCGCATGCTGCGTCAGCAAGGTTGGGCGGAAGAGGTGCTGCACGATTGCTACCTCACCATCTGGAACCGCGCCGCTTCATACGATGCCGCCCTGAGCGCGCCGATGACGTGGATGACGCACATTGTGCGCAATCGCTGCATTGACGGGTTACGCAGCGGACAGGCGCGCCTGACGCTGGAGGCAGAAGAGTTTAGCGACCTGCTACCAATCACCAGCGAAGACGAACAGAATAACTGGCACGATCCGGCACAAGCCGATCGCCTGCGACACTGCATTGGCCATCTGAGCAGCGAACAGCAGCAAAGCATCACGCTCGCCTATTATCAGGGGATGTCCCACAGTGATATTGCCGCCTGGCTGCAACAGCCGGTTGGCTCGGTAAAAAGCTGGATTCGCCGCGCGCTGGAGCATCTGCGGGAGTGTGTGGGCCTATGAACGATAAACTACAACGCGATGAGGCCTTATCAGCCGAGTATGCGCTGGGCACCTTGAGTGGGCTGGCGCGTTTGCGCTTTGCACGCAGGTTGCGTAACGAGCCTGCCCTTGCGGCCAACGTTGCGCGCTGGCAAGCCCTGCTGGCGGGCCTGGATAATCAGCTTGCACCCGTCACGCCACCGGAAAAGGTGTGGAAGAAGATTACATTGAGTTTGCCCGAGCAACGCGTCATTCAACCCAAACGCCATTATGCGGGCTGGCTGGCGGCTGCCAGTGTCGCGGCGTTCGCCCTGCTCGCCTCACTGTTCCTGCAGCAGCCGACATTGACGCCGTTGACGGTACTGAACGACGCCCAGCATCAACAGCAATGGGTGGTCAGCGCGGACAGCAAACTGGCACAGCTGAGCCTGACGCCGTTACATCCTGTGACCATCGCCGATAACAACAGTTTGCAGCTGTGGCTGATTCCGCCAGGCAAAGCGCCGATTTCATTGGGTTTGTTGGATAACCAGAAGGCAACGGATGTGGCGTTGAATAGCACGATTTCCCGCTCAGGCATCATTGCCATCAGCCTTGAACCGCGCGGCGGCTCGCCAACCGGGCAGCCAACCGGTCCGGTGTTGTATAGCGGGCAGCTATAAATCACCGCACAATCCGTAGCGGCGCGATTTATCGCGCAATCAATTGCGCCGCTACGAGGGTGCTACGTCTGCCAACTTTTAATAACGGTTTACTGCTTCATGCTGCCCACCATCTCCTCCGGACGCACCCACTCATCGAACTGCTCTTCGGTCAGATAGCCCAGCTTCAGCGCCGAGCCTTTCAGCGTCAGGCCTTCTTTATGGGCTTTCTTGGCAATTTCCGCCGCTTTGTCGTAGCCGATATGGGTATTCAGCGCGGTCACCAGCATCAGCGATTCGTTCAGCAGCTGATCGATGCGCTCGCGTACCGGTTCAATGCCAATCGCGCAGTGGTGATTGAAGCTGTCCATGCCGTCGGCTAGCAGACGCACCGATTGCAGGAAGTTGTGGATCACCATCGGACGGAACACGTTGAGCTCAAAGTTGCCGGACGCGCCGCCAATGTTCACCGCCACGTCGTTGCCCATCACCTGACAACACAGCATGGTTAGCGCTTCGCACTGCGTGGGGTTCACTTTGCCTGGCATGATCGAGCTGCCTGGCTCATTTTCCGGGATGGCCAGTTCGCCAATGCCGCAACGCGGGCCAGAGGCCAGCCAGCGCACGTCGTTGGCAATTTTCATCAGCGAAGCCGCCAGGCCTTTCAGCGCACCGTGCGCGTGCACCAGCGCATCGCAGGTCGCCAGCGCTTCGAACTTGTTCGGCGCGGTGACAAACGGCTGTTTGGTCAAATCGGCCAGGGCTTCAGCCACGCGAACCGCGTATTCCGGATGGGTATTCAGGCCGGTCCCGACCGCGGTGCCGCCCAGCGCCAGCTCCGCTACGTGCGGAATACTGTTCTCAATATGTTTGAGATTGTGCTCAAGCATCGCTACCCAGCCGGAGATCTCCTGACCGAGCGTCAGCGGTGTCGCATCCTGCAAGTGGGTACGACCAATCTTGACGATATCTTTGAAGGCGTCGGATTTTTCACTCAGCGTCTTTTTCAGCACGTGAATCTGCGGAATCAGCTGCTCCCGCACGGCGATGACCGCGGCCACGTGCATGGCGGTGGGGAACACATCGTTGGAGCTTTGGCTTTTATTCACGTCGTCATTTGGGTGCACCAGACGCGACATGCCACGCTCGCCGCCAAGAATTTCACTGGCGCGGTTGGCCAGCACTTCATTCATGTTCATGTTGGTCTGGGTGCCGGAGCCGGTCTGCCAAATTGCCAGCGGAAACTCCTCGCTGTGCTTATCGGCCAGCACTTCGTCGGCGGCTTTGAGAATCGCCTGGGCACGATCGGCCGGAAGCAAGCCGAGATCCTGGTTCACCTGCGCCGCCGCGCGCTTGGTCAGCGCCAGCGCATGCACCAATGCCACGGGCATTTTCTCGGTTGAGATTTTGAAATGTTCCAGCGAACGCTGGGTTTGTGCGCCCCACAACTTATCTGCCGGTACTTCAATCGGTCCCATTGAGTCTTTTTCAATGCGATTGGCTGCCATGACTACGTCTCCTTAGCTCAGATTTTGAGGTTTCCGCTCTAAACGCCTTCCCGCGACGCCGTTGAGCGAGCAAGATTGTCACATACAAGAATTTAACATTATGCGAGCCTATCGCCTTTATTGCACTTGTTCGTGTATTTTCTATGGCACTTTCTGCTTTAATAAGCCTATTTACTTACGGTTATTAAGGGTAAACGATGCAAAAATTGAACAATTCGCTGCAAAATTACGCCTGGGGCAGCAAAACTGCGCTGACCGAACTCTATGGCATCGAAAATCCACAAGGTTTGCCGATGGCAGAACTGTGGATGGGCGCGCACCCGAAAAGCCCGTCTACCGTTGAGGTCAACGGCGAAGTGCGTTCGCTGCGTGAGATAATTGATGCCGACAAAGTCGCCATGCTCGGCAAAGCGGTGGCTGAACGTTTCGGCGAGCTGCCGTTCCTGTTTAAAGTGCTGTGCGCCGATCAGCCGCTGTCGATTCAGGTACATCCCAGCAAAGCCGCTGCCGAACAGGGTTTTGCGCGTGAAAATGCCGCGGGCATTCCGCTGAGCGCTGCCGAACGTAACTATAAAGATGCTAATCACAAGCCCGAGCTGGTGTATGCGCTGACACCCTTCCAGGCGATGAACGGTTTTCGTGAGCTGCATGAGATTGTCTCGCTGCTCGAACCGGTGGCCGGTGCCCATCCGCAAATCGCCCATTTCCTCGAAAACGCTAACGAAGCCAATCTGGCCAAACTGTTCGCCACGCTGCTGTCGCTGCAAGACGAGGCCAAATCGCGCGCCATCGGCGTACTGAAATCGGCGATTAACGCGCGTGAAGGCGAGCCGTGGCAGACCATCAAATCTATCGCCATCGATTATCCGGATGACAGCGGTCTGTTTTCGCCGCTGCTGCTCAATGTCATTACCCTGCAGCCAGGCGAAGCGATGTTCCTGTTTGCCGAAACGCCGCACGCCTATCTGAAAGGCGTGGCGCTGGAAGTGATGGCGAACTCCGATAACGTGCTGCGCGCCGGTCTGACGCCGAAGTTCATCGATATCCCGGAACTGCTGGCTAACCTGAAGTTTCAGGCAAAACCGGCCGCGACGCTGCTGACGCAGCCGCAGCGCGACGGCGAAACCCTGAACTTCCCGATCCCGGTAGAGGACTTTGCCTTTGCCATTCATGGGCTTTCCGCTGCGCCGCAAGCGCTGGCACAAAATAGCGCGGCCCTGCTGTTCTGCATTGAAGGTCAGGCGATAATTGAGAAGTCCGGGCAACAGCTGGTGCTGAAGCCGGGTGAATCCTGCTTTGTCGCTGCCAATGAGTCGCCGGTCAACGCGGCAGGCACCGGACGTCTGGCGCGCGTGTTTAATACGCTCAACTGAGATCCGGCTGACGCTGCCAGCATTAACTGCTATTCTTTTAAACTATTAATTTAAAACGCCTGCGGGCGTTTTTCTTCACCCGTCGCGCACCGACCAGCGGCGTGCGGACGCAAGGATAAGGACGACACAGCGATGAAAAAGACCCAGGTTGCCGTAGGTGTGATTGTGGCGCTCGGCGTGATTTGGACTGGTGCTGCATGGTTTACCGGTAAACAACTGGAAAGCCATATGGATGAGATGTTGCAGAACGCCAACGCGCAGCTGAATGCTTACGCGCCGAACAGCCGTTTGACGCTGAGCTATCAGGATTATCAGCGCGGCGTGTTCAGCAGCAAAACCAAATTGGTGGTACAGGCCAGCTCGCAAACCAATGACAATCCGCTGTTGAAGCCTGGTCAAAGTATCGTGCTGAACGAGACGATCGATCACGGTCCTTTCCCGTTCGCCCAGTTGAAGCGCGGCAGCCTGATCCCAAGTATGGCGTCTGTGCATACCGAACTGGAAAACACCGATGCGGTGAAGAAACTGTTTGAACTGACCAACGGCAAATCGCTGGTCAACGCCGATACCCGCGTCGGCTACAGCGGTGCGACCAATACCGATCTCAACCTGCTGGCGGTGGATTACAACAATCCGCAGACCGGCGATCGTCTGGCCACCAATGGCGGCACGCTGAACATCAGCGCCGACAGCAAAGGTGACAAAGTCAGCCTCGACGGCGACTTCTCCAGCATCGCGGTCACCAGCAAAAATCAGGTTGAACTGCCGGTGCTGTTTACGCTGAATGGCCTGAAGCTGAGCGGCGATACCCATCTCAGCCCGGAAGGCGTGCGCGTCGGCGATCAGTCGATCTCTCTGGATAAACTGGATGCCAGCATCAACGGTCAGGAAGGTTTGTCGCTGGAGAAGCTGAAAACCACCTCGTCCTTTGACAATAAAGAAGGCAAGATTGGTGGGCAGCTGGATGTCGATGTTGACAAGATTACCCTACAGAAGCAGCCGTTTGGTGAAGCTAAGCTGGCGATGAAGTTTGCGCAGTTTGATGCGCAGGCGGTGAAAGCCTTCTCCGATACTTACAACGCGCAGATGCAGGATCTGCTTAACCAGCCGGGCGTGGCGGAAGATCCGATTCGCTATCAGGCCAGCGTGCAAACCATTCTGCGTAATAACCTGCCAACGCTGTTGAAAGGCTCGCCAACGCTGAGCATCGCGCCGCTGAGCTGGAAAAATGATAAAGGTGAAAGCACCTTTAACCTGAACGTGGGCTTTAACGATCCGGCCACCGTGAGCGGCGAAGCGCAGAGTTTGGGTGCCGCAGTGGATCGCGTGCTGAAAACCCTCGACGGCAAGCTGGCGATCAATATGCCAATGGCAACCGAAACCATGCGTCATGTCGGTTTGGCGGAAGGTTATCAGGGTGACGATGCGCAGAAACTGGCGGATCAGCAGGTTAAGGGTTTAGCAGCGATGGGCCAGATGTTCCGCCTGACGCAGCAGCAGGATGATAACATCGTCACCAGCCTGCAGTACGGCAACGGCCAGGTCACCATGAATGGCGACAAGATGACGCTGGAGCAGTTCCTGTCACGCTATATGCTGGGCGCACCAACCAGCGAAGGTATGCCAGAGTAATTCATGGGGCGGCCAATTGGCCGCCCTTACACTTCGCCGCGCATTAGCTGCGGCGGCACAATCAAACTCTGAATCTCCGCTTCCGGCTGCGCCAGCCGCTGCAACATCCGCTCCGCCGCTCTTCTCCCCACATCACGCGCTTCACTACTGACAAAGGTCATGGTGGGATCGTGCAACTCCCGCTGCGGATCGTCATTAAAGCCCACCAGCGCCAGCTGCTGCGTGTAGTAGCTATCCACCGCGCCTTCACCAAAGGTTCGCCCACAGCGTAACGCGCCAAAATAGCAGCCGAGCGCGGTGCTGCCGTTATGCGCCAGAATCGCGGTGATGCCGGGATGTTGACGCAACAACTGCAGCGTTAACGCGGACACGCTTTGCTGGCGATCGTCGCACTCGATAATCCAGTCGGACCGGAACGATAAGCCATATTGCAGCAAAGTGGCGCAATAGCCGCCAATCCGCTCGGCGCGCGTCAGTGACGATCCCAAACCGCCCATCCAGGCGATGCGCTGATGTCCCTGCCGAATCAGATACTCCGTCGCCATGCGCGCCGCCTGGCTGTTATCGGGCCGCAGTGAGTCGACATTGTCGAGGCTGCTGGCGCGCGAAGCGCAAACCAACGCGATGTTTTGCTCCTGCGCCTGCGGCACCAGCGTTTCTGCTTGCGCCGCCGCGCCGCCGAGCACAATGCCTTCCGCGCCCTGCGCCACCAGCGTGTCAAAACAGCGTTTAAGGTGTTGTCCGTGCTGACCGCTTTGTGTCAGCACCAGCACTTTGCCCTGCTGCTCCAGCACTTCACTGAGTCCGGCCGTCATCGCGGCATAAAAGGGCTGGCTGAGATCGCGCACGATCAGGCCGATCACGCCGCTTTCGCCGCCGCGCAAAATCGAGGCTGAGCGATTACGCACGTAGCCAAGCTGCTCAATCGCCTGATTAACGCGTATGGCCGTAGCGGGCGAGATGCGCCCTTTGCCGGAGAGCACCAACGACACGGTAGAGACCGACACCCCGGCGACCAACGCCACATCATGAATAGTGGTTTTCTGCTGGGACATAGTGTTCCGTTACCGACGTCCAAATTCAAAGAGATAAAACGTTACACTGATTGCACCAAAAATAAAGCCTGCAATTAGTCACTCTTTGTGATTATAGCCACAAAAATAAGTGGTAAAACGTTTTATCATCCTTGACCACATTGAAGCCTTTTACTTTTATTGCCAGGAGAATCTATGTCCGCCAGCCGCCCCAAAATGTCACTTTGGGAGTTTTTCCAAAGTCTGGGTAAAACCTTTATGTTGCCCGTCGCCCTGCTCTCGTTCTGCGGCATTCTGTTAGGAATTGGCAGTTCCCTCAGCAGTCATGATGTCCTGACGCTAATTCCTCTTCTCGATCAGCCTTTCCTGCAATACCTGTTTATCTGGCTGGCGAAGATCGGCTCTTTTGCCTTTAGCTATCTGCCGGTGATGTTTGCCATTGCCATTCCGCTCGGTATGGCGCGCGAGAATAAAGGCGTCGCCGCCTTTGCCGGTTTTGTTGGCTACGCGGTACTGAACCTGAGTATCAACTTCTGGCTCAACATCAACGGCATTCTGCCAACCACCGATGCGGCGGTGCTGAAAGCCAATAACGTACAAAACATCCTCGGCATTCAGTCCATCGACACCGGTATTCTCGGCGCGGTGATCGTCGGTATCGTGGTGTTCTGGTTACATGAGCGCTTCCACAACATTCGCCTGCCAGATGCGCTGGCGTTTTTCGGTGGTACGCGTTTTGTGCCGATCGTTACGGCGATGGCGATGGGCGTGCTGGGCCTGGTGGTTCCGCTGATTTGGCCATTCTTTGCACGCGCGATTACCGGCCTCGGCTGGGTGATTAACAGCGCCGGTGAATTTGGTCCGATGATCTTCGGTACTGGCGAACGTCTGCTTTTACCTTTTGGCTTGCAACACATTCTGGTGGCAATCATCCGCTTTACCGATGCGGGCGGCACCATGGATGTGTGCGGTAAAAGTGTTAGCGGTGCGTTAACTATCTTCCAGGCGCAATTGGCCTGTGCGGATACCCACGGCTTCGCCGAGAGCGCCACGCGCTTCCTGTCGCAGGGTAAAATGCCAGCCTTCCTCGGGGGTTTGCCGGGTGCGGCCTTGGCGATGTATCACTGCGCCCGTCCGGAAAACCGTCATAAAATTAAAGGTCTGCTGATTTCCGGCGTGGTGGCTTGCGTGGTGGGCGGTACCACTGAACCGCTGGAGTTCCTGTTCCTGTTCGTCGCGCCGGTGCTGTATTTGATCCACGCGCTGTTGACCGGCTTGGGCTTCACCGTAATGGCGATGCTGGGCGTGACTATCGGTAATACCGACGGCAACGTGATCGACTTCTTCGTCTTCGGCGTGCTGCACGGCCTCTCCACCAAATGGTATTGGGTGCCGGTGATTGCTGCGGTGTGGTTCGTGGGTTATTACGCCATCTTCCGCTTTGCTATCAGTCACTTCAACATCAAAACGCCAGGCCGCGAAGTGGAAACCAACAGCGTAGCGCAGCAGGTTAATCGCGCGGCTGTGGGTAAATCCGGCTTTAATACGCCAGCGATTCTGTCGGCGCTGGGCGGCGTGGAAAACATCGCCTCACTGGATAACTGCCTGACGCGTCTGCGCATTACCGTGGTCGACATGAGCAAGGTGGATGATGCAACACTGAAAGCCAACGGTGCGATTGGCGTGGTGCATGTTAATGCGACCAATCTGCAAGTGGTGATGGGCCCGCAGGTGCAATCGGTCAAAGATGAGATGGCACACTTGATGAGCGCGACGGTGTAATGATGCAGGATTTCGCTTTCAATCAGGTGGTGGATCGCCACGGTAGCTGGTGTACGCAGTGGGATTTCGTGGCCGATCGTTTCGGCGTGGCGGACTTGCTGCCCTTCACTATCTCCGATATGGATTTCGCCACCGCGCCATGCATCCTCGAGGCGCTGCAACAGCGCCTCGCACACGGTGTGTTTGGCTACAGCCGCTGGCAGCATGATGATTTTCTTTCTGCCATTCAACATTGGATGCGCAGCCGTTTCGCTACCGAAGTGGCGGCAGAATCGCTGGTTTATGGCCCGTCGGTGATTTACATGGTGGCGCAGCTGTTGCGCCACTGGACGCAGCCGGATGATGAAGTGCTGATTCACACCCCCGCTTACGATGCATTTTATAACACCATCAATGGCAATCAGCGTCGCGTGCTGGAGCTGCCGCTGCAGCGCCACGCTAACGAATGGCTGTGTGACATGACGCAGCTGGAAAGTTTGCTGGCGCGTCCGCGCTGTAAAGTGATGCTGCTGTGCAGTCCGCACAATCCTAGCGGCAAAGTGTGGCGCGAAGATGAGCTGCGCCATATGGCGGCGCTGTGCGAAAAGCATGGCGTTAAGGTGATTAGCGATGAAATTCATATGGACATGGTGCTGAGTGATGCGCAGCATACACCCTGGAGCAAGGTCGCGCAGTCCGCCTGGGCGCTGTTCACCTCGGCCTCCAAGAGCTTCAACATTCCGGCGCTGACCGGCGCGTGGGGCATCATCCCTGATGAGCACGATCGTCAGGCGTGGTTCCATGCGTTGAAGCAGCAGGATGGCTTATCCTCGCCAGCGGTAATGGCGCTTGCCGCTACCATCGCCGCTTATCGCGCGGGCGCGCCGTGGCTGGATGCGCTGCGCGCCCATTTGCGTGGCAACATGCAGCACATCGCGCAGCGCCTGAACACGGCGTTTCCGCAGCTTAACTGGCAACCGCCCGCCGCGACTTACCTGGCGTGGATCGATCTCAATCCGCTTGGCATTGACGAACAGGTGCTGCAACAGCGTCTGATTCATCAACACAAAGTGGCGATCATGCCGGGTTCGACCTACGGCGCGGCGAGTCGCGGTTATCTGCGTCTCAACGCCGGTTGCCCGCGCAGCAAACTGGATGATGGGCTGGATCGCCTGATTGCCGGGCTAAAATCGTTCTAAAATGCCACGGATGCTGATTAATTCAGCATCCGTTTTGCTGTTTGCGCAAATCGCTGGCGCTGTTGCGCAAGATGTTTTTATAATCCTCTGCACTTTATGAAACTTAAGCGAGTGCGCCATGATTGATCCAAAACTCCCCCTTACCGACATTCACCGCCACCTTGATGGCAATATCCGCGCACAAACCATTCTCGACTTAGGTCGTCAGCATAATCTTGCGCTGCCCGCTGAAACGCTTGATGCATTGCGTCCGCATGTGCAGGTCACGGCTAATGAACCGGATCTGGTAAGTTTCCTGCAGAAACTCGACTGGGGCGTAAAAGTGCTGGGCGATCTTGATGCCTGTCGTCGTATCGCGCTGGAAAACGTCGAAGATGCGGCGCGCGCTGGCATTCACTATGCGGAACTGCGCTTCTCACCGGGCTACATGGCGATGACGCATCAACTGCCGATTGCCGGCGTGGTTGAGGCGGTGATTGATGGTGTGCGCGCCGGCATTCAGCAATACGGCGTTGATGTACGCCTGACCGGCATTATGAGCCGCACCTTTGGTGAAGAAGCTTGCCTGCGCGAGCTGGAAGCTTTGCTGGCACATCGCGAGGGCATCACCGCCGTCGATTTGGCCGGTGACGAGCTAGGCTTCCCAGGCAGTGAATTCCTCAGCCACTTTAATCGTGCGCGTGACGCCGGTTTCCGCATTACCGTTCACGCCGGTGAAGCCGCAGGCCCGGAAAGCATCTGGCAAGCGATTCGCGAGCTGGGCGCGGAGCGTATTGGTCACGGCGTGAAGGCGATTGAAGACCGTGCATTGATGGATTTCCTTGCTGAGCAGCGCATTGGGATTGAGTCATGCCTCACTTCGAATATTCAGACCAGCACCGTTTCGTCGCTGAGCAGCCATCCGCTGAAAACCTTCCTGCAGCACGGCATTCTCGCCACCATTAACACCGACGACCCGGCGGTTCAGGGCGTTGAGCTGGCCCATGAGTATGAAGTGGCGGCACCGCAAGCGGGATTGACGGCAGAAGAGATGCGTCAGGCACAGGATAATGGTGTAACCATCGCGTTCCTGAGTGATGCAGAGAAAGCCGCGCTGCGCGCGCGCGTAGCGGGATAAAAAAAGGTGCGCATAACGCGCACCTTAGATCGTAGGGTCGCCATTCCTGGCGATCTTTTAACAGAATTAACGCAACGATAGGGTCTGACGCTTCTCGGCGGACTGCAAGCCCAGCTCGATCAACTCCATCACCTGAATCGCCTCTTCTGCCTGCACCGGATTCGCACCTGTGCCCGCAATCGCATCACGGATACCTGCGTAGTACGCCGGATAGTTACCTGGCAAGGTCAACAGCTCTTTCTCCACCATCACATCGCCTTCCGCCAGGGTCAGCGTGCCGTTGCGCATGTCGTAGCCCCAATCTTCCTGCGGCGGACGTTCACCCGCTTTCAGACGATCTTCCTGCGGATCCAGCCCGTATTTCACGTAGCTGCCGCGCGTACCGTGCACCACAAAGCGCGCGGATTCCGCCGCCACCAGCATGCTGGCATGCAGCACCACGCGACGCGTAGGATAGGTCAACACCGCATGGAAGTAATCGGTGGTTTGCGCGCCCGGCCGCAATTCCGCCATATCGACATTGATCGCAACCGGCGTGCCAAACAGCTGCAAAGCCTGATCCAGCACGTGCGGTCCGAGATCGAACCAAATGCCGCTGCCCGCGCCTTTCATTTCACGCCAGCGCTGACGCACTTCCGGACGGAAACGGTCAAAGTGGGATTCGAAGTAACGCACTTCGCCCAGCGTACCGTCGTTCAGCAGGGATTTCAGCGTCAGGAAATCGCTGTCCCAACGGCGGTTATGGAACACCGACAGCAGCAGACCTTTGGCTTTGGCCAGCGCATCTAGCTCACGTGCTTGTGACAACGTCACGGTAAATGGCTTATCCACCACCACGTGTTTACCGGCGTTGAGTGCCGCTTTGGCTAATGGGAAATGGGTGTCATTCGGGGTCGGAATAACAATCAGTTGCAGTGTCGGGTCGTCCAGCAGCGCTTGTGGATCGGAAACCACCTGCACGGACGGCCAATCAGCATGCACTTTGCTGGCATCGCTGCTTGAGATCGCCGCCAGCTCAACATCCGGCGTACCGGCGATCAAGGGTGCATGAAAGGTTTTGCTGGCAAAACCGTAGCCGATTAGGCCGACACGTAATTTATCGCTCATTCTCATTCCTCTTGTTCGTTACCAGACTGATTTAAGACGAATCGGTCTATAAGAACAAGGCGGAATCACCTGAAAACTCAGGAAATAGCACTCCGTGCGGATTGCCAGCTCTCGTGCGCTACCAAAGCATCCTGCGCATCCTGGCTGCGGCGGCGGAAGTCGCTGGGGCTGACGCCAACGCGTTTGCGGAACACGCGTGAGAAGTAAAGTTGGTCATCGTAGCCCACTTCACGCCCGACGGAAGCGATCGGTTCCTGAGTGGTTTGCAGCAGCAGTTTGGCGCGGATCACCCGCTGATCTTCGCGCCAGCGCAGCAGATTAATGCCCATTTGCTCGCGGAACAGATGCGCCAGCCGTGACGGCGACAGGCAAACATGGCGCGCCACTTCTTCAATCTTCACTTCGCCCGCCAGATGATTGGTGACGTACTGGCAAGCTTCAATCACGCGCGGATCGCGGATCTGTTGATGGCTACGCGGGTCCTCTTCCACCGCGCGCAGTAGCAAGCGCTCCAGCAGATTCATCGCCAGCTCTTCGGCGAAGCGACGTCCGGAGTTGTGGGTTTGCTCGATGCTGGCGAACAGGCGATCAAACTCGGCACGCTGCGCTTCTGACAAATGCAAGCGCCCCACGCCCTGGCTCTCATCCTGCCACTGCAACCAATCGGTCCAGTAAGCGCGCGGGCGGAAATAGACCCAGCGATGGAACCAGCACGGGCTGTCTGGCGCGCGGCCGTAATAGTGCGGGGTTTTCGGTTGAAACAGCAGCAGATCGCCCGGCTCGCAGTCGAAGGCAGATTCGCCATCAAACACGCGCCCCTGACCTTTAATGGTCAGATTAAGGATGTAACCTTTCATGCCGTGCGGACGATCGATAAAGAAATCGAGTGCGTCATTGGCATTAATCGGCGTTAAGCCTGCCACCAGCCAGGCATTGAACGCATAGCCCGGCAATAAGGGATTCTGCTGCTCACTTGGGGGTTCGCGATGGTACATAATGCCCTCACTTTTCCGTTTCGCGGCGCTGAGCGTGCCCACTTACTGGCACGCTCAGCCTGGGTTATCAGGCGGCTTTACTTTTCTGTTTGTAGCGGTCAAAAATCACCGCCGCTAACAGTATCAAACCGCGCACTACATACTGTGAGAATGGCGAGATATTCAATAAATTCATCGCATTCTCAACCGTGCCCAGAATCAGCACGCCCGCCACTACGTATGAAATTTTGCCGATGCCGCCTTTCAGCGAGACGCCGCCCAGCACGCAAGCTGAAATCACAATCAGCTCGTATCCGAGCGAGGTCATGGGCTGGCCGCTGGTCATGCGCGACGCCAGAATGATGCCCGCCGCCGCCGACACTAAACCGGACAAGATGAAGATGATGATACGCGTGCGTACCACCGGCACGCCGGCCAGACGCGCTGCTTCTTCATTGCCGCCAATCGCCAGCGTGTTGCGACCAAAGGTGGTTTTGTTCAGCAGGAAACCGAACAGCACCATGGTAGCGATGGTGAGCCAAATCGGTGCCGGCACGCCGAGCCAGTTGGCGTAGCCGAGGGTAAAGAAGCGCTCGTCTTCAATCCCCACCGCTTTGCCGTCAGAAAAGATGTAAGCCAGGCCGCGCACAATCTGCATGGTGGCCAGCGTGGTGATCAGGGCGTTGATTTTCAGCCGCGCAATGACGAAGCCGTTGATAAAACCGGTGGCCATGCCGAGCAGCAATCCGGCTGCCACGCCAATCCACAGGCTTTCGGTCATGTTGATCACCACCGCGGTGACCACACCGGCGCAGGCGATCACCGACGCCACGGACAGGTCAAAGTCGCCGGAAGCCAGGCAGAACAGCATGCCGCACGCCACCATGCCGGACATCGACATCGCCAGCCCGAGCCCTTTCATGTTGATGATAGAACCAAAGTTCGGCACGAAAATGGCACAAACGATAAACAGCAGTGCGAACACCACCAGCATGCCGAAGTTGTCCCAAATCCGCCCCAGCTGCAGCCCGTTGCGCTGCACCGGTGGCGTGTTGGAAGTGGTAGATGAAGCCATTATTGCTCTCCTTTACATCAGGCCACGGCGGCCGCTTGAGTGGTTTTCGGCATCGCCAGGCTCAGCGTCAGCTGCTCTGTGGCCGTATCGTGGGACAGTTCACCGGCAATGGAACCTTCACGCATCACCAGAATGCGGTCAGCTAATCCCATCACTTCCGGCAGATCGCTGGAGGCAAACAGCACCGCAATCCCCTTTTTCGCCAGTTGATAAATCAGGTTGTAGATTTCGTGTTTGGCACCGACGTCAATGCCGCGCGTCGGCTCATCGAGCAGGATCACGTTCATCTCTTCCGACAGCCAGCGGCCCAGAATCGCCTTCTGCTGGTTGCCTCCGGAAAGATTCATGATCAGCTGCTGCGGGCCTGGCGTTTTGATGTTGAGTGAACGAATGTGGATATCGGCGTTTTTCGCTTCCCAGCTCGGTTTGATCAGGCAACCAGCGGTGAGATTGTGGCGACGCGCGCTGATGTTGATGTTATCGCGCACCGAATGCACCGGAATGATGCCTTCAGATTTGCGATCTTCCGGGCACAGCATGATGCCGGCGCGGATGGCGTCGATCGGCTGGCGAATGTTGAGCTTTTTACCATCCAGCGTCACGCTGCCGCCGCGCAATTTAGTGGCACCGAACAGCCCTTTCATCAGTTCACTGCGTCCCGCGCCCACTAAACCAAACAGGCCAACGATTTCACCGGCACGCACCGTCAACGAAATCGGCGTGCGCACGCCCTTTGCCTCCACCGCGTCCAGCTGCAGACGCACCGGGCCCAGTTCACGCGGCGCGTAACCATAAATATCCCCCAGATTGCGCCCCACCATCGCCTGCACCAAATCATCGTGATGGGTGTTTTTCATGTCGGTGAAGGTGCGCACGTAGCGGCCATCTTTAAACACGGTGATGGCATCGCTCAGGGCAAAAATCTCCTCCATGCGATGCGACACGTACAACACGGTGCGGCCCTGCTCGCGTAGCTGACGGATGACGCGGAACAAGTGATCAATTTCGCGCGCCGACAGCGAGCTGGTCGGTTCGTCAAAAGCGATGATGCGTGCGTTACGCGCCAGCGCTTTGGCGATCTCCACCATCTGCCATTGGCCGAGCGACAGATATTTCAGCGGCATGTCCGGATCGATATCCATGCCAAGATTTTGCAGCTGCAAACCGGCTTCATAACGCAGCAGTTTGCGATTCACCAGACCGCGCTTGTGCGGCAGCTGGCCGAGATAGATATTTTCCGCCACGCTCATTTCCGGCACCAGATGCAGTTCCTGGTAAATGATCGCCACGCCGGCATCCAGCGCATCCACGGTGGTGTTGAAACTCTTCGGCTGGCCTTTAATGCGGATCTCGCCGCCGCTGGGCTGGTAGCTACCGCTGAGGATCTTCAACAGCGTCGATTTACCGGCACCGTTCTCCCCCATCAGCGCGTGCACTTCGCCGGCACGGCAGCTGAATGAGATGTCCTGCAGCGCTTTCACGCCGGGAAAGGTTTTGCTGATGCCATGAAACGACAGAAAGGCTTGATCAGTGTTCATGGTGACTCCTCTAAGCCTTCATGCTTCGCACTGTAACTGCGTTGGCTGCGTGAACTTACCCCGGTCACTTATAAAAGTAAGCTCCCGGGGATAAGTGCACTTGCCGCCTTGTTACAGCACGAATCATTTTGGCTAAACATTTAGATGGTGCTGCTCAAACAACGAACAACGTGATTACTTCAGCCCTTTCTTATCCAGCTCGGCTTTGAAGTTATCGCGGGTAATCAGCACCACATCGGTGACCTCGGTGAACTTCGGCGGCTCCTGATCTTTGGTCACCCAGTTGTAGAGCATCTCGCTGCTCTTATAACCGTGCACGTCCGGGCTTGGCAGCAGCGAACCGTAGAAACCGGTGGCGGATCCTTTCGACAGCTCACTCACCGCATCAACACCGTTAATGCCGATACCGATCACATCGGGCGCTTTAAAGCCCTGGCCTTCGGTGGCGCGAACGCCGCCCAGCACGGTGTTATCGTTCATGCCGAGAATCAGCCAGTGTTTCACTTCCGGATGCTGCACCAGCAGCGAGTTACCGGCGTCAAAGGCGCCTGGGATATCATTGGATTTGGTTGGCACCTGATAGATCTGCTTCTCCGGGAAACCGGCGGCTTTCAGCGCATCCATCGAACCGCTGGTGCGACGGCGTGCGGTGTCGAGTTCGTTCGCGGTGATGGCCATCACGCCGGTCTCTTTCACATCCCAGCCGCGTTTCTGCATCTCTTTATACAGTTCCTGCCCCTGACGCTCACCGATCTTGGTTGCCGCCATCATCACCAATGGCACGGTATCCATCGGCTTGCCTTTGGCGGTCACGAACTGATCATCGACGGCAATCACTTTCAGACCGTAACCGCGCGCTTTGGCGACAATCGCGGAGCCGAGTTTCGGATCTGGCGTACAGATGACGAAGCCTTTCGCGCCGCTGGCGGCCAGGCTGTCGATGGCGTTGAGGGTTTTCTCACCATCGGGCACGGCAATTTTGATCACTTCAAAGCCGAGATCCTTGCCGGCTTTATCCGCGAATTTCCATTCGGTCTGGAACCAGGGTTCCTCCGGTTGTTTAACGAGGAAACCGAGTTTCATGGTCTCGGCGATAGCGGATTGTGACATAACCGCAGCGAGACCTAGCGCCGCCAGCGTTTTAGTGAATTTATGCATGATGCTCTCCGGCATAATGTTGTTTTAGGCTGTTATTAACCAATCGGTGTAAACGCTACCAATCAAACCATTCTGTGGGGTACAGCTAAAAATCAGCGCGTTAGCGCAAAGGTTGTACAAAGGCTGCGCAAACGCTGGGCTAGTTGTAGCGGGAATGGACAGGAAAAATGTAGAGCGGTATCACATCCCAAAACGATGACAAAATCCTCCATATATTCAGCAAATTTAACCGGTCGTTAACTTTTGCAGTGGATCACACATCCCCGCCGATGGCAGAAAAGTGCATATTCTCAGCGACTGATGACTAACCGCTTCTGCCGCCCCATTCCAGGATAGAGCCAGATAACTCACACAGGAGAATCCCAATGGGTGCTGGCGCCATAACAATTGGGCTGGATTTTGGCAGTGACTCGGTGCGTGCGCTGGCCGTGGACTGTCACAGTGGTAAAGAGCTGGAAAAAGCGGTGGTCAACTATGCACGCTGGGCCAACGGCGAATTTTGCGATGCGCACGCCAACCGCTTTCGTCACCATCCGCAGGACTATATCGATGCGTTAGAGCAGGCGATTGTCACCGTGGTTAACGCCTTAACGCCTGAACAGCGCGCCGCCGTAATGGGGATTGGCGTGGATTCCACCGGCTCGACGCCCGCGCCCATCGATCGTGATGGCAACGTGCTGGCGCTGCGCCCGGAATTCGCCACCAACCCCAACGCGATGTTCGTGCTGTGGAAAGATCACACCGCGATTGAAGAAGCCGAAGAGATCAATCAGCTGTGTCGTAGCGGTCGTTTCAACGATTACACCCGCTATATTGGCGGCGTCTATTCGTCGGAGTGGTTCTGGGCCAAGATACTGCACGTGTCACGCGCCGATGCTGCGGTACGTGACGCGGCAGTGTCTTGGGTGGAACTGTGCGATTGGGTGCCCGCGCTCCTCAGCGGCACCACCGCACCCGCGCAGCTGCGTCGTGGACGCTGTGCCGCCGGGCACAAATCACTGTGGCATCCCGAGTGGCAAGGCTTGCCGCCGGCTGACTTCTTCCGCGCGCTCGATCCTCTGCTGGTCGAGCAGCTTGATTCCCCCTTGTTCGCAGACACCTGGACCGCCGATGTGCCGGTGGGCACGCTCAGCAGCGAATGGGCGCAGCGCCTCGGCTTATCGCAACAGGTGATTCTTTCGGGTGGCGCGTTCGACTGCCACATGGGCGCGGTTGGTGCCGGTGCGCAGCCTTATACGCTGGTGAAAGTGATTGGCACCTCAACCTGCGACATTCTGATTGCCGACAGCGACACCGTTGGCGACCGCGCGATCAAAGGCATCTGCGGCCAGGTGGATGGCAGCGTGGTGCCGGGCGCGATTGGCTGCGAAGCCGGTCAGTCAGCGTTTGGCGATATTTATGCCTGGTTCAGCCGCCTGCTTGGCTGGCCACTGCAGCAGGCGGCGCAGCACCATCCGGAGCTGCAACCGCAGTTAGCCGCGCTGCAAAAAGATCTGATCCGCAACCTCACCGAAGCCTGGGCGGCCAATCCGCAACTCGATCATCTGCCAGTGGTGCTCGACTGGTTCAACGGCCGCCGCACGCCAGACGCCAATCAGCGCTTGAAAGGTGTGATCACCGATCTCAATCTCGGCACCGATGCGCCCGCGCTGTTCGGTGGCCTGATCGCCGCCACCGCGTTTGGCGCACGCGCCATCATGGAGTGTTTCGAACAGCAGCAGATTCCGGTGCAGAGCATCCTGACGCTCGGCGGCATCGCCCGTAAATCCCCTGCCATCATGCAGGCGTGCTGCGACGTCATGAACCGTCCGCTGGATATCGTCGCCTCTGACGAATGCTGTGCGCTCGGCGCGGCCATTTTTGCCGCCGTGGCCGCGGGCGTGTATGCCAATGTGCCTGCCGCCCAGCGGGTGATGGCCAGTCCGATTGATGTGACGCTGCAACCCAACGCCGCGCGCGTGGTGGTTTATCAGCAACTTTATCAACGTTATCAAAACTGGTGCCAGGCTGCTGAACCGCAGTACGCCGCGCGCACCGCATCCGCTCAGTAAAGGAGAGATTTAATGGAACAGCACAACGCACAACAGGTGTGGTTTGTTATTGGTACGCAGCACCTTTACGGCGCGGAAACCTTGCGTCAGGTGGCACAGCACGCCCGCCAGGTGATGGACGGATTGAATCAGGCCGGCACCTTGCCGGTGTCGCTGGTGCTGAAGCCGCTGGTGAAATCACCAGACGAAGCGCTGGCATTGTGCCGCGACGCTAACCACGATAATCAGTGTGTCGGCATCATTACCTGGCTGCACACCTTCTCGCCGGCCAAGATGTGGATTGGCGGCCTGAGCATCCTGAATAAGCCGCTGCTGCAATTCCATACCCAGTTCAACGCGGAGATTCCGTGGGACAGCATGGATATGGACTTTATGAACCTTAACCAAACCGCGCACGGCGGTCGCGAGTTCGGCTTTATCGGCGCGCGCATGGGTTTGCAGCACAGCGTGGTGACCGGTCACTGGCAGGATAAAGCCAGCCAGCAGCGCATCGGACGCTGGATCAATGCCGCGCTGGCAAAACAGGCCAGCCAGCAGCTGAAAGTGGCGCGCTTCGGCGACAACATGCGCGAAGTGGCGGTGACCGAAGGCGATAAAGTCGCGGCGCAGATTCAGTTTGGTTACTCCGTGAATGGCTGGGGCGTGGGCGATTTGGTCGAGGTGGTGAATAGCGTCAGCGATGGCGACGTCAACGCGCTGATCGATGAATACGAAAGCCAATATCGCTTCACCGATGCCGCCGCCGTCAACGGCGATAAACGTCAAAACGTACTGGATGCGGCACGCATTGAGCTGGGTCTGAAACGTTTCCTCGAAGCCGAGGGCTGCAAAGCCTTTACCACCAACTTCCAGACTTTGCACGGCATGACGCAACTGCCCGGTTTGGCGGTGCAGCGCTTGATGGGCCAGGGCTATGGATTTGCCGGTGAAGGCGACTGGAAAACCGCCGCGCTGCTGCACATTCTCAAGATCCAGGCAGGCACACGCGCGGGCGGTACTTCCTTTATGGAGGATTACACCTATCACTTCTCACCGGGCAATGATTTGGTGCTGGGCTCGCACATGCTGGAAGTGTGCCCGTCCATCGCCAAAGAGGAGAAGCCGCTGATTGATGTGCAGTTCCTCGGCATTGGCGACAAAGCCGATCCGGCGCGCATGATCTTCTCCACGCCGGCCGGACGCGCGGTGAATGCCAGCGTCATCGATCTGGGCGATCGTTTCCGTTTGCTGGTGAATGTGGTGGATGCGATCGAACAGCCCAAACCGCTGCCAAAATTGCCGGTGGCCCGTGCGCTGTGGCGTGCCCAGCCGTCGCTGGCCACCGCATCAGAAGCCTGGATTCTGGCCGGCGGCGCGCACCACACGGTGTTCAGCCAGGCGCTGGATCTGGATGATATGTATCTGTACGGCGAGCTGAATGGCATTGAAGTGCTGGTGATTGATGAGGAGACGCGCTTACCGGCATTTAAAGATGCGCTGCGCTGGAATGAGGCGTATTACCGCCTGGCACGTTGATTTCGTCCTCTGCGATATTCCCCTCATCCTAACCTTCTCCCGCAAGCGGGAGAAGGAACCGTTTTATAAACGCTGTCACTCCGAACTCAACGTCTGCTTTTGCTTCAGGGAAGAGTGCTGCTTATCGCTGCACCGGCGGCTCCCTCTCCCGCGCGCGGGAGAAGGAACCGTTTTATAAACGCTGTCACTCCGAACTCAACGTATGTTTTTGCTTCAGGGAAGAGTGCTGCTTATCGCTGCACCGGCGGCTCCCTCTCCCGCGCGCGGGAGAGGGTTGGGGTGAGGGAAAGGCGGGTGAAGAAGTTAGGAGGTCAAACGCTTAACAGGTGCGTTCTGCTGGCGATCCCACATCACGGTGAGCAGGCGTTGCAACGCGATAAATGCAAACAGCAGAATGCCGATGGCGATCTTGGTCCACCATGAACTCAAGGTGCCGTCGAAGTTAATCCACGTCTGAATCAATCCCTGAATCAACACGCCGAACAGCGTGCCCAACACCGTGCCCACGCCGCCGGACAACAAGGTGCCGCCAATCACCACCGAGGCAATCGCGTCCAGTTCCACACCCAATCCCGCTAGCGCATAGCCTGCCGAGGTATAAATGGAGAACACAATGCCCGCTAATGTCGCCAGCGTGGTCGACAGCATATAAATCCTGATGGTGGTCGCGCGCGTAGACACGCCCATCAACTGCGCCGAAGTCAGGCTACCGCCAATCGCATACACCTGATTACCAAAGCGCGTACGGTGCGCCAGAATAATCCCGCCGAGTACCACCACCAGCATAATCAGCGCCAGCAAACTCAGGCGTCCGCCGCCAGGGATCTTCCACGCCAGACTCGACAGCGTGGTATAGAGCGGATGATCGATAGGAATCGAATTCTCCGACACCAGATAGCTGCAGCCGCGCAGGAAAAACATCCCCGCCAGCGTAATGATAAACGCCGGGATTTTCAGCGCATCGATCAGCCAGCCCATCATCGCGCCAAACAGCGCGCCCATCGCCAGCACCAGCGCAAACGCCAGAAGCGGATCGAGATGATAATCACCAATCACCCGTGCCAGGAACACGCCGCTAAAGGCAATCACCGCGCCCACCGACAGATCAATCCCGCCGGACAAAATCACGAACGTCATCCCCACGGCGATAATGCCGAGGAAAGCGTTATCGGTGAGGATATTGCAGATCACGCGCGTTGAAGCGAAGCCGGGAAATTGGCTCAGGCAAAACAGATAACCCGCCACAAACACCAGCAGCGTGATCATCAAGGGCAGATGACGTTTCATCATTTCGGGCGTCTCCGTTTCAACATGGCAATAAAGCGTGGCGACTGCAGCAGCAATACGCACATCACCACCACCGCTTTCACCACCTGATTGAGTTCAGGCTGGAAGCCGGACAGCAAAATACCGGTATTCATCGACTGAATAATCAACGCGCCAATCAGTGACAGCACCAGATTGAAGCGCCCGCCCATCAGCGAAGCACCGCCAATCACCACCGCCAGAATGGCATCCAGCTCCAGCCACAAACCGGCATTATTGGCATCGGCACCGCGAATATCCGCAGCGACGATCATGCCCGCCACCGCCGCGCACATGCCGCTAATCACATAGGTCGACATCACCACCAGCCAGCCATTCACACCGGCATTGCGCGCCGCACGCAGGTTAATACCGACCGCTTCGATAAACAGTCCGAGCGCGGTTTTGCGCGTCAGCACCCACACCACGAGCGCCACCAGCAGCGTAATCCATACCGGCACCGGCAGCAGCCACAGCGAACCGCTACCAAACCACGCCAGGCTATCGCTGTTGAAGGTAACGATTTGGCCCTGTGTAATCAGCTGCGCCACGCCGCGTCCCGCCACCATCAAAATCAAAGTGGCGACAAACGGCTGAATTTTTAGTAGCGCCACCAAAATGCCATTCCATAAACCGCAGGCCAGGCCGGTACCGAGCGTCGCCAGAATGATGAACGGCAAACTGTGCCCCGCCACCGTCAAGGTTGCCGCCGTTGCGCCGGCAATCGCCATCACCGCGCCCACCGACAGATCGATGCCGCCGGTGGCAATCACCAGCGTCATGCCAATCGCCAGCAGCGCCACCGGCGCGGCGCGATTGAGGATATCAATCGGGCTGCCGAACAAACGGCCATCCTGAATGTGAATGGCAAAAAAGTTATTCGCCACCAGGCTATCCACCAGCAGCACCAGAATCAGCGCCACAATCTGCGGCATGCCAGGCGGCAGCTTCGGCTTACGCCGTTCGGGTTTGTCATGTGTCATAGGGGATTCAAGCATGTTGTGCTCCTCCATCGGCGATGGCGTTGACGATCGCGGCCACCGACAGCTGCTCCAGCGGGATTTCGGCCACCTGCTTCAAATCGCGCATGATCAACACGCGATCGGCATAGCCCACCAGTTCTTCGAGTTCAGAGGAGATAACCAGTAGCGCCAATCCGTCGGCGCACAGGGTTTCAATTAAGCGAATGATTTCGGCGTGCGCACCGACATCGATGCCGCGCGTTGGCTCGTCGAGGATCAGAAATTGCGGTTTGGTCACCAGCCAGCGCGACAGCAGCACCTTCTGCTGATTGCCGCCGGACAACAGCTCAACCGGCTGTTCGGCATGCGGCGTGCGAATGCCGAGACTCTTGATAAAGCGCTCGGCGATCTCCTGCTGCTCACGACGCTTGATCGGTCGCAGCCAGCCGCGCTGCGCCTGCAGCGCCAGAATGATATTTTCGCGCACCGACGCGCCACCTATGATGCCGTCGGTTTTACGATCTTCCGGACAGAAACCCATACCGAGGCGCGAAGCCTTTGCGGGCGTGCGGATGTTCTGCACTTTGCCCTTGATGGTCGCGGTGCCGCGATCGGCTCGGCGAATGCCAAACAGCACTTCGGCGGTTTCGGTACGGCCTGAACCGAGCAGTCCGGCTAATCCCACCACTTCACCCGGACGCACCTGCAGGTTGAACGGTTCAATGGTGCCCTTCTTGCCGTAATTTTCAAACGACACCACCGGCTGATTGCTGCGCAGCGTGCTGCCCTGACGCTGCAAAGCGGTTTCCAGCAGCTCGCGTCCCAGCATCAGCTTGATCAGATCAATCTGCGGCAGTGTGGCGGTATCGCGCGTGGCAATAAACTGGCCGTTACGCAGCACGGTGATGCGATCGGTAATGCGGTAAACCTGGTCGAGAAAATGGGTAACAAAAATCAGGCTCATCCCTTTGGCTTTTAGCTGCGCCATCAGGGTAAACAGCATTTCGACTTCATTGGCATCGAGGCTGGCGGTCGGTTCATCAAGGATCAGCACCTGCGCGGAGAGATCGACCGCGCGGCAAATCGCAATGATCTGCTGCATCGCCACCGAGTAATGCCCCAGCGGACGCGTTACGTCGAGTACAAAGCCGTAGTTGCGCATCAGCGCATCGGCGTCGCGCACCATGCGCTTGCGATCAATCATGCCGAAGCGACGCGGCTCGCGGCCAATGTACAAATTATCCGCCACCGACATATTCGGCAGCAGATTCACTTCCTGATAAACCGTGCCAATGCCCATCTCCTGTGCATCAGCGGTGTTATGCGGCGTAATCGCCTTGCCGTTCAGGGTTACCGTGCCGGCATCACGGGTATACACGCCGGTCAGAACTTTAATCAGCGTGGATTTGCCCGCGCCGTTTTCGCCCAGCAACGCCATGATCTCGCCCTTACGGATGCTGAACGAGACATTATCCAGCGCCTTCACGCCGGGAAAGCCTTTGCTGACGCCGCTAATGGTCAGCAGTGCGGTTTCATCGGAGGTGCTCATCAGGTTCTACCTCGCCTTACGTCATCAAAAACCGCCCCGAAGGGCGGTTGCGGGGATCAGTAACCCATGCCTTTTTTGGTATCGAGCTGCGCCTGTGCGGAGTCCGGCAGATACAGTTTCGATTCTGTTTTGATGATTTTCGGCGGCATCGTGCCGTCTTTCTTGAATTTCTCCAGCGCGTCGAATGCCGGACCGGCCATATTAGGCGTCAGCTCCACGTTGGCATTGGCTTCACCGGCCAGCATCGCTTTGTAGATATCAGGCACGCCATCAATCGAACCGGTCAGGATATCTTTGCCTGGCTTGAGGCCAGCTTCTTTAATCGCCTGAATCGCACCGATCGCCATATCATCGTTATGCGCGTAAACCATGCAGATGTTCTTGCCGTTGTTTTCCGCCTTGATAAAGCTCTCCATTACCTCTTTACCTTTACTGCGGGTAAAGTCACCGGACTGCGAGCGAATCACTTTGATATTGTCGTGGCCGGCGATGGCTTCGGCGAAGCCTTTCTTACGGTCAATCGCCACGCTGGCGCCGACGGTACCTTGCAACTCGACGACGTTACATTTTTTGTCCGCGACCGTTTTCACCAGCCAGTCGCCAATCAACTTGCCTTCCAGCACGTTGTCCGCAGTGACCACCGCCATGTACAGCGATTTGTCTTTCACCACGATGGCGCGATCGAGTAAGAACACCGGGATTTTGGCGTCTTTGGCTTCTTCCAGCACCGGTTCCCATCCCGTTTGCACCACCGGCGCAATGAAAATGGCATCAACGCCCTGCGCGATGAACGAGCGCACCGCTTTGATTTGGTTCTCTTGTTTCTGCTGGCCATCGGCGATTTTCAGCGTGATACCGCGCTTTTGCGCTTCACTTTTTGCCACATTGGTTTCTGCTGAACGCCAGCCAGATTCCGACCCAACCTGTGAGAAGCCCACCGTCATATCAGCAGCCAACACCGACGTACTCAGTGCCGAGCTCACCATGGCGGTCAAGAGTAAACGTTTCCACATAATTTCATTCCTCTGAAGGGAGTGTGTTGTAGGGGTACAAAACGCGAATTAAGCCTGGCTGAAAAGCGCGTAAACAAGCGCGACATACTTCACAAATCAGAGTGAATTAAAGGAGTTACGTGAACAGGCAATGCTTTATAGATCGTGGCATTATGGACAAAATGCCTGCTAATTATTGCGGAGGGCGTTAAATAAATGTAATAAACAGAATCGGTTATGCTTCTCACTTCTGGAAACGATTACAGCGGGCGCGTAAAGAATGGTTATTGTCTGCAGCGACAATCAATTATTGGTTTTGTGACTGCTCGCACAGAATGTGAGTGCCGGTTTCACGGCGTGTGCATTAATTTGCCGACCAGAGCGGAATAAACAGCGGATTCATTCGCAGCACGATCGCAAATACCTATTATAGAGACGGAGAAATAACGGCTTTCCAATCATGCGTTAATAGCGTGAGATTTTCTCACAAGCCCGCTAAATACCGGCCTGAATTTGCCTTAAATCGTACTTTATATGCGCGTTTAAAACGCGTAAAAGGCAAAAAAGTGTCGTTTCATGAGCGAATTAGCGCATGTTGTCTGAATTTTGTATTTTTTTATGAGTCGCGTATGGACTCTCGCCGCGTGCTCCCTATACTTGGGCACTTCCAAGTACTTTATATTTAAATGGCAATCATGACTGCATTAGATTACCTGCTGAAATTCCGCAAAGTGAATAATCTCGATAGTCTGGAAAAACTCTACGACCATCTGAATTATTCGCTGACTGATGATAAAGAGATCATCAATATGTATCGCGCCGCCGACCATCGACGTGCTGAACTGGTCTCTGGCGGACGTCTGTTCGATATGGGCCGCGTGCCGAAAACCGTCTGGCGTTACGTGATCTAATTGATTTATCCCCTCTCTATCTGCGCTCTTGCGTTGTCCAGGTCGGGCGTGCCCCGTTTGGACATGATACGCTCTGCATCGCCCTCTTCTCTGCAAACAGGATCTTGTCGATGACCCAACTGGTGAACCCGCCACGTATTGCTGGCTGGCTACTGCTGCCGCTGGCGTGGCTGATCATGACCATGCTGACCAGTGCGCTGGTGGTGGCAATGTATCTGAGCCCGCTGTTTAAACCCGAATTACGCACGACGCTGTTCTCACACGGCGGCACTTTGCTGACGCAATGGTCGATCTCGCTGCTGACTGCTGCGGTGGTATGGGCGTATAGCATTTGGGTGTGCTGGATTTTCTGTAAACGTTCGCGTCGCTTACCGCGCCATTACATTCTGTGGCTGCTGATGACCATCTTGCTGGCGTTAAAAACCTTTGCCTTCACGCCGGTGGCCGATGGCAAAGCGATTCAGACTTTACTGCTGTCGCTGCTGGCGGCTGCGGTGTTTGTGCCCTATTTCAAACGCTCTCAGCGCGTAAAACAGACGTTTATCCAGCCATAATGACGTGAGTTTCGTCAGCAATTTAATTCTGAGTGCTCTCAATGCTCACACAAACCCGTTGAAGGTTGAGATGCACCTCTCAATTCCGGATAATAGACGCCTTTCGGCTTCCCAGGTTAAAAAATGACCGATTACTTACTTCTCTTTATTGGCACAGTGCTGGTGAACAACTTTGTGTTGGTCAAATTCCTCGGCCTTTGCCCATTTATGGGCGTGTCAAAAAAACTGGAAACGGCCATTGGCATGGGACTTGCCACCACTTTCGTGATCACGCTGGCGGCGATCTGCGCCTGGCTGGTGAATCACCTGATTCTGGTGCCGCTTGATCTGGTCTATCTGCGCACCCTCGCCTATATTCTGGTGATTGCTGTTGTGGTGCAGTTCACCGAAATGGTGGTGCGTAAAACCAGTCCGTCGCTCTATCGCCTGCTGGGTATCTTCCTGCCGCTGATCACCACCAACTGTGCGGTGCTGGGCGTGCCATTATTGAGCGTTAACCTCAATCACACCTTCCTGCAGGCGGCGCTGTATGGCTTCAGTGCGTCACTCGGCTTCTCGCTGGTGATGGTGCTGTTCGCCGGCATGCGCGAGCGTCTGGTACTGGCGAATGTTCCCGCGCCGTTTAAAGGTAACTCGATTGCGCTGATCACCGCTGGTCTGATGGCGCTGGCCTTTATGGGCTTTACCGGGCTGGTGAAATTCTAATGACCGCGATTTGGATTGCGATTATCGCGCTGGCTGCATTGGGCCTGGTGTTTGGTGCCCTGCTGGGTTACGCCTCACGTCGCTTCGAGGTGGAAGAAGATCCGATTGTTGAGCAGATCGATGAGATTTTGCCGCAGAGCCAGTGTGGTCAGTGCGGCTATCCCGGCTGCCGCCCGTATGCCGATGCGGTGGGTAACAACGGTGAAGCGATCAATAAGTGCGCGCCCGGCGGCGAGCAGACCATGCTCAAGCTGGCCGCGCTGCTCAACGTTGAACCGCAACCGCTCGACGGCGGCGCAGATGTGCTGGAGCCGATACGTACTGTGGCCTGGATCGATGAAGAGAACTGCATCGGCTGCACTAAATGTATTCAGGCTTGCCCGGTGGACGCCATCGTGGGTGCCACGCGCGCCATGCACACCGTGCTGAGCGATGTCTGCACCGGCTGCGATCTCTGCGTTGCGCCTTGCCCGACCGACTGCATTGAGATGCGCCCGGTTGCCACCACCACGGCCAACTGGAAGTGGAATCTCGACACCATTCCTGTACGGGTGATCCCGGTAGAAACCCATGCTTAATTTGTTAAACCTGTTCCGCAAAGAGAAGTTGTGGGATTTTCAGGGCGGCATCCATCCGCCTGAGATGAAAACACAGTCCAACGGTACGCCGCTGAGCCAGTTACCCCTGCCTGAGCGCTTTATCATTCCGTTAAAACAGCATATCGGCCATGAAGGCGAGATTTGCGTGGCCCCCGGCGACAAAGTGCTGCGCGGCCAGCCGCTGACCTTTGGCGGCGGACGCATGCTGCCGGTGCACGCGCCAACGTCCGGCACCATCGAAGAGATTGCGCCACACATGACGGCGCACCCTTCTGGCCTCTCCGAGCTGTGCATTTTCCTGCGTGCCGACGGCGAAGATCGCTGGACCACGCTCGATCCGCAGCCCGATTTTCGCGCCCTGTCGCGTGAAGAAGCGGTAAAACGCATTCACAATGCCGGCATCGCCGGATTAGGCGGCGCGGGCTTCCCGACCGCCACCAAACTGCGCGGCGGCCTGCGCGGCGTAAAAACCCTGATCATCAACGCCGCCGAGTGCGAGCCGTACATCACTGCCGATGACCGTTTAATGCAGGATTGTGCCGCCGAAGTGTTGGAAGGCTGCCGCATTCTGGCGTGGGTGTTGCAGGCGGAACGCGTGCTGATCGGCATAGAAGATAACAAACCGGAAGCCATTGCCGCGCTGAAACAGGCATTGGGCGGCGATCGTGAATTGCAGATTCGCGTGATTCCTACCAAGTATCCGTCTGGTGGCGCGAAACAGCTGACGCAGATTCTCACCGGCCTCGAAGTGCCACACGGCGGACGTTCCACCGATATCGGTGTGCTGATGCAAAACGTCGGCACCGCGTGGGCGGTAAAACGCGCCATCGTAGACGGCGAACCGATCACCGAACGCGTGGTGACGCTGACCGGCGCAGCGCTGGCGCGCCCGCGCAACGTCTGGGGACGGCTCGGTACGCCGATCAGCCACCTGCTGCAGCATGCCGGTTTTACGCCGGGATCGCGCCAGATGGTGATCATGGGCGGTCCGCTAATGGGCTTTACCCTGCCGTCGCTGAACGTGCCGCTGGTGAAAATCTCCAACTGTATTCTGGCGCCGTCGGCCAGCGAAATGGGCAACGATCAGCAAGAGCAATCCTGTATCCGCTGCAGCGCCTGCGCGGATGCCTGCCCAGCGAAACTGCTGCCGCAGCAGCTGTTCTGGTACAGCCAGGGCGGCGATCACGAAAAAGCACGCGCGCACAATATTGATGACTGCATTGAGTGCGGCGCCTGCGCTTACGTCTGCCCGAGTAACATTCCGCTGGTGCAATATTATCGTCAGGAAAAAGCCGAACTGCGCGCCATCGATCTCGAAGCGAAACGTACCGCCGAAGCGAAAGCGCGTTTTGAAGCGCGTCTGGCACGTCTCGAACGCGAAAAACAGGCGCGTGAAGCGCGTCATGAACAGGCTAAACAGCGCGTGGCGCGTAGCGATCAGGGTGAACTCGACGCCGCCGTGGCACGCGTGAAAGCGCGTCAGGAAAAAACGCCGGAGCAGGATGCTGCGGAACGCGAAGCGCGTCATGCACAAGCCTTAGCGCAGCAGGCCGAGAAGCAAGCTGAAACGCAGGCGCTGAGTCGTCAGTCCGGCGATCCGCGTAAAGCGGCGGTGGAAGCGGCAATTGCCCGAGCGAAAGCGAAGAAAGCGGGCGCACCGGCGGCTGACGTCGCGCTTGCCGAGCCGCCAGCTGATGCGCCTGCGGCAGAAGTCGATCCGCGTAAAGCGGCGGTGGAAGCCGCGATTGCGCGTGCGAAGGCGAAAAAAGCTGCCGCTGCGGCAGAACCAGCACCCGCTGAGCCGCCAGCCGTCGCGCCTGCTGCTGAAGTCGATCCGCGCAAGGCCGCCGTTGAAGCGGCGATTGCGCGCGCCAAAGCCAAAAAAGCCGCCGCTTCCGCACAACCCGCTGCACCGGCACCCGCCGAGCCGTCAGCTGATGCACCTGCTGCTGAAGTTGACCCGCGCAAAGCCGCCGTTGAAGCGGCGATTGCGCGCGCCAAAGCGAAGAAAGCCGCGGCTGCCGCGCAGCAGGCTGAAGCCACATCTCCTGAAGTGGAGGCTGCTGCCTCTCCTGACTCCGCCGACCCACGCAAAGCGGCGATTGCCGCTGCGGTCGCCCGTGCCAAAGCGCGTAAAGCGCAGCAGCAGCCTTCGACGACTGAGGATTAAATGGCTTTTCGTATTGCAAGTTCTCCTTATACCCACAACCGCCGCAGCACCGGCAATATCATGCTGCTGGTGGTGTTTGCCGCGCTGCCGGGCATGGCCGCACAATGGTATTTCTTTGGCGTCGGTTTCTTAATTCAGGTTTTGCTGGCCACCGCCACCGCGTGGGCCACCGAAGGGGCGATTCTGCGCCTGCGTAAAACGCCGGTGGTGCCGACCTTATCCGATAACTCTGCCCTGCTCACCGCGTTGCTGCTGGGCATCAGCCTGCCGCCGCTCGCGCCGTGGTGGTTGGTGGTGTTAGGTACCATTTTCGCCATCGTCATCGCCAAACAGCTGTACGGCGGTTTGGGGCAAAACCCGTTTAACCCGGCAATGGTCGGTTACGTGGTGCTGCTGATCTCCTTCCCGGTGCAGATGACCAGCTGGCTGCCGCCCGATAGCCTGCAGGCGATCAAACCCGGCCTGCTGGATTCGCTCAGTATGATCTTCACCCACCATACGCTGGCCGGTGAAACCATGCAGCAGCTGCAGCTCGGCGTTGATGGCGTCAGCCAGGCGACACCGCTCGATACCTTTAAAACCGGCCTGCGTGCTGGGCACAGCGCTGAACAGCTGCTGGCGGAGCCGATCTACAGCGGCGTGTTAGCCGGTGTTGGCTGGCAGTGGGTTAACCTCGGTTATCTGCTGGGCGGCGCACTGCTGCTGGCAAAGAATGCCATCCGCTGGCACATTCCGGTCAGTTTCCTCGTCTCGCTGGCGTTCTGCGCCACGCTGGGCTGGGTGTTCTCGCCGGAGTCGCTTAACTCACCGCTGATTCACCTGTTCTCCGGTGCCACCATGCTCGGCGCGTTTTTTATTGCTACCGATCCGGTGACCGCCTCCACCACCAATCGCGGCCGCCTGGTTTACGGCGCGCTGATTGGTTTACTGGTGTGGCTGATTCGCAGCTTTGGTGGCTATCCGGACGGCGTCGCCTTCGCGGTATTGCTGGCCAATATTTGTGTGCCGCTGATTGATTACTACACTCAGCCGCGCGTTTACGGCCATCGCAAGGATTGAAGATGATCGAAGCTATTCGTAAAAATGCGGTGACGCTGGCGGCCTTTGCGGTGATTACCACCGGCGTGACGGCGGTGGTTAACTATGTCACCAAGCCGACGGTGGAGCATCAGACCGCGCTGCAACAGAAAAATCTGTTAGATCAGGTGGTACCGACCGATCTGTACGACAATCACATCCAGCAAGAGTGTTATCTGGTGACCGATGCGCTGGCGCTGGGCAATGATCGCCCGCACCATCTCTATTTAGCGCGTAAAGGCGATCAGCCGGTGGCGGCCGCGCTTGAGACCACCGCGCCAGACGGCTATTCTGGGGCGATTCAGATGCTGGTCGGTGCCGATTTCCACGGCAAAGTGCTGGGCGTGCGCGTGGTTGAGCACCATGAAACGCCGGGCCTCGGCGATAAAATCGAACTGCGTATTTCAGACTGGATTAACAGCTTCAATGGCAAAGTGATCCACGGCGCGGATGACAAAAATTTTGCGGTGAAAAAAGACGGCGGTGAATTCGACCAATTTACCGGCGCAACCATTACGCCACGCGCGGTGGTCAACGCCACCAAGCGCACCGCGCTGCTGATTGAAACACTGCCAGCGAAGCTTGCTTCGCTGCCTGAATGTGGAGATGCAAATGAGTGAAGCCAAAAATTTACTGGTCGGCGGCCTGTGGAAAAATAACTCCGCGCTGGTGCAGCTGCTCGGTCTCTGTCCGCTGCTGGCGGTGACCTCAACCGCGACCAATGCTCTCGGTTTAGGCCTGGCGACCACGCTGGTGCTGACCATCACCAACAGCGCAATTTCCGCCTCGCGTCGTTGGGTGCCGGCCGAAATCCGTATTCCGATTTACGTGATGATCATCGCTTCAGTGGTGAGCTGCGTGCAGATGCTGATCAACGCCTATGCGTACGGTTTGTATCAGTCGCTCGGCATCTTTATCCCGCTGATCGTCACTAACTGCATTGTGGTGGGTCGCGCCGAAGCGGTCGCCTCAAAGAGCAGCATTCCGCTCTCGGCGCTGGACGGTTTTGCCATCGGCATGGGCGCAACCTGCGCGATGGTAACGCTGGGATCGATTCGTGAACTGATTGGCAGCGGCACGCTGTTCAACGGGGCGGATCAGCTGCTGGGGCCGTGGGCCAAAGCGCTGCGTATTGAAGTGGTGCACTTTGATTCGCCGATGCTGCTGGCGATGCTGCCACCGGGAGCCTTTATCGGCCTTGGCATGCTGCTGGCGGCAAAATACCTGATCGATCAGAAGATGAAACAGCGTGCGGCCACCCGTGCGGCAGCGCCTGAAACGGAGCCGCAAGGCGCAACCGGGAAAGCGGTGTGAATAAAGAGAAACGCGCGCAGATCCTGGCGCGCCTGCGTGATGAGAATCCGCATCCGACCACAGAACTGAACTTCAGCACGCCGTTTGAGTTGTTGATTGCGGTGTTACTCTCCGCGCAAGCCACCGACGTCAGCGTCAACAAAGCTACCGCGAAGCTCTATCCGGTGGCGAATACCCCGGCAACGATGCTGGCGCTGGGCGTGGATGGCGTGAAGGAGTACATCAAAACCATCGGCCTGTTTAACAGCAAGGCGGAGAACGTTATCAAGACCTGCCGCATTCTGCTGGAACAGCACGGTGGCGAAGTGCCGGAAGATCGTGCGGCGCTGGAAGCGCTGCCGGGCGTCGGGCGTAAAACCGCCAACGTGGTATTGAATACCGCTTTCGGCTGGCCGACCATCGCCGTTGATACCCATATTTTCCGCGTCAGCAATCGCACCCGCTTTGCGCCGGGCAAGAATGTGGAAGAAGTGGAAGATAAGCTGCTGAAAGTGGTGCCGGCGGCGTTTAAAGTCGATTGCCATCACTGGCTGATTCTGCACGGTCGCTATACCTGCGTGGCGCGCAAACCGCGTTGCGGATCCTGTCTGATCGAAGATCTGTGTGAATTCGACGCCAAAACCGAACTCTGAATCGCGGGCTCTGACACATTTGCTGCGTCACGGCAAATGTGCCCTTTTCAACTGCGCGCACTAAAGCTTCATAGCGGGCCCCGGCCAGCGCACTCGCTGCTGGCTTAAGTGACACGCATTACGCCATAGACAAGCTGCGTATTTAACCTGCGGCGGCCTGCAACCAGGCGACCACCAGCGGCGACAGCCGGTTTTGTAACGCTGCCCGCTCGGACTGGAACAAGGTGGCGACAAAGAACGGGTGATCGGTCAATTCAATGCCGCGCACGTCGCCTTCCATATCCCACGACGTGATCTGCAGATTATGCGTCGCCAGCGCTGCGCTGAACTCGGCGTTGACGCCAAAGTTGCAGTGGTAACCCTCATCGCTCTGTAACGCACCGTAAGCCCGAGCAATACGTGAACCCGGCTGGAAGGTCACGCTGCCACGCTGTTCCACCAGCGAACAGGCCAGTGGCGCAATCACCCAGCGACCGCTGGGATCGGTTTCCGCATGCACCGCATCTTCCCAGCCCAGCACATTGCGCGCGTACTCAACGATGGCGTACTGAAATCCGCCGCACGAGCCCAAAAATGGCTTACCGCTTTCCCGCGCCCAGCGAAGGGTGGCAAACACGCCCGCATCATTGAGATAAGGACTGCCCGGAACCAGCCAAATCGCCTGGTAATCATTGAGGTTGTGCTGATTGAGTTCCGGCGTGGCGATCCAGTCGGCGCTGACGTTGAGTGAAAGGGTTTTTGCAGCGAGTTGTACAGCGGGAGGAATGGCCTGATGCGCAACGGCATTAGCACGGTAATCGCCAATCAGGGCGACACGAATCGACTTCATCATGACTACGTCCTTTCAGGGAAAAAAGGAGGTTACAGCAAAGTTAACCCGCTGTCTAAACGCCTTTAAACGTCGATTTATGCGGCTTTCGTTTCCACGCATTGCGCTTATGGACGCCTGTTTATCTGCCAAATAAGGTGTCAGACCGCGCTAATCTTCGCCAGATGTCAGCTACGCAAACGTTTTCTTCTTTTACCCTGATAATTAATTCGTGGTTTTGTGCGCAGGATCAACTAATTAGCGTTCTGGAATCTTTTGACTGCTTATTACGCTCACCAATCAAGCTGTTGTGCTTATATTGTGCACAACGGCAATAATAATCTCTGTATAAATTATGGTCTTTAGCGTTATGTTCTGATAAATCCGCTCTGAGCAGTTTATATCAGGAAAATGATCTTCCCGATCTGCATTTCACCTGTTTATCCTGATATAATGCCATCAAGCGAGATTTAACACTGATTTACAACTTTGTATAACGGCATTAACCCTACCTATTGCAAGTATTTCAGCGTGCAGAAAATGCTTGCCCTGTTGGACTGATTCAGCCAAATTAGTCGCCGTTTTTCCTTTCTAATAACAATGTTGCGCGGGATTACCCAGCCCGACGCAGACTTAATTCCTGTCGCAAAACAGGCTATGTTAAAACTGAGGTATACGTGTCAACTGCAAACAAACACACTGACGGGGCGCCAAGCCTCAACGCTTTTAAGCAACCGAAAGCGTTTTATCTGATCTTCTCCATCGAACTGTGGGAACGTTTTGGTTACTACGGCCTGCAAGCCATCATGGCGGTTTACCTGGTTAAACAGCTGGGCATGTCCGAAGCGGACTCCATTACGCTGTTCACCTCGTTTAGCGCGCTGGTGTATGGTTTAGTCGCCATCGGCGGCTGGCTCGGCGATAAAGTGCTGGGTACCAAACGCGTCATCGTGCTCGGCGTAATGGTGCTGGCGCTGGGTTATGCGCTGATTGCCTTCTCCGGCCATGACACCTCAATGGTGTATATCGGCATGGCGACTATCGCGGTAGGTAGCGGTTTGTTTAAAGCTAACCCGTCTTCCCTGCTGTCGACCTGCTACGAGAAAGATGACGCGCGCCTCGACGGTGCCTTCACCATGTTCTACATGTCGATCAACATCGGTTCGCTGTTCTCGATGATGCTGACGCCGTGGCTGGCCGCGAAATATGGCTGGGGCGCCGCGTTCTCGCTGTCGGTTGTCGGTCTGGTGATCACGCTGCTGAACTTCCTGTTCTTCCAGCGTGTAGTGAAAAACTACGGATCCAAGCCGGATTTTGCCCCGCTGCAGATGGGTAAACTGCTGATGACGCTGATTGGCGTGGTAGCACTGATTGCGCTGGCGGCCTGGCTGCTACATCACCAGAGCATCGCACGTATGACGCTGGGCGTCATCGCCGCAGGTATCGTGGTGATCTTCGCTAAAGAAGCCTTCGCGCTGAAGGGGGCAGCACGTCGTAAGATGATCGTGGCCTTCCTGCTGATGGTTGAAGCGATTGTGTTCTTCGTGCTCTACATGCAGATGCCGACCTCACTCAACTTCTTCGCTATCCGCAACGTTGAGCACGCGATTCTCGGCATCACCTTTGAGCCGGAGCAGTTCCAGGCGTTGAACCCGTTCTGGATCATGCTGGCAAGCCCGATTCTGGCCGCGGTGTACAACAAGCTTGGCGATAAAATGCCGATGCCACACAAATTCGCCTTCGGTATGGTGCTGTGTTCAGCGGCCTTCCTGGTGCTGCCGTTTGGTGCCAAATTTGCCAACGAAGCCGGTATCGTCTCAGTGAACTGGCTGATCCTTAGCTATGCGCTGCAGAGCATTGGCGAGCTGATGATTTCCGGTCTGGGCCTGGCAATGGTGGCACAGCTGGTACCACAGCGTTTAATGGGCTTCATCATGGGTTCGTGGTTCCTGACCACCGCGGGTGCGGCAATGATTGCCGGTAAAGTCGCGAACCTGATGGCGGTGCCGAATGATGTGACCGATCCACACACGTCACTGGCGGTCTACAGCCACGTGTTCCAGCAGATTGGTATCGCCACCGGCGTGATCGCCCTGCTGATGTTAATCACCGCGCCACTGCTGAACCGCATGACGCAGGATGATAGTCAAACTGAACTGAAACGCGCCAGCGCCAATCAGTAAGCAGAAAGCCGGGCATGTCCCGGCTTTTTTCTACCCACTATTTCTCCGCCATTCACATTTCCTTTAACGATTTCTGCTACCCACACTTCGCTTTTTGCTCGCTTAACTTCATGATGTCGGCTCACTGTTAATCTGAGTGGAATAAGCATGGACAGGTTTGATGAGCTTGAGGTATTTGTCGCGGTTATCCAGCAAGGCAGTTTGGCTGGCGCCGCACGTTTGTTACAGCGATCGCCACCGGTGATCACGCGCACCCTCAACACCCTTGAAGCCCGCCTCGCCACCACTTTGATTGAACGCACCACACGCCAGCTGGCACCCACCGAAGCTGGCTGGCAGCTGTTTGAGCAGGCACAGCGCGTGCTGAGCGATTATCAGCGCGCCATCGACAGCGCTCACCACAGCGGCCTGCATGGCTTGCTGCGTTTAACCGCGCCGGTGCAGTTTGGTCGTCGCCACGTCATGCCCCTGGTGAATGCCTTCCTGCAACAGCATGCGGAGATGCAGATTGAAGTGGTGCTCAGCGACAGCTATCAGGACCTGATCGAAAACGGCCTCGATATCGCGCTCCGCATTGGTGCACTGCAGGACTCTTCGATGGTGGCGCGTCAGGTTGGCACTGTGCGTTCAACGCTGGTTGCCAGCCCCGACTATCTGCAACAGGCTGGCACGCCTGTTCATCCCACTGAACTGACTCAACATGCGTTAGTGACGAGCTTGCGCCATACGCGCGAGTGGCGCTTCGCTCACGACCTGCGCGTGCGCATCACGCCGCGTCTGCGGGTTAATGACGTGGAGAGCCAGCTGGAAGCGCTACGCAGCGCACACGGCATCGGACGGCTGCTGTCGTATCAGGTTCTTGACGATATCCACAGCGGGAAACTGCTGCGCTTGCTGCCAGAATGGGAACCCGCGCCGCTTCCGGTGCAGTTAGTGACCCAGCGTGTGAAGAATATGACGCCTAAAGTGCGGCAATTTTGGGATTTTGCGCTCGAAAAGCTGCCGTTACTGCCATGCTTTGCTGAATAAACCTGAACGGTGACCGCAATTCCTGATCGCAGTCACGGGTAAATATCCCTGGCAGACTTATGCTGCTTTGATCACCACAACATTCAAGGAGAAGCCATGATGAAACTCTATTGTAAGCCCGGTGCCTGTTCGCTATCACCGCATATTGTCGCGCTGGAATGCGGGCTCGACTTCACCCAGGTGAACGTGGACCTGCAGAAGAAAGTGACCGAGCAGGGAGAAGATTACTGGCAGATTAACCCGAAAGGACAAGTGCCGGCGCTGCAGTTTGACAATGGCAGCATCCTGACCGAAGGCGTGGCGATTGTACAATACCTGGCGGATCTTAAGCCGGATCGCCACCTGCTGGCACCGACCGGCAGCCTGACGCGCTATCACACGCTGGAGTGGTTGAGTTTTGTCAGCAGCGAACTGCACAAAAGTTTTAGCCCGCTGTTCCGTCCGGATACGCCGGAAGAGTACAAAACCATTGCTCGTGCGCAGCTGGAGAAAAAGTATCAGCAGGTGAATGAGGCGTTGCAGGATAAACAGTGGCTGCTGGGATTACGCTTTACCGTTGCCGATGTGTATCTGTTCGTGGTGACGCGCTGGGCTAAAGCCATCAAGCTGGATTTAGCGGGACTGGATGCGCTGGAAGCCTGGTTTAATCGGGTTGCAGAGCGCCCAGCGGTGCAAGCGGCATTGAAGGCGGAAGGTTTGGTTTGATCCGGCGCTATTCTTCGTCGGGTCGCTATCAGTGCGTACGCCCCAGATCGTTGGATCGTCATTCATGGTGAGCTGAATGGCAGGTGCGCAGGACTGCGCACCTCACGGGGAATTTACAGCTTTTCAGCGGCGAAATGCTGTGTCGGCTTGGCAATCGCATCCTGCGCGGCCACCAACTGCAATTCGTACTCGCCCATTTCGTGGGTTTTCAGCATCACTTCATAAACCGCCGCGGTGATGTGCTCGAGCGCATCCTGCAGCGACTTGCCGTGCAGCAGATCGACCAGCAGCAGACCGCTGGTGAGATCGCCCACGCCAACCGGCTGACGCACGCCAAAGTCCACCAGCGGACGGCTAATGTGCCAGCACTCATCGGCGGTCACCAGCAGCATCTCAAAACGATCGCTACGACGTCCGGCACGCGCCAGATGTTTCACCAGCACCACTTTCGGGCCTTTGCTAATCAGTTCTCGTGCCGCAACCACCGCTTGCTCGACGTTGGCCACTTCATGGCCGCTGAGCATCTCCAGCTCCAGCAGGTTCGGGGCGATGATGTCACTGGCGGGCAACGCCATTTTACAGTGAAACTCCGCCACGCCCGGCGCCACGATGCAGCCTTTCTCCGGATGGCCCATCACCGGATCGCAGAAGAACCACGCATGCGGATTGGCTTCTTTCACCAGACGCACGATCTCCAGAATCTGTTCGCCCTGCTCCGCCGATCCCAAATAGCCACTTAGCACCGCATCACAGGTTTTCAGGCGGTCAACTGCCGCAATGCCTTTAACGATGTCGGTCAAATGCGTGGCGGGCATCACGGTGCCGGTCCAGTGTCCATATTGGGTGTGATTAGAAAATTGTACGGTATTCAGCGGCCAAACGTTTGCGCCCATGCGGCGCATCGGGAATTCGGCAGCGCTGTTACCGGCGTGTCCGTAAACAACGTGAGATTGAATTGCGAGAATATTTTTCATTTTGCCCTGTACTGCTGTCTTGCCATAAAAAAGGGCCGGAAGCCGGCCCTGAACGCTTACTGCCAGTTAATCAGGCAGTAATGTTTTTTACCGCGACGCAACAACGTGAAACGTCCAAACAGTTTATCGCTGTCGCTGAAACGGTACTCCGCATCTGACTGTTTTTCGCCATTCAGCGATACCGCGTTAGAACCGATCATGGTGCGCGCCTGGCCGCGTGATGGCACCAGCTCAGCCGCCACCAGCGCCTGCTGCAGATCGTCTTCTGCCGTCAGCGTGATGGTTGGCATGCCGTCCTGCGCCAGCTGCTCGAAGTCCGCTTCGGTCATCGCGCTCAGGCTGCCGGAGAACAGGCTCTCGGTGATGCGTTTTGCCGCAGTCAAGCCGCTTTCGCCGTGCACCAGACGCGTCACCTGCTCAGCCAGCACGTATTGCGCGCGTGGCGCTGTGCCGCTGTTTTTGTCTTCTTCTTCCAGCGCATTGATCTCTTCAATGCTCATGAAGGTGAAGAACTTCAGGAAGCGATATACGTCGGCATCCGCAGTGTTGATCCAGAACTGGTAGAACTTGTATGGACTGGTTTTCTTCGCATCCAGCCACACTGCGCCACCTTCGGTTTTACCGAACTTGGTACCGTCAGACTTGGTGATCAGCGGTACGGTCAAGCCCCACGCCTGCTGCTGATGCAGACGACGCGTCAGATCGATACCGGAGGTGATGTTGCCCCACTGATCGGAACCGCCAATCTGTAGCACCACATCGTGACGCTTGTTCAGCTCCGCAAAGTCATAACCCTGCAGCAGGTTGTAGGAGAACTCGGTGTAAGAGATGCCCTGATCTTCGCGGTTCAGACGCTGTTTCACCGCTTCGCGGTTGATCATCTGATTCACTGAGAAGTGCTTGCCGATGTCACGCAGGAAGGTCAGCACGTTCATGCCGCCAAACCAGTCGTAGTTGTTCGCGGCAATCGCGCTGTTGTCGCCGCAATCGAAGCTGAGGAAAGGCGCGACCTGGTTGCGGATCTTATCCACCCACTCGCCAACGGTTTCAGCGGTGTTAAGTTTACGTTCTGCTGCTTTAAAGCTGGGATCGCCAATCAGACCGGTGGCACCACCCACCAGCGCGACCGGCTTGTGTCCGGCATCCTGAAAACGTTTCAGGCAGAGCAGCGGCACCAGATGGCCCAAATGCAAGCTATCAGCGGTAGGATCGAAGCCGCAATAGAGTGCAATTGGCCCTTGCGCCAGTCGCTCTGCTAACGCTTCTTCATCCGTTACCTGGGCGACTAAGCCCCTTTCTTGCAATTGTTGTATCAGGTTACTGCTGGTCATCACTGACTCCAAATTGATCAGACTGCACCTAGGCTGGTACACAGCTTTCCGCTGACGTGCGGAGACGAAAAAAAAGAGGGCTATAGCATAAAGCGCTGACGCCAACTGCGCCAGCGTTGAAAGGGGATAAAACGCAGTTTTACGGGGCTAAACGGTCAATCGACCAGCCATTGTCATTACGCTGGTAGAGGAAGCGATCGTGCAGACGATGTTCGCCGCCCTGCCAGAACTCCACGGTGTGGAATCTGACACGGTAGCCGCCCCAGAAACTCGGCAGCGGCACGTCGCCCTGCTGGAATTTCTGTTTGAGTTCGAGGAACTTGCCTTCCAGCACGCCGCGCGCCGAGATGCGGCTTGATTGCTTCGACACCCATGCGCCAATCTGGCTATCACGCGGGCGGCTGCTGAAGTACTTCAGTACCTCCAGCGGCGACAGTTTTTCCACTTCGCCCAGCACCATCACCTGACGCTCAAGGAAGTGCCATGGAAAGTGCAGCGAAATACGCGGATTCTCTGCCAGCTGCAGCGCCTTGCGGCTGCCGAGATTGGTATAGAACACCATGCCTTGCTCATCGTAATGCTTCAGCAGCACAATGCGCTGATAAGGTTGGCCGCTGCTGTCAACGGTGGCGACCGTCATTGCGGTCGGATCCGGCAACTGCGCGGTGCAGGCCTGCTGCAGCCACTGCTCAAACAGCGCCAAAGGGTTATCGGGCAGATCTTTACGTCGCAGCCCGCCGCGGGTGTATTCACGACGCAGATGGGCAATATGTTGCAAGCTGTCACTGTCGCTCATGCTGTTTCTCTTTCTCACGTTTACTGAACGGAGGTATCCGTGTTCTGCAATTCACAATCATTAATCACGATTTTGTTATTACGTTCAACAAAAGCGCCATTGCCTTTTGACCAGAAGACGTAAGTGCCGTCGCTGTAGCGCGCGCCAGAGGCAGACACCGTTTGTGCCAGCGTCAGGGGCTTACCATCCAGAATAAAGCTCACCTGCTGCTTCGCGTTATCCTGAGTAACCGTCAGCGGCAAAGTGCCGCACTGATAGCGCAGCTGTTGCGGTGCCTCTTCCTGCTTATGCATCATGCCGCAGCCACTTAATAGCGCCACGCTGCTCAGTATCATCATTATGTTTTTCATTTTTACCTCTTAACGACCAAGTCGGGGATTGGCGGGGTAAATTGCGCCCAATACGCTCATGTCCCGCGCGCCCGTTACCGCCGGCAGGTTGCCCGGTAACCCATTTAATGTGCGAAACGCCAGCCACGCAAAGGCCAGCGCTTCCATATCATCACCGCTGATGCCCGCTTCGTCGGTGGTACCGACTTCCGTTCCCGACAGATGCGTGGCCAGCCGCGCCATCAGCAGTGGATTTCGGCTGCCTCCGCCGCAGACCAACAGACGATCGCAACCGTCGTTGAGCTGCACCTGCTGCGCAATGGTTAACGCCGTCAGCTCAGTCAGCGTAGCCTGTACATCCTGTGGCGCCAGCGCCGGGAAACGCTGCAACTGCTGCTCGATCCAGCTGAGATTGAAATATTCGCGCCCGGTGCTTTTTGGCGGCGGCAGTGCAAACCACGGATCGCTGAGCATCAACTCCAGCAGCGCTGGAACCACCTGTCCGCTGCGCGCCCAGGCGGCATCTTTGTCGTACGGCAAACCTTTGTTGCGCCAAATCCACGCATCGATCAGCATATTGCCCGGCCCGGTATCAAAACCGCGTACCGGCTGGCCGGGGATCAGCAGTGACAGATTAGCGATGCCGCCGATGTTCAGCACCATGCGGCGCTCAACGCTGTCCATCAACAGCGCCTGATGGAAAGCCGGCACCAGCGGCGCGCCCTGCCCGCCGAGCGCCATGTCGCGGCGACGAAAATCCCCAATCACCGTGACGCCGGTTGCCGCCGCGATCTGGTTGTTATCGCCAATTTGCAGTGTATTCGGCGCATCACTTTGCGGCTCATGCCACACCGTTTGTCCGTGGCAGCCAATCGCCATGATGTCGCTGGCCTCCAGCGACTGCTGGTGCATCAAGGTTAAAACCGCCTCGGCGAACAGCTTGCCCAGCCGCGTATCCAGCTGCCCGAGCTGCGACAGCGTCAAGGTTTGCCCCTGACAAATGGCCAGCACCTGCTGGCGCAATTCCTGCGGGATGGGATGACAATAGCTGGCCTGCTGCGCCACCATTTGACCATCAATGGCCGCCAGTACCACGTCCACGCCATCAAGGCTGGTGCCGGACATCACGCCAATATAGCGTCCTGATTTCATAGCGGTTCACTCCCTTAACATCGTCTGGCTTAAGCCTGGCAAATTACCGGGTCTAATTCTATGATAAAATTCCGCTTTTCAGCGTCACTGCGCAATGCATTCCAGCTCAAAAATATTTTCGTCGCGTAATTGAATTTTTGTTGAGGGACGATGGTCTATGCTTCGCCCCAGCCGCGTTTTATACGGACTTAGCGTCATTTGCCAGTTTTCTGTCTTATACTCTGTGCAGTACAGGATGAGAAATATGGCGTTTTTTTGCATTAAGGAGCGTTCTGATGATTAAGCGTTTTGTAGCCGTGGCGTTGACCGGCTTAACTCTGGCAGGTTGTGCCAACGACAGCACCCTTTCCGGTGACGTTTACAGCGCCAGCGAAGCTAAACAAGTACAAAGTGTTTCCTATGGCACGCTGGTTTCTGTTCGTCCGGTGAAAATCCAGGGCGGCGATGAAAACAACGTGATTGGCGCAATTGGTGGTGCAGTACTGGGCGGTTTCCTCGGTAACACCATTGGCGGCGGCAGCGGTCGCAGTCTGGCAACCGCCGGCGGTGCGGTACTCGGTGGCGTAGCCGGTCAGGGCGTTCAGGGTGCTGTCAACAAATCTGACGGTGTCGAGCTGGAAATCCGCAAGGATGATGGCAACACCATCATGGTGGTGCAGAAGCAAGCTGCCACCCGTTACTCGGTTGGCCAGCGCGTCGTGATGGCGTCAAACGGCAGCCAGGTTACCGTTTCGCCACGTTAAGCGGACAGATAAAAAAAACCGACGCCTGGCGTCGGTTTTTTTATTTCTCGCGGTTATGAAACTCAAGAATGTTTTTTTCCAGCCGCGCAATCAGCGTCACCATCTGATTGATCTCCTCCAGGCTGATGCCGGAAAGAATGTCATCGCGCGTGGCATCAATTACATTCTCAACCTGCTCGATAATCGGCTCAGCCTGCTTGGTCAACTTGATGCGCTTGGCGCGACGATCGTTGGCGCAGGTCGCGCGGGTGATCAATCCTTTCTCTTCCAGCTGATCCAGCGTGCGCACCAGTGAAGGCTGCTCAATGCCGATCGCTTTGGCCAGCTGAATTTGAGACTGCTCTGGCGGGAGTTGATGAATATTGTGTAGCGTCACCCAGTGTGTTTGTGTCAACTCAAGCGGTTTTAAACGCTGATCGATTAACGCGCGCCAAATGCGCACCAGACGAGACAGATCGGTTCCCAAGGGCGTATCCATTGCATCTCCTTATAATTAGCTTGCTAGCTATTAAGCCAGATTTTACACTATTCTGCGAGTTTACCTGGCAAATTACAAATACCAGGCCTGCATATACGCTTGCCGTCTACGCGCTATTTAGATGATTCCCGGTCAAAAAGGATGATGACACGTGTCCCTAACCGCCTTTTCCCCCAGCGCCCCGCTTACCGACCTGGTGTTTGGTGCGTCGCTGTTTTTCCCGCCGCTGTTTAAAGCGGTGTTACTCGGTTTCTTTTTCTGGTTGTTGATTCACCCGCTGATACGCGGCTGGATCTACTCTGGCGATGTCTGGCATCCAACCTTGATGGACCTTTCCCTGTTTGTACTGTGCGTCGCTGGCGCATTGTGGTTACTGAGCCTCGGATAAATCACTATGAAATTCAACCCTTTTAAGTATTTTTCAACCCTGGTGATTTTTGCGCTGGCCCTGCTTGCCGGATGGTGGATGTGGAATTACTACATGCAATCGCCATGGACGCGTGACGGCAAAGTGCGCGCCGAGCTGGTGGATATCACGCCGGAAGTGTCCGGTCGCATCATCGCTCTGGAAGTGCGCGACAATCAGTTTGTGCATAAAGGCGACGTGCTGCTGAAGCTCGATCCGGTGCCGTGGCAAATTGCGCAGGCCAATGCCGAAGCCCAACTGGCTAAAGCGCAGGCCGATCTGGCCAAAGCGCAGCATGAAGCCAATCGCCGCGCCAGCCTGCCGCGCAACGTCATTTCAGCGGAAGATATGGATGCCGCCCGCTTAACCGCCAATGCTGCCGCAGCGACGGCAAAAGCGGCGCAGGCTAGCCTCGATCAGGCACGCTGGAATCTTGATCAAACCACCATTACTGCGCCCACCGATGGCTGGATCAGCAACCTGACGCTGCGCACCGGCAACTATGCCAGCGCCGGTACGCCGCTGTTTGCGCTGGTCGACAGCCACTCTTACTACGTGATGGGCTATTTCGAAGAGACCAAGCTGCGCCATATTCAGCCCGGCGCTGCCGCGCAAATTGTGTTGTACAGCAACGGCGCGCATTTGCAGGGCACGGTGGAGAGTATCGGACGCGCCATTTATGACCAAAGCGTCGCCAGCGATGGCGGGCTGGTGCCCGATATCAAGCCTAACGTGCCTTGGGTGCGCCTGGCGCAGCGCGTGCCGGTGCGTATTCGCTTAGACGCGTTGCCGGAAGGTGTGCCGCTGGTGGCAGGCACCACCTGCACCATCTCCATCGCCCACTGAGGTTGTGATGAATTTTCAGTGGCTGGCGTGGCAAAATCTGCCGTGGATAAAAGCAAGTTGGGGCGAGTGGCGCTACGCGCTGCGTAATGGCATCGCGATGTGTCTCGCCTTGACCATCGCCTATGCGCTGCAACTCGATCAACCTTACTGGGCCATGACCTCGGCGGCGGTGGTGAGTTTTCCCACCGTCGGCGGCGCCATCAGTAAAAGTCTGGGGCGCATCGTTGGCAGTTTGCTCGGTGCCAGCGCCGCGCTGCTGATCGCCGGACACACGCTGAACGAACCTTGGCTGTTTGCCTTTTTCATGGCCGGGTGGCTGGCGTTCTGTACCTGGATCGCCAATCACTACCAAAATAACGTGGCCTACGCGTTTTCGCTGGCGGGTTATACCGCCGCCATCATCGCCTTTAGCAGCGTCAACATCACCGATGTCACTCAGCTGTGGGATATCGCCCAGGCGCGCGTGTGCGAAGTGATCTCCGGCATCCTGTGTGCCGGATTGATGATGATGATTCTGCCTAGCACCTCAGATGGCAACGCGCTGATGAGTTCACTGCGTCAGATGCACGCGCGTTTGCTGGATCATGCGGTGTTATTACTGCAGCAAAGCAGCACTGATAACGTGCGCACCGCCCATGAGAATGTCATTAGCCAGATTCTCACCATGAACCTGCTGCGCATTCAGGCGTTCTGGAGCCACTATCGCTTCCGCCGCCAGAATAACGTGCTGAACTATGTGCTGCACCAGCAGCTGCGTCTCACCAGCGTGCTCTCAAGCCTGCGCCGCATGTTGCTGAATTGGCCCGATGCGCCACCTGAACTTTACGGCGCCATGGCCAAACTGTTGCAGGAACTGGCGCAGCCGCAGTGCGACAAATACCGTTTGGCGCTGATTCTGCGTGGCATCACGCCATCAGCAACCGGTGATTACCGTCAACGCGCCTTCGTCCAGCGACTGCGTTATTTCTGCTGGGTGTATCTCAATGTGAATCGCTGGATTCGCCTGATTGAACGCGCCGATGCCGATACCCGTTTTCAGCCTCCATATGCGCCCTCGCTGGCGCGCGAAAGCGACAGTGCTGAAGCCAGCTGGAGCGCGCTGCGCACCTTCAGCGTCATCATGCTGGGCTGCGCCTTTTGGATCACCACGCAATGGGATTCCGGTGCCGCCGCCCTGACGCTTACCGCCATCGCCTGCGTGCTTTACTCCTCCGCGCCCTCGCCCAGTGGCAGCGTCTCGCTGTTGCTGAAAACCTTGCTGTGGCTGTCGCTGTTTAGCTTTGTGCTGCAGTTTGGTTTGATGGTGCAAATCAGCGCGCTGTGGCAGTTTTTACTGGTGCTGTTCCCGCTGCTGCTCACCTTGCAGTTGTTAAAACTGCAGCAGAAGAAACGCGCCGGGATGTGGGGGCAATTCATTGTTTTTATGGGATCCTTTATCGCCGTCACCAATCCGCCGGACTGGGATTATCAAAGCTTCCTCAATGACAATATCGCCAAGGTGTGCGGCGTAATGCTGGCGTGGCTGGCGTTTCAGGTGCTGCGTCCCAGTTCCGATGCGCGTCGCAGTCGTCGGCATATTCGTGCCCTGCGCCATGCGTTTCTCGATCAGCTTCGCCGCCATCCGCGCCTGAGTGAAAGCCACTTTGAATCGCAGATTTATCATCACATCAGTCAGCTCAGTAACAGTCGTGACGAGCAAGCGCGCGTCTGGCTGCTGCGCTGGGGCGTGGTGTTACTGAACTGTTCCCACATTGTCTGGCAGCTGCGCCAATGGCAGCCGACGTCGGCTACGCTCAGGCAAATGCGTGATAGCAGCCTGCAGGATCTGCAACGAATTATAAGTCTGCGCGGCGTGCATCACACCGCGCTGCAGGCCACGCTGGATGAGCTGGAAACCCTGATTGAGCAACTGCAGCAGCAACAGGAGAGCGAAGCCAATACGCTGGCGGGCATTTTGTGGCGCCTGCGCTGCTCACTGGCCCAGTTAGCGCAGGCGGTACCGGATTGATTACTGACAATATTGCGTGGTCTGACGATTAAAATCATCCTGCAACTGCTGCAGCGATTTCTGTCCTTCAAAGCGGGTTTTATCCTGATCGGACATCGGTTCAATTACCAGCGCCTTCTCTTCTGAAGAGTAGATAAAGCGGCGATACAAAGTGGTGCCGGTGAAACTTTTGCCCTGAATACCGCCGCACACCACTGTCATCGCATGACGATAAGTTTCGCTGTGGGTGAAGTTGGTTTCGGTGGCGCTGCGCAAGACATTTTCGCAGCCATTGGCTTCGAGCCGATGAAGGGTGTGCTGGGTCAGCCATTCACGGCCACGCGCAATTTTCTCACAGCCGACGCGCAGCGGATTGGTATCAATGGTGCGTTGCAGTTGTCGACTGGCATCTAAACGCAGCTGTGTGTCGTTGGGTTGATCGCATCCCACCAGCAATAAACATAACAACATCATCCCACGCGCTTTCATTCCTGCCCCTGAAGGTTTTATTCCTGAATCAATATCATAGGATGGAAAAACCGCGGAGAGTAGCAAGAAAATGGGTCAACTTTTTTCAGCGTGAGGAAAGGGGGGCGACAAGCTGCTGCCGCCCAAAGCATTAAATTACGCCGCAGGCAAAACGCGCCCCGCCGCCGCCAAGCGGTTGCGGATGGTCGGCATGATTATCGCCGCCCACATGCACCATCAAGGCTTTACCTTTGATTTCACTCAGGGATTTGATGCGTGGCGCAACGACCGGATACGTCGCCTTGCCATCTTCTGTGACAAACAGCGCGGGTAAGTCGCCAAGGTGACCATCGGCATACGGGCCAAGATGCTTGCCGGTTTTTTGCGGATCGAGATGTCCGCCCGCCGCACCGGCCGCCACCGTTTTACCGTCCGACTCGCCCGGTTCACAGCTGCCTTTAGCATGGACGTGGAAACCATGAATGCCGGGTTTCAGGCCGCTTAACGCTGGGGTAAATTGCACACCGTATGGCGTTTCGCTAAGCGTGACGGTGCCAATCGCTGCCCCGATGCCTTGCGCCGTGGTTTCATGCAGCGTGACTTCTTCTGACGCCGCCTGCGCACCCGCGGCGCAGGCCAGAGCCAGCATAACAATGAGGGTTTTCTTCATAACGTCTCCTTACGGTTAGATTCCCTCTAAGCCTGGACTGCTTTCATCCAGGCTGCCGTAATTTGACGCAGCTTTACGCTTTAGGGCACATCGTAGCCGATGGCGGCTTTACGGATGCTGAACCATTGCTGGCGATCCAGCGTCAATTGGCACGCGCCAACCGCCTCTTTTACACGTTCGATTTTACCTGATCCAATAATCGGCAGCGGACGGCTTGGCAGCTTCATCACCCATGCATACACCACCTGCTCGATATTGCTGGCGCCGATCTCCTGCTTAACCTGCTCCAGCTCATCGCGCAGCGGCTGATAATGCGGATCGTTAAACAGGCGACCGCCGCCGAGGCATGACCACGCCATTGGGCGAATGCGATTTTGCTGGCACTGATCGAGTGAGCCATCCAGCAGCGACGTTTGCTCCAGCGGAGAGATCTCCAGTTGATTGGTGACCAGACTGAACGGCAAACGCGATTGCAGCAGCGTGAACTGCGAGGCGGTGAAGTTGGAGACGCCAAAATGGCGTACTTTGCCGCTCTGATGCAGCGCCGTAAAGGCTTCGGCAATCTCATCCGCGTCCATCAACGGATCCGGGCGATGAATCAATAGCAAATCGAGGTAATCGGTATGGAAATGGCGCAGCGAATTTTCGGCGCTGTGCAGAATGTGGCTGGCTTCGGTGATGTAGTGACCAATGCGGTGTTCAGGCTTCGCGCGCGTCGCAATGCCGCATTTGGTGACGATTTGCAGCTTCTCACGCAAACCCGGCGCGAGGCGCAGCGCGGCACCAAAGGCGGCTTCACATTGGTAATCGCCGTAGATGTCGGCGTGATCGACGGTGGTGATGCCCAGCGCTAAATGGTGCTCAATAAATTGCACCACATGCTGCGGCGTCATGCCCCACTCCATTAAACGCCAGTAACCGGCGATCAGCGGTGAAAATGAGGGTCCCTGCGGTGCAATAGCCTGCGCTTGTAACATGGTTAAACTCCCTAAACACGGTTCCAGATGACGAAAGCGGGAGTATAACGGAAAGGCAAATCATCGTTTTCTTAAAACAGTTCCGGTTGTTGTGGATCATGATCTTCATCCACTTTTTGCTGCCGCTGCAGGCGCAAAAAGCGTTGCCGGCACAAGCGCAGCACATCGCGCTTTTGCGCATCGCTGAATTTCATCCAGTTAAAGCGCTCTTCCCGGCTGCGTAAACAGCCACGACAATAGCCACGCGCGTCACTCTGGCAAATGCCACGACACGGGCTGGGAACGGGGAAGAACTCAAGTTGCTCGGCCACATCCACTCCGCAATTAACATCTCATATCACATTGATAACAGCTTAATGACATTGTGCAAAGCGTAGACGCCCATTGTGCATAATCAAGCCATTACGCTGTCTGGTTACGCCTGTTTACCAAATAGCCAGCATTTATCAGATTTGGATGGTTTATGTTTACTCTTGGTTAAGGTTTTCCTCAGCTTGTCTTCATACGATTGTCACACGACTTCTTACCGTTGAGTTTTCATGAGATTCCCGACCACCCTGCAGTGCGGCACCAGCGGATTTAACCTTATTGCTGCGCTGTTCTTCGCACTAGTTTTAAATGCCCTGTTCTTGCTGCGTGCCTGGGAAATGATTCCTTACGATCATCCCCACGATTATCTGTTCGCCGCCAGTATTCCGCTGGTGCTGGCCTCGGCTTTCTATTTTATTTTCTCACTTGCTGCCTGGCCTTATCTACGCAAGCCGTTGCTGATTGTGCTGGTGTTCGTCAGCGCCGCCGCCAATTACTTCATGCACAGTTTTGGCACGGTGATCGACACCAATATGATGCAAAATGTCTTTGAATCCGACCCGCAGGAAGCCTCAGCGTTGTTCAGCAGCCGCTATCTACTCTGGATGTTATTGATGGGGATGGTGCCGGTGGCGTTGATTTGCGGCGTGCGTATTCGTCGTGGACCACGCTGGTGGTGGAATCTGCTGCAACGCCTGACGGGCGCACTGGGCGCAATATTGGTGATACTGCTGATGGCGGCGCTGTTTTACAAAGATTACGCCTCGCTAATCCGCAATAATAAAAACCTGATCAAGATGATTACCCCGGCCAATATCGTCAGCGGCACCGGCCACTATGTCGATCAACGCTATCTGCAAGGTAGCCAGGCGCTGGTGAAAATCGGTGAAGATGCACATAAAGGTGCGTTAATCTCCGCCGCAACCCGTAAAACGCTGGTGGTGTTAGTGGTGGGTGAAACGGCGCGCGCCGAGAACTTTTCGTTGGGTGGTTACGCGCGAGAGACCAATCCAGAATTGAAAAAACAGCAGGTAATTTACTATCCCAACGCCAGTTCCTGTGGCACAGAAACCGCCATCTCGGTGCCCTGTATGTTCTCGAATATGCCTCGCATGCATTACGACGCCAATCTGGCGCACCACCAGGAAGGCGTACTCGACATCCTCGCCCATGCGGGCGTAAGCGTACTGTGGCGCGAAAATGATGGTGGCTGTAAAGGCGCCTGTGACCGCGTGCCGCACACCGATATGACGCAGTGGAAACTGCCGCAATATTGTCACGATGGTTTTTGCCAGGATGAGGTGTTGCTGCATCGTCTTGATAACTATGTTGCCAGCCTGCACAACGACGGCATTATCGTGCTGCATCAGATGGGCAGCCACGGCCCAGCCTATTATCAGCGTTATCCGGCTGAGTTCCGCCGTTTCACGCCCACCTGCGACAGCAAGCAGATTCAGGATTGCGATCATCAGGCGCTGGTGAATACTTACGATAACTCGCTGCTGTATAGCGACGACATGCTGAGCCGCACCATCGATAAGCTTAAAGGCCTAAGCGATCGCTTCAATGTGGCGCTGGTTTATCTCTCCGATCATGGCGAATCGCTTGGCGAGCGTGGGATGTATCTGCACGGCGCGCCTTACCTGTTTGCGCCTGCGCAGCAAACACACATTCCTCTGCTGATGTGGATGTCACCGGGATACGCGGCGGCGTACCACATCAATGATACCTGTTTACGCCAGCAAGCGGCTGACGCCAAGGTTTCGCAAGATAATCTTTTCCATACGGTTTTAGGCATGTTCAATATCCAGACGCAGCAGTATCAGCCGCAGCTGGACATGATCAGATCGTGCCAAACTGCCGCCTGAGGGTTGCGTTAGACTGACTGGTCTAATAACCTGCCCCCCATGAATAAGACTCTGCAACGCAACGATACCCGTGAACACCTGCTCGCTATTGGCGAGCAGGTTTGTTTACAGCGCGGCTTTACCGGCATGGGTTTGATCGAGATGCTGGCGCTGGCGGAAGTCACTAAAGGCTCGTTCTACCACTATTTTGGTTCAAAAGAGGCCTTTGGTGTGGCGCTGATTGAGCGCTACTTCAGCCATTTCCAGCAGCAGATTGATCAGCAGTTGAGTCTGCCCGATTTAACGCCGACCGAGCGCCTGTTAGCGCATTTCCGCTATGGCGAACGGCTGTTTATCGAGCAAGGTCATATTGTTGGCTGTCTTGGCGTAAAGTTGTCAGCCGAAGTGTGCGATCTCTCTGAGCCGATGCGCGATGCACTGCAACAGGGTGCCAACGCCATTATCGCTGCCTACACGCGCTGTTTGACTGAGGTGGCGGCTGAGCAGCCGCTGCCGTTTGGGCAAACGCCGCAGCAGCTGGCGCAGCGCTGCTACTTGCTGTGGCTCGGAGCCAGTTTGCAGAGCAAGATTTCCCGAGAGCCGGGCCCGATTAGCCTGGCACTCGACACCATCGAACAGTGGCTGATAAGTCACTGATTTTTAAAACCCCATTTACTAGACGACCGGTCTTCCTGGAGCAATCAATATGGCGAGTAAGCAGCTGTTCTCCCCACTTAAAGTGGGCGCGATTACCGTACCGAACCGCATTTTCATGGCCCCGTTGACGCGTCTGCGCAGCATTGAGCCGGGCGATATCCCTACGCCGCTGATGGCAGAATATTATCAACAGCGCGCCAGTGCCGGTTTGATCATCACCGAAGCCACCCAGATCTCTTTCCAGGCGAAAGGCTATGCCGGTGCGCCGGGTCTGCACACACAGCAGCAAATTGCCGCGTGGAAAGTGATTAACGAAGGCATTCATGCCGCCAACGGTCACAGCGCTGTACAACTGTGGCACACCGGCCGCATATCTCATAACAGCGTGCAGCCCGAAGGCAAAGCGCCGGTCGCCCCATCCCCACTAGCGGCAGGTACGCGCACGTCCCTGCGCGCCGCGGATGGTTCTGTTTATCGTGAAGACACCTCCGTGCCGCGCGAGTTGTCAGTGGCTGAAATTCAGCAAATCGTAAAAGATTTTGGTCAGGCCGCCGCCAATGCGCGCGAAGCCGATTTCGACCTGCTGGAGCTGCACTCCGCGCACGGCTATCTGATGCACCAGTTCCTCGCACCAGGTTCAAACCAGCGTACCGATGAGTACGGCGGTTCGATTGAAAAGCGTGGCCGTTTCGCGCTGGAAGTGGTGGATGCAGCGATCGCCAACTGGTCTGCCGATCGTATTGGTATCCGCGTTTCGCCAATCGGTGCTTTCCAGAATCTGGACAATGGCCCGGAAGAAGAAAAAGCGGCGCTGTGGTATATCGCCGAGCTGGGCAAACGCAGCATCGCCTATCTGCACCTTTCTGAGCCAGACTGGGCGGGCGGACAGCCTTACAGCGATGCATTCCGTGAAAAAGTGCGCGCCCTGTTCCCTGGCGTAATCATCGGTGCCGGTGCTTACACCGTTGAGAAAGCCGACGATCTGATTGCGCGTGGCCTGATTGACGCCGTGGCCTTTGGTCGCGACTTTATCGCCAACCCGGATCTGGTTGCCCGTCTGCAGCAGGATGCGCCACTCAATCCGCAGCGTCCTGAGAGTTTTTACGGTGGCGGCGCGGAAGGTTATACCGATTATCCAACCCTGTAAGAAAATGGCTGCCGCGGCGGATAGGCGGCAGCGTTATTTCATCAGTGTGTATACTAAGTTGCTTGTCATGCACTGATGACGTTTTAAAAAAAGAGGATGTTATGCGTTTACTTCACACCATGTTACGCGTTGGCGATTTACAACGTTCAATCGATTTCTACACCCGCGTGCTCGGCATGCGCGTACTGCGTCAAAGCGAAAACACCGAGTATAAGTACACCCTGGCATTCGTTGGCTACACCGAAGAGAGCGAGGGCGCGGTGATTGAGCTGACTTACAACTGGGGCGTGGATAAATACGATCTCGGCAACGCTTACGGCCATATCGCGCTGGGCGTGGACAATGTGGCTGACACCTGCGAACGCATTCGCAGCGCGGGCGGCAACGTAACGCGTGAAGCGGGCCCGGTAAAAGGCGGTTCGACTATTATTGCGTTTGTTGAAGATCCAGACGGCTACAAAATCGAGCTGATTGAAAACAAACATGCCGGTCACGGCTTAGGCAACTAAGGTTGCTCGTCAGCCTGCTATTTGCAGGCTGACTTCCCTCTCCTGCTGCACCCTCCTGCGATTTTTGCCATAATGCGCGCTGCCCTATTTATTGCCATGAGATCCTGATGTCTGAATCGAACGCTTTAAACGCTCTCCACCAACGCTTCCGCGGTTTTTATCCTGTTGTGATCGACGTTGAAACCGCGGGTTTCAATGCACAAACCGATGCACTGCTGGAAATTGCAGCCACCACGCTGAAAATGGATGAAGACGGCTGGTTGCACCGCGATGAAACGCTGCACTTCCATGTGGAACCGTTTGAAGGCGCCATTCTGAATCCTGCGGCGCTGGCGTTTACCGGCATCGATCCCACCAATCCGCTGCGCGGTGCGGTAAGTGAATATGAAGCCCTGCACGCGATTTTTAAAATGGTGCGCAAAGGCACCAAAGATAGCGGCTGCAATCGCGCCATTATCGTGGCGCACAATGCCACTTTCGATCTCAACTTCGTGATGGCGGCCGCCGAGCGCGCCAGCCTGAAGCGCAATCCGTTCCACCCGTTTGCCACTTTTGATACCGCGGCACTGAGCGGTTTAGTGCTGGGGCAAACCGTGTTGGCGAAAGCCTGTAAAGCGGCGGGAATGGAGTTTGATAGCACGCAGGCGCATTCGGCACTGTATGACACCGAGCAAACCGCGACGCTGTTCTGTGAGTTGGTAAACCGCTGGAAACGCCTGGGCGGCTGGCCGCTGGCTTTTAGTGAAGAATCCGCAGACGAGGCGTCTGCCGAGTAACTAAAGAAAAGGCCGACATGTGTCGGCCTTCTGCATTATTCCGCTTCTTTATACTTCTCAGCGGTCTCTTTCAGCAGTGGCTGAAGTTCACCGCGCTGGAACATCTCAACGATGATGTCGCAGCCGCCGACCAGTTCACCGTCGACCCACAGCTGCGGGAAGGTTGGCCAGTTAGCGTATTTTGGCATTTCAGCGCGAATATCCGGGTTCTGCAGAATATCCACGTAAGCGAAACGCTCGCCACACGCAGAAAGCGCCTGCACGGCTTGCGCCGAGAAACCACAGCTTGGCAGCTTTGGAGAACCTTTCATGTACAGCAGAATCGGGTTTTCTGCGATCTGACGCTGAATTTTTTCAACAGTACTCATTATTGCCTTCCTTAATCTTCTACTTCGTGTTTGTTTATTGTAGCGATTTCGCTCCCGGACTGAAAACGGGATTTTGCGTTTGCACTGGCTAATCGCCATGTTTGTTAAGTTAACGCATGACAAATAACATTTTCATATCATTAATTGGCATTAATAAATTAATAATTAGCAATAATTTCGCTGTGTTAACCAGCTGAAATCGCTCATTTTTGCTACAGAATCAATCTGGTAACATATTAATAGAAAAAGGCCTTACCTTTTGTAAAAAAAGTGGATTAGAATTGCCTCGGCGCTGGTCACTTGATCAGATTTCTCTCACTTTTACGCAGTCTGCTTTGATTCAGCCTGCTTAACCTGTAACCGGATTATGCGTCTACTAATTACGCTTTTCATACTGGCTTTTGCCCAACTGTTTTTTAATGTGGCCGCTGCATCTCCGCATGCGCCCGTTAACGCCAGTTCGCTTAAAGCAGAGAAAAAGAGCGCACGTGAAGACGAGCGCCGCAAACGACGTCCGGTAAAAACCACCACCAAAAAATCGCGTCTGACCGCTGTTCAAAAATTCAAACTCAAAAAACAGAGCAAAACAGACATCGCGCTGCACAAAACCACCAGCAAAAAATCCCCGCTGAAACTCTCTGCTAAGAAATACGGTCATCAACGTTTAGCGAAGAAAACGCCCGAGATCGCCGTCGATGATGAAGCGTTAGTGCTGACCGGCATCAAAATGAGTAAAGCGCACCGTCAGCGTTATCAAAAAGCGCGTGAAACGGCGATGACCAAATTAATGGGTCAACTCGGCAAACCTTATCAGTGGGGCGGCGCTTCGCCACACACTGGTTTCGATTGCAGCGGCCTGGTATGGTACGCCTATAAAGATCTGGTGAAATTCAAACTGCCACGCACCGCCAATGAGATGTATCACCTGCGTGATGCGGCACCGATTAAGCGTGAAATGCTGGAGAAAGGCGATCTGGTGTTCTTCCGCATCAACAATCGCGGTACCGCCGACCATGTGGGCGTTTATCTTGGCAATGGCAAATTCATTCAGTCGCCGCGTACCGGCAAAGATATTCAGATTAGCGCATTGGGTGAGGATTACTGGCAGAAACACTATGTGGGCGCGCGTCGTATGATGACGCCAAAAACCATTCGCTAGTTGTTGCGCAACAGACATAAAAAAGCCGGATGCTGTTCTCAGCTCCGGCTTTTTTGTTAATGCATGATCGCGGTAAAGCTGAAGGCGATAATCATCAACAGTGCGCCAACAGTGGTCATTAGCGCCAGCTTCAGGTCGGTATTCATCACAACTCCTTAGTCACACAATTATTAGGGTTAAGACGATTTTCGCATAGCAATAGGCAAAAATCTCGTGTTATCCGCGCCAGCTTGCTAGAATCGCCGCCTTTCGTTGCGCAACAGATTTTGCGCAGGCTGTATTTACAGCGTGATGAAGTGATTTCGCCTGCTAGAACATACCGTTTTGCCCGCTTTTTTGGGCTGTAAAAGCATTAGCAGACGCAAACGTTTAACAATATACTTATCAGTAAGTTGCGATAAGCCCAGGAGCACCATTTTCATGGCAACAATTAAAGATGTCGCAAAACGCGCGGGTGTCTCAACCACCACGGTTTCGCATGTCATCAACAAAACGCGTTTCGTTGCGGAAGAGACGCGTAACGCCGTATGGGAAGCGATCAAAGAATTACATTACTCGCCAAGTGCCGTGGCGCGTAGTCTTAAAGTCAATCACACCAAAACCTTGGGTCTGCTGGCGACCTCCAGCGAAGCGCCCTACTTCGCTGAAATTATCGAAGCGGTGGAGAACCGCTGCTTCGAACGCGGCTATACGCTGATTCTCGGCAATGCGCACAACGATCTGCAAAAGCAGCGCGCTTACCTGTCAATGATGGCGCAAAAGCGCGTCGATGGCTTGCTGGTGATGTGTTCGGAATATCCAGACGATTTGCTGCAGATGCTGGAAGAGAACCGCAATATCCCCATGGTGGTAATGGATTGGGGCGCGTCACGCGGTGATTTCACCGATACCGTGCAGGACAATGCATTTCAGGGCGGCTATCTCGCCGGGCGTTATCTGATTGAACGTGGCCATCGCGATATCGGTGCCATTCCTGGCCAAATGGAGCGCAACACCGGCGGTGGACGTCATGCTGGCTTCCTGCAGGCTATGAACGAAGCGGGCATTACAGTGCGTCCGGAGTGGGTGGTTCAGGGCGACTTTGAGCCTGAATCGGGCTATCAGGCGATGCAACAGATCTTAAATCAGAAACAGCGTCCAACCGCGGTGTTCTGCGGTGGCGATATCATGGCGATGGGCGCGATTTGCGCTGCTGATGAGATGGGTTTGCGCGTACCGCAGGATATCTCGGTGATTGGCTACGATAACGTGCGCAACGCGCGCTATTTCACACCAGCGCTCACTACCGTGCACCAGCCGAAAGCTGAACTGGGCGAAAAAGCGCTGGAAATGCTGCTGGATCGCATCACCAGCAAGCGCGAAGATCCGCAAACTATCGAAGTCCAGCCAACGCTGATTGAACGCCGTTCGGTGGCGTACGGTCCGTTCCGCGACTACCGCCGCTAAGCCGACACTTCGCTGAGCCATTCGTGGTTCAGCGTTTCCGCATCCCCGAGATAAGCCAGTAACCACGCCAGCGCCGGTGACGCGCGCTGTTCTGACCAGCTGACGCAGCACGGACTGTCCGGAAACGCCTGCGGTAGCGCCAGCTCGACCAGTTTTTGGCTGTCCAGCAGTGGACGCGCCAAATGGCCAGGCACCATGCCGACGCACAATCCTGCCAGCAAACAATCCATCCCGGTTTCCCACTCTGGCACCACCAACCGCCGCTGATTATCCAGCGTCCATGTCATACGGCGCGGCAACGCACGCGAGGTATCTTCCAGCACCAACGATGGCCACGCCCGCAAGGTTTCATCATCCAGCTCCTTGCTGTTAACCAGCGGATGATCAGGGCTCACCACACAACGCCAGTTCAGCGCGCCCATATCCTGAAAAGCAAAACGTCCGCCCACCGGGATGGCCTGAGTTGCGCCAATCGCCACATCCACCCGACCATCAGCCAACGCATCCCACACGCCGTTGAACACTTCGTAGCTGATAATCAGCTCCATGTCGGGAAAATGGCGGTAGAAGTCTTTCACTAACTGTCGCGTACGCTGCGGTTTTACAATGCAGTCGACCGCGATGCTCAACTCGCCGCGCCAGCCATTTGCCAGTTGCTGACACTGCCGGCGAGTTGCCAGCATTTTTTTGATAACAGATCGGCCTTCTCGCACAAAATGCTCGCCCGCCGCTGTCATCACCACTTCCCGATGCTGGCGCTCAAACAGCGGCACCGCCAGCCAGGTTTCCAGCTGGCGCACAGTGTAACTCACGGCAGAGGGCACGCGATGCAGCTCCTGCGCTGCCGCGCTAAAACTGCCGGTGCGCGCTACTGCATCCACCACTTCAAGCGCATATTCTGACCACATAATTTTGCCTTCAAAAATTTTAACAGCACCATGCAAATATTAGCGTTTCACAAAGCGCGCTGCATCCTTTTACACTCCCCGGCGTTCACCCTGCCCAAAAGAGAATCAACATGTTGTCGTCTAAAGCATTTATGCCTTATCTCGCCGTGCTCAGCATGCTCGGCTTTCTTGCCACGGATATGTATTTACCCGCCTTTGGCGATATGCAGCGTGATTTTGCTAGCGCACCCGGCACCATCAGCGCCAGCCTGAGTCTGTTTCTCGGCGGTTTTGCCTGTGCCCAGGTATTTTGGGGACCGCTATCAGATCGTTATGGACGTAAGCCGATTTTGCTGGCGGGCCTGACCATCTTCGCCCTCGGTTGTCTGGGAATGCTGTGGGTGACCGATGTCCGCCTGATGCTGGCGCTGCGTTTTATGCAGGCGATTGGCGTGTGTGCGGCTGCCGTAAGCTGGCAGGCGCTGGTGGTGGATCACTACCCAAAAGCGAAAGCCAATAAAGTGTTTGCAACGATTATGCCGCTGGTTGCGCTGTCTCCGGCGCTGGCACCGCTGCTCGGCGCCTGGCTGATCGGCCACTTCCACTGGCGCAGCATCTTTATCACGCTGACGCTGGTTGCCGTGGTGTTGCTGATCGGTACGCTGCAATTAACCTCGCCTAAGCGCGAGAAAGTTGCCTCAGGCAAACAACCCGGCTGGTTGACTTTGCTGGGTACCCGCGTATACAGCGGTAACGTCTTAATCTATTCGGCATGTTCGGCGAGCTTTTTCGCGTGGCTGACGGGCTCACCTTTCATTCTCGCCGCAGCTGGCCTGACGCCGGGTGATATTGGCCTGAGCTATATTCCGCAGACCATTGCGTTTCTGATTGGCGGCTTTGGCTGCCGCACGCTGTTAAATCGTTATCAGGGCGCGCAACTGCTGCCGTGGTTGCTGGTGCTGTACAGTCTGAGCATCCTAAGTCTGTTTGTCATCGCCCTGATGCCTTCAGCGCCGCTGTTTGTGCTGCTGATGCCCTTCTGCGGCATGGCGCTGGCCAATGGCGCGATCTATCCGATAGTGGTGGCCAGCGCATTAGCGCCCTTCCCGCACGCCACCGGTAAAGCGGCAGGATTACAGAATTTATTCCAGTTAGGATTGTGCTTTGTCGCCAGCCTGCTGGTCTCCGCCGGCCTTGAGCAGGCGCTGTTCAACACCACATTAGTGATGGTGGCCACCGTGGTACTGGCGTGGGTGGGCTTTGTCTGCCAGCGATCGGCAAACGCACAAAGTGATATTGCCCACACTTCCCGTCCCTGCGAAGATAATCTCTAAGCCAACGCTTTTCGTTAGCAAACTAACGATAACCCGTTGAATATTGACCCACGTGAGCATATACTCAGTGGGTCAGTAATTCTGTATTAAATCAATAATATAAATGTAATACCTTTAGCGACTCTGTCGCGGGATGGCGTCTGCACGGTACTCCAGTGTTGCGTCCAACTTTTCTATTCAAATTCATGCCTCTGTAAAACGTCGGATTTCTGGCGCACGGATTTTCCGTGAGTTCTCTCACAGGTCTTGGGAAATTGGCTATTCTTTTTCTCAGGTTCAGATCGGAAGGTGATGGAGAAGCTATGAGTTCATCTGTTATAGAAGAAGTGAGCCTTGAAGAAAACCACTGGTTTCGGATCGTCAATGAACTGCTAGAGCGTGCTGATATTGCAGTTAATGGCACTCGTCCCTGGGATATTCAGGTAAAGCATCCAGATTTTTTTAAACGCGTGCTCGAGGAAGGATCGCTCGGATTAGGTGAAAGTTACATGGATGGTTGGTGGGAGTGCGAACAGCTTGATATGTTCTTCCATCGCGTTTTAAAACACCATCTGGATAAACAATTACCGCGGCATTTTAAAGATACGTTGCGCATCGCCGCCGCGCGTCTTACTAATTTGCAATCGAAAAAACGCGCCTGGATTGTGGGTAAAGAGCATTACGACCTGGGTAATGATCTATTCTCACTGATGCTTGACCCTTATATGCAATATTCCTGCGGCTACTGGAAAGATGCTGATACGTTGGAAAACGCGCAGCAGGCCAAACTGGATATGATTTGCCGCAAGTTACAACTTGAACCGGGCATGACGCTGTTGGATATCGGTTGTGGCTGGGGCGGACTGGCGGAATATGCCGCTCGCCATTATGGCGTCACGGTGCATGGCGTCACTATTTCTGCAGAGCAACAAAAACTGGCACAACAACGCTGTGAAGGACTGGATGTCACTATATTACTGCAGGACTATCGCGACCTGAATAATCAATATGATCGCATTGTTTCTGTCGGAATGTTTGAACATGTCGGGCCGAAAAACTATGCCACTTATTTTGATGTTGCTGACCGCAATCTCAAACCAGACGGCATATTTTTACTGCACACCATTGGTGCCCTCACAACGGATATGAATGTCGATCCGTGGATTGATAAATATATCTTCCCGAACGGTTGTCTGCCGTCGGTCCGTCAAATCGCTGATGCCAGTGAGCCACATTTCGTCATGGAAGATTGGCATAACTTTGGCGCAGATTACGATACGACGTTAATGGCATGGTATGAACGTTTTCAGGCGGCGTGGCCGCAGCTGGCTGAGAAATATGGCGAACGTTTTAAACGAATGTTCGACTATTATCTCAACGCCTGCGCCGGTGCGTTTCGTGCCCGTGATATTCAGCTGTGGCAGGTGGTATTCAGTCGTGGCAAGGATGGCGGATTACGCGTAGCGCGTTAATGAGCTTGCAGAAATAAATCAAGGCGCCGCAGGGCGCCTTTTTTAACGCCATTATTCTGCGCTGGCAATCTGCGCCAGTGCAGCGGCTTCACGCTGCGCTAATACGCGTTCAACGGTTTCCACAATAGCCTGCGTATGAGGATCAATCTCAATATTGACCTTCTGACCAAACTTCTTCGCGCCTAACGTGGTGCGCTCGAGGGTTTCCGGAATCAGATGCACACAGAACTTGCTTTTGGTAACGTCGCCAACGGTCAAACTAATTCCGTCGATACCCACAAAACCTTTATGCAGAATATATTTGATCTGCGTGGCATCCTGTAATTTAAACCAGATTTCGCGGTTGTTTTCTGACTGGATGATTTTGCAAATTTCCGCCGTGGTCATAATATGGCCAGACATCAAATGGCCGCCAATTTCATCACTGAACTTCGCTGCACGCTCAATATTCACCACATCCCCGACCTGTAATTCACCCAGGTTGGTAATGCGCAATGTTTCTTTAATCAGATCGAAGCTAACCCGATCGCCATTAATCTCAGTCACAGTCAGGCAGCAGCCGTTGTGGGCTACCGATGCGCCCAGCGCCAGTCCCGGTAACAGCTCATCCGGTAAGCGCACAATATGGGTACGAAACAGATCTTTCTCTTCAATGCCGACAATTTCTGCCGTGCCTTGCACAATTCCAGTAAACATAATCTTAGCCTCTGCAAAGTTTGCGTCAGTTTATCACAGCTTGTCGGCGGCAGCTTAATTTGGCGGAGTTCAAACTTTACACAAATTGCTAAACAAAATGCGATCAACGTTTGGCGGAAGCCAGCGCTGCCGCTACACTGTGCGCGCATTCTTTGGGCATTTCGCCCCGCTCTCTTCATTAATTAAGCAGGTGTAACGTGCAGAAGTATTTTACCGAAGCGCGTCAATTGCTGGCCCTCGCGATCCCGGTCATCCTTGCTCAGGTGGCCCAGACTGCGATGGGATTTGTAGATACTGTTATGGCCGGTGCGGTAAGCGCCACGGATATGGCCGCCGTCGCTGTCGGCACCTCTATCTGGCTTCCCGCCATTCTGTTTGGTCATGGTCTTCTACTGGCTTTGACGCCTACCGTTGCGCAACTCAACGGTTCAGGACGACGCGAACGTATCGCGGAACAAGTACGCCAGGGATACTGGATGGCAATCGGTGTTGCACTCCTGATTATGGTGGTGCTGTGGAACGCCGGTTATCTGATTAACACCATGCATGATATCGATCCTGAATTGGCCGCCAAAGCCGAAGGATACCTGCATGCGTTGCTGTGGGGCGCACCGGGTTACCTGCTGTTCCAGGTGATGCGCAACCAATGCGAAGGTTTGTCGAAAACCAAACCGGCGATGCTGCTCGGCTTCCTCGGCCTGATGGTGAACATTCCGCTCAACTATGTGTTCATTTACGGCCATTTTGGTATGCCGGCCTTAGGCGGCGTCGGCTGCGGCGTGGCGACGGCATCGGTCTATTGGGTGATGTTCCTGGTGATGCGCTTCTGGGTGAAACGCATGGCAAGCATGCGCGACATCCGTATGAAAATGCGCTGGTCTGCACCGTCACGTGCGATTTTGTCACGCCTGTTCACGCTGGGTTTGCCGGTGGCATTGGCGCTGTTCTTTGAGGTGACGCTGTTTGCCGTGGTGGCGCTGTTGGTATCACCGCTCGGTATCGTGAAAGTGGCCGGACACCAGATTGCACTCAACTTCAGCTCGCTGATGTTCGTGTTGCCGCTGTCGCTCGGCGTCGCCACTACCATTCGCGTTGGCTATCGGCTGGGACAAGGTTCGGCCGAACAAGCGCGCGTTGCTGCGTGGACCGGGCAAGGCGTCGGCATCAGCATGGCGGCCATCACCGCACTGTTTACCGTGATTTTCCGTCACGATATCGCTGGCCTGTACACGGCAAATCCAGAAGTCATTACCCTTGCGGCACAGCTCATGTTGCTGGCGGCGATTTATCAGTTCTCAGATTCAATTCAGGTGATTGGCAGCGGTATCTTGCGCGGTTATAAAGACACGCGCTCGATCTTCTTCATTACTTTTATCGCCTACTGGGTGCTGGGTTTGCCGGTGGGTTATGTACTGGCGATGACGGATTGGGTCTTGCCGAAGTTGGGTCCCGCCGGCTTCTGGTGTGGCTTTATTATCGGCCTGACCTCCGCAGCGGTGATGATGATTTGGCGCATCCGTCGTTTGCAGCGCCTGCCTGCGCAGGTCATCCTGGCGCGCGCCGCGCGCTAAGTGGCTGATAACGGCGAAAAAAACGACGCATAGCACAGTTGCTGGTCAGTCGTAGGGGAAAAACACTTTTTCCCCTTGCCAGCATCACGGCCTGCCGTTAATATTCGTCCCCGCTGTCGCCCTGACAGCGTGTTGCGCTCTTAGCTCAGTTGGTTAGAGCACCACCTTGACATGGTGGGGGTCGATGGTTCGAGTCCATTAGAGCGCACCAAGTGCGTCCGTAGCTCAGTTGGTTAGAGCACCACCTTGACATGGTGGGGGTCGGTGGTTCGAGTCCACTCGGACGCACCAATTTGTGAATTTCCTCAATGCGCTCTTAGCTCAGTTGGTTAGAGCACCACCTTGACATGGTGGGGGTCGATGGTTCGAGTCCATTAGAGCGCACCACTCTGGTTTTATCTCCTTGCGCAACACCTTTTTCTTGATCTGCATCGTCTATATCGCGCCGCTTTTATATTGGTTTTCGCATACTTAGCGACTATACTATGCCGCGTTGTTCCACCTGAAAGGTTTCAGCGCTAACGTGCCTATGCAAACAACTCCAATGATTTGCGCAACACTGATCACTCAGTTCCCTCGCGTACTGCATAACTTCTCTGCACGCTTTGCTTTCGTCTCCTATTCTTATTTCTGTGAAATCCGATCCAACACCATAAATATTCTCACTTCGGTGCCGTGCGCATCGAATCCCGACCTTTATCATCCATCACAACTTATAGAAAACCTGACATGAAAAAGACCAAAATCGTTTGTACTATCGGTCCAAAAACCGAATCCGAAGAAATGCTGACCCAACTGCTGGAAGCGGGCATGAACGTGATGCGCCTTAACTTCTCGCACGGGGATTACGCTGAACATGGCCAACGCATTACCAACATGCGTGCCGTTATGGAAAAAACCGGTCGTCAGGCCGCTATTCTGCTGGACACCAAAGGTCCGGAAATTCGCACCATGAAACTGGAAGGCGGCAACGATGTGTCGTTGAAAGCCGGCCAGACCTTCACCTTCACCACCGATCAGTCAGTCATTGGTAACAGCGAACGCGTTGCCGTGACCTACGCCGGCTTCACTGAAGATCTGAAAATTGGTAACACTGTTCTGGTCGACGATGGTTTGATCGGTATGCAGGTCACAGAAGTCACTGAGAATTCAGTAATCTGTAATGTCCTGAACAATGGCGATCTGGGTGAGAACAAGGGCGTTAACCTGCCAGGTGTCTCCATTCAGCTGCCTGCATTGGCGGAAAAAGATAAGCGCGACCTGATCTTTGGTTGCGAGCAGAACGTTGATTTCGTCGCCGCTTCGTTTATCCGTAAGCGTTCTGACGTGCTGGAAATCCGTGAGCACCTGAAAGCGCATGGCGGCGAGCATATCCAGATCATCTCGAAAATCGAGAACCAGGAAGGCCTGAACAACTTCGACGAGATCCTCGAAGCCTCAGACGGCATCATGGTTGCTCGTGGCGACCTAGGCGTTGAGATCCCGGTTGAGGAAGTAATCTTCGCGCAGAAGATGATGATTAAGAAATGTAATAAAGCACGCAAAGTGGTCATCACCGCGACGCAGATGCTGGATTCCATGATCAAGAACCCACGCCCTACCCGCGCGGAAGCCGGCGACGTGGCGAACGCCATCCTCGATGGTACCGATGCGGTCATGCTGTCTGGTGAGAGTGCTAAAGGTCGTTATCCACTGGAGTCGGTCACCATCATGGCGACCATCTGTGAGCGTACCGATCGCGTGATGAAATCGCGCATTGACTCGCTGCAGGACTCACGCAAGCTGCGCATCACCGAAGCGGTATGCCGCGGTGCCGTTGAGACTGCAGAGAAGCTGGAAGCACCACTGATTGTTGTAGCCACCGAAGGTGGTAAATCGGCTAAAGCTATCCGTAAGTATTTCCCGGATGCCACCATTCTGGCGCTCACCACCAACGAAACCACCGCTCGTCAGCTGATTCTGAGCAAAGGTATCGAAACTCATCTGGTGAGAGAAATTGCCTCAACTGATGATTTCTACCGCATTGGTAAAGAAATGGCGCTGGAAAGCGGATATGCGCAGAAAGGCGATGTGGTGGTAATGGTTTCAGGTGCATTAGTACCAAGCGGAACGACAAACACCGCGTCTGTACATGTAATCTGATTAGCAACTGAATTTTTATTTAAAAGCGCCTTTTAAAGGCGCTTTTTTTATTGCAGAGGTAATACAAAAGCCAGAAATTTCCAATCGAAATTAACTATTCAAAATCTCGTATGATTAAGGTTAGTCCGATTAAATCTCTCTGTTTTAGCTAATTATTTTCATCATCTTCTGTTAAATGCTGTTTCTTTGAGCGAACGATCAAATTTAAGCATGTTCTCATCAAAAATTTATTCTCAACTCAAAAAGCTTTGTGTAATACTTGTAACGCTACATGGAGATTAACTCAATCTAGAGGGTATAAAGAATGAATCGCACTAAACTGGTACTGGGCGCTGTAATCCTGGCTTCAACTATGCTGGCTGGTTGCTCAAGCAACGCTAAAATCGACCAACTGTCTTCAGACGTTCAGACTCTGAACGCTAAAGTTGATCAGCTGAGCAACGACGTGAACGCAATCCGTTCTGACGTTCAGGCTGCTAAAGATGACGCAGCTCGTGCTAACCAGCGTCTGGACAACCAGGCTCACTCTTACCGTAAGTAAGAGTTCTGGTTTGAAAAATGGTGCCCATGTGGCACCATTTTTTTTGTCCTGATTCTGCGATGCTCTGGTCCGAATTCAGGGCTGCGCCACGGCCTCACCACGCTGCTCCATTGGTACTGCGCTTTCATCTGTAACCGGCTCACCGCTGCTCACTAATACCGGCATCCCGGAACGTCGGGCTATCGCTTCCTTGATCAACGCCGTATCACTCTTCTCGCTCTTCGAGAAGGCTTTCAGCTGCGCTGACTGCGCAATCGGCATGGTTTGTGGATCGTCCTTATCATTACGTGATAACGGCTGATGCACTTCAACGTAGCGCTTACCGTCGGGCTCAATCGCATATTTGATGGGCTGATTGATCACCTGCACCCGCGTCCCTTTCGGCACGCTATTGAACAGCGCTTCAATATCATCCGGTCGCAGGCGAATGCAGCCGGAACTCACGCGCATGCCAATACCAAAGTCAGCATTGGTGCCGTGAATCAAATACTGACCGGTCCCACGCGCCAGACGCATCGCAAACAGCCCCATTGGGTTATCAGGCCCGGCTGGCACCACGCCCGGCAAAGTAATGCCCTCTTTGGCGTAGCGCTTGCGGATATTGGTGGTTGGCGTCCAGGTAGGATTCGGGATTTTCTGGCTGATGCTGGTGACCATGGTTGGCGTCATAGCGCCTAATTGACCGATCCCGATCGGATAGACGACCACACGATCTTCACCTTTCGGATAATAGTAAAGTCGCAGTTCCGCGAGGTTAATCACGATACCTTCCCGTGGTGCATCGGGTAGCAGCATCTGCAGTGGCACGGTTAATTGTGTGCCAGCCTTGGGGAGCCAGGGATCAACGCCTGGATTAGCTTCAAGCATGCCGAGCATGCCTATCTTATAACGTGCGGCAATGCTCTCCAGCGGCCGCTTGTCATCCGGCACGGTGGTCAGGGTGTTTTCGCCAATCAAACGGCTGTTATCGGCTGGTAGGGGATATTCCGTAGCAAATGCAGGTGCAGAGAGTCCGCAACAGGACAACAGCAATGCACCGGCTAAACGTAAGGCTGGTTTCATGCAATTTTCTCTTTGTCGGATAGAACAGACCCCGGTCAAGCCGGGGTCTGGAGAGTGTAACTTAGCTGAGGGTCTGAGCGTTATGCCGGATCGCGCGGATCATCGCTTCCAGCCCCTGCGAACGCGAGGGAGTGAGATGTGAGGTCAGCGCCAATTCGCCGAACCAGTGGCGCACATCGAGATCGAGAATCTCTGACGCCTTAAGCCCTTGATACAGGCTAAATACCACTGCAATCAACCCTTTAACGATGGCGGCATCGCTGTCGCCTTCGAGGGCGATGGTGCCATCGGCCTGCGGGGTCATGCGTATCCACACCTGGCTCTGACAACCTGAAATCACGTGTTCCGGCTGCTGTAAGCTTTCGGAGGATTCTGGTAATTTCCCACCGAGTTCAATGATGTAGAGGTACTTCTCTTCCCAGTTTGCGCAACGATTGAAGTTACGCACTAATCTCTCTTTATCTGGCAAATTCGCCATGAATCACTCCTGAAGTCTGCTCAACCGCCCAGCAGACGATGAATACGGGTCAAACCTGCAGCCAGACGATCGGCTTCTTCTTCGGTGTTGTACAGCGCGAAGGAGGCACGACACATGGCCGGCACCGCATAATGACGCATCAGCGGCATCGCACAGTGATGGCCGGTGCGGATCGCAATACCGTATTGATCAAGGAAACTACCGACATCAAAGGCGTGATGGCTGCCGAGGTTGAAGGCCACCACGCCGCTGCGACTTTCCGGACCGTAAATCACCAGATCCGGCACCGAAGCCAGTTTATCCAGCGCATAACGCATCAGCATCGATTCGCGCTGATGAATCACGTCCAGGCCCAGCTCGCTGATCCACGTTAACGCCGCACCCAAACCAATGATGCCGCCGGTATTCGGCGTGCCCGCTTCGAAACGCCATGGCGTAGTGTTAAAGGTGGTGCCGGTTGGCAGCACAACCTCCGAAATCATCGAACCGCCGCCTTCCCAGGGTGGCATGATCTCCTGCAACGCTTTTCGCGCATACAACACACCAATGCCGGTCGGACCATAAATTTTATGGCCGGAGAAAGCGTAGAAGTCGCAGTCGATATCCTGCACATCCACCGTGTGATGCATCACCGCCTGCGCGCCATCCACCAACGTAATCACACCAGCGGCTTTCGCTTGTGCCACGATAGTTTTTACGGGATTGACGGTGCCGAGCACGTTAGAAACGTGGGTGACCGCCAGCAAACGGGTGCGGCTATCAATCAAGCCGCTCAGCTGTTCCAGCGCCAGCTCGCCCTGCGCATTCAGCGGCAAAACGCGAATTTCTGCGCCGGTACGCTGCGCCACTATTTGCCACGGCACGATGTTAGCGTGATGCTCCATCTCGGTGACGATGATGTTGTCGCCCGGCTGCAACTGACTGCCGCCCCAACTGTTCGCCACCAGATTGATGGCTTCCGTGGTGCCTTTGACGAAAATAATCTCTTCTGGCGAAGCGGCGTTAAGAAAACGCGCGGCCTGATGACGTACGTTCTCCATGTCGGTGGTCGCCTGCGCGCTCAACGAATGGATACCACGGTGCACGGCCGCATAGCCGTGCTGGTAGAAATAACTTTCCGCATTGATGACCGCGAGCGGGCGCTGTGCGCTGGCCGCGCTATCAAGGTAGGCCAGCGGATGTCCGTTGACCTCACGTTTCAGAATCGGAAATTCCGCTCTGATGCGTTCGAGATCGAAACTCATGACTCAACTCCCGGGATGCGCGCGGCAATGCGCTGCAGCACCACCTGACGCAATACCGGATTTTCCAGCGTTTCGGTGAGTTCAGCGGCAAAGGCATGGATGATCATACGCTGTGCGGCAGTCTCATCGATGCCGCGCGAGCGCAGGTAGAACATCTGCTCTTCATCAATACGACCAATGGTCGCACCGTGGCTGCACTTCACGTCATCCGCATAGATTTCCAGCTGCGGCTTGGTGTCCACTTCAGCCAGACGGCCCAGCAACAGGTTGTTGTTAGTCATCTGTCCATCGGTTTTCAGCGCGTGCTGCGCCACTTTGATCATGCCGTTGAACACCGCACGACCTTTATCGCGCGCGATGACTTTATGCATCTGACGGCTGGTGCAGTAGCCTTTGTTGTGTTCCAGATAGCTGCGGGTATCGCACACTTCCTGATTCACCGGCAACGACAAGCTGTTGATCGCCAGATTGGTATTTTCGCCATTCAGCTGCGCGCTGGTGTTGTGACGCGATAAGCCCGCACCCAGCAGGAAGCTGGTAGTGGCCACATTCGCATCGCGGCCCATCACCACATCATTGTGCGCGAAGTGGTAAGCCTTCTCGCTCTCAAATGACAGTTTGATGTGCTGCAGTTTGGCATTGTCGGCCACGTCGAAAGTGAAACGCGCGCCGGTAAAGTGCGCCACGTCATTCAGCGTGACATAGTGCTCAATCACTTCCGCTTCTGCACTGGCTTCCAGCTGTAGATGGTGGCGATGGTGCACGGTGTTAGTGCCCGCATCCTGACCGCTGGTGATGTGCAACAGATAAAGCGGTTTAGCCGCTGATTTACCACGCGCCAGACGAATTGTCGTGGCTTCTTCTGCCAGACTTTCAGTCAGATGCAGGAACACTTCCGGCTGAATCGGTGCCGGTAGCGGACGACGCTCAGAAGCCTGCGCATGCTGAATTTCAAACAGGCCGGTATCACGGCTGCTCAATTCAGCCTGAAAACGACCGTCAACAAACACCAAACGCACCGCATCAACCGGCAGCGCCAGCGCTTCAACTTGTTCCGCGCTCACTTCCTGCGGCTGCGGCAGCACAAACTGCTGCGCCAACAGGCCATCAAGCGGCGTGTATTTCCAGTTTTCATGCTTACGCGTCGGCAGGCCGACACGCATCAGTTGCTGCCAGTGCTGCTGCGCCTGCAAAGAACGTACGTCACCGCGCGATTCAAACAGATGATGCCACTGCTGCAGGGCGTTATCACTCTTGGTCGGTAAGCCAGCCATAGCCTTGCTCCTCCAACTGTTTCACCAGCGAGAAGTCGCCAGATTTAACGATCTTGCCCTGATACAGCACATGTACGTGGTCCGGCTTGATGTAATCCAGAATACGCTGGTAGTGCGTCACGATGATGAATGAACGCTTACCGTCGCGCAGGCTGTTTACGCCTTCTGCCACGATTTTCAGCGCATCGATATCCAGACCGGAGTCGGTTTCATCAAGGATGCACAGCTCAGGTTCCAGTGCCGCCATCTGCAGGATGTCGTTGCGCTTCTTCTCACCACCAGAGAAGCCCACGTTCACTGAACGGGTCAGCAAATCTTCTGGCATCTTCAGCAGCTGGATTTTATCTTCGATGAAATCCTGGAAGTCGAAACGGTCCAGCGGCTCCTGCTCACGGTATTTACGTACCGCGTTGACCGAGGTCTGCAGGAAAAACTGGTTGCTGACGCCCGGAATTTCTACCGGATACTGGAACGCCATGAAGATGCCTTCACCGGCACGCTCTTCTGGCTCAAGTTCCAGCAGGTCTTTGCCCTTGAAGGTGACAGAACCGCCAGTGACTTCGTAATCTTCACGGCCAGCCAGCGTTGCAGACAGGGTACTTTTACCTGAACCGTTCGGTCCCATAATGGCGTGGACTTCGCCCGGTTTCACTTCGAGGTTCAGACCGCGCAAAATCTCTTTGTCTTCAACGCTAACCTGCAAATCTTTAATGCTTAACATACTCTTTCCTTCACATTGCTTCCGGCAACGGGCATCAGCCCACACTGTGCTCAAGGCTGATAGCTAACAATTTTTGCGCTTCCACGGCGAATTCCAGTGGCAGCTCGGAGAAAACGTCTTTGCAGAAGCCGTTGACGATCATTGAGATCGCATCTTCTTCGCTGATGCCACGCTGCAGGCAGTAGAACATCTGATCTTCACCGATGCGCGAGGTGGTGGCTTCGTGCTCCAGATGGGCGGTGTTGTTGCGCGTTTCCACATACGGGAAGGTGTGCGCACCGCACTCGGCACCAATCAGCATCGAGTCACACTGGGTGAAGTTACGCGCGTTGGTCGCGGTTGGCATGATTTTCACCAGGCCACGATAGGTATTCTGACTCTTACCGGCAGAGATACCTTTGGAGATGATGGTCGACTTGGTGTTTTTACCGATGTGAATCATCTTGGTACCGGTATCCGCCTGCTGGCGGCCTGCGGTCAGTGCGACCGAGTAGAACTCACCGATCGAGTAATCACCGCGCAGAATGCAGCTTGGATATTTCCAGGTGATCGCCGAACCGGTCTCAGACTGCGTCCAGGACATCTTGCTGTGATCGCCTTCGCACAGGGCACGTTTGGTCACGAAGTTGAGGATACCGCCCTCGCCTTCGCCGCCTGGGAACCAGTTCTGTACGGTGGAGTATTTCACTTCAGCGTTTTTATGGATGATCACTTCTACCACTGCGGCGTGCAGCTGATAGGTGTCACGCACAGGCGCAGAGCAACCTTCGATGTAGCTGACGTAGCTGTCTTCGTCGGCGATCAAAATGGTGCGCTCGAACTGACCGGTTTTTGCCGCGTTGATACGGAAATAGGTCGACAGCTCCATCGGGCAACGTACGCCTTTCGGGATGTAAACGAAGGTACCGTCAGAGGCCACAGCGGAGTTCAGCGCAGCGAAGAAGTTATCGTTTGGCGGCACGACGGTGCCGAGATACTTCTGCACCAGCTCAGGGTGATCGTGAATCGCTTCGCCGAACGAGCAGAAGATGATGCCCTGCTCCGCCAGCTTGCCGCGATAGGTGGTTGAAACGGAGACGGAGTCGAAAATCGCATCCACCGCCACTTCACGACCTTCACGCACCGGAACGCCTAACTGGTTGAACGCGTCTTCCACTTCCTTCGTCAGGTAGTCGCTGGACGCGACGCTGCCGGAGGTTTGCGTGGCACCGGGTTCAGAAGCACAGCTGTCATCGCAGTTGCCGCAGGACGGCGCGGAATAATAGCTGTAATCCTGATAATCCAGTTTCTCGTAGTGCGCTTTCAGCCAGTGCGGCTCTTCCATTTGCTCCCAGGCGCGGAACGCCTTGAGACGGAATTCAAGCATCCATTCAGGTTCGTTACGTTTAGCCGAAATGGCGCGCACCACATCTTCATTGATGCCGTGGGCAAATTCTTCAGTTTGTAACTGGGTAAAGAAGCCCTCTTTATAGTTGAGCTTACCTTCCCACATTTGTACATCGTCAGATGCTTCGCTGTGTCGTGACATATTTCACTTACTCGACGCCAAAGCTTTCACCGCACCCGCAGGCGTGTTGAGCTTTAGGGTTGTTGAATTTAAAAATCTGGTTAAGACCTTCGCGGACATAATCCAGCTCGGTACCGTCAACAAACGGCATCGCCTGAAGTGGCACAAACAGTTTTGCGCCGAATTGCTCAAACTGCAGGTCGTCATCGGCAGGATCTTTCACCAGGTCCATAACGTACCCAAAACCGGCACAGCCGGACGTTTTCACACCCAGTTTCAAGCCCTTGACTTCAGGGTCTTGTTCTACCAGGTTAAGAATCTGTTTCGCTGCCGATTCGGTCAGCGTGAGCCCTTTCCAGACGAAATCTTCGGGTGAAAAAGAGTCGGCATTTACTGATGACATTGTGCTACCTCGTATGTCTGGGCCTTTTCAGGCTATCCCCCTATGGTAGTGATATCAGATATCACTTCAACCTCTTGTTTTGCAGGGATAATCATCTCGTGCTGTTTTTTACTGCTGCTTTATTAAGCATAGTCGCTTCAAAGCAGATTGACGGCAGCATTCCCGTGCGCGCCTGACCAACGTAACCCGTTAAATTGTCGTAAAATTTCCAAAATCAATTTTACGTTTTCATCCTGATTGATAGGTTACGCCTTTCCACTATGTAAAGAAATTGTTATTACCGATTTTAGTAACAGGCAGAGGAAATCAATAAAATTTCACTGCGGGAATTGCATTCCTGACGCGGTTTAATATGATAATGATTATCATTAACCTAAAAAGGTGGCGATATGACGCTTACCGTCTCAGCCTGGTTACAACATAAAATCGACGAATATAAGTTTTCGGTGCGTGATATCACCGTTGACTTCTACATGGCTCAGGCAAAGCTCAACCGCACTGATTGCACACTCGACCAACTGCGTCGCTTTAACGACACCTGTCTTGATATGGCAGAAATCTGCGAAATCAACGGCGACGATCACAGCTTTCTGCATGCCATGGGCAAGCTCCATCACCGCTTAGTGCAGGAGATGGGCAATGCCGATCGTGACCGTTTGTTCCGGATTCAGGCCTATCAACTGGCGCGCCTGTCATTAACACGCTTGTGTCATCAACTGGCGCTCAGCGGCGAGTGGGATCAAGCCACCCGCCTGCAGAGTGATTTTGTTCGCCACGCAGGCTGGATATTCTAATCCAGCTTTGTGACGTCTCCTACAATTTGTTTACATCATTTCCAGTAATGCTTGCAGTGGATGACGCATGCCATTGCCTTCTGCGCGTTTTACCTGGCTACGACACGAAAAACCGGTTGCCAGACAGCGCTGACGCGGCAGCTTTTGCAATTGCGGATGCCAGGACAGCTCATAAATCCCCAGCGAATTCTCCAGGTTTACGCTTTCATGGCCGTAGGTTCCCGCCATTCCGCAGCAGCCCACATTGACGTTTTCCAGCTTCGCACCAAAGCGCGCAAAAATGCTCTGCCACTGATTCGGCGTGGACGGTAGCGCGGTCACTTCGGTGCAGTGCGCAAACAGATACCAGGCTTCGCCGCTGGCGGTTTGCTCCGCACGTGCCGACAAGGCGGTTTGCAGCCACTCATGCACCAGCTGCACGTTAAACTCGCCGCGCTGCTCGCCCAGCACCTGATGGTACTCATCGCGGTAACAGAGCACTGTCGCCGGATCGACACCGACCATCGGCATGCCCAGTTTTGCCACGCGATTGAGAAAATCAGCGGTTTTGCTGGCGGTGCGCGCAAAGCGCTGCAGGAAGCCTTTCACATGCTGCGCCTTGCCATTCGGTGAGAACGGCAGCAGCACCGGACGATAACCGAGTTTCTCAATCAGCTTGACGAAATCGGTGACCAGCTGCGCCTCGTAATAGCTGGTAAAGGGATCTTGCACCACCAGCACGCAGTTTTCGCGTTGCGCCGCATCCAGCGCTTCTAACTGCTCCAGCGTCAGGTTCATCGCCGGATGGCCGCCTAACTGCTGCTTGAGGCTCGGCGATGACAGCAGCGGCAAATCCACCATGCCGATATGCTTTTTGCTCAGCTCGCGCATCCACGGCTGCTTGAGGAAAAAGTTGAACACCTTAGGCGCTTTGGCCATCAGCGGCGCGTAACTCTCCACGGTGGCTACCAGATGATCGCTCATCGGGCGCAGATAGCGGGTGTGATACAACTGCAGGAAGCGTGAACGGAAGTTCGGCACATCGATCTTGATTGGGCACTGCGTCGAGCAGGCTTTACACGCCAGGCAGCCCGACATCGCCTCTTTCACTTCGTGCGAGAAGTCATATTCGCCCTGATTTGCGTGCCAGGTATTACGCGTGCGCTGAATCAGCGTACGCAAGCTGGCGCCCTGTTTCGGCAGCGCCTGCTCAAGTTGGGTAGGATCCACGCCCTGCTCGGAGAGCAAACGCAGCCATTCACGCGTGAGTGTGGCGCGCCCTTTCGGCGAGTGAATGCGGTTGCGGGTAATTTTCATCGACGGGCACATTGGGCTACGTGCATCGAAGTTGAAGCACAAACCGTTGCCATTACACTCCATCGCACCGCGCCACTCGTTGCGCACCGTAACCGGAATCTGCCGATCGTAGGTGCCGCGTTTCACCGCATCAACCTGCATCATCGGTTCATCACTGCCGAGCGGCGTACAGATTTTGCCGGGATTCATGCGGTTGTCAGGATCGAACGCGGCTTTGATGCGGCGCAGCTCATTGAATAACGTTTCGCCAAAGAACTCCGGGCTGTACTGCGCGCGAAAACCTTTGCCGTGCTCGCCCCACAATAAACCGCCGTAGCGCGCGGTCAGCGCCACCACTTCATCAGAGATCTGCTTCATCAGCAGCTCCTGCTGCGGATCGCACATATCCAGAGCCGGACGCACATGTAGCACGCCAGCATCCACATGCCCAAACATGCCGTAGCTCAGGCCGTGACTGTCGAGCAGCGCGCGAAAATCGACGATGTAATCCGCCAGCTGTTCTGGCGGCACCGCGGTGTCTTCCACAAACGGAATCGGCTTGGCGCGCCCTTTGGCATTCCCCAGCAGGCCAACCGCTTTTTTGCGCATATTATAGATGCGCTCAATGCCGCCTAAATCGTTACACAGTTGATAGCCAATCACGCCGCCCATCTGCTGCTGCATCAGCTCTTCTAAGCGCTGACATAGCGTGCTGATCTGCTGCTCAATCAGTTCGCCATCATCACCGGCAAACTCCACGATGTTGAGCCCCAGCAACTGTTTATCTGGCACATCGGTAATTAATTCATTTACCGAATGCCAGACGATATCTTCTCGCGCCAGATTCAGGACTTTTGAGTCAACGGTTTCAACCGAAAGCGCTTTGGCTTCCACCATTAAAGGGGCGTTACGCAGGGCTGAGTCGAATGAATCGTATTTGATGTTGACCAGACGGCGCACTTTAGGGATGGGGGTGATGTCGAGGCGCGCTTCGGTAATAAAGGCCAATGTGCCTTCCGCGCCGCACAGCAAACGCGTCAAATCAAACGTCTGCAAATCGTCGCTGAACACATGACGCAGATCGTAGCCGGTCAGGAAGCGATTGAGCTTGGGGAATTTCTCCAGAATCAGATCGCGCTGTTCGCGGCAGCGACTCAACACCTGCTGGTAAATGCGCCCTTCCGCGGTCGGCGTGCTGGCCAGCTGTTCCGCCAATTCAGTCGGCATGGCGCGCGTATCAAGGATGTCACCACCCAGCAGCACCGCGCGCAGGCCTTCAACGTGATCGGAGGTTTTGCCATACACCAGCGAACCCTGGCCCGAAGCATCGGTGTTGATCATGCCGCCGAGCGTGGCGCGATTGCTGGTGGAGAGCTCCGGCGAGAAGAAGAAGCCATACGGCTTGAGCCACGCATTGAGTTGATCTTTCACCACGCCCGCTTCAACCCGCACCCAACCTTGCTCGGTGTTGATTTCCAGGATGCGGTTCATGTAGCGCGACATATCCACCACGATGCCCTGATTCAGCGACTGTCCGTTGGTGCCGGTGCCGCCACCGCGTGGCGTAAACACCAGGCTGGTAAAACGGGTTTCACCGGCAAGGCGCGCAATCAACGCCACATCCGCCGTCGAGCGCGGAAACAGCGCCGCATCAGGCAGCAGCTGATAAATACTGTTGTCGGTGGCAAGCGAGAGGCGATCGGCATAGCTGGTGGCGGTATCGCCGGTAAAGCCTTGCTCTTTCAAGGACTGCAGGAATGTCAGCACCAGTTGAACGAGGCCTGGTGCCTGAGAAATCTGTGGGATCATTATTGAGTGACCGAGATGTTGTAAACGTTTGCGTCGTGATTTTTTTCAGCCCTTGGTTTTATCATACTTTTCTGCTGGCTGCTGTTTTTTCAGGAAAGCGCGCCGCCGTCGCTGCTTTTCCTGTTTAATTTTCAGGAAATAGATCATCATTAATCAGGGCTGTTCAGCCCCACTCTGAAGGATTCAATCGAGGTTAACCGTTGTGATGAAAGACCTGCAACGCGGTATGGATTTACCGCAAATGCTGTTTTCACTGATGTTCATTCTAATCATGATCATCGCCAGTCTGTGGGTGGTGCAGCCCTTTATTCTTGGCTTCGCCTGGGCCAGCATGGTGGTGATCGCCACCTGGCCGTTGATGATTCGTCTACAGCACATGTTGTGGGGACGCCGCTCGCTGGCGGTGATCGCCATGACCATTTTGCTATTACTGTTGTTTATTATTCCTATCGCCCTGCTGGTCAGCAGCCTGATTGATAACAGTGCGCCGGTGATCGCCTGGGCAACGCAGCGCCATCTGGTAATGCCTGACTTCGATTGGTTGCGACAGATTCCCTACGTCGGCAGGAAACTCTACTCGAGCTACCACAAATTAGTGGATGGCGGCGGCGCGGCGATGCTGAATCAGGTGCAGCCTTATATTGGTCGCACCACCGGCTTCTTTGTGGCGCAGGCCGGCCACTTCGGCCGCTTTATGATGCACCTCATCGTGATGCTGTTGTTCAGCGTGCTGCTCTACTGGCGCGGCGAGCAGGTGGGCCACGGCATTCGTCATTTTGCCTATCGCATGAGTGGACGCCGTGGCGATGCCGCAGTGCTGCTGGCCGGTCAGGCGATTCGTGCTGTGGCGCTAGGCGTGGTGGTCACCGCGCTGGTTCAGGGCGTGCTCGGCGGTATTGGTTTAGCCATTTCCGGCATTCCTTACGCCACGCTGTTAACCGTGTTGATGATTCTGACCTGCCTGGTGCAGCTCGGGCCGCTGGTAGTGTTAGTGCCAGCGATTATCTGGCTGTACTGGAGCGGCGATACCACGTGGGGCACGGTGCTGCTGGTGTGGAGTTGCGTGGTCGGTACGCTGGACAGCGTGTTGCGTCCGGTGTTGATTCGCATGGGTGCCGATTTACCGATGATCCTGATTCTTTCCGGCGTTATTGGCGGATTGATTGCTTTCGGTATGATTGGGCTGTTTATCGGTCCGGTGGTCCTGGCGGTGTCTTATCGTCTGGTTTCAGTGTGGATGCATGAAGCGCCCGAACCGGATGACGATGTGCAGACCGCCATCGAAGCGTTGGCCGATCACGAAGAAGAACTACATTAAGCGTTCCCCGCCGGGTCGCCGTTCATGGCGACCTCATTCACATTAACGCCCACTTAGCGAAGATGCACGTTCTCTCAGTTTTACACTGGCCTTACTTTAACCGGCCTAATGCCCCAACATCGCCCCCGCGCATTTCTTACTGATAATAATTTTTTTCCATAAGCGATTTTTAAGAAAAAACGCAGTTTTAGGCGCTTTAGGCGGAATTCTCTTACGGAATGATTATTTTTACAGCTGAATTGCCGCTTAGCAGGGAAGAAAAAGGCCACGAAAGGTTATCAGCTTTAAACTAATAAGAGGATTCTTAAAGACGCCAGCGAGCCTGATCAATAACATGTTTCCTATGTTTTGAATCAAGCTACTGATTTCTAAACAACCTTATTCCCCTGAGTAAAGTGAAGAATTGCTGTGTGTAGTCTTTGCCCATCCCCTGTGATGGGCTTTTTTTTGGCTTTTTTTCAGACAAAAAAACAAGGCCAGCAGCGCTGACCTTGATAATTACATTAATGACACGTCAAATTCTCATCTGATGCATCAAATTACCGCCTGGTTAATGTTTGGATGCGTTCAGCTCTGCCAAACTCAACCAGGTTTCAACCACGGTATCCGGATTAAGCGACAGGCTATCAATGCCCTGCTCCATTAACCATGCCGCAAAGTCCTGATGATCCGACGGTCCCTGACCACAAATACCGACGTATTTGCCCTGTTTTTTCGCCGCTTTGATCGACATCGATAACAGCGCTTTCACGGCATCATTACGTTCATCAAACAGCGCGGACACCACGCCAGAGTCACGATCGAGGCCCAGCGCCAACTGCGTCATGTCGTTGGAACCGATGGAGAAGCCATCGAAGTGCTCGAGGAACTGCTCAGCCAGCAAGGCGTTGGACGGGATCTCACACATCATGATCACTTTCAGGCCATTCTCGCCGCGCTTCAGACCGTTTTTCGCCAGCTCGGCGACCACCGCTTCGGCTTGATCGACGGTACGCACGAACGGAATCATGATTTCAACGTTGGTCAGCCCCATTTCGTTACGCACGCGCTTCACCGCTTCGCACTCCAGCCTGAAGCAGTCGCGGAAGTTGTCAGCAACGTAGCGACCGGCGCCACGGAAACCGAGCATCGGGTTCTCTTCTTCCGGCTCATAACGCTCGCCACCCACCAGGTTGGCGTATTCGTTGGTTTTGAAATCGGAAAGACGAACAATCACCCGTTTCGGCGCAAATGCGGCACCCAGCGTCGCAATCCCTTCGGTTAGACGGCCGATGTAGAACTCAATCGGGTCATCAAAGCCTTTCATCATCTGACGAATCTGCTGCTGCAATTCCGGCGTTTGCTGATCAAACTCCAGCAACGCTTTGGGATGCACGCCAATCATACGGTTGATAATGAACTCCAGACGCGCCAGGCCGACACCTTCGTTCGGCAAGCAGGCGAAATCGAACGCACGATCCGGATTACCGATGTTCATCATGATCTTCAGCGGCAGTTCCGGCATGGTATCGACCTGCGAGCTGGTCACTTCGAAGTCCAGCAGTTCGTCATAGACATAACCGGTATCACCTTCGGCGCAGGAAACCGTGACTTTGTGGCCATCTTTCAGGTGATCGGTGGCATCGCCACAGCCCACCACCGCCGGAATGCCCAGCTCACGCGCGATGATCGCTGCATGGCAAGTACGACCGCCGCGATTGGTGACGATGGCTGAGGCTTTCTTCATGATCGGTTCCCAATCGGGATCGGTCATGTCGGTTACCAGCACGTCGCCTTTTTCAATGCGATGCATCTCGCTGATGTCGTGGATGACTTTGACTTCACCGGCGCCGATGCGATGACCAATGGCGCGGCCTTCGACCACCACGTTGCCTTTGCCCTGCAGCGTATAACGTTCCATCACCTGACCGTTGGAGCGCACCGTTTCCGGACGCGCCTGCACGATGAACAGTTTGCCGGTGTGGCCGTCTTTCGCCCACTCAATGTCCATCGGGCGTTTGTAGTGCTGCTCAATCAGCACCGCCTGACGCGCCAGCGCTTGCACTTCATCATCAGTCAAACTGAAGCGATCGCGCTGTTCCTGCTCGACATCTTCAATGCGCACCTGCTCACCGTGCTCCTGCGAATCGGCATACACCATGCGCAGCTTTTTCGAGCCCATGGTGCGGCGCACAATCGATGGGCGGTTCGCCGCCAGCGTCGGTTTGTGCACATAAAACTCATCGGGGTTGACCGCGCCCTGCACCACCATTTCGCCCAAACCAAAGGCCGAAGTGATAAATACCACCTGATCAAAGCCCGATTCGGTATCAATGGTAAACATCACGCCCGACGAAGCGAGGTCCGATCGCACCATGCGCTGAATACCCGCCGAGAGCGCAACGCCGCGATGGTCATAGCCCTGATGCACACGGTAGGAGATGGCACGATCGTTAAATAAGGAGGCGTAAACGTGCTTCACCGCGATGATGACCGCGTCATAACCCTGCACGTTAAGGAACGTCTCCTGCTGACCGGCAAACGAGGCGTCGGGCATATCCTCGGCGGTGGCTGACGAGCGCACCGCAAAGGAGGCGTCGGCATCATCAGCAGAAAGTTGTTCGTAGGCGCTACGAATCGCCGCTTCCAGTTCAGGCTGGAATGGCGTATCGACCACCCATTGACGAATCTGTTTACCCGCTTGCGCGAGCTCAGCAACATCATCAACATCCGTTTTATCCAGCAAATCATAGATACGCTGGTTCAGTCCGCTTTGATCGAGGAACAGATTAAACGCGTAAGATGTGGTCGCATAACCGTTTGGTACGGAAACACCCAGCGACGACAAATTCGTAATCATTTCTCCGAGGGACGCATTTTTGCCTCCCACCCGATCAACATCATGCATGCCAAGCTGGTTGTACCAGAGCACTAGCGACTGTTGGTCTTGATTGGACATTGAGATTATCCTTTTAAATGATGTGAATACACATGGAACATTTTGCTATTCGCCAAAACAGCCTGGCACAACCCATTAATAAAGACTAAGTGTTGAATCGTTAAAGCAGAAAAGAAAGACAAAATCGGATTAGTACTTAGAATTAATTGAGTTGCGCAACCAGGGTATTTCACGCTAATGGATTGCTGTAGCGATATTTTTCCCCTTTTCAGAGGGTTAGCGATTGATTTTTGTTGCGCAACGCCTTCACACTTTATTTCATGCGCGAAAAGGAAAATGCGCGAAAATAATGCTTTTCGAAACAGCATTTCATCTAATATTGATTATTCGCTGATTCATCTTTGTGAGCGCAATAGCGGACAATATGGATATTTCATTTTACTATTAATTAAAATGAAATATTGTCATCGATAATTTGGGCATTGCTACGCAAGAGGATATTTGCACTATGAACACTGAACGCAGCGTATTCTACATTTCTGATGGCACCGCCATTACCGCCGAAGTGCTGGGCCATGCGGTGTTATCCCAGTTCCCGGTGATGACCCACAGCGTGACGCTGCCATTTGTCGAGAATGTGCAACGCGCTCAGGCGGTTAAAGCGCAGATCAACGCGCTCTACCAGCAGAGCGGCGTGCGCCCGCTGGTGTTCTTCTCCATCGTCACACCCGACGTCCGTGAAATTATTCTCGAAAGCGAAGGCTTTTGTCAGGACATCGTGCAGGCGCTGGTCGCGCCGTTGCAGAGCGAGCTCGGCGTGGCGTCAATGCCGGTGGCGCACCGCACGCACGGTTTGACCGCCAGCAACCTCGGCAAATATGACGCGCGCATTGCCGCCATCGATTACACCCTTGCACATGATGACGGCATTTCCCTGCGCGGCCTCGAAGATGCGCAGGTGATTCTGCTCGGCGTGTCGCGCTGCGGGAAGACGCCCACCAGCTTGTATCTGGCAATGCAGTTTGGCGTGCGTGCCGCTAACTATCCGTTTATCGCCGATGATATGGATAACCTGAAACTGCCGCCGGCGCTGCGTGCACATCAGCATAAGTTGTTTGGTTTAACCATCGACCCGGAACGCCTGGCGGCGATTCGCCAGGAGCGCGCGGAAAATACCCGCTACGCTTCGTTGCGCCAGTGCCGTCTCGAAGTAGGCGAAGTGGAAGCGCTGTTCCGTACCAACCAGATTCGTTATCTCAACAGCACCAACTATTCGGTGGAAGAGATCGCCACCAAAATTCTCGATATCATGGGTCTGAGCCGCAGCATGTATTAGGTTTCTCTGCCGGTCGCCATAAATGGCGACCTCCCGCCACATACCGGGCCTGTATTGCAATCGTAAAGTCTGGCTTCCGTCTGGTTTTAAGACCTTTGTTTTTAGCAGGTTGAATTCGCAGGCTATTAGTTTATTGTGATCACCATCACTTCCCGGTATTTCACCGCTGCGAAGAACAAATTTTTGAGAATCTCAATGAACAAGACTGATGAACTGCGTACCGCGCGCATCGGTAGCCTACTGACTCCGGCTGCGCTCGCGCATGAACACCCTATTTCGGCAGAGATTGCCGCCAACGTCACCGCTTCCCGCCAGCGCATCGCGCGCATTCTGACCGGTGAAGATCCGCGTCTGCTGGTGATTATTGGCCCTTGCTCGCTGCACGATCCTAAAGCGGCGATTGAGTATGCTGAACGTCTGAACGTGCTGCGTGAGCGCCATAAAGATCGTCTGGAAATCGTGATGCGTGCCTATTTCGAAAAACCGCGCACCGTGATTGGCTGGAAAGGCCTGATCTCCGATCCCGATCTGGATGGCAGCTACGATGTAAACCGCGGCATCGCCATTGCGCGCAAACTGCTGCTGGATATCAACGCGCTGGGCATGCCAACCGCCACTGAATTCCTCGATATGGTGATCGGCCAGTTTATTGCCGACTTAATCAGCTGGGGCGCGATTGGCGCACGTACCACCGAAAGCCAGATTCATCGTGAAATGGCGTCAGCGCTCTCCTGTCCGGTCGGTTTCAAAAACGGCACCGACGGCAACGTGCAAATTGCGGTCGATGCGATTCGCGCCGCGCGTGCCAGCCACATGTTCCTGTCACCGGATAAAAACGGTCAGATGACCATCTATCAAACCAGCGGTAATCCGCATGGTCACGTGATCCTGCGCGGCGGTCGTCAGCCGAACTATCACGCCGAAGATGTGGCGGCGGCAGCGGCCAATCTGCGCGACTTCAATCTGCCGGAGCAATTGGTGATCGACTTCAGCCACGGCAACTGCCTGAAGCAGCACGTTCGTCAGCGTGACGTTGCCGATGATGTGGCGGCGCAAATCCGTGCCGGATCGCGCGCGGTTGCGGGCGTGATGATCGAGAGTTTCCTGCAGGAAGGGAATCAGAAAGTGGTGAGCGGTGCGGCGCTGACCTATGGTCAGTCAATCACCGATCCGTGTCTCGGCTGGGAAGACAGCGCCGAGGTGCTGGCAAAACTGGCTGCCGCGGTCAACAGCCGTTTTTAATGCTGATCTAGCTGGAACAACTCACTTCAAGCGTTTTGCCCCACTCTGGTGGCCGTTGGCGCAACTCTGCGCTGACGGCCGCATCGCTAAACGGTTGCTGTAACGCGCTATGCAGCTTCGCTAACGCCGTGGTCTCGCCGTTCTCGACCTCTTCAATCACCTGCTGTGCCAGATAGTTGCGTAACACCAGCGCCGGATTCGCCGCCTTCATCACCGCCTGACGCTGCGCATCGCTGGCGTGGTCTTGCAACAAACGCTGGCGATAATCGCTGTACCAGCGATCAAAGGCCTCACGATCGATAAACTCATCACGCAACGGCGAACGGCTTTCATCTTGCTGCGTGTCGCTCAGCATGCGGAAGGTCAGCGTGTAATCACTGTGTTCCGCCGTCATCATCGACAGCAAGCCAGTCAGAAGCGTGTTGTCATTGGCATCCGCCGTCAGCAAGCCGAGTTTGGCACGCATTTTCTCCCCCCAAACGCGCATCAGCTCACCTTCATAATGACTCAGCGCCTGCTTAAGCTGCTCGGTGGTCATCAAGCCCGACAAGGCATGCGCCAGGCGATTAAGGTTCCACAAGCCAATCATCGGCTGATTTTCGAAAGCGTAGCGGCCCTGATAGTCACTGTGATTGCAAATGTAATCCGGCTGATAGTCGTCGAGGAAACCGTAAGGACCGTAATCCAGCGTTAAGCCCAGAATCGACATGTTATCGGTGTTCATCACGCCGTGCGCAAAGCCAACGCTCTGCCAATGGGCGATCAGGCTCGCCGTGCGTTTAACGATATCGGTGAACCACAGCAGGTAACGATCCGCTTCATCCTTGAGCTGCGGCCAGTGATGGCGAATGGCGTAATCCGCCAGCTGGCGCACTTTGTCTTGTTCACCGCCGTAATAGAAATGCTCAAAATGACCGAAACGCAGATGGCTGTCGGCAATGCGCATCAGCATCGCACCGCGTTCCTGGGTTTCGCGTAGCACCGGCTCATCGCCAATGGCTAACGCCAGCGCGCGCGTGGTGGGAATGCCAAGATGGTGCAGCGCTTCAGACGCGAGGAATTCGCGTACGCTGGAGCGGATCACCGCGCGACCGTCGCCCATGCGCGAATAGGGCGTTAATCCGGCCCCTTTTAAGTGCCAGTCGAGCTTGCGACCGTTGGCCAGCTGCTGTTCACCCAGCAGAATGCCGCGCCCATCGCCCAGCTGTCCGGCCCAGACGCCAAACTGATGGCCGCTATAAACCTGCGCCAGCGGCGACATGCCGGGCAGCAGTTCGCGTCCTGACCACACGCCATGCCCGCTGCCGGCGAACAGCGCATCGTCTAAACCCATCTCTTGTGCCAGCGGGGCATTGTGATAAAACAGCCGTCCGCCCACTAATGGCGTTGGGTCCAGCGCGGTGTAGAATCCGGGTAATTCTTGCTGCCAGCTATTGGTAAATTGCATCGACACTCCGGAAGGTGCGCTTAAATCAGGCACCCGCAATAAGTTATAAGATAACAGAGAGTGTAACGCCGACGCGGCGCGGAAGACAGGCGAAAGGGTTACTGCTGCGAAGGCGTGTGTAAATTCAGGTCGGAATAGATGAGATCGTCAAGACGTTCAGCTTTCACCACCGGGAGCAGGCTGCCCTGTAGCTGCGCACCACTCAACGTGGTCATCTTTTCCATCATGTGGTTATCGTCAATACCACAAATAATGATCTGGTCCGCAAAATCGGAAAAATTATTGATAACTGTCTGAATAAAAGGCGTAAACGAGGCGCGCTTGGCCAGGTTGTGAATAAAGGCTTTATCCAGTTTTAACACGCTAAACAGATTATCGTACACCGCGGTTGCTGGTGCTTTTCCTGCGCCAAATTGTGAAAGCGATAAACGAAATTCACTTTGTAATGCTGCGAGCAATGGATGGGATTTACCCAAAGATAATTGCGGAAACGTTTCGCTGATATCTAAAACAATAAAAGGGATTTGTCGGAATTTCCTTAACAGAAATTCGCTGGCTAAAAGTGTATTGGCCATAGAATCATCAATACGTACCAACGCGGTAATTTGATTAATCTCAAAAAAGTCGCGGTACTTTTCCAGCAATGAAAGCTGGCTCTGCAGCAAACGTAATTGCTGCGCATCGTCCAATTGCGGCAACAGCAAATCCTGCGGCAGCGTAATAGGTGCGCTGTCGTGGACAAATTGCGTCACCAGCTCGACCGCAGTCAGCTGGCCCGCCAGAGAGTAAACTGGATAAAACCAGGTTTCCGACTGATAGTCGGCAGACAAATGGACTTTCATTTTTCAAGCCAGAAGCAATGGCAATTGGCGCATCGTATATCAACGAATACCACCAGGCAATAGGACCAAACGTTTGAAGAGGTGCCGTTTTAGGTCTTATTACGCTGATTTAAACCGCAAATAATACTTAAGCCAAATAAGCCGGGGTTAATGTCCATACCAATTAAATAAATTTAGCTTTATTATTAGTATTAAATCGATGGCGGGTAAAGTGCCATTTTAAATGATAGTTAAATATCGGCAGAATTCAGATTTAATTCAGGGTGAGATACCCTTTCTTTTTTCGCGCCTTTATTAAGCGATAACAACGCTATTTAGATGCGACGCGCCTGCCAAAATACTTTACGCCAGTAAACATTATCCAGCGACGAGCGGATCACACCCTGGCTGGTTGAGGCGTGAATAAAGGTGTTGTCGGTATCGTAAATACCGACGTGCAAACCGTTTTCTCCACTGCCGGTTTTGAAGAACACCAGATCGCCAGGCAGCAGATCGCCCTTGTCGATGCGCGTACCAATGTCGGTTTGATCAATGGTCGAGCGCGGCAGCTGCATATCGAATTTATCGCGGAAGGTGAGATAGACGAAGCCGGAACAATCCACGCCACCGCGGCTTAATCCGCCATAGCGATACGGCGTTCCCCGCCAGCGGCTCAGCTGATCGTTGAGTTGGGCAATCACGGTGATAGAGTCAGACAAACGGCCATTCGGCGGCGGTGCATGATGGCTACAGCCCGCCAGCAATAGTGTCAAAATCAAAATTGTCAGCCGCATCCGCCTTTCCCTTTCTTCCTTGTCCGGCAGACACTGTAGCGGCAAAGCGCCACGGCACGCAATCCTCTGTCAGGGAATAAACAGCAGCGGGCCTTGTGCGGTATCAATTTGTTCAAACGGGGTTTGGTAAAGCGGCGCTAAATGCGCAGCGGTCAGCACCTCGCTGGCCCTGCCCTGACGGACAACCGCGCCTTGATGCATTAACCACACGCGAGCGGCATGGCGCAGGCTGTGGTTGAGGTCGTGCCCGCTGGCAACAATCGCCAGGCCGCTGCAACACAGTTCAGCCAGCAGCTTATCGACCGCGCGTTGCTGCGCCACGTCGAGTGCACTCATCGGCTCATCCAGTAGCAGGAGTTTGCCGCGTGGATTGATCGCCGGATGAACCTGCAACACCACGGCAGCCAACCGCACGCGTTGCCATTCGCCACCAGAAAGCTGCGTAAGACTGCGCGTCAGTTTGTCCTGCAGCGCTAACTGCGCGAGCACGTCTTGTAACACGCAGTCTGTTTTCGCCGTTTGTGCGGTGATATGCATGCGTAAGTAATGCCACACCGGCATTTGTCCCGGCGCCATCTGCTGTTGCGGCAGCCAGCCGCGCAGCGGGGCCAATGCTGCACCGTTTAACGTGGACAGCGGCGCGCCATCCAGCAGAATGCTGCCCTGACTCGGCAACAAACCGGACAGCGCGTTGAGCAAGGTACTTTTGCCGGCGCCGTTCGGCCCCACCAGATGCACTAATTCACCGGCGTTAACGCTAAGTTCAACGGGAGCCAGCCGCCCTGTGACGCTGACTCCCTGACACTGCAATAGCATTTATTCGGCCAGCGCCTGCTCTACACTTTTCAGGATGATGGGATCGTCTGGCGTCATATCCGGTGAGAAGCGCGCAGTGACTTTGCCTTGCTTATTAATAAGGAATTTTTCGAAGTTCCACAGGATATCGCTTGGCGCTCTCGGCGCGCGCCCTTTGCTCTCCATGCGCTCGAGGAAACCGCTGCCTTCCGGGCGTTGCGCCACCGGCTGCGCCGCCGTCAACTGCGCATAGAGAGGGTGACGATGCTCGCCGTTGACATCGGTTTTATCGAACATCGGGAAAGTGACGCCGTAAGTGGTGCTGCAAAAGGTTTTGATCTCTTCGTTACTGCCCGGCTCTTGCTCGAGGAACTGATTGCATGGGAAGCCAAGCACGCTGAACGGCTTATCCTGCCAGGCTTTCTGCAGCGATTCTAACTGCTCATACTGCGCCGTCAGGCCACATTTGGATGCCACATTGACTACCAGTAGCACCTTGCCCTCATAGGCCGCCAGCGTGGTTTTTTCACCGTCCAGCGTAACCAGTTCTGTCTGATAAATGCTCATAGTCGATTCCTGTTGTTGATAACACGTTGCCAGCCAAAGCTAGCGCGAAGACTTCACTAATAACATGATAAATAGCGGCGCGCCGAGCGTGGCCGTTACCACGCCAATCGGCAGTTCGGCAGAGGTTAACACCAGCCGCGCAATAATATCCGCGCCAAGCAGCACTGCGGCACCGGCTAACGCCGCCGCAGGCAACAAATAACGATGATCGCTAAAACCGCTGAGACGCAATAGATGCGGGATAACCAGACCAATAAAACCGATCGCACCCGCCATCGCTACGCTCACGCCCACCAGCCAGCCCATCGCCAGCACCAGCAGGTTGCGCCACAGCAGCAGCGGTAATCCGAGCTGACGTGCCGAGGTTTCGCCCAGCGCCAGCAAATTCAACGTGCGTGCGGTGGCGATCAGCAGCAGCGTTACCGGCAGCAGCGCCAACATCATCCAGCCATAGCGCCAGTCGATGCCGCTAAAGCCGCCCATCATCCAGTACATCAGCTGACGCAGATCGAGGCTGGTGCTAAAGTACACTGCCCACGTCATGATGGCGCTACAGATAATGCCAAGCGCCACGCCGGTCAGCAGTAAGCGGCTCACTGAGAGTTGTTTGTGAGCGAAGTGCAGCAGCATCAGCGTGATCAGCAGCGCACCGGCCATGGCCGCCAGCGCTAAGCTCCATAGCGAACCGTTACCGAGCATCACGCCTAATACCAGACCAATCCCCGCCCCGTTAGACACGCCAAGTAAGCCGGGCTCCGCCAGTGGATTGTTAAACAGCGCCTGCATCACTACGCCGCACACCGCCAGCGCTGCACCCACCAGCAGCACCGCCAGCGTGCGCGGCATGCGCAGTTGCCAGACGAACAGATCGCCTTCCGCCGAAAACCATTGTGTGGGGGAGATCCAGCTGTCGCCGGCACACAGGCTAAGCCCGATGAGCAGCAATAGCAGCGCAATGAGTGCGATGAGCCAGCGCTGGCTGCGGCGATTTGCCTGGGAAGCAAGCTGATCCAGCAGAGTCATAGATAAGATTGGCTGAGAAAACAGAGATTTGATTGTAGTGGGATTACAGCAAAAAGAAAGCGGCGCTGTGGAGGCGCCGCTGGAGAAGCCTTACTGATGCGGAGGAAGCGGCTGACCATGATTATCACGCTTCTGCTGATTGTCACGCTGGTCGTGATGCTGCGGTTGCGGCTGACGTTTGTCGTCGCGGTGCGGTCCATTGCCCGGATGCTGCGCCTGCCAGCCGTTACCGTTCCAGTAACCGTGCGGACCTTTGGTGCCGATGCGCTGGTTATGGTGCTGTTTCCACCACGTTGGCGCACGCCAGTCGTAACCATCCCAATAGTAGCCGCGTTTATCCTGATCGCCGATATGCACCGAAACGCCCGGGGTGTTGATGTTGACGGAAACATTGGCGCTAGCCAGCAGCGGCATGCCTAACAGGACGCTTAATAAAATTGCTGTCTTTTTCATTATTCAAACCCTTTGCTCTGTGATGGCGCTGTTATAACAAAAGTGTTGATGCCGTCACTATCGGTGAGGACCGATTTTCGCCCTATTTTCCGGATACTTACTAAATCCTTACATCGTGAATAAATCGTGAGGAGCGGCCAGATTTAAGACAAAAAAAAGGCCGCTAAGCGGCCTTTTTGTCGTACTGAAATTAGTCAGCATCCTTGGGTGTCGCGTTCTCGACGCGACTTTTCAACTTCTGTCCCGGACGGAATGTCACCACTCGGCGCGCGGTGATAGGGATATCTTCCCCCGTCTTCGGGTTACGGCCCGGACGCTGGTTTTTGTCACGCAGATCAAAATTACCAAATCCGGACAGTTTTACCTGTTCTCCGTTTTCCAACGCGCGGCGAACCTCTTCAAAAAAAAGTTCTACCAACTCTTTGGCATCGCGTTTGCTCAACCCGAGTTTTTCAAACAGGTACTCTGACATTTCAGCTTTTGTAAGCGCCATAGGTTCAATCCCTCAAGGTTGCCTGGAATCGCTCTTTTAATGCCGCAACGCATTTGGCAACGGTCGCGGCAATCTCCTCTTCTTCGAGTGTCCGGCTGGTATCCTGCAAAATCAGGCTAATCGCTAGGCTCTTTTCACCTTCGTTTACGCCCTTACCACGGTACACGTCAAACAAGTTTACGCCAACTACCTGATTTACGCCAACTTTCTTACACTCCGCAATGATATCTGCTGCAGGCACATTTTCAGCCACCACAACGGCGATATCACGACGGTTTGCCGGGAAGCGAGAAATCTCGCGCGCATCAGGCAGGACGCGGTCTGCGACCTTATTCCAAAGCAGTTCAAACACTAAGGTGCGACCATTCAGATCCAGCTTACGTTCCAGCTCTGGATGAACCACCCCGATAAATCCGATTCGTTCGCCGCGTAAATAAATTGCGGCGCTTTGTCCTGGATGCAGCGCCGGATTGGCTTCCGCACGGAAGGAAATCTCATCAAGTTTACCGGTCAAATCCAGCAGCGATTCTAAATCGCCTTTCAAATCATAGAAGTCAACCGTCTGACGCGCCAGATCCCAATGCTCTTCATAGCGATTACCGCTTAAAACGCCGGCCAGCATAAGATCCTGGCGGATACCCAGATCGGCCTGTGTATCAGGAACAAAGCGTAAACCGCTTTCAAACAGGCGTACGCGGCCCTGCTGACGGTTTTGGTTATATACCACCGCGCCCAGCAAACCGGTCCACAGCGACAGGCGCATTGCCGACATATCGCTGGAGATTGGGCTGGGCAGGATCAGCGCCTCTTCGCCCGGATGCAGCAACTGTTGCAGTTTTGGATCAACGAAGCTGTAAGTAATCGCTTCCTGATAACCTTTATCTACCAACAGATTTTTCGCACGCTTCAGCGACAGGTCGGCTTCACGATGCTGCGTCATGATCAGGCTGGCTTTCACCGGCACATCAGGGATGTTGTTATAGCCGTAAACGCGCGCCACTTCTTCGACCAGATCTTCTTCGATCGCCATATCGAAACGCCAGCTTGGCGCAACGGCTTGCCACTCACCTGCACTCACTTTCACTTCGCAACCCAAACGCGTCAGGATGTCAGTAACCTGTTCGTCAGCAATCACATGGCCAATCAGACGATCGAGCTTTTCACGGCGCAGCGTGATGGTGGCGCGTGGCGGCAGCGCGCTCGCGTCAGTTTGGTCGATGACCGGGCCCGCTTCGCCGCCACAGATGTCGAGCAACAGTTGCGTCGCGCGTTCAATCGCTTTGTGCTGCAACGCTGGATCGACGCCACGCTCGTAACGATGTGACGCGTCGGTATGCAGGCCCTGACGGCGAGCACGGCCGGTGATCGCCAGCGGATCAAAGTAGGCGCATTCGAACAGCACATTTTGCGTCTCTTCGTTAACACCGGAATGCTCGCCACCAAAGATGCCGCCCATCGCCAGCGCTTTGTGGTGATCGGCAATCACCAGCGTGTCGCTGCTGAGTTTAGCTTCGGTACCATCCAGCAGCGTCAGCACTTCGCCCTCTTCTGCCATACGCACCACGATGCCGCCGTCGATGCGGTCGAGATCGAAGGCATGCATCGGCTGGCCAAGCTCCAGCAGTACAAAGTTGGTGATATCGACCACCGGATCGATTGAGCGAATACCGCAACGACGTAGCTTCTCACGCATCCACAATGGCGTAGCGGCTTTAACGTTGACACCTTTCACCACGCGGCCAAGGTAGCGCGGGCACGCGGCGGTGGCATCAACACGAATCGGGAAGGTATCGTTGATGGTGGCTTTTACCGGCTCAATTGCGGGTGCCGTCAGCGGCAAACCGTTCAATACTGCTACATCACGCGCAATCCCGATGATGCCCAGACAATCGGCGCGGTTTGGCGTGACGCTGATTTCAATGGTGTTGTCGTCCAGCTGCAGATAACTGCGGATATCGGTGCCAATTGGCGCATCGGCTGGCAGCTCGATGATGCCGTTGTGATCGTCGGAAATACCCAGCTCAGAGAAGGAGCACAGCATGCCTTCAGACGGCTCGCCACGCAGTTTTGCTGCTTTGATTTTGAAATCGCCCGGCAGCACAGCGCCAACGGTCGCCACCGCCACTTTCAGGCCCTGACGGCAGTTTGGCGCGCCGCAGACGATATCCAACAGGCGATCGCCACCGACGTTGATTTTGGTGACGCGCAGTTTGTCGGCGTTCGGATGCTGGCCGCACTCAACCACTTCACCCACCACGACACCGTGGAACGCACCGGCAACCGGATCCATGCCGTCCACTTCAAGGCCGGCCATGGTGATTTGCTCAGACAGCGCAGCGCTGTCCAGGGCTGGATTTACCCATTCGCGTAACCAGAGTTCACTGAATTTCATTGGATAACCTGCCCTTATTTAAATTGTTTGAGGAAACGTAAATCATTTTCGAAGAAGGCGCGCAGATCGGTCACACCGTAGCGCAGCATGGTGAGACGCTCCATGCCCATGCCAAACGCAAAGCCCGAATAAATTTCCGGATCGATGCCAACATTGCGCAATACGTTCGGGTGCACCATGCCGCAACCCAGCACTTCCAACCACTTGCCGTTTTTACCCATCACGTCCACTTCTGCGGACGGTTCGGTGAACGGGAAGTAAGAAGGACGGAAGCGAATTTGCAGATTCTCTTCGAAGAAGTTGTTGAGGAAATCGTGCAGTGTGCCTTTCAGGTTGGTAAAGCTGATGTCTTTATCGACAATCAAACCTTCCATCTGGTGGAACATTGGCGTGTGCGTCTGATCGTAATCGTTGCGATAAACACGGCCTGGCGCGATGATGCGGATTGGCGGCTGCTGGTTTTTCATGGTACGGATCTGCACGCCTGAAGTTTGGGTGCGCAGCAGACGCGTCGCATCAAACCAGAAAGTGTCGTGATCGGCACGCGCCGGGTGATGGCCGGGAATGTTCAGCGCATCAAAGTTGTGGTAATCGTCTTCAATTTCCGGACCTGTTACCACCGCGAAACCCAGTTCGCCGAAGAAGGTTTCGATACGATCAATAGTGCGGGTCACCGGATGCAAGCCACCATTCTCAACGCGGCGGCCAGGCAGCGACACGTCGATGGTTTCCGCAGCCAGACGCGCATTCAGCTCCGCACTTTCCAGCGTCTCTTTGCGCGCGGTAAGGCGGTCCTGCACTTGCTGTTTGGCCTCGTTGATGACCGCACCCGCAGCCGGGCGCTCTTCTGCCGGCAGTTCACGCAGGGTGGTCATTTGCAGCGTCAGATGCCCTTTCTTACCCAGAAATTCGACGCGCACGGCGTCCAGAGCAGCGATATCCGCCGCCTCGTCGATGGCGGCCGTGGCACGAGCCACCAGGTCTGCGAGTTGGGACATGATTTCCTCTTCTTCCAGCCGGGCTGGTCAGTTCTCGTTGGGATCAGATGATCCGATTAAGTGTCGCCAGAAACAAAAAAGCCTCCACGAGGGAGGCTTTCAGCGCGATTTTTCGTTTCTTTTCTTATGCGCAAAAGCCCCTGATGTTCAGGCGCTAAAGTAAAAAAAGAAACGGAAAATAGCAGCATTCATGCTTGCGTTACCTTGTCATATTTAGAAACCGCACTATTGAAATGCGCAGCGGCCAAAATGTCAATCTTTTGCGTGAGTTGCGGGTAATAAAAAAGGGAGCAAGCTCCCTTTTTCAACCGACTTACGCCAGAGCTGATTTTGCTTTTTCAACAAGTGCAGTAAATGTCACTTTGTCGAATACAGCGATGTCAGCCAGAATCTTACGGTCGATTTCAATAGAGGCTTTTTTCAGGCCATTGATGAAACGGCTGTAAGAGATACCGTTCTGACGAGCCGCAGCGTTGATACGCGCGATCCACAGTTGACGGAACTGACGCTTACGTTGACGACGGTCACGGTAAGCATACTGACCAGCTTTGATAACAGCCTGGAAGGCAACGCGGTATACACGTGAACGTGCACCATAGTAGCCTTTAGCTTGTTTTAAGATTTTCTTGTGACGTGCGCGAGCAATTACACCACGTTTAACGCGAGCCATGTGAGCTCTCCTATATCATATTCTGTGATTTCCCTTCATCTTTCGTGCCGCAGCGGCGTTGGCTGTCTTCATTCATCCCAGTCACTTACTGATGTAAGTTCAGGGATTCATTGAGTTGCCGCCTTGCTGCAATCCGAAATCTTTCGGGGAATTAAACTAAAAAAATTTACTTATGCGTACGGCAGGCAGGCAATAACCAGACCCAGATCGCCTTTAGACACCATGCCTTTCGGACGCAGGTGACGTTTACGCTTAGTAGACTTTTTAGTCAGAATATGACGCAGGTTCGCGTGCTTACGCTTGAAGCCGCCAGAAGCGGTCTTCTTGAAGCGCTTAGCGGCGCCACGTACAGTTTTAATCTTTGGCATTTTTACAAATATCCACTTCGCATTGTTAATAAAATGAATCAGACAGGCGAACAAAAATCCGCACAACGCAAGCGCTGCGCGGCTTTATTACTTGAAGGCCTACTGTTTCTTCTTAGGAGCGAGCACCATGATCATCTGACGACCTTCGATCTTCGAAGGGAAGGATTCGACAATCGCCAGATCCATGTCTTCACACAGATCTTTACGGACGCGGTTAAGCACTTCCATACCGATCTGCTGGTGCGCCATCTCACGACCGCGGAAACGCAGCGTGATTTTGGCTTTATCACCCTCTTCCAGAAAGCGAATCAGGTTGCGTAGTTTGACCTGATAGTCGCCATCATCGGTACCAGGACGGAATTTGATTTCCTTAACCTGGATAACTTTCTGCTTCTTCTTCTGTTCCTTAGAAGACTTGCTTTTTTCATAAAGGAACTTGCCGTAATCCATGATACGGCAAACCGGCGGTTCGGCGTTCGGGCTGATTTCAACTAAATCTACGCCGGCTTCTTCAGCTTTCTCAATGGCTTCACGCAGGGTGACAATGCCAAGTTGCTCGCCGTCTACGCCAGTTAAGCGCACTTCGGTGGCACGGATTTCGCCGTTGATACGGTTCGGACGTGTTGGTTGTACTCGTTTTCCGCCTTTAATAACCTGTTTCCTCTAATTGGTGAAGATGTCGGCTGCGAATCTCTTGTTGCAGCTTCTCAACAAACACATCTACGTCCATGCTCCCAAGGTCTTTACCACGGCGGGTGCGCACGGCAACTTTGCCTGCTTCCACCTCTTTGTCACCGCAAACCAGCATATAAGGGACGCGACGTAATGTGTGCTCGCGGATTTTAAAGCCTATCTTCTCGTTTCTCAAGTCTGCTTTGACACGAATGCCAGCATTCTGCAATTTCTTCGTCAATTCACTGACGTATTCTGACTGACTGTCGGTGATATTCATCACCACAGCCTGCACCGGCGCCAGCCAACTCGGGAAGAATCCAGCGAATTCTTCGGTCAGGATGCCGATAAAGCGTTCCATTGAACCGAGAATTGCGCGATGGATCATTACCGGTGTCTGACGGTCGTTGTTTTCGCCGACAAAAGTCGCGTCCAGACGCTTCGGCAGGGAGAAGTCTAGCTGAACGGTACCACACTGCCAGGCGCGGTCGAGACAATCGTACAGGGTAAACTCAATTTTAGGGCCGTAGAAGGCACCTTCTCCCGGCTGATATTCGAATGGAATATCATTCTCTTTCAGCGCTTCTGCCAAATCCACTTCCGCACGATCCCACATTTCGTCGGTACCGATACGTTTTTCCGGACGGGTCGATAGCTTCACCACGATTTTTTCAAAACCGAAGGTGCTGTACATGTCGTATACCATGCGGATACAGCTGTTCACCTCATCACGTACCTGATCTTCGGTACAGAAGACGTGAGCATCATCCTGGGTAAAGCCGCGCACGCGCATCAGACCATGCAAGGCACCTGATGGCTCGTTACGATGGCAGCTGCCAAACTCCGCCATACGCAGCGGCAGGTCGCGGTAGGATTTCAGACCCTGATTAAAGATCTGAACGTGGCCTGGGCAGTTCATCGGCTTGATGCAATATTCACGGTTCTCTGAAGAGGTGGTGAACATGGCTTCTTTATAGTTCTCCCAGTGCCCGGTTTTCTCCCACAGCACGCGGTCCATCATGAACGGACCTTTCACTTCCTGATAGTCGTACTCTTTCAGCTTGGTACGCACAAACACTTCCAGCTCGCGGAAGATGGTCCAGCCGTCATTGTGCCAGAACACCATGCCCGGTGCTTCTTCCTGCATGTGGTAGAGATCAAGCTGCTTACCGATTTTACGGTGATCGCGCTTCGCCGCTTCTTCCAGACGCTGCAGATAGGCAGCCAACTGCTTTTTATCCGCCCAGGCCGTACCGTAAATACGCTGCAGCATTTTGTTGTCGCTGTTGCCGCGCCAGTAAGCCCCGGAGATTTTCTGCAGTTTGAAGTGATGGCAGAAACGCATATTCGGCACGTGCGGACCGCGGCACATGTCGATGTATTCTTCATGTTGATACAGGCCAGGACGATCGTCGTGGCTGATGTTCTCGTCAAGAATGGTGGTTTTGTAGCTTTCGCCACGCTCAGCAAACACGTCACGTGCTTCCTGCCAGCTCACCTTTTTCTTCACCACATCGTAGTTGGTTTCAGCCAGCTGGTGCATACGCTTTTCCAGCAGCTCAAGATCTTCCTGGGTTAAGGTATGTTCCAGGTCAACGTCATAATAGAAACCGTTATCAATCACCGGGCCGATCGCCATTTTGGTGTTTGGCCACAGCTGCTTAATCGCATGCCCTAACAGGTGCGCGCAAGAGTGACGAATGATTTCTAAACCGGCGTCGTCTTTAGCGGTAATAATCGCGACCTGAGCGTCCTCGGTGATCGGATCAACCGCATCAACCAATTCGCCATTCACGCGACCCGCGATGCAGGCTTTCGCCAAACCCGGTCCAATATCCAACGCAATATCCATCACGCTGACCGGACGGTCAAAGCTGCGCTGGCTGCCATCAGGAAGAGTAATTACTGGCATTTCATATCCTTAATTGCAGTGGTAAGCCACACGAAAGCCTACATGCAAAAATGAGTTTCATAGTGTGTAACCCGGCGTGATGTCAGACCCACGTTGTCGGAATGACGCCAGGAATGTAAAGCGGCGATGATAATAGCAGCTTTCGCCGCCGATCAAAACCCGTGCAGAGATTCGCTAAGCTAAAGAGAAATAAAAAAAACCGCTGCGAGGCACAGGCCTGGCAGCGGTGATTCACATCCGTCTCGCTTACATTGAGTATGAGAGCTGGATCGTGGTTTTGGTATCGGTACGATCCGGCGCAGATTCTGGCGGATTATTGTTCCAGGTCACGTTGTAGCCCAGCTTCAGCGCGAAATGGGCATTGATGGCCACCTGCAGCGCGGTTTCTGAGTTCAGCGTGGTGTCTTCACCGAAGCTGCTCAGCACAGAAACACCCTGGATAAATTTGGTGGTATCTGTCAGCTGCCATTGATAGCTCACTGCACCATAACCCAATGCTTTGGTTTCATGGCCGCCATCATGGAAATCGTCGTAACGCACACCCGGACCGAATTCAGCACGCAGTGAGTGAACCGGGCCGCTGAGGATCTGACGACCGTAACCGGCGGTCAGCACATCGCGTGAGTCATAACCGTTGAAACGGTCGCTTAGCCAGCTTGCCTGGCCAAACAGGTAATCAGCGCTATTGAGGTTATAGCGGCTACGGCCACCGATATTGTAAGTCTCAGATGAACGCTCATCATTTGAGGAGTTGTTTGCGGCGTTGCCCCACAGACTCAATGCGGTATTGGTTTGATACCACGTCATATTGGTAGACGCACTCAGCGAAGAACTGGTGGTGTTTCCAGTTTGAGCCAGGTAACCCGCTGAAGCGCTGCCTTCAAACGGCTTTTTCGCCGTTGCAGGGTCATCCATGGAGGTGAAAACGGCGTTATCTGCAAAGGCCTGGTGACAAAATGCTCCAGCAGAGAGCAATAAAACAGCGGACAGCTTGTTAAAGGCTTTCATTAAAAATAATCCGTACGACAGTTTAAAAAACGAAGAGTCTGAAGCGTTTCTCCGGCCAATCAATGCAATTTACCGTAAGTTTTGTAAAAAAGTATGTATCCGCATAAAAAACCAGGAAAGCCGCTGGACCGCTCTTTTAATGGGACTTTTCCCATTTTCGCTGCGCATTATAGGGGGCAATTACTCAAATAGCAGCCTGAAGGCTACAAGATTTTTCTGAACTCTTTTGACAAAGCTTTACCTGCTATTTTAACTAATGAATTGGCTAAAATTCGCTCTATACAGCGCGCTGGTCTACGCTGAAATCTGTTCGATAACAATGAGGTGAATAATGAGTGACCATGATGTCAAACGTTACATTGTCACGTTGAAATATCAGGAAAGTGGACTCGGCGACGTGCAGTCAGTGAACAGCGCCATGATCAATGGCGGATACAGCACCACCTTAAGCGATGATGAAGGTCATCCACATGAGTTGGGCACCAATAGCTTCGGCATTGTCAGCGCGTTAGAGGAGCATGAAATAGCAGAGCAAGCCGCGGGATATGCCCAAATCGCGCTCGATCATAAACCTGAGGTCACCGTCATCACGTTAGAGGCGTTTCTGAAACAACAATCCTGACGCAGTGCAAAAAACGGCATCGACGCCAGGTTTGCTCAGGTTTTGCGCGTTACAATCGAACTCACGCAGCGAACAAAGAGGATTACCCGATGTGGTCAGCCATTAGTCGTCTGTTAAGCGAGTACGCCGGTGATGCCGAAATCACCGACCGTCAGGAACTTCCCGGTGGCGATGTCCATCCCGTCTGGCGCATCCGCTATGGCGAGTTGGATGTGTTCGTCAAATGTAACACCCGCGATATGCTCACCTTGTTCAGTTGGGAAGCCGATCAACTCGACCTGCTGGCGCGCACGCAAACCGTTCGCGTCCCGAAAGTGTATGGCGTTGGCAATGATCGTGATACCAGCTTCCTGCTGCTGGAATATATTCCGCCTCATCCCTTTACCGCACAGAGCGCTTTCCAGCTCGGCCAGCAGTTGGCGCATCTACACCAATGGAGCGAGCAACCGCAATTTGGTCTCGATTTCGACAACAACATCACCACCTCACCTCAGCCGAATAGCTGGTTACGCCGCTGGTCAGTGTTCTTCGCTGAGCAGCGCATCGGCTGGCAGCTGCAACTGGCCGCGGAAAAAGGCGTGCACTATGGCGATACCGAACTGATTGTTGATTGTGTGCAGCGCACGTTAGCCAACCACCATCCGCAACCTTCTTTATTACACGGCGATTTGTGGCCCGCCAACTGCGCCGGCAGCGCAGAGGGTCCGTGGTTGTTTGATCCCGCCTGCTATTGGGGTGATCGCGAATGCGATTTAGCGATGCTGAGTTACTACGCCGATTTGCCGCGCCAGATCTATGATGGCTACCAGGCTGTTTGGCCACTGGAAGACGGATTCTCGCAGCGTCAGCCGGTGTATCAGCTCTATTACCTGCTGAATCGCGCCAATGTTTTCGGCGGCAACTGGACGGGCGAAGCGCAGTTCGCCATCGGCCAGTTGTTAGATGAAGATGTGTTGGGCGAACGTCAGGCCAGACCGGCCTGACGTATTACAGCATGCCGAGCAGTTTCAGCACAAAGTAGCCCGCGATAGCGATAATGATCGGCAGGATATAGAGCGGGAAAATCTGCAAGAAAATGGTGTGACGCGGGATGTGGATTTTCTCTTCCAGTTGCGCTCGCGTGCGCCCTTCACTGCCTTTGGCCTGTTCCATGATCAGCTGATCTTCAATTCCCTCTTTAATATGGCGCGACTGACGCCACATGCGCGCACCTGAAGCCTGCAGCGCTATGCCGACAAAGATCAGGATGTAGATCAGCCAAAACCCGATATTCGCGCCACCGTTAAATTCCGGCACCGGAGAGTTCTGCCAAAACACATTAAGAAACGGCGTATTGAACTTCACCATGTCAACCATGACATGCACAAAATCGAGCATCACGGCATCAATGCCCGGCTGCTTTTCACTGTGCTTAAACATAAAGCCCAGCAGCGAAATCATCGTGGATAACAATGCGGGTATAAAAATCACCCAGCCAGCCACTCGCTTAAGGATGGCGATGCGGCCAGCCTGTTGGTAAGTCATGGTGTCTCCCTGAACCAAAAATAGTTTTGCCTAAGTCTACCTGCACTACTGCAATTTTTCCTGAAAAATGCGTGGCCTGCCGCAAGTCGGCTTTATCAGGCTCTCGTGCTATGGTAAGCCAAATTTCTAAGGGAGCAGTTATATGTCATATCGTCGTCCTGTATTGGCCGCCATCTTTGATATGGATGGATTGTTGATCGACTCAGAACCGCTGTGGGATCGCGCGGAACTGGATATTTTCGCCAGCCTTGGCGTGGATATCACCCGCCGCCACGAGTTGCCCGATACGCTGGGTCTGCGCATCGATCAAACCGTGCGCATGTGGTTTGAAGCGCTGCCGTGGAGCGGCCCGGATCAACAGGAAGTGACGCAACGCATCATCGCCCGCGCGCTGGCGCTGGTGGAAGAGACGCGTCCGCTGCTGCCTGGCGTGGAGCAGGCGCTGCAACTGTGTCAGCAGCAAGGTTTGAAAATCGGCCTCGCCTCCGCCTCGCCGCTGCACATGCTGGAGCGCGTGCTGGAGATGTTTGACCTGCGCAAATACTTTGATGTGCTGGCGTCCGCGGAAGCGCTGCCGTACAGCAAGCCGCATCCGCAGGTCTATCTCGACGCCGCAGCCAAACTGGGTATCGATCCGCTTAACTGCGTCACGCTGGAAGATTCCTTCAACGGCATGATCGCTACCAAAGCCGCACGCATGCGTTCAATTGTGGTGCCGGCGGCCGAGCATCGTGAAGATGCGCGTTGGGCGCTGGCCAATGTGATTCTTGATGATTTAACCCAGCTCAAACCCGAACATCTGCACGGTTAATCGCAGCCCGCTTAACGCGGGCTTTTTTATGCAACTTGATCGCGCACGCAAATAAATAAAACATCGTTTCATTTTTATTGAATTCATATCTCATCCTGCCTAAGATGCCCAAAGACCCGCATCGGGACCACTTCCTTTGACTCTTAAGAGGCCTGAGATGGACATTCGTCAAAGCATTCATAGCGAGCATGCCAAAACCCTGGACACGGACGGCTTACGCCGTGAGTTTCTGATCGACAAGATTTTCGACGCCGACAATTACACCCTCACTTACAGCCATATCGATCGCATCATTATCGGCGGTGTAATGCCGGTGCAGAAACCGGTGACTATCGGCCATGAAGTGGGTAAGCAGCTGGGCGTAAGTTACTTCCTCGAACGCCGAGAACTCGGCGTAATCAACATCGGTGGACCGGGGCTAATTGAAGTGGATGGCAAAACCTGGGAGATTGATCAGCAGGAAGCGTTGTATGTCGGACAAGGCGCGCAGAGCGTGATTTTCCGCAGCAGCGATGCCAGCCGCCCGGCGAAGTTTTACTACAATAGCGCGCCGGCACACACCCATTATCCAGACAAAAAAATCACCCTCGACGAGGCAGTGAAAGCCACGCTCGGCGACGCGGCCACCTCGAACCGCCGCACCATTAACAAATTCATCGTGCCCGACGTGTTGCCAACCTGCCAGTTAACCATGGGATTAACCCGCCTTGATGACGGCAACTTGTGGAACACCATGCCGTGTCACACTCACGAACGTCGCATGGAAGTCTATTTCTATTTCGATATGGCCGACGACAGCGCCGTGTTCCACATGATGGGCCAGCCGCAGGAGACGCGTCATCTATTGGTCCATAACGAGCAAGCGGTGATTTCACCGAGCTGGTCGATTCACGCGGGCGTGGGAACGCAGCGCTATACCTTTATCTGGGGCATGGTGGGCGAAAACCAGGTATTTGATGACATGGACCACGTCAATATCAGCGCACTGCGCTAACAAGGAGCGAATCATGATACTCAACGCATTTAATCTTGCAGGCAAAATCGCGCTGGTCACCGGCTGCAATACCGGTTTAGGACAAGGTATGGCGCTGGGTCTGGCGCAGGCGGGATGTGACATTATTGGCGTCAACCGCGCCGGACCGGATGATACGCAGGCCAAAGTTGAGGCATTAGGCCGCCGTTTTTGGTCAATTCAAGCCGATCTGACCAAGCCGTCCATCGTGCCGCAAATTGTTGAACAGGCGGTGGCGCTTGCCGGTCGCATTGATATCCTGGTGAATAACGCCGGCATCATTCGTCGCGAAGATGCACTCAACTTCAGCGAGCAGGATTGGGATGATGTGATGAACATCAACAGCAAAAGCCTGTTCTTCCTGTCACAGCAGGTCGCGCGGCAGTTTATCGCGCAAGGCAATGGCGGCAAGATCATTAATATCGCCTCGATGCTGTCGTTCCAGGGCGGCATTCGTGTGCCTTCTTATACCGCATCAAAAAGCGCAGTGATGGGGTTAACCCGTTTGATGGCCAACGAATGGGCGAAGCACGGCATCAACGTTAACGCCATTGCGCCGGGCTACATGGCCACCAATAACACGGAACAGCTGCGCAGCGATGAGTCACGCAACGAGGAGATTTTAGGCCGCATTCCATCAGGTCGCTGGGGCATCCCGGACGACATGATGGGCCCAATTGTGTTCCTCGCCTCCGGCGCCTCCGACTATGTGCAAGGTTATACGTTGGCCGTCGATGGCGGATGGTTAGCGCGCTAGGCTAACCCGTTCTTTTCCCGCGTCATTGTGACGCGGGAAAGTGAAAAATATTAACGCTTCGTTACAGCGTCACCATTCTCATTCACTGGATAAATCCCTATACTGGATGCATCGACAGTTTATGCAGCCAGGTTTCATCATGACGGCCGAAGGCCATATCATTTTTGCCATTGCCAGCGCCATTTTTGCCAAGCGCGCGGAGCTGACGCCAGTATTGGCCAGCGCCGACTGGTGGCATTTAGTGCCTGCTGCGCTGTTAACCTGCCTGCTGCCCGATATCGATCACCCTAAATCCGTGTTAGGCCAGCGCTTAAAGTGGCTATCGCATCCCATCGCCCGCATCTTTGGTCATCGTGGTTTTACCCACAGTTTGCTGGCGGTGGCGGTGAGTTTGTGGCTATTCCAGATCAATGTGCCCGCCGACTGGTTTCTTCCCGCCGACGTGCTGCAAGGCATGACGCTCGGCTATCTCAGCCATATTGTCGCCGATATGCTCACGCCCGCCGGCGTGCCGCTGCTGTGGCCCTGCCGCTGGCGCTTCCGTTTGCCCATCCTGAATAGTCAAAAAGGTAACCAGCTGGAGCGCGCACTTTGTCTGGCGCTGGTCGGTTATGCGTTATGGTTCCCGCCCGGCATGCCCTCTTTTGGTGCCAACGGCTGGCCGGAGCAACTGTTCAATACGCTACAAAATGGCGTCGGTCGGTTGGTTAATGGTCAAAAAGGTCAATAAGCAGTCGAATCAAGCGATAAAGTTATAAAGCATTCTTTTTGGGTATAAGCCCGCCCCACGCTGAACTGATAACATTCCAAATATTCCCTAACGGGGACTTACTGTTTTTCGTGCCATCCCAGGATGGCGCGTCACACTCTGGAGTTGAGCATGGATTTTCCCCTCATTATTAATATCGTGGCGTTTATCGCACTCCTGATTCTGCTGAATCGGATTGGCAACCAAAGCTGGAGCCTGTCCAAACGCGTGCTGACCGGTTTGGTTTTCGGTGTGGCCTTTGGTCTGGCGCTGCAAACCATCTATGGCGAAAACAGCCCAACCGTGAAAGCGTCGATTGGCTGGTTCAATATCGTCGGTAACGGCTACGTGCAATTGTTGCAGATGATCGTGATGCCGCTGGTGTTCGCCTCGATTCTGAGCGCGGTCGCACGTCTGCACAATGCCTCATCGCTGGGTAAAATCAGCGTGCTGACCATTGGCGTACTGCTGTTTACCACCGCGATTTCCGCGCTGGTCGGCGTGCTGGTGACCGGCCTGTTTGGCCTTAGCGCTGAAGGTCTGGTGCAAGGTGCGCAGGAAACCGCGCGTCTGAGCGCGATTCAGAGCAACTACGTGGGCAAAGTGGCTGATCTCAGCACGCCACAGCTGCTGCTCTCCTTCATTCCGAAAAACCCGTTTGCCGATCTGGCGGGCGCCAATCCCACCTCGATCATCAGCGTAGTGATTTTCGCCGCCTTCCTCGGTGTGGCGGCGCTGCAACTGCTGAAAGATGACAAGGTAAAAGGCGAGCGCGTGCTGGTAGCGATCGATACCCTGCAATCCTGGGTCATGAAGCTGGTGCGTTTGATCATGAAGCTGACGCCGTACGGTGTGCTGGCGCTGATGACCAAAGTAGTAGCCGGTTCCAACCTGCAGGACATCATTAAGCTGGGTGGCTTTGTGGTGGCCTCTTATCTCGGTCTGGCGATCATGTTTGCCGTACACGCGCTGCTGCTGTCGGTTAACGGCATCAATCCAATGCGCTTCTTCCGTAAAGTATGGCCGGTGATCACCTTCGCCTTCACCAGCCGTTCCAGCGCCGCCAGTATTCCACTGAATGTGGAGACTCAAACGCGTCGCCTGGGCGTGCCAGAATCGATCGCCAGCTTCTCGGCGTCATTCGGTGCCACCATCGGCCAGAACGGCTGTGCCGGTCTCTATCCCACCATGCTGGCGGTGATGGTTGCGCCAACCGTGGGCATCAACCCGTTTGATCCAATGTGGATTGCAACGCTGGTAGGTATCGTGACGCTGAGTTCTGCCGGTGTGGCTGGCGTCGGCGGCGGTGCCACCTTCGCCGCGCTGATCGTGCTGCCGGCAATGGGCCTGCCGGTCACGCTGGTCGCGCTGCTGATCTCCATCGAACCGCTGATCGATATGGGGCGTACCGCGCTCAACGTTAATGGTTCAATGACCGCTGGTTCACTCACCAGCCGCTGGCTCGGATTGACCGACAAGAAAGTGCTGGAGAGCGACGAGCACGCCGAACTGGCACACCGCTAAATTGATGAGTTGCAACAACGGCAGATCGCAAGGTCTGCCGTTTTTTTATGCCTGCGCGATATGCTCCATAAGGTCGCCGTTTATGACGGCCTTCCCCGCTTTCCTCCCCAATTCAACCCAATCATGGCGCTAGCGTCAGGAAAGCGTTAAGCATGGTAAACAGAGGAAAAATCAGCCGCTTTACGCTTGAGTTTTCGCTTAGTAAAGCCAATTCTGCTGTCAATCACAGCAGGAGAATCACCGATGAAAAAAGTTATCGCCTCGGTGCTGGCGTTAACCTTATTAACACCAGCCATCAGTTTTGCCCATCCCGGCGGTTGGGGCCCCGGCCCAGGCCCGCATTGGGGTGGAGGTCCACGTTGGGGCGGTCCCGGCCCGCTGCGTTTCCTACCCGAAGCAGCAACCGCCGTTTTGCTGGGCGGTCTGACCTATTACATGCTGAACGGTAACTACTATCAGCGTCAGGGCGACACCTATGTGGTGGTGCAGCCGCCTGAAGCCCCGCCGGGCGGCGGTATGCGCGTGCTGGATTTCAACGGCAAGCGTTATTACGTGCAGGAAGGTCACTACTACCAGCGCGAGATCGGCGGCGAGTATATCGAAGTGCCGCGTCCTTACGGTTTATAAGCGCCACAACGAAAAACGGCCCGTCAATGACGGGCCGTTTCTTATTCTGCTGCGATTACTGAGCCGCTTGCGGATCGGTATCGTAGTCTTTACAGCTCTGGAAACCGTAGTTCATGACGCGACCGGTATCGTTATAGCTCACGAAGTAGGTCTGCGGTTTGCCGTCGCGCTCGCCAATCACGTAAGTCTGGCAAGTGCCGCGAGCGTGAACCATGGTGATTTCAGTAGACGCTGGGCCGGCAATCTGGCGAACCTGATCGCGCGTCATGCCTTTCTTAACATCCTTCACTACCGGCTTGGTTACGTAGCTTTCGGCTTTGTCATAAGTCGTACAACCAGACAGGGCTGCCAGCGTCATAGCGGCAGCGATACATCCCATCACTTTATTCATGTTGTTGTTCCTCGTTTTTTTGTCCGTGTGAAATTAGCCTGGAACATAAATCCAGATTTATCAACTTTATGGGATAAATTTAGCTAAATTCCGAAGCGTTAGGATTTGGTAAAAATGCTGTGTTGATGCGCTACGGTTCGTATAATCACCCGCGAAAAAATACCTATAGCAATGAATAAAGACAGAGGATTAATGACACCTGCACCTTCTCATCGGCTGATTTATGCCATCACGCTGGGCCTGCTCGCTGCGCTCGGGCCACTTTGTATTGATCTATATCTGCCGGCGCTACCGGAGCTGGCGCGCGATCTGCACACCGAAACCGCCACGGCGCAGCTGAGCCTCACCGCTGGCTTGCTGGGTTTAGGTGCGGGTCAATTGCTGTTTGGGCCAATGAGCGACAAGTTTGGTCGCCTCCGTCCGCTACTGTTATCGCTGGTGCTGCTGTTTATTGCCTCGATTGGCTGTGCGCTGGCAAAAGACATCCACTCGCTGCTGGTAGCGCGTCTGTTTGAAGGTTTGGCAGGCGCCGGCGGCGCGGTGCTGTCGCGTGCCATTGCCCGAGATATGTACAGCGGCCATGAGCTGACGCGTTTCTTTGCACTGCTGATGCTGGTCAATGGTTTAGCGCCGATTGGTGCGCCGGTGCTGGGCGGCGCCTTGATGACGGTGCTTAACTGGCGCGGCATTTTCGTGGTGCTCGGCTGCATTGCCGTCCTGCTGATCTTCCTTGCCCGCTGGAAATTGCACGAAACTTTACCACCAGCGCGCCGCAGTCAGGGCTCGATCTTTTCCGCCTGGGCAGCGCTCGGCCAGGTCGTCACGCATCGGCAGTTTATGGGCTTCTGCCTGACGCAAGGTTTTATGATGTCCGGCATGTTTGCCTATATCGGCGCCTCGCCGTTTGTACTGCAACAGCTGTATGGCCTGACGCCGCAAGCCTTTAGCTTCTGCTTCGCTGCCAACGGCTTCGGCCTGATTATTGCATCACAAACCAGTGCACGCCTCTGTCCGCTGTGGGGAGAATATCGCGTACTGAAAGGTGGCCTGACGCTGGCGTTTGTTGCGTCGAGCGGCTTGCTGCTGGCGGGACTTACCGGCGCAGCGCTGCCAGTTCTGCTGGTCGCGCTGTTCTTCACCATCGCCTGTAATGGCGTGATCGCCACCACCGCTTCTTCGCTGGCGATGCAGAGCCAGGGCCAGCGCGCGGGCAGCGCCTCGGCGGTGATTGGCGTCGGCATGTTCACCTTTGGTGCCATCAGCGTACCCATTACCGGCCTGGGCGGCACCTCGGTCGCGAGCATGACCGGCACCATCTTTGGCTGCTTTATGCTGGCGATCGTGTCGTTCAATCTGCTGGTGCAGAAGGCAAAAAACGTCTGATTTGCCAACAAATAACCTGAACAACCAGCCGTGCGGCTTGTTGTTTGTGGGGAGAGGCGTTAGCTTTAGCAGATGATTCGCATTGTGCCGTCAGGCTACTGACTTGAGGAGAGGTTCATGTCACTGCAACAGGAAATCATTGAAGCCCTTGGTGTAAAACCGGTTATCGACCCGCAGCAGGAGATCCGCGTCAGCGTTGATTTTCTGAAGTCTTACCTGAAAGCCCATCCCTTTTTGAAAACGCTGGTACTCGGCATCAGCGGCGGCCAGGATTCGACACTGACCGGCATTTTGTCGCAAACCGCGATTCGCGAACTGCGTGAAGAGAGCGGCGATAACGATTACACCTTTATTGCCGTGCGTTTGCCGTATGGCGTGCAGGCCGATGAGCAGGATTGTCAGGATGCGCTGGCATTTATCCAACCCGATCGCACGCTGGTGGTGAACATCAAAGAAGCGATCCTGGCCAGCGAACGTGCGTTGAAAGATGCGGGTATTACGGTATCGGATTTCGTGCGCGGCAATGAAAAAGCGCGTGAGCGCATGAAAGCGCAGTATAGCATCGCCGGCATGACCAAAGGCGTGGTGGTCGGTACTGACCATGCGGCAGAGGCAATCACTGGTTTCTTCACCAAGTACGGTGACGGCGGTAGCGACATCAACCCGATCTTCCGCCTGCATAAAGGCCAGGGCAAACAGCTGCTGAAAACGCTGGGCTGCCCGGAACACCTCTATCTCAAGCATCCTACTGCCGATTTGGAAGATGATCGTCCTGGCTTGCAGGATGAAGTGGCGCTCGGCGTGACTTATCAGCAAATCGATGCCTATCTGGAAGGCAAGACCATCGATGTCGCCGCAGCAAAAACCATCGAAGGCTGGTATCTGAAAACTGAGCACAAACGTCGTCCGCCGATCACCGTGTTCGACGACTTCTGGAAGAAGTAAGTGCATGGCGTTTCCCGCCGTCCGGGCGGGAAACTTTCTCATCGCCGCTGACTGGCGAGAAAAAGCACAGTTTGATACACTGGATGGACAACCAGTAATTGGAGTGTGCTTTGGTCAGACGTGCAGCCAGCCACCGCCTCGATTTCGATGCGGCAGCCATCTATCAATATCCCGAACATCTACGTCAGTGGCTGGAAGGTTTACCCAACCAGCCGGGCGTCTATACCTTTCACGGTGAAAGCGAAAATCTGCCGCTGTATATCGGCAAAAGCGTCAACCTGCGCAGTCGGGTGATGGCGCATTTCCGGGCGCCGGATGAAGCCAAAATGCTGCGTCAGGCGCGGCGCGTCACCTGGATCCCGACCGCTGGCGACGTCGGCGCGCAGCTGCTGGAAGCGCAGATGATCAAAACGCAACAGCCGCTGTTTAATAAGCGCCTGCGTAAGAACCGCCAGCTCTGTTCGCTGCAGCTGGGCGACGGTGCGCCGCAGGTGGTGTATGCAAAGGATCTCGACTTCTCCCGCTCGCCCAATCTTTATGGCCTGTTTCGCAGTCGCTTTGCCGCGCTGGAGAAGCTAAAAGCCATCGCCGATGAGCAGCGCTTGTGCCACGGCTTGCTTGGGCTGGAGTCGTTGCGTCCGGGACGCGGCTGTTTTCGCGCTGCACTAAAACGCTGCGCCGGTGCCTGCTGTGGTAACGAGTCGGTTGCTGAGCATCAGCAGCGCCTGCATGCGGCATTAGAGCAGATGCGCATTCAATGCTGGCCGTGGCAAGGCCCGGTTGGCATGGTGGAAACGGGGACAAACATTACGCAAATCCATGTGATCGATCACTGGTTCTGGCTGGGATCGGTCAGCAGCGAGGCCGAAGCGCGCCAGCTGCAGCGCGCCTCGCACGGCTTCGATCATGACGGCTATAAAATTCTCTGCCGTCCGCTGCTTTCTGGTGTGTTCCCGCTGATCGAGCTTTAAAACAAAACCGCCGAGGTTGCCCAAAGCATCAGATGCGATGGACAACCCCGGCGGTCTCTATTCAGTTAGCGAAAGAACTTATTCAGCATCAGCCGGCGGTGGTGGCGTTTTGCCATCGTGCGGGCCTTTCTCAGTTAAGCGCTTCTCAAAGTTCGCGTTGTACTGTTTTTTCTGCTCTGGTGTCAGCACGTTGTAGATCTTGTTCTGGGTTTCCATCATCTGCAGCGCACGATCTTTGGCATTCGCCGTCATCTTCTCAGCCTGCGCTTCGGCTTTCGCACGGTCAAAGGTATCGGAAGCGATGATGGCATGGTCGGCACGACGCTCTTCCAGCGACGGGCGTTTCATCTCTTTATGTCCATCACGCAGAATCGTTTTGATCTGCGCTTTCTGCGCATCGGTCAGGTTCAGACCTTTAAACATCATCTCCATACCGTGGTGGCGCATCGGCGGCTTATGCATCGGTTTTTCGCTGCCTGCTGGCGGCGGAGTCAGGTTGTCTGCCGCTGCATGGACGATATTTGCAGCACCAAAAGCCATTGCGGTAGCCAGGAACACAGAAGTTAATTTACGCATAATATTGTCCTTACTTATCAGTTTAATGACGACAGCTTGTGTCGCGTCTTCGGAAACAAGCATACGACGCTGAACGTCAACTACTCAGAGGCTGAGTAAAGCCCTGAAAGCATAAAAGACAGAGATCAGGCAATCATGGAGAGAAAGAGAAGAAATGCGTGAGGAATTGAAAAAGTTTATGACAATCAAGGGAAAAACGCAGGAATTAAGGAGGAGTGTAACGGTATTGTCGGTTTTCAGGAAGGGAAATGTCGGCGCGTTGATGCCCTCACCCTGGCCCTCTCCCACCGGAAGAGGGAAACGCTGCCACATGTCACTCAATCCAAATATTCGCTCGTTCGGCTCCCTCTCCCGCCTGCGGGAGAGGGTTAGGGTGAGGGAAAATCACAACGCCAGCGCCTGCGTCTGTTCATTCTCCTCCACCAGCATCAGCCCCGCGCGCAATCCTGGCGCGACATTCGGATTGGGAAACAGCACATACTCGCGCGCCTGCTGCACGTAGTAACGCCGGTCACCCTCCTCCGCCAGCAGCGTGCCCTGCGGGAAAGCGGTAAAGTTCAGCGTCTCCGGCCCCATGTGCAACACAAACTTATCGCCGTGCCGGGTCAGTTGCTGCGCCACGCGATAATGGCGAGGCTGCTCACGCACCTCCGGCAAGGCATCGCCATACAGCAACGCCGCCAGCGCCCGCTGTACGCCAGCAAACTGGCTTAAATCGTTCTCACCAAACGGCAAAGCCTTGCCCAGCTCCAGCGTGCAGCTCGCCGCATTATGGTGCTCGCAGCTGTAATGGGTGAAGGTGCCGCCCGGTGAACGATGGAACACCAGCGCCTCCATTTCTGCCGCCGCCAGCCAGTGCATAAACGCCTCGGGCCACGGATTGGGATTCAGCGGCATCACGCCAAAACGCGCATGATACGAGCCGCGAATCGCGGTATGCAGATCGAGGTGCCAGCGCACTTCATGATCGAGACAGGCGCGCCAGAAACTCTCCAGCTCCTGCTCCAGCTGCAGCACGCGCTGCGCTTCGGGTACATCGGCCACCTGCTGCCAGCGTCCACCAAACAGGCGATTGATATCATGTTGCTGGTAGCGCTTGCCGCTGCGCAACGCGGCGGGATTACCCAAAATCACCAGCAAGCGCACTGCCAGCGGCTTCTCGCCTTTTAACAGTGGCGTCAGCAACAGATTGAGAATCTCAACCGGCGCGGTTTCATTGCCGTGAATGCCCGCAGAGAGCACCAGCGCCTGCTGTGTGGGCGTATGCGGCGTGAGGGACATCAGTCCCTCGTTATGCCATTGCCAACTGAGATGATCGTTGCTGCCCTCTCTTTGCTGTGGCGGCTCACCAGACAAGGTCTGCTGTAAAAAATCCTGCATGTTCACTCCTTTTTAACGACGTGGGGCGAACCTCTCACCCCGGCGTTAACGCTGAAACGCGTAGACACTGCCTAAGTCTAGCAGCTTCGTCAGCTCATCCAGCGCGGTGCGCCCTTCACGCAGCAGTTGCGGGTCGGCTAAATCGGCCTGAGTTAAGCGATCGCGGTAGTGGCGATCCACCCAATCGTTGAGCGTGGCAAACAGGCGATCGTTCATCAATACCGCCGGATTCAGCGCCTGACGCTCGGTTTCGGTTAACACCACGCGCAGACGCAAACAGGCCGGACCGCCACCGTTAAACATGCTTTCACGCAGATCGAAAACTTTCAGTTCACGGATCGGCCCGCCGCTCTCCACCAGCTCGGTGAGATAACGCCACACGCCCACATGCTGGCGTGACTCTTCTGGCAGCACCAGCAGCATACCGCCGTCGGCGCGCTGCAACAGCTGGCTATTAAACAGATAGGTGTTGACCGCATCGGTTACCGATACTTTATCGCGCGGCACTTCAATCGGCTGGAAACCGCTAACGCGGGCGGCGATGTCACTCAGCAACTGCGGCTGGTTCACAAAGGCATCCTGATGGCAGAACAGCACCTGCTGATTGCTCACCGCAATCACATCGTTATGGAACACGCCCTGATCAATCACCGCTGGATTTTGCTGGGCAAACAGCGTGCGCTGCGCATCAAGCTGATGCAAACGTGCCACCGCTTCGCTGGCTTCCCGCGTTTGACGCGCCGGATAACGTGCTGGCGTTGTGCCCTGCTGTTGCCCATCACGGCCATAAATAAACAGCTGCACGCCCGCATCACCGTAATCACTCCCGAAACGATTGTGATTGGCCGCGCCCTCATCACCGAACTGCGCCACCTGCGGCAGCGCATCGTGCACGCAGAAGTGCTGCGGATGACGGAAAATCGCGCGCAGCAGATCGGCAGTTTCCGGTGCCTCGATGGCGCGATGGAATTTGTTATTCAGATTGGCGACGGTGAAATGCACGCGACCATCGGCGCTATCCGCCGACGGCGACACCGTGGCGGCATTCGCCACCCACATCGCCGAGGCTGAGCTGGCCGCCGACAGCAGCTGCGGCGCGTGCTTCGCCGCCTGCGCCAGCACCTGCTCATCGCTGCCGCCAAAGCCGAGCTGGCGCAGCAGCGGCAGATTAGGACGTTCGTGCGGCGGGATCACGCCCTGCACGTAGCCCATATCCGCCAGCGCTTTCATCTTCAGCAAACCCTGCTTCGCCGCCAGACGCGGATTCGAGGGCTGCAACTGATTGCGCGTCGAGGCTTCGTTACCAAACGACAATCCCGCGTAGTGATGTGTCAGGCCGACCAGCCCATCAAAGTTCGCTTCAAATGCTTGCATTATTTCGCCCCCTGCGCGCAGAAATCGAGGCCCGGCGCTAAGCTGCCCGGCAGCGCCAGGCTTGGGCTCTCCAGCGACGCCATTGGCCATGCACAGTAATCGGCGGCGTACCACGCGCTGGCACGATGATTCCCGGATGCGCCAATGCCACCAAAGGGGGCGGTGCTGGCCGCGCCGGTCAGCGGTTTGTTCCAGTTAACGATACCGGCGCGCGCCTCCAGCAATAGCTGATCAAACTGCGCGCGCTGCGGCGAAATCAGACCGCACGACAAGCCATAGCGGGTATTATTGGCGATAGCAATCGCCTGCTCGAAGCTGTCGTAACGAATCACCTGCAGCAACGGACCAAAGACTTCTTCATCCGCTAAATCTTTCACTTCGGTCACATCAATGATGCCCGGCGTGATGATGGCGCTGTCGCGGTCCGGCCAGTGCATGCCGAGCATCACTTTCCCGCCCTTTTCCACCTGCTGCTGCCAGGCGGCAAAAATATGTCCGGCGGCGGTGGGTGAAATCACGCTGCCCATAAACGGCTGCGGCTCGGCATTCCACGCGCCAGGCTGCAAGCGCGCACTGACCTCAACCAAACGCTGCAGGAAGGCATCGCCCGCCGCGCCGCGCTTCACCAGCAGACGACGCGCGCAGGTGCAGCGCTGTCCGGCGGTAATAAAGGCCGACTGAATAGCGATATGTACCGCACCATCAAGATCCGCAGGATCTTCAACAATCAACGCATTGTTGCCGCCCATCTCTAGCGCCAGCATTTTTTCTGGCTGTCCGGCGAACTGACGATGCAGGTGATAGCCGGTGGCGGCGCTGCCGGTAAACAGCAGACCATCAATTTGTTCCGCATTGGCCAGCGCCTGGCCGGTTTCACGACCGCCTTGCAGCAGCGCCATCACGCCCGCTGGTAAACCGGCTTGCTGCCACAGCTGCACGGTTTTCTCCGCCGTCAGCGGCGTCAGCTCGCTCGGCTTAAACACCACGCAGTTACCCGCCAGCAGAGCTGGCACGATATGGCCGTTCGGCAGATGGCCGGGAAAATTATACGGACCAAACACCGCCAACACGCCGTGCGGACGATGGCGCAGCGAGCTCTCGCCATCGGCCTGTTCGCCGGTGCGGCTGTGATAGGCCTTAATCGAAATGGCGATTTTGTTGATCATCGCCTGCACTTCGGTCAGCGTTTCCCAGCGCGGCTTGCCGGTTTCCTGGGCGATGGTTTCCGCCAGCGCGGTTTTATGGCTTTCAAGCAGACGGGCAAACCCTTCCACCAGCGCCTGACGCTCCGCAAACGGTTTTCTCGCCCACTGCGGGAACGCCGCGCGCGCCGCTTCGCAGGCCGCAGCCACTTGCGCTGCCGATGCCGCTTTGCCCTGCCACAGCGTTTCGCCGGTCACCGGATTTTGTTTGCTCAGGGCGTCAGCGCCGCCGGTCACCCATTGACCTTGAATAAAATGCGTCATGCTTTTTTCTCCTCGCGACACAGCGTGACCACACGCAGTTGATCGCCAATGTTGCAATGCAGCGCCGCGCGCTGGCTTTCAGTCAGTTTTACCGTGCCGGATGCCATATCCACCGGCAGCAGCGCCACGCGGAAATGCTGGTAATCCGCGTTGGCCACCAGACACAGCGGCCAGCTTTCATCGGCTGCACCGCTCTCAGCGGTTAACTGGCGACTCTTGCGAATGGCACGAATGCGATCGATTTCGCACTCCAGCGTCGGGCCGCCGTCGAAGATGTCGACATAGTTGAGATAGCGGAAACCTTCCGCCTCCAGCACCGCACGCGCGGGCGCAGTTTTCGGATGGACTTCGCCAATCACTTTTTGCGCCGCTTCAGACAGGTAGTGAATGTAGAGCGGATGTTTGGGCATCAGCTCGGCGATAAAGGCTTTTTGCCCGGTGCCGCTCAGAAAGTCGGCTTTGCTGAACTCCATCGAGAAGAAGCGGCTGCCGACGCTGTCCCAGAATGGCGAGTGGCCATTGTCATCACTGACGCCACGCATCTCCGCCACCACATGTTGCATAAAGCGGTCGCGGAAGTTGGCCATAAACAGAAAGCGCGATTTCGACAGCAGATGGCCATTTTTTCCATCGCGGTAATCGGGATCGAGGAACAGCGTGCAGAGTTCGCTGCTGCCGGTGTGATCGTTGCTCAGCGACAGCGTCGGCAGGCTGGCATACACGTTCAGCTCTTTCGAAGCGTGCACCTGTGTGCCAACGCGGAAGTTGTACCAGGGATCCTGCAAACCCACCGCCGCTTCGATGGCGCAAATGCCGACGGCGCGATTATCCTCGCTGTCGGCCAGCACAAACACATAGCCTTGCTCAGCAGGCGGCAAGGCACCTTGCCAGGTGAGCAGCGAACGCTCAATACGGGCTTTGAGCGTTTCGCTATCCGCGGGCAGCGAGGTTAAGCCACCCCCGGTTTTACCCGCCAGCGACAACAACTGCGAGAGATCGTCACGTTCGACGGGGCGAATCACCATCATGATGTGGCTCCTTTGAGCACGCGTTCACAGGCACGTTCGAAACGCGCCAAACCTTCTTTAACTTCGCGCTCGCTGATGTTCAGCGCTGGCGCAAAACGTACCACGTTGGCACCTGCTATCAGCACCATTACGCCCTCTTCGGCCGCGGTGAGGTTGAACTGTTTGGCTTTACCGGCGAAATCGTCGTTAAGCACAGCGCCAATCAGCAGACCCAACCCGCGCACTTCTTTAAATACCGGCAGACGCTTGTTCAGTTCCTGCAACGCCGTAACAAACCATTGATGACGCTCGGCCACGCCGGCCATAAATTCCGGCTGATTAATCAGTTCCATCACTTTGCCCGCGACTGCGCCCGCCAGCGGGTTGCCGCCGTAGGTGGTGCCGTGCGTGCCTACGCCCATCACCTGCGCCAGATCTTCACGCGTCAGCATTGCGCCAATCGGGAAGCCGCCACCCAGCGCTTTGGCGGTGGTTAATACATCCGGGGTCACGCCGTAATGCATATAGGCATACAGCGAACCGGTGCGACCCACGCCGCTCTGCACTTCATCAAAAATCAGCAGCGCATGATGTTTGTCGCAGAGTTCACGCAGTCCGCGCAGGAAAGCGGGATCGGCTGGCAGGACGCCGCCTTCACCCTGAATCGGCTCGACGATCACCGCGCAGGTTTGGTCATTGATCAGCGCGGCCGCCGAGGCCAGATCGTTGAAATTAGCGTGTTCGACCGCCGGTGGCAGCGGCGCAAAATCCCGGGAATAGGCAGGTTGTCCGCCTGCTGTCACGGTAAACAGCGTGCGACCGTGGAAAGCATTATTAAAAGCAACGATGCCATTTTTCTCAGCACCGAAACGGTCGTGTGCGGTTTTACGTGCCAGTTTCAGCGCCGCTTCATTCGCTTCAGCGCCGGAGTTACAGAAGAACACGCGATCGGCAAAAGTGGCATCAATCAACTGTTTGGCGAGACGCAGGATCGGTTCATTGGTATAGCCATTTCCGGTATGCCACAGTTTGCCGGCCTGTTCGATCAGCGCCTGCTGCAACGCCGGATGCGCATGTCCCAATGCGTTAACCGCAATGCCACCGGCAAAATCGATATACTCTTTGCCTTGCTGATCCCACAGCGTTGAACCTTCCGCGCGGACCGGAACAAAAGCCGCGGGTGCATAAACTGGCATCATCCATTGATCGAAATTCTGACGTGAAACCTGCAGTGACATAGCCCTTTCTCCTGCTCCACACCCGGTGAAGCCTTTTGTTTTGAAATTGTTAAAAATGTTAAGTGGCAGCTCTACTGTATATTGCAGATAGCGTGCCAGCCAGCCGCAAAAATGCATAATCGTCTTACCACTACGGAATATCAATAACTTAACAGGTGGTGATATTCACTTTAATTGCATAAAAAGTGAATATCAGTCTGATGCAGGCTGAATAGCAGTAATTTATTTAGCGGATTTATGCATCGGCAAAATGAAATATTGCTTTTGTGATCGGGCAGGAAATATTTCGCCAAATTAATGCGATAAACGCACTTTTTTGGGGCGCAATGTGCCTGATTGGTGCAGGAAAGTGATAGCGCGGTGCAAATTTAGCATGGCGCGAATTAATCGGGTTTTAACATTTCCCTCACTGAATTGAATATTATTTCGCCAGTTCATTGTTAAGCGAAAAGCTAAATAACATTTTGTGACCAGGGTTATTATCAGAACAGAAATAAAAGGACACAAAGCCATGAAGCCGATAATTACCCTGCTAATGATTAGCTGGATTCAGATATTTGCTATTGAACAATAATGCATAGGCTTGTGCTATTTCACGAACAAGCTACTGATTTTATTTACGCATCTTTAAATTTAAGGTTATTCAATAAAATCATACAGATAAATATTAAAATCATCATTACACATATTGTCTTATGGATAAGTTTAACCAATACAAAATTCCACATAATGGAATTTAAGATTAAAAATCACACAAAAAGTTAACGAGAAATATTTAGTTACATATATTGCACTGTCGATCTTGAACCTTTTGTGTCATTTTCTTTTCACCCCGCAGATGGGGACAAAATTAAAAAATATCACAGGGTAAAATTAAATGATGAAGCGCTCCTTACTGGCAGCAGTGATGCCTTTACTGCTGGGACTTTCTTCGGCTCAGGCCGCCGAAATCTATAACAAAGATGGCAACAAGCTGGACCTGACTGGCAAAATTAACGTCTCGCATCTGTTCTCCGATAACGAAGGGTCAAATGGTGATACCTCGTCTTATACCCGTATTGGTTTTAAAGGCGAAACCAAGATCAACGATCAACTGACCGGCTACGGTCAATGGCAGTACCAGTACAGCCTGAGCAACTCTGAAGGCAGCGATGCCAACAGCGGTAACAGAACCCGCCTGGGCTTTGCTGGCCTGAAGTTTGGTCAGTTCGGCTCGATCGATTACGGTCGTAACTACGGTTTGATTTATGACGTGCTGGGTTACACCGATATGCTGCCCTTCTTTGGTGGCGATCAAGGTTACTCTGATGGGTTCCTGTCCAGCCGCTCAGGTGGCGTGTTGACCTGGCGCAACAAAGATTTCTTCGGTCTGGTGAAAGGCTGGAACGTTGCTGCACAGTACGAAGGTAAAAACGATCGTAGCGATGCAAACGTTGCAGTACGCCGTTCGAATGGTGATGGCTTCGCGCTCTCCACTTCTTATGATTTCGATTTCGGTCTGAGCCTGGTTGGCGCTTACGCGAGCCTGGATCGTACCAATACGCAGAACCAGGCCTTACGTGGCGAAGGCGAGAAAGCACAGCACTGGACCACGGGCCTGAAATACGATGCTAACCAGATTTACCTGGCAACCATGTACGGCGAAACGCTCAACGCAACCCCAATCACTGGTGGCTTCGCTAACAAAGCCGTTAACTTTGAAGCCGTTGCGCAGTATCAGTTCATTAACGGACTGCGTCCTTCAATCGGCTATGTTTCATCTAAAGGCAAAGAGATTGAAAATATTGGTGATGTCGATCTCACCAAATACGTCGCTGTAGGTGGAACCTACTACTTCAACAAAAACATGTCTGTGTACGCTGAATACAAGATCAACCTGTTAAAAGATGATAATGCGTTGGGCATCGCTTCTGATGATGTCACCGCTGTGGGTCTGATTTACCAGTTCTAAGTGGCAATACCCTCATGGCTGTTCGGCTAGTGTCGGCTGAATATGCGCAAAGGGCAGCGAAAGCTGCCCTTTTTTATTGGTGCGAGGCGATTACGGCGCCATCAAATCAAAGCGATCATCATCGCCCTGATCCAGTGAGAACGGCGGCTGCAATTGCAGGACGATCTCGTTCGAGGTGACGCGATTCTGTTTACTGTCTTCTAACACCACCGACAAGCGATAGCTGTTATGCGCACCCGGCGAGTTATCCCACGCGGGCAGGATCACACTCCAGCCCTGTGGATCGTTGGGATTGGCACCCGGCGTCAGGCTCAGCGCCTGGGTATCGCCCTGCCACATCACTTTAGCGATCGGATTGGTGCTGCGGATTTGCAATTTCAGCGGCAAACTTTCTCCGCCATTCAGCTGCCACGGCGGCGTAGCGAGAAACACCGACAGCGTTTTACGCTGGCGATATTCCAGCACCGGCGTATAGCTGCGCGTCACGTTATCGTAGCGACTGCCGCGCAGTGAGTGCGCAGCCGCTACGTTATCCGGACTCAGCTGCTGGCTGAGCGCCACGCCAAAGCGATAGTTGAGACGCAAGCCGAGCTGATCCTGGCTCTCACCGCTGTCGCTGGTTTTATGGCTGGCAGATAAGGTCACCAGCGGCACCGGTGTGTAGGTGACACCAAAGGTTAATGCTGACGGATTGTGGTAGCGGTTGCCGGAACTAAATAGATCGACGTTATCGCCCAGATATTGCTGCCAGCTTACTGACGCACCGAGTTGACGATAGTGCGGCAAATAGCCTTGGGTGGTGAAATCATAGCCGCGCGCCATGCGCTGCTGCTGGAAGGGATTGCGATCCTGCCAGCCCGACAGCGGCGTATAGTAGTTGGCGGAGAAGCGCAGATAATCGCCCCATGCTTCGGTCCCCAGCGAAGCGCGCTGTAGGCCACTGCTGAACATGCGATCGACGAAACCGTTATAGCCCAGCAGCCATTTTCCTGCCACCCAACGTTGCCCGAGGCCAGCATTGCCGACCAGCCCATCATCAGTTTGATGAAAGCCGACCTGACTGAAGGTCAGGTAGCGATAGTTATCCGCCCAGGGTGTCAGCAGCGAAGCACCGCTGCCGGCAAAATTGCCCTCCATATCCACATTGAAATCGATTTGAGCATTGCCATACGGTGACAACAGCGACTGGCCTTCATCAACCAGTCGATTGCCCACTTCATCGCGGAAATGGTTAAAGGCCCACAGCCCCGCCTGCTGGCCAAGGGCATTGTCGTCCGTACTGTTCTGGCTGGCTTCACCAATGCTTTTGGCAATGGTCGCCAGTTTTTTGTTGAACGCTTCCGTTTCATCCTGGTAACCCAATGCAGGCAACCGATCGGCCATTTTCTGGAAACGTGTGGGATCGCTAAACGGCGCATCGGCGAGTTTAGTGTCAGAGATCAACGCCAGCGCAGGCGCGGATGCGGCAAGTAGTGAAAAACCAGAGAGATAACGCACGCTTTTAGGTGATAACAAAGTAAATAACATAGCTAAAAATAGGGTTCGACCCGGTTCAGAATTAGAGGTGGCTCACAAAACTGCATAAGTCTACCCTAGCATATTCTGATGCAAGTGCCGGACATGTCTGGTTTCGATTAAGGCAGAAAACGAAAAATCAGAATGTAGGTAAGCAGGCGACGCAATGTGTTGTGCCCTGCTTGCCCATCAAGAGATAACCTCTCAAATCATTGAGCGCGCACATTGTAGCGGCGCAATGCATTGCGTAATGCTCGTCAGTTAAAATATGAACCCCCTAATTACCGAGAGCATATGTTGTAGCGGCGCAATTCATTGCGCGATAAATCGCGCCGCTACTGAAGGTGCGGAGATTTGATACAGCGCTTTAGTGATCGGCATTGCGCGATGAATCACGCCGCTACGGAAGGTGCGACCATGAGGCTTAGTGTTTAGCATGACGCCATCAATGGCGACCCAAAAGCGAACTATCAGGAGAAAATCAAACCGCCATCCACATTGATGGTCTGCCCGGTGATATAGCGCGCATCGTCAGAGGCGAGGAAAGCCACCAAGCCAGCGACATCTTCCGGCTGCCCTGCGCGTTTAAGCGGGATGTTTTCCACCCATTCGGCCATCAGTTCGCCTTTGCCATACTGCTTTTTATCGCTGCTGAGGATCTCGCCCCACACGCGATCGTTGTAGTCCCACATTTCACTCTCGATGATGCCCGGACAGAAGGCATTCACCGTGATATGCCACGGCGCCAACTCCAGCGCCAGGCTTTGAGTAATACCGATCACGCCCATCTTGCTGGCGGCATAGTGCGGCGTATAAATGAAACCCTGCCGTCCCTGACCGGACGAGGTGTTGATCAGGCTGCCGCTGCCCTGTTTCACCATATATTTCGCCGCTTCCCGGCAGCACAGCCACACGCCCGTGGTGTTCACCGCAAGGATCTTCTCGAAGTCACTTTTGGGCATCGCATCGAAACGATCGATGGTAATCACCCCCGCATTCTGAATCGACACATCAATGCTGCCAAAGCGCTCAGCCGCCTGCTGATAAAGCTGCTGTACCTCCGTTTCATCGGTAACATCGACCTGCAGCGCCAGAACCTCACTGCCAAACTGCTGTTCGATGGCCTGCGCGGTACTGAAAACGCGTTCCGAATTCGACACCATCACCAAACGCGCCCCGTCGCGGGCAAAGCGCGCTGCAATGCCCGCGCCAATGCCGCGGCAGGCGCCGGTAATCACCACCGTCTTTCCACTAAAATCGCGTGTCATATTGCCTCCTGTTATCCATGTGTCGCTTCAGGCAGGGCGGCCGATTGCTGCTTTTTTTCATGTCTGCGCAGCAGCACCACCTTACTTTGTAATTTTTGCTGGAACTGATCGATCACCACCGCAGTGACAATCACCAGGCCTTTGATCACCATTTGCCAGAAATCGCTGACGCCCATCATCACCATGCCATCGGCGAGAAACACGATGACAAAAGCACCGATAATCGAGCCTGAAACGCGACCGCGTCCACCCGCCAGCGCCGTGCCGCCCAGCACCGTGGCACCGATGGCGTCCATCTCGAACATGTTGCCGGTCATCGGGTGCGCGGTTTGCAACTGCGACGCCACAATCAAACCGACCAGCGCGGCGCACAAGCCGGAAAAGGCGTAGACAAACACTTTGACCTTGATAATCGGCACACCCGCCAGGCGCGCCGCCGATTCGTTGCCACCGGTGGCATAGATGTAACGACCCAGCGGGGTTTTACGCGTCAGATACAACCCCAGCAGCAGGAAGCCGAGCATCATCCATATTGGGATATACACGCCCAATATCGAACCCGAACCGAGCAAGGCGAAGCCGGTATTACCCAGTGCTGGCGTGCCGACAAGGTTGGCGTAGGTGCTGCCATCGTTGAACAGCAGCGCGGCGCCGCGTGCCACGTACATCATGCCGAGCGTACAGATAAACGGCGCTACGCCGAGTCGCGTCACCACCGCGCCATTAATCAATCCCAGCGCCACGCCGAACAGCGCCACCACCAGAATCACTTCGGGCACGTTGAAAAACAGTACGTTGCCGCCCCATAGCGGTACGCCGTTGGTGAGCAGCGCACCCGCCACCATGCCGCATATGCCCGCCACCGCCCCGACCGAAAGATCGATGCCACCAGTCAAGATCACCAGCGTCATGCCAATCGCCAGCAAGCCGGTAATTGCCACATGCTGCGTCATGATCAGCAGGTTGGAGGTGGTGAGAAAGTTAGGCACCATAAAGCTGAAGAAACTCACCACGATCAGCAAGGCAATAAAGGTACGCGCCTTAAGCAGGTACATATAGATCAGGTATTTTTGATTCATCGTTTTACTCTCCAGCGGGCTCAATCGCGTGGCGTTGAGGCGCTAATCAGGGCTTCGCGCGTGGCCGCCGCGCGCGGTAAATCGGCGGTGATGCGACCATCCGCCATCACCAGAATGCGGTCAGCCAGCGCCATCACTTCATCCAGTTCGGACGAGGAGAACATCACCGCCAATCCCTGCTGCGCCAGGTTGCCAATCAGGTGATAAACATCGGTTTTTGCCCCCACATCAATGCCGCGCGTGGGCTCATCCAGCAGCACCACCTGCGGCCCGGTCATCAGGGCTTTACCCAGCACCACTTTTTGCTGATTGCCGCCGCTTAAGGAGGTGATCGGCAGCTCGGGATCGCTGACCTTGATGGCGAGATGGCCAATCATTTCATCCACACGGCGCTGCTCGTTGTGCGGATTGAGCTTGCGCCAGCAGCGGCGGAAACCCCGCAGGCTGAGATCGCTGAGCGTCATGTTGGCGGTGATCGACATCAGCTGTACCACGCCTTCGGTTTGCCGATCTTCCGGCACCAGCGCGATGCCTTTTTTCAGTCGCTGCTGGAAACTGCGCTTCTCCAGCGCTTCGCCGTTCAGACTGACGCTGCCCGACTGACAGTGCATCATGCCAATCAACCCTTTGAACAACTCGGTGCGCCCGGCGCCCAGCAAACCGTAGATGCCAATCACTTCGCCTTTTCGCAGCGAGAAAGAGACATCATTGAGCTTGTAACCGCCGTTTTGATGCAGCGCGGTCAGCCCGTTGACGCTGAGTACCGTTTCACCCTGCGTCGCTGGTTGGTAATCGAAGTGTTTCTTCTTGTCGCCCACCATCTGCTCAATGATCCACGGAATCGAGGCGTCGCGGACTTCGCGTTCGCTGATGAAGCGTCCGTCGCGGAAGATGGTGATGTGATCGCCAATCTCCATCAGCTCTTCCAGCCGATGTGAGATATAGATAATGGTGACGCCGCGCCGTTTAAGCTGGTCGATGACGTTGAACAGCACTTTCACTTCTGACTGGCTGAGTGCGCTGGTCGGTTCATCCATGATCAGCACGCGCGTGTCCTTGGACAGCGCGCGGGCGATCTCCACCAGCTGCTGATGGCCGATACCGAGTTCAGCCAGCGGCGCGTAGGGATCGACATCCAGCTCCAGCCGTTCCAGCAACGCTTTGGCGAGCGAATACTGATACTTCTCGTTGATCACGCCGCGCTGGAAAAACTCATTGGCCATGAAGATGTTGTCCATCACGTTCATATTGGGAAACAGGTTCAGCTCCTGAAAAATAATGCTGATGCCCTGTTTTTCCGCCTGATGCGTGGAGCTCAGCGACACCGCTGCGCCGTCCAGCAGAATCTCGCCGGATGACGGGATCTCCACGCCCGCCAGCATTTTCATCATGGTGGATTTGCCCGCGCCGTTTTCGCCAATCAGCACGTTAACTTTGTTGCGATAAACGCGATAATTGACCTGATCCAGCGCGGTGACGCCGGGATAGATGCGCGACACGTTGCGGGTTTCAATGATCACGTCATGTTGAGGCTGTTGCATATCCGCTCCTTACTGACGTGTAATCGCCGCTGGTGTCACATTCGGCACCTGTTCCGGCGTATCAAAGCTGCTAAACACGCCAGCCAGCTGCACTTTGTCACCCACTTTGGGCTTGAAAGCACTCATCATGTTCGCCGCTTGCTGATTGATCGCGCGACTGTAATCGCCGAACAGCACCTGATCGTTAAAGTCCTGATAGCTGGCACCTTTGTAGGCATCGCGCAACACCGTGCCGGGAAAAATCGGGCCAACCTGCACCGTGACAGTGTCACCGGACACATCTTTCACTGTCATCCGACCGTTACGCGACGTGGTGTTAACCGCCGTGATTTCACCGCTCACGTTGACACTGAACACGCACGGGTTCTCTTCCTGACTGCGATAGCCGTAAGTTTTACAAGCGCTATCAAAATCTTTGGCGGATTTCAGCGCATTCAATAACTCAGCCACCGGCTTCGCATCATGTTGAACTTGCGGTACCAGTTTCTGTTGCCACATTTGGGCAATATTGCCCATTTTGGGATTGGGAGGATTTTTCAGGTCGGCCAGCTCCTGCTGCGACACAATGCGGCAACCGCTAAGGATCACGACAGGAAGCAGTAACCAGAGTCGTCTGTGCATCACATTCTCCTGGGCGCCCGATCTACGGGCGCACCGCATTGATTACGACTTGAAGTTAAAGTCCTGCACGCCTTTGGCGTTGTCTGGCGTAATGAGAATGCCGCGGAACATCACGCGCTGCTTCTCAGGCTTGGTGCCTTTCTGAATAAAGTTGTCGAGGTCGGTCACGCCCTGTGCGGCGATGGCTTGTGCCTGCAGCATCACCGTAGCTTTCAGATCCCCTTTTTCCACCGCGTCACGTTCATCATTGCTGCCGTCAATGCCGACCACGATGACGTCGTTACGGCCTGCTGCTTTCAGGGCTGCAATCGCACCCAGCGCCACGGGACCGTTACCGCAGATCACGCCTTTCACATCCGGATGCGCCTGCAGAATGCTGTCCATGATACGTTTGCCGTCAATCAGCGTGCCTTTGGCATCCTGACGCGCCACGCTTTTCATGTCGGAATATTGATCGAGCACCTGATGGAAGGATTTGGAGCGTGTGACGCAGTTGTTGTCAGCAAGGTTACAGGTGAGTTCCGCGTAGCTGCCCTTTTCCCCCATCTTCTCCACAAACACGTTTGCCACGTCGGAGCCGGCCTGGAAGTTGTTGTGGGTGATCTGCGCCAGCGCCACGTCATCCACCGGGATTTCGCGGTTGATCAGCACCACCGGAATGCCGGCATCTTTGGCTTTTTTAATCGCGGCGACGCTGGCGGTGGAGTCGGCGTTATCCAGCACGATGCCCTGCACCTTTTTGCCGATGGCGGCATCAATCAGTTCACTTTGCTTTTTCACATCTTCGCCATGCGACAGCACGCTGGTTTTATAGCCCAGCTCCTGCGCTTTGAGGTTGGCACCTTTGGCTTCGGAGGCGTAATACGGGTTATCCAGCGAGTTCACCAGGATCATGATGGTGCCTTTATCGGCAGCGAAACTGGCTTGGGAGATCAGGCAACTGGCAATAGCAGTTAACAGCAGGGTACGTTTTTTCATGGTGAGGTTCTCTCATTGTTATAGTGGGTCACGCAGGGTCAGCCGTTCTGGTGTTGGCGCGGCTTACCAGATGGTAAAGCCACCGTCGATCATCAAATCTGCGCCGGTGATCATGTCGCTGCCGTTGCTGGCGAAGAACAGCACCGCGGCGGCGATTTCGTCGGTATAGGCAAAGCGTCCCAGCGGGATCAGCTTTTTCATCTGCTCGCCCTTCTCACCGCGCCAGGCTTTTTCACCCATCGGCGTCAGCACCACGGTGGGCGATAAGGTATTGACGTTAATGCGATAGGGAGCGAACTCTTTGGCCATCACTTTGGTCATGCCGAGCAGACCGGCTTTGGCGGAGGTGTAAGCAACGTGGTTGTCGATAGCGATGGAGGCGGCCTGCGACGCAATGTTGATGATTTTGCCGCCGTTACCGGCGCGCACCATGCGTTTACCGGCCTCCTGCGAGCAGAGGAAAGGACCGGTGAGATTGACGTCGATCTGCTTCTGCCACTCGGCAAAATCGGTTTCTAACACCGGTTGCAACATCACGTAGCCCGCGCAGTTCACCAGGATATCAATCTGACCGTAATGCTGTTCGACGCGATCAAATGCCGCTTCAACCGAGGCCGGATCGGTCACGTCGCAGCACACCAGCAGCACGCGATCGGCAGCAAATTGATCCTGCACGCCCGCCACTTTGTCACTTTCGAAGGGCGGATAAAGCAGCGCCAGCCGTGCGCCCTTCTCCAGCAGCATGGCATTACTGGCCATCGCAATCCCGCCCAGCCCGCCGGTGACTACCGCCACTTTGCCGGTTAAATCCTGCTCAATGTTCACGCCGTAGCGCAGGTTAACGTCATATTCCCCACTCATCGTCTCTCTCCATAATGGTGTACGGCGGCGCTGGTTGTTGCTGGCCGGGTTATCGTTTTTACACATATCATTTTCGAACAAAAATATAAGCTATCGATTAATAATGGTTTGTGGAGGAGATCAAATTTCATACAAATTGCAGCAATAAAAATTATCTTTATGATTTTGTTGAATTTGCAAAATTCGCCGCGTTCAGGACATGGAGCGAGCTGCTGACGGCTTTCTGCGAACTCAATCGCATAGCAAATGATGATTTTCATTCGAAAATGAATGTTTCTGGAAGCTACCTCGCAAATGGCCAAATCGCAGAGTAAAATCAGCTCGGGTTTCCTTATTGGCGAAACCCGACCGTGATTGGAAAGAGGGAGCATTTCGATTGAAAAGCAAAACTGAGCAGCTGGCAGATATGCAGCAGCGCCGTGAGAAGATTCTGGAGATGATCCGCGAAGACGGCACCGTCACGGTTAAAGCGCTGACCGATACCTTCGGCCTGACCGAAGCCACCATTCGCACCGACTTGCGCATGTTGCAGCAAGAGGGGCACGTACAGCGTTATCACGGCGGCGCCACGCTGATGACCGGCAAGCAGAATACCGGCGCGATGTTGCTGGAGCGTCAAACACATCTGGAAGAAAAACAGGCGATTGGCCGCCTTGCCGCGCAGCATGTGGAAAATGGCGACACGGTGATTTTCGATTCCGGTACCACCACCACGGCCATTGCCGAGGCGATCAGCCATATTCGTCGTTTATCGGTGATCACCACGGCGGTGAATATCGCGCTGAAGCTGGGTGGCGAGCCGGGTATCAATATTTTGCTGACCGGTGGCACTTTTAAGTTCCCGACGCTTTCGACTTCAGGTGAGAAAGCCGCCTCGTTTTTCGAAAACGTGCTGGCGGAGAAGCTGTTTCTTGCCACGGCCTGTATCTCACCGCGTCTCGGTTTGAGCTTTCCCAGCGAGACCGATATCAAGGTGAAAATGGCGATGATCAATTCGGCTAACAGCGTGTATGTGGTGGCGGATTCCAGCAAGATCGATAAGGTGTCGATGTTCGCGCTGCCGTGCGACTGGAGCCATATTCACTATCTGATTACCGATAGCGGCATTTCGCCGGCGCAAGTCGCGGCGTTTGAGGCGTTAGGCGTGCAGGTACTGGTGGCGCAGTCGGCGTTGACGCAGAAGCGCGCGGTGTAAGGTGCGGTACGCGCTGTCCCTCACCCCGGCCCTCTCCCGCAAGCGGGCGAGGGAGACGCTGCCATATGCAGGCCCGAACGGTTCCCTCTCCCACCTGTGGGAGAGGGTTAGGGTGAGGGCAAACGTGTTTAAAACCCTAAGCTATCCAGCAGGTCATCAACCTGATCCTGGTTCGCCACCACGCCGGGTGCATTGGCGTGGATCTGCGGACCGTTCAGCAGGCTGTTGCCCTCTTTACGCGCCGCGGCGTTGGCTTCTGGCATATTCTCCAGCAGCACCATCAATAGCTGACGCTCGATCTCCTGGATCACATCCATCATGCGCTTGATCACCTGACCGGTCAGGTCCTGGAAATCCTGCGCCATCATGATTTCGAGCAACTGCTTATTGGTGTACGACGTGTGTCCCGGAACGTCAGTCAGGAACTGGCGCGTATCCGAAACCAACTCGCGCGCATCTGTCAGTTCAATCGGATTTTCAAACCACGCATCCCAACGGCCTTTCAGCTGGTTGGCGCCGGCTTCCATTTGGTCCTGGTGTGGCTGCGCTGCTTCAACGCAGTTCAACGCACGTTCTGCCGCTTGCGCCGTCATTTGCACAACATAATCCAGACGATCGCGCGCATCAGGAATCGCTTCCGCCGCTTCAGCAATTGCCTGGTCTAACCCCAGCTCACGCAAACTGTCACGCAACATGCGCGTCAGTGAGCCGATGCGGGTAATAATGTCGTGTGCCGAGGCTTCTTCGGTTGATTTCGGAAGGTCGCTCATCACATCTCCTTACATACCCAGTTTTTCGAATATTTTGCCTAACTTCTCTTCCAGCGTGGCCGCCGTGAACGGCTTCACCACGTAGCCGCTGGCGCCCGCCTGCGCGGCCGCGATGATATTCTCTTTCTTCGCTTCCGCGGTCACCATCAGCACCGGCAGTTTGTTCAGCGTGGCGTCAGCACGGATGGTTTGCAGCAGCTCCAGACCGTCCATGTTCGGCATATTCCAGTCGGAAACCACGAAATCAAAGCCACCGGCACGCAGTTTGGTCAGCGCATCGACGCCATCTTCTGCTTCTTCAACGTTATTGAATCCAAGCTCTTTCAGCAGGTTACGGACGATACGACGCATCGTATTGAAGTCATCCACCACCAAAAAGCGCATATTTTTATCAGCCATATCTACTCCCGTGTTGTCTCGTCCAGCAGGACGGGCTCGTTAAATTCGCAATGCCTGTCCGGCGCTAATTTTCGCCAGCATGTGCTGACTGATGTGGCCTAAATCGACCACTTCACTGGTGCCGCCCATCGCAATCGCTTCGCGCGGCATACCAAATACCACGCAGCTGGCTTCATCCTGCGCGATGGTCCAGGCGCCCGCGCGATGCATTTCCAGCATCCCGGCCGCGCCGTCGTTACCCATCCCGGTCAGAATCACACCCACCGCATTTCGTCCTGCGTGTACCGCCACCGAACGGAACAGCACATCCACCGATGGCTTGTGTCGGTTCACTGGCGGACCGTCATTCAGTTTCACCACATAGTTGGCCCCGCTGCGGCCCAGCTCCATGTGCATGGCGCCCGGCGCGATATAGGCGTGGCCGGGCAGAATACGCTCGCCGTCTTCCGCTTCTTTCACGGTGATCTGGCACAGCTTGTTCAGACGCTCGGCAAACGAGCGCGTAAAACCTGGCGGCATATGCTGGGTAATCAGCAGCGCCGGGCTGGTCGCCGGCAGCGGCTGCAGCACATGGCGAATCGCCTCGGTGCCGCCGGTGGACGAGCCGATGGCAATCAGCTTTTCACTGCTCAGCAACGGGCCGGCTTTCAGCGTGACCGGCATCGGCGTGGAGGCACGCACATGCAGCTTGGCGCGCGCGGCGGCGCGGATCTTGTCAGCAATCATCTGGCTATACGCCAGCATGCCTTCGCGGATGCCGAGCTGTGGCTTGGTGACAAAATCCACCGCACCCAACTCCAGCGCGCGCAGCGTCACTTCTGAACCTTTACCGGTCAGCGAGGAGACCATCACCACCGGCATCGGACGCAGGCGCATCAGCTTCTCGAGGAAATCGAGGCCATCCATGCGCGGCATCTCCACATCCAGCGTCAATACCTGCGGGTTGTACTGTTTGATTAAATCCCGCGCCACCAGCGGATCGGGCGCACTCGCGACCATCTCCATATCGGGATGGCTGTTGATGATTTCTGTCATCAACTGTCGCATCAGCGCAGAGTCATCCACGCACATCACGGTGATTTTGCTCATCGTCTTTCCTTGCTCAGTCCATAGACTGTCTGTCCACGCAGCCAGAACTCTTTGCTGATCTGACTAAAGTTCTCTGAATGCCCGGCAAACAGCAGACCGCCGGGTTTCAGCAGAGGCACGAAACGGCGCAGAATCTGTTCCTGCGTCTCTTTATCGAAATAAATCATCACGTTGCGACAGAAAATTGCGTCGAACGGACCCGGCAACGCCCAGTCGTGTGCCAGTAAATTCAGTTGCGTATAGTTCACCATGTTGGCGAGGTCGGAACGCACGCGCACCATGCCTTCATGCGGACCGGTGCCGCGCAGGAAAAAGCGCTGCAGCTGCGACTGCGATAGCGTGCGTAGCTCTTCCTGGCGATACACGCCGGCCACGGCTTTCTCTAGCACCTGGGTATCGATATCGCTGGCGTGGACCTGGAATTTACCCGGACCGGTGCCCAGCGTTTCCGCCAGCGTCATGGCGATGGAGTACGGCTCTTCGCCGGTTGAGGCGGCGGTGCTCCACACGCTGTAGTTACCCGTGCGCTTACGCGCATGATCCGCGAGGATCGGAAAGTGATGCGCCTCGCGGAAGAAAGAGGTCAGATTGGTGGTCAGCGCGTTAATAAACGCCTGCCACTCCGCACTGTTTTGGTCTTGCTCCAGCAGCGCCAGATAGCGGCCAAAGTCATCAATATTCAGCATGCGCAGACGACGCACTAAACGGTTGTAAACCATCTCGCGTTTGTGGTCGGCCAGCACAATGCCCGCGCGCTGATAGATCAGCTGGCTAATGCGACGAAAATGCGTATCTGAGAGCGGTAACCGCTGCACCATTTGCGAGAGCAGCGTGGTCGCTTCACTTTGATCCAATAACGTCGATTTCTTCATTTCAGGTCACCCGGCAACAAACTGTTTAAATTGTGATACTGCGGTTGCTACTGTGCTGCCAGTCGCGCCATTCTCATGGGCCGCCTTGCGGCGGCCACAAGGATTAAAAGGTTTCCCAGTTATCGTCAGTGCTACGTGCGCCTGCCGGTGCCAGTGCTTTTGGCGTGCCGGAACGCAAATTTTTTGCCGCTGTAGATACGTTAACGGCCTGAACGACAAATTCTTTACCGATATTGAACACCGCAACCGACTGTTTCAGTCGGCTGGCCTGATCTTCCAGCGCGGCCGCCGCCGTTGCCGACTCTTCGACCAGCGCGGCGTTCTGCTGCGTCACGCGATCCATCTCGTTCACCGCCAGACCGACCTGATCGATACCACGGCTCTGCTCGTCCGACGCCGAGGCAATTTCGCCCATGATGTCGGTGACCCGCGTGACCGCATTCACGATGTTGGTCATGGTTTCCCCGGCGCTCTCCACCAGCACGGAACCGGTGTTGACACGGCTGACCGAATCCTCGATCAATCCTTTAATCTCTTTCGCCGCCTGCGCGCTGCGCTGTGCCAGACTGCGCACCTCGCCCGCTACCACGGCAAATCCACGTCCCTGCTCACCGGCGCGTGCTGCTTCTACCGCAGCGTTCAGTGCGAGGATATTGGTCTGGAAGGCAATGCCATCGATCACGCTGATAATGTCAGCGATTTTCTTCGAACTGCCGGTGATCTCTTTCATGGTAGTCACCACGCCATCCACCACTTTGCCGCCCTGCTGCGCGGTCTCCGAGGCGGTGAGCGCCAGCTGTGACGCCTGACGGGCATTTTCGGCATTCTGCTTCACGGTGGCGGTTAACTGCTCCATGCTGGCAGCGGTCTCTTCCAGCGAAGCCGCTTGCTGCTCGGTACGCGAGGAGAGATCGTTGTTGCCCATGGCGATTTCACTCGCACCGGTGTAGATCGCATCGGAACCGTCACGCACGGTACGCACCGTCCGCGCCAGCTCTTGCTGCATCTCTTGCACCGAGGTGAGCAGCTCGCCCATCTCGTTGCGCACCGTGATCTCCACCTGCTGCGTCAAATCGCCACGCGCGATGTGACGAATGTGCTCGATGCTGTGCTTTAGCGGACGAATCAGCACCGTACGCATGCCGCTCCACACCAGCGCAATCACCAGCAAGGTCACCAGCAGCGTGCCGACCACCAGCATGATGGATTGGTTGTAAGCCGCCTCATTGGCTGCAATGCCCTGATTGGCGAGCACAATGTTGTAGCTCAACCATTCGTTGTAATCCTTAGCAAACTTGTCCTGGAATCCCTGCGTCGGCTGATCGACAAATCCTTTGAAATTTCCACTACAGAGGAAATCGATCAACTCACCCAATGCTCCGCGATAGGCGTTGTAGTTGGCCTGTAGCGTCAGCACGTTCTCGGCCTTTTTGCCCTTTTCAGACAGGTTGGCGTTAAATTCAGCAAAACCCTCATCAGCGTGCTTCAACTCCTCACTCGCCAGCGCCACCAGATCTTTCACGGTTGCGCCTGAGCCAGCCTGCTGACTGTCCAGCAGGTAACGGATCCCCGCACGGTTCAGCGTGTTACGCGCCTGAACCAGCGATACCCATGAGGTGCCCATTGCCCGCTGCAGCGTGCTAAGACGCTGGTTATAGGCAAAATTTTCTTTATCGGCTTTGACCGTGGAGTAGAACACTCCACCGGAGAACAGCTGCAGTAAGGCAAACAGCGCCAGCACGCACAGCAGGCCGGATACAACACGAATACGACTAAACATAAACACCTCATTGGTTGGCGGATCGCCTCTGTTATCGGCTTTTCTGAGGGGATCTTTATGTGTGTTCGCAGGGGTTGGACCAGCGGGGGGTTGATGGGTGCTCGCTGTCCCTCACCCTAACCCTCTCCCGCAGGCGGGAGAGGGAATTGATCGAGCTAACATATGGCGGCGTCTCCCTCTCCCGTTTACGGGAGAGGGCCGGGGTGAGGGACAAACGACTCAAAACTTAAAACGTCTCCCAGTTACCCTCACTCACCGGCGCGGCAGCCGCTTTGCGCGGTGCGCTGGCGATCTGGCGCACCGTGCTCGCCTTCGGTTGCGCCTGTGCGGCGCGCGGAATGCGGAACACCGATACCGACTGGCTCAGGCGGCTCGCCTGCTCTTCCAGTGATGCGGCGGCGGCGGCGGACTCTTCCACCAGCGAGGCGTTCTGCTGGGTGACGCGGTCCATCTCGGTCACCGCTTGTCCCACCTGATCGATACCACGGCTCTGCTCATCAGATGCCGAGGCGATTTCGCCCATAATATCGGTGACGCGCGTAACGGCGCCGACGATATCGTTCATGGTTTCTCCGGCGGTGCCGACCAGCTGCGAGCCGTTGTTGACGCGGTTCACCGAGTCTTCGATCAAGCCTTTAATCTCTTTCGCCGCCTGCGCACTGCGCTGCGCCAGGTTACGCACTTCACCGGCCACCACAGCAAATCCACGGCCCTGTTCACCGGCACGCGCCGCTTCTACCGCCGCGTTCAGCGCCAGGATATTGGTCTGGAAGGCGATGCCATCGATCACGCTGATAATGTCGGCGATCTTCTTCGAGCTGCCGGCGATATCCTGCATGGTACGCACCACGCCATCGACCACCTCGCCACCTTTGCGTGCGGTATCGGACGCGCTGAGTGCCAGCTGCGACGCCTGACGCGCATTCTCGGCATTCTGTTTCACCGTCGCGGTGAGCTGCTCCATGCTGGCCGCCGTCTGCTCCAGCGAGGCGGCCTGCTCTTCGGTACGCGCCGACAGATCGTTATTCCCGGCGGCGATTTCGCTGGCGCCGGTGAAAATCGCATCGGAACCGTCACGTACATTGCCCACGGTGCTGACCAGCGACTGCTGCATTTCATGCAGGCTTCCCGCCAGCTGGCTCATTTCGTTGCGCCCTTCCACCACGATATTTTGCGTGAGATCGCCCGCAGCAATATGGCGAATATGCGCCAGCAGCTGATGCAGCGGCTGAATCAGCACGCTACGCAGGCCGAACCAGCAGCCAACGATCACCGCAATCACCACCAGCGCCACCGACGCCAGCAGCCACATCATGGTGTGGAAGGCGCGCTGATTCTGCGCCACGCCTTCTGCCGCCAATGTGCTTTGCTCCGTCCGCCACTCTTCGTAAGTGGCTTTCATCGCGACCTGTTTAGCTTCGATGTTCTGCGCAAACATGCCTTGCAGATCGTTGGCTTTCAGGCGATCCAGCATCGCTTTCAACCCGTCGTTGAAAGCGGCGTAGTTCGCTTCCAGCTTATCGCGCAGCGCGTCTGGCAAGCCCGGCGTGGCTGGCAAGTCGTAGTAGCGTTGATAGTGGCCGGCAGCCACATTGAGTTGTTTTTCGGTCTGGGCGATTAAGGCACTCAGCTGACCGCCATTCGACTGCGCGGCCATGGTGCCCTGCATACGCAACATGGCGCGGTTGAGTACGGTGCGGGTTTGGTTCAGTTCAATCCAGGCGTCGGACATCGCGCCAACGTTGTTGGAGGAGATCTGCGCTACCGCAAACGCCTCTTTATCTTTTTGTAAGGCGGACCAGAACAGGCCACCCGACAGTAATTGTAAAGCGCCAAACACCAGTAATACGGCGATTAAACTGGTCACTACATTGATTCGTTTTAACATGGGATCTCCAGGGATGCGTTTCGGCTTCCCCAGTTATCGACCGGCAATCTGAATTTTTCAGGGTGCTTAAGCTACTTTACGAATTAAAACTCTGCGTTTGAGCATGATTGCAGTGTTTTATAACTAAAGAAATTAACAGTAAAAAAATGCGCCTTTATCGGCTGAGCGATAAAGGCGCATTGGGTGGTGCGGGTTGTCCCTCACCCCGGCCCTCTCCCGCAGGCGGGAGAGGGAGACGCTGCCACATGCTGGCTCGGACAGTTCCCTCTCCCACGTGTGGGAGAGGGTTAGGGCGAGGGACCGACCACTCCGAAACTTAAAACGTTTCCCAGTTGCTGTCCCCAGCCGCGCCGGTCAGCGCTTTACGCGGTGTGCCGAGCGTGGGTGGTGCGATCTGCGGATGACGCACGCCGCTTCTGGCCTGCGGCTGCGCGTGTGCCGCGCGGGGTACGCGGAACACCGCCACCGACTGGCTCAGGCGACTGGCCTGCTCTTCCAGCGAGGCCGCCGCCGCCGCAGACTCTTCCACCAGCGAGGCGTTCTGCTGCGTCACGCGATCCATCTCCGTTACCGCCTGGCCAACCTGATCGATACCACGGCTCTGCTCATCCGACGCCGAGGCGATTTCGCCCATGATGTCGGTGACGCGCGTTACCGCATTAACGATATCGCTCATGGTCTCACCGGCGGTGCCCACCAATTCAGATCCACTGTTCACGCGGCTAACAGAGTCTTCAATCAGCCCTTTAATCTCTTTCGCCGCCTGCGCGCTGCGCTGGGCCAGATTACGCACTTCACCCGCGACCACCGCAAAGCCACGGCCTTGCTCGCCGGCGCGCGCCGCTTCTACCGCCGCGTTCAACGCCAGAATATTGGTCTGGAAGGCAATGCCATCGATAACGCTGGTGATGTCGGCGATCTTCTTCGAACTGCCGGCGATGTCGCTCATGGTGCGCACCACGCCTTGCACCACATCACCGCCCTTCTGCGCGGTTTCGGAAGCACTCAACGCCAGCTGCGACGCCTGACGCGCGTTTTCGGCGTTCTGCTTCACGGTGGCGGTCAGCTGTTCCATGCTGGCGGCGGTCTGCTCCAGTGAAGCCGCCTGCTCTTCGGTACGTGCCGAGAGATCGTTGTTGCCCGCAGAGATTTCGCTCGCTCCGGTAAAGATGGCATCCGAACCGTCACGCACATCACTCACCGTGCGCACCAGCGACTGCTGCATCTCATGCAGGCTTTCCGCCAGCTGGCTCATTTCGTTGCGTCCTTCGACCGCGATGCGCTGCGTCAAATCGCCCTGCGCAATGTGCTGAATATGCTGGATGTTGTCATTAAGCGGCTTGATGAGGATTTTGCGCATGCCAAACCAGCACAGCACAATCACCGCCACCACAATCGCCAGCACCGCGCCTAACAGCCAGATCATGTGATCGTAGGCTGAGCTGTTGGCTTCGACGCCCGCCGCAGTCAGGCGATCCTGATCGGCACGCCATTGGCGGTACTCTTTCAGGAAGGCGTTTTGGCTTGGCGCAACCGGCGCTTTGGCTGCCTGATCGAGATCTTTTGCGACCAACGCGTCCTGCAACTGGCCTAGCGCGCTGGCATAGGCGGTATAGGTTTGATCGAGACGTTTGTTGAGCGCGGCATCCTGTCCCGGCGTGTCCGGCGTCGCTTTAAACAGCTGGTAGTTATCGGCGGCCTCTTTCTGGAAGGCTTTGCTGTCGCCGTACAAACCGGCGATGTCCGCTTCGGTACCGGTCAGTTTGCTGGTTGCCATGCGCAGCTGAATGCGGGTTAACACCACACGGCTCTGATTGAGGCTCATGTAGGCGTCGTTGATGGCGGCGGTGTTTTTGCTCGCCAGTTGTGAAACGTTAAAACTGTTTTTGTCATCGCTTAGCGCTTTAAAAAACAGTGAGCCGGATGCCAGCTGTAAAAAGCCAAACACTAACAACACCAGCAATAAGCTGGTGACAACGCGGATTCTCGTAAACATAGTTTGCCCTGAAAATGAAGGAAAAAATCGTACCGATCGGTTATCGACCAGGGGCGGAGAAGATTGAGGGATATTACAGCGATTTTTTGCGGATTTATTGTTGATTTGTAAGGAATTAATTAATGTATGTAATGATAACGGGCCGCAGCAGCGCGGCCCGTTGCGGGGACTATGCAGTACGCAGGTTATCCACCAGCGCCATCTCTTCGCTGCTCAGCAGCTTTTCGATGTCGACCAGAATCAGCATACGTTCACCCAGCGCGCCCAGACCGGTCAGGTACTCGGTGGACATGGTGACCGCGAACTCCGGTGAAGGACGAATCTGCTCTTGCGTCAGCGACAGCACGTCAGAAACGCCATCGACCACGATGCCCACCACGCGATGCTCAAGATTCAGCACGATCACCACGGTGTTCTCGTTGTACACCACATCCGGCTGCGAGAACTTCACGCGCAGGTCGATGATCGGCACGATCACGCCGCGCAGGTTGGTGACGCCTTTGATGAATTCCGGCGTGTTGGCGATGCGGGTTACCTGATCGTAACCGCGAATCTCCTGCACTTTCAGAATGTCGATGCCGTACTCTTCGTCACCCAGTGTGAAAACTAAGAATTCCTGGCCCACGGTTTCGCCAGCGATTTTGGTCACGGTTGCCATGTCAGTCATTTTTTTACCCTTTCGTTATCTATTACGCTGCGGCACCGGCCACACGCTTTTCACGGTTCAACGATTGCAGTGCTGAGACATCCACAATCAGCGCCACGCTACCATCGCCTAAAATGGTGGCGGCAGAGATGCCCGGCACTTTGCGATAGTTGCTTTCAAGGTTTTTCACTACCACCTGATGCTGACCAATCAGCTGATCGACCAGCAGCGCATAGCGACGGCCTGCGCTTTGCAGAATCACCACAATGCCTTGCGTGGCGTCGGTTTTGGCGTTCTGCACCTCAAACACATTCCACAGCTCCACCAGCGGCAGGTATTCGCCACGCACTTCCAGCACGCGCTCGCCACCGGCCAGCGGTTTCAGCTCTTCTGCGGTTGGCTGCAGCGATTCCATTACCGCGTTGAGCGGCAGAATGAACACTTCATTAGCGACGCGTACCGACATGCCGTCGAGGATCGCCAGCGTCAGCGGCAGCAGGATGCGAATGGTGGTGCCCTTGCCCTGCTTCGAGGAGATTTCAACGTGACCGCCCATCTCCTGAATATTCCGTTTCACCACGTCCATGCCCACGCCACGGCCCGACACATCGGTGACCTGCTCAGCGGTGGAGAAGCCCGGCGCGAAGATCAGCATGCCGACTTCTTCATCGCTCATGCTGTCGCTGACCGGCAGGCCGGACGACAGCGCTTTAGCCAGAATACGTTCGCGGTTCAGACCGGCACCGTCATCGATCACTTCGATGCAGATGTTGCCGCCCTGATGTTCCGCCGACAGCGTCAGGTTGCCAACGGCGGTTTTATTCGCAGCCAGACGTTTTTCCGGAGTTTCGATACCGTGATCGAGGCTGTTACGCACCAGGTGCGTTAACGGATCGATGATGCGTTCAATCAGGCTCTTATCCAGCTCGGTTGAGCTGCCGAGCAGCGTCAGCTCCACTTCTTTGCCCAGCTTGCTAGCCAAATCGCGGACCAGACGCGGGAAGCGGCTGAAGACGTACTCCATCGGCATCATACGAATCGACATCACCGATTCCTGCAAATCGCGGGCGTTACGCTCCAGCTGACCCATGCTGTTCAGCAGGTCGCCGTGCGCCACCGGATCCAGCGCACCGGAGCGCTGTGCCAGCATCGATTGGGTGATCACCAGTTCGCCAACCAGGTTAATCAGCTGGTCCACTTTCTCGACGGCAACACGGATGCTGCTGGATTCGCTGCCTTTAGCCGGTGCGGCGGCACGTTTAGGTTCGCGCTTCACCGCTGGCGTGATATCGGTGACGGTGGCGGTTTGCACCGGTTCAGCAGCCACTTCAGCAACCGGGGCGTCGGCAACGGCCGCCGCGCCTGTCGGGAAGTGAATCTGTGCTTCATCCAGCACAAAACAGAGCACCGCAACGATGTCATCTTTGCCGACGCCATCAATGGTAACGTCCAGCGAATTGGCGCCTTTCACCACGTTGCTGACGGTACCGAGATTGCCGAGCTCCTCCAGCATCAGCTCCGGCTCTTTCTCTTTCAGGTCAACCAGTTGCAGGCGCAGACCTGCGGCCGCAACTGGTGCTGCGATCTCAACCACTTCGGCGACTTTGGGCGCTTCAGGCGCAATGCCTTTCGCTTCCAGTGCCAGCTGACGCAGCGCTTCACAGATATATTTAAAGCTTTCTGCATTCGGCTCCTGCGCCGTTTTATAGGCATCGAGCTGTTCTTGCATAATATCTTTGGTTTCCAAAAACAGGTTGATGATATCGGTGCTGAGCTGCATCTCGCCGCGGCGCGCACCATCCAGAATGTTTTCCAGGATGTGGGTGGTTTCCTGTAAAACCGTAAAGCCAAACGTACCGGCTCCGCCCTTGATGGAGTGGGCGGCGCGGAAGATGGCATTCAACTGCTCGGAATCGGGCTCCTGGGGATCAAGTCCCAACAGGTGTTGCTCCATATCCGCTAACAGCTCATCGGCTTCATCGAAAAACGTCTGGTAAAAATCGCTGATGTCCATGCTCACGGGATCACCTCGGCTGTGAGGGTTGGTCTGGTGTCACCGCGCTCGCCGTGGGCGTCGCCGCTGCCGCAGGGGCCGTTGCAGCAGTCGGCGCAGCCGGTGTTGCAGTGGAACCTGTTGGGGCAGTCGACGCAGCCGGTACAGCGGGTGCGGTAATGTTGGGAATCATTTGCGCCGGGTCGCTCACCTGAACGGCATCGCTCTCGGCATTCTCTTTTTCAATCGCCGCTTCGGTGTCGTGATTCAACACCAGCAGGCTAATGCGGCGGTTGACTGCATCATTAGCACCACGGTTTTTCAGCTTCATGGTGTCGGCCATACCGACCACACGCAGCATTTTGGCGCCGTCGAGGCCACCAATCACCAGCTCGCGCCGTGAGGCATTGGCACGATCCGCCGACAGTTCCCAGTTGCTGTAGCCACGATCGCCGTTGGCATACTGGAAATCATCGGTGTGACCCGCGAGGCTGATTTTGTTCGGAATATCATTCAGCACCGGCGCGATAGTGCGCAGGATGTCGCGCATGTAAGGCTCCACGTCCGCGCTGCCGGTTTTAAACATCGGGCGGTTCTGGCTATCGATAATCTGAATGCGCAGTCCCTCTTCGACCATGTTGATGATCAGATGCGGACGCAGCGCTTTCAGACGCGGGTCGGCTTCAATCAGCTGGTCGAGCTTTTCACGCAGGCGATTCAGGCGGATCTCCTCCAGCTTCTTCTTCTGCGCATCCATATCGACAATCTTCTTCACTTCACCTTTCTGCTGCGTCGGATCATCGCCGCCGCCGGGGATCGGACTTTCGCTGTCGCTGCTGCGCTGACCGCCGGTCAACGCCACTTTCAGCGGCGTTTTAAAGTATTCCGCAATCTGGACCAACTCTTTGGGGCTGGAGATGGAGAGCAACCACATCACCATAAAGAACGCCATCATCGCCGTCATAAAGTCGGCATAGGCAATCTTCCACGAACCGTGGCTCCCATGGTGACCTTTATGTTTGCGCTTTTTAACCAGCACAATGGGGCGATTGCCTGCTTTCATGAATTCTCATCCGAAGTTTGTTTCGCCGGGTTCTTGGCGTTACGCACGTGCTCTTCCAGCTCCGAGAACGACGGACGTTCAGCGGAGTAAAGCGTTTTACGACCAAATTCCACCGCGATTTGCGGTGCGTAACCGTTGAGGCTGGAGAGCAACGTCACCTTCACGCACTGCATCATCTTGGTGGTTTCGGCACATTTCTGACGCAGCACCGACGCCAGCGGAGAGATAAAGCCGTAGGCCAGTAAAATTCCGAGGAAGGTACCGACCATCGCATGGGCCACTAACGCACCCAATTCGGCCGCCGGACGGTCGGCTGACGCCAGTGCGTGCACCACGCCCATTACCGCCGCGACAATACCGAAAGCCGGTAAGCCATCACCCACCGCCGAGATACTTTGCGCGGGGACTTCACACTCGTGCTCGTAGGTCTCAATCTCTTCATCCATCAACGCTTCAATTTCGAAGGCGTTCATATTTCCGCTGACCATCAAACGCAAATAATCGGTAATAAAATCGACTAACTGTTTATCGGACAAAATACGCGGATAGTTAGCGAAAATTTCACTCTGGCTGGGATCTTCAATGTCACGTTCTAATGACAACATGCCTTGCTGACGGGATTTCGCCATCAGGCGATAAAGCAGCGCCATTAAATCCATGTATACGGCTTTGTTATATTTCGAGCCGCGCATTAACAATGGCAGCGCTTTTAATGTTTTCTTAATCGATTTGCCATTATTGCCGACTAAAAAGGCACCAATACCGGCACCGCCGATAATGATCAGCTCCGCCGGTTGATAAAGCGCGCCTAAATGTCCGCCGACCATCGCGTAGCCGCCCAACACGGAGCCGACGACCACGATATAACCCAGAATTATCAGCACAAAAAATCCTTACGTCCGTAACGTGTTGATGGAAGTTAAGCCAGAGAGCCGCAGGTGTTATTCGTTTATCGCAGGCAAAAAAAAAGCAGCGGTATTAACCGCTGCTGGATGTTTTCCACGATGCGAACAAACTTAAACGGCGCGTTTAACCTGTTCATCCAGCAGTTGTGGAAAGGTATCGGCAGAATCTGCAGAAAGTTTACGTCTTTTTACGGCACGTGATGGCGGCTGGCACAGGCTGCAGACAAAGCTGCCGATGGGCTGATGAGCGTGGTTAATAAAGCTGCCACCACAGCACTTACAGTCAGACAGTTCCAGCATGCCACTTTCAACGAATCGCACCAGGGTCCATGCACGCGTTAGCGCCAACAGCGGGCCCTCGTCCGATTGCGGACACTGCTCAAGATACAAGCGATAAGCTTTGATTACCGCTTCAACGCCACTGTTCAAGCCGGTTTTCAGCAGGAACTGCCAGGCGTTACAGAACATAGAAGAGTGAATATTTTGTTCCCAGGTCATGAACCAATCGGTAGAGAATGGCAGCATACCTTTCGGTGGTGGCGCACCACGCAACTCTTTATAGAGTTTAATCAGGCGACCACGGCTCAGCTGAGTTTCACTCTCCAGCATTTGCAGTCGTGCGCCCAATGTAATCAGCTCCATGGCCAGCTGAATATCACGCGCTTCCTGAACAATACTTTTTTCGCTCATTAAACGGCCCTCTTCTTCGCAGAGACGTCATCTTTAGACGCATTTCGCAGGAGACGGCTGGATAATAAAATACCGGTGTGGATTTGCTGTAAGTCATCCACACGTGACTCTTGAGTCAGGCGATTAATATGGTTGTGATCGGTAAATCGGAACTGGCAAACCAGTTGGTTGGTTTCCGCTAATTTTACCATCTCAGGTAAAGTTAATTGCGACAATGCATCAGCCATCGATTCATCGATGCCTAAACGAAACATTGCTGAAGCTTTTTCCTGGTTAATTAAACGCTGAGCAAGGAGCAAATATGACAGATTGATGTCATATATATGTTTTAGTAATTCTGATGTACCCATTTTTTTCCATCCTGATAGACGCGACACATATACGGCCACAGAATTAAATTGTTCTATGGTTCGGGCTGCTGGTTGGTAAATCTAAAGATGGCAAAAAATAATCAGGCTTGAGCCAACGTGCTCCTGACTGTTGCACTTTTCGTCAGGACACTGATCTGTAGTAATCAAAACTCCAGGCCATTCTTTGCTTGAGTTGTAACCATCTTCCGTGACGTCTGCTTACAGTTTTTTAAGACTAATCTGAAAACAAGGCAAATCTATATTGTCTGATTTCGACATACAACGTGAGTGGCGCGAAATTTTAGATAAAGTGTGATCCACGTCACACTTTTAAGGCAAATTTTTTCTCTAAACCTTCAGCAGCGCTTTTCTGTTGTCCATTTTTTGCTCGATTTCTGATTATTTCCTTAATATTTTGCTGAAGTAAGGCGGATTTTAGGCTGTGCGGAAGATTGTCATTACAACGCGATCAGTTATCTGTCCTATAGGAATTAGGGTGCTATAACACGCCATATAAAGGATTATATGCAGCATAATACTCTGAATTAGCATGAAACTATTCGCTTCTAAATTAATCACTTACAGGGAATATTGCCCATGTGCCGTAAAGCGAGACGCTAGCGAAGCGTGAAGTCTGGGCGCAGAGCGCCAGGGAACTGTTAGTGGATTGTAGGGAGTGTTTAGCGCACGGCAGGGGATGTAACAGGGCGTTACATTAGAGAAATGAATGAATAGGCATTTTTCGGTTTGCTCCGCGATGACTATCGGCCTGCCACCTGAGATCTTTAGGGTTGCGAGGAAAAAAAGCTCTTTTTGCCTTTCGGTTGTATGCTTTTTAACCAAATCGTGCGCTTTTTGCTGATGAGTCAGCGCATTAGCGCTTAAAGAAATGAAATCGATTTCGTGAAGTTACAGTGGCGCGTGAAAACGCTGTGCAGCGGAGCGTAAATTCAAAAATGTGCGATAAATCGCGCCGCTACGGAAGTGTGCAATAAGTGAGCAAAGCACCCAATGTTAGCATTTACCGTAGCGGCGCAATGTATTGTGCAATTAAGCGTTACGCTAATTTCGGAAAGGTAGCGACTTTATTTACCGTACCGTGATCATCACTGCGTACCGGCAAAGTATTTAAATCTTTCAGGAAGCTTTCACGCCAGTGTGAAATATCCTGTTTGCGCAACACCGCCATCATGTCGTTGTAACGCGAGATACGTTCGGTACGCGGCATGGTCAACGCGCGATCGAGCGCCGCCGCCACGTCATCACGATCGTACGGATTGACGATCAGCGCGGAAGTCAGCTCATTGGCCGCACCAGCAAAGCGGGACAACACCAACACGCCAGGGTTATCCGGGTCCTGCGCTGCTACATACTCTTTCGCCACCAGATTCATGCCGTCACGCAGCGGCGTAATCAAGCCGACGTTGGTGAGACGGAAGATCTTCATTAACAGACGACGATCAAAGTGCTGATTGAGGTAATAGAGCGGCGTCCAGCCCAGCGTGCCGTATTTACCGTTGATGCGCCCCGCTTCCGTTTCCAGCTGGTGACGGATGTCCTGATAAGCCTGCACATCGCCGCGCGAGGTGGGCGCAATTTGCGAGTAGCGAATTTTGCCGCGGTGCTGCGGGAAATTCTCCAGCAGGGCTTCGAAGGCCAGGAAACGCTCCGGCAATCCTTTAGAGTAATCCAGGCGCTCACAGGCAATGATATTCTGCAGATCGCCCAAATCGCGTTTCATCGCCGCCATTTTCGGTGGCAGCGGTCCTTCCGCCATCTCTTTAATGGTGTCTGGCTCAATACCAATCGGATAGACCTCAGTCATAAAGGTGTTACCGAAGGCACGATGCTTCTTCTCTCCTTTATTCTGCAGCTGCGTCAGCTGGCTCAGGCTATCAAGGAAAGCTACGCGGTCAGATTCTGTCTGGAAGCCCAGCAGATCGTAGTCGCACAGCATCTCCAGCAGCTCCTGATGCGGCGGCAGAGCATTGAAGATCTCTGGCGTCGGGAACGGGATATGCAGAAAGAATCCGATGCGGTTATTAATGCCCTGCTTGCGCAGCTCGGCGGCAAACGGCAGCAGATGATAATCGTGGATCCACAGAATATCGTCGGGCTTCAGCAGCGGTTTAAGGCGCTGCGCCAGCAAAGTATTGACGCGGCAGTAGCCATCCCAGGCTTCGCGCTGATACTGCACCAGATCGAGGCGATAGTGGAACGCCGGCCAAATCACGGTATTGGAGAACTGGAGATAATATTGATCATAATCGTTTTGATTAAGCGGCAGTGACGCATAGGTGATGCCGTCTTTTTCGATCTGCGTAAGTTCTTCATCCTCTTCTTCACCCGAGAATTCGCTGATCTCTCCGTTCCAGCCAAACCATAATCCACCGGTATCTCGCAGTGCATCTAAAATACCGACAGCAAGCCCGCCTGCGCTGGCCTTGCTACCATCGGGGATCGCGATACGGTTAGATACGACGACTAAACGACTCATAACCTAAACTCCTTACCAACATTGTCATGTTCTAGTTGTAATAATAGTTGTTCAAGCCAGTGCCATACGGCCTCAACGCTGTTGAGGCGATAGCGTGCATGGCTGGCCCCTTCACCGACTTTGACAGAGATCCCCTGCATGGCATTTACCACGAGGAATCCTTTTTCATCTGTCAGGTCGTCTCCCACAAATACCGGAATGCGTCCGGCAAAGGGTGCTTCCTGCATGAACTCACGTACGGCAGCGCCTTTATCAATGCCTTGCGGCTTCAGTTCCACCACGCATTTACCTGGCTGAAGCGCCAGCTCGGGAAAGCGTGCAACGGCGTCTTCGGCCAGCTGCATAATGGCGTTTTCGTACTGCGGCGCATTGCGATAGTGAAGCGCAAATGCCATGCCTTTCACTTCTAATAGCGTATCGGGCCACTGATCCAGCGTCTGCTGCAGTTCAGTTTGCAGTGTTTGCGCAATATCCCCCGGCAAGCTGTGGCGATGCACGCGGCCCGCCGCATCGCGGCGTTCTGCACCGTGCACGCCCGCGGCGGGGGCTTCGAGTGGCGCGACTAAGGCGTCGAGTTGCGCAATCGGACGGCCGGAAACCAGCGCTAAGGCGCCGTGGCTAAGATTGGAAATGTGTTGCAGCAGCTGGCGTACCGGAGCGGGAATGGAGACCGACTCGGGCTGCGACTGAATCGCTGCCAGCGTGCCGTCTACATCAAAAAAGAAGGCGTAGAGTCCGCCACTTAATGACGGCAAGGTGCTGTTGTGATTAACCGCGGAGGTCACGACTCTTCTCCTGTCTTGTGGAATTTGTCATTACAGGATGTTCGGAGGCTGGCTGGGTGATCGAGGCGGTTGCTACCGCAGAAGTGTGTGCGAGGAGGTTTTGCAGATAACACGGAATTTCGATAGATAACACTCCACAAACAAACATCATTTAAACTCACTCGCCAGGCTGACTGCGAACATCGTCAGAATTAAGTGTAGACGCAGATCACGATATTGCCAGATACGCGCGGCCTGGCTATAGGATAAGTGGCCGTTTTAAGGCTTATGCCGCAAAAGAATCGCCTCAGCGCTTTTTCAGCCGTTTCGCTTATTTTTTAGCGTTGATAACGCCCTTCTCCCGCCTCAATTCCCGGATTATGCCGACTTGCATCCGCCGCGAGGATTATCATATGGTGCGTTTACCGTGCGGTTACAGCGCGGAAATAGCGCCCTGATCGGCATTGATCACGGCTGTTAGACCCATTCAGGCAGGAATCCGGATAATGGAAAACCGATCGACATCACATTTTTCACTTGTCGCGGCAGGTGAGCGAAGATGATCCCGCAAAGCTACAGCCAACGCGTTCACTTCTATTACTGCATTCTGGTCGCCCTGAAAATCAACGCCAAAACGAAGAAGTCTGGCGGCGTGCGCGGCAAGAATAACTTCCTGCTGAAATGGCTGCGTAATGCGCAGAACAACACCATTTTCCCACCGGATATCACCAGCGAGATTGAGTGGCTGCGCGCCAAGATCATCAGCTCCGGGCCCGACACCGACCTGGAACCGATGCTGCAATATGTTTACGACACGGCGAAGCGTGCCGAGACGATGCGTTTAGGATCATGATTCCTTCCATTTATTCGACTCAATGGAAACCGCGATTTTATTGAGGCAACGCAATATCTGTATCGTCATTACCACGTAAATCTGGATACGGTTAAATCTTCTTATCTTGATGAATTTAATCGAAAAATATTAAATCTGGCATCTACGTGAAGGTAATTAATATGATTAACAGAATGATCCTCAATGAGACCGCCTATTTCGGTGCGGGCGCGATTAATTCTATTGTCGATGAGATTCACAAACGCGGTTTTAACAAAGCGTTGGTGGTGACCGACAAGGATTTGATCAAGTTTTCTGTCGCCACCCGCATCACCGATCTGCTGGCGCAGCACGACCTCAGTTTCGCCATCTATGATGAGGTGATCCCCAATCCTACCGTTGAGGTGGTGCATGCGGGCGTCGAGGCTTTTCGTCGTTCGGGTGCCGATTATCTGATCGCGGTGGGCGGCGGCTCGCCGCAGGATACCTGTAAAGCCATCGGCATGATGATTGCCAATCCCGAGTTCAGTGACGTGCGCATGCTGGAAGGCGGCGCCGCCACGCGCAATCCCTCCGTACCGATCATTGCGGTGCCTACTACTTCCGGCACCGCAGCGGAAGTGACCATCAATTACGTCATCACCGATGAAGAGAAGAAGCGCAAGTTCGTCTGCTACGACCCGCACGATATCCCGGCGATTGCCATTATCGATCCCGACATGATGGCCAGCATGCCCGCCAGCCTGAAAGCGGCGACCGGCGTCGATGCGCTGACGCACGCCATTGAAGGCTACATCACGCGCGGCGCGTGGGAACTGACCGACATGTTCCACCTCAAAGCGATTGAAATTATTGGCCGCTCGCTGCGTGATTCGGTTAAAGGCGTGCCTGCGGGCGTGGCGGATATGGCGCTCGGTCAGTACATCGCCGGAATGGGCTTCTCGAATGTTGGCTTGGGTCTGGTGCACGGTATGGCGCATCCGCTGGGCGCGTTTTATGGCACGCCGCACGGCATCGCCAATGCGGTTCTGCTGCCGCATATCATGGCGTTCAATGCCGAGCATACCGGCGAGAAGTACCGCGATATCGCCCATGCGCTGGGCATGGAAGGTGCCTATAGCTGTTCATTAGCCGATGCCCGTGCGCTGGCCATTGATGCGGTGATCACCCTAAACCACGATATCGGTATTCCGCTCAGACTACGTGATATCGGCATGCAGGAGCAGGATGTGGATGCGCTTGCCACCGCAGCTTTCGCCGATGTGTGTACGCCGGGCAATCCGCGGGAGTGCAGCGTGACGATGATCGCTGCGCTGTATCGTGAGTTGTTCTGATTAGGCGTTAACCAGGTCGCCATTAATGGCGACCGACGTGTTTTGTAAGTGCGCATTTATGCGCACCAGAACGACGCGCTCATTTAATTCATGCCAACATTCACCCTTTAAAATAATATTTATCTCGCGGATTAAAATAAAATTAATTCAACCCGGTGCGCTTGCAGCAATGGGATGCCCGCTTAGTATTAATGAGGCGGCATGCAGTTGATGAGTACAAGGCTAAATTCACTCCTTCCCTCCTCCATTTCTTATCGTTATTTATTTTTAAACATCAGAATTAATTCCCTTTCTCCGTTTATTTTTTGAGGTGAGCTATGTTTCGACATGTAAAGCAGTTGCAATATACCGTGCGCGTTAATGCGCCCAATCCCGGTCTGGCCAATTTATTACTCGAGCAGTTTGGTGGTCCGCAGGGCGAATTAGCCGCTGCGATGCGCTATTTCATGCAGGGTTTAAGTGATGAAGATGCGGGTCGTCGCGAGATGCTGATGGATATCGCGACTGAAGAGTTGAGCCATCTGGAAATTATCGGTTCACTGGTTGGCATGCTGAATAAAGGTGCCAAAGGCGAACTGGCGGAAGGCAGCGAAGAGCAAGGCGATCTTTATCGCTCCATTACCGGCGCGGGCAATGACAGCCATCTGACATCGATTCTGTACGGCGGCGGCCCGGCATTAACCAACTCCGCGGGCGTGCCCTGGACAGCGGCTTACATTGATACCATTGGCGAAGTGACAGCGGATCTGCGCTCCAACATCGCGGCCGAAGCGCGCGCCAAAATCCTCTACGAACGCCTGATCAACCTCACCGATGACGTGGGCGTGAAAGATGCGCTAGGCTTCCTGATGACGCGCGAAGTGGCGCATCAGCTGTCGTTTGAAAAAGCGCTCTACTCCATCCACAACAACTTCCCACCGGGCAAACTGCCGCCGATCGAGAAGTATGCGCACACCTACTACAACATGTCTCAGGGTGACGATATTCGCGGTAGCTGGAATTCGGATGAGAACTTCGACTATGTCGCCGACCCGCAGCCCGCAGTGGATGGCGGTGATGGCTCCGCCAGCGTGACGCTGCCGTCAAAACAGCTGAGCGATCTGGATACGCTGGCAACACGCACCGCTTCACAGCCCGATACCAATCCGATTACCGGCGCGGAACCTGGCAGTAAAACGCCGCTTACCAATCAGTAATTATCACAGGTCGCCCTAAACGGCGACCTGGCAGATTAATCCGGAAAACGCCCTTTCATTTCAGTTACCCGGCTAGGTTGTTGAGGGATGTGCCATAGTTGACGCTGGCATAAATAATAAGGATGGCTTGATGATGTTTGGTTTTTTAACTTCCCTGTTCGGTAGCCCGGAGTCATTAGTGCAAGTCATGACGCGCCAGGACATTCAGGAATCGATTGAGGAAGGCGACAGAATTATTATTGATGAAGATGGTAACGCTTCGGTTAATGCGTTGAGTCCTGAAGTGCAGCGCGATTTTGCCCATCATGTCAGCACATTAAAGGATATTTAAATGGGCACGGCGATATTTATGGTGATGATGGTTTGCGGCTATTGGTATACCAGCCGCGACATGTCGAGCCGTTTAAAAATTAAGCGTTCCTTTGGCTGGGATGTCTATTTTCTCATTGCGCTGTATGGCTGCATATTTGTGCTGCAAGGCGTGCTGGCCACCGCGATTATCTGGCTGATTCTGCTGGCCGCATCGGGCGTGAACAATGCGTTTGCGCTGACCTCGGCGGAGAATGTGCACTGGAACGTCGATTTCATGACGTGGAGCTTTTTAGGCATTCAGGCGCCGGTGGTGCTGATGCTGGCATTTGCCATCCTGTTCTGTATGTATCGCTCCAACTGGGCGGTCAGCGCCCGGCTCAACGCCGGTGGACGCAAGGAGTTGTATCAACGCCTTTCCCGCTCCAACGGCATTGAACAGTTGCTATTGCAATGTATGGAAGAAGGCGAGCTGGCGTGGGTCACACTGAAATCGCGCCGTATCTATATCGGCATGATTCACGCGGCGACCTTTGAATATCCAAACACTGCCAACATTGTGTTGATCCCGATGCTGAGCGGCTATCGTGATTCACGCACGCTCAATCTGGCGATCGAGCATAATTACAGTCTGTGGTACCACAATCACAACATTGATTTCTCGTCCGCACCTAAAAGTGCCCTTGAGTTTCGTAAAGTGATTATGGTGCATCAAATAGAGAGTTTGTCGCTGTTTGATCCGGCCAGCGCCAGCGCATTAGCGATGGATAAGCAAAGCGGTAATAAACGCAAGTGGATGCGAAAATCCGCGCCCAAACGCGACTATCCCTGAATTTACTATTCAAAGATGCTGGCTTAATCGTGCAATTGCTTTATGTTGCACGGAGCCAGCAACATTCCATAATAAGTCAAAATAATAAGGGCATCATGATGGACTTTAAAAAGTTCGAGGACACTTTACAGCTGTGGGGGAATTTACACTTCACGGGAATTGAACTGCAACAGCGTGATAATAAAAGCGAAATTTACGCGACCGGCACTAATAATCATACCCAAAGCCAGCTGTATATTTGCACGCTTTCAACTGATGTCGCTTCACACGTCCAGTTAAAACAGTTTCGCACCTGGTTGCACAGAATTAATATTGGCAAAGCGAAGCGCCGATTAGCTCTCGCCAGAAAGGATTAATTCATTGTCCCCGCGCGGGGGACAGAGAGGAATATCAGGCGTCGTCAGGCGTGTAACCCACCACAATTTCCAGTGTTTTGCGCAGCACATCAGCTTCAGCATCACCTTCTGCGGTTTCCAGCGCCATAATCAAACAGAGAATAATCGATTTATTACTGACGCGCCCTTCCGTGGCCAGCACGTGGCGGATAACCCTATCCAATACGGCAGCTTCGTTTCTTAACGTACTGTCTGCATTGCGAAAATGCTCTGCCAGTTCGGTGTCAGGCAGTGCAGCGTAGAGGTTGTGATTTTCCGACATGATTCCAGTCCCGTGATTGTATCTACGCTCGAATTTACAGTGCCTAAATGCGAGCCAATCGGTCAATGTTTACGATTGTTACCAGACTGTTGGTTGTTACCAAACAGCTGAAGAACGTTGTCGCTTTGCGGCTGCTCTTCGCGCAGCTTTTTTCCCGCCGAAATACTGTTGCGTACATCGGTGATGGCGGCAGTAATCGCTGCACGCTGCTCTTCGTCATTGCTCTGCTGCTTCATCAGCATCAGCTGATTCAACAGCGCTTGCGTATTGACCGGGCCCGTACGTTGCAACAGCGCCAGCGCCGCTTCGCCAATAATTTCATCGATTATTTTCTGGTGTTCACTTCTATTCATAACGAATTTTCATAACGAATCTCTGACCGCCGCTTCGCCCCGGTGCGGGGCGAAACCAGTGTGGGAGCGTATTCAGAGTAAAATTTTAATACTTGTACAAGTTTGACGTCTGACTGGCTCTCAGCTTTCACGTTCAAATAACAAGCCAATCAGCTGATGATAGTGATGCTCTTCTTCAGCATTGGCGGCCAGTTCCAGTCTGCGCAGCAGCTTGGTGCATAGCGATTTGCGGTTGAGGTTACGGCCTTCGCGTAAGATTTCAACCACGATCTGACCCAAGGTTTCCTGCTGCGATGGCAGCGACGCTTTGCTGAAATAGTTGGCAATGGCCTCGACTGAACTCGGCGTGTATCCGTTCTGACGCATAATTGACCCCAATAAATGAAAAAGTTAGATCATTTGACCTAAGTAAAGTTGTACAGATAGCAAAAAGCTGTACAAGGAGCTTACTCAAGATATCAGGCAGGTTTTGTTGCAAAAAGTGCTAAGAAGTGTGAATTAGGACAATTAGAAAGCTTTTATTTCCAAATCTGTGCGCTCCGCGCCGAAAGTCATCGACGCGTGAGCCGGTTGGGATGGTCAATTGTCGTCGGCATCGGCCGAAGGCATTCTGACACTGCCTTCCTGGCGACTCAATCCGCGCAATGCTGAATGGACGCGATTATCGCTGCCCGCCGGTTGACGGTGCGTGAGCAACCATTGCTGCGCCTGGGCAATACGCTGCTGCTGTTGACTGTTTTGCTCTTTTCTCGCCATGCGCGCGAGCTCTGCCAGCAGTGAGGAAACGCTGACTTCCTCACGGCGCACCAGTAATGCATAGGCCGCTTCGCCGATAATTTTAGGTTGCGAATCTGACATCTTCTACCTCCTGAGAATATGGGCTTACGCTTGCTTCTCACTCTTCATTATAGATCATCGGCCTGGCACCTTGTTAACAGACAGCTCTGGTTATCTTGGGTTTTTGTTACTAACACGTTATGGTAACTGCCCTTCGGTGGCCTCTGCTCGCACCGACGACGTGATTAATAACAAGCATTAAGCAAGGAAATCTGGCATGGAGTTCACCATACGCAAAGCCACGGCAGAGGATGCAGAGCTGCTGCACCTGCTGGGCCGCATGACCTACAGTGCGCATTTCAAACATATGTGGGTTTCCGCAGACGAACTGGATGCCTTTATCGACAAGGAATACGGTCTGGCAGAGCTGAATAGCAGCCTCGCGGCGCCCAATGAGAGCTGGCTGATCGCCGAGACCGACAAGCCGATTGGCTTCGCCAAAGTCACCTGGAACACGCCAGTGCCGGATTCCGGCATGAGCGGCGCGTTGCTCAACAAGCTCTACCTCAATCCAGAAGAAACCGGCAAAAACTACGGCCGCTGGATGTTCGAGAGCATCATCAATGAGGCGCGCGACAAGCGTGAAGGCTACCTGTGGCTGGAAGTGTTAGGCGATAACGTGCGTGCACGTAAGTTTTACGAAGCCTTTGGTATGCAGCACATCAAAGACATTCCGTTTATCACCGCTTCACAGCAGAGCACCCTGCAGATCATGGGGATGATGATTTAAGCGCAGCGGTAAGCCCTTTGGCACAAAATAAATTTCCTTTGTTGCCAACTGTTTTGCAAATCATTACGGGTTCTGGCTTGATCAAACTGCCTATTCGACATTACTGTATACATATACAGTGACGATTTGAGATCGCAGCCATGCAGTTTTATCAGCCCGCGGAAATCCGCGCTATTCTCGCCTTACCTTTGTTCATCAGCCGCGTGCCCTGCGGCTTTCCGTCCCCGGCGCAGGACTACGTTGAACAACGTATCGACCTCAACGACTTTTTAGTCGATCACCCCAGTTCAACCTATTTCATTAGAGTCAGCGGTGACTCGATGATCGACATCGGTATCAATGAGGGTGACATGCTGGTGGTGGACAGCTCGCTCAAACCCAAACACGGTGACATTGTGGTGGCTTCGCTTTCCGGCGAGTTCACCGTGAAACAGCTGATGTTACAGCCTTACCTGCATCTCAAACCGATGAATACCGCGCATGCGGTGATCGCCATTCCTGACGCCGATGAGTTCGAAGTCTTCGGCATCGTTAAACACGTGATTAAAACCATAGGCCGCTGATGTTTGCCCTGGTGGATGTGAATTCGTTTTACGCCAGCTGTGAAACGGTGTTTCGCCCGGATCTGCGCGGCAAGCCGATTGTGGTGCTGTCGAACAACGACGGCTGCATTATTTCGCTAAGCAGAGAAGCCAAGGCGCTGGGCATTAAGATGGGCGCGCCCTACTTCAAACATCGGGAAGAGTTGATGCGCCACAAAGTGGTGGTGTTCTCGTCTAACTATGCGTTGTATGGCGATATGTCGCGCCGCGTGATGGAGACGCTGGCGCTGATCTCCACGCGCGTGGATGAGTATTCCATCGACGAAGCCTTCGTTGACGTCACCGGCATCAACGCCTGCATGACATTCGAACAGTTAGGCCGCGACATTCGCGACCGTATTTATCAGGACACCCATTTGCGCGTGGGTGTCGGCATTGCGCCGACCAAAACCCTTGCCAAGCTCGCCAACTGGGCCGCCAAACGCTGGACCAAAGCCGAGAACGTGATGGATCTCTCTTTGCCCCACCGTCAGCGCGAGTTGATGAAACTGGTCAAGGTTGAAGAGGTGTGGGGCGTGGGCCGGCGCTTATCGAAAAAGCTCAACCTGATGGGCATTACCACCGCACTGCAATTGGCTGAAACCCCGACCGCGCTGATCCGTAAACACTTTGGCGTGGTGCTGGAGCGTACGGTGCGTGAATTATGTGGCGAGTCTTGTCTGGCGTTTGAAGAGGTGATTCCCAACCGGCAAAATATCCTCTGCTCGCGCTCGTTTGGCGATCGCATTACCGAATATCAGGATATGCGCGAAGCCATTGCCAATTACGCGGCGCGTGCCGCAGAGAAATTGCGCAGCGAGCGGCAATATTGCCGTCATATCGGGACGTTTATTCGCACCAGTCCGCACGATCCGCATCATCCTTATTATGCCAATGCGGCCAGCCAAACCTTGATTACGCCCACCGCTGACAGCCGCGATATTATTCAGGCCACGCTCAACTGTTTAGATCGCATCTGGGTGCCCGGTAAGCGTTATATGAAAGGCGGCGTCATGCTGGGCGATTTCTTTAGCGATGGCGTGGCGCAGTTTGATCTGTTTGCGGAATATCAGCCGCGTCACAATAGTGACCAATTAATGGCCCTGATCGACAAGATGAATGCCCACCAGCGCGGTGCGTTATGGTTTGCCGGGCAAGGCATTCAGAAACCCTGGTCGATGAAGCGCGAGATGCTGTCCCCGGCCTACACCACCCGGCTGGCGGATCTGCCAGTGGCGAAGTAAGCGCTTCGCGCTTGAATTACACGCATGCGAATGCGATATTCAGCCCCTGATACGGCCATAGCTTAATAACATCCGGAGAACCTATGTCGAATGAAGAACGCGTAAACGAGCTGGAAGCAACGGTAAACCAGCTGCAGATTGAAGTCGCTGCCTTGCGCGAGTTAATGATTAAGCAGGTGGCGGTAAATAACATCACCTTCAAAGGGAAATATGATGAGGTGATTATTCAACTGGCGAAAGAATATGAAGAGCGCGGCTTAGAGGACGAAAGGAATAGCCAGATGCACGAGGCGCTGCGTCAATATATTAAATACCAGCTGCCCGCCGTGGAATAAGCCAATTACGCTTGCGATTCATCTATATTAATCCCTTTCACATCATCACGCCCTTCACGCTTTGCCCGGTACAAGGCGTGATCGGCGTACTCCAGCAGTTTTACCGCACTGAGGGTGGCAGACGTCGCAGTGGTGGCGCAGCCGGCACTGATCGTCACCTGGCCTTTGGGCGAAGAAATATGCACAAGCTGCCTGATCCGCACCGCCTCAACCACCCGATGCGCAATCGTCATGCCCTCATCGAATGGGGTATCAGGCAGGATCAGCGCAAACTCCTCGCCGCCATAGCGCGCGGCGATATCGGAGCGCCGCGCCGCCACGGAAGCGAGCACCTCAGCGATCGCTTTCAGGCACTTATCCCCGGCAATATGGCCGTAAGTGTCGTTGTAATGCTTGAAGAAATCGATATCCATCATGATCAGCGTGAGCGGTTTACCGCTGGCGGCGGCGTGGGCCAGCGCTTGATGCAGGAAACGATCAAACTCCCTTCGATTCGCCAGACCGGTTAAACCATCAACGTGCGCGAGTTGATTCAGGGCGAGGTTGGCGCTGTGCAGTTCGTCGCGCAGCTGAGTCAATTCCTGCTGATAGCGCAACACGCTACGCGCCTGACGCAGCTGGAAGACGCCGAGCAGCAAGATGGTCAGCAGCAGGATAATGCTGAGCAGAATATCCTGCGCCCGACGGTTAACCCACACATGGAACAGATCGTCACTGTTGTAACCGGCGGCGACGATAATCGGATAGCGATCGGAACGCGCAAAACCAAAGATCCGCGCCTGGCCATCCAGCACCGATTTCCACTGCCCGCTGCCGCGATCCATTTTCGCCAGCATCTCCTGAAACAACGGGCTGGCTGAAAGATTTTTGCCGATGTAACTGTCAGGCATCGGACGCGCGTACAGCACCGTGCTGTCAGCCAGCATCAACACCAGCACATCGCGCGCACCGAGCTCGTAATAGCTGTAGAAGCGACGGAAAAAATCGACCTTGATGGTGGCCAGCAACACGCCCTTAAAGCCACCGCTGGCATCACTGACACGCAGGGAAACGGGGATCACCAAATCACCGGTGCTGCGGCTGTTGATCACCGGACCGATATGCACGCTGTTGCGCCGGTTATGACGCTGAAAAGTGAAGTATTCACGATCGGAATTATTGATATTGTTGGGTGCGCGTTGGGCGGAGGTGGCGATCCACTTGCCATCTTGATCGTAGTAGAACAAGCCGTGTAACTGCGGTAAGCGGCGCTGTAATTCGCGCATGGTATTACTCAGGTCAGCGCCCTGAATGCGCGTTGCCAGCTGTAGCTGCAGATCACGCTGTACCTGGCGTAGCGAAAGCTCGGTCTGCAGGAAGGTGTCTTCCGCCTGACGCGATTGTGATAACGCCAGATTCATCGCGGATTCCTGGGTCTGACGCACGGTCGCCAGCCAGTCTTCACGCAAGGTCCAGATACTCATACTGGCTACGGTGATCAACAGCAGCAGTCCAGAGAGCACAATGCTTTTCAGTAAACCGCCGTCAGAAGAAACCGGCTTATCCATTTTTCTTTTAAACTGCATGTTGTCCTCTGTCTTCCCCACCAACAGAGTTAAGCAGGTAAACCACGCATCAGTGGACGAATGCGGTTATTTTTCGGGCCATCGATAACTCCTATGACCAGTTGCGAAATATTACTGTAGTCTGGTTCCACCACATTAAGTGGCAGCAACACACAGTACGCGTTTACACGATCACTTCGGTATGCATCTCGACCAGCCCGCTACGAGCGGGCTTTTTTTTGCCTAAGATGCAGGGAACACGGGGCGGAGCAATCAACTCCGCCCCGCGCATTAGGCTGCGACGGTCAGCGCTTTTTTGCTGCGCGACCAGACGCGATGGGATGCCATGACAGAAAGGAAGTCCGCCATAAAGGTGCCCTCGGCTTTCACATCTTCCACCAGCCCTTCTTCGACCTCATTGTCCTGCACGTTGAACTGCGCCTTAAACCGGCGTGCATCACCGCTCAGACCGATGGCTTTGAGATGCTTGTAGGCTTCCAGCAGGAAGTAGCGCGCATCACCGCTCAGCAGCAACGCATCGATATTGCCATCCGGCACAATCACCGCATCAAAGGTCAGCGAAGGAAGACCGGTAAAGGTGGCATCAACCGGCAGCACCGATCCATCATCCGCCAGCACTTGTCCCATATGCGCTGCCAGAATTTTGGCATGCACGCCCTGCGCTTTCAGCGCCTGCAGAATCGCCAGCACGTCGGCGGCTTTCACACCGTCACTCAGCAGTAACGCCACCTGACGGCCTTTAATGTCGCCGCTCGGTTGCGCATACAGACTCAGGCTGTCATCTTTTTTCAGGCCGTTGACATCTTTCGGCGGAACGGTGTTGAGCTGCTCATCACTCAGCTTCAGCCCCAGATTGGTGGCCACAGCCTGCGCCAGCGTGACGTCAATCTGCAGCAGATGATCGACCACGCGTTCGCGGATGTAAGGACGCGCTACCTTGCTGAGCTCAAACGAATAAGCGCCGATGATATGCTGCTGCTCTTCCGCGGTCTGGCTCAGCCAAAACAGCCGTGGCTGCGAGTAATATTCGCCAAACGATGGGCTACGCTCGCGCACCTTGCTGCCTTCCACCCGCTCCTGATAGCTCTCGAATCCGCCCTCTTTTGCCGCTGGCGGCACTTCACGTGGCCAGTTGTTGTTGATGGAGTTCGGTTCGTAGTTGGCCGGATTGGTATCGATTTCCGTGCGATGCATGCCCTGACGCTGGAAATTGTGGTACGGGCAAACCGGACGGTTGATCGGGATCTCATGGAAGTTCGGCCCACCCAAACGGCTGATTTGCGTATCGGTGTAGGAGAACAAACGGCCCTGCAACAGCGGATCGTTGGTGAAGTCCAGCCCCGGCACAATGTGGCCCGGATGGAACGCCACCTGTTCGGTCTCGGCAAAGAAGTTGTCCGGATTACGGTTGAGCACCATTTTGCCGACCAGTTCGACCGGCACCAGCTCTTCAGGGATCAGTTTGGTGGCATCGAGAATGTCGAAATCGAATTTGAACTCGTCCTCTTCCGGGATCAGCTGCAGGCCGAGCTCATATTCCGGGAAGTCCCCGGCTTCAATCGCTTCCCACAGATCGCGACGATGGAAATCGGGATCGCGGCCGGTCAGCTTCTGTGCTTCATCCCACAGCAGCGAGGCTTTGCCCGCCACCGGTTTCCAGTGGAAACGCACAAAGGTGGCTTTACCCTCAGCGTTAATCAGGCGGAAAGTATGGATGCCAAAGCCTTCCATGGTGCGGTAGCTGCGCGGAATACCGCGATCCGACATCGCCCAGATGACGTTATGCAGCGTTTCAGGTTGCAGCGACACATAATCCCAGAAGGTGTCGTGCGCGCTCTGCCCCTGCGGGATTTCGTTGTGCGGCTCGGGTTTCACCGCATGCACGAAGTCCGGGAATTTATGCGCATCCTGAATGAAAAACACTGGCGTGTTGTTGCCGACTAAATCAAAAACGCCCTCATCGGTATAGAACTTGGTGGCGAATCCACGGATATCGCGCACGGTGTCAGCCGATCCTGCGCCACCCTGCACGGTGGAGAAACGCACGAAGACGGGTGTGATTTTTTCGGCATCGCTGAGGAAACCTGCTTTGGTCAGTTTTTCCAGCGAGCGGTAGGGCTGGAAATAGCCGTGCGCCGCCGAACCGCGCGCATGAACGATACGCTCAGGAATGCGTTCGTGGTCAAAATGCGTGATTTTTTCACGCATGATGAAGTCTTCAAGCAACGTGGGCCCGCGCGAACCGGCACGCAGCGAGTTCTGATCGTTGGCGATGCGGGTGCCCTGATTAGTGGTCAGGTCGGCGTTTTCGCCATTTTTGCGGTACTCATCGAGCTGCTCAAGTTTGCTGTTTTGCGTGGCGGGCGCTTTCAGGCTGCCGGGCGCGGTAGGCTGCTTGCCCGGCGGCGTCGGTTCAGCGGCAGGTTTATGTCCACCGCCTTGCGGTGCTAAATCACCTAATCCTGGCTCAGAGGTTTCTGGCCCTTTATGCGGCGCGGTGTGGGTTAAATTCTGTTCTTTTTTATCTTTCGACATGTGACATGCTCCTCCAGTTAAGACCCTATTAACTGTAGAGCATAAAAGCATTTATATTTCGTCTGGTTTAGAAATGATGTTTAAAGAGATTAATGAGGAGAATGTAAAGCGAGGATATTTTAACCGAATGGTAGCTTTAACGTTTTATTAATAAGATTAATCCTGATAAATACCGTTGCGCTTTATTTTAATCATTTTCGCACCCTCCACAGGGTCGCCATTAATGGCGACCAAAAATATCATGCGGCATAACAGGCGCTATGAATGCGTTAAGGTTTCAAAATCACCTTGGTCCAGCCCGCATCACGATCGTCGAAATGGCGGTACGCTTCGGGTCCTTCGGCCAGCGACAGTCGATGAGAAATAATGCTCGCCGGATGCGCTTTGTCGGTGGCAATCAATCGCGCCAGCTGGCGGTTATAGGCTTTGACGTTGGCCTGGCCGGTACGGATCGACTGCCCTTTAAACCAGAAGCTGCCGAAATCGAACGGCATTTTACCCACTTTGGCTAACTCGCTGGCCGCGCCGGGATCCTGCGGGATAAACACGCCCACCACGCCAATGCCGCCGGTGGCTTTGGTGGAGGCGACCAGGCTGTTCATGGTGGCGCTGTTATCTTCGTGTCCATGCTGATTACAACATTGATAACCCACGCATTCACAACCGCAATCCGTGCCGCGTCCATCCGTCAGATCAAGGATTTGCTGCACCGCTGCGTCGCCCACGGCATTGATGCCCGTTGCGCCCATCTGCTCCGCCAACGCCAGGCGATCGGGATGCGTATCCACCACAAACACCTGCGACGCGCCTTTGATGATCGCCGAGTGTGCGGCCATCAAACCTACCGGGCCCGCACCGTAGATGGCGACGCTATCGCCCGGTCGCAGGCCTGCCAACTCGGTTGCATGCCAGCCGGTGGGGAAAATGTCTGACAGCATCACATAATCTTCCTCTTTCTCCACCGCATCCGGTGGCAGCAGTAAACAGTTAAAATCGGCAAACGGCACGCGCAGCAGCTCGGCCTGACCGCCTTCCCACTCACCCATTTCAGCAAAGCCGTAGGCCGCACCTGCGGTGCCGGGGTTGGCGGTCAGACAGAAACCGGTTAACCCTCTCTCACAATTTTCACAGAAACCACAGCCGACGTTGAACGGCATACAAACGTAATCGCCAACCTTAAGTCGCTCGACGCCACTCCCCACCTCCACCACTTCGCCAAGGTTTTCATGACCAAAGATGCGCCCCTGTTCAAAGCTGGTGCGCCCCTCGTACATATGTAAATCGGAACCGCAAATATTGGTGGTGGTAATACGAATAAGCGCATCGGTAGGACGCACAATTTTTGCATCAGGAACATTTTTAACCGAGACATCAAAAGGCCCGTTATAGACGATAGCTTTCATGATTTATTTTCCTGAGTGGCTAGCACTCTTAATTCGAATGAGCAGATAAGCACGGCGCTAATTTAACGTCGCGCTTAGCCAAAGAAATAAAAACCGCGTCTACATACCCTGGCATAAATAAGTCAGTTGTGCTTTTTTCAATTACCGCTGCGTTTGTCGTGCAGTCGCGCATATTTGTGCCAGACTTAACACCGTGTCAGCAGGAAAATCTATGGAGAGCGTATGAAACAGGTTGTTTTAGCTTCAGTAATCATGATGTTCAGCGTTGGCGTGAGCGCAGCGGAAGGCGGATACCAATCAGGTGAAACAGCACCGCCGCAGAAGAATCAGGATGCCGGTTATAAAGGATCGGAAGACACCGCACAAACCCCGATTTCACGTATTCGTGATTTCCGTCAGGGCGGCTATGTCACGCTCGAAGGCCATATTATTGAAAAGCTGAAAGGTGATAGCTACAAATTCCGCGATGATACCGGCACGATTATCATTAATGCTGAGAAGCCGGCCTTCAAAGAGAAAACCTATTCAGCCAGTGATAAAGTTCGCGTCAGTGGAAAAGTGTATGGGCGTGGCGAACAAACCACCTTGAGGGTATCGCGAATTGAAGAACCTTAAGGTTACGCATTTATTACCTTAAGAATAGCGGGTGAGTGCATGGCTTTTCATCCTCACCCTTTTTAGGCCTGACAGCGCAGTAGATAATCACATTCACATATCCGTTTTTCGCCATTCCTACAGCACTATTTTGCGGGTATATTAGCGCGCATGTAGTGAATAGAACTTGTAAGAGTCTGAATGAGTTTTTATGGATAGAACGATTTATATTGTTGACGATGACCCCGCTGTCATCAACGCGCTGCAAAATCTTCTGAGCTCAGAAGGCTATCTGATTTCGACCTTTACCTCCCCCGCTGAATTTTTACATCAGCCGCATTACCGCACCCCGAGCTGTTTAATTGTCGATATGAATATGCCGGGCCTCGACGGCTTTGATGTCTCGCACGACCTCACCGCACGCGGATACACCATTCCCACCATTTTCCTCACCGGCTTTGGCACCATTCCTCTGACGGTCCGCGCGATGAAGGCCGGCGCCTTTGAGTTTCTCACCAAGCCAGTGATGCCGGATGACCTGATACAAGTGGTATCCGCTGCCATGGCGCTGGCCGAAAAAAGCGCGGCACTCGCACAGGAAAGAGTTGTACTCACCGGGCGTTATCACTCTTTAACGCCACGGGAAATGGAATTGATGCTGCTTGTCATTCGCGGTTTATTAAATAAGCAGATTGCCGCCGAAATGGGCATCAGTGAAATTACGGCAAAAGTGCATAAACGCCGCGTAATGGAAAAAATGGCGGTGCGTTCAGTATCAGAATTAGTCAGAGCCGCTGAGAAACTTCATTTACTGCAAGATGAATAAGGCGCGCGTTATAGTGATAACGGTCCGATTTTCCTCCCGCGAAATAGCGCGGGAGGATCAGATAAACTATTTCCCCAGATTTAATGGCATGGTAAAACTGAATACGCTGCCACCCTGTGGGCGGTTTTCCGCACTCAGCACACCACCATGACGTTTGATGATTTCGTTACTGATGGTCAGGCCCATTCCCATTCCTTCCGCTTTGGTGGTGTAGAAAGAGTCGAATATCTTGCCGATAACTTCTGCCGATAATCCGCTGCCGTTGTCGGCCACCTCTATACGAATATGATTCGCGTCAGGATTGGAGGATGAGAGCCGCAAAATACGCGCTCCGCCATTATCCGCCATCGCCTCAATGGCATTAATCACCAGATTCAGCAGCACCTGCTGAATCTGTACGCGCTCGCAAAACACCTCATCCCATGGCGCTTGAATATCCAGTTCAAGTGCCACCGAGCGGCGCTCAAGTTCCAGACGCGACAAGGTTAAAATATCGCGCGCCAGCAGATGCAGCCTGGCCGATGCATACTCCGCAACATTATTGCGCGTCAGTGACTGCAGGCCGCGAATAATTTCGCCAGCGCGCCGCCCTTCGTTAATGATCTCCTCAATGCTTTCACTGGCTTTCTCCAGCTGAGCCGGATCGCGTTTCAACCAGCGCAGGCTGGCGCCAGCATTGGCCACAATCGACATCAGCGGCTGATTGATTTCATGGGCGATCGATGAGGTCAGCTGTCCTACCGTGGTGGCGCGCGCCACGCGAGCCAGCTCGGCCTGGGCAATTCTGGCGGCATCTTCGGACTGACGCTGCGCGGTGATATCCGTCAGCGTGCCGAAATATTCGGCGACATCCGGCCAGTTCTCCACCGGCTCACCAATGCCTTTGATATAACGGCATTCGCCGTCATCACGGATGATACGAAATTCAGCCTGCATGCTCACGCCATGCGCCACGCTGGATTCAATCAGCGCTTTCAGGCACTGAATATCGTCTGGATGTACCCGCCGCTGAAACTCGGCCATCGAGGTGCTCACCTGCCCGGCGGGCAGCCCCATGATGCGTTTATATTCGTCCGATACCAGCTGGATATCCGGCTCAAGATGCCAGTGCCAGGTACCGGTATTACTGATTTTTTCACCCAGCATCAAGGAGGTCTGGCTGGCGCGCAGCTGTTTTTCAATTTTCCGCCGCTGGATGTTCTCCTCCACCAGCTCGGCATACAGCCGCGCCGTTTCCAGAGAAACCGCAGCCTGCGCACCTAACATCGAGACAATGCGCGAGTGCTCCGCGGTGAAAACATCCGGCATCAGCCGGTTTTCCAGATAGAGCACGCCCACCATTTGCGCCTGGCGGAACATCGGCACACACATCACTGCCGCGCCAGAGGCAACCAGATAGTTATCTTGACTAAACGGGCTAAACACTTCCGGCCGACCGGTACGGATTTCCTGTCCGGTGCGGATCACCGCCGAGAGAATCGACAGCGGCAAATCGGTCGCCACCGGCAGTTCATTAACGATTTTGACTCTGACGCCTTCCACCGTGGAGGAGGCGCGCGCCTGAATTTCCGGCACATTGCCGTCGATAAGGCGGATCAAAATACAGTGCTGCGCGCCGGCGCGCTCCACCAACATCATCATCAAAATATGGATCAGCCGATCAAGATTGATCTCTTCGGTCAACGCGCGCATCGCCGTGACCAGGCTTTGCAGGTCGCTGATCGCCGCACTCTGCTCAAAGGTCACGGTGTTTAACGCGCTCTGCGGCGGGTGCGCCACCAGATGCGGATAGTGCATTTCAAGCTGACGCACCTTGGCGCCCGCGCCCCAGCGATCCCAGGCGGCAAGCGCGCCTTTGATGTAGCCCTCGGCGGCGAACGCCATGCCGCGCGCATTGGCGCAGCGCGCGGCCAGTTCGCATGCCAGACCGTTGATCGGATGAAACTGCCCTTTGCGCGACAGCTCAATGGCTTTTTCAAACTGCTCCAGCGCCGCGCCGCTGTTATCCTCCAGCCTGAGCAGTTCGGCGCGCAGTAGCGCCTCTTTGTCGGCGAAGGTGCCGGGGTTATCCGTTGCCCAGGTGATGATTCTTTCAAGATGGCGCTGCAGTTGCTGCCGCTGCGTGGCATCAAGCTCATTCGGTTGCAGCGGTATACTGAGTGAAAGCGCGCTGTAGAGATGGAAATCCAGCATATGCACATGGCCGGGAATCACGTCTGTGAGCGGTGCGGCGTCGCTGAACTGGCGCTGGGCGGCGGCATACTCACCGGCAAAGAAGTGCGCCATGCCTTTATACAGCCGCGTCCAGAACTGCATTAAAAACAGCGGTTCAATGGCGTATTCGGGTTGCACCGCATTTAGCGCGGGCGCATGGAAATCATCGCCGGACAAGGTCTCACCGGCTGGCTTACGCAGGAACATCACGTAATCCAACTGCATGCCGAGTATCACTTCCACATCGCGATACTGCGCTTTGCGCACATAGACCATGCCGCGCATGATCGAAGTATGCACGCCATCAAGATGGTCACCGCGCGCCAGGCAATTCATGGTGAGATGACGCAGCGCCAGACACGCCGACGTGCGATCGCCAATATCAACCGCCACATCAAAAGTCGCTTTAGCGCACTCAATGGCGTAACTGAGTGGCATGGTCCAGACGCTCACCTGGTCCAGCGGCATCAGCGTGCGCGCTTTGTAGCTAACGAAGTCGTGCTTATACACCAGCTCGCGGGCCAGCAGCGCGCTGGCAAATCCTCGGCTGTATTCGTTGAACTGATCGCCACACACCACGCCATACCAGGCAAGCGCCAGCGTTGAGGCACCGCTGATGCCCTTCTCCATCGTCAGATGCAGAAGTTTGCACAGGATGATGAACTGCAGCCGTGGGCTTATAAATGCGGCGAAGGTGCTGGCGCTGGCCATCAAATTCATCACCGCTTCGGTTTTATGGCAGGTCACTCGCGCCAGGGAACGGAAGCGCGTATAGGGATTTTTGCCAACCTCTTTTTTCAACCGTTGCCTGGCGACATCGCACTCGGCTTTATCCGGATAGCGCTGCAGATGAATGTCAAACACCGCCAGCCAGGCCAGCGCGGTTTCCAGCGCCAGCTGGCTGTCGGACTGACGCATATGAATTTCAGCAATTAGCGTCGCCGCTTCGGCTTTATCGGTGACCACACCGGGCGTGGCGAGAATCTCAGAGCTCAACGCCAGCGCGCCCGATAAGTTGCCGTTTAAAAACTCACACTCCGCTTGCTCAAACAAAAACGTGCCGCTCTCCTCCGCGCCTGACGCTGCGTTGAGCGCTCGGGCAGCGTGTAAGAAACGCAGCGCGGAAGCGTAATCGCCCATAATTTTCGCGCGTCGGGTAGCGTTTAATAACAGCAGACTAAACGCAGCGGCATCAGGCGCTAAAAGTGCGCGGTTTTGCAACGTGATGGTGTGATGCGCGGCACTGAACAGCAGCGCATGCGCGTTATCCTGGCGCGCGGCCTGCATGTAATAGCGCGCAGCGGCAAAGTGAAAATCATCTTTTGCCGCCGACGAAAGCAACTTCAGCGCGGCCTCATGCATGCTGTCATGCATAAAGGTGTAGCTGTGATCGGTCAGCGAGATCAGCCGGGCCTCAGCCGCAGGGCGCAGCGTGGCGCGAAGGGCGCTAAGCGCCGTATCGAGGATGCCGGCCAACACCGGCAGATCGCCGCTACTGCCGATGCAGGCCAATCGGCCCAGCAGCTGGCGCAGCGGCAGCGCGAGCAACTGCAGCTGTTGCAGCACGCTGGCGGCAACGTTCGCGGTGTAATGGCAGTTTCTCAACGCGTGCGGATTGTAGGTCCATTTATGGGATGCGACGTGCGTAATGTGGTGATCGCGCACCGCCTGGCGGTAAAACTCACGCGTGGCGAGCGGATTTCCTGCGGTTTTTTCATGGATGATCTGCGCAAGCTCGGTGGTTTCCGCGCTACGCGTGTGAAAAATGCCGGCCAGCCAGCTGGCGATATTTTTCACCGACAGCGGCTCGGGCGTCACATCCACAATGCGCGTGGCCGCCGCACGAATCCGATCCAGGCTGGCGACCACCGTCGGACAGGGCAACGAGGCGCGATCGCGATGAGAAATCACCAGCAACAAGGGAATATCGTCGCTGGAACGCAGCAGATTCTGCAGCAGCTGCAAAGTCGCCTGATCGGCCCAGTGCACATCATCAATCAGCAGGATCAGCGGCCGTCCCGGCACCGTAAAGGCTTTCACCAGGCTGCAGGCCACCAGATTCAGGCGATTGCGCGCATCCAGCGAGCGCGCATCCGCCTGCACGCTGGCTTTGTGGTTGAGCAAGATGCCCAGCTCGGGCACCAGATTGACGGCCAGCCCAACATAATTCCCCAGTTGACGCGTGATGTGTGTTTTCCAGCGCGCCATCTCTTCAGCGGGCAACCCGAGCAGATGCAGCGTCAGCGATCGAAACGCCGAGGTGAATACCGCGTAGGGCAGAATGGGCGAGTGCTGATCGGCTTTGGTCACCGTCAGCAGCGCGTTTTTTTCGCGCAGGATTTTAAGCGCCGAGGCAATCAGCGAGGATTTTCCGGCACCGGGCGCGCCGCCAATCGCCACCATGCAGTGTTTCCCGCTGCTGCACACCTCATCAAACGCCGCCAGCATCTCGCTGGCCTGAGCATGGTCGCTGTACAGCACATCGGATAACAGCGTCGAGGTCGGCACATCCTGTAAGCCCAGCGCGAAGGATTCAACCACGCCGTCAGGCATCAAATTGGATTCGCAGCGGCGCAGATCGGCCAGCACGCCTTCGACGGTTTGATAACGCTGCTCCGGCGATTTGGTTAGCAGGCGTAAAATGAGGGATGAGAGCACCAGCGGTACATCTTTGCGCAGCCGGTGCGGCGGCAGCGCTTCGGAGGCAATGTGATGGTGCACCCATTCAGCCGCGCCACCTTCGGCGCTGCCATAGGGAAGCTTGCCGGTGAGTAATTCGTAAAGCACGATGCCCAGGCTGTAGAGATCGCTGACCTGGCTGACCGCGTGCGCGGTGCGCGAGGTATGCTCGGGCGACATGTAGGCCAGCGTTCCGCCGGTCACCGAGGCGCGCAGCGGCTGCTGTGAGTCCGCTTCGATAAACGCCAGGCCAAAGCCGCCCAGCACCACGTCGCCTTGATCGGTGAAGAAGAAATTGGCCGGTTTGATGTCGCCGTGCACCAAGCCTTGCTGATGCAGCTTGCTGAGCGCGTTACACAGCAGCACGGCGCAGCTGATGAACTTCTGAATTTTACCCGCTGGCAGGCGCAGATAATCCGCCAGGGTTTGGTAGCGGAAAGCGGGATAAATCAGGGCGTAGCGCCCTTGATATAAGGTGTGACGCAACGGTTTTAGCGCCCAGCTTTCCGTTAATAAGGTGCGCAGCGCATACTCATTTTTCAGCAGTTGCGTCACCTGAAACACCGCCTCTTCGGCCGCCGCCGTGGCCAGCACGAAGCGCTCACCGGAGATCAGGTGTCGGCATTCGATCCATTCAACCTGCCCTTCCTGCGCCAGCGGGGTGAAAACGATGTCATCCGCCAGCACCAGCGCCGCGTCATCCGAGATATTTAACGACAGGAAAAGCGTGCTCATTGGCGCGCCGCCTGGGAGGAAAACGCCAGGCGGATATGTTCGAACAGCAGGTCGATATCAATGGGCTTTCGCATAAAGGTTATCGCGCCTAGATTGATGGCATACCAGAGCATATTTTCATCGCCGTTGCCGGAGATGATGATTCCGGGTGGGTTCTCGAGACGCTCTACCAGCGCACGGAACAACTCAAAGCCCGACATGCCTTTGAGCTCAACATCAATAATAAACAGCGCAGCGTCTTTTAGCGCCGTCTCGTCCGCTAATAACGCTTCAGCCGACTCAAATGCCTGCGTTGCGTATCCTTCCGACTGAAGCAGATTGCTCAAACCACTGCGAACAGATCGTTCATCATCAACAACGACAATGCGCTGCGACAGCTGCATGCTGTGTTCCTTCATTATTATTCACTGCCTGCGGCGCGTCCTCAGGACGTTTTGTCACGCGAGGGCGGCGGCGTGCCACTGATTTTAGGCACACACTCGTGACGAAACCAGGCCAGCGTGACCGGCTGACGGTTAATCAGGCGCTTACACAGCGGGATAATCTGTTCGCCGACCAGCATACCAAACAGGCCAAGCAGCGCAATCACGGGCGGAGCCGGGGAATTGACGTCGATAACGGCATAAATGATCCCGACTAAAATACCGACGGAGAGCGATATCGCATAGGTTTTCAGCATGTTCAACCCGCCTGTTTTGCGGTGAGCGTGGCGGGAGGTAGCGGCCTGTCCGCGGCCATCGCGCGCGGCGATTTATCGACAGGCGCGGAGAAGGCCACCGGATGGGTCAATTTTCCGCCCAGCGAACTGCCCACGATCATGCCCAGCAAGCCCACCAGCGCCACGGCGGGTGGCGCCGGCGATCGCACGTTGAGCAAGGCGTAAATCAGGCCGATAAACACGCCCGCCGCCAGAGAAATCAGTAAAGGACTCACCGGTCCTCCTTGCAAAAGAGACAGGCGAGCCGCTAAGCGCTCGCCTGGGTGACGATTTAGCGAACGGGCGCAGCAACCGGTGCCAGCGTGCGATGCTCGCTCTTCTGACGCGATGGCGCTTTGTGCACCATGGTGTAAGCGTAATCAACGCCGATGCCGTAAGCACCGGAGTGCTCTTTCGCGATATCCATCACCGCGTTGTAGGTCTCTTTGTGCGCCCAGTCGCGCTGCCACTCCAGCATCACCTGCTGCCAGGTCACCGGGATCACACCCGCCTGAATCATGCGCTGCATGGCATAGTCGTGCGCTTCTTTGGTGGTGCCGCCGGAGGCGTCAGCCACCATGTAGATCTCATAGTCGCCTTCCAGCATGGCGCACAGCGCGAAGGTGTTGTTACACACTTCGGTCCACAGACCGGAAACCACAATTTTCTTCTTACCGTTGGCCGCCAGCGCATCACGCACTTTCTGGTCATCCCACGAGTTCATCGAGGTACGCTCAAGAATGTCCTGGCCGGGGAACACATCCAGCAGCTCCGGGAAGGTGTTGCCTGAGAAGCTCTCGGTCTCCACCGTGGTCAGTACGGTAGGAATGTTGAAGACCTTCGCCGCTTTTGCCAACGCGACCACGTTATTTTTCAGCACCTGACGGTCGATGGACTGCACGCCAAACGCCATTTGCGGCTGCTGGTCAATGAAGATGATCTGGCAGTTATGCGGTGTCAGTACTTCTAATTTACTGGTTGTCATTTTTGTATGCCCATTGAGGTGAATGTCTGGGCGCAGTGTAAGAACCTTTGGGCACACGAACCATTATCTATAGGTATAACTATACGAAGGTATACCTATCCTTTTGTATAACTAGACGCTTTCCGCACCGCCTGAACATAATCCCACCCAGTATTTCACCTGCGAAATTGGCAGGACCTCTTATTCAGGAGCTTTTATGGTTACGTTAGGCAAAGCAGACATCATTTTGACCAATGGGCGATTTCATACTGTCGATCGCGGCAACCCAATTGCCGAGGCCGTGGCGATGCGCGATGGCAAATTTCTCGAAGTGGGCAGCCTGGCCGACGTGATGCAGCATCACTGCGAAGGCACCAAAGTGATTGACCTCAAAGGCCATACCGCCATTCCCGGCCTGAATGATTCCCACCTGCACCTGATCCGCGGGGGCCTGAATTACAACCTCGAACTGCGCTGGGAAGGCGTGCCCTCGATCGCCGATGCGTTGCGGATGCTGAGAGAACAGGCGCTGCGCACGCCGTCACCCCAGTGGGTGCGCGTGGTAGGCGGCTGGACCGAGTTTCAGTTTGCCGAGCGTCGCATGCCGACGCTGGATGAGATCAACGAAGCCGCGCCCGATACGCCGGTGTTTATCCTGCATCTGTACGATCGTGCCCTGCTCAATCGCGCCGCGTTGAAGGTCGTCGGCTACACCAAAGACACGCCCAATCCGCCGGGCGGCGAGATCCAGCGCGACAGCAATGGCAACCCGACCGGCATGCTGATTGCGCGCCCGAACGCCATGATCCTTTACGCCACGCTGGCGAAAGGGCCAAAACTGCCGCTGGAGCAGCAGGTCAATTCCACCCGCCAGTTTATGCGCGAGTTGAACCGTCTGGGCCTGACCAGCGCGATTGATGCAGGCGGCGGTTTCCAGAACTATCCCGAAGATTACGAAGTCATTGCCGAGCTGCATGAGAAAAAGCAGATGACGCTGCGTATCGCCTACAACCTGTTTACCCAACGTCCGGGCCACGAGCTGGAAGACTTCGAAAAGTGGACCGACATGCTGACGCCGGGCCAGGGCAGCGACTATTTCCGTCACAACGGCGCCGGTGAAATGCTGGTGTTCTCCGCCGCCGATTTCGAAGATTTCCTCGAACCGCGTCCGGATCTGGCGCCCGGCATGGAAGATGAGCTGGAGCGCGTGGTGCGTCATCTGGTGGAACATCGCTGGCCGTTCCGCCTGCACGCCACTTACGATGAATCGATCAGTCGCATGCTGGATGTGTTTGAAAAAGTGAACCGCGACATTCCGTTCAACGGCCTGCACTGGTTCTTCGATCACGCCGAAACCGTGACGCAGCGTAACCTTGACCGCATCAAAGAGCTGGGCGGCGGCATTGCCGTACAGCATCGTATGGCGTTCCAGGGCGAATACTTTGCCGAGCGTTACGGCATTGAGGCCACTCGCCATACACCGCCGGTGGCGCGCATGCTGGAGACCGGCGTGCCGGTGGGTTTAGGAACCGATGCGACGCGCGTGGCCAGTTATAACCCGTGGACCGCGCTTTACTGGCTGGTCTCGGGACGCACCGTGGGCGGCATGCAGATGTACGACGTCAACGCGCGCCTCGATCGTGATACGGCGCTGATGTTGTGGACGCAGGGCAGCGCCTGGTTCTCCAGCGAGCAAGGTAAAAAAGGCCAGATTAAAAGCGGTCAGCTGGCCGATATGGTGGTGCTGAGCAAAGACTACTTCAGCGTGCCTGAAGAGGAGATCAAAGGCATTGAGTCGGTGCTGACGGTGGTGGACGGAAATATCGTTTATGCCGCCGGCGCTTTCAGCTCGGAAGCGCCGCCCCTCATTCCGGTGCTGCCGGAATGGTCGCCGGTGGTCAAGGTTCCCGGCCACTATCGCAGTGCGCCGCCAACCGCCACCACACGCGTGGGCATGATGCAGCAAGCGCATCACTGCAGCGGCCCGTGCGGCGTGCATACGCATTCTCATGAGATTGCGCGCGGCGCCAACCTGCCGGTTTCGGAAGAGAACGCCTTCTGGGGCGCGCTCGGCTGCAGCTGCTTCGCCTTCTAAACCATGAAACATTCACTCTCACAGCCGCCTCGCATTGATGCGGGGCTGTTCTTCCTGCGCCTTACCGGCTGCCTGCTGCTGATCATTTTCACCACGCTGGCGCTGACCGGCCCCGGTCGCTGGCGCGTGTTTGGCGGCGTTTCGGAGGTTGTTCATGGCGCAGGTTAATGACATTCATGACATCCCCGAGGCGGATCTGCCGCCCGTTTCGCAGTCGGTTTCACCATGGCAGCCGCTGCGCCAGCGCGTGTTCCGCATGCTGTGGATTGCTACCGTGGTATCCAATGTCGGTTCATGGATGAACGACGTAGGCGTTAACTGGACCATGCTGACACTGAGCGCCGATCCGCTCTCGGTGGCGCTGGTGCAGGCCGCCAGCAGCTTACCGATGTTTCTGTTTGCACTGCCGTCTGGCGTGATGGCGGATATCGTTGACCGGCGTAAATACCTGCTGTTCTCGCAAATCTGGGTGTTTATTGCCGCCGCGAGCCTGACATTCCTTTCCTGGGCAGACCTGGTCACACCGATGGTGCTGCTGATTGCGGCGTTCCTGCTGAGTACCGGCGCGGCCATGAGTTCTCCGCCCTTCCAGGCCATCGTGCCGGATTTGGTCAGTAAGGAGGAGCTCGGCCCGGCGATTGCGCTTAACTCGCTCGGCATTAACATCAGTCGCGCTATCGGCCCGGCGCTCGGCGGCCTGATTCTGTCGTTCGCCGGTCCGTGGATGGTGTTTCTGCTGAATGCGCTTTCGGTACTCGGCGTGTTTCTGGTGCTGTATGTGTGGCAAGCACAGCCCAGCGTGCAGCGTTTGCCGCCGGAGCACTTCTTCCCGGCGGTGCGTGCCGGCGTGCGCTATGTGCATGCTGCGCCGGTACTGCGCAATGTGCTGGTGCGCACCATCGCTTTCTTTGTGTTTGGCAGTGCCGGTTGGGCGCTGTTACCGCTGGTGGCTCGACGCGAACTGGGCCTTGGGCCCGGCGGCTACGGCATTATGCTGGGTTGCATCGGCATCGGCGCGATTTGCGGCGCGCTGCTGTTGCCGCGTATGCGCAAACGCTTTAATCCCGATCAGCTGATGGTGCTGGCGAGCCTGATGTTTGCCATCACTCTGCTGGCGCTGGCGTTTATTCGTCACCTCTGGTTGCTGAATGCGTTCGAGTTCTTTACCGGCTTTGCGTGGATTGCCGTGCTTTCCACCCTCAATCTTGGCGCGCAGCGCAGTGCCGCCAAATGGGTGAAAGCCCGGGCGCTGGCGGTCTATCTGACGGTGTTTTTTGGCTCGATGACGTTAGGCAGCGCCATTTGGGGACAGCTGGCATCGACATTCAGCATTCCATTGTCACTGACTGTCGCCACTGTCGGCATGCTGCTGGCGAGCCTGACGGTGCTGCGCTGGCGGCTGGATCAGGATCCGGATCTGAACCTCGACCTCAGCACGGTCAGCGATCCCTTGCCCGAGCTGGAGATTCGTCACGATCGCGGGCCGGTGATGGTCAGCTATCATTATCAGATCAACCGCAGTGATGCGCATGCCTTTGCGGTGTGCATGCAGGATATGCGTCGCGTCAGACGGCGTGGCGGCGCGCTGAACTGGTCTCTGTATGAGGACATGCTGCAACCCGACATGTTTGTCGAGACCTTTGTGGTTGGCTCATGGATGGAGCATCTGCGTCAGCGCGAGCGCTACACCATGAACGATCAAAAGATTCAGAACCGCGTGCTGGGATTCCATCAAGGCACTGCAGCTCCGGAAGTTCGTTATCTCGTGGCGCCTGAATAAGGCGCTTTCATTCATCGACATTAATAAGGCCGAAACATGAGCACATTTAAGACGCAGGATGGTACGCAGATCTATTTCAAAGATTGGGGTACCGGCAAGCCGGTGCTATTCAGTCACGGCTGGCCGCTCGACGGGGATATGTGGGACAGCCAGTTGAATTTCCTGGCGGAGAAAGGCTACCGCGTTATCGCTTTTGATCGCCGCGGCTTTGGCCGTTCCGATCAACCGTGGGAAGGCTACAACTACGATACTTTTGCATCGGATATTAACGACCTGATTAGCCATCTGGATCTGCAAAACGTGACGCTGGTGGGCTTCTCAATGGGTGGCGGCGATGTGGCGCGCTACATCAACAATTACGGCACAGCGCGCGTGGATAGCTTAGTGCTGTTGGGCGCGGTGACACCGATCTTCGGCAAGGCCGATGATTATCCAGCAGGCGTCGATTTGTCGGTGTTTGAAGGCATTCGTCAGGGCTTACGTAAAGATCGCGCGCAGTTCATCAGTGATTTTGCCACACCGTTTTACGGCACCAACGCCGGTCAAACGGTTTCAGAAGGCGCGCTGACGCAGACGTTGAATATTGCGCTGCTGGCGTCACTAAAAGGGACGATTGATTGTGTTACCGCGTTCTCGGAAACCGACTTCCGTCCTGATATGGCAAAAATCGACGTGCCGACACTGGTGATTCACGGCAGCAACGACCAGGTCGTGCCGTTCGAAACCACCGGGAAAGTCGCCGCCGAAATGATCGCCGGCGCGCAGCTGAAAGTGTATGACAACGCACCGCACGGCTTTGCGGTGACGCATACCGATCAGCTCAACGCCGATCTGCTGACGTTCCTGCAATCGCTTTAACGGGAATAACATTAATCGGCCGGTTTGGCCTAATACTTGTCAGTTATGAAAGAGTTTGGCTTAAGGGCTGCATTAATCGTGCGGGCTCTGACACATCTGCTGCGTCACGGGCCGTCCTCGCGCCGCTAGCGCGGTGCCTTCGGCTTCCACGTTGTGCCGACGGACCGTTCGGGGATCGGCCGTCCTGGCCGGCCCCGAACTGCTTCACGCATCCATGCGTGAAGCTCCTGGCCCAACGTAAAAGCCTCAGCGCTGCGAATAGCCCTTATGTCGCAGCAGACGCGCCAGCGCCGGGAGCTAATCAGCCCTTTTCAAAACACGCACTGAAGCGGACCGAGGCACTTTTTGGGCGGAGAACTATTGCGGCGTGGCGGCAGCAAATTTCTCTAATGCCGCCCCGTCGAGCCGATAACGCACCCACTCATTTAACGGCAGCGCATCAATACTGAGATAGAACTCTCTGGCCGACTGATCCCAATCTAACGCACTCCACTCAATGCGGTTGCACTGATGATTGACCGCGTGCTGCGCGACATACTGCAGCAGCGCTTTGCCTGCACCGAGGCCGCGAAAATTGGGCGAGAAGTACAAGTCTTCCATATAGAGTCCGCGACGCCCCAGCCACGCCGAGTAGCTGCGGGTAATCACTGCATACCCGGCGGTTATGCCATCAATCTCGCACATCAACGCCTCGCTATGGCTTTCGGGATTGAATAGCGTCGATCTGATCTCTTCCACGGTAGTTGGTGACTGCTGTAATCCATGTTCATAAACCGACAACTCAGCAATCATGTCGTAAATGGCGTCCGCGTCTTCAGGATTGGCTGGCCGAATAGTCATCTTCATGCATTATTTTCTTATTTAATCAGATTGATGCTGCCCAGCATAATGGGTATTGTTCGATGAAATAAGTGCAATAAAATCAATGATAGGTGAATTTCATGCATCATGTGCTGCGTCGACTGGACTTGAATCTCCTCCCCGTTTTCGACGCAGTTTTCAGACATCGTTCGGTCAGGCTGGCGGCGATTGAGCTCAGTTTGAGTACTTCCGCGTTAAGTCACGCGCTGTCCCGATTACGTGAGTTTTTTAAAGATCCGCTGTTCTACCGCGAAGGCCACAAAATGTGTCCCAGCGTCTATGCCTGCCAGCTGGCGCCCTATATTGCCGAAACGCTAACCGGATTAAATCGGCATCTCAGCCCGCTGCAGCCTTTTGATCCGCTGACCAGTGATGACTGTTTTAGAATTGCGGTAACGGATTACACCGCTTTTTGTGTCTTTCCGCGGCTGATGCATGCGCTGACTGATACGGCACCCAACCTGAGTTTTGAACTCTGCCATTTGCCGCATAATCCGGCGCTGATTGAATTACTGGCGGGTGAAATTGATATGGCGCTGAGTTTTAGCGAGCCGGATAGCATGCATCATCCCGATCTCGACGAGACCGATTTATTCAGTGATGAATTTATGGTGATTGCCAATGCGCGACGCAGCAGTCTGAATCTTGACGACTATCTTGCCGCCGGGCATCTGGTGGTTACGCCGTGGAATGAAAAGCAGGGATTACTGGATTCCCATCTTGCGCGCATTGGCCTTAAACGCCGCATCGCCATCAGAACGCCGTCAATGCTGAGTGCGCCCTTTATTATCGCGGAAAGTGAATTGCTGATGGCGATCCCGTCTTTCGTTGCCAGTAAAATTAAACAGGCCGCCGATGTGACCTCATTCAGGCTGCCGTTTCCCGCGCCAAGGTTCACCGTGAAAATCTATTCACACAAACGCAGCGGTAAACGGGAACCTACGGAATGGATTAAATCGATGATGGCTAAAACCATTTCGCAGCAAGCGTACCGCTTCGAGGATTAACGGACGATTTTTACTGGTCTAAAAATCGTCCGTGATAATCGGATTTAATGGGGTAATGCTCGTTGTAGCGACCAAAAAGCCGATAGCGATTTAGCGCGATGCGGTCGTAACAATAATTGCTGATAACGTCAGGCATAAACCTCACGACAGACAAAACGCGCCACGGCCACGGCATATAGTGCATGATGCGGAAAATTGCCTGCGCACGGAGCCAATGATTTTGCCCATCAATCAGGACGATGGTGCGAATATCTTCATCTGGCAGACCGACAAAACGTAATAGCGCTTTCCCCTGCTCACTCTGAACCGCCGCAAAACGTACATGGCGTGGAATGCGGTGACGCAGGAGAAACATCACCCACGCGTTGCACAGTTTGCATACGCCGTCGTATAAAACGACCTGTTCTCCGGGATTTATCCCGGCTGGATTTGTCATCATCGTCTCCTCAACCCTAGAGATGGTCGCAGCAGAAAAGCTGCGTTACGCCGCCTGCCACTCCGCCACCAGCGTGTTAATTAATTCTGCCGCCGGCATTTCCCGCGCCAGCGCGGCGCCCTGTCCGGCCCACTGCGCGCCAAAGCCATGCGCGCCTTTGGCGGCGGCTGCGGCAGCGAGCGCTTTGCCCAGCGCGTAGGTGAGTGGATAAGGGGGAATGGCATCCTGCGCGAACTCGCGCGCCAGCTGGCAAAAATCGTTGGTGAGACATCTTGCCGATCGGCCAGAAATGGCGGCAATCATCTCGGTGCTGTTGGCCTGCGCGCTTTTCAGCGCCTGACGATATGCCGCGTTGGCGGCGGATTCCGGGCACAGGATAAACGCCGTACCCAGTTGCACACCCGCCGCGCCCAGCTTGAGCATGACAGCCATGCCCGCGCCATCCATCACGCCGCCGGCGGCAATCACCGGCAGCCGCGACGCCCGGCGAATCGCCTGCACCAGCGTAAAGGTGCTGAGCTGCTGATCGTCATTTTCTGGATGGAATATCCCGCGATGCCCGCCCGCCTCAATACCCTGCGCCACAATAAAATCGATGTCAGCGGCTTCGATGGCACCTGCTTCAGCAACGCTGGTGGCGCTCGCCAGTGTGATAATGCCGCGACGTTTCAAGCGCTGCACAACAGCGGCGGACGGCAAGCCAAAGTGGAAACTTACTGCGGCGGGCGCGGTGTCCAGCAGGACCTCCAGCATCGCGTGGTTATCCACGAACGTTTGATAAATCTCTGACAGCGCATCGGGCGGTGTCGCTTCATAGCGAGCAAACACCGGCTTGAAACGAGCGATCCACGCCTGTTCTTGCTGAGGATTGCGCTGCACCGGCGCGTGGCAGAAGACGTTGACGTTGATGGGCGCGGCTGTCAGGGCGAGCGTTTTGCGGATCATGCTATCCGCCTGTTGCGGCGTTGAAGCGCCCACGCTGATCGAACCCAGCGCCCCGCTGGTGCTCACCGCCGCCGCCAGTTCCGGCGTCGAGACGCCCGCCATCGGCGCCTGAATGATCGGATAGCGAAGGTTAAGGGTCTGACACAGGATGTTGTTCATATTATTGGCCTGTTGGTAAGAGGTAGCCGATAACATGCCGCGATTTTTCGGCTCGGTAAAGGCTGGCATCTACACTTAATGTGTCTGTACCTACAACAGGAGAATCCCGATGCATAAAATCGACTTTCCGGTGAGCAAAGCGCGGAAGTATCTGGAGCCGGGTCCGGTGGTGCTGCTGAGTTCTCAGTTTGAGGATCATCGCGACATCATGACGCTCGGCTGGCACACCATTCTGGAGTTCTCGCCGTCGCTGGTTGGCTGCATGATTGCCGGCGGCAATTACAGCCATGAACTGATTCGCCAGAGCGGCCAGTGCGTGATTAACGTGCCGTCGGCCAATCTGGTGGACAGCGTAGTGGCGATCGGTAACAGCCACGGCGATCGTCTCGATAAGTTTGATGCCTTCAATCTGACACCCGAACCGGCAAGCGTGGTCAATGCGCCGTTAATCGGCGATTGCTTTGCCAGCTTTGAGTGCCAGCTGTATGACGATTCCATGGTAGATAACTACAACTTCTTTATCTTTGAGATCGTTAAAGCGCATGTAGCTGAAACGCCGGAGTTTCCGCCGACGCTGCACTACACCGGCGAAGGACGCTTCAGCGTGATGAGCAATTTGCGGCTCGACAAGCGCGGCGACTTTAAGCCTGAAATGTTAATTTAACTGCTTGAATTGATATGGGCTTGCCCCCACTTTAATTCTTTCGCCCTGACAGGAGTAGATATAATGGCAACCGAATATGCGGTGATCGCAGGTGGCTGTTTCTGGTGTACTGAAGCAGTGTTTAAAGATGTGATTGGCGTGGAGTCAGTCGAGAGTGGATATACCGGCGGCGCACGCCCGAATCCAACCTACGAGCAGGTGTGCAGCGGTGCGACCGGCCACGCAGAAGCGATTCGCATCGGTTTCGATCCAGAGCAGGTGAAGTACGGCGATCTGCTGGATATCAGCTTTGCCACCCACGATCCCACTACGCTGAACCGCCAGGGCAACGATGTTGGCACCCAATATCGCTCTGCGATTTTCCCGGCGAATGCTGAGCAGGAAGCCGAAGCGATTGCCGCGATTGCGCGCGCGCAGGAGAATCTGAGCGATCCGGTAGTGACCACCATCGAGCCGCTGAAAGAGTGGTATGCGGCAGAAGGTTATCATCAGGATTATTGGCAAGGCGCGGGTCAGCGCAACGGCTACTGCATGGCGGTAATCCCACCGAAACTGCAAAAGCTGCGTAAGAGCTTTGCGAATCGCGTTAAATCGAGTTAATTCAGTACCGCCAATGTTGAGGCCGCCACGAATGGCGGCCTTACATGGTGCGCGACCTTCTTCTGTTTATCCGTCATAATATGTGCCCTCTTCTCCTCCGAGAGCGATCATGTCTTCTTCACAGCAAGGAACCGCGGCGCGCAAGCAGCCGATGAAGCTTAATACGCTGGTCACCCTGATGCTCAGCGCAGTGATTGTGCTGGTGCTGCTCAGCGTGCATATGTTCTATTTCTTCCAGATTGGCGCAGCGACCCGCGCGCAGCTGGAGGACAAAGCCATGGCGGTGGCGCGCACGCTGGCCAAATTTCCTGAGATTCAGCACGCGCTGATATTGCCGCCAAATGCCACCAGCATCCAACCCATTGCTAAAGCCGTGCAGGAGAGCAATAACCTGCTGTTTGTGGTGGTGACCAATATGGATACCATCCGCTATTCGCACCTGAATCCTGAACTCATCGGCCAGCACTTTATTGGCACTGATATTGAGCCCGCGATACGCGGTCATGAAAACGTCTCCGTCAATCAAGGTGTTCTGGGCCGGGCAATGCGCGTCTATACGCCGGTATATAATGCGCAGCATAAGCAGATTGGTGTCGTGGTAGTGGGCATTTCACTCAGCGCCGTTACCGATCAGATTAACCAAAGCCGCTGGAGCATCTTGTGGACTATCCTGATTGGCACCTTTGCGGGCGCCATCGGCACCCTGGTGCTGGTGCGCGTGCTGAAACGCATCCTGTTTGGCCTCGAACCCTACGAAATTTCTACTCTGTTTGAACAGCGTCAGGCGATTCTCAACTCGCTAAAAGAAGGCGTGGTGGCGATGGACGATCAGGCGCAGGTGACGCTGGTGAATCAGGCGGCGCGATCGCTGCTAAACGATTCGATGGGCACCATCAGCGGCGACCGCATCTACGATGCCTCGGTGATTAACGATCATCTGCGGGATGTGCTGCACAGCGGGCGGGCGCGGCGTGATGAAGAGTTGAATGTGAATGGCCGCGTGTTGCTAAGCAATACCGTGCCGGTGCGCACGCAGGGACGGATTATCGGCGCGGTCTGCACCTTCAGGGACAAGACGGAAATCAGTCAACTGATGCAGCGTCTGACGGGCATGGTAAACTACGTCGATGCGCTGCGTGAGCGCTCGCACGAATTTATGAACAAGCTGCATGTGATCCTCGGCCTGCTGCACATGAAAAACTACACGCAGGTGGAAAGCTACATTCTCAAAACCGCCAATAATTACCAGACGGAGATCGGTTTCCTGCTCGATAAGATTAAGTCGCCGGTGATTGCTGGTTTCTTGCTGAGCAAAATCAACCGCGCATCGGATTGCGGCCATCGCCTGACCATCAGCGATGCCAGCTTCCTGCCCGACAGCGGCAATGAGCAGCAGATGGCGGCGCTGATTACGGTGATCGGCAATCTGATTGAGAACGCGCTGGATGCAATGAACGAGCAGGTAGAAGGCGAGATTCACGTGATGCTGCACTACCAAAACGGTTGGCTGACCTGTGAAGTGAGTGATGATGGTCCGGGCATTGAAGCCGATCATCTCAGCACCATTTTCGAAAAAGGCTTCTCCACCAAAGGTGAAAACCGCGGTGTCGGGCTGTTTCTGCTGCAGCAGCAAACTGAAAATATCGGTGGCAGCGTGAGTGTGGAGTCAGAACCCGGCGTGTTTACCCAATTTTTAGTCCAACTTCCCTGGGATGGAGGAAACCAATCCGCATGATCAATGTGTTAGTGGTCGATGATGACGCCATGGTCGCCGAGCTTAATCGCGCGTATATCGGCCAAATTCAGGGCTTTCACTGTTGTGGCACCGCCTCAACCTTGAAGCAGGCGAAAGAGATCCTGTTCAATAGCGATACTGCGGTCGATCTGGTGCTGCTGGATATCTATATGCAGCAGGAGAATGGCCTCGATCTGTTGCCGGAGCTGCGCACGGCGCAGAGCGCGGTGGAAGTGATCATCATTTCGTCGGCGGCCGATGCGGAGAATATCAAAACCTCGCTGCACTACGGCGTGGTGGATTACCTGATCAAACCGTTCCAGTTCCCACGTTTTGAAGAGGCGCTGACCGGCTGGCGGCAGAAGAAATCGCTGATGGACAATCAGCATTATTATCAGCAAGCGGATGTGGATCTGCTGATTCACGGCAGCCCGGCGACGCAGCACGACAATAAGCGCCTGCCAAAAGGCTTAACGCCGCAAACGCTGCGCACGCTGTGTCAGTGGATTGATGCGCATCCGGGGCATGAATTCTCGACTGACGAACTGGCGGCTGAAGTGAACATCTCGCGCGTGTCGTGTCGTAAATACCTGATTTGGCTGGCGCAGATTAATATTCTGTTCACCAGCATTCACTATGGCGCGACCGGCCGTCCGGTGTACCGCTATCGCCTGCAGCCGGAATACCATTCGCTGCTGCAGCAATATTGTCAGTAACGTAGCTGCCAGTCGACATCGAGCTGCTGGAAGTGAAAGTGCTGCGGCGAGGAGCAGATGATCTGCCGATCGCGCGTGACAAACACCGCGTCGATGTCGGGCTGGTCAGCGAGATAAGCCAGCCCTTGCTCCACGCCCATGCCAAAGAGCAGCGTGGTGTAGATATCGCCATCAATCGAGCGATCGGAAATCACCGTCACGCTCAGCAGTTCGTTATCAAGCGGATAGCCGGTTTGCGGATCAAAAATATGATGCCAGCAGCGGCCATCCAGTTCGAAGTAGCGCTCATAAATCCCCGACGTCACCACCGATTTGCCCTGCACCTGCAGCACGCCTAACAGCTCATCATCACGACCAAACGGCTTTTTCAGGCCAATGCCCCAACACTGCGGCTCGTGCGGCGGCGAACCCAGCGTTTGCACATTGCCGCCCAGATTGATCAGCGCCTGCTGCACGCCCTGCTGGCGTAAAAACGCCTGCACGCGATCGGCGATGTAGCCTTTGGCGATGGCGCCGAGATCGATCTCCATGCCTGGCTGTTGCAAAAACACTGAGCGATCATGTGGATTGAGCACCACCTGATGCGGATCGGTCAGCTTTAGCAGGGATGCGATTTCTGGCGCAGGCGGCACCGCACGCCCCTGAAAACCGATTTTCCAGCGCTTCACAATCGGCCCAATGGTGAAATTGAAGGCGCTGTCCGGCAGCAAACTCACAGCGTGTGCCACGCTAATTAACGTAAACACCGCTTCGCTGACGATCACCGGATGGTGGCCTGCGGCATGGTTGATCGACATCACTTCGGATTCAGCGCGGTTAACGGTGAACAGGTTTTCCTGCTGTTTAATCAGTTGAAATACGTGGCGGGCAAGCGTGGGATTGTCATCAAACAATTTGAGCAGAATGGGCGAACCCATCAGAACGGCAGAGTAAGAAAAGACGCCAGCGGTCATTGCATGCCTCTAAAGAAAACGATGCCCGCACAAGGCGGGCATCTTTACAGCTTAGTGTCCTAACGCCAGTTTAGCCGCGTTGTGACCGGCTTTGATACCGAAGATGATGATATCGGCCACCGCGTTGCCGCCGATGCGGTTGGCGCCGTGGATGCCGCCGACCACTTCACCGGCCGCCCATGCGCCTGGAATCACCTCTTTCTGCGCATCCAGCACCGCGGTATCGGTGTTGATGGTCACGCCGCCCATGGTGTGATGCACGCCCGGTGCGATACGAATCGCAAAGTACGGACCTTTATTCAGCGGGTGACGCAGCGCGGTTTTACGACCAAAGTCTTCGTCATCCTGCTTCGCCACGAACTCGTTGTAACGACCGAGCGTGGTTTGCAGCGCTTCCTGATCCATGTTGAGTTTCACCGCCAGCTCGTGTGGCGTTGGCGCGCTGATGACAAAGCCTTTAGCGATGTATTCGTCAGCCGCTTTGTTATTGGCGCGTACCTGCTCGTCAAACACAATCCACGCACTCTTCTCAGGCAGCGCGATGATCTCAGCGGACACTTTGTCACGGGTTTCCATTTCATTGTAGAAACGCTTGCCTGCCTGGCTCACCAGAATCGCCCCGCCGCCGCGCATTGCTTCGGAAATCAGGTACGACGTAGTTTGCTCAACCGTTGGGTGAATCTGGATTTCACCCATATCCACGGTATCCGCACCGATGTGTTGCAGCATGGCGATGCCGCTGCCGGTGGCGCCTTTATGGTTGGTGGTGACGAAACCGTCCAGCTCAGGGCGATATTTCACCACCATTTCGCGGTTGGCACTGAAGCCGCCGGTCGCCACAATCACGCTTTTGGCGTTAATAATGCGGCTGTCGTTATACTCATCCACCACTTTCACGCCGGTGACCGCACCGTTTTCCACTAAAATTTCGGCCACTGAGGTTTCCAGCAACACTTCGATATTGCGCAGATTAACGTTTTTCACCAGCCCGCTGATCAGGAAGCCGCCAACAGCCGAACGATCTTCCGGACGGTGCGTACGATCGATGCTCATGCCGCCGGTGATGGTGATGTCGCACAGCTCGATGTCTTTGGCGGCCAGCCACTCAATCGCTTCGGGCGCCTGCTCAACAAATTCGCGCAGCAGCACCGGATTGTTTTTGAATTTGCCGCCTTTCAGCGTCTCTTCATAGAACAGCTCTTTGCTGTCTTCAATGCCTTTCAACTTCTGATAACGGGTTTCCGCCGCGTTCATCCCGACCGAGGCTTTGATGGTGTTACCGCCGATGGTGGGCATCTTCTCGATGATCACCACGCGTGCGCCATCGTCATGCGCCTGAATCGCCGCCGCCAGACCGGCACCGCCGGTGCCCACTACCACCACATCGTAATTCACCGGTGCGTTCGGGTTACCGCCCTCTTCAATCACATACTCTTTGCTTGAGGTGGTCATGGCACGCGATACCGCTTTTTTCAGCGCTTCACTCTGCGTGGTGGCGCCAGTGATGGCGTCAACGTGCGGGCTGTTCGCCACCAGAATGCGTTCACGCAGACTTTCGAAGGTGCTGGTGAAGTCGACGTCGAGGCTCGGATCCGGCACCAGCGAGATGTCGGTGATACGGTCGGTGTCGAGGGTAACGTTGATTTTCAGCTTCAGCGCTTCGGCTTCGACTTTCGCCTGATAAACGCCCGCTTTGTATTTACGGCCGGTATCGCTGACGTCGCGGATCATCGCATCCACCAGCGAGAAGCGCCACAGCGGTTCCGGGATAGTCAACTCTTCGCGCTTGGTGCTGTCGATATACAGCTCCATGTGCTGATTCTTGATGACGCGATCGGTCCAGTCCGGATAGGCGATACAGGCTTTGCCCACCGCCACCAAGTCGAAACCGTGCTCCAGCGCATTCTCGGCATCTTCTTTATTGACGACGCCGCCGACGCCGATTACCGGCACTTTCGCCAGGTTAGGCGAGCGCTGTGCCAGATATTTGGTGATCAGTGGCGTTGGGTCCTGAGTATCAACAATCGATGGACGCAGCAGCTGACCAACCGAGAAGTGCACGTAATCGAGACCGCGTTCTGCCAGTTTCTCCAGCAGATAGAGCGTGTCATCCCAGCGGATGCCCGGCACTTCCAGTTCTTCCGGTGAGAAGCGATAGCCGATGATGAAGTCTGCCGCAGCGAAGCGGTCAGCCATTTTGTGGGTGATTTCCAGCACTTCCAGTGGGAAACGCGCGCGATTATCGCGACTGCCGCCCCATTTGTCGTCGCGCTGGTTGGAGTTTGGCGAGTAGAACTGCTGGATAAGATAGGTGTTGGCGCCGTGAATCTCCACGCCGTCGAAGCCGGCTTTGATCGCGCGGTTCACCGCATCACCAAACTTGGTGATCATCACCTCCACTTCTTCTGCAGTCAGCGCCTGAGGTTGAGTGGCACCGTCACGCGGTGCAGCGATGGCGCTCGGCGCGACCGGGGTTTTACCGCCGATCAGCGCCGGTTCAACCATACGGCCGCCGTGATAAATCTGCAGAATCGCTTTGGAGCCTTGCGACTTGATGGCGTGGGCGATTTTCGCAAGGCCTGGGATTTTGTTGTCGCTGTCGATACCGAGCGCGCCTGGAAACGCAGGGCCACGGTTATCAATAAAGCAGCACTCGACAATCACGGTACCGATGCTGCCGGCGCGCACGCGATAATATTCGACAAGGTCACTGGTAACACCGCCATCGTAATAACCGGTACATGTGGTCATCGGTGCCATAACCAGTCGGTTTTTAAGCACCGCACCTTTCGGTAACGTAAGCGGATTAAGAATCGGGGTGAGCGTATTCATGATGAGCAACTCCAGAATTAAGAAACTTGGTATTCAATTCTTTGGCGGTTCGGAGAATTTTATAATTATTTGAGTGGTCCGATTTCATGGCGTAAATATAGCATTTTATTTACTTACATAACCTTATTCGTTAGTTATATAAGTTTTACGCATGAAAATAATATTTGAGGCTTATTGCTAAAAGCTGCGCTCCGCTAAGTTTTAACCAAGACTTGACAAAAATCAACTTTTTCCTTACATTTAAAACAAATCTAGTCTTATCATAAAGATAAATCGTCTCCTTTCTCTGTTTTTTGCTTGATTTGTGCCGTTTTATTCATCTCACACAGTTAATTTTCACCTAATGGTTCGTTAATTAAGGCGCACAGGTTTAAAGCAAAAAAATCACCAATAAACTTTATTGATCTAGATCAAAATAGATATTTTAATTAATCGCATCATAAGCGCATCCATTAGATAATTCGCGCATCGAATTTTGTAAATGGCGATTTATTAAGACTCAGTTTTAAATGTCACGACTAATCTGTTAAAAGGGTTTTGTAACTAAAAAAACCAGCTTGGTTCGGGGCGTATATCCGCATTCTCCATAACTTGCAGACAAAACTATGAACACACAAACAACCCAGAGTGAATCCCTCACCGCGCCTCCCGCGGCACCAGGGAAAAAAAAGAACCGCCTGATAATGTTGTGCCTGCCAATTATTGTGGCTGTGCTGTTGCTGCTGGTACCGACTCCTGCGGGATTGGAACCTTACGCCTGGCACTTCTTCGCCATTTTTGTCGGGGTTATTGTGGGACTGATTTTCGAGCCGCTGCCGGGTGCCGTTATCGGGTTAACCGGCGTGGTGGTGATTGCGCTGTTCAGCCAGTGGGTGCTGTTTAGCCCGGCAGAACTGGCGGATCCCAAGTTCAAAACCGCGGCGCAGTCGTTCAAATGGGCGGTGAGTGGCTTCGGCAACTCCACGGTCTGGCTGATCTTCGGTGCCTTCATGTTCGCCGCAGGCTACGATAAAACCCAGTTCGGTCGCCGCCTGGCGCTGATTCTGGTGAAATATCTGGGCCGTCGTAGCCTGACGCTGGGTTACGCCATTACCTTCGCTGACCTGTTGCTGGCGCCGTTTACGCCATCCAACACCGCGCGCAGCGGCGGTACCATCTATCCCATTATTGCAAACCTGCCGCCGCTCTATGGTTCAAAACCGAACGATCCTAGCGCACGTAAGATTGGTTCATACCTGATGTGGGTGGCGATCACCGCCGCTTGTATCACCAGTTCAATGTTCCTTTCTGCGCTGGCACCAAACCTGCTGGCGCTGGCGCTGGTAAAAAGCGTGGTGGGCTTTGATATCTCATGGGGCATGTGGTTCCTTGCCTTCCTGCCGCTGGGCGTGCTGCTGATTCTCACCATGCCGCTGCTGGCTTACTGGCTTTATCCGCCAGAAGTGAAAGTGAACGATGAAGTACCGCGCTGGGCCACCGCTGAGCTGGCCAAACTCGGTAAACTGAAACGTAACGAAATCCTGCTGCTGGGCTTCGTGGTTGCGGCGCTGATGATGTGGATCTTCGCCACCGCCTGGATTGAGCCCGCAATGGCCGCACTGTTAGTCATCGTGCTGATGCTGTGGACCGGCGTACTCAACTGGAATGACATCACCAGCAATAAAGCCGCCTGGAACACCTTCGCCTGGTTCGCCACGCTGGTCGCGCTGGCGGATGGTTTAGCGCGCGTTGGCTTCATCGCGTGGCTGGGTAAAGAAGGCGCAATGCTGTTGCAAGGCTATGACCCGCAGGTTTCTGCCGTCGTCCTTCTGGTCGCCTTCTACCTGCTGCATTACCTGTTCGCCAGTACCACCGCGCACACCACCGCGCTGCTGCCCGCGATGCTGACCATCGCCGCATCCATTCCGGGCATCAACATGCCGGTGTTCTGCCTGATGATGTGTGTTTCTCTGGGTGTGATGGGCATTATCACCCCGTACGGCACCGGCCCAAGCCCGATTTATTACGGTAGCGGCTATCTGCCAACTAAAGATTACTGGCGCCTGGGCACCATCTTCGGCGCGCTGTTCCTGGTTCTTCTGATGGTTGTCGCCTATCCATGGATGGTGATGATGTTCTGATGATGTTGCTTCGATGTTAAAAACGGAGCCGCGCATTACCGTGAAAATGTTATGATACTCGCCAGTCAGCCCCTGCGGAGGGCTGGCGAGAGAAAATCGAATAACAAACTGCCTAATTTGTCGCCCGTCATGCTGGCGGGCCACACGAAGCTAAGTGAGCCAACATGTCGAACAAACCCTTCTATTATCAGGATCCCTTTCCTCTCGCCAAAGATGATACCGAATACTATCTGCTGAGCCGCGATTACGTCTCGGTGGCCAACTTCGATGGCGAAGAAGTCCTGAAAGTCGATCCCAAAGCGCTGACGCTGCTGGCGAAGCAGGCATTCCACGATGCTTCCTTCATGCTGCGCGCCTCGCATCAGGCGCAGGTCGCGTCCATTCTTGCCGACGATGAAGCCAGCAAGAACGACAAATACGTCGCCCTGCAGTTCCTGCGCAACTCCGAAATTGCCGCCAAAGGCGTGCTGCCAACCTGTCAGGATACTGGCACCGCCATCATCATGGGCAAAAAAGGCCAGCGTGTCTGGACCGGTGGCGGCGATGAAGCCGCGCTGTCGCAAGGCGTTTACAACACCTTTATTGAAGATAACCTGCGCTATTCACAGAATGCCGCGCTGGATATGTATAAAGAGGTGAATACCGGCACCAACCTGCCGGCGCAGATCGACCTCTACAGCGTTGATGGCGACGAATACAAATTCCTGTGCATCGCTAAAGGTGGCGGTTCCGCCAACAAAACCTATCTGTATCAGGAAACCAAAGCGCTGATTACGCCCGCCAAATTGAAGAACTACCTGATCGATAAAATGATGTCGCTGGGTACCGCGGCCTGTCCGCCGTACCATATCGCGTTTGTGATTGGCGGGACTTCAGCCGAAGCCACGCTGAAAACCGTCAAGCTGGCCTCAACCCACTATTACGATTCGCTGCCGACTGAAGGCAACGAGCATGGTCAGGCGTTCCGCGACATTCAGCTGGAAGAAGAACTGCTGAAAGCCTCGCAGGAGCTGGGCCTCGGGGCGCAGTTCGGCGGTAAATATTTTGCGCATGATATCCGCGTGGTGCGTCTGCCGCGTCACGGCGCATCCTGCCCGGTGGGTATGGGCGTGTCATGTTCCGCAGACCGAAATATCAAGGCCAAGATCAACCGTGAAGGCATCTGGATTGAGAAGTTGGAAGACAATCCAGGCCGCTATATTCCGGAAGCGCTGCGTCAGCAGGGTGAAGGCGAAGTGGTGCATGTCGATCTTAACCAGCCGATGAGCGAAATTCTGGCGCTGCTGTCGGCTTATCCGGTCTCAACCCGCTTGTCGCTTAACGGCACCATTATCGTGGCGCGCGACATTGCGCACGCCAAGTTGAAAGAGCGCATCGATAACGGCGAAGGCCTGCCGCAGTACATCAAGGACCATCCGGTCTATTACGCGGGTCCAGCGAAGACGCCAGAAGGTTATGCCTCTGGTTCACTCGGCCCAACCACTGCAGGTCGTATGGATTCCTACGTTAATCTGCTGCAGGCCAATGGCGGCAGCATGGTGATGCTGGCGAAGGGCAACCGTAGCAAACAGGTTACCGATGCGTGTCAAAAACACGGCGGCTTCTACCTGGGCAGCATCGGCGGCCCGGCTGCGGTGCTGGCACAGCAGAGCATTAAGAGTCTGGAATGCGTGGAGTATGCCGAACTCGGCATGGAAGCGATCTGGAAGATTGAAGTGGAAAACTTCCCGGCATTCATTTTGGTGGATGACAAAGGAAACGACTTCTTCCAGCAGATTCACAATAACTGTGCCGCCTGCGTGAAGTAATCTGCGCATCGCACCACAAAAAAGCCGTTATCTTGTGATAGCGGCTTTTTTATTGCGATATTTCTGACGAATTGATCATCGAATGAGGCAAAACAGAAAGGTTAAAAACGGAATTGGCTCTCCAGTTGACGCAATGTTTCCATGCGCTGTGCCGTGGCGATTTCGCGCGCTTTTACTTCCAGCAGCAGGTCAGCATCGTTCTGGCCAATCACATACACCGCCTGACGCCCAGGCAGGTTAACGGTAATAATATTTTGCTCCACACCGTCCAGCATCTCATCATGCTGTTCCAGGTAGTTATACAACGTGTTCATGAAATCTCCTTGAAAATAGGTGGGCTATTCTGCCCAATCGCCTCCTTTAAACACACAAGACCTGGCTTAAAGATGCCACTATGATCAGAAAATTCTGGCGAAGTGAATATCCTGCAGCGGCAAGATGACGAAGAGATGAAAAGGCAGCGAGATTGCCCCGCCGCCGTTTTCAATCAGAAGAAACCCAGCGGTTGCGTGCTGTAGCTCACCAGCAGGTTTTTCGTTTGCTGATAATGATCGAGCATCATTTTGTGGGTTTCGCGACCAATACCCGATTTCTTATAGCCGCCAAACGCCGCGTGCGCCGGATAGAGGTGATAACAGTTAGTCCACACGCGACCGGCTTTGATGGCGCGGCCCATGCGATAGGCGCGATTGATGTCGCGGGTCCAGACGCCCGCGCCCAGTCCGTAAATCGAATCATTGGCGATTGCCAGCGCTTCCGCTTCATCTTTGAAGGTCAGCACACCAACCACCGGGCCAAATATCTCCTCCTGGAACACGCGCATGCTGTTATTCCCTTTGAGCAGTGTCGGCTGGATGTAGTAGCCGCTGGCAAACTCTTCGCCCACTTTCTCTACGCCGCCGCCGTGCAGCACCTGCGCGCCCTCTTGCTGCGCAATTTCCAGATAAGAGAGGATTTTGTCGAACTGCTGCTGCGACGCCTGCGCGCCAATCATGGTTTCGGTATCCAGCGGATCGCCTCGTTTAATGGTTTTGATGCGCTTCATCACCGCCGCCATAAACGGCTCAAAGATCGATTCCTGCACCAGCGCGCGCGACGGACAGGTACAAACTTCACCCTGATTAAGGAAGCCCAGCACCACGCCTTCTGCCGCTTTCTCAATGAAACTCTCTTCGGCATCCATGATGTCTTCAAAGAAGATGTTCGGTGACTTGCCGCCCAATTCAACGGTGGACGGGATCAGGCTTTTCGCTGCCAGCTCCAGAATATGGCCGCCAGTGGCAGTGGATCCGGTGAAGGCGATTTTGGCGATGCCCGGATGGGATGCCAGCGCTTCGCCTGCCTCTTTACCGTAGCCGTGTACCACGTTGATCACACCCGGCGGCAGCAGATCTTTGATCACGTCCATAAACAGCGTAATCGACAGCGGCGTTTGCTCGGCCGGTTTCAACACCACACAGTTACCTGCGCCAAGCGCCGGCGCCAGTTTCCATGCCGCCATCAGCAGCGGGAAGTTCCACGGAATGATTTGCCCGACCACGCCCAGCGGTTCGTGGAAGTGATAGGCGGCGGTGAACTCATCGATTTCAGCGGCGGTGCCTTCCTGCGCACGCACGCAGCCAGCGAAATAGCGGAAGTGATCGACCGCCAGCGGCAGATCCGCCGCCAGCGTTTCACGCACCGGCTTACCGTTATCCCAGGTTTCGTTGACCGCGATATATTCCAGATTCTCTTCCAGCCGATCGGCAATTTTCAGCAGCACCAGCGAGCGTGCCTGCGGCGAGGTTTTGCCCCACGCATCGGCAGCGGCCTGGGCGGCAGCCACGGCGTTATCAATATCGGCGCGGTCCGAACGGGGAAATTCGCCAATGGTAGAAGCATTGATCGGTGAAGTGTTGACGAAGTAGTTACCGTTCACCGGTGCAACAAATTCGCCGTTGATAAAGTTGCCATAACGCGATTGCAGAGTAATGAGAGAACCTTGTTCTCCCGGAGCAGCGTAACGCATGGTGTTTCTCCTTGCGGGACAGAGTGGCGATTAACAACTATGAAACCTGTTATTAACATTGGGCGATCCACGCCAGCCTGTCAGATCGTAAAAGGGGAAACTGTGACCGCACCGAGGGAAATGTGGCGTGCGTAGGCCGCTACAGATAATTCCGAGTTTTCCCGCTTATGCCGCAAAAAGCGGAACATGGGCGAAATATGTGGTCAATATGAAGCAGGATACTAACCAGGAGAAACAGATGTTGGCTTCAGCCCTGACGTTAATGCGTGCCAAAGCGAACTTTGTTCAGCAATTTATCCGCAACCCGCGCAAAATGGGCAGCATCACGCCCTCTTCCGCCGCGCTCTGCCGCACCATGTGCGATGCGGTGAACTGGGATAACAGCCTGCGTATCGCCGAACTGGGCGCCGGAGATGGCGTGCTCACGCGCCACGTGCTGGCGCGCATGTCACCGCAAGCACAGCTTGATGTGTTCGAAATCAGCCCTGAACTGGTGAAAAGCCTGCGTGGATTGCCTGATGCGCGCATGCAGGTACGCGCCTGTTCGGCGGAATATCTCGCCGGAGAATATGATGTGATTTTTTCTGGCCTGCCGCTGCTGTCATTACCGCCCGCCACGCGCGATAACATCCTCAGTGCGGTGCATGATGCGCTGGGTCCACGCGGCGTATTCGTGCAGTTTCAATACACCTCGTTCACCCAGCCAAATTTGTCACGCTACTTCACCTGGGAACGCCAGCGGGTGCTGAAAAATATGCCACCCGCGTGGGTTTATCGCTGCACGCGCAACTACGCGCCCTGAGCCTGCGCGCGCGGCTGCGGCCGCGTTTGTAGCCAGAAGCTGCGCAACAGTTCGCGCGACCAATCTTCGCCTGAAAGAACCGTGCCATCGTCACTGACGCCCGCCGATAAACAGGCGGTCATAATCTCGCGGGTAAATTCCGGATGGAACTGCACCGACAGCGCCTGCGGTGAATAACGCAAAATCTGACAACCATCCTGCGCCGAGCTCGCCAGCACCTGCGCATGCTGCGGCGGCGTTAACACCGATTGCCGATGTGACAACCACGCCTGAAACTCGCCCGGTAGATCGGCCAGCCAGGGATCGTTGTGCCCCTGCGCATTGCGCGTCAGCGGTTTCAGTCCACGCTCCCAGCCCTGCGGGTTATCACCCACTTTGCCACCCAGCGCATACGCCATCAGTTGATGCCCGTAACAGACGCCCAGCAGCGGCAGCTGCGCCTCCAGCGCGCCACGAATCCAGGCGGCGGTGCGTTCGCTCCAGTCAGCGTGATCGGTGACCATCGCCCAAGAACCGCTGAGGATCGCGCCACTGACGCAGTCAAAGGCCGGTAAATCATCGCCCAGATGCGGACGCACAATCACATAGTCATCGGGCTGCAGTTGCAGCGCGTCGATAAACCAGCGGGGTTGTTCACCAATTTGCGCCACAACCTGCGGCGGCGGGACTTCGAGTTGAATCAGAGCAAGAGGTAAAGCGCGGGTGTGTGTCATGCCGAATACGGTCCTCGTTATGGTCGCCTTTCGGACATCCACTTTGACAGTAAATCAGCGACATGTCTTATTTTTTTCCTGCATAAGCTAATGCTTAAGCGAAAAAAATTTCGCCCGACATGCCCGAAGTGCGCGCCTTCATGCCATCATTAGCCGGTGATCATCTTTGTACAGCGTGAAGGAAGACCTCGTGGCAGTGCGGCATTTTTTTATGGTTCTGATGGTGGTTTCCATCTGGGCTTTCAACAACGTGGCGGTGAAGTGGGGATTACTGGAACTTCCGCCGCTGTTTCTCACCTGGATGCGCTTTGTGGTGGTAGCGATTGTGCTGGTGCCATTCTGCCGCATCACGCGCGCACAATTGCCGTGGCTGTTGACGCTGGCATTCACCTTCGGTTTTATGCACTTCTCGCTGCTGTTTGTCGGCATGCGCTACACCGATGCCGGCACCGGCGCCATCGTGGTTCAGCTCGGTACGCCGATTGCCATGCTGCTGGCGATGGTGATTCTCAAGGAGAAATTGCGGCTGGTGCAGCTGTTTGGTATCGCCATTTCGCTGAGCGGCGTGGCGGTGCTGTCGGGCAGCCCGACCATTCCGGCCTGGTGGGTGCTGTGTATTCTGTTGTGCAGCGCGTTTGGCTGGGCGATCAGCAATATGATTGTGAAAAAATCGCCGCCGATACAACCGCTGACGCTCACCGGCTGGATCTCCTTCCTTGCGGTGCCGATTGTCGGTGCTGCTTCGTGGCTGACCGAATCCCATCAGTTTTACGCGCTGAGCCACGCCGGCTGGCGCGGCTGGTTTGGCATTCTGTATAGCGCGCTCGCCTCGTCGATTGTCGCCTATACGCTGTGGTACGCGCTGCTGAAGAAATACAACGTCAACCTGATCATGCCCTATTCGCTGCTGACGCCGGTGCTGGCGGTGTTGATGGGCGTTTTCGTCTTGGGTGACAGCATGAACAGCTTCAAGATCCTCGGTGCGTCACTGGTGGTGCTGGGCACCGCGATTGCGGTGATCAACCTGCGTAACCTGCGGATGCATGCGCGTTTTCCGCGCTTGCGCCGCCGTTAATCCGCTCTGCTATGCTTGAGTCTCGCGCGTTTTCCGGAGACTCAACATGGATTCTCAACGTGCTGCCGCACTGTGGCAGCAAATGTGGCAGGGATTGCGAGGCGCAGACCCGCTTCCCTCGCCGACTTTTCTCCAGCCCGACACTTTTTCCTCTGCCTTCGCCGTCAGCGAATTGGCGGCCACCAGCATCGGCCTCGCCAGCCAGGCGCTAAGCGATCTGCTCGGCCAATCCGCGCCGGTCAGCGTTAATGTCCGTCTCGCCTCGCGCTGGTTTCAGCACAGCCTGATCCCGCTCAATCGACCGCCTGCTGCGCTGTGGGATGAATTCGCTGGTGATTACGCCAGCGCTGACGGCTGGATCCGCCTGCACACCAACGCGGCTCATCATCGTGCGGCGATGGAGTGCGTGCTCGGCCAGCATGCCGATCGTGCCGCGCTGGCCGATGCGGTGGCCCGCTGGCCCGCCGCCGCGCTGGAACAGGCGGTGATTGATGCCGGCGGCTGCGCCGCGCAGATGCGCAGCGAAGCGCAATGGCTGCAGCATCCGCAAGGCAGCGCCGTGCAGCAGGAAGCGCTGATTGCCCAACAGGCCACCGACGCCGCCTCGCCGCCCGCCTGGTCACTGTCGCCCGCGCGGCCGTTGCTCGGCGTGCGCGTACTGGATCTCACGCGCATCATTGCCGGACCGGTGGCGACACGTTTTCTCGCCAGCCTCGGCGCGCAGGTGCTGCGCATCGATCCGCCCGACTGGCACGAACCCTCGCTGGAAGAGGAGATCACCTGCGGCAAACGCTGTGCGCGGCTTGATATCAAATCCCGCGCCGGGCGCGAGCAGCTGCGCCAGCTGTTGCAGCACAGCGATGTGCTGGTACACGGTTATCGCGCTGATGCGCTGGAAAAACTCGGGCTGGATGCCGATACGCGCCGCCAACTCGCGCCGGGCCTGGTGGATGTCAGCCTCAATGCGTGGGGCTGGAGCGGGCCATGGCGCAACCGGCGCGGCTTCGACAGTCTGGTACAGATGGGCTGCGGCATCGCCGAACAAGGCATGCGCTGGAGCGGCAATAATCAACCGACGCCGCTGCCGGTGCAGGGGCTCGATCACGCCACCGGTTATCTGATGGCCGCCGCGGTGCTGGAAGGTTTGCGTAAGCGCTTGACCAACGGCATTGGCTGGCAGGCGCGCTTATCGCTGGCACGCACCGCGCGGCTGTTGCAGCAGTTCGGTGCCGCGCCGCAGAATGCGCAAAACGGTATACACGCGCAGCACGATGACGCGCTGAGCGCGATAGAGATCAATCAGTGGGGAATTGCAGAGAGATTGCGCGCCGCAGCGTATTTGCCCGGCACGCCAATGATCTGCGCAACGCCAGGCGTGAAGCTCGGCAGCAGCGCAGCAAGCTGGTAACGATTACGCCTCGTCGCCCTGCTCTTCGTTCAGTTCGTCGTACATCGCCTGCATCGCCTCACGGCTCAGCACCGCCAGCGTGCGGTAAAATGCCGTGGTGGCATGCGCTTCCACTTTGCCGAGGAACGCGCCGCACCACGGCAGCAGATACTCATCAAACAGCGCCAGCTGCGCGGCAGATTCATCCTCTGCCGACTGATCTTCCAGCCAGGATGCCGCCAGCAGCAGCACGCCAAAGTGATCGGCAGGCGCTTCGCTCAGCGGCATGCCGCGCGCGCTGAGAAACGCACGCACGTCTGCTTCAGCAACACCGTTTGGCCACTGTGATGCGTACGGCGGCACGCTGCACTCGCTGCCGACAAACAGCGCATTGTAGTCAGCGGCCAGCGCCTGCGGATCGCTATTCTGCTGCAGGCGCGTCAACAGTTCGTCCTGCTCCAGCGGCCACTGCTGTTGCAGTTTACCTTCACGCAGCAGAGTGAACAGCGGCACCAGCAGCGGATCCTGCGGCTGGCGATTAAACAGCGAGCCGATGACGCGGCAGAGTATGGAAAACTCATTCATGCAACAGAATTCCTTGAGGTAAAAAAGTTAAAAATCAGCAAATTCGGGAATCGTTTTGCCGGTGCGCAACGCGAGAAAGTCGAGCAGGCGACGCGGCGTGACATTTAACACGCGATCTTCGGGAAAATCCACTTCGCTGGTGATGCGCAGGCAGTGTTCGAAATTGCCCAGCGTAAACGCGGTATGCGAATCGGAGCCAAACGCCAGACGTCCACCAGCATCACGCACCGCTTCGGCAATGGCGCGACAGTTCGATTCGCTGCCCGGACGCGAATGGGTAAAGGAGGAGTTGTTGATCTCCAGCGCCACATCGTAATGCGCGGCGGCTTCGGCAATTGCGCGAATATCTATCGGGAACTTCGGGTTGCCCGGATGCGAAATGATATGCACCAAACCGCCCGCCATCGCCGCAATCATCGCTTCAGTGTGATGTGCTTTATCACGCGGTGCATAAACCGGTTCGTGGAAGCCCGCGACAATCAGATCCAGCGCATCCAGCATCGGGCCGCTGCAATCGATCTCGCCCTGCTGATTTTTGATGTTGGCTTCGATACCGCGCAGCACGCCAACGCCATCAATCACGCGCGGCCAAATGCGCATGTTGACGAAGTGCCAATAGTGCGGCGCATCGGCCATATCCGGGCCGTGATCGGTAATCGCGAACAGCTTCAGGCCGTTCTGTTTCGCCTGCGCCACATAATCATGCAGCGTGCTATAAGCGTGCGTGCTGGCAACGGTGTGCATATGTAAATCAACGGGATACATCTTCATCTCCTGACCCAATGGGAATTAATAACCGCGCTGGCGATCGACCAAACCACCCGGCTGTTGACCTTGCTCCAGAGCAAGTATGGCATCCGCAATGTAATCCATCGCCTCGCCTGGCAAGGTAATCGCCGCAGTATGTGGCGTGATTGTGACATGCGGATGAGACCACAACGGATGATCCTGCGGCAGCGGCTCGCGCTGGAACACATCCAGCGCGGCGGCGGCCAGCTGACCGCTGTTGAGCGCCGCCAGCAGATCGGCTTCTACCACATGCGCACCGCGCGCAAGGTTGATGAAGCAGGCGCCGTGCGGCAATGCGTTAAGCAGCTGGCTATCAATCAGGTTGGTGGTTTCCTGCGTGGTCGGCAGCAGATCGATTAGCACCTGCGTGCCCGCCAGGAAAGCATTGAGCTGTTCGCGGCCATGGAAGCTTTGCACACCGTCGATCTGCTTCGGCGAACGGCTCCAGCTGCGTAACGGAAAGCCCCACTGACGCAAACTCTCCAGCACGCTACGGCCTAATACGCCCGCGCCGAGCACGCCAATGGTGAAGTTTTCGCGATCGAAACCGTCCAGCTCCTGCCAGCAAGCCTGCTGCTGCAGTTCACGATAGTCGGCGAAACGGCGGAACCAGCCCAGCACGCACCAGTTGGCGTACTCCTGCATCTGGCGCGCCATGCCGGTATCTTCCAGGCGGAATAACGGCACAGTGTCGGCCAGCATCTGTGGATTGTCACGCAGCTGTTTGAGGATTTCGTCGACGCCCGCGCCCATGGCAAATACGCCTTTCAGCTGACGCCCCGCCAGCATCTCGACCGGCGGAGAACGCACCACCGCATAATCGGCCGGTGCGTTATCGCCCGGCTGCCAGTCACGCACGCGCGCCTCCGGTAAACGCTGACGCAAACCCTCCAGCCAGCCTTGCGGCGCCAGCGACGGGTGATACCAGATTATCTCCATACGACTCTCCTTTTTTTGCTTCAGCCTCAGGCAAATAGCCGTACAGGGCAAGCAAAAACCTTAGCCTTGAGGCAATTTCTCACGTGATTAATTCCGGGCGCTTCACATTTCCACCGCTGTGCGAGGCTAAGCGGCGCGATTACGACTAAAGTTGTTCGGGTGGTCAATGCGTTAGCACACCACCTTTTCGGACAAGGAGAAAAACCGATGATAAAAAATGCCGTATTCACGCCCGCGCGTCTGACCTTTTTACTTAGCGCCGCGTTGCTGGCCGGTGCCACCGCCGCACACGCCGACGATCAAAACCGCATGCTCAGCAACCAACCGCAGCCACCGGATGTGCGCCTGGGACCGTTGTTCAATGCGGTACAGCAGGCTAAATTTTATCCGGATCAGAAAACCTTCGCCGATGCGGTGCCGAAATCCAATCCCTCGTCGATTCTGGCCGACTGGCAGATGCAAAAAAACCAGCGCAACTTCGATCTCAAGCATTTTGTCGACAGCAACTTCACGCTGCCAAAAGAGGGTGACAAATATGTGCCGCCCGCCGGGCAAAGCCTGCGTGAGCACATCAACGGTTTATGGCCGGTGCTGACGCGTACCGCGCAAAGTGCCAGTCAGTACGATTCGCTGCTGCCGCTGCCCAAACCTTACGTGGTGCCTGGCGGACGCTTCCGCGAAGTGTATTACTGGGACAGCTACTTCACCATGCTTGGCCTGGCGGAGAGCGGGCACTGGGATCGCGTGCAGGATATGGTGGATAACTTCGCCACCGAGCTGGACAAATATGGCCATATTCCCAACGGCAACCGCAGCTACTATCTCAGCCGCTCGCAGCCGCCGTTCTTCAGCTTGATGGTTGACCTGCTGGCAACGCACAAAGGCGACGACGTCTATCGCCAATATCTGCCGCAGCTGCAGAAAGAGTACGATTACTGGATGGCGGACAGCGACAAAGTGGCGGCCGGCCAGGCCAGCAAACGCGTGATTAAACTCAGCGACGGCACGCTGCTTAACCGTTACTGGGACGATCGCGATGCGCCGCGTACCGAATCCTGGCTGGATGACGTCAACACCGCGAATAAAGCGCCGGAACGCAATAAACAGCAGGTTTATCGCGACTTACGTGCGGGCGCGGCTTCGGGCTGGGATTTCAGTTCGCGCTGGTTCACCGATGCGCACAATCTGGCGTCCATCCGTACCACGCAGCTGGCACCGGTTGATCTTAACAGCCTGATTTTCCACCTCGAACAGACACTGTCCAAAGCCGCCAAACTGGATAAGCAGGATGACAAAGCCAAACAGTTCGCGGCGGATGCTGAGAAACGTCAGGCGGCGATCAATCGCTACCTTTGGGATGACAAAAAAGGCTGGTACGCCGATTACGATTTCCAGAAGAAGCAGGTGCATTCACAGCTGACCGCTGCGACGCTATTCCCGCTCTATATGCAGCTCGCGAGCGATAAGCAAGCTGAACGCACCGCTTCCGCAGTTGAAAAACAGCTGCTGAAACCCGGCGGACTGGTGACCACCACGGTGAATAACGGCCAGCAATGGGATGCACCAAACGGTTGGGCGCCGCTGCAATGGGTGGCGGTGGAAGGTCTGGAGCATTACAAGCAGCCGAAGTTGGCGCAACAGATTGGTCAGCGCTTCCTGCAGAACGTGCAGGCGACCTACGACAAGGAACATAAGCTGGTCGAGAAATACGTGGTTGAAGGCGCGCAGCTGGGCGGCGGTGGCGGCGGTGAATATCCGCTGCAGGACGGCTTTGGCTGGACCAACGGTGTGACGCTGAAGCTGCTGGATAAGTACTGCCCGAAAGACAAAACCTGTAATAATGCTGGCGATATCCCGAATATGCCGGTCTTAAGTAGCGCGAAGTAATCACCTCTATCCTGCCGGGCGAAACAGCCCGGCAACCGCACATTACCGTAGCGGCGCGGTTTACTGCGCGCTCAGAATCTGGGCAAGGTGCACCCAATGAAATGCGCGATAAATCGCGCCGCTACGGCTCGTGCCTGTCATCTGTGCATTTTCCTCACATTCCTCTAGCAACAAACTCACATCTTGAAACATCCGCGACAAAAGATAATAATTCTCAATCTGATATCGATAGCTATTCCCATTAAAATAACAGGAACCTCTCATGACCTCGTTGTTTACCCTTAAACGTGGCCGCGTACTGTGCGCGCTTGCGCTGGCTTTACCCGCGGCAAGCTTCGCTGAAGAGTCGATTGTCGTGACAGCGCAACCGCAAGAGAGCGCCACCTCACCGACGCAGGGCTATCTCGCCACGCGCAGCAGCGGTGCCAGCAAAAGCGATCAGCCGCTGATCACTACCCCGCAGTCGATCTCGGTAGTCACGCGTCAGCAGATGGAAGATCAGGGCGCGCAGGATCTCAATCAGGCGCTAGGTTACACGCCGGGCGTCTTCAGCAACTTTGGCGGCGCGGCCACGCGTTATGACACCATCGCGCTGCGTGGTTTCCACGGCGGCGATGTCGATAACACCTTCCTCGATGGCCTGCGCGTGATGAGTGACGGCGGCAGCTTCAACATCCTGCAGGTGGATAACTGGTTCCTCGACCGCATCGATGTGATTAAAGGTCCCTCCTCCGCGCTCTACGGCCAAACGGTGCCGGGCGGATTGGTGAATATGGTGAGCAAGCGCCCGCAGTTTGCTGAAGAGGGCCACTTCCGCCTGGCGACCGGCACCAACGCCACCAATAACGCCGCCTTTGATTACACCAACGCCATCAACGATCAGTGGGCATTTCGCGTAACCGGCATTACGCGCAACAGCGATACCCAATACGATCACACCCGCGAAGAGAAATATGCGATTTCGCCACAGCTGATGTGGCAGCCAAGTGAAGATACCAACTTAGTGCTGCGCGCCTACCTGCAGAAAGATCCGTCCGGCGGCTATCACGGCTCGGTACCGGCGGAAGGCACGCTCTACAGCCATAATGGCCGCAAATTGAGTGACAGTTTCTATGAAGGTGACACTGCGCTCGATCAGTTCAAACGTCGCGAACAGATTTACAGCTATGACTTCTCGCATCGCTTCAACGATGTGTGGTCGGTGTACTCCACCGGCAGCTACAGCCACTCCAATACCGAGCTCGATCAGGTTTATCAGATTGGCTGGAACGCAACGAATCCAGACCTGCTGAACCGCTACTACTCCGGTGAGCGTTCATCGCTGAGCGCGTGGGCCAACGACAACCGCTTGCAGGCTGATTTCGCTACCGGCGCGGTTCAGCATCGCGTGACGCTGGGCGCGGAATACCATCGCTATAAAAACGACATCACCAAAGCCAGCGGTGCCGCCAGCGCGCTGAATGCGTGGAACGGCGAAGAAGTGGGCATCATGCCAGACTTCGACTGGACATCGCAGACGCGCCGCTACTATCAAACCGGTTTGTATCTGCAGGATGAGTTGCAGCTCGATCGCTGGCATCTGGATTTGTCGGGACGCTACGATCGCATCGTGTCGGAAAACGGCACCAGCCGTCGTCAGGACGATCACATCAGCGGCCGCGCTGCGCTGCTATATGCCTTCGAGAACGGCATCTCGCCTTATGTCAGCTGGAGCCAGGCAATAACGCCGGCTTCGTTAACCGATCCTTTCGGCAATCAGCTAAAACCGACTACGTCAGAGCAGTATGAAGCGGGCGTGAAATATCAGCCGCTGGGCACGCGCGATATGTACTCAATCGCGGTGTACGATTTGACCCAGGACGATGTCGCCAACCGTAACGTGCTGGACGGCACTTACACGCCGTCGGGCAAAGTGCATTCGCAGGGCATTGAACTTGAGGCGCGTAATCAGCTGACGTCGCGTTTTAGCACCATCGCCGGCTACACACTAAATCATCTGCGCTTTAAAGATTCGGTGGACGGTAACGATGGCCATACGCCGTATGTGACGCCGAACAGCATGGCATCGTTGTGGGGACATTATCAGTTTGACTACGGCTTGAGCGCCGGTGCGGGTGTGCGCTATATCGGTAAACAGTGGGCGGATAACGAGAACACCACGCGTCTGCCATCGGTAACGCTGTTTGATGCGTCGGTTCGCGCCGATCTTGGCGCATGGAACTCAAAGCTGAAAGGCGCCTGGCTGCAGGTGAATGCCAACAACCTGACCGATAAGACGTATCTGGCCGCCTGTTACGGCACCGGTTACTGCTATCGCGGTGCCGAGCGCACGGTCATGGCCACGGTGGGCTACGACTTTTAATCAGGCATAAAAAAATCCGCCACCCTTTGCGGGATGGCGGATTTCATCAAATACTGGCGCGATTAACTTCGCACTTTACGGTAGATCCACAGCACCACAATGGCACCAATCACTGCCACCACGAAGCTGCCAAAGTTGAAACCGTCAACTTTACCGAAACCAAACAGGGTACTGATCCAGCCACCGACAACCGCACCCACCACACCCAGAACCACGGTGATGATAAAGCCGCCGCCATCTTTACCCGGCATAATCCACTTAGCGATAATCCCGGCAATCAGACCAAAAATAATCCATGAAAGAATACCCATGTACTGCTCCTTACGTTATTAATCAATGTGTTCACCGCCTCTAGTATAGACGGGATTTTATGATCTGCATCCCAACTTGCTGCCGTAAATAGCCGTTAGCTGACTAAAGGTTAGCGCAGCGACGCCGATAACTGACGAACAGCATTGTCAGTCGTGAAAATAACAATCGGATAAGTGGAGCAGGACGTGGGAGAAGCCGATAAAGAACAATACCTCAAGCGAGGCACGTTAGCGGTTTTGGGCGTGATGAAGGACCTGTTGCGTTTTCAAACCCCGTTGATGGTGAATTTTTCGCGCGGTCAGTTTATCAGTCGCTTGCTGTCAGCCGATGAAGATCAGGTGATCTTTGACCTCGGCAGCAACGCGCTGGATAACGATTTAGCGCTGCAAGGTGGCGAAGTGAATATTGCCGCCGAAACGCACGGTGCCAAAGTCGAATTTGGCTTAACTGGTTTACAGCGGGTTGAATTCGAAGGCTTACCCGCTTTTGCTGCGTCGCTGCCGGAACTGGTGTGGCAGATTCAACGTCGTGAATTCTTTCGCGTAAATGCGCCGCTGGAACCGGTTTTTTATTGCCACAGCCAGTGGCCTGATGGGCGTACCGCGCGTTTCCGCCTGCAGGATCTGTCACTGGGTGGCGTCGGCGTGCTGCTGGACGAAGCGCTACCGGAAGGGCTCAATCGCGGCGATACCTTTAAAAACCTGCGCGTGGATTTAGCTGAGTATGGTCACTTTGAGGTGACAGCACAGCTGCTGCACATTGGTGAACGCACCGTAGTGACCAGCAAGAATGAAACCCGCGCCACACCGCGCCTTAGCTTCCGCTTTACCGCCATCGAACCGATTCAGGAACGCCAGCTACAGCAGGTGATTTTTGCGCTGGAACGTCTGGCGCGTGATAAAGCCAACCGTTTTCAGTAGCGCTGGACGTTTATCACCGTACAACATCGTAGCGGCGCAATTTATTGCGCTATGTGGCATGAGATAAATGTCTAAAAAGCGCGATAAATCGCGCCGCTACGAAGCGTGCGCGATTTATATAACGATAATCAATGCGGCTGATAACGGCAACGCGCCACCGCATCCAGCCAGCCGTGATAATTCTCCTGCATGTTTTTCGCCTGATCCTCACGCGGCGTGATCACGCTACCGCCCTGTAACGCCTGCATCTCACTGCCCTGCTGCCACCAGCCTAAGGTGCGGCCCGCTAATAGCGCGGCGCCCAGCGCAGAAACTTCTGCCGTGGGTACGCGTTTCAGTGGCCGCTGCAAGACATCGGCCTGCATCTGCATCAACCAGCTATTTTCCGTGGCGCTGCCATCCACGCACAGCGCAGGAAGTTGCACGCCACTGGCCTGCTCCATGGCAAAAAACACATCGGCGATCTGGAAAGTGATCGACTCCAGCGCCACGCGCGCCAGCACCTCCGGCGTAGCCGCATCGGTCAAGCCACATACCATGCCGCGCGCTTTCAAATCCCACCAGGGCGCGCCAAGACCGGAAAGCGCCGGCACAAAATAGATGCCCTGATTGTGTTCGCTTTGCTGCGCCAGCGCAGTGAGTTCTCGCGGATCATGAATGCCCAGCATGCGGCCCAGCCACGCCGCGCCGGAACCGGTGTGGGTAATGTTGCCTTCAAAGGCATAGCGCAGCGTGCCGTCGTGCCACGCCACCGTGGTGCTGAGGCCATTTTCCGTCAGCAACGGCGTCGCCATCGACATCATCAGTGATGAACCGGTGCCGTAAGTGGCTTTCACCACCTCTTCGCTGCCGTTGCGCTGCGCTTGCAGCGCAGCGTGCGAATCGCCGATGCGTGACAAAATCGGCGTGCCGGGCGCTAAACCGGGAATATCGTTGCGTGTCACCACGCCTTGCGCGCTGGCCGAGGGCACAATCTGCGGCAGCGCCGCGCGGGGAATATGGAACAGCGCCAGCAATTCATCATCCCAGTCGCCGCTGTGCAGGTTGTAGAGTTGGGTGCGTGCCGCATTGGCATGATCGGTGACGAAGCTTTCGCCGCCGCTCAGCTGCCAGCTCAGCCAGCTATCCACGGTGCCGATACAGAGTTCACCGGCCTGCGCGCGCGCGAATCCATTCGGCAACGCAGCCAGCATGCCGGTAAGTTTACCGGCCGGGAACATCGGATCGACCGCCAACCCGGTGAGTCCGGTGATGCGCGGGGCTTTACCCGCCACGCGCAGATCGCGGCAAAACGCCTCCGAGCGGCGATCCTGCCAGCTGACGAGCGGCGTCAGCGGCTGACCGTTATGTCGCTGCCAGATCAGCACCGATTCGCGCTGGTTACTGATCGCCACCGCCGCAACCTGCGCCCCCGCACACTGCGCCAGACAAGCGCTCACCGCCTGCTTCACCGCCTGCCAAATCGCCAGCGGATCCTGCTCCGCCAGACCCGGCTGCGGATGTTCCAGCGTCAGCGGCTGACTGCCGCGTGCCACCACATTGCCGGCACGATCGACCGCAATCGCTTTCGCGTTGGTGGTGCCTTCATCAATTGCCAGTATCAACGAACCTGCCATCTTTACGCTCCTGCACAGATGCGCGCTGCACTCTTCACCACGCTGGCGGCATCAATGCCATGTCGGGCACGGGTGGAGGCGCGATCGCCAGCAATCGCGTATTCGCCGTCGGGGATGCCCAAACGCAGCAGCGGGATGCCACAGCCGCCTTCCGCCAGCACTTCCGCCACCAGGCTGCCGACGCCGCCGTTGACGTTGTGTTCTTCCACGGTAATGACCGCTGGATAGTGATTTAACAGCTCGCGCAGCTGTTGGGTATCACAAGGTCGAATCGATGGAATGCTGATCACACCTGCTGTAATGCCTTGCTCATGCAGTTGCTCGGCGGCGTGAACCACCTCGTGAACCGTCGAGCCCATCGCCACCAGCACAATGTCATGACCTTCACGTAACACGTCGATTTGGCCAGGACGGAATTGATAGTTTTCATCGTGCAGCTGCGGCAGATCCTTACCGTCCAGACGGATATACACCGGCCCGACATGCGCCAGCGCATACTCAATAATCTGGCGGCACTCCAGCGGGCAGGATGGCGCATAGATTTCGATGTTGCCGAAGCCGCGCATCACCGCAATGTCGTCGATGCTGTGATGGGTGCTGGCCAGCGGGCCGTAGCTGGCACCGGCATTCAGGCCAAACAGTTTAACGTTGGTGTTGTTGTAGCAGACGTCGACTTTAACCTGCTCATTGGCGCGGGAAACCAGGAACGGCGCGGCGTTGCAGGTCACGGCCACTTTGCCGCCAATTGCCAGACCGGCGGCGGTGCCCACCAGCGTTTGCTCCGCGATACCCACGTTGATCAGGCGATCGGGGAATGCTTTGATAAAGGGCGCAATTTTCGCGGTTGAGGTGGAATCGGCCACCACCGGCACTAAATCGACACCGCGATTAACCGCATCAATAAATGCCTCAACCATTACCGTCGCCAAATGTTTTGCATTACTCATCTTTTAATTCCTCCAGTGCCAACGCAATCTCTTCCCCTTTCGGCACACGGTGATGCCACTCCGGTTTGCCCTGAATAAAGGAGATGCCGAAGCCTTTTTCGGTATGCGCCACAATCACCTGTGGCTTGCCGCTGTTGCGCGGCAGGTTTTCGATGGCGTCCACCACCGCCGCCATGTCATTGCCGTTGCACTCGCTCACATCCAGACCAAAGGCGCGCCATTTTTCCGGCAGCGGATCGGTATTCATGATGTCGCGCGTATGCCCCGCCAGCTGCAGCTTGTTCTTGTCATTGATGATCACCAGGTTATCGAGGCCGTAATGCGCCGCCACCAGCGCCGCTTCCCAGTTGCTGCCTTCCGCCAGCTCACCGTCACCGGTGACGACAAAAATGCGTCGGTCGCTGTTATCTTTCTTCGCCGCCAGCGCAATGCCGACCGCCACCGGTAAACCGTGACCCAGCGCGCCGGTGTTCAGCTCAACGCCCGGCGTTTTTTGCCGCACCGGATGGCCCGGCAGATGCGAATCGGAATGCTGATAAGTCGGCAGCCATTCGGTGGGGAAATAACCGGCTTCTGCCAGCACGCAGTAATAACCGCCCACCGCATGGCCTTTCGACTGGATATAGATGTCGCGCTGCGGATCGTTGGTGCGATCTGGCGCGCAGTTCAGGATGCGGAAATAGAGCGCGGTAAGGATCTCAACCTGTGAGAGATCGGCACCGGTGTGACCGCCCGCCGGGCTGCCCGCATTAAGCTGGATGATGCGGCGGCGCACGGCGCGCGCTTTCGCTGCCAGATCCGCTACCGAGTATTTGAAAGGATTCATAGACACCTCTGAATTTTAAAGCATGGATGAATATTTATTCGTGATGAAGAAAAAAAGGTGCAGACAATCAGCGCCTGCACCCAACCGATTAACTTTTTGCCGGGCTACCGCCCTCCTCAATCAGCGCTTTCTGCGCCACCACCGCCGCTTTCTGCTGCATGCGGCTCTGCATTTGGTCGATGATCACCGCCACGATAATCACGATGCCTTTGATCACCATTTGCCAGAACTCGCTCACACCCATCATGATCAAACCGTCGGCGAGGAAGCCGATCACAAAGGCACCAATCAGCGTGCCAAGAATGGTGCCGCGTCCACCCGCCAGCGAGGTACCGCCCAGCACCACTGCGGCAATCGCGTTCATTTCAAAGGAGGTTCCGTTCGCCGGATGGCTGGCCACCAGCTGCGACGAGACCACGATGCCAGCAATTGCCGCGCAGAAACCGGAGATGGCATAGACCCAGATTTTCACCGACTTCACTTTCACGCCCGAGAGTTCAGCGGCGCGTTCGTTATCGCCAATCGCGTAAACCTGACGGCCAAACGGCAGGCGGCGCGCCACGTAGGCAATCACCAGCGCCAGCAGCACCATCATCCAGATGGCCCACGGCAAGCCAAGGAAATAGCCGGCGCCAATCTTGTCGAATCCGGTATTCCCCAGCATTTCATTGCCCTGCAAACCGGGGAAGGTTTCGCCGCCCGAGGTGAGCATCGCCGTGCCGCGCAGGATGTACATGGTGCCGAGCGTGCAGATGAACGGAGCCACGTTATAGCGGGTAATGATCCAGCCATTGACCGCGCCAATCAGCCCGCCAATCAGCAATACAATCGGCACGATTAGCCACACGCTGGGGAAGATAGCGATGCCAAACATCGGCAACACGATGCCTTTGGTAATCAGCCAGCCGGCGATCATGCCGCACAGGCCGAGCGTGGCGCCGATAGAGAGATCGATGCCCGCCGTGATAATGACAAACGTGATGCCGAGCGCGAGGAAGGCGTTAATGGCGATGTGTTTCACCATGATCACCATGCTGCCCACCGCGAGGAAATCGGGCACCGTGATAGCGAAGAAGCCGACAATCAGAAACAGCGCAATAAAGGTGCGCAGTTTCAGCAGCAGCAAAATCAGGCTTTCGCGAGAGTTGAATGCTTTGACAGGCGATGCGAGCGCGAGCGCGCCATTGTTTTTCATATCAGAACCCTTGTGCGCTTGCTTTAACCAGCGCCGCCTCTTCCGCTTCAGCGCGCGGCAGGTCAGCAGTCAATTTGCCGCCGGACATCACAATGATGCGATCGGCTACGGCCATGATCTCTTTCAAATCCGAGGTGGAGAACACCACCGCAATGCCCTGCTCCGACAGCTTCACCATCATGCGGAACACTTCGCCTTTGGCACCGACGTCGATACCACGGCTCGGTTCATCCAGCAGCAGCAAGCGCGGATTGGTCAGCAGCGATCGGCCAATCACCACCTTTTGCTGATTGCCGCCGCTCAGTGCGCTAATGGCGACATCCGGCGAGGAGATTTTGATTGCCAGATTGCCGACGGTGCTGGTCACCACTTCGCGTTCCGCCTGCTCTGAAATCACGGTGCGATGCGACAGACGCCGCCACAGGCTGGCGATGGTGAGATTACTCGCCACCGATGAGATGGGAAAAATGCCCGAGCGTTTGCGATCCTCCGGCACCAGACTCATGCCCATACGAATGCGTTCAGCGGTCGGCAGACGCGTCGGCAGCGGTTTGCTGTCGAGCCACAGCTTGCCGAGATAGTTACGCTGAGTGCCAAGCAAACACTCAAACAGTTCGGTGCGCCCCGCGCCCATCAACCCGTAAATGCCGACGATCTCTCCGGAACGCACCTGAAAACTGACATCATCCACCAGCGTGTTGCCGTTCGGGCTGACGCAGGTGATGTGTTCGGCTTCCAGCACCGGCGCACCGAACTGGCGATCCGGCGGCAGGAAAGTGCCGACCGGTTCACTGCCCAGCATTTCGCGCACGATCCACGGCACGTCGATATCGCTGACCTGCGCTTCGGCCTGAAAACGCCCGTCGCGCAGAATGGTGATCACATCACCAATCGCCATCAGCTCCTCGAGCCGATGCGAGATATAGATGATGGAGACGCCCTGACGCGTCAGTTCGCGGATCACCCGAAACAGGATCTCCACTTCAGTTTTGCTCAGCGCCGAGGTCGGTTCGTCGAGGATCAAAATGTCAGCGTCCTCCGCCAGCGCTTTGGCGATCTCCACTAATTGCTGCTGGCCAACCTTCAGGCTGCCGACCTTCTCATCCGGTGAAATTGGCTGATCGAGGCGCTGCATCAGCGCGGCGGTGCGGCGTTTCTGCTCGGCTTCATTGATGGGCCGAATGCCGCTTTGGATTTCCCGGCCAAGGAAAATGTTCTCCGCTACGCTGAGGTTCTCAAACAGGTTGAGCTCCTGATGCACCATGCCGATGCCGTGACGCGCGGCGTCTCGCGTGCTGTGAAACGCCACTTTGTTACCGTTCAGGAACATCTCACCGCTGGTCGGTTGCTGCACGCCGGCGAGAATCTTCATCAGCGTCGATTTTCCCGCGCCGTTTTCGCCGATGATGACGTTGACTTTGCCGCGCCACACGCGGTAATCCACGCGATCCAGCGCTAAGGTGCCAGGGAATAGCATCGACATCTGATTAGCTTGCAGAATGATCTCGTCGCTCATTATGGATTCCCCTGCTGCAGCCGCACCGCCACCACATCTTCCACTGTGCCCGCGCCTATGCTGACGGCCAGCAGCGCCTGCGCCGGTTTGCCCACCCAGCTGGCATCCACCGCGGGCAGCTGTTTCACCGCGTGGCGATTGAGTGCTTTGGTGAGCTGCGCGTACTGCACCTGATTAGTAAACTCTTCAAAGCGGAAACCGGCTGCATCGCGAATCGCGTTGCCGCGCAGCACCGGACCAATCAACACTTTCACCGGCTTGCCGTTGATGGTCATGGTGAGGCTGCGTTCCCGCTCGTTGCTGTTATCAAACGCCGTCACCGTGCCCGCAGCGCGCACAAACACGCTTTCGCTGCCGCCCGCTTTGACGGTGTGGCTTTTGGTTTCCATATCCGCCCAGCTCAGCGCCTGCTTCTCAGCTGGCTGCTGCACGCGGCTGGCCCAGCTTGACTCCGCAATCTGCTGCGGCGTTTGATCGCTGTAACCCGGTTTGGCGTTGGGATCTTTCGGCATGATGGGTTTGCCGTTGGCATCGAGATCCACCACGGTGCAGGCGGCTAACATCAGCGTCAGCAGCGCCACCAGCATGCTGCTCAGCGCTTTCCCCTTCATGCCGGCCTCCATCTTATTGCGCCAGCTTGAAGGTTTTCAGCTTCGCGGCATTGCTGTCGTCAATCAGCACGCAATCCATCAGCTGTTTCTCTTCTTTCTGCGCTTTGCCGTTTTTCAGGTAGTAATCCACCTGCTCGACGGCCATTTGCGCCTGATCCCAGCCCGGCTGCAGCACGGTGGCTTTGATGTTGCCTTTATTGAGGATGGAGTCGCGGGTGTAATCGCTGCCGTCGAAGCCGACCACGATCACATTGGTTTTGCCCGCCGCTTTCAGCGCCGCTTCCGCGCCAAGCGCCATGGTGTCGTTACCGGAGATCACGCCGACAATGTTGGGGTTCTTCTGCAGGATGGTTTCCATGCGGCTGAAGGCTTCGGTCTGGCTCCAGTTGGCACTCTGCTGCGCCACCATCTTCAGATCGGGATAATCATCCAGCACATCGTGATATCCCTGCGAACGTACACCCGCATTGGTATCTGACTCTTTGCCCAGCAGCTCGACATAATCCCCTTTGCCGTTCAGCAGTTTGGCGAACTTCTCGGCGCCGAGCTGTGCGCCCTGATAGTTGTTGGAGACGATTTGCGCCACGGCGATGCCGGTTTTATTGATTTCGCGGTCAATCAGGAAGGTAGGAATGCCGGCATCTTTGGCTTTTTGCACCGGGCCAACGGTGGCATCCGCACCGGCGTTATCAAGGATGATGGCTTTGGCTTTGCGCGCGATGGCGGTTTCAATCAGCTGATTTTGTTTATTCACGTCATCATCGTGTGAGGCCACCAGCGTGGTGTAACCGAGGGCTTTGGCTTTCTCCTGCGCGCCGTCGGCTTCGGCCTTAAAGAACGGGTTGTCATGTGATGGCGTAATAATCGCCAGCAACCCCTTATCCGCCGCCAGCGACGCCGCCGAGATCATCATGATTGAAGCAAGTAGAGAGACTTTGAGGACAGAGGCTTTCATTTGTTATCTCCGATTGAATATATATTCAATTGCGATTTTATATGCATAATGACTATGCGCTGGCTTCTTGAGCACGTCCATTGCCCGATCCTCAAAAAGCGAAAACGATCACAAAATGTTCTGCGTTGTTATTTTTGACAGGCTGATTAACAATACCAGGCGGGTTAAGAGAGAGAAAAAACCATGGCAAAACAGGATGAACAGCGGCTGATGGTGAAAATCGCCACGCTTTATTATGTGGAAGGCAGGAAGCAGTCCGACATTGCGCAGCTGTTGAAGCTGTCGCAATCTTTTGTGTCGCGCATCCTTAATCGCAGCGTGAAAGAAGGTGTGGTGAAGATCAGCGTGGTGCCGCCGGCCAATGTGTTCCCTGAGCTGGAAAAAGCCATTGAGCAGCTGTATCAACTGCCGCAGGTGATTGTGGTGGATGTGCCGGATCAGGCTTCCGCATTGCAGATCAAACAGGCGATCGGTTCCGCCGCCGCGCACTATCTGGAAACGCGGGTGCGTGCCGATGAGCTGATTGGCATTTCCTCCTGGAGCGGCACCATTCGCGCCATGGTCGATGCGCTGCATCCGCTCAGCGCGCCGTGCAAAGGCGTCATTCAGCTGCTGGGCGGCGTGGGCGCTAACGGCAATGTGCAGGCCACGATTCTGACGCAGAATCTCGCGGCGCTGCTGGGTTGTCCGGCGTGGCTGCTGCCGTCGCAATCAATCGAACACTCGGTAAAGGATCGCCAGCGTTTATCGGTTAATCCCGATGTCGCGGTGGTACTGGAAAAGTTTGATCAGGTGGACCTGGCGATTGTCGGCATCGGCGATCTCGAGCCGTCCGCCCTGCTGCGTAATTCCGGCAACTATTACGACGGTGAGATGCTGCAAACGCTGGCCGAACGTGGCGCGGTGGGCGATATCTGCCTGCACTATTTCGACGCCGACGGTCAACCGGTGCTGAGCGCAGAGGAAGATCCGGTAATTGGTATGGAGTTGGCGCAGGTAAAACGCTGTCCGCAGGTGGTGGCGTTAGCGGGCGGCAAAGAGAAAGCGCAGGCGATTCGCGGGGCGTTGCGCGGCGGTTATGTGCAGGTGTTGATTGTGGATTATCCGACGGCGCGATTGTTGGTGTAGCGGCGCAATTCATTGCGTCATAAATCGCGCCGCAACAGATAGGTGTACAGCATCAACCGATGGTACGGTAGGCGGTGGTGACTTTCCATAAATAACGCGGGGCCTGCGCCGCCGGATGCTTATTCTGTACGTGCTGGTAAAACTCGTCCGGCGTCATGGAATTGATCATCGCAATAGCACGCTCGCGGTCACGCGAGAAAGTACGCAGCAAGGCACCGGCACCGTTGGCGTAGGAGACAATGGTGGCGTAACGCAGGGTCAGCGGATCGCGAATTCCGGCTAAGGCGGAATCCTGCAGAATTTTCAGGTAGGCCGCGCCAATATCGATGTTCTTCGCCGGATCGCGCAGCTCGGACGAGGATGGCTGACCATGACGGCCCTGGGTGCGATAGACTTCGCGGCCCGCGGTCGAGGCCTTAATTTGCATCAGACCAACCGCATTGGAACGGCTCACCACGGTGGGATTGCCTCCGGATTCGACACTAATAATGGCGCTGATTAACTTCTCATCAACGCCATAATGACTGGCGGCATCTTCGGTAAACATTGACCATGCATCATTCACCTTCGACGGCGGTGCCTGAGTTAACGGCGTATTCTTCTCGGGCAGTGCCGGTTTTTCCGGCTCGCTGGAACAGCCAGCAAGCAGCAGTGCAGAAAGCATAAGTAGGCGAATTTTCACTGATTTTTGGTTCCGCAATAGGGTTGGCGCAAGCTATCATACCTGGCGCAGCGCGATGCAAAATTACCGTTTATCCTAAATCGGTAAAAAACCTTATGCTACCGTGACTTCGATAACGCATTTCGTCATCATCAGCAGGCCACTCTACAGCAGGATGGAAGTTATGGTTACTCCCCGCACGCTACGTCTCATCGCCCCTTCCGGTTATTGCCACAATCAGGACGCCGCCCAGCGCGCGGTGAGTCGTTTACAGGCTGCTGGCCATCATCTTGACAATCTATCGGCGATCACCCGCCGCTTTCAACGCTTTGCCGGCGATGATGCGCAGCGGCTAAATGATATCAATGCGCTGGCCACGCTAGAGGCGCTGCCCGATATCGTGCTGGCGGTGCGTGGCGGCTACGGCACTTCACGTTTGCTGGATAAGATCGATTACGTTGGCCTGCAACGTCGATTGCTCAATCAACCGGTGGCGCTGTGCGGCCATAGCGATTTCACCGCGCTACAACTGGCGTTACTGGCACAAATCGGGCTGATCACCTTTAGCGGGCCGATGTTGGCCGGTAACTTCGGCGCCGAGGCATTATCTGATTTTACCGAATCGCACTTTTGGCAAACGCTGACATCACCTACAGTCAATCTAAGCTGGCGCAGCACCAGCCCGGATCACGGCCGCTGGCAAGGCACTTTATGGGGCGGCAATTTAGCGATGATTTGCTCGCTGATTGGTACGCCGTGGATGCCGCAAATTGAAGGCGGGATTCTGGTGATCGAAGATGTGAACGAACATCCGTTCCGTATCGAGCGCATGCTGATTCAGCTGCAGCAGAGTGGCATTTTGTCGCGCCAGCAAGCGATTATTACCGGCAGCTTTACCAGCACATCGCTGTCGGCGTATGACAACGGTTTTGATTTTGCCACCGTATGGCAGCGCATTCGTGACGAGTTTCAGATTCCCGTGATTAGCGATCTGGCTTTTGGACACGATGCAGATACCGTGACGCTGCCGCTGGGCGCTAGCGCCACGTTGCAGATTGAGAATGGAGAAGCACAGTTCGCCTTCACCGGCCACCCGACATTGCGCTAACGTGTTGCCGCAGGAGACCGACAATGAAGCCACTGTACGACGATTTGTGGATCTCCACGCCAGAATTCCCCGCCGAAGAGACGGCGAGTGACTTAATGATGCATGGCTTTATGCTGTGCCACCCACGCGGCAATTTATTGATTGGCCGCGTGGAGCATCCGCTCGATCATGAGTTCCTTAACGATGCCGGCGGCGTCATTCGCCACTATTTGACTCACTGGCACGAAGCCGCGCCGGGGGCGATCGCCATTCAGCAGCGCTTTAATAGCGCGCTCTATTGCCACAGTCGTTCGCTCGGGCCGGTCAGTTTGGTGATTGAGCCCGACGAAACCTTTACACAGCAAGAGACGCACTTCGGCGATTTTCACCTGCTGCCGACGCCCGGACACACGCCCGGCAGCAGCAGCTATCTCTATCACTCGCCGCTCGGCCACACTTATCTGTTTGTCGGCGATACGCTGACCCGCGATTACAACCGCTGGATCAGCGTGCTGATGCCTGAAAGCAATCCCACCGAACTGCAGCAGTCGCTGGAGTTGTATCGCTCGTTACGCCCGGATGTCGTGCTGATGAGCACCACGCGCGGACATCTTTCGTGGGCTAAGGTGAATTTGCAGAGCTGGCTGGCAGCCATTGATGAGGCGGAACAGTCGCCGCTGGATTTGCGCCAGCGGCAACTCATCAAACCGGGCTATTAACTCACGAGTTTGGACGCGCGCTGTCGTCGTAGCGTTCTAGCGATAGAATCTGCGCATCGCGCTTATCGGTGCGGCTGCAGGGCAACAACTTGTTGCTGTTGGCGTAGACGAAGAAAGTTTCATCGTTCTTTTTGTTCACGATTAACTGATCGCCATTACGAAAACGGGTGATGGCAACTTTGTCACCCCCTTTCAGGCTGGTGCGCTGCTGCCCGGCAGCAATCTGGAAGTGGCGCGTTGGCCACATTAACGTACTCAAACCATACTCGGCACGCGATACCGTCATAGTCGGACGGCCGGGACAGGTGATTTGGTATTCGGTTTCGCTCCAGGCGGGCGCTATCTGACATGCCAGCACGCCAACGGCCATGACTAGTGCCTTCATTGGGTTCTCCGCTGAGGTTAAATGATGATTTCGTGGCGTGATTGGCCTTGCTGCTGCATTCCATAAACTTCATCCAACAACAGCAAAGCCTGGTACATCAAGCGCAATGAGATTCTGCGGGAGCAGGCACTATTCAGCGGCCACTTGCGCCGCGACCAACATCAATGCCAGTCCGGCTTCTTCGGCTTCAAAACGCTGCATCACTTCCTGAATGGCCGCTACGCAGTTCATTACCTGCTTCTTTTTGTCGGCTTCTAATTTGTCGATCGCGTGCTGAAGAATCATTAAACTCGCTTCTTCTTCTTTCATTAATTTACCCTTGTTTTGCTTACCTGGTGCGCAACGCTGGCAAGAATACCGTTTCTCTGCTAGTAAAGTCACCCCTTTACATTCCTTCCGCTTAACGATTATACAAATGACAAATGGGAAGCAGCGTCAGACCTGCTATGATCCACTTATCAGTACGCATAGGCGTGCCATGGCAAACCAGGGAATGAAGCAGGTGCTCATGTGGCGAATCACGGTTGTACTCACCCTTTTAATGTTAGCTGGCTGCAGTTCCGCACCGAAAGGTGTCGACTGTCCGGGCGAAGTGTCGACGATTTATGGACAATCGATGGGCAACACGCAGGCGCGCATCTTTGATTTGGTGAGCGCCTTCGCCGTATCGCGCGATGGCGTGAAGGTGCAAAGCGGTACGCTGCACTCCACCGATCGCTTTCAGTACGTGCCATCGGCCATCACCGCAGAGGGCTTCTACGCGCAACGCGTGTCTGATAAACAGTTCCGCCTGATCAATCCTTATCAGAACACCATGATTACCTGGACGTGCCCATAAGCCGTGCGTCGCAGCGTGAGATGGTTTATTGTCTGCCCATCGCACGCGGCGGACCTGCATGATGGAAAAGAGTCTGGATAACAACGGCTATATCGATTTCCCCTTTCCGGCCAGCACCAATGCGGATGGCTCGGTGAATCCCTGTGGATTTGACCTCACGCTGGAAACCGATCGTATTGATGAGATCACCGCCGGTAAACACTCCGAAAATATGCGGCGCCTGCTGGAAGAAGTGAATCTGCAGGATGGCTTATTTATGACGCTGGCCTGCGACTGGCAGCAACGTGACGATGGCGTGTGCGGATTTATCGATGTGGCATTTCGTCCGACGGTGGCAGGCTTCAATACGGAAGAGACGCAAAGCCTCGATCAGGCGTTTGAAATCTACCTCAGCCGTCAGGAGAAGCAGCACAACATGCAGAATGGCACGCTAATCAACTACGCGCGTGCGGTGCTTGATTGGAGCTGGTCTCCCCTGCAGCAGCGCCACATGCGCTACGAAAAAGTGACCTTACGCTATTACTGCCAGCAGGCCGACGATGCCGAATGGTGTTTTGACCACCTGCGTCACTTTCTGGTGAGCTGGTATCCGGCTTATCGCGGTCAGCGCTAACTTCAGGTTTTCGCTTTCCCACTCCGCTGGCATGCGCAGAATTTTTGCGTACTGCAAACTGCTGTTACAACCTTTACCGCTGCGTCATTTGCTGCCTGTAGTTTCTCTGACTACGCTTTACAGGACATTCACCACGATCAGGGAGTCATTATGAGCGACAAAGCGGAAGCAAAATTGAATGAAGCGGCGGGTGCCGTCCAGGAAAAATTTGGTCAATTCACCGGTTCACGCCGTCATGAAGCCAAAGGCGCGGCGCGTCGTTATCCGGCTCAGGCCAGCTATGCGGTTCAGGATGCAGCGGATTGTGTGGTGAAATCGGTACGCGATAACCCCGCGACCGGCCTGGCAGTTGCAGCCAGCATTGGTGTGATTGTTGGTTTTCTGCTCGGACGTAAGTAATCCGTTAAAACGGGGCCTCAAGGCCCCGATTTTAATGGTGCTGACCCACTTCATATATTCCTTCTTTGATATGTTCATCCGGCGTTTCAGCCACATCTGCGGTGCTGTTTTCCATCTTCAAATGACGATCGTGCTGCAGGGTTAACGTTATTAAGCTTGAAGGCTGTGCGCAAGCGACCACAGACAGCAGCAGAAAAAACCACGCAGCGACAACTTTCTTTCCCATCGTTCTTTTTCCAGCAAGCTGAGATATGTTGGCTCAGATTGCCCGAGTAAATGAAAATGAGCGTCAATTTGCCGCAAAGCTCTGTAGTCAGTTGTGTACAACTACACCTGCGCGCGCCGTGCTTTGTATCGCGCAACCATGGTCATCAGCGCCTGGTAAATTAATCCCGCATACAAGCTCATCACGATCACCATGCCGATCTCTTTGCCCTGCGCCTGCCACGAAACAAACCACATAAAGATGCCCCACAACAGCGAAAACAGCAGCCAGCCTTTAACGAACTTGATTACACCTTGCATACCACCTCCTGAATCGTAAGCGCTGAAGATAACGGTTTAGTCTTTAATGCACACTGCCATCAGCATGTAAATGTTAACTGTTTCAAAGTTCTGCGAAAGGGAATGTAAACCCATGATGGTGTAGACTAATGCGCACGCGTCGCATATCGCTATCGGCGCGATTATGTTTGAATTCCCGCCAACACTGTCCGGCATGTGGTTGAAATGAATTATTTAAGCAAGATACAAAGTTTTATTGAGGGTAACACGGTGCTGTCGGCCGCTTTCAGCCTGGTGTTATTGATGTTTGCCGGCATGATCGCCCATCTGATCTGTAAATTCTTTATCGTTAAAGTGGTCAGAAAGGTGTTCTTCAGCACGCACAAAAATCAGGTGCCGCTGGATAAGGACGTCAGGCTTTCGGAGAAGCTCTCTAACTTTATCCCGGTGATCACGGTCTATTATCTGCTGCAGTTTATGCCAGATTTACCCGAGCATCTGTTGATCGCAATTAAGACCATCTGCGGCATTCTGTTCTTCGTCTATTTATCGCTGTTCTTTACCGAAGTGCTGGAGATCGTTAATAACTCCTATTCGAAAAAAGCCAAGCGCAAAAATCACTCGATCAAGGGTTATATCCAGGTCGGCAAGATTCTGGTGCACATTATTTCGGCGATTATGATTCTGGCGATTATGTCGAATAAATCGCCGGTGATTATTATCTCCAGTTTGGGTGCCGTAGCGGCGGTATTGATGTTGGTGTTCCAGCATACGCTGATGTCGCTGGTGGCCAATATTCAGGTGTCATCGAACGATGTGCTGCAACTCGGCGACTGGATTGAGATGCCGGATAACGGCATCAGCGGCGAAGTGATCGATATCGCGCTGCATACCATCACCATTCGCAACTGGGACAATACGCTGTCGCGTATCCCCACCAAAAACTTCCTCACCGAAACCTACACCAACTGGCAGGCGATGTTCTCCTCCGGCGCGCGCCGCATTATGCGCAGTTTCCATCTTGATCAGATGTCGATACGCTTTCTCGATCACGAGATGGTGCAGCAGATGAGCCAAATCCGCGGCGTCAGTGAGCAACTTTCAGCACTGATGGATGGCCGCGATAGCAATGCGGTGGGCGAACGCTGGTTTGCAGAAAACGGCATAACCAATCTGACGGTGTTTCGTAAATACCTGACGGCGTGGCTGTCGCAGCGCGACGATATCAAAAAGGATATGTATATCGTGGTACGCGCCATGAAGCCTTCGCCCGAGGGCTTGCCGGTGGAGGTTTATTGCTTCACCTCGTCAGTATTGTGGGTAGATTACGAGGATTCTCAGTCGGCCATTTTTGAGTATATCTATGCAATTGTCGGTCACTTCTCGCTGCGGATGTATCAGCAACCGGGCGGCAGCGATTTCTGGCGGCTGTCGCAGGAGCGTGCCCAAATCACCAAAACCAATGAGCAGCAAGTCGATTAATGCATTAAAAAAACGGAAGCGATTAACTTCCGTTTTTTTCTGACGATGAGTGAATAGCCTGCGCTTATGACATACCGGTAAGGACGCTGATTTTTCAACTTTATTTATTGTACCCCTGCATGTAAAATTCGCATCTATTTTGCAAATAATGATGTCGTCATGGCTAATATTTCACTATGTTGAAATTATTCTCACGTTTTTTATCAGTTGGCATCATTAACACCCTGATTCATTGGATGGTGTTTGCAGCCCTGTATTCTCTTAATACCCGCCAATGGCTGGCTAATCTGTTGGCTTTCATTGTCGCGGTAACTTTTTCATTTTTTGCCAATGCACGCTGGACGTTTAAAGCCGAAGCGACAACTTTTCGCTATGTCATCTTCGTGGCCTTTATGGGCATGATGGCCACAGGCATCGGCAGTTTCGCCGATCATACGCATATTAATCCGATTATTACGCTTATTTCATTTTCTATAATAAGCCTGGTATTCGGCTTCATCTATTCAAACTTTATTGTTTTTAAGGTGAAAAAGTGAAAATTTCTCTGGTCGTTCCCGTCTTCAATGAAGAAGATGCAATCCCGATATTCTATCGTACCGTCAAAGAAAAACTCTCTTCTTACCCTCTCGAAATTGTCTTCATTAATGATGGCAGTACCGATAGAACAGAGCAGATTATTAAGTCGCTGCGGGATGATGACGAATCTGTATTAGTCATTAATTTTATTCGTAACTTTGGTAAAGAAACCGCGCTGCTTGCCGGACTTGAACATGCTACCGGTGATGCAGTCATTCCGGTTGACGTTGATTTACAGGATCCCATCGAGGTGATTCCCTTGCTCATAAGCAAATGGCAAGAGGGATGGCCCATTGTGCTGGCAAAACGCAATGACCGAAGTAGCGATAGTCATTTTAAGCGTAAAACGGCTGCATGGTTTTATAAACTGCATAATAAGATCAGCTCACCAAAGCTAGAAGAAAACGTTGGAGACTTTCGTTTACTTTCTCGCGCTACTGTCGAAAACATAAAGCAATTGCAGGAACGCAATCTATTTATGAAAGGCATCCTGAGTTGGGTGGAGGGTGATGCTGCCATCGTGGAATATAGCCGTTCAGCGCGCGTTGCGGGAGAGGCAAAGTTTAACGGATGGCGACTTTGGAATTTAGCGCTTGAAGGGCTGACCAGTTTCTCAACCTTTCCGCTCAGAGTGTGGACCTATATTGGTTTTTTTGTCGCATTCCTGTCGTTCGTTTATGGCGCGTGGATGATCATTGATAAAATAATATGGGGTAACCCGGTAGCAGGTTATCCATCACTACTGGTATCAATACTGTTTTTGGGTGGAATTCAATTAATTGGAATAGGTGTGCTAGGTGAATATATTGGCAGGATATATATTGAAACCAAGCATAGACCTCGATATATTAAAAAGGAAGCAGATGACAAACATAGCTTGTAATAACTTTAAAGTTTATCTTTTTTTAGCTGCGGCATTATTGGTTTGCTATAGCCCTGTCTTTCTTTCAAGCTATGCCTTTTCGGATGATTGGTACTATCTGTTCAGCGCCCAAACTGATCCTGCCAGCATTTTCAAGTGGGACGTCCTCTCTGGAAGGCCGGCCTATGGCGCTTTGCGCTATGGTTTCTCTTTCCTGATATCCAGCGTGAACTCTTTGATACTGATAAGAGTGCTATCCGTTGTCTCTCTCATATTACTAAGCTGTTACTTTTACAAATTTATCTCTGAGAGAGGTATCCTTAAAAATCCACTGCAGAGAGTTATATTCTCTTTAGTGATCTGTTTACTGCCCTCTTTTCAGGTATTCAACGCCTGGTCAGTATGTTTTCCTTTTGTGACGTCTATTCTTCTTGCTGGATGGAGTTACTCAGCATTAACCCGATTGCGTGGTATTAAGGGAATAACGGTGTCAGCCTTGCTGATTACGCTCTCTTTCGCTATTTACCAGCCCACGGCCATGTGTTTTCTTTTTTTTGCGTTTATGGACACTTGCCTGACTCCACGTAAAGTCGCTAAAAAAGAACTCATTCGTACATTGTTAATGATTTTCTTTGGCATGCTGATGGCATTAATATTAGCCAAAGTCATTCCGCTCCTGTTATTCGGCGAGACACTTTCAAGAAGTAACATTACCCTTGATCTCTTGGGAAAAATAAAATGGTTCTTTGTAGAGCCATTAAAAAATGCCATCTGTAATTTTGACACTGGTAGAAAAGCACTATCAGTTATCATCTCTCTGTTATTCATCTTTATTGGGCTGAAAAAAATTAGCGGGAACGGCAAGGAGAAAGTGATTTTATCTTTACTGTTCGCTGTTGCAGCAGTGACACCAAACTTATTGGTGACAGAGAGTTGGGCGGCTTACCGAACAATCAGTGCGCTCTCGCTGATTACCACGTCTTGCTTCCTTATCGGGCTATTCGTGGTGATCGATAAGACAAAATACTCACGATTCCTTTATCTATTGCTACCTGTCGCTGCCGGATGGCTTGCAGCCAGCAATATTAAAGAGGGTTTTTCTTCACCTCAGCAAAAAGAGTATGCACTTTTAAAAGCCGAAATAACTAAAATGGTCGCAAAAGATTTCGATGGCGCCCTTTACTACCGCTTAAATAGTGAGAACTTGCCAAAAATTGCAAAATCATCGAAATATGATGAGTTTGGTTCTTTATCTTTAGGCATGTCGTGGACGTTTGCCGGTATGGCATTCACCGTAAAAAAAGAAGCGGGTATGAATTACACTCTAACCAAATCGCCAGTGATCACCGGCAATGAGAGCTGCACAGGAAAATGCATGATTATCGATGCTCAGTCGGTGCTGGCAAGGCAATAAACCGAGATTATCCGCGAACTTTAGACAAAAAAAGGGAGCCATTGGCTCCCGTTATGCTTTCTGCCTGAGTGGCAAATTACATGTTGCTGATGATCGCGTCACCAAACTCTGAACATTTCAGCAGTTTAGCGCCTTCCATCAGACGTTCGAAATCGTAGGTCACGGTTTTGTTAGCGATTGCGCCTTCAACACCTTTAACGATTAAGTCAGCCGCTTCGAACCACTCCAGATGACGCAGCATCATTTCAGCTGACAGGATCACTGAACCTGGGTTCACTTTATCCTGACCTGCATACTTCGGTGCTGTACCGTGTGTCGCTTCGAACAGGGCACATTCGTCACCGATGTTGGCGCCTGGTGCAATACCGATACCGCCAACCTGTGCCGCCAGGGCATCAGAGATGTAGTCACCGTTCAGGTTCATACAGGCGATCACGTCGTATTCCGCCGGACGCAGCAGGATCTGCTGCAGGAAGGCGTCGGCGATCACGTCTTTAACGATGATCTCTTTACCGGTGTTCGGGTTCTTGAACTTCATCCACGGGCCGCCATCGATCAGCTCGCCGCCGAACTCTTCTTTCACTAACTGGTAACCCCAGTCTTTGAAAGAACCTTCGGTGAACTTCATGATGTTGCCTTTGTGAACCAGGGTCAGAGAATCACGGTCGTTGGTGATGGTGTATTCAACCGCTGCGCGCACCAGACGTTTAGTGCCCTCTTCCGAGCATGGCTTAACGCCGATACCACACTGCTCAGGGAAGCGAATTTTCTTCACGCCCATCTCTTCGCGCAGGAACTTGATCACTTTATCCGCTTCTGGCGTGCCCGCTTTCCACTCGATACCGGCATAGATATCTTCTGAGTTTTCACGGAAGATCACCATGTCGGTCTCTTCTGGACGCTTAACCGGGCTTGGCGTGCCTTTGTAGTAGCGAACCGGACGCAGACAAACGTACAGATCCAGCTCCTGACGCAGCGCAACGTTCAGAGAACGAATACCGCCACCAACTGGAGTAGTCAGCGGGCCTTTGATGGCAACGCGATATTCTTTAATTAAATCGAGGGTTTCCTGCGGCAGCCAGACGTCCTGGCCGTAGAGTTCTACTGATTTTTCGCCGGTATAAATTTCCATCCAGGAAATTTTTCGCTCGCCGTTGTAGGCTTTCTTCACAGCGGCATCAACCACTTTCAACATTACCGGGGAAACATCAACGCCGATACCGTCACCTTCAATGTAAGGAATAATCGGGTTATTCGGAACATTCAGTTTTCCCTGATCCAGGGTGATTTTTTGACCTTCCGCCGGAACAACTACTTTGCTTTCCATCAACCTCTCCTTCGAGCGATTTTTTGTTAATGATTTGTAAGATGCGGGTCAATACTACTTGATTATTTCCGCTACGCCAATCACCGTAGTTTCGCGCTATAATGCGCCGAATGTTTCCGACTGCAAAGCCCATGCGAAAAACTTCTCAACGAATTCACCAGGATAAGCGCGCAAGCGCCCCGGCACGTAAGCCCGTGCGCCGCGATACCCGTCCGAAAGGTCCAAGACGCGTCATACTCTTTAACAAACCATTCGATGTTTTGCCGCAATTCAGTGACGAAGCCGGACGCCGCACGCTGAAGGATTTTGTGCCGGTGAGCGACGTCTACGCCGCTGGCAGACTCGATCGCGACAGCGAAGGATTGATGATTTTGACCAACGATGGCGCGCTGCAGGCCGCGCTGACGCAGCCCGGCAAGCGCACCGGAAAGGTCTATTTTGTGCAGGTGGAAGGTGCGCCGCAGGAATCAGATTTATCCCTGTTACGCAGCGGCGTGACGCTGAACGATGGCCCCACTTTGCCGGCAGGGATTGAGTTAGTGAGCGAGCCAGAGTGGCTATGGCCGCGCCAGCCGCCGATTCGTGAACGCAAAGCGATTCCCACCAGCTGGCTGAAAATCACCTTGTTTGAGGGACGAAATCGCCAGGTGCGCCGCATGACGGCACACATAGGCTTTCCGACATTGCGCCTGATTCGCTTTGCGATGGGCGAACATCAGTTAGGCGATTTGCCCCCGGGTGAATGGCGCGATATCAGTGCAGCCATTTAATAACTTTTAGTTAACAATTTCGGAGGAAGGATGTTTAAACCTCATGTAACGGTGGCCTGTATTGTGCAGGCACAGGGACATTTGCTGGTGGTTGAAGAGCGCGTGCACGGTCGTATTACCTGGAACCAGCCCGCCGGGCATCTTGAGGCCAATGAAACTCTTCTCGAAGCCGCCCAGCGTGAACTGTTTGAAGAGACCGGCATTGAAGCCAAACCTGAATATTTCCTCGGCGTGCAGCAGTGGATTGCGCCGGACGATACACCTTTTGTGCGTTTCCTGTTTGGCCTCGATCTGGCCGAAAAAGTCGATACCTCGCCGCACGATCGCGACATCGACTGCTGCTGGTGGCTGCCGCCAGAGCAGATTCTGACGGCCAATCGCCTGCGTTCGCCGTTAGTGGCAGAGAGCGTGCGACTGTGGCAACAAGGCGAGCGTTATCCGCTGCATCTGGTCGCGCCGTTCCAGTGGCCGTTTCATGAGGGTGCGCGCCCCGCTTCTGCATGATAGAATGCGCCGCCTGTTTTTATCGTAATTTAAGAGTGCGTCATGTCTGACAACAGCCAGAAAAAAGTGATCGTCGGAATGTCCGGCGGCGTCGATTCTTCCGTTTCCGCCTGGTTACTGCAGCAGCAGGGCTACCAGGTTGAAGGCCTGTTCATGAAGAACTGGGAGGAAGACGATGGCGAGGAGTATTGCACCGCCGCCGATGATCTGGCTGACGCACAAGCCGTGTGTGACAAACTCGGCATCAAACTGCACAAAATCAACTTCGCCGCTGAGTACTGGGATAACGTGTTCGAGCACTTCCTGGAAGAGTACAAAGCCGGCCGCACGCCGAATCCTGACATCCTGTGCAACAAAGAGATCAAGTTCAAAGCCTTCCTCGAATTCGCGGCGGATGATCTCGGCGCAGACTTCATCGCCACCGGCCACTACGTGCGCCGTCAGGATGTGGATGGCCAAAGCCGCTTGCTGCGCGGCCTCGATGGCAACAAAGATCAGAGCTATTTCCTCTACACGCTCAGCCACCAGCAGATCGCGCAAAGCCTGTTCCCGGTTGGCGAACTCGATAAGCCGGAAGTGCGCCGCATCGCTGAGCAGCTGGATCTGATCACCGCAAAGAAGAAAGATTCGACCGGCATTTGCTTTATCGGTGAGCGCAAGTTCCGCGACTTCCTTGGTCGTTATCTGCCTGCGCAGCCGGGCGAAATCGAAACCGTTGACGGCGAAATCGTCGGTGAACATCAGGGCTTGATGTACCACACGCTCGGCCAGCGCAAAGGTCTGGGCATCGGCGGCCGTAAAGAGAGCAACGACGATCCCTGGTATGTGGTCGACAAAGATGTGGCGCGCAACCGCCTGATTGTGGCGCAAGGCGGCGAGCATCCGCGCCTGCTGTCCGTGGGGTTGATTGCGCAACAGCTGCACTGGGTTGATCGCCAGCCAATGACCGCGCCGCTGCGCTGCACGGTGAAAACCCGCTATCGCCAGACCGACATTCCGTGTGAAATTATTCCGCACGGCGATGACCGTATTGAAGTCCGTTTTGACGAGCCGGTTGCGGCCGTCACGCCAGGCCAATCCGCCGTGTTCTATCTCGGTGAAGTGTGCCTCGGCGGCGGCATTATCGAACAACGCCTGCCTCTGGCAGAAGCCTAAGGTCGGCGCTGCCCGACGCGATGACAGGAGTTAAGCGTGGCTAAGAACTATTATGAGATTACGCTGGCGCTGGCGGGCGTATGCCAAGCCGCCCATGTGGTGCAACAGCTCGCGCAGCAGGGAAATTGCAATAACGCGGCACTGAATGTGTCGCTGCGCAGCCTGATCGATCTCAATCCCGGTTCGACGCTGGCAGTGTTTGGCAACGACGAAGCCAATTTAAAGGTTGGATTAGAGACCTTGATGGCGGTGCTCAACAGCAGCAATCGTCAGGGTGCCAGCGCTGAACTGACCCGTTATACCTTAAGCATGATGGTGCTGGAGCGTAAGCTGCATGGCAACAAAACCTCGATGAACACGCTGGCACAACGCATCGGCCAGCTTGACCGCCAGCTGGCGCATTACGAGCTGGAATCGGACACCATCATCAGCGCAATGGCCGGCATTTATGTGGATGTGATTAGCCCGCTGGGCCCGCGCATTCAGGTGACCGGTTCACCGCAGGTGCTACAGAATTCACAAGTGCAGAGTAAAGTGCGCGCCGCCCTGCTGGCCGGTATTCGCTCTGCGGTGTTATGGCAGCAGGTTGGCGGTGGCCGTCTGCAGCTGATGTTCTCGCGCCAGCGCTTGCTGAGCGAAGCTAAAACCATTTTATCCCGCCTGGGCCCGGCGTATTAAGCGCCGCCCCGGCATAATTGTTAAACGATTCAGGAGTTGCACTGATGGAATTATCCTCTCTGACCGCCGTTTCACCTGTCGATGGTCGTTACGGCGATAAAGTCAGCCCACTGCGCGCCATTTTCAGCGAGTTCGGTTTGCTGAAATTCCGCGTTGAGGTTGAGGTTCGCTGGTTACAAAAATTGGCCACGACTGTCGAGATCAAGGAAGTTCCTGCATTTGATGCCGACGCAAACGCTTTCCTTGATGCCATTGTCGCCAATTTCAGCGAAGAAGACGCGGCACGCATCAAAACCATCGAGCGCACCACCAACCACGACGTCAAAGCCGTGGAGTATTTCCTGAAAGAGAAAGTGGCCGATGTACCCGCGCTGCATGCGGTGTCTGAATTCATCCACTTCGCCTGTACCTCCGAAGATATCAACAACCTGTCGCATGCGCTGATGCTGGAAACCGCTCGTCGTGATGTGATCGTGCCGTTCTGGACCCAACTGATCGATGCTGTTAAAGGCCTGGCACACGAATATCGTGACATTCCGCTGCTGTCGCGCACCCACGGCCAGCCGGCAACGCCGTCAACCATGGGTAAAGAGATGGCGAACGTGGCGTACCGTCTCGAGCGCCAGTTGCGTCAGCTGAGCAAAATTGACGTGCTGGGTAAAATCAACGGTGCGGTCGGTAACTATAACGCCCACATCTCCGCCTACCCGGAAGTGGATTGGCACCAGCTGAGCGAGCAGTTTGTTACCTCCTTAGGTCTCACCTGGAACCCGTACACCACGCAGATCGAGCCGCACGATTACATCGCTGAACTGTTTGATTGCATCGCGCGCTTCAACACCATTCTGATCGACTTTGATCGTGATATCTGGGGCTACGTGGCGCTCAATCACTTCAAGCAGAAAACCATCGCCGGTGAAATCGGTTCGTCCACCATGCCGCACAAAGTGAACCCGATTGACTTCGAAAACTCCGAAGGCAACCTCGGCCTGGCTAACGCCATGATGCAGCATCTGGCCAGCAAACTGCCGGTGTCACGCTGGCAGCGCGACCTGACCGACTCCACCGTGCTGCGTAACCTTGGCGTGGGCATTGGTTATGCGCTGATCGCTTATCAAGCCACACTGAAAGGCATCTCTAAACTGGAAGTGAACCGCGATCGTCTGCTGGACGAGCTGGAACACAACTGGGAAGTACTGGCTGAGCCGATCCAAACCGTGATGCGTCGTTATGGTATCGAAAAACCGTACGAGAAGCTGAAAGAGCTGACGCGCGGTAAACGCGTTGATGCCGCCGGCATGCAGACCTTTATCGATAGCCTCGAACTACCGGAAGAGGAAAAAGTGCGTCTGAAGCAGATGACGCCAGCCAACTACCTCGGCCGTGCGATTCAGATGGTTGATGATTTGAAGTAATGCGGTGGCCAGGCGCGTTTCGCGCGCCTGGTTGTTCTCTGGTTTAGCTGGCTTTGCGTATACTCTCCTCATCATCACTACGTTCGAAGCTAAGGAAATACTATGCGTGTTCTGGTTGTGGAAGATAATGCGCTGCTACGCCATCACCTCGCCGTGCAATTGCGTGAAATGGGCCATCAGGTCGACGCCGCAGAAGATGCCAAAGAAGCGGATTATTTCCTGCAAGAACATGTCCCCGACATCGCGCTGGTCGATCTCGGTTTGCCCGATGAAGATGGCATGTCGCTGATTCGCCGCTGGCGCACCGATGCGGTACGTCAACCGATTCTGGTCTTAACCGCGCGCGAAGGCTGGCAGGCCAAGGTGGAAGCGCTGGAAGCGGGTGCCGACGACTATGTCACCAAGCCGTTCCACATTGAAGAAGTGGCTGCACGCTTGCAGGCGTTGATGCGTCGCAACAGCGGACACGCGTCGCAAATTATCTCTATGCCGCCGTTCCAGGTCGATCTCTCTCGCCGCGAACTGACGGTGCAAGATGAACCGGTAAAATTGACCGCTTTCGAATACACCATCGTCGAAACCCTGATTCGCAACGCGGGTAAAGTGGTGAGCAAAGATTCGCTGATGCTGCAGCTCTATCCGGATGCCGAACTGCGTGAAAGCCACACCATCGACGTGTTGATGGGCCGTCTGCGTAAAAAAATTCTCTCACTCTATCCAACCGAAGTGATCAACACCGTACGCGGCCAGGGCTATCGCTTTGATCTCTGATTTATGACGTGGTTCCGGCGTTTACGCCCCTTCTCTCTCCGCGCTCGTTTTCTGCTGGCGACCGCGGCGATCGTGTTGTTTTTGTCACTCTCCTACGGCATGGTCGCGGTGGTTGGCTATGTCGTCAGTTTCGATAAAAATACCTATCGCGTGATGCGCGGCGAGAGCAATCTGTTCTTTACGCTGGCGCAGTGGCACGACAATCAGCTCACCATCGGCCAGCCGGAGCGCATGACGCTCAATTTCCCCACGCTGGTCTTTATCTACGATGAACGCGGCAAACTGCTGTGGCAGCAGCGCGATGTGCCCGAAATCCGCAAAAAGATTCATCGTGAATGGCTGCTCAAGCCCGATTTCTACGAAATCGATACCAGCAATCGCACCAGCATGGCGGCGATGGGCAACAACCCGCAGGCGAAAGAGCGGCTGCACGCGCTGGATAGCGACAGCAGTGACACCTTCACCCACTCGGTCGCGGTCAATCGCTACGATGCCACCACCAACTTACCGGCGCTGACCATTGTGGTGGTCGACTCAATTCCGCAAGAGTTGCAGCATTCCGATGTGGTGTGGTCGTGGTTTAGCTATGTGCTGGCGGCCAATCTGCTGCTGGTGATCCCGCTGCTGTGGCTAGCGGCGCACTGGAGTTTGCGGCCGATTGGCGATCTCACTTCGCAGGTGCGCGAGCTGGAAACCGGTCAGCGCGAGAATCTTGATGACAATCCGCCGCAAGAGTTACGCAGTCTGGTGCGCAATCTTAACCTGCTGCTGACCAACGAACGTCAACGCTACACGCGCTATCGCACCACCTTGTCGGATGTCACCCATAGCCTGAAAACCCCGCTGGCAGTGCTGCAAAGTACGCTGCGATCGTTACGCAATGGTAAAGAGTTAACCATTGAACAGGCCGAACCGGTGATGCTGGAGCAGATCAGCCGCATCTCGCAGCAGATTGGTTATTACCTGCATCGCGCCAGCATGCAGGCCGATCACAATCCTCTGCAGCGCGATTTGCATTCGGTTTCGGCGCTGCTCGATAGTCTGTGCTCGGCACTGAATAAAGTCTATCAACGCAAGGGCGTGGCGATCACGTTGGATATCTCGCCGGAGCTGACCTTTATCGGCGATAAGAATGACTTTATGGAAGTGCTTGGCAACGTGCTGGATAACGCCTGCAAATATTGCCTCGAATTTATTGAAGTCACCGCACGACAAACCGACAACACTTTGCATCTGTTTATTGATGATGACGGCCCCGGCATTCCGGAAAGCAAACGCGATCTGATCTTCGTGCGCGGTCAACGTGCCGACACTTTGCGTCCCGGCCAGGGATTAGGTTTAGCCGTGGTGCGCGACATCCTCGAACAGTACGCCGGTCAGGTGATCGCCACCACCAGCCCGCTCGGCGGCGCGCGCATGGAAGTGATTTTCCAGCGCCAGGAAGTCGAGCATCACCGCGAGTAGAAAGGGACGCGGGCTGTTATACTTGCCATCATTCTTTGCAGCAAACGGACTCCTCATATGGACTATCAGCTCGATATCAACTGGCCCGACTTTATTCAGCGCTACTGGCAGAAACGCCCGGTGGTGCTTAAACGTGGATTTAAAAACTTCGTCGATCCTATTTCTCCTGACGAGCTGGCCGGTCTGGCGATGGAAAATGAGGTCGATAGCCGCCTTGTCAGCCATAACGAGGGCAAATGGCAAGTCAGCCACGGCCCGTTTGAAAGCTACGATCATCTCGGTGAGAGCAACTGGTCGCTGCTGGTGCAGGCGGTCAACCATTGGCATGAACCTTCTGCTGCGCTGATGCGCCCGTTCCGTTTTCTGCCCGACTGGCGTGTTGACGACCTGATGATCTCGTTTGCCGTGCCGGGCGGCGGCGTCGGTCCGCATTTCGATCAGTACGATGTGTTTATCATTCAGGGCACTGGCCGCCGTCGCTGGCGCGTGGGTGAAAAAGTGCCGTTGAAACAGCACTGCCCGCATCCGGACCTGCTGCAGGTTGAGCCTTTCGACGCCATCATCGATGAAGAGATGGAGCCCGGCGATATTCTCTATATTCCGCCAGGATTCCCGCACGAAGGCTATTCGCTGGAAAACGCCATCAACTATTCGGTCGGCTTCCGCGCACCGAACGGTCGCGAGCTGATCAGCGGTTTTGCCGATCACATGCTGGCCAACGAATTGGGCAGCTACCGCTACAGCGATCCCGATGTGCCATCGCGTGAATGCCCATCGCAAATTCTGCCGTCAGAACTGGAAGGCATCCGCAAAGTCATGATGGATGTGATTAACCAGCCGGAGCAGTTTAATCAGTGGTTTGGCGAGTTTATTTCTCAGTCGCGTCATGAGCTGGACGTCGCGCCGCCGGAGCCGCCGTATCAACCGGACGAAATTTACGATGCATTGCAGCAAGGCGATGCACTAACGCGGCTCGGCGGCCTGCGCGTATTGACCATTGGCGATGTGGTGTTTGTGAACGGTGAATCGGTCACCAGCAGCCATCCGCATGTGCTGGCGGCATTGGCGCACAATCACGTGCTGACGCTGGAAGATTTCGGCGATGCGCTGGATGACCCTTCACTGCTGGCGCAGCTGGCGGCGTTGGTGAATAGCGGGTATTGGTTCTTCGGCGAGTAAGTTTCAGTCTGTCTCGGGGTTTCTAAAACTCGGTGGGTGCTCGGTAGGTGCTCGGTGTCCCCCTCCTCGGTGGGTGCTCGCTGTCCCCCTCCTCGGTCCTCCCCCATAAATGGGGGAGGAAGATGCTGCAATGTGTGAGTAGGGAGTTGGGAGTTGCATGTGGCAGCGTCTCCTTCCCCCATTTATGGGGGAAGGCTGGGATGGGGGACAACCCGCACTAAGCAAGCACCATCACCCCTTCTTCTGCCCCGCCAGCTCAGCCAAACGCACAATCACATCCACCGACTGCGCCATCACATTGAGTGAGGCGAACTCGTGCTTGCCGTGATAGTTGTAGCCGCCGGTGAACAGGTTCGGGCATGGCAATCCTTTCCACGACAGCGCAGAGCCGTCGGTGCCGCCGCGAATCGGTTTGACGTTCGGTTCGATGCCGCAATCGCGCATCGCCTGCAGCGCCAACTCAATAATGTGCGGATGCGGTTCGACTTTCTCGCGCATGTTGCGATAGCTGTCGCTGATCTCCACTTTCACCGAACATTCGCTTTGCAGCCCTTTGCTGACGCGCTGACCAATCTCTTCCAGCAGCTGTTTACGCTGTTCATAGCTGTCGGCATCAAAATCGCGGATCAAATACATCAGCTCGGCATGTTCAACCGTGCCTTTGATGGTGTGCAGATGGAAGAAGCCTTCATAGCCGTCGGTATACTGCGGCTTCTCTTTGGCTGGCAGTTCCGCGTGGAAGCGCATCGCCAGATCCAGCGCATTGACCATCACATTTTTAGCGCTGCCTGGATGCACGTTGTTGCCGGTGATTTTAACCATCGCGGTAGCGGCATTGAAGTTCTCGAACTCGAACTCGCCGAGATCGCTGCCATCAACGGTATACGCCCAATCGGCGGCAAAGCCTTCGACGTCGAAGTGCGACGCGCCGCGACCAATCTCTTCATCCGGTGTAAAGGCCACGCGAATCGCACCGTGTGGCGTATCCCCTTTTGCCAGACGCGCCATCGCGGTCATAATCTCGGCGATACCGGCTTTATCATCCGCGCCGAGCAGCGTTTTGCCATCGGTGGTGATCAGCGTATGACCGATCAGCTTATGCAGTACCGGGAACATCACCGGTGACAGAATTTCATTACCGTTACCGAGCGCGATATCGCCACCGCGATAGTTTTCAATAATCTGCGGATTGACGTTTTTGGCGGTAAAATCCGGCGAGGTGTCCATATGCGAAATAAAGCCGATTACCGGCGTGGCCCAATCAACGTTAGCCGGTAAGGTGCCCATCACACAGCAGTGATCGCTCAGAGAGACATCAACAAAGCCCAGCGCGATAAGTTCTTCCTGTAATTGACGCGCCAGCGTCCACTGCCCTTCGCTGCTTGGCACCTGTCGTGCCTGAGGTTTTGACTGAGTTTCTACTGCAACATAACTGAGAAAACGCTCAAGTAATTGATCCATCTGTCATCCCTCTAAAGAACCTGCGTCATTATCATGGTGGCCAAATGGCACCATGTTGCGTCAAATCATTATCCTTCAGGTTAGCTCTCTCAACGTGACTTGCGTTGAAAATTCGCTCACTCGCGCCTGACCGACTTATCCGTTACGCATACTCCGGCATTTTTCAGAGTTTTCAAGGTAAATCCGTGGCAAAACATGGCATTGACACATTTTTGCGGTATCATCGCGCCCTTCATCACAGCAAGCGGCCACCAGCGGCTATGCTGTAACCTGATTCACCATCAGACTGAGTGACTAAAATGACGCAAACACGCGCGCCTGCGCTGGTTACGCTTTCTGGCATCAGTAAAGCTTTTGATGGCAAAACCATCATCTCTGACTTTGACCTGACCATCCGTCACGGCGAGTTCATCACGCTGCTTGGCCCTTCCGGCTGCGGAAAAACCACCATTTTACGCCTGATTGCCGGGCTGGAAGCGGCCGATCGCGGTCATATCACTCTTGATGATAACGACATCACCGATCTGCCCGCCGAGCATCGCCACATTAACACCGTGTTTCAGAGCTACGCGCTGTTCCCGCACATGTCGGTGTTTGAGAACGTCGCCTTTGGCCTGCGCATGCAGAAAACCCCGGCGGCGGAGATCACCACGCGCGTTAACGATGCGCTGGCGATGGTACAACTGGAGAGTTTTGCCGATCGCCGTCCGCATCAGCTTTCGGGCGGTCAGCAGCAGCGCGTGGCGATTGCGCGCGCGGTGGTCAATCGCCCGAAAGTGCTGCTGCTGGACGAGTCGCTGTCGGCGCTGGATTACAAACTGCGGCGCCAGATGCAAAACGAGCTCAAAGCGCTACAGCGTAAGCTTGGCATCACCTTTGTGTTTGTGACCCACGATCAGGAAGAGGCGCTGACCATGTCCGATCGTATCGTGGTAATGCGCGATGGCCGCATCGAACAGGATGGCACGCCACGCGAGATTTACGAAGAGCCCGCCAACCTGTTTGTGGCGCGCTTTATTGGCGAGATTAACGTGTTCGATGCCGAGGTGCTGAACAGCGAACATGCGCCTACAATCCGCGCGCGTGTGGAAGGCCTTGAATGCACGCTGCAATGTGATTTCCCGGTCTGCGTCGGCGATAAACTGCACGTGCTGCTGCGCCCGGAAGATCTGCGCGTTGAAGAGATCGATCACGACAGCCGCAGCGACAATCTGATCGGCTTCGTGCGCGAGCGCAACTATAAAGGCATGACGCTGGAGTCTACTGTTGAGCTGGAGAACGGCAAGCTGCTGACGGTGAGCGAGTTCTTTAACGAAGACGATCCCGATTTTGATCACTCGCTGAACCAGAAAATGGCCGTCAGCTGGGTCGCCAACTGGGAGGTGGTGTTGCCGTATGAAGTTGATGCGTAACCGCCTGCAGAAAGTCATTGTTGCCCTGATCGTCAGCTGGCTCACGCTGTTTGTGCTGCTGCCTAACCTGATGATTTTCGCCACCAGCTTCCTGACGCGCGATGATGCGCATTTTGTCAGTATGGCCTTCACCCTCAATAACTACACGCGGCTGCTCGATCCGCTCTACGCTGATGTGCTGCTGCACTCGCTGAATATGGCGTTGATCGCCACGCTGTGCTGCCTGCTGCTCAGTTATCCGTTTGCCTGGTGTCTGACGAAACTGCCGGCGCGCCTGCGTCCGCTGATGCTGTTCCTGCTGATTGTGCCGTTCTGGACCAACTCGCTGATCCGTATCTATGGTCTGAAAATCTTCCTCAGCACGCGCGGCTGGCTGAATGAATTTTTGCTGTGGCTTGGGGTGATCGATAAACCGTTTCGCATCATGTACACCTCGGAAGCGGTGATTCTGGGGCTGATCTACATTCTGCTGCCGTTTATGGTGCTGCCGCTCTACTCCAGCCTGGAAAAGCTGGATAAATCCTGCCTCGAAGCGGCGCGCGATCTTGGCGCGAACAAAGTGAAAACCTTTTTGCGCATCATTCTGCCACTTACCATGCCGGGCATTGTCGCCGGTTGCCTGCTGGTGTTTATCCCGGCGATGGGCTTGTTCTTTGTAGCGGATTTGCTGGGCGGCGCGAAAAACCTGTTAATTGGCAACGTGATCAAGAGCCAGTTCCTGAATATCCGTGACTGGCCGTTCGGTGCTGCCACCAGCATTGTGATGACGCTGCTGATGGGGCTGATGCTGCTGGCTTACTGGCGCGCAGCGCGTATGCTGAATAACAAGGTGGAACTGCAATGATGGCGCGCTGGTTACGTGGCGGCTTCATGGCCGTGATTTATGCCTGGTTTTATATCCCGATCATCATTCTGATCGTCAACTCCTTCAACCGTTCGCGTTTCGGCATTAACTGGCAGGGCTTCAGCACGCAGTGGTATCGCATGCTGATGAATAACGACAGCCTGATTCAGGCGGCACAACATTCATTGCTGATGGGCGTGCTCTCTGCCAGCTGCGCCACGATTATCGGCTCGCTGACCGCCGTCGCGCTCTATCGCTATCGCTTCCGTGGTAAACCGTTCGTCAGCGGCATGCTGTTTGTGGTGATGATGTCGCCGGATATCGTGATGGCGATTTCGCTGCTGGTGCTGTTTATGCTGCTGGGCATTTCGCTGGGCTTCTGGTCGCTGCTGTTCTCGCATATCACCTTCTGCCTGCCGTTTGTGGTGATCACCGTCTATTCACGCCTGAAAGGGTTTGATGTGCGCATGCTGGAAGCCGCCAAAGATCTCGGTGCCAGCGAACTCACCATTTTGCGCAAAATTCTGCTGCCGCTGGCGCTGCCGGCGGTCGCAGCAGGTTGGCTGCTGAGCTTTACGCTGTCGATGGACGATGTCGTGGTATCGTCGTTCGTCACCGGCCCGAGCTTCGAAATTTTGCCGTTAAAAATCTATTCGATGGTGAAAGTTGGCGTGTCACCGGAAGTGAACGCGCTGGCGACAATTTTGCTGCTGCTGTCGCTGCTGTTGGTGGCGCTCAGTCAGCTGTTGCTCCGTGATAAAACCAAATAGAGGATAATCGATGAAAAAGTGGTCTCACTGGCTGGCGGCTGGGGCGCTAGCATTGGGCATGCAGAGCGCGCAGGCGGACGCCGGCAAAACGCTCTACTTCTATAACTGGACCGAATACGTGCCGCCGGGACTGCTGGAGCAGTTCACCAAAGAGACCGGCATCAAGGTGATTTACTCCACCTACGAATCCAATGAAAGCATGTATGCCAAGCTGAAGACCTGGAAAGATGGCGCCTACGATTTGGTGGTGCCTTCAACCTACTTCGTCGCCAAAATGCGTAATGAAGGCATGCTGCAAAAGATCGATAAAACCCAGCTCAGCAACTTCAAAAACCTCGATCCTAACCTGCTCAACAAGCCGTTTGATCCTAACAATGATTACTCGATCCCCTATATCTGGGGCGCGACCGCCATTGGCATCAACACTGACGAAGTGGATGCCAAAAGCATTACCCGCTGGGCCGATTTGTGGAAGCCTGAGTATAAGCAAAGCCTGCTGCTGACCGACGATGCGCGTGAAGTATTCCAGATGGCGCTGCGTAAGCTGGGCTATTCGGGCAACACCCGCGATCCCAAGCAGATCGAAGCCGCTTATGAAGAGTTAAAAAAGCTGATGCCGAACGTGCTGGCGTTTAACTCCGATAATCCAGGAAATCCGTTTATGGAAGGCGAAGTGAACGTTGGGATGATCTGGAACGGTTCCGCCTACGTGGCGCGCCAGGCAGGCACGCCGCTGCAGATTATCTGGCCGCAGGAAGGCGGGATTTTCTGGATGGATAACCTGGCGATTCCGGCCAATGCGAAAAACCGTGAAGGCGCGCTGAAGCTGATTAACTTCCTGCTGCGTCCGGATGTGGCGGCACAGGTGGCGGAAACCATCGGCTATCCCACGCCAAACCTGGCAGCGAAGAAGTTACTGCCACAAGAAGTGGCCAGCGATCCTTCGCTTTATCCTGCTGAGGATGTGATCAAAAACGGCGAGTGGCAAAACGATGTCGGTGACGCCAGCGTGCAGTATGAGACGTTGTTCCAGAAGCTGAAGGCGGGACGTTAACTCTCTGCGGCTTCCCCTCGCTCTGCCCTCTCTCGCAAGCGGGAGAGGGTTCCGTCTAGCCCCTTCTCCCTCTGGGAGAAGGTTGGGATGAGGTAAAGCGCGCACAAATCTACTTATACAACCCACGCAAAAACGTATGCACAAACTCCGGCACCACTTCGCTTGCTAAGCCGTAATGACGCTCGGCAAACTCATTGCCGACCTGGCTCGGTTCCAGATTCAGCTCCACAGTATGCGCGCCCTGCAGTTTCGCTTCGTGGACAAAACCGGCGGCGGGATAGACATGGCCCGACGTGCCAATGGCGATAAACAGATTCGCCTGCTCAATCGCCTGATAAATCTCTTCCATCCCCAGCGGCATTTCGCCGAACCACACGATGTGCGGGCGCAGCATGGCCGGGAACTGGCAGCAGGTGCAGCGATCGTCCGCGGTTAAATCTTCGGTCCAGTCCAGCACTTGTCCACTGCTGACGCAGCGCACTTTCAACAGTTCACCGTGCATATGCAGCACGCGCTGGCTGCCGGCGCGTTCGTGCAGGTTATCGATATTCTGCGTCACCAGCAGGAAGTTATCGCCCAGCACCTGCTCCAGTTCCGCCAGCGCTTTGTGCGCGGCGTTGGGCTGAATTTCTGGCTGCTGCAGCTGTTGACGCCGCGCGTTGTAAAACGCCTGCACCAGCGCCGGATTGCGTTGAAAACCTTCCGGCGTGGCGACATCTTCAACGCGATGCTCTTCCCACAAGCCATCGGCGGCGCGGAAAGTGCGAATACCGGATTCGGCGGAGATCCCCGCGCCAGTCAGCACCACCACGCGCGGTTGCGGATGCGCGGCCAGTTCAGCTTTGCGATCGCGCTCGAAGATGCGCTGCCGAAAGCGCTGATGCACCTTGCGGCGGTTTTTTTTGTCGCGGGCGAGTCGTAGGCGGCGGCGCGGTATGCGCATAAAAGCTCCTTATCTGCGGCGTTTATTGCCGCGCATCGGGGATTTTTCGGGCTACTCTGCCCGATAATAGCAGCCGCACAGCGGCTGCGTTTTATCTTTACTGACCGCTGAGTACGCGGGCCGGATCGATACGGCTGGCGCGTCGTGCCGGATACCAGCTGGCAATCAGGCTCAGGACAATCGCGGTGGCCAGCACCGAAATCACATCAATCCAGTGCAGTTCGGACGGCAGGAAATCGATAAAGTAGATATCGCCTGCCAGCAGCTGATGCCCGGTCAGGTGCTCAAACACGCGCATCACCGGCGTGAGATTGAGCGCTACCAGCACGCCGACCACCACGCCGCTGACGCTGCCGAGCAGGCCCGCCAGCAAGCCGTACCAGATAAAGATGGCGCGGATCAAACCATCTTTGGCCCCCAGCGTGCGCAGTACCGCGATGTCGCTGCTCTTGTCTTTAACCGCCATCACCAGCGTCGAAACGATGTTGAAGCAGGCCACGCCAATCACCAGCACCATGGCTAAATACATAATGGCGCGAATCATCTGGATGTCACGGTACATGTAGCCGTAAGTGCCAATCCAGCTCTTAATGTAGACGTAAGAGTGCGTCACTTCACCGGCGTCATGTATCAACTTCTGCGCCTGGAACGGGTCATTCATCTTCAGCGCAATACCGCTGACGCTGTCGCCCATATCCAGATATTTCTGCGCATCGGCCAGCGGCACCAGCGCCAGGCTGTGATCGAGCATGCCGCTCAGTTGCAGCACGCCGCTGACCTGCAGACGAATACGTTTTGGCTGCAGCAGCTTATTCTCGCCATCATTATTGGGGATCATGATGGTGATCCAGTCGCCCTGTTTCACATTGAGCGATTTAGCGATGCCGCCACCCAGAATGATTTGCTGTTTACCAGCCGCGAACTGCGACCATGCATCTCCGGCCACAAAGCTCGGCAAGGCGCTAAGACGCGCTTCCTGCTGCGGATCGACGCCTTTCACCTGCAGCGCCTGCAGCTTTGCGCCGCTCTCAATCAGCCCGGTGAAGTTGATATAGGGCGCTGCGGCGGCAATGCCGGCCACCTGCTCAATCGGCGCGATCATCGGTTGCCAGTTACGGAACGGCTGATTCACCGGCTCGATTTCACCGTGCGGTACCACCGCCAGAATGCGGTTATTCAGCTCACGCTCAAAGCCGTTCATGGCGCTCAGGCCGATGATCAGCACCGCCACGCCCAGCGCAATGCCGATGGTGGAGATGATGGAGATCAGCGAGACCATGCCACCACGCCGCCGACCGCGGCTAAAACGCAGCCCGAGCAGCAGGGATAATGACGAAGCCATCAGATCACTCCCAGCGTCAGTTGGTCGCTCAGCTCACCGTCGCGCATTTCCATCTGGCGGCTCAGGCGTTTCGCCAGCTGCAGATCGTGCGTCACTACCAGAAAAGCGGTGCCCTGTTTAACGTTCAGCTCGCCGAGCAGTTCAAAAATCGCGTCGGCGTTGCGCGCATCGAGGTTACCGGTAGGTTCATCGGCCATCACCAGCCGCGGACGATTCACCAGCGCGCGGGCAATCGCCACACGCTGACGTTCACCGCCCGACAGTTCAGAAGGCCGATGCGCAGCACGTTTTTCCAGCCCGACCGCCGCCAGCATTTCACGCGCGCGTGATTCCGCTTCCGCTTTGCCAATTTTGCCAATCAGCAGCGGCATCGCCACGTTCTCCAGCGCGCTAAAATCCGGCAGCAGATGGTGGAACTGATAGATAAAGCCCAGCTCGCGGTTGCGTAGCTCGGCTTTCGCGGCCGACGACATCGCATTCAGCGATTTACCATCGAAAATCACATCGCCTGACGTCGGCGCATCCAGACCGCCAAGCAGATGCAGTAAGGTACTTTTACCCGAACCGGAGCTGCCGACAATCGCCGTCAGTTCACCCGGCTGCAGGCTGAAAGCCACATTGCGCAGCACATCGGTCTGCACGCTGCCTTCCTGATAGCGTTTGCATAGGTCACGACACTGCAACAAAGGAGTATTACTCATAACGTAAAGCCTCAGCGGGTTGGACGGCGGCAGCGCGCCACGACGGATAAAGGGTAGAAAGTAGCGCGACGGCCATTGAGACCAGCGCAATGGTGATCACCTGCAACACGTTGATGTCGACCGGCAGCGCCGCGCCATCAAGGAACAGACCAATCACCGGCATCAAATTATTCAGTTGGCTGGCAAGCAGCACGCCAAGCACGGTGCCCAGCAGCGCGCCAATAATGCCCGCGCTGGCGCCCTGCACCATAAACACCGCAACAATCTGGCGACGGGTTAAACCCAGCGTTTGCAAAATGGCCACTTCGCCCTGCTTCTCCATGATCAGCAGGCCCAGCGAGGTAATGATATTAAAAGCCGCCACCGCGATGATCAGGCTCAGCAGCAGCCCCATCATGTTTTTTTCCATGCGTACCGCCTGGAACAGATCGCCTTTGCGTTCGCGCCAGTCTTTCCACGTCAGGCCCTCCGGCAGTTTCTGCTGGCTGAGCGCATCAACGCTTAACGGCTTATCCAGCCACAAACGCCAGCCGGTGATGTTGCCGAGCGGATAGCGCATCACGCGTGACGCATCCTGCTGATTGACCAGAATTTGATAGCCATCCACTTCGCTGTTGGCGGCATAGGTGCCAGCCACAGTGAAAATACGCTGGCTCGGCAAACGTCCTACCGGCGTGAACTGGCTGACCGATGGCACCATCAGACGCAGCTGATCGCCGCGCTTCACGCCCAGCTGTGCAGCCAGCTGTTCACCGAGGATGACGTTGTACTGGCCCGGCTGCAGCACGCTTTGTTGGGTGTTGACGAGGAATGGCGTCAGCGGATCCTGTTCGTCGGGATTGATGCCGAGCATCACGCCGACCGAGACGTTACGCGCGCTTTGTAGCACCACATCAGCGGTGGTCAGCGGTGCGATGCGCTTAACCCCTTGCAGTTGGAGATTATCGGCGGGCAACGCCTTGGGACTGATGCTGCCTTTTTCGCTGGTGATCAGCGCCTGCGGCATCAGGCCGAGGATATTGCCTTCCAGCTCGCGCTCAAAGCCATTCATCACCGACAACACGGTGACCAGCGCCAGCACGCCGAGCGTGATGCCGATAGTTGAGAGCCAGGAGACGAAGCGACCAAAGCGGTCTGAGGCACGTCCACGCATGTAGCGTAAACCGATGAATAACGCGACTGGTTGATACATGAGATCCGTCTTGGCAGTTGCCTGAAAATAAGTAGTGGGATGATAAAGGAGGCGTCCCCTTTATGAAACCTCTAACCCTCTGAGTCTGCGGCAAAGTTGTGTCAAAAACCGTCCCAGCCAACGCTTATGCATAAAATTGCGACAAATTAATGATGTTATTTGTACGTTTATTCGTCATTGGCTGGCGTAGACTTAAAGGTGAATTACCGTAGGCGACGAGGAGTACACCATGTTCAAGTTCCCCAAAAGCAGCATTGTTAAGCATAAATCGGGTGAAATTAAAGGCGAGATCGTCAACGTTTTTGAACAGGGAGATGCGCCAACCGGCTATTACGTGAAGTGGGACGACGGCAACCACAGCTACCATCTGGAGAAAGAGCTGTCCTGGGCCAATATCGACCGCCCACGTATGCACTACACACAGCAATCGAGTAAGTAGCTCAACCGGCAAAAGTGTGAGAAATCGCACCACGACAGATGATCCTCAGGGCGGATTATGGAATGATGACGCCCTGTAATCCAAGGAGAGAATGTCGAGATCCCATGTCGGAACAGAGTCGTTATACCCTGCCAGTCAAAGCCGGCGACCATCGCCAGCTCGGCCAGCTCGTCGGCGCCGCGCAAGCGCTTGAGTGCGCCAGCATCACCGAACGCCACAGCGGTCCGGTGTTGATGATTACCCCGGATATGCAATCTGCCCTGCGTCTGCAGGAGGAGATTCGCCAGTTCACCGATCTGCCGGTCACCCATCTCGCTGACTGGGAAACGCTGCCCTACGACAGCTTCTCGCCGCATCAGGACATCATCTCAGCTCGCCTCTCCACGCTGTATCAACTGCCCAACTTAACGCGCGGTATGCTGATTATGCCGGTCAACACGCTGATGCAGCGCGTATGTCCGCACAGCTTCCTGCACGGCCATGCGCTGGTGATGCAGCAAGGGCAAAAGCTGTCGCGCGATGCGCTGCGCGATCAGCTGGAGCAGGCCGGTTATCGCCACGTCGATCAGGTGATGGAGCACGGTGAATACGCCACGCGCGGTGCGCTGCTCGATCTGTTCCCGATGGGCAGCGACCAACCTTATCGCATCGACTTCTTTGACGATGAGATCGACAGCCTGCGTCTGTTTGACGTCGATACGCAGCGCACGCTGGAGGCGGTCAACGCCATCAACCTGTTGCCGGCGCATGAATTCCCCACGGATAAAGCCGCCATCGAGCTGTTCCGCAGCCGCTGGCGCGAAACCTTTGACGTACGGCGCGAGCCGGAGCATGTCTATCAGCAGGTGAGCAAAGGCACGCTGCCCGCCGGTATCGAATACTGGCAGCCGCTGTTCTTTGAGCAGGCGTTGCCGACGCTGTTCAGCTATCTGCCCGCCAATACGCTGCTGCTCAACAGCGGCGATTTGCTGGCCAGCGCCGAGCGCTTCTGGCTTGACGCCAACGCGCGCTTTGAGAATCGCCGTATCGATCCGATGCGCCCGCTGCTGGAGCCGGTCACGCTGTGGCTGCGTCCCGACACGCTGATGAGCGAACTGAAAGCCTGGCCGCGCATGCAGTTAAGCAGCGAGACGCTGCCGGAAAAAGCAGCGAATACCAATCTCGGTTATCAGCCGCTGCCGGAATTGACGGTGCAGGCGCAGGCCAAAGCGCCACTCGATCTGCTGCGTCAGTTCCTTGAACAATTCAGCGGTCAGGTGATTTTCTCGGTTGAGAGTGAAGGCCGCCGTGAAAGCCTGCAAGAGCTGTTGGCGCGCATTAAACTGCGTCCACAGGCTATCGATCACTTTGATCAGGCCGCCAATCAGCCGCTTAGCCTGATGATTGGCGCCAGCGAGCGCGGCTTTATCGATACGCAACGCCAGCTGGCGTTGATCTGCGAAAGCGATCTGCTTGGCGAGCGCGTCAGTCGTCGTCGCCAGGATAATCGCCGCACCATCAATCCTGATGTGCTGATCCGCAACCTCGCCGAGCTGCATCCTGGCCAGCCGGTGGTGCATCTGGAGCACGGCGTTGGGCGTTATATCGGCCTGACCACGCTGGAAGCCGGCGGCATCGTCGCTGAGTATCTGATGCTCTCCTATGCGGGCGACGCCAAGCTGTACGTGCCGGTTTCATCACTGCATCTGATTAGCCGCTATGCCGGTGGCGCGGATGAAAACGCGCCGCTGCATAAACTTGGCAGCGATGCCTGGTCACGCGCGCGGCAGAAAGCTGCTGAGAAAGTGCGCGACGTGGCGGCAGAGCTGCTGGATATTTACGCTCAGCGCGCAGCCAAAACCGGCTTTGCCTTTAAGCACGATCGCGATCAGTATCAGCTGTTCTGCGAAGGCTTCCCGTTTGAAACCACGCCGGATCAAGGCCAGGCGATCAACGCGGTGCTGAGCGACATGTGTCAGCCGCTGGCGATGGATCGTTTGGTGTGTGGCGACGTCGGCTTTGGTAAAACCGAAGTGGCGATGCGCGCTGCGTTTCTGGCGGTTGAGAACGCCAAACAGGTCGCGGTGCTGGTGCCCACCACGCTGCTGGCGCAGCAGCATTACGACAACTTCCGCGATCGTTTCGCTAACTGGCCGGTGCGCATTGAGATGCTGTCGCGCTTCCGCACCGCCAAAGAGCAGAGTCAGGTGCTGGAACAGGCGCGCGAGGGCAAAGTCGATATTCTGATTGGCACCCATAAGCTGCTGTCGAACGACCTGAAGTGGCACGATCTCGGCCTGCTGATTGTCGATGAAGAGCACCGCTTTGGCGTGCGTCATAAAGAGCGGATCAAGGCGATGCGCGCCGATGTCGATATCCTGACGCTCACCGCCACGCCGATTCCGCGCACCCTGAATATGGCGATGAGCGGCATGCGCGATCTGTCGATTATTGCCACGCCACCGGCACGACGCATGGCGGTGAAAACCTTTGTGCGTGAGTACGACAGCCTGGTGGTGCGCGAGGCAATCCTGCGTGAAGTGCTGCGCGGCGGCCAGGTTTACTATCTCTACAATGACGTAGAGAACATCGAGAAAGCGGCGCAGCGATTGGCCGATCTGGTGCCGGAAGCGCGCATTGCCATTGGTCACGGTCAGATGCGCGAACGCGATCTCGAGCGGGTGATGAATGATTTCCACCATCAGCGCTTTAACGTGCTGGTGTGTACCACCATCATCGAAACCGGTATCGACGTACCCAGCGCCAACACCATTATCATCGAACGCGCTGACCACTTTGGTCTGGCGCAGCTGCATCAGCTGCGTGGCCGCGTGGGACGTTCGCACCATCAGGCCTATGCGTGGCTGCTGACGCCGCATCCAAAAGCGATGACCACTGATGCGCAAAAACGTCTGGAAGCTATCGCGTCGCTGGAAGATCTTGGCGCCGGTTTTGCGCTGGCAACCCACGATCTGGAGATCCGCGGCGCGGGTGAGCTGCTCGGCGAAGATCAGAGCGGCCAGATGGAAACCATCGGCTTCACGCTGTATATGGAGCTGCTGGAGAACGCGGTCGATGCGCTGAAGGCGGGCCGCGAGCCGTCGCTGGAAGATCTCACCAGCAATCAAACCGAAATTGAACTGCGTATGCCTGCCCTGCTGCCAGATGATTTTATCCCGGATGTGAATACTCGCTTGTCGCTCTACAAGCGCGTGGCCAGCGCCGCCGATGAGCAGGATTTGGCGGAACTGAAGGTTGAGATGATTGACCGCTTCGGCACGCTGCCGGATGCCGCGCGTAATCTGCTGGATGTTGCCGGGCTGCGTTTAGTGGCGCGCGAGTTGGGGATTCGTAAGATTGAAGCCAGCGACAAAGGCGGATTCTTCGAGTTTGCGCCGCAGAATCGGGTTGATCCGGGCTGGCTGATTGGCCTGCTGCAGAAAGATCCTCAGCAATGGAAGCTGGATGGCCCAACGCGATTGAAGTTCACCCGCGATATGGCGGACCGGAAAATCCGTATGGAGTGGGTGCAGGGATTTGTCAGCGAGCTGGCGAAAAACCGGGTTTAGTGGATATCCGCATGGAATCGTAGCGGCGCGATTCATCGCGCGCCTTTGACTCCGTGCGCCATTGATGATGCGCAACAAATTGCGCCGCTACGAATCTGTGCGCGTTGAGGATCTCACACATAAAAAAAAGCGCCTTGCGGCGCTTTTTTCGTTACTGCTGCTGTGATGCATCTTTGCCCAATTAGGCCTGATTTGAATTCAGGATCAGCTGACCATTACGGTCGAGCGGAATGCGGGTACCAGGGTCGTTTTCCATGCGGATTTTGCCCTGCTGGTCGCCTATTTTATAGGTCACGTCATAACCCAGCATTTTTTCCTGTTTGTCATATACCGTTTTGCAACGCTGCTCGTTGGTGGTGTACGTGTCGCGATCCTGCAGCGCACCCTGCACCTGATTACCACCGTAACCGCCAGCTAACGCGCCCGCTACCGTAGCCACATCGCGTCCGCGTCCGCCACCAAACTGATGGCCCAACACGCCGCCGGCTACCGCGCCCAGCACCGAACCGGCAATGCGATTCTCATCCTGGACCGCACGACGATGGGTCAGCGTCACATTGCGACACTCCTGTCGCGGCTGCTTGATGCTCTCTTTAATCGGCGTCGCCGACAGGACTTGTGCAAACTGCGGGCCGCGATCGAAAACATCCATGCTGGCGACTGCGGCAACACCTAACGCTGCTGCCACGCCGATACCGATACCCGCTAACATTGATTTATTCACAGGAATATCCTCCTGAAGGTTGTTACCGCGCATTCCTGCCGCTACCCAATCCTGGGTAACCGAGGCATAACCGGCGTGCGCGCCGCGCCGTGTTTGTTGGTGATAAGTTTTACAGATGGACCGTAATTGCAACATCAGATTAATGGAGGAAACGCAGCGGAAACCCATCAGGGCCAGCTTTTAGGAGAGTTCCGAGAGCGGATGAAATAGTGCCGTAACCTAAAGCTGAACGTGCAGTTTTCAGCGGGTTACGGCAGCTGGTGTGGCGTAGGGCGGCATTCACCGCCCGAAAATCATCAGTGCAGCTTGAGACGCGGACGCAGGACGCGGTTAAGACTGCCGACCAGCATCATAAGACCGGTCTTGAAGTATCCGTGGAGCGCAATCTGGTGCATACGATATAGAGAGATGTAGACAAAACGCGCAATGCGCCCTTCCACCATCATCGATCCGCGCATCAGGTTACCCATCAAACTGCCGACGGTGCTGAAGCGCGACAGCGACACCAGCGAACCGTGATCTTTATAAACATAGGCTTTCAACGGTTTGTCTTTACGCTGTGCAAGGATGTTCTCCAGCGCGCGCGACGCCATTTGATGCGCTGACTGCGCGCGCGGCGGTACAAATCCGCCCCCCGGCAGCGCACAGGAGGCGCAATCACCAATGGCGTAGATGTCGTCATCCAGCGTGGTTTGCAGCGTCTCTTTTACCACCAGCTGATTGATGCGGTTGGTTTCCAGAACGCCAATCTCTTTCAGGAAGTCTGGCGCCTTGATACCGGCCGCCCACACCATCAGATCGGCATCAATGAATTCGCCGCCTTTGGTATTCAAGCCGTTTTCGGTGGCGCTGGTGACCATGGTTTGCGTCAACACGCGTACGCCAAGTTTGGTCAGCTCCTGATGCGCCGCCGCCGAGATACGCGGTGGCAGCGCCGGCAGAATGCGTTCACCGGCTTCCACCAGCGTGACGTTCAGCGAGCTGCTATCCAGACCTTTGTAGCCGTAGCTGTGCAACTGTTTCACCGCGTTATACAGCTCTGCAGAGAGTTCCACGCCGGTGGCGCCGCCGCCGACAATGGCGATGTTGACTTTTTCCAGGCTGCCTTCGCTGGCCGAGAAACGCAGGAACAGGTTGAGCATTTCGTTATGGAAACGACGCGCCTGATGCGGGTTGTCGAGGAAGATGCAGTGATCTTTTACGCCCGGCGTGCCGAAGTCATTTGAGGTGCTGCCAAGCGCGATGACCAGACGATCGTAGGCCAGCTCACGCTGCGGCACTAACAGTGCGCCTTCCGCATCGCGGATTTCGGCCAGCTCAAGGGTTTTGTTTTCACGATTGATTTGCGTCAGCGATCCCAACTGGAACTGGAAACCGTGATTACGCGCGTGCGCCAGATAGCTCAGCGCATCAATCCCTTCGTCCATCGAACCGGTTGCCACTTCATGCAGCAGCGGTTTCCACAAATGACTGTGGTTACGATCGACCAGGATGATCTCGGCTTTCTTCTTGCGTCCCAGCTTGTGACCGAGCTGCGTTGCCAGCTCTAAGCCGCCAGCACCACCGCCGATGATAACGATTTTTTCCATAGATGTAGTCAACAAAGACCCCCTCAAAGTTGTAAACCAATAGTTAATTAATGGTTAATAAAAACCTTAATAAACATAGGGTTGGCGACGTTAAATCGCGAGCTGAGGGCAGAATATCACGGCGTCAGAGACATCACATAAGAAAATTGATGTACATCAATCTTTCAGCTGCATTATCAGAATGTTACACATTTTATGCGCCGCATCACACGGCGCGCGGACGGTCAGGCGAGGAGTTTGAAGGCTTTGATGCGCTGCAAATGCGGCGCGATGTTCTTGAATTTGTGGCTGGCTACGTCATCCCAGATAATTTCATAGAACGGCTGCAGGTACGTCGCGCTGCGCTGATTATCCAGCACTTCGTCCTGACGAGACAAAATCGCCAGACACTTTTCGCGGTTCTTTTCGCGGAAATCGTTGACGCACTTAGTGGCGATATCGAGATACTCTTCCGGGCGATCGATTTTGCCTTCCATGTTCTCAAACGGGAACAGATTTGGATTGAAGATCACCTGACGCATGCCGCACAGGAAGCCAATGCGTTCGGCCCAATAACCCCCCAGCCCAACCCCGCAAATCAGCGGATGCGCATCGTCGCCCTGTTGCAGCAGCTTGTCGCACTCTTTCAGCAGAAACTGCATGTCGTGTTTGGGATGGCGGGTGCTGTAGCTGACTAATCTGACGTCCGGGTCAATAAACTGCAGCTGCAGCACCTTTTCATGGTTGCCCGGACTGTTGGAATCAAAACCGTGCAGATAGATGATCATGATTATCCTCAGCGTGGAGTGAAATCCGGGCAGCGAAGCTTATCTGCCCGAGGCTTTGTGCGCCAGCCAGCGCTCTTGCAACGCGCTTAACTGACGCTGATTTTGCCGCCAGCGCTCGCTTGCCAGCAGGCTTTGACGGGTAAAACGCCCTTGATGGTATAACTGCGTCACGCGCTCTGCCCCGATCGGCGTCAAGTTATCCAGCACGCTCACCGCGCCCGCGCGTTGATTGCACACCAGGATCATATCGCAACCGGCATTCAGCGACTGCTGCGCGCGTTCGGCGTAGCTGCCCATCACCGCGGCACCTTCCATCGACAGGTCGTCGGAGAAAATCACGCCGTTAAAGCTGAGCTCCTCGCGCAATACGGTTTGCAGCCAATACGGCGAACCGCTGGCAGGCAACGGATCCACCTCAGTATAGATAACGTGCGCCGGCATCACCGCATCAAGAAGCTGCTCGTCGATCAACTGCTTAAAGATCGCCATGTCATGCTGACGCAGCGTGGCGGCATCGCGGTTGTCGCGCGGCGTCTCTTTATGCGAATCGGCACTGACCGCACCGTGACCGGGGAAGTGTTTGCCGGTGGTTTTCATGCCGGCTTCATGCATGCCGTTGATAAAACGTCGCGCGACCTGTAGGGCGATGGCCGGATCTTCATGGAATGAACGATCGCCGATCGCCGCGCTGATGTGGCCAATATCGAGCACCGGCGCGAAACTGATGTCGATGTCCATGGCGATCATTTCCGACGCCATCTGCCAGCCCGCCTGATGCGCCAGTTCACCCGCGCTATTGAGATCGTGCAGCGCGGCGAAGGATTGCATCGCCGGCAGCTGCGTGAAGCCGTCGCGGAAACGCTGCACGCGACCGCCTTCCTGATCCACCGCCACCACCAGACGATGACGCGATGCCGCGCGAATCTGGCGCACCAGCTCTGCCAACTGCTCGACATCGTGGAAGTTGCGGGCAAACAGAATCAGTCCGCCCACCAGCGGATGCTGCAGAATTTCGCGTTCTTCGGCGTCCAGCTCATAGCTTTCGACGTCGAGCATCAGCGGTCCGGGTGTGTTCATGGTCATGATTAAAATCCTGAGTTAAAGGTCGTGCCAGCTAGCCTGCGCCAGCTGCAGTAAGGTGTCATCCTGGCTCTGCTCGGCACGCAGCTGATACCAGCTGGCCATCAACAGCTGCAGCCACGGTTGCCAGCGCTGCATCTGGCATGCCAGTGCTGGCTCATCCAGTTGCGCGCGCGCGGCGTAATCAGCAATCCACGCGGAACGCGTATCGCCATCAACCGCACACACCGCCGCCAGCTCCAGCGCCACGTCACCGTCGGCGGCATATTCCCAGTCGATCAGGCGTAACCCTTCCGGCGTGGCAATCAGGTTGCCGGCGTGGACATCCATATGCAGCGGCGCCAGGCGCAGCGGCTGCGGTTCGCCCTGCTGTAATAAGCGTTGCAGACGACGCTGCCAGCGCCAGTGACGCTGCCGGCAAAGCTGCCAATAGCGCTGTAGCAGCGGCGCTAATCGTAAACGGTAGCCGGTGAGCGGCTGTTGGTGCAGACGCTGCAGCAGCGCCACAATCGCCTGCCGCTGCGCGTTAAACTGCGCGGAAGTGAGCACCTCGCCCGGCAGCCAGCTTTGCAGCAGCCAGGGATGGCGCCACGCCAGCGGCTGCGGACCAAGTTGTGCATGCCGCAGCTGCTGCAGAATGCGGTATTCGCGCTGGCGATCGACAAACGGGATCGGCTGCGGCGGCGCACGTCTCGCCAGCAATTCGCCCTGCGGCATCTGCACGCGCACGCTTTGCCCGCTCAGTCCCGGCAGCGCGAAAAAATGACCGGCAGCTTGCGCCGTCGGCCATTGTTGCTGAAGCAGGTTTTGCAGCTGTGGATCAGGGTTGAGCAACACCGTTTCCTGACCAGATTATTTCACCGGTTTGTACCAGCATCAGCTGCATTTGCAGCGTCGGTGATTTCACATCGCCCTGCGCATTGCTGTAGAGCACATACTGCGCGTTAACGTTGCGCGCCAGGCCGATCGCTTTACTGCGCGAGTTGAGGCTGTCATCCGGCGACAAGCCCAGCGTTTGCTTGGCCTGCGCCAGCTGTTCTGGGGTGATCAGCGTGAACTTGCCGTTGTTGGCCAGCGCATTCTGAATCGCATCGGTGGCTTTGTCGGTTTGCAGCGCGCCATTAGTACTGTTCTTGATGCGATCCACCAGCAGCACGCTGCCCGGATTCACGCCTGAAGATTGCACCATCTTGCCGACCAACGGCTGGACGCTAGCATCCCAGTTAATGGTTTTCAGCTTTGGTGGCTGCGGCACGGTTTGCGGCGGCGGCACTGGCTGCGGCGTAGGTTCAACCGGCTGAGTGGGCGTAGTCGGCTGCGTGGGTTCTACCGGTGCCGGCGTCTGTTGTTGCACCACACAACCGGTGAGCATTAGCGCAAATAACAACGCGCCCGAACGTTTTACACTGCGAATCACAGCTTACTCCTCAAAGATAAAGATAGAGACGCACCTTACTGGCGGTCGGATTGCCCATTTGTGAGGCCACTTCTACGCTGCCGTGTGCCGGAACGATTTGGCTTTGCGCCGGCTCTTCCGGCGTGATTTCCAATCCTTTGTCGTCGTACCAATAGAAACGATAGTGCACTTTCACTGGCGTTTCACGCTGGTTGTACAACATGCTCATGGCACGCTGCTGACCATCTTGTTCGGTCAACTTCGGATCATCGGTAATAATGCCCGCGGATAACACCGCCGATTCCATCACCAGCGACTGCGAGGTATTAATCATCGGCTTATCGCTGCTGCAACCTGCAAGGGTCAGCAACAGCAAGCCACTCAGCCATTGACGCATCACGTTGTCCGCCTGAGTTAGCTGGCCAGCATCGGGCCCAGCGGCTGACCGCCAACCAAATGCATATGGATGTGATAAACCTCCTGACCGCCATGGCTGTTGCAGTTGATGATCAGACGATAGCCATCTTCGGCAATGCCTTCATCACGGGCAATTTTGGCGGCTACGGTGATCATCCGGCCCAGCGCCTGCTCGTGTGCGGGCTGCGCATCATTGGCGGTGGGAATCAATACATTGGGGATGATCAAGATATGGGTAGGCGCTTTGGGCGCGATATCACGGAAGGCGGTGACCAGTTCGTCCTGATAAACCACGTCGGCGGGGATCTCGCGACGGATGATTTTACTGAAAATGGTTTCTTCAGCCATGGTGCATTTCCTTAAGCCTGAGTTCAGTCAGGCAGTATGCGTGAGGAATTCCATTTCTTTCAACCTCAGGACCACAATTCCTGCATTAAATGGCTGCCTTTAAGCCGTTTTCTCACTTCGCCACGCATTGTGCTGCAGCTCGCATTTCTAACCTCTCATTAACCACAAAAATGAAACGCTGTTTTATAAATTAGAGATATCACGCCTTTTTCTTTGTGATTTTGCCACTCACCTGCAGGTCATTGCGAAATCACGAAGGTTTGCCAGCTTAAGCCGCTCTACTTTCAATCCAATCCGCGCAAGTTGTACGGAGTGATGAGGGATGTGTTTACCGACTAATTCAAGGAGAACCTGCCATGCGCTCTCGTAAGATTGGCCTGGGCCATTATCTGGCCTATGGGTCCGGGGATTTCCTCGGTGCAGGCACCACGGCGCTAACCGCCGCCTGGCTGCTCTACTTTTACACCACCTTTTGTGGGCTCTCGCCGATTCAGGCGACCTTCATTTTCGCCGCCGCCCGCGTGCTGGATGCGGTGGTGAGCCCGCTAATGGGTTTCCTGACCGATAACTTTGGTTCGACCTGGCTCGGTAAGCGCTTTGGCCGCCGCAAATTTTTTATCCTGCTCGGCATTCCGTGCGTGTTCAGCTACAGCCTGATGTGGGTTGGCGACATGAGTTTTTGGTGGTATCTGCTGACTTATCTGCTGTTCGATATGGTCTACACCATGATTCTGGTGCCTTACGAAACGCTGGTACCGGAGATGACCGATGATTTCAAACAGAAAACCCGCTTCTCTGGCGCGCGTATTGGCCTGGCGCAGCTGTCGGCCATTATGGCAGCGTTCCTGCCGGGCATACTGATTGGCTGGTTTGGCAAAGAGAATCCGATCTCCTTCTTCTACGCCAGCCTGGTGTTCTCGGTGATTTGTGCGCTGGTGTTAACGTTGGTGTGGCTGTTTACCTGGGAACGCGATCCCGACGATTTCTCTGCCGAATCGCGCCGCGCAGAGCAGGAAAAATCACAGCTGACCTTGCTGCAGAGCCTGAAGCGCCTCTACACCGAGCTGGCCTCAACGCTGCGCATTCGTATTTTCCGCCAGCATCTGGGCATGTATCTCGGCGGCTATATCGCGCAGGACGTGTTTAACGCGGTGTTCACCTGGTATGTGGTGTTTGTGCTGATGCAAAGCGCGCAGATCGCCTCCAACCTGATGGGCACCATGGCGGTGATGCAGTTTATTGCGGTGATGGCGATGATTCCGCTGTGTATCCGCCTTGGGCCTGCGCCCGCGTATCGTATGGTGGTGGTGCTGTTTGGGCTTAGCGCCCTCTCCTACGCCGGATTGTGGTACACCGGCATGAACGACAACTTCGCTCTGCTGGTACTGATTTCCGGTCTTGCCGGTCTTGGTCGCGGCGGCATCAACTATGTGCCGTGGAATACTTACACCTATATCGCTGACGTCGATGAAGTGATTACCGGCCAGCGTCGCGAAGGCATTTTTGCCGGCATCATGACGCTGACGCGCAAAGCCTCGCAAGCGGGTGCGGTGATGTTCGTCGGTATCGTGTTGCAGCTGGCGGGCTTCTCTTCCGGCCAGGCCACGCAGGTGCCGGCTGTCGGCCATACCATTCTGGCGATCCTCAGCGTGGGCACGCTCTGTGTGCTGGCCTGCGGCTTCATTATTTCACTGCGCTTTAAACTCAATCTGCAAACCCACACCGTGCTGCGCGAAGAGACGTTGAAAATGCGCGAAGCCGGACGCGTGGTGCCAGAGCGTATTTCGCCACAGGCGCGTGAAGTGGTCGAAATGCTGGCGGGCATGCCGTATGAAAATCTGTGGGGCAATAACAACGTCGGATATCTCAACCGTCATAAGGCGGCCGCACCGCCGCTGCCGACGCAGCCACGATCTTTACCTTCTCTCTCTACCCTGATTAACGATAGGAATGAACCATGACTGTATTTCCTGTAAAGCACAGCGCGTTACTGCGCCAGCCTGAATATCTGTTGCCACGCACTGAGCTGGTGCAATTGATTCAGCGGCTAACCCATAATCTGGTGAATATTACCGATCACAGCGGCGAGTTTTTGCTGCGCCTCGATGATGGCCGCGTGATCGATACCAAAGGCTGGGCCGGTTGGGAGTGGACGCACGGCATCGGTCTGTACGGCATGCTGCACTACTATCAGCAAACCGGCGATCAAGCGACGCTGAAGATTATCGATGACTGGTTCAGCACGCGCCTGGCGGAAGGTACGCCAACCAAGAACGTCAATACCGTCTGCCCGTTCCTGACGCTGGCATATCGCTATGAAGAGACGCGCAATGCCGCGTGGCGACCAGTGCTGGAGCGTTGGGCTGAATGGGTGATGTATGAGATGCCACGCACCGAGCAAGGCGGCTTGCAGCACATCGTCTACAACAACGAAAATACCCAGCAGCTGTGGGATGACACCTTAATGATGAGCGTGATGGCGCTGGCGAAGATTGGCCAGCTGCTGGATCGTCCTGAGTTTGTCGAAGAAGCCAGTTATCAGTTCCTGATTCATACCCAATACTTAATGGACCGCCAAACCGGTTTGTGGTTCCACGGCTGGACGTTTGAGGGACGGCACAATTTTGCCAATGCACGTTGGGCGCGCGGCAACAGCTGGCTGACTATCGTTATTCCTGATTTCCTCGAGATGATGAACTGGCCGGAACAGCATGCCACGCGCCGTTTCCTGCAACAGGTGCTGGAAAGCCAGGTGAAGGCGCTGAGCGCCTGTCAGCACAGCAGCGGTTTGTGGCACACCTTGCTCGACGATCCCAACAGTTACCCGGAAGCCTCCGCCACCGCCGGTTTCGCCTATGGCATTCTTAAAGCGGTGCGTAAACATTATCTTTCTCCCGAGTATTTGCCGCTGGCGGAGAAAGCGTTGCGCGGCGTGATCGGCAATATTGATGAAGATGGGGAATTGAAGCAGGTGTCGTTCGGAACAGCGATGGGCAGCGATCTCGATTATTACCGCCAAATCCCGCTCACCTCAATGCCGTATGGTCAGGCCATGGCGCTGCTGTGTTTGACGGAGTATTTGCGGGTTTATTTATAGCAAAAAACCCTCGTCTGAGGGTTTAACTACTTACGCTGGAAGAGGCGTCAGATCGTAAAGTCGCCATAAACCGTCCCTGGGGCTCGGCCCGCGACATCCTTGTCGCGGGACGCTTTACTCCTCTGCCGCCTCTTCCTGCTCTCAACGCATGTGCGTGCTGTCAGAACAGACGATTACATGCTGCGGATATAATCATCCATTTCGGTTTTCAGGTTATCGGACTTGGTGCCGAAAATCGCCTGAACGCCTGAACCTGCTACCACCACACCACGTGCGCCGAGGCTTTTCAGTTCAGCCTGATCAACCTTGCCGACATCCGCCACGCTGACACGCAGACGCGTGATACAGGCATCAAGGTTAGTGATGTTCTCTTTACCACCAAACGCGGTAACCAGCTTACCCGCCATTTCGCTGCTGGTTGCGCTGCTCTGCTCCATCGCGGTCTCCTCACGGCCAGGGGTTTTCAGATTCAGTTTCACAATCAGGAAACGGAATACGGTGTAGTAAATCAGGCCGTAGATGATACCCACAATCGGGAACAACCAGATTTTGCTGCTGTTACCGCTCAACACGATAAAGTCGATCAAACCGTGTGAGAAGCTGGTGCCATCACGCATCCCCAGCAGAATACAAATTGGGAAGGCCAGACCTGCCAGAATCGCGTGGATCACATACAGAATCGGCGCCACGAACATGAAGGCAAACTCGATTGGCTCGGTGATACCGGTCAGGAACGAGGTCAGCGCGGCGGAGATCATAATACCGCCCACTTTGGCGCGGTTTTCTGGTTTAGCCGTATGCCAAATCGCAATCGCTGCCGCTGGCAAACCGTACATTTTGAACAGGAAGCCGCCAGACAATTTACCTGCGGTTGGGTCGCCTGCCATGTAACGTGGGATATCACCGTGGAATACCTGACCTGCGGCATTGGTGAACTCACCAATTTGCATCTGGAAAGGGACGTTCCAGATATGGTGCAGACCAAACGGCACCAGCGAACGCTCAATCAGACCGTACAGTCCAAAGGCGACGACTGGGTTTTGATAGGCTGCCCACTGTGAGAATTCCTGAATCGCCGTACCGATTGGCGGCCAAATGAATGACAGCACCACACCGGTGAAAATCGCCGCCAGACCGGAGATGATCGGCACAAAGCGCTTGCCGGCAAAGAAGCCGAGATACTCAGGCAGTTTGATGCGATAGAAGCGGTTAAACATATACGCCGCGATGGAACCGGCGATGATTCCGCCGAGCACACCGGTATCTGCAAGATGCTTAGCCTCAATTTCTCCGGCAGGCATATGCAGCACCAGCGGTGCAACCACCGCCATGGTTTTCACCATGATGCCGTAGGCAACCACGGCCGCCAGCGCGGAAACGCCGTCGTTATTGGTAAAGCCAAGCGCCACACCGATCGCAAAGATCAGCGGCATATTGGCAAACACCGAACCACCCGCTTCGGCCATGACGTGAGAAACCACTTCCGGCAGCCAGCTGAAGTTTGCAGAACCAACACCTAACAAAATACCGGCAATCGGCAGAACCGATACCGGCAACATCAGCGATTTACCTACTTTCTGCAGGTTCGCAAATGCGTTCTTGAACATAGAAACTCCTGAGTATGAGTGCAATTTTTTGCGCAGTGCGCATGGCTTAGGGGGAGGATCCTTCGCCGGGGTGACGCTGAGCGTCTTTTGATTTATTACGAAGAGTAAAATAAATCGCTAATTGTTAAATTGACGGCCATCACATTTCGCTAAGGACGCCCCTTTCCTTTCAGTCATTTCTTACTGACTTGCGCTAATAAACAGCAATAAAACACTGCCTGCGTCCCATTAGACGCAGTGCAGGAGAGTGATTGGTGATTAATTACAGCGTTTGAAATAAAGCGTTTAGCCGCCGAGGCGACTCATCGGGATGTGGAACAGGCAGGAGAAATTTTCGGTGGTAGCAGCGGCGAGGGTTTCGATATCAACGCCTTTTAACACCGCCATATAATCCGCCACATCACGCGTAAACGCCGGCTGATTCTCTTTACCACGGTGCGGTACCGGCGCCAGATACGGCGAATCGGTTTCCACCAGCATACGATCAAGCGGCACGTAGCGCGCCGCATCGCGGATCTGTTCGGCGTTGCGGAAAGTCAGAATGCCGGAGAAAGAGATATAAAAACCGAGATCGAGCAATTTGGCGGCGGTCTCTTTATCTTCGGTAAAACAGTGCAGCACGCCGCCGCACTTCTCTACCTGCTCTTCGCGCAGAATCGCCAGCGTGTCTTCACGCGCATCACGCGTGTGCACGATGATCGGTTTATTCAGCGCAATGCCGGTACGAATGTGCTCACGAAACGAAGCTTGTTGCTGCGCTTTGGTTTCCTGCTGATAGAAATAGTCCAGCCCGGTTTCACCCAGCGCAACCACGCGATCCTCTGCGGCCAGACGGCGGAACTCTTCGACGTCGTACGGCGCTTCCTGATTAAGCGGATGGACGCCACAAGCCAGCGCGACGTTTTCACGATCGCCTACCAGCTGTTTGATTTTGTAGTAATCCGGCAAGGTGGTGGCAATCGCCAGCATAAACTTCACATCGCGCGCCGCCGCTTTGGCGATGACATCATCCAGATCGCGATGGTGCTTTTCATAATCGAGGCCATCGAGATGGCAGTGGGAATCGACAATAAACATAGAGCTCTCTTTTCGCTTAGCCGACCGTTGCCGGAGTCAGTGAACGTCCCCAGGCGAGTAAACGATCGGTCAACATTAATTCACGGTTGAGTGCAGCGACATGCAACAGCTGTTCGCGACACTGCATCCATTGCTGCGCGCTGCTGTTGAGCGCACTACTGTTCATTCTTTGCGCCAACTGTGTGACCACATCCGGATGATCACCGTTGCTCAGCCACTGACTTGCGCCCTGCTGCACTTTCATCGCATCCACCAGCAGTGAAATCAGCCAGCTGAGACGTACGGCCACATCTTCACTGTTTAGCGCGGGTAACAGCTGCAGCACATCGCCGTTGAGCGCTTTAATCAGCGTTTCACACAACGTTTCACGCGCCTGCCAGCGCTCGGGCTGCAACAGCGTCAAGGCGGCGGCGGGTGCGCCATTACTCAAACGCAAGGCAGCGCGCAGCTTCTCTTCCGGCTGCGGTTGCTGTTTCTGCAGCCATTGCAGGCTATGCGCCTCTTCCGGCGGCGACAGATGCCACGTCATGCAGCGACTGCGTAACGTAGGCAGCAGGCGTGAAGGTTCGCGCACGCTGAGGAAAAACCAGCAATTGGCCGGTGGCTCTTCCAGCGTTTTCAATAATGCGTTAGCGGCGGCTTCCGTCAGCTGCGCGGCATCGGGCAACCAAACGATTTTTGCGCCGCCCTGCTGGGCAAAGTGATACAGCTTTTCAGTGACGTCGCGCACCGCATCAATACCGAGCGAAGATTTCCCCTTTTCAGCTTCCAAGCGATACCAATCGGGATGCGTGTGCGCCTGCATTAACTGGCAACCGTGGCAATGGCCGCAACTTTTCAATCCTTCCGGCTGTAAACACATCAACCAACGGCTCACGCCCCAGATCAGCGCATCGTCACCCATGCCTGCAATGGCTTGTACCAGTAGCGCGTGATGCGCCTGGCCGCTTTGATGACGGGCGATAATTTGTCGATAAGGCTGATTCAACCACGGATACCAATTCATGCGGATTGGCCTGCCAGCCAGCTACGCAAGGTGCGTTGAAGTGACAATGTCACGTTTGCAATGTTTTGCGTCGCATCAATGGTGAGTATCGAGGGATCCTGAGCAGCTAAGGCCAGATAGCGTTCACGCGTGCGCTCGAAGAAGCGCAATGATTCCTGCTCAATGCGATCCAGCTCACCGCGTGCGCGGGCGCGCTGCAATCCAATTTCTGGCGTGACGTCGAGATAGAGTGTGAGATCGGGACGGAAATCGCCCAGCACCGCATCACGCAGCGTGGTCATCAGTTGCGCATCCAGTCCGCGTCCGCCGCCCTGATAGGCTTGGGAAGAGAGATCGTGACGATCGCCCACCACCCAGGCACCGCGTGCCAGCGCCGGTTTGATGACGTTCTCTACCAGCTGCACGCGTGCCGCGTACAGCATCAGCAGCTCGGCTTTATCGGTCACCTGCTCGCCGTCTATGCCCTGCTTGACCAATATACGCAATTGTTCCGCCAGCGGCGTACCGCCGGGCTCGCGCGTGAAGACGACATCATTAATGCCGTGCTCATGCAGCACGGCAACCAGCGCATCGCGTGCGGTGGTTTTGCCTGCACCTTCCAGACCTTCAATGACGATAAACTTACTTTTCATTTTTTTCCTTCATTGCCAGCCGGTAAACCTGCACCGCTTTGTTGTGGCTGGCCAGATTGGTGGTAAAGGTGTGTCCACCTTTGCCATCCGCGACAAAATAGAGGTAATTGGTTTTTTCCGGATGCGCAGCCGCTTCCAGTGAAGCACGGCCCGGCATCGCGATCGGCCCCGGCGGTAAACCGCTAATGGTGTAAGTGTTATAGTCGGTCGGCGTTTCCAGATTTTTACGCGTTAGCGTGCCGGTGAAGCTGTCGCCCATGCCGTAAATCACTGTGGGATCGGTCTGCAGCTTCATTCCGGTCCGCAGTCGATTGATGAACACCGACGCCACGCGCGCGCGCTCTTCGCTCACGCCGGTCTCTTTCTCAATGATCGACGCCATGGTGACCATGTCCTGCTCTTTCTTATAAGGCAGATTTTCCATGCGTCCCTGCCAAATCTCATCAACCAATTTGTTCATACGCGCGTGGGCACGCTCCAGCAGCGCCACATCGCTGGTATTGGCGGTATAGAGATAGGTATCCGGATAGAAACTGCCTTCCAGCTGGCTAACATCAAGCTTAAGCGCGGCGGCCACGGTGGCAAATTGATCGTCGCTCAGCGTGTGTTTCAGGTATGGCGCTTTGCGCAGCTCGGCTAACCACTCGGTAAGACGCGAACCTTCAATAAAACGCACCGGGAACTGCGCTTCTTTACCGCTGGCCAACAGTTGCAGTAGCTGGCGCACCGTCATGCCGGTTTCCAGGCGATAGGTACCGGCTTTGAAACGTGCCAGTTCCGGTTCCAGTTTCAGCAGCGGCCCAAACCAGATACTTTGCGGAATGATCTTCTGATTTTCCAGTTGCGCTTCCAGTACCACGCGACCGCTGCCAGCGGGCAAGGTGTAAATGGTTTCTTGCTGCAGTGTTAAGGGCGTATCAGCTAAACGTTCAATCTGCCAATAGCCAAAGGCGGCGGTGAGTCCTGCGACAATTACAACGCCTGCGAGAATTTTTTTCATTCGAGTCATGATACTTCCATCGTCGGGCAACTGGCGCGCAGTTGCTGATACAGCGAGCGTGCGGTAAATGAAACGTCGTCAATTTGTCGCACGGGTAAAACGGGCATCAGGGCGTTACATATCACCACTTCATCGGCGTTCAATACGTCGTCCCTGCTGCCATCAATCAGCTGACAAGTCTGGCCATTTGCGGCCATCTGCGCCATCAGATAACGACGCATAATGCCATCCACGCCAGCCTGCTCAAGCTGCGGCGTAAAAACATTGTTGCCCTTACGCCAGAACAAATTGGCCGCACAGCATTCCACCACCGTCCCGCCAGTGTCAAGCACCAGCGCCTCGTCACCGCCCGTCTGGTCAAGATGCTGGCGAATCAGCACTTGCTCAAGGCGATTTAGGTGTTTTACGCCGGCCAGCAACGGATTGCGCGCCAGACGTATTGGGCTGGTGTGGAGCACAGCGCCCTGCTGTTGCAACGTGGCGTAATGCTGCGGCCACGGCGAGAGCGAAAGAATGCGCGTAGGTGAGTGGCAGCCTGCACGGCTGTAACCGCGTCCGCCTGCGCCCGGCGTCACGATCACCTTCAGCACCGCCTGTGTGTGTCCCGCAGCGGCATTATGCATTTCTGTAGCGAGCTGAACTAAATCCGGCGCATCCATCATTAGCCTTGCACAGCCCTCTTTGAGCCGCTGCAGATGCGCATCCAGCATCACAACATGGCCGTTAATCACCGCGGCGGTGGTAAAGCAGCCATCACCAAATTGCACTGCGCGATCGCGTGCTGAAAGCTCGGTTTGCGGTATGCCGTTTATCCACATGCTGGCCGCCTTGATTAGCCCGGTAGAAAATATAAAAAAGGCCCGCATTGCGGGCCTCTGTATGGCTGAGGAGCGATTAAACCTTGCGGAAGATCAGCGAGCCGTTAGTGCCGCCAAATCCGAAGGAGTTACACAAGGTGTACTCCAGTCCGCTGACCTGGCGCGCCGTATGCGGCACGAAGTCCAGATCGCAACCTTCGTCAGGATTGTCGAGGTTGATGGTCGGTGGAATCGCCTGGTCGCGCAGCGCCAGAATCGAATAAATCGCTTCTACTGCACCCGCCGCACCCAACAGGTGGCCAGTCATCGACTTGGTAGAGCTGACCATCACACTGTGAGCTGCCGCACCAAACACCGATTTCACCGCCTGCGCTTCCGCTTTGTCACCGGCTGGCGTCGAGGTGCCATGCGCGTTGACATAACCGATCTGCTCAGCGTTCAGCTGCGCGTCACGTAGCGCGTTAACCATCGCCGCGGCTGCACCTGAACCGTCTTCCGGAGGTGACGTCATGTGGTAAGCATCGCTGCTCATGCCGAAACCAATGATCTCAGCATAAATCTTCGCACCACGTTTCTTAGCGTGTTCGTACTCTTCCAGTACGACAATGCCAGCACCGTCACCCAACACGAAACCGTCACGATCTTTATCCCACGGACGGCTTGCCGCCTGAGGATTGTCATTACGCGTGGAGAGCGCACGAGCAGCACCAAAACCACCGACACCAAGTGGCGTACTGGCTTTCTCCGCACCACCGGCCAACATCACATCAGCATCGTTATACGCAATGATACGCGCTGCATGACCAATGTTGTGCACACCAGACGTACAGGCAGTTGCGATAGAGATGCTTGGACCTTTCAGGCCGTACATGATGGTGAGATGACCAGCAACCATGTTGACGATGGTTGAAGGCACGAAGAATGGGCTGATTTTGCGCGGTCCACCGTTGACCAGCGAGCTGTGGTTATCTTCGATTAAACCCAGTCCGCCAATACCAGAACCGATTGCCGCACCAATGCGACCAGCATTCTCATCGGTTACGACCAGACCGGAGTCTGCCATAGCCTGAATACCAGCAACGATGCCGTATTGGATGAAGTCATCCATCTTGCGCTGATCTTTGCGCGAGATGAAATCATCGCAATTAAAATCTCTTACTAAGCCCGCAAAACGCGTTGCGTAGGCACTAGTATCAAAATGGTCGATCAGGCTAATGCCGCTCTGACCGGCAAGGAGAGCACTCCAGGTAGACTCTACGGTATTGCCGACAGGAGACAACATGCCAAGACCAGTCACAACTACACGACGCTTAGACACGCACGTCCTCCAGGGAGGGAAAAAATAACGCTATGTGGGGCAAACATAAAACTCAGGCGGTCGAGGTGACCGCCTGAAGATATTCATTAACCTTGATGGCTAGTGATGTAGTCGATCGCTGCCTGAACGGTAGTGATTTTCTCAGCTTCTTCGTCTGGAATTTCAGTATCAAACTCTTCTTCCAGAGCCATTACCAGCTCAACGGTGTCAAGAGAATCTGCACCAAGGTCTTCAACGAAAGAAGCAGTGTTAATCACTTCGTCTTCTTTAACACCCAGCTGCTCAGCTACGATTTTCTTAACGCGTTGTTCGATATCGCTCATACTATTTAATTTCCTATCAAAACTCGCTTTCGCGATGGTTTTCGTAGTGTATAAAATGTTGAAAAAGATGCAACAAAATCCCGGCTGGTCGAACCACGATTTTGCGTTATTCTGCGGTGTTTACCGTAGATAAAGCAAATGTTTTCGTGATTATCAGACCATGTACATGCCGCCATTGACATGAAGCGTTTCACCCGTGATATAGGCTGCTTCGTCAGAGGCTAAGAATGCAACAGCATTGGCAATCTCCTGCGGGTCACCTAAACGACCTGCGGGAACTTCTGCCAAAATACCCGAACGTTGATCTTCGTTCAGTGCACGCGTCATGTCCGTCTCGATAAAGCCCGGAGCCACGACGTTTACAGTAATGCCACGTGACGCAATTTCTCGCGCCAGTGATTTGCTAAAGCCAATCAAACCTGCTTTTGCAGCCGCATAGTTTGCCTGACCCGCGTTACCCATGGTCCCAACTACAGAACCGATGGTAATGATACGGCCCACGCGTTTTTTCATCATGGCACGCATAACCGCCTTAGAAAGACGGAAGACAGATGTCAGGTTGGTATCAAGGATATCCGCCCACTCATCGTCTTTCATGCGCATCAACAGATTGTCACGCGTAATGCCTGCATTATTGACTAAAATGTCCACTTCGCCAAATTCGGCGCGAACTTGTTCGAGGACGCTCTCAATTGAGGCGGCATCAGTAACGTTCAGCAGCAGGCCTTTGCCCTTGTCGCCGAGGTAAGCACTGATTGCTTCCGCACCGCTTGCACTGGTGGCGGTTCCCACCACTTTGGCACCGCGCGCAGCCAGCGTTTCCGCAATGGCGCGACCAATTCCGCGGCTTGCACCGGTAACCAGCGCTACTTTACCTTCAAAGCTCATGTTTTTCCTCTTATTCCTGGGTAAGTGCAGCGCTCAGTGAAGCAGAATCGTTCACCGCAGCGGCACTCAGGCTATCCACAATACGTTTGGTCAGACCGGTCAGAACTTTACCTGGACCGACTTCCAGCAGCTGCTCAACGCCCTGCGCAGCAATAAATTCGACCGATTCTGTCCAGCGCACGGGGCTATACAGCTGACGGACCAGCGCACTTCGAATCGCAGCACCTTCAGTTTCACACTTCACGTCGACGTTATTCACCACCGGCACCGAAGGCGCACTAAAGGTGATCGCTTCGAGCGCTACTGCCAGCTTATCGGCAGCAGGTTTCATCAACGCACAGTGCGATGGCACGCTGACTGGCAGCGGCAATGCACGTTTGGCACCGGCAGCTTTACAGGCTGCACCCGCACGTTCAACCGCTTCTTTGTTGCCCGCGATAACCACCTGGCCCGGCGAGTTGAAGTTAACCGGTGAAACCACCTGGCCTTGAGCGCTCTCTTCACAGGCTTTACGGATGGATGCATCATCCAGGCCGATAATCGCCTGCATAGCGCCAGTACCTTCCGGTACCGCTTCCTGCATCAGTTTGCCGCGCAGCTCAACCAATTTAATGGCGTCAGCGAAATTCAGCACACCGGCACAAACCAGCGCCGAGTATTCACCAAGGCTGTGACCGGCCATCATGCTTGGCTGCACCGCATTTTTGCTCTGCAATACGCGATAGATGGCAACAGAAGCCGCCAGCAGCGCAGGCTGTGTCTGCCAGGTTTTATTCAATTCTTCAGCTGGTCCCTGCTGGACCAGCTGCCATAAGTCATAACCCAGTGCATCAGAAGCTTCACGGAAAGTGGCTTCAACCTGCGGGTTTTCAGCGGCCAGCTCGGCTAACATGCCGACGGTCTGCGATCCCTGTCCTGGGAAAACATAAGCAAATTGCGTCATCTTTCGTTCCTGTCAATCAAAAGCGAACCAGCGCAGAACCCCAGGTGAAACCGCCACCAAAGGCTTCCAGCAGAATCAGTTGTCCCGGCTTGATACGGCCATCGCGCACCGCTTCGTCAAGTGCACTTGGCACTGACGCGGCCGAGGTATTACCGTGACGATCCAACGTGACCACAACTTTCTCCATGCCCATACCGAGCTTTTTGGCGGTTGCGCTAATAATGCGCAGATTCGCCTGATGCGGCACCAGCCAGTCGAGCATTTCACGATCAAGATTGTTGGCTTGCAGAGTTTCATCCACAATGTGCGCCAGTTCAGTCACGGCCACTTTGAAGACTTCATTCCCCGCCATCGTCAGATAAGCAGGCTCATCCTGATGGGCACGATCCTGATACGGCAGCGTCAGCAGTTTGCTGTAACGGCCGTCGGCGTGCAGATGGGTAGAAAGGATGCCTGGCTCTTCGCTTTGACTCAGCACCACCGCGCCCGCGCCATCACCAAACAGAATGATGGTGCCGCGATCGTTAGGATCGAGCGTACGTGCCAGCACGTCTGCACCGATCACCAGCGCATGTTTTACCGCACCATTTTTAATGTATTGATCGGCAACGCTCAGTGCATAGGTGAAGCCCGCACAAGCAGCGGCCAAATCGAAGGCAGCGCAATCGTTAATCTCCAGCATTTGCTGGATCATGCATGCTGAACTTGGGAAGGCATGGCTGGAAGAGGTGGTCGCCACAATGATCAGGCCAATTTCGCTCGCATTCACACCCGCCATTTCCAACGCGCGCTGTGCTGCGGTGAAGCCCATAGTAGCAACGGTTTCTTCCGGAGCGGCAATACGACGCTCACGGATGCCGGTACGGGTGACAATCCACTCGTCCGTCGTCTCGACCATTTTTTCCAGATCCGCATTGGCGCGAATCTGCTCAGGCAAATAGCTGCCCGTACCGATAATTTTGGTAAACATCTACGCTTTGTCACTCCTGGCTAATACAGTGTCAAGGCGCGCCGCAATCCTTTCAGGGACTTGCTTTCGCACCGTCTGCTCTGCCTGCTCTATCGCCACGGCAAATGCACGTTGATTCGCCGCACCGTGGCTTTTGATCACTGTCCCGCGCAATCCTACCAGACAAGCGCCATTGTACTGGTCGGGGTTGAGATGGCCGAAACGCTTCGCCAGACGCTTTTGAATCCAGCGTCCCAGCAATGTTAGCCACCAGGCCCGTTTTTTTCCTTCCTCTGACGATTTAATCAGAGAGAGGAACATTCTTACCACGCCTTCCATGGTCTTCAACGTGACGTTACCAACGAAGCCATCACAAACCAGCACATCCGTCTTGCCGGTGAGGAGATCGTTCCCCTCAAGATATCCAATATAGTTGATTTGCGGTGACGCCCGCAGCACCGCAGATGCGGCGCGGATTGTTTCCAATCCTTTGGTCTCTTCCTGACCAATATTCAGCAGCGCAACACGCGGCTGGGCGATCTCCAATACTTCTTCGGCCATCACTGCGCCCATGATCGCAAACTGCACCAGCATGGCGCTGTCGGATTCAACGTTAGCGCCGAGATCCAGCACCACCGTTTTGCCATGCTGCTGATGCGGCAACACCGTCATCAACGCCGGACGCTCAATGCCATCCAGCGGTTTTAATAGCATTTTCGCCAGGCCCATCAGTGCGCCGGTATTTCCCGCACTGACACAGGCTTGTGCTTTCCCCTCTTTGACCAACTCTAACGCCACACGCATGGAACTGCCGCGGCTGTTACGAATCGCCTGAGAAGGTTTGGCATCACTTGCAATAACCGATTCGGCAGGAATGACCTGCACACGCCTCTGTAACGAGGAATCCGCTTTGGCAAGAAATGACGAGATGATGTCGGGATCGCCGACCAGAAGAAGAACCAGCTCCGAATGAGAGGCCAGTGCCTGCAAGGCTGCAGGCACTGTCACGCAAGGACCGAAGTCCCCGCCCATGGCATCAACTGCCAGGGTCAAACGTGTCAAGGTATCGCCTTGTGTAATCGCGAGGATTACTTGGTGATAACCTTGCGACCGCGGTAGTAACCATCCGCAGTGATATGGTGACGCAGATGAGTTTCGCCAGAAACTTTATCTACTGACAGAGCAGCAGTGGTCAGCGCATCGTGTGAACGACGCATACCACGCTTAGAACGGGTTGGTTTATTCTGTTGTACGGCCATGGACCTTACTCCTATTACTTACGCTTTAAACTGGCTAATACGGCAAAGGGATTTGGTTTTTCTGCCTCTGGAGGCAATTGACCAAATACCATGTCCGCGTCGGACACTTCACAGTGTTCAGAATCATGCACCGGAACCACGGGCAGCGCGAGGATGAGCTCATCTTCGATCACTGCCAGCAAGTCGATCTCACCAAAATCATTGACATCAACTGGCTCGTAGGCTTCCGGTAGTGCTTCGGCCTGTTCATCAGAAGAGACAGGACTGAAGCAATAGCTTACGTGAACATGACGTGGAAACGACTGGTTGCAGCGTTGACATGACAGAGTCACCTGCACTTCGGCTGTTCCTTGCAGAACGGCGAGGCGCTGGTTATCAACCGCAAACGACATATCGCATTCAACTTCACTGTCCACACTCACGACCGTTTCGGCCAAGCGCGCCACCAATTCAGGTGCATAAACGCCATGATAATCAAGGCGTTTTTGCGCGGCGCGGACCGGATCGAGCGTCAGGGGTAATTTTACCTTTTGCATAGGGCGCGCATATTAACTTTGTAACGTCATAGAGTCAAAGAAAAAGGCCGGTTTACGGCATCTTTCACCCGTTAGTCGCATCCAGTGCGGCGCATAGTTTAAAATGACTGTCATCTTTACGCTATCTATTCTGAAAAAAAATGACGACACCTTTGGTTTTAGCTTCTACCTCCCCTTTTCGTCAGGCGCTGCTAAGCAAACTGGGCCTGCCTTTTATTACCGCCGCTCCCGATTGCGACGAATCCCCGCTGCCGCATGAATCAGCCTCCGAGCTGGTGCAGCGGCTGGCATTAGCCAAAGCGCAGGCGCTGGCTGCACGTTACCCGGACCGCTGGATTATCGGTTCCGATCAGGTTTGTGTATTGAATGGCGAGATAACCGGTAAACCGCATACCGTGGAGCAGGCCTGCCAGCAACTCGCGGCCGCCAGCGGTAACGCCATCACCTTTTATACCGGCCTGGCGCTTCTGCAACCGCAGAGCGACACACAATCGGTTATTTGCGAACCCTTTACCGTGCATTTCCGCGAGTTGAGTGCCGAAGAGATTCGCGGCTACGTCGAAAAGGAACAACCGCTACAATGCGCCGGCAGTTTCAAAAGCGAAGGATTGGGGATTTGTTTATTTGACAGGCTAGAAGGTCGCGATCCTAATACCTTGATTGGCTTACCGCTGATCGCGCTAAATGAGATGTTAAGAGCGGTGGGCATCAACGCATTGTGTTGATGCCCCTACAATCAGTCTTTCTTCTGACGCAGCTGTGCAAGACAGTGTTTCAGTGCGCCATCCAGTGGCGCTTCTATGCGCAGCACTTCTCCGGTGTTGGGATGGGTAAAGGTCAACGCAGCCGCATGCAGGAACAGACGCGACAAGCCCGTCGAACCCAGCTGTGCATCAAAGTCACGGTCACCGTAACGATCGTCAAAAGCGATCGGGTGGCCACCGTGCAGCGTATGCACACGAATCTGATGGGTACGGCCCGTTACCGGGCTGGCTTTCACTAAGGTCGCGAAACCAAAACGCTCTTCTACTTTAAAGCGCGTCTCGGAAGGTTTGCCCTCCGCACTCACGCGCACCACGCGTTCGCCGCTCTGCAAAATGTTCTTTAGCAGCGGAGCCTGCACCACTTTCAGATGCGACGGCCAGTCACCGCGCACCAGCGCCAGGTAATCCTTCTGCATGCCCTTTTCGCGCAGTTGCTCATGCAGCGAGCGCAAAGCAGAACGCTTCTTCGCCACCAGCAGAATGCCAGAAGTATCACGATCCAGACGATGGACTAACTCAAGGAAACGCGCTTCCGGACGCAGCGCACGCAGCCCTTCAATCACGCCAAAACTTAATCCGCTGCCACCGTGCACCGCAGTGCCCGACGGTTTATTCAGCACCATCAGGTAATCATCTTCATACAGAATGGCATTGGTGAGCGCCGCAACTTTATCCAGTTTCGGTGAAACCGTGTTCTCTTCGCGTTCGGCAACCCGCACCGGCGGAATACGCAGCTCGTCGCCATCCTCCAGCTTATATTCCGGTTTCACGCGCTTTTTATTTACCCGTACTTCGCCTTTACGCAAAATGCGGTAAATCATGCTTTTCGGCACGCCCTTGAGCTGGGTGCGCAAAAAGTTATCAATTCGTTGTCCGGCATTTTCAGCCGTGATGGCGACATACTGTACGCCGGGATTCTCAGTTTTCATGGCGGCGATTCTAATTAGTGTACCTGGATAGCGCCACCCCTTTTTCTGTGCTTAACTCTCTCTTTGTCGCGTATTGAAACGGTGAAAATGGCGACATTTTCAACGATGCGATGATTAGCCCTGCAAATGAACAGGTTATGGATGAATAAACTTCTCAGCTTGGCAAAAGTCGCCTTGCTTAATGTGAGTTAGCAATGGAATAATGCAGGGGTTTCTGCCCTGGAAAGATTCAGGCAGGAAAAAGAGCGAAATAAGTCATTTTGCCGGATTTAACGGACACGCAGCAATGGCGTAAGACGTAATGTTAAATCAGGCACTTAGCGGGCTGCGGGTTGCGGCCTGGACGATAGACCAGGATGTGTGGATTTTTGAATACTCTGTAACATTTCCACCTTCAGGCGCTGGATTTCCTTATGAAAAACAGGCCACCGACAAGATTTGCGCCCCTTTAGCCGCCGACAACCGTGAGGTTGACGTCAGTGCATTAAGACACGGGGCCATCGGTTGATTCTCGTCCAGGGTAACGATGCCCGCAGCTAGATCACTCATGTGAGAATAACGAGTAAGTCACGATGAAAAGAATGTTAATTAACGCAACTCAGCAGGAGGAGTTGCGCGTTGCCCTGGTTGATGGACAACGTCTGTACGATCTGGATATTGAAAGTCCTGGACACGAACAGAAAAAAGCCAACATATACAAAGGTAAAATCACCCGCGTTGAACCCAGCCTTGAAGCTGCATTTGTCGATTATGGTGCAGAACGTCACGGTTTCCTCCCTCTGAAAGAAATTTCCCGCGAATACTTCCCCGCCAATTACAACGCACATGGTCGTCCGAATATCAAAGATGTGCTGCGTGAAGGTCAGGAAGTTATCGTTCAAATTGATAAAGAGGAACGCGGTAATAAAGGTGCAGCACTCACCACCTTTATTTCCCTGGCCGGTAGCTATCTGGTATTGATGCCGAACAACCCACGTGCCGGTGGTATTTCACGCCGCATTGAGGGCGACGACCGTACCGAATTAAAAGAAGCACTTTCCGCACTGGAACTTCCAGACGGCATGGGATTGATCGTCCGTACTGCGGGCGTGGGTAAATCTGCCGAATCACTGCAGTGGGATCTCAGCTTCCGTATGAAGCACTGGGAAGCCATTAAGAAAGCCGCAGACAGCCGCCCAGCGCCTTTCCTGATCCATCAGGAAAGCAACGTTATCGTGCGCGCCTTCCGCGACTATCTGCGTCAGGATATCGGTGAAATCCTTATCGATAATCCAAAAGTACTGGAACTGGCCCGTCAGCACATTGCTGCACTGGGTCGTCCGGACTTCAGCAGCAAAATCAAACTCTACACCGGTGAAATCCCGCTGTTCAGCCACTACCAAATCGAATCGCAGATTGAATCCGCCTTTCAGCGTGAAGTGCGTCTGCCATCAGGCGGATCGATTGTTATCGATAGCACCGAAGCCCTGACGGCGATTGATATCAACTCCGCACGCGCTACTCGCGGCGGTGATATCGAAGAAACCGCGTACAACACCAACCTGGAAGCGGCCGATGAGATTGCTCGCCAATTGCGTCTGCGCGATCTCGGCGGCCTGATCGTTATTGACTTCATCGACATGACGCCAGTACGCCACCAGCGCGCGGTGGAAAACCGCCTGCGTGAAGCGGTACGTCAGGATCGTGCGCGTATTCAGATCAGCCACATTTCACGCTTCGGCTTGCTGGAGATGTCGCGTCAGCGTCTGAGCCCGTCACTGGGTGAATCCAGCCATCACGTCTGCCCACGCTGCAGCGGAACCGGCACCATCCGTGATAACGAATCGCTGTCGCTGTCTATTCTGCGTCTGATTGAAGAAGAAGCGCTGAAAGACAACACTAAAGAAGTGCATGCCATTGTTCCGGTTCAGGTCGCCTCTTACCTGCTGAACGAAAAGCGTGATGCCGTTAGCGCCATCGAAAAACGCCAGGGCGGTGTGCGTGCCATCATCGTGCCAAACGATCAGATGGAAACGCCACACTACTCGGTACTGCGTGTTCGTACTGGCGAAGAGACGCAAACGCTGAGCTATCACTTACCGAAACTGCACGAAGCGGAAATGGCGCTGCCTTCTGAAGAAGAGCACGCTGAGCGTCGTCGTCCGGAGCAGCCAGCACTGGCCGCCTTCGCGATGCCTGATGCGCCGCCTGCGCCGGTTGAAGTGGTGAAAGAAACTCAGCCAGCGGCAGAAGTGAAAACCAAACCAGCAGTTGCTGCGCCTGCAGTAACCAACACGGGTTTCGTAGCTCGCCTGCTGAGTGGCTTGAAGAAACTGTTTGCCGGTGATGCGCCTGCTGCGGCGCCTGCTGAAACTAAGCAGGAAACCCCAGCCGTTGTTGCTGCTGAATCTGAAAACACCCAGCAGCGTGGCGAACGTCGTAACAATAACAACCGTCGCAACAACCGTCGTGAACGTACGCCGCGTAATGGCGAGAACGGTCAGGTGCGCGAAGGTCGTGAACCGCGCGAGCCGCGTGAAGCACGTGAGCCACGTGAAGCCCGCGAACCGCGTGATAATCAGGACAACCGTCGTAACAAGCGTCAGAACGAGCCGCGTGAAGCGCGTCCAGTGCTGAGCGATGAAGCGCTTGAGCAACGTGATGAGCAGCAGCAACAGCGCCGCGAACAGCGTGCCGATCGCCAGCGTCGTCGTCAGGAAGAAAAACGTGCTCAGCAGCAGGATCAGAAAGCCGCTGAACCGGTTGTTCAGGCGCCTGCGGTTGACGAAAACGTTGAGCACGAAGAAGAACGCGTTCAGGTCATGCCGCGTCGTAAGCAGCGTCAGCTGTCACAGCGCGTGCGTGTTGGCGAAACGCCTGACATCACTGTCGAAGCGCCGGTGGTTCATGATGCTGCCGTTGAAACTGCGCCGCGTGCTCAGTACAAAGAGCATCCTGAAGCCAGCAATGACGAGCAAGATGATAGCGATAACCGTGATAGCGCCAATATGCCGCGCCGTTCACGTCGTTCACCGCGTCACCTGCGCGTAAGCGGTCAGCGTCGTCGTCGCTATCGTGACGAGCGTTACCCAACGCAGTCTGCAATGCCGCTGGAATCTGCTGCTGCTTCACCAGAAATGGCGTCAGGCAAAGTGTGGATCTCTTACCCGGTTGCGCAAGCGCAGGAAGAGTACAGCACGCAAGATGCGATGCATGAAGTGTCGGATTACGGTTACCAGCAAACACCGGATGCCGAGACTCAACCCGCTGACGCTGTTGAACCGGCCGTTGAGCAGGTTGCCGCTGAAGAAGCCGTACATCAGGTTGAACCGCAGGCGCACACCGATGTGCCCGTGGTGAATACGGATGACGTCACGCCGATTGCCGCGCCCGTTAACGAAGAGCCATCAGTGATCTCTGCTGCTGACGAACAGGTTGCACAGGAAACCGCGGCTGAAGCGGAACCGGCTGCCGTGGCTGAAGAAGCGAAGCCTGAAGTAAGCGAAGTGGCTGCAGTTGCTGAACAGGCGCCGGTGGATGTATCGCCAGCCGTTGAAGCTCAGGTTGAAGACGTGCTGGCTGCGCCAGTCGCGGCTGAAGCCGAAGTCACGCCAGTCACTGAACCTCATGCGCCGGTTGCGGCACGTGATACCGCAGTGACCATGGTTGAGACGCGCTTCAAGCATCACGCGACTGCACCGATGACTAAAGCACCAGCACCGGCGTGGGAACCAGAACCGGTTCGCAACAGCGACTGGGTCCGTCCAGCCTTTGGCTTTGAGGGCCGCGGCTCAGCCGGTGGTCACAGCGCGACGCATCAGGCAACCGCACCGGCAACCCGTCCGGAAAGCGCGTAAGCTCTGGTAAGTCAGTCAACATCAAACCCCGGCCAGTCCGGGGTTTTTTATTGCCTGCGGGCGGCATTTATGGCGACCTGAATAACAGGCAAAAAAAATCCCACAGCCCCGAAAGGCGGTGGGAGAAACTAAGCGCACCCGGTTAAAGTACGCTCAAAGGTTCAGGTCAATTACGAATTAAGCTGGAACAGTGACAGCTTCGACATATCGGTGAAGGTCTTATACGAAGCTTGCAAGGCGGTTTGTTGCATGGTGTAGCTTGAAATGGCTTGGGTGTAATCAACCTGCACCAGATCCGTCATTTGCGATGCCATAATGGTGTCACGGTCATCACCCTGCGCGTCCAGCGTATCGAGTTCAGCCAGCTGTGAGCCCACGGCTGAACGCACTGCCAGCACGTTGTTCAAGGAGTTGCTCAAGCCACGGTTGGTTTTATCCATGGCATCCTGGAAAACCTGCTTGGTTGCATCATCAGCATCATCCTGCGGCGTTTTTAACGCTGCAATTGCACTATCGAGCATGTTAAACAGATTGGTCTCGCTGACACTGCCGTCCGGCTCGGCTTTCGCGTTGCTGGTTATCGACATAAATACTGACGATCCTGTGCTACTCACCGCCATCGTGCGACCATCATCGACTTTCTGCGTAATGGCATCCGCGCCACCCACATAAGTGACACCGGCCGGCGCACCGGCATCGCTGAAAGGTGCGACATCAGTCTGATAGCCCGCAAAAATGTATCGTCCATTACCATCACGGCTATTGGCCTGGTTAAGTAATTGTGAGCGAATGCCTTCTAATTTGGTGGCAATAGAAGCACGGTCATCGTCGCTCAGCGTACCGGTAGAACCATACACAATCATGGTTTGCGCATCCTGGATGCTGCTGGTCACGCTGGAGAGTGCGTTCTCTTCCATCGACAAGCTCTGATCGGCAAAGCTGCGTGCCGTGGCATATTGGGTACTTTTCGCCTGCGATTGCGAAAGCACGACGGCACGTGAGGCGGCGATAGGATCATCTGAAGGATTGCTGACGCGCAGTCCGCTAGAGAGTTGCTCACCTACTTTTAACCAGGAAGCTTGCGAATCGGTGATCCCGCGCACCTGCTGGTTGAAAATCATATTGGTACTAAGACGCATGGTATTTATCCTCTATGCTTAGCCGCGGATGCCCATCAGCGCATTAAAAATGGTACTCGCTGTTTGCAGCACTTGCGCGTTCGCCATATAGAACTGCTGATACTTAGTCAGATTCGAATACTCTTCATCAAGGTTGACCCCGGATACTGACTGCTGGCGATCGCTGAGCTGTGTCACCACGTTCTCCTGGGTGGTGCTGGCGGTTTTTAATGTACTGGTTTTATTACCGACGGTGCTGACAATGCTGGCGTAAGCCTGGGCGATGGTCGCATTACCATTCACCAGCTTGCTATCCTGCAGATCCAACAATTTCTGCACGTTACGGTTATCGCTTTCACCGCTGGTTGCGCTGGATGCCGCAGCAATTTGCGACTCATCGGTGATCGCGACCGACATGCCCGCAATGACGTTCTGGACCGGTTTGACCAGGAAACTGTCTTTCGCGTTAGGCGCGGGTGAGGTGCTCACCGTCAGTTTCAGGCCATCAAAGTTGAGGGTGCCGTCGGTCGCGTCTGGCGTAACGCTAAACTTCACGTTGTCAGACATGCGGGTCACCGACCAATTGCTGCCATCATAACTTACGGTGTAGTTAGAGGCTTTCATCGCGCTGGTGTCTGACCATGCCGCCGTAACGGTAGCCGCTGAGGTATTTTTGCTGTTACCCACTACGGTTGGCGAACCGATATTAAAGAAGTTGCCCCCCTGGTCGCCGTTGCTGTCATAACCTTCGCTGTGCACGGTATTGAAGCTGGTGGTGAACGCTGCCGCTAACTGGCCGAGCTGATTTTGCGCGGTATCCAGATCCTGGGTGCGGAACGCCAGCAAACCGCCGAGTGAACCGGTGGTTAGCGTCTTTTCAGGGATCTCAACGTTACCCGCCTGCTTATCGACATAACCGACAGTGGTACGTGTTGAATCGCTGCTGGACGGCATCGCCACTAAGCTGGTGGAGTTTTTACCATTCACCAACGTCACACTGCCCATCGAGACAATATAGCTGCCGTCCTGCTGGGATACGTTCACGCCCACCACATTGTTCAGGCTATTCACCAGCTGATCGCGCTGATCCAGCAAATTGTTCGGCGCCGCGCCACCGCCGGTGGTCAGCTTGGCGATCTGGCTGTTCAGGTCGGCAATCTGGCTGGTGAAGGTGTTGATCTGATCGACGTTCGAGGCAATATCCGTGTTAACGCTATTTTGCATATTGTTGAGATATTGCGCGGTGGTCTGGAATTGGTTCACCAGGCCTTGGGCGTAGCTCAGCATTGACTGACGCGCCGACGGGTCGTTGGCGTTACTCACCACGTTCTGCACGTTGGTGAAGAAGCTTTGGATTGAGGTCGACAAGCTGGTGGTCGACGTCGACAGCAGATCGTCAATGTTGGAAATTTGGTTGTATTGCGTGTTCACCGCGCTGTAGTTGGCGCTGGAGCCACGCAGTTGGGCGGTGATGAACTCGTCATACTCACGCTGTACGCCGGAGAGCGTTACACCGTTGCCGTAATAGCTGTTGCCCTGCAAGGTGCTGTTCGACTGCGACAAAATCGCCGTCTGACGCGAATAGCCCGCTACCGTGTAATTACTGATGTTGTTACTGGTGGTGCTTAATGCAGCCTGTGCGGCGCTCAGCCCACTCATCGCTGAGTTAATTATGCTGGACATCTCGGTTCCTTAATTTCCCGTTAACCGGGCTGGCAGTCATCAGTGCGATTGCGCGGACGAGAACGCCCGCGGCATGTGATTGTTATCGGCGTGCTTAAGTGAAACTTGAGAGCAAAAATCAGAACAAATCGGTGATGTCGTTGCTATACGCCTTCACCACTTTTTCGCCCATGTTTTTGAATTGCTGGATCATTCCCACCAGTTTCTGCGCATACTTTGGATCGGTGGCGTAACCGGCGGCCTGCAAGGCACGCGCGCCCTGCTCGGCACTCGGTGCGTTGGCAACGGCGGCATAACGAGGATTATTGGACAGCAGTTTGACGTAATCGCTGAGCGCTTCCATATAGGAACCATACACACGGAAACTGGCGCGCACTTTCTTCGCTGCCCCGCCTTCATATTCGGTGGTCATGATATCGGTGGTTTCACCCTTCCAGTCGCCGCTCGCCTTGATGCCAAACACGTTGTAACTCGGCTTGCCGTCGCGCGTCAGAATCTGTCGCTGGCCCCAGCCAGATTCCAGCGCGGCCTGCGCCAGAATCAGGTGATGCGGAATACCGCTCTGCTGGCTGGCGACCTGCGCCGGCTGCGCCAGCTGCGCGATAAAGTCGTTGCTGTCGCTCGGCAAACTGCTGGGCGAGACCGGCAAACGCGGCACCGCTTTACGCACCATCTGCTCCAGCTGATTCGACGGCAGGTTGCTATAGATGAAGCTGTTATCCAGCTTCATCGGCACCGTACCGGCGGTTTCGTCCGGCTCCTGAGCGGGCTGCATCTGCTTAACAATGATATCGGCCATGCCGAGACCACGTTTGCCGATGTCCTGCGCAATCTGCTGATCGTACATCGAGGTGAAAAGCCGCGTCTGATCGTTGCTCAGCAGGCCATCCTGCGGCAGCGCTGCACGCATGCTTTTCATCATCATCTGCACGAACATCCCTTCCACCTGTTTGGCCACCTGCATCGCCTTCCCTTTCGGGTCGGCGGCGGCTTCGCGTTTCAGGTCGTTCAGCGAGCGGCTGTCGTACGCCGCATTCACCAGCGATTGCGTATCGTTCATCAGATAATTTCCAGTTTGGCGCGCAAGCAGCCTGCGCTTTCCATCGATTGCAAAATCGACATCAGCTCAATCGGTGATGCACCCAGCGCATTCAGCGCACGCACCACGTTATTGAGGTTGGCGCTGGCGTTAACCCGTTGCAGCGCGCCGCCACTCTGACGCAGATCGATCTGGGTATTGTTGGTGGTCACAGTCTGCCCACCCGCCAACGGCGTATCCGGCTGACTGACGTTCTGCTGCTGATTGACGGTAACCGACAGATTGCCCTGCGCCACCGCACAGGTGTTGAGCGTCACTTCGCGGTTCATCACCACCGAACCGGTACGTGAGTTAATAATCACCTTGGCATCTTCGAGCGGCACCGCAACATCAAGGTTCTGAATTTCGGCCAGCAGACGCACCTGAGAACTGTTATTCGGCGATACGCGAATCTGCACAGTACGGGCATCCAGCGGCTGCGCCGAACCAATCCCACGGCTGTTGATGGCGTCGGCAATGCGCTGTGCCATGCTGAAGTCTTCATTATTTAGCTGCAGGTTAATGGTGTTCTGGCTACCAAAGTTGCTCTGCAGTTCACGCTCTACCGTGGCGCCGCCGGTAATGCGGCCACCGTTCAGCTGGTTAACCTGCACGCTGCTGCCACCGGCTGAAGCGCCAGCACCGCCGACCAGAATGTTACCCTGCGCCAGCGCATAAACCTGGTTATCGACGCCTTTCATCGGCGTCATCAGCAGCGTACCGCCGCGTAAACTCTTGGCATTACCCAGCGAGGAAACCACCACATCAACGGTTTGCCCCTGACGCGCAAAGGTTGGCAGCTTGGCGGTCACCATCACGGCCGCTACGTTTTTCAGCTGCATATTAGTGCCAGCCGGCACAGTAATGCCGAGCTGGGAAAGCATGTTGCTCACGGTTTGGGTGGTGAACGGCGTTTGCGTGGTCTGGTCACCGGTACCATCAAGGCCCACCACCAAACCGTAACCGATCAGCTGGTTGTCGCGCACGCCCTGCACGGAGGTCAAATCGCGGATGCGGTCAGCATGCGCCAGTAAGCTGAAACCGAGCAGCATGCCAAGGCTCAGGCGGAGCAGAGTCGTCATATTCATTGTTACTACCTCTTACATCGGCGAGACGTTCAGGAAGAAACGCTGGAACCAGCCCATCGTCTGCGCTTCATTGATATAACCATTTCCGACGTACTCAATACGTGCATCGGCCACCTGCGTTGACAGCACCGCGTTGCTGGCGCTGATGGTGCGTGGGTTAACCACGCCCGAGAACCGGATAAATTCGGTGCCCTGGTTAATTTCGATCTGTTTCTCACCCACCACGCGCAGGTTGCCGTTCGACAACACCTGATTGACGGTGACGGTGATGGTGCCCGTAAAGGTGTTGTTGGCTGTCGCGCCACCTTTACCGGCGAAGTCATTTTTGCCATTGGCATCCAGCGTGGCTTTTTCGCCACCGGCACCCACCAGACCGCTCAGGCCGGTTGGTACACCCGTCACACCAAAGCTGTTGCTGCCATCGCGGCTGGCATTGGCCGAAGAACTTTTGCTGGCGCTGACGTTTTCCTGCAAGGTGATCGTCAATGTATCGCCAATGTTGCGTGGACGACGATCCTCAAACAGCGGCTGATAGCCGTAGTTCAGCGGTGCGACGCCCTGAAAAATGGAACCGTTCACCACCGGCGGTGCGGATGGCGTCGGCTCTGCCGTAGTCGATCCCTGTACCAGTGGAGTGCGCGGAACCAGCGCACAACCGTTAAGCGTGAGTAGCAGCGTGGCTACCAACCAATGACCAGGCTTGAGAATCACTTGCTTCGCCACTTTTTGACCTTCTTCATGTTGCTTAATCAGGCCAGCAGAGCTGGCCCAACGACACCAGCATTACAGCTGGGTTAACTTCGCCAGCATCTGATCGGAGGTGCTGATCGCTTTACTGTTGATCTCGTAGGCGCGCTGCGTCTGAATCATGGTGACCAGCTCTTCCGCCACGTTGACGTTCGAGGTTTCGACATAACCCTGATACAGCAGACCCGCGCCGTTCTGGCCTGGCGTACTCTGCGTCGCCGCACCGGATGCCTGCGTCTCCTGATAGAGGTTTTCACCCTGGCTGTTCAGGCCCGCATCGTTCATGAAGGTGCTCAGCGTCAGCTGACCGACCTGCGCCGGATTGGTCTGGCCCTGCTGCGTCACGCTCACCACGCCATCGCGCGAGATCGTGATGCTGGTGGCGTTGGCCGGAATAGTGATGCCTGGCTGTACCGGATAACCGGCGTTAGTCACCAGCTGACCGTTCTGGTCAACCTGGAATGAACCATCACGGGTATACGCCGAGGTGCCGTCCGGCATCTGCACTTCGAAATAACCCTGGCCGTTAATCGCCACGTCTTTCGAGTTGCTGGTCTGCGACAGGTTACCCTGCTGATGCAGACGTTCGGTGGTGACAGGACGCACACCGGTACCGATCTGCAAACCAGACGGCAGCGTGGTTTGCTCTGACGACTGCGTGCCCGGCTGACGCAGGGTTTGGTACATCAAATCTTCGAATACCGCGCGCGAACGTTTAAAGCCGTTGGTGCTTACGTTCGCGAGGTTGTTGGAGATGACGTCCATGTTGGTTTGCTGAGCGTCAAGACCGGTTTTGGCGATCCATAAAGAACGAATCATGGTGTTTTCCTTACGCCTTAGCTGCTCATGTTGAGCAAGCTGTTAGCTTTTTGTTCGTTTTCATCGACGTTGGAGATCACTTTCATCTGCATCTCAAAACGTCGGGCGTTGGCGATCATATCGACCATGGTTTCCACCGGCTTGACGTTACTGCCTTCCAGCACGCCGGGCATCACCGTCATGGTGGCATCATTTGCCAGCGCAGCGCCGCGCGTCGCCTGGGTTTGCTGATTAGGACGGAACATGCCGTCATCACCGCGTTGCATCTCTTTACCGGTGGCGCGCACCAGCTTCAGGCGACCAATCTGCACCGTGGCATTGGGTGCATCACCGGCGTTACGCGAGGTGATGGTCCCGTCTGCCGCGATGGTCAATTCAGCGCCTTGCGGGATGGCGATCGGACCCCCATCGCCCATTACGGGATTGCCCTGAATAGTCAAAATACCGGTCGCGCTGATCTGCATGTTGCCGTTGCGGGTATAAGCTTCAGTACCGTCAGCGGCACGCACCGCCAACCAGCCGTCCTGCGCGACCCCCACATCCAGCGTGCGGCCGGTGTTGTCCATCGAGCCCGGTGACATATCGGCGCCCGGCGTGGAAGCGGCAACCAGCGTACGCGTCGGCAGCGACCAGCCGCTGACCGGCACCGCGCGCAACGCGTTGAGCTGAGCACGAAAGCCCGGCGTTGAGGCGTTGGCGAGGTTGCTGGCCGTTACCGACTGCTGATCCAACGTCTGACTGGCCGCGCCCATGGCGGTATATATTGCGTGATCCATAAAGCAATCCCGTTAGCGAATTAACGTAAGTTAACCAGGGTGTTAAGAATCTGGTCCTGAGTTTTGATGGTCTGGCTGTTGGCCTGATAGTTACGCTGCGCAACGATCATGTTCACCAGCTCTTTGCTCATATCGACGTTGGACGCTTCCAGCGCACCTGAAGTCAGGTTGCCGTAAGTACCGGTGCCTGCCAGACCAGTGGCGGCCTGACCTGATGAGCTGGTGGCAGACCAGACGTTGTCACCTTCAGACTTCAGACCTTCCGGGTTAGAGAAACTCGACAAGACAATTTGTCCCAGAAGTTGGGTTTTCTGGTTGGAGTAGGTGCCAGTAATGGTGCCGTCATCATTGATGGTGTAGCTGGTGAGATCGCCAGGCTGATAACCGTCTTGCGTTGGGTTACCAAAAGTGGTCGCACCGGTGTTTTGCTGCAGGCTACCCAACATGCTCAGGCTGATGTTCATGCCATTCGCCCCGTTGGTGCCGTCCACAACCAGGTTTGCCAGGGAAGCGCTGGTGTCAGCAACACCCGCTGCAGTGATTTTCCCCACCTGCGTCAGTTTACCGTTAGCATCAAATTGCATCTGATAACCCAGGTTGTCACCGCCCGCAGTATTACCAACTTCATTACCGGTGGTGGAGTCAACCATATGCACGGTCCAGGTGTTATCCGCCGTTTTGATGTAGTACATGTCTAACTGGTGATCGTTACCCTGCGTGTCGTACACCGTCATGGTGGTTTTCGCGTTGTAGCTATCAACGTTGGACTTATCAAACGGGGTGACGGTCGGGGTGGTGCTGGTGGAGTTCAGGTTGGCAACCTGGGTAGCTGTTGTTGTTGCACGTGCCCCCATCTGCGTGGTTGGAATACTCAGCGCCACTGGGTTGGCACCGGTCTGAATGGTTGGCGGTGTGCCGCTGGCCGGATAGCCGGTGACATTCAGACCCTGGGTGTTAACCAGGTTACGGTTGGCATCCAGCGTGAACTGGCCGTTACGGGAATAGAACACGCCGCCGCTGGCGTCGGTCATGCGGAAGAAACCGTTGCCGCTCAGTGCCACATCCAGTCCACGACTGGTTGACGTTGTACTTCCATCACCAAAGTCCTGAATGACGGCGGCAACTTTGGTACCTAAACCCACGTTAGAGCCGGCAAACATATCGGCAAAAGCAATGGTGCTGGATTTAAAACCGGCTGTGGCGGAGTTGGCGATGTTGTTACCAATCACATCCAGATTGCTGGAGGCAGCATTGAGGCCGCTCACCGCTTGTGAAAAAGACATGTAATCTCTCCTGCTAAAAGGTTAATCAGAGAATCTGACGAATTTCATCGAGGGTTGCGGAGCCCATGGTGCCGAGATCCAGTTTTGTGGTGCCATCAGTGGTGCTGACGCCATTGACGTAGGCATAGTTCAGCGGCTGCGCCACCAGTTGCGTGCTGCCATTGCTGGCGGCCAGCGAAACAGAATATTTGCCATCCGCGGCGGTAGAACCGTCATCCAGCTTGCCGTCCCACGAGAAGGTGTGGACGCCAGAGCTCAGTTTGCCGAGGTCAATGGTGCGGACCGTGGCGCCGTTACTGTCTTTAATCGTGACACTGGTGGCCGTGGACGCTGTCGCCAGCTCAATGCCAAACGGCGTAGTCGTACCGCTGCCCACCAATACCTGCGAACCATTGACCATCACACCGTGACCAATCAGCGTTGAACTCTGCAGCGACTGGCTGGTAGTGATCTGGCCGGAGATAGATCCCAGCGTGGTATTCAGCTTTTCAATACCGCTCAGGGTGTTGATCTGTGCCAACTGCGTGGTGAGCTGGCTGTTATCCATAGGATTAGTGGGATCCTGGTTTTTCAGCTGCGCCACCAGCATGTTCAGGAACTGATTCTGCAGGTCGGCGGAAGAGTTACCGCTCGAAGCGCTACTGGAGGTCAGTACCGTTGGGTCCAGACTGTCTTTAATTCCTACTGCTACGCTCATATTCGTTCTCCGTTACTGACCGATAGTGAGAGTTTTCATCATCATTGACTTCACCGTGTTCAGCACTTCAACGTTGGCCTGGTAGCTGCGCGACGCGGACATGGTGTTAACGGTTTCGGACACCACATCAACGTTTGGCATCTTGACGTAGCCCTTCTGATCCGCCAGCGGATTGCCCGGGTCGTACACCAGTTTTGCCGGGGTAGGATCGTTCACCACGCCAGCGACCTTCACGCCGCCGGTGGCTGCACCTTGTGCGGCGTCGGTCTGGAAAATCACCTGCTTCGCCACGTAAGGCTGGCCATCTGGGCCGGTCACGCTGTCGGCGTTGGCCAGGTTACTGGCGCTGACGTTGAGGCGCTGTGATTGCGCTGTCATCGCAGAACCGGCGATATCAAAGATATTCAGCAATGCCATGCTTATTGCCCCTGCAGAACGCTCATCATGCCTTTGATCTGGCTACTGATGAGGGTGAGATCGGTTTGGTATTTCAGGCTGTTATCAGCAAACTGCGTACGTTCGCGATCCATATCCACGGTGTTGCCATCCGCGGCGGGTTGATCGGGAATGCGGTACAGCAGATCCAGTGACGGCTGAGAGTTGGTTTGCGCTTCAATGTGGCGTGAGGACGTCACATTCAGCGCCAGACTGCTGCCTTCGGCGCGACCGTTTTGCATTACCTTGCTCAGCTGGCTGGCAAAGTCGATATCCCGCGCCTGGTAGCCCGGGGTATCGGCGTTGGCAATGTTTGACGCCAGGATTTCCTGACGCTGAGCACGTAGGTTTAACGCTTCAGTACCAAATCGCAGCGCGGCATCGAGTTTGTCGAGCATGCTTCCTCCGCGAATGAGAATTTCGAGCTGACAGCTTAAGTGGACAAATGCAAGGGTGATCGTCTGAATAGCAGCAAAAATGACGGCTATTTTTGACATTGATTTTTTTGCGCGAGGCGTAGACTCAGTGCCATCTTCTCGTCAGGAGGCGTTATGCGCAGATATTCCACCTTGCTAGCCACACTTTTGCTGGCACTGGCGCTACCCAGCTCTGCTGCGGACCTTACCGCGCAGTTGACCCAATTTTTTAAAGCGCGCGACCCACAACATGCCGCGGGCATGACGGTGGTGGTGCGTACGCCACAGGCGCAGTGGCCAAACTGCGAAACCCCTGAACTGCAGCTACCGGGCAATAGCCGTCAGTGGGGCAACATCAGCATCGCCGCCAACTGCGACCAAAATCGTCGTTTCCTGCAGGTTCAGGTGCAGGTCACCGGGCAATATCTAGTGGCGAGCCGTCAGGTGGCGCGCGGCAGCAATCTCAGCCCGACGGACGTGCGTCTGGCAACCGGACGTCTCGATGAACTGCCAGCACGCGCATTGATGGACAGCAGCGGCGTCATCGATGCGATCGCACTACGCGATATCCCGCCAGGACAGCCGGTCACCGCCACCATGGTACGTCAGCCGTGGCGCGTGAAAGCCGGTCAAAATGTGATGGTAGTCGCCAGTGGAAACGGGTTTAATGCCAGCAGCGAAGGACGTGCGCTGAACAACGCCAGCGCGGCACAAATGGTGCGCGTGAGGATGGGAAATGGTCAGGTTGTCAGTGGTCGCGTCGACGCGGATGGGAATATTCTGATATCGCTATAAAGCGTTAAAGAACCCTGTTGTTCTGCCGATAGAGATATCAACAAAGACATTACCCTATGCTGACTCAGTTGGCTGACCCCCAACTGACCTTACAGGAGCCTTACCATGAGCATCGACAGAACGCAGCCTACGAATCCGGTTAGCACTGTTCAAACACGCGACAATAACGATAACAGCAGCAAAGTGCGTCAGAGCGCGACGCCCGCAGCCAGCACCACCAGCGAAAGCGGTGCGGAAGTGAAGTTAAGTACCGCGCAGGCGCAACTGATGCAGCCTGGCAGCAAAGATATCAATACAGCGCGCGTTGAGCAGCTGAAGACGGCCATTCGTAATGGCGAATTGAAAATGGATACCGGTAAGATCGCCGACGCGCTGATCGCCGATACCAAGGCGTATTTAGAGGGTAACTAATCCCAATGGACCATCTGCTGATCACCTTAGACAAAATGCAGGACGTGCTGACATCCCTTGCGGTGGTAATGGATGAAGAACAACAGCAACTTTCTGCCGGCCAGATCAATGGCAACCTGCTGCAGCGTATTTCTGAAGATAAAAGCGCGCTGCTGACGACGTTGAATTATCTGGACGAGATGCGCCGCACCACCGAGAAAACACTCGGCACGCAGGCGCCCTATGGTGATCACAGCGATCGCGAAAGCCGCTGGATGCGTATTCAGCAGCACACGCGCCGCTTGCGCGATGCCAATACGCATAACGGGATTTTGTTGCAGCATCAAATTGGCTACACCAATGAAGCATTGGCGGTGTTGCGACCCCACCAAACCCAGGCGTTTTATGGCCCGGATGGTTTGGGTAAAGGTCAGGCGACGCTAAGTCGTAAAGGGTAGAAAATGTGGGTTTGAAGAGGCTGCTATCTTTTGGGATGGCGGCCTTTTTGTTGTGTGCGGGACCTACAGCATCTGCCGCTGCCGGGCGGTCCTCGCGCCGCTTACGCGGTACCTTCAGCTTCAACGTTGTGCCGACGGACCGTTCGGGATCGGGCTTCCTGCCCGGCCCGAACTGAGCCCCGCATCCATGCGGGTCTCTCCTGGCCCACCGTTTACGCTTCAGCGCTGCGGATTGCCCTTACGCAGCGGCAGACGCTGCATGTCCATTAAGAGAGTGCGGACTTTAAACCAGCGTGCGGCGCGCGAAGTCGCGCGGGCGGAAGCCGAGCAGACCAAGCATCACAAAGTATGCGCCGCCGCCAATGGCGCAAACCGCCGCCAGACGAATCAGGCGCCACCACATCTGCCCCTCTTCCCAAGCCGGCATCACCTGCAGAATGCCAAACAGTGCTGCGGCCATTACCACTACGGCAATCAGCAAACGGGTCAGGAAACTGAACCAGCCAGGCTGCGGCTGGAAGATATCCTGCTTACGCAGTTGCCAGTACAGCAGCGCCGCATTCAGGCAAGCGGCCAGACCGATCGACAGCGACAAACCGGCATGTTTGAGCGGGCCGATAAACGCCAGGTTCATCAGCTGCGTCACAATCAGTGTCACGATGGCAATTTTCACCGGAGTTTTAATGTCCTGACGAGAATAGAAGCCGGGTGCCAGCACTTTCACCACGATCAGCCCCATCAAACCCACTGAATAGGCAATCAGCGCGCGCTGCGTCATCAGGGCATCAAACGCGGTGAACTTGCCGTACTGGAACAGCGCGACCGTCAGCGGCCCGGACAAAATGCCCAACGCCACTGCGCTCGGCAACGCCAGCAGGAAGCATAGACGCAGGCCCCAATCCATCAACCGTGAATACTCTTCCTGATTACCGCTGGCAAAACTCTTCGCCAGCGAGGGCAGCAAAATGGTGCCCAGAGCCACGCCCAGCACGCCGGAAGGAAACTCCATCAGGCGATCGGCGTAGTACATCCACGAAACCGAACCGGAAACCAAAAAGGAGGCGAAAATGGTGTTGATGATCAGTGAAATCTGGCTCACCGACACGCCGAGGATCGCCGGCCCCATTTGACGCATTACGCGCCACACGCCCGCATCGCGCAGATTCAAACGCGGTAAAACCAGCATGCCAATCTTCTTCAGGTGCGGCAGCTGATAGAACAGCTGCAACACGCCGCCGACCACCACGGCCCACGCCAGCGCCATCACCGGCGGATTAAAATGCGGCGCAGCGAAGACAGCAAAACCAATCATGCTGATGTTCAGCAGCGTCGGCGCAAACGCCGGCACGGAAAACCGGTTCCAGGTATTGAGGATCGCGCCCGCCAGCGAGGCCAGCGAGATCAGCAAAATATAGGGAAAGGTGACGCGCAGCAGCGCGCTGGTTAAGGCAAATTTATCGGCGGTATCGGCAAAGCCTGGCGCCGTCACCACAATAACCCAGGGCGCAGCGATCATCCCTAACACGGTCACCACCGCCAGCACCAGCGTCAGTAATCCGGAGACGTAAGCGACAAACACGCGCGTGGCATCTTCACCCTGCTTGCTTTTATATTCCGCGAGGATCGGCACGAACGCCTGAGAAAACGCGCCTTCAGCGAAGATACGGCGCAGCAGGTTCGGCAGTTTGAAGGCAACAAAGAAGGCATCGGTTGCCATTCCTGCGCCGAAAACGCGCGCCACAATGGCATCGCGGGCAAAGCCCAGTACGCGGGAAAACAAGGTCATCGAACTGACCGCAGCCAGCGATTTCAACAAATTCATATTGAGTGGCGCATCCTGAAAAGTGTCGGAGAAATGAGCGACTTAGCGCGGACATCCCGTGATGTCCGGCGATAGTCTACTGCCACGGCGGGAAATGACCAGCATTGAGTGTTACAAGGAATTATTCACGTTCGGCATCGCGCCACAATTTTTCCACCAGACGCTGCGCCGCCAGCGCCTGTTCGCCACTGGTTTCAGGCATCGTCTGATTTTCAACACACTGAATGAAATGGTGCGCTGCGCCGCTGAAACCGCGCTGAGTAAGGTGGCTTTGCCACGCGGGCGGCACATCACGCACCATGCCGCCGCGGTTTTCCTGCTGCCAGTCGCGCATCTCGTTAATTTCGATGTAATCACCGTCGCAGATGGCGCTGACGACTTCGCGTTGCGTCCCGGCGCGACGATGCATGCTGGTGGTGATTTGCAGCGATCCAGCGGAGAAATGGTGTTCGGCGTACAGCATCGCGCCATCATCATTGGTCTCGATATGTCCCAGCTCGCGCGTCAGGCTGCCGCCCGCCAGCCACAGCGCGGTGTCCACCACGTGCAGATAATCGTCCAGCAGGGTAAAACGCAAATCCTGTGGACCCACGCTATCCGCGCGGTGCTTTTCAATGCGCAGCGAGGCGGCGCGTGACATGTCACTTTTCAGCTGCTGATAACGCGGCGCAAAGCGGCGGTTAAATGCCACCATCAGCTTGCGCTTCTGCTTGTCCGCCAGCGCCACCAGCGCTTCGGCCTGTTGCAGCGTTTCGGCTAACGGTTTATCGACGCACACATCTTTGCCCGCCTGCAGCAGCGCTTTAACCACTTCGTAATGGCTGGCGGTGCTGCTGTGAACAAACACCGCATCACTGGCGGCGGCCAGCGCATCCAGTTGACCAAAATAAGGTATGCGATAGCTATCGCAGATCGGTTGCGCCTTTGCCTGATTGGGCGAAAACGCACCCGCTAATTGCCAGCCGCTGGCTTGCGATAAAACCGGCAGCCATGCTTTCTGCGCGATACCGCCCAATCCTACAATGCCAATACGCAGCGTCATATTAGTGCTCCTTTTGCAGCAGCTGTTGCAGTTGCGACTGCAACTCAGCAACCGTTTCTTCACGTTGCGCGACACGCGCGGTTAAATCGCCGTTGTCACTGACACTTTCTGCGCTGGCCGCGTCTTCCTCTACTTCGCCACCAAAAAGATGCATATAGCGGCTTTCACGTTTGCCCGGTTCGCGCGCCAGTCGCACCACCATTGGGCCATCCTCGCGCGTGCTTAAACCGATAAGCGTCTGCTCGACTTCATTCATATCGCTGAATTCATGCAGACGACCGCTGCGGGTGCGCAGTTCGCCCGGCGTCTGTGCACCGCGCAGGGACAGCAGCGTCAGCACGGCGACTTCAGCGCTATTCAACTGCAGATTGCCGAAAGCGGAATTGCAGAAGCGCTGTTCATACTTGCTGACGCGTTGACCGGAGCCGTTATTGGCGGTCACCAGATGCTTTTTCACCAGCTCATCAAGCTGCGCTTGCACCTCCATCTCGCTGAGATTGAGCACCGGTTCGCGGTTGGATTTCTGATTACAGGCGGTGACAACGCCATTAAGTGAGAGCGGATATTGATCCGGCGTGGTGACCTGCTTCTCCAGCAGGCATCCAATCACGCGCAATGCCTGCGCGGATAAGGCCATTTTCATTGAGGTGATCCCTTATTATTGTCCACGACGATCCGGGGTCCACTCCCGGCAGGTCAACGCGGTGAGTACATGATCCTGCCAGCGCCCATCGATCAGCAAGTAATCTTTGGCGTAACCCTCTTTTTCAAAACCAAGACGCGCCAGCAGATCGCCACTGCGCTGATTGTGCGGCATATAATTAGCCATTATGCGGTGAATACGTTGCTGGCGTTGCATATAGCGAAGGGTGGTAGTGAGCGCTTCAAACATCAGTCCCTGACCTTGCCACTTCTCGCCCAGTGAATAGCCGAGATAGCAGGCGTGAAACGATCCGCGCAGCACGTTGCTGTAATTCGCCACACCACGCACTTCGGTCTCTTCCGGGTCCATCAGCACAAAATAGTAGGCTGAGCCCTGTTTATGCATGTCGGCGATCAGTCCGAGGCGCGCTTGCCAGCCCGAAGGATAACAATGGCTCTCGTCGCGCACCGGTTCCCACGGCTTGAGAAACGCACGATTTTCAGCGTAATAATCCGCTAATCGCCAGGCATCGCGTTCGTGTACTAAACGCACCACTAAGCGATCGGTAGTGAGGCGCACGCGTGGGCCAGCAGAACGATAGCCAAACATCATGACTCCTGAAATCCATAACTTAAGAAAGATGTACGCCAGCGGCGATACTTCTCACTATAACCGTCACCCCGCTTGCGGTAAAACCCTTGAACGCGTTCCTCAGGATTCATCCTGATTTAGGATTAATATTTCTGTGGAATCGATGAAAAAATATCATCCTGAGAAAGCTGTTTTTCGCCGCTGAGCAGGCGGAAGATAGACCAATTGGTCTCTTATCTCCTCTCATTTGCTCAGGAATTGGCATGTCTCGGGTTGCGCGGGCACGACGCCTCGGTAAAACATTTCTTTTAGTGGATAACATGCTGGTTGTGATGGGCTTTTTCGTGGTGTTTCCCCTCATTTCCATCCATTTTGTCGAACAGCTGGGCTGGGCCGCGTTGATGGTCGGTATTGCGCTTGGCTTGCGCCAGTTCGTCCAGCAGGGATTCGGCATCTTCGGCGGTGCGATTGCCGACCGTTTTGGCGCGCGTCCGCTGATCGTCACCGGCATGCTGATGCGCGCGGCGGGTTTTGCCTGCATGGCGCTGGCGCATGAACCCTGGCTGCTGTGGTTTGCCTGTTTGCTTTCCGGTCTTGGCGGCACGCTGTTTGATCCGCCACGCAGCGCGCTGGTGATGAAACTGGTGCGCGCACGCGATCGCGGCCGCTTCTTCTCCCTGCTGATGATGCAAGACAGCGCCGGTGCGGTGCTGGGTGCGCTGATTGGTAGCTGGCTGCTGGCGTGGGATTTCCGTCTGGTGTGCTGGGTTGGCGCGGCGGTATTTGTCACTGCTGCGCTGTTTAACGCCGTTTGGTTACCGGCGTGGCGCATCTCAACCGAACGCATTGCGATGCGTGAAGGGATGCAACGCGTCTGGCAGGACAAGCCTTTTCGCCTGTACGTGCTGACATTGACCGGCTACTACATTCTCGCCGTGCAGGTGATGTTGATGCTGCCGGTGATGGTGAATCAGGTGGCCGGGGCGCCTGCTGCGGTGAAGTGGATGTACGCGATTGAAGCGCTGCTGTCATTAAGCCTGCTCTATCCGCTGGCGCGCTGGAGCGAAAAACGCTTCCGCCTCGAAACGCGTTTGATGGCCGGCTTGTTCCTGATGACGTTCAGCCTGCTGCCGGTTGGCATGACCGATTCGCTGCCGTCGCTGTTTATGCTGATCGCCCTCTTTTATCTGGGCTCAATCATCGCGGAACCGGCGCGAGAAACGCTCAGCGCTTCGCTGGCCAGTTCACGTGCGCGCGGCAGCTATATGGGCTTCAGCCGACTCGGCCTCGCGATTGGCGGCTTGATCGGCTACTCCGGCGGCGGCTGGATGTTCGATATGGGCCAGCAATGGGCGCTGCCGGAACTGCCGTGGATGCTGCTGAGCAGCGTTGGCATGATTACCCTTTTGGCGCTTTGGTGGCAGTTCCAGCCGCGTTCGGTGGCGCCAGCGATTTTCAGCAGCTAATTTGCCCCCGCCAAAGATCTCTTCCATACTTCCCGCACGTCCGAAAAAAGGGTGACCTCCGTCACCCTTAGAACCACAGGAGAAACGGGATGAAACTCTACATCTACGATCACTGCCCTTTCTGCGTCAAAGCACGCATGATTTTCGGCTTAAAAAATCTGCCATTAGAACTCATCGTTATGCTAAATGACGACGAGCAAACGCCGAAAAAATTGATCGGCCAGAAAATGGCGCCGATTCTGCAACAGGCCGACGGCAGCGCTGTACCGGAAAGTATGGATATTGTGCGCCTGGTAGATAAATACGATCACCAACCGCTGCTCAATGGCAAAAGCAATCCTGCGATCAGCGACTGGCTGCGCCACGTGAATGGCTACGTCAATAAGCTGCTGCTGCCGCGCATCGCCGATGCCTCCTTCGCCGAATTCGCTACGCCGGAAGCGCGTAGCTACTTCAGCGAGAAGAAGCAGGCCAGCGTGGGCGATTTCAGCGAGTTGCGTAAACACGCGCCGGGCTTAATCAAAAACATCAGCGACGATCTGCGTCAGCTCGACAAGCTGATCGTCAAACCCAATGCGGTAAATGGCGAACTGTCGGAAGATGATATTCATCTTTTCCCGCTGCTGCGCTCCTTAACGCTGGTCAACGGCATTGAATGGCCAAGCCGCGTTGCCGATTATCGCGACAACATGGCGAAACAAACCCAGGTTAATCTGCTCTCCTCCATCGCCGCATAATCTTCATCCCTGAGAGGCGCTGCGGCGCTTCTCATCTCTCTCCTGGTGACACATGCCGCTGATTCAGGCAGGCTATCGCTGTTTTGCCGTTTCGATCAGGATGAGGACAATATGAAAAAGGCGTTTACCGGGCTTTTCGCTCTGCTTTTTGCCGTGCTACTCAGCGGCTGTAACCAATTGACGCAATACACCATCAGCGAACAGGAAGTGAATCAGGCGCTGCAAAAGCGCAATAACTTCGAAAAAGATATCGGCGTTTCCGGGCTGGTGAATGCGCACATTGTGCTGAGCGATCTCAACAGCCAGATTGGCCGTGAAGAACCCGGCAAAATAACGCTCTCGGGTAAAGCCAATATCAATGTCAGCTCGCTGTTTGGTCCGCAGCAGGCCGAAATGCTGCTGAAGATGAAGGCGCAGCCGGTTTACAACGCACAGGAAGGCGCGATTTATCTGCATGACATGGAGATTGTCAATGCGCAGGTGCAGCCGGAGAAAATGGCATCGATCATGAAAACTCTCACGCCATATCTCAATGAGTCGCTGAAGCGCTACTTTAATGAGAGACCTGCTTATGTGCTGAGTGCAGACCGCAGCAAAGGCGAAGCGCTGGCGAAGAAACTTGCTAAAGGAATTGAAGTGAAACCGGGCCAATTGGTGATTCCGTTTACAGATTAATCCGCGCAACCGCACCTTCCGGTGCGGTTTTTGTTTGTCACAATAAAATCCCGTGCAAACGGTTGCCCACATCCTTATGATTACTCCCCGGCCTAAACGTGCCTCTCGTTTTCTTCTCAGCCGGAGTCTTTTTGAATGACAGCCCAACCTCAGCACATTACCATCCGCCGCCCTGACGACTGGCACATCCATCTGCGCGATGGCGCGATGCTCAACGCCGTACTGCCTTATACCAGCGCAGTAAATGGTCGTGCGATTGTCATGCCAAACCTGGTTCCACCGGTTATCAGCGTGGCCGCTGCCGTGGCGTATCGCGAGCGCATCATGGCTGCGTTACCTGCTGAGCACGCTTTTACTCCGCTGATGACCTGCTATCTCACCGATTCACTTGATCCCGATGAGATCGAGCGCGGCTTCCGTGACGGCACTTTTACCGCCGCCAAACTCTATCCTGCGCACGCCACCACCAACTCCAGCCACGGCGTGACCAACATCGCCGCCATCGCTAAGGTGCTGGATCGCATGCAGCAGATCGGCATGCCAATGCTGGTGCACGGCGAAGTGACCGATTCTCACATCGATATTTTTGATCGCGAAGCGCGCTTTATTGAAACCGTGTTGGAACCGCTGCGTAAACAGTTCCCGGCGCTGAAAGTGGTGATGGAGCACATCACCACGAAAGAAGCGGCGGAGTATCTGGCAGCCGGTAATGATCTGCTGGGCGCCACCATTACGCCACAGCACCTGATGTTCAACCGTAACCACATGCTGGTGGGCGGCGTGCGTCCGCATCTTTACTGCCTGCCGATTCTGAAGCGCAATATCCATCAGGAAGCGCTGCGCAAGCTGGTTGCCAGCGGGAATCGTCGCGTATTCCTCGGTACCGATACCGCGCCACATCTGCGTCACCTCAAGGAAGCCAGCTGTGGCTGCGCCGGCGTGTTTAATGCGCCGACCTCATTGCCGGCGTACGCCACAGTGTTTGAGGAGCTGAATGCGCTGGAACATTTCGAAGCCTTCTGCTCGGAGAACGGCGCGAACTTCTACGGTCTGCCGCTGAATGAAGGCACGCTGACGCTGGTGCGAGAATCCTGGCAGGTTGAAGAGAGCATTGCGCTGGCAGATGACACGCTGGTGCCTTTCCTTGCTGGTGAAACGCTGAACTGGCGCATCAAAGAATAATGATCTGCTGCTTGCCTTCGGGAAATTTATACTGTACAAATAAACAGTATATTATCCCGGAGGCTTCTATGCGTGTTGAAATTACCGTAGCAAAAACTTCGCCCCTTCCTGCGGGTGCACTGGATGCACTCAGCGTCGAACTGGTTCGTCGCATTACGCAGGATTTCCCCGACGACGATCATCACGTCAAAGTGCGTTATGCCGGCGGCAACCAACTCAGCGTGTTTGGTGGCTGTAAAGAGTCACGCGAACGCATTAGCGAACTGTTACAAGAAACCTGGGAAAGCGCTGACGACTGGTTCAATAACGATTAACTGCCACTGTGCCGTTTTTGCCGGGTATCGCTATCCGGCTTTTTTGTTTTTATTTCCCTCTCGCCAGAAAAACTTCCTGCATCTAGACTCATGTTAAACGATCCCCTATTCTTGCCTCGTCATGCTTACAGGAGGTGTTTTACATGACTACTGAAAAACCAGAAGAGGCGATGACCTTCGGAGAATTGCTGGCATTTATTGCTGAGCAACAGCGCCGCTTAACCGTATTAGAAAATGCGTTTGCCACCTTGACCTTCTGTCTCGACGATCGCGCCAATCAGTTGCTGGTCCACAACCTGACGCTGGAAGCGCAAAACCAGAACCATGACGAGCAGTTACAGCAGCATTTTACCCGGCTGGCGGAAGAGATTCAGAAACGTCACGGCCTGCTGCCGGTCGAGCCACACTCATAAACGTGCCCCCTTTTTCAGCCTAAAGTTTTTCCTTATAAAAGCCGATAACTTCGTCAGTGTTGCCAGTAATAATTCCAATAAAATGCCTGATGCTGTGGGCATTTTATTATTCGATTAAACGGCAATATTAACCGCGTTTATTTTTACTCTGTTTAGGTTCGTCATACCTTTTAACTATTGTACCCGCTATTTCATGTTATAATTGTTTCGCTAGTGCACGATACAGCCGCATTGAACCTCAAGAAGCACTTCGTTTAACGAGTAATACGGAGGTTATAATGGACAGAAATAAAGACGTCATCCAGACTCATCCGTTGGTAGGATGGGACATCAGCACCGTAGACAGTTATGACGCCATGATGATTCGCCTGCACTCGCTCTCCTCGCAGGGGCAGAAAGAAGAAGAAGCTGACGTGGGTCCGACCTACTGGCTGACTACCGACGTAGCCAGACAGTTCATCTCTCTACTCGAAGCTGGCATTGCAAAAATAGAGTCTACCGAGCAGTACCTACGCGACAATCAAAAGCATTAATTTCTACTATCGCGTGAAAGGGCACCCAACAGGGTGCCTTTTTCATGGGCGCTCTCTTTTGATATGCTGTTGAAAAATTTAACCGTTTTGCTGGAGTGATGTCGTTATGGTTTATGATCTGATTGTGGTGGGAAGCGGTTCGGTCGGCGCAGCAGCCGGGTTTTACGCCACGCAGGCTGGCTTATCGGTGCTGATGATTGATAGCGCCCATCCGCCGCACAGCCAGGGCACACATCATGGGGAAACCCGCCTGATTCGCCATGCGTATGGTGAAGGTGAACGCTACGTGCCGCTGGTGCTACGCGCACAGACACTCTGGGATGAGCTGGAACGCCAGAGCGGCGAGCGCATCATGCATCGCAGCGGCATCCTCAACTTAGCGCCCATCACCTCCTCCTTTATTCAAAATGTTATCGATAGCGCGAGAGCGTGGCAGCTGGATGTGAAAATCCTGCAAGCCGATGAAGTGCGCGCGCGCTGGCCGCAGTTCACGGTGCCGGATGGCTACATCGGCGTGTACGAACCCAACTCCGGCTTCCTCAAATGTGAGCAAGCGGTGCGCAGCTGGGTGCAGCTGGCGGAACAGGCCGGTTGCGCGCAGCTGTTTAACTGTCCGGTGACAGAGATAGGGCGCGACGGCGATCTGCAGCAAGTCACCACCAGCGATGGCATTTTCCGCGCGCGTAAACTGTTGGTCAGCGCCGGTACCTGGGTGAGCCAGTTGGTCGCCGATCTGCCGGTTGCGCCCGTGCGCAAAGTTTTCGCCTGGTATCAGGCAGATGGTCGCTACAGCGAGAACAATAAATTCCCTGGCTTTACCGTGGAGATGAGCGATGGCAGCCACTTTTACGGCTTCCCGGCGGATAACAACGCGCTGAAAGTGGGACGTCACGATGGCGGGCAGCTGATGCAAACGCCAGCCGATCGCAAACCTTTTGGCAGCATCGCGGTAGACGGCAACGAATCTTTTAGCTTCCTGCGTAAATTCCTGCCGGGCGTGGGCGTCTGTTTGCATGGCGAAGCCTGCAGCTACGACAATACGCCGGACGAAGATTTCATTATCGATACGCTACCGGGCGAACCTAATCGTCTGATCATCACCGGCTTAAGCGGACACGGTTTCAAATTCGCCAGCGTGCTGGGTGAACTTGCCAGTGAATTTGCGCAGAACAAACCGTTCTCTTTCGATATTGCGCCTTTCTCGCTCGCGCGATTTAACTAAACCATACTTGCCGGTACTAATCCTGTGCCGGCGAAATTGACACAAACTGACAGTTAATTACCTATATCAACATTCAGCGCAGCGCTATGCCGCATTTGGTGTAGTGAATATGCAATACTTCGCAATAAGACCCGCCTTTTAAGCTGTCCCTTCAATTATTCTGACTGAGTTTTAATTAAATCCTCATTTATTCCGAAGATGATTTTCAACTTTATAGAAAAGTAAGGTTAATTGATCTTTCATTGCAAAATGTAGATGCTCATTACCACTTATTTCATTCCAGGTGATTTTAATGTGGCGTAATTCCACACAGCATTTCGGCGCTGTCTCGATTTTATTGCATTGGCTTATGGCGCTGGTTATTTACGGCATGTTCGCGCTGGGTTTGTGGATGGTCGGATTGGGCTATTACGATGGCTGGTATCACGATGCGCCCGAAATTCATAAAGGCATCGGCATTCTGCTGTTCGCTGCGCTGCTGCTGCGCCTCGGCTGGCGTTTTATTTCACCGCCGCCCAAACCGTTGGCGAGTTATTCGCCCGCCGTACGACGCAGCGCTACCGCCGCGCACTGGCTGTTATACGGCTTACTGTTGGTGCTGCTGTTCACCGGTTATCTCATCTCCACCGCCGATGGCAAACCGATCTCCGTATTTGGCTGGTTCGCGGTTCCCGCCCTGTTCAGCGGTGCCGCGCAACAAGCGGATCTGGCGGGTGACATTCATCTTTGGCTGGCGTGGGGTTTGGTGCTGATCTCAGCACTGCACGCGCTGGCAGCCCTGAAACACCATTTTATCGACCGTGATGTGACACTGAAAAGGATGTTGGGTTACCGCATCCCGTTAATCTCTGAAAAGGAAAAGTAACATGCTAAAGAAGACATTATTGGCAGTAGCAGCGGCCGGATTATTGAGCGCCAGCCTGACGGCCAGCGCGGCTGATTACAAATTTGATAAGGAAGGCCAGCACGCGTTTGTGCAGTTCCGCATTCAGCACCTGGGCTACAGCTGGTTGTACGGCACCTTTAAAGACTTTGATGGCAGCTTCACTTTTGATGAAGCCAATCCTGCGGCAGATAAAGTCGACGTGACCATCAACACCAACAGCCTCGATACCAACCATGCTGAGCGCGATAAACACCTGCGCAGCGCGGATTTCCTCAACACCGGTAAGTTCCCGCAGGCAACCTTTGCTTCTACCGCCGTGAAGAAAGAGGGTAAAGATTACAAGATCACCGGTGACCTGACGCTGAATGGCGTGACCAAGCCCGTCACGCTGGATGCAAAATTGATCGGTGAAGGCAAAGATCCGTGGGGCGGCTACCGTGCAGGATTTGAAGCCAGCGGTGAGATCGTGCTCAAAGAGTTCAACATCAGCAAAGATCTTGGCCCGGCATCGCAGAAAGCTGAACTGATTATTTCAGTGGAAGGCGTGCGTAAGTAAACGAAATACAGCCTGAAGTCCGCTGACCTAAGGCTGTTTGACGCTTATTTTTTATCTGGCGCCGGAATCGCCATCGTCATGTTCAGCAAACCACGTGATTTGTTGAACACTTTGTTGCCATTTTCACGGCCCGCACGGCGTGCGCGCTGCTCCTCTGGCGACAACGTTGACTCTTCCATGCAGATTGGGCTGCAGCAGTTGTTGTACTTTTCAGCGCAGCTTGGGCACTGAATAAACAGCAAATGACAGCCATCATTGATGCAGTTGGTGTGGCTATCGCAAGGCGTGCCGCACTGATGACAGCTGGAAAGAATATCGTCGGAAATACGCTCGCCCATGCGCTCGTCAAAGACAAAGTTTTTGCCCTTGAAACGCACCGGTAAGCCCTGTTCGCGCGCCCGACGGGTGTATTCAATAATCCCGCCTTCGATGTGATAAACATCTTTGAAGCCGTTGTGCTTCATCCAGGCGCTGGCCTTTTCACAACGAATGCCACCGGTACAGTACATGACAATCTTTTTGTCTTTCTGATCCTGCAGCATATCAACGGCCATCGGCAGTTGATCGCGGAAGGTATCGGCCGGCACTTCCATGGCGTTATCGAAGCGCCCCACTTCATATTCGTAGTGGTTACGCATATCCACAAACAGCGCATCCGGATCGTCGAGCATTGCATTAACGTCCGCGGCTTTCAGGTAAGCACCCACATCGCTGGCATCAAAGCTATTGTCTTCAATCCCATCCGCTACAATGCGTTCACGCACTTTCAGGCGCAGCACCCAAAAAGATTTACCGTCATCATCCAGCGCAATGTTCATGCGCAAGTTATTTAGCGCCGCATCAAAGGCATACAAAGCGGCCTTCATCTTTTCGTAGCGGCTGGCGGGCACACTGATTTGTGCGTTGATGCCTTCATGCGCAACATAGACGCGACCAAACACCTTGAGTTTGGTTAACTCAACGTAGAGGGCATCACGGAAGGCTTTAGGATCGGCAATCTGGAAGTATTTATAAAAAGAGACTGTGGTACGTGGTTCGGTTTCCGCCAACATACGTTCCTTCAGCTCTTTATTGGAAACAAGGTTATGTAACACTGGCATGGTGTTCGTCCTGTTAGCAATCAGAGAAATTTAGCGCGCGTATGATACCCGAATTCTGCCTGATACAAAAATTTTGGTTTGATAAGCCTGCCAGCTGAAATTACACACGCATTTGTGCGCCACAATTGCGTTTTCGTGCGCATACCTGCTGTCGGAAAGCCGTCCTCGGTCTATGCTTGATTTCAGCCAGAATGAAAAAATGGCATAATGACAAAAAATTACAGAAACCGGACTCTCTGGCATAAGACGCAGGATACTGACATTTCCATGACTCAACTCCCCCAACTCACCCGTGAACTCTTCTATCCACGCTATTGGCTGACCTGGCTCGGCATTGGCTTTCTTTATCTGCTGGTGCTGTTGCCCTATCCGGTACTGCATGCAATTGGCTGCGGATTGGGTCGCGTTGCCATGCGCTTTATGAAGCGGCGCGTTGAAGTGGCGCAGCGTAATCTTGAAGTGTGCTTCCCCACTATGCCGACCAATGAACGCGACGCGATGGTAAAGCACAACTTCGAATCGGTAGGCATGGGGCTGATTGAAACCGGGATGGCGTGGTTCTGGCCGGACTGGCGTATTCGTAAATGGGTCACCACCAGCGGACTGGAGCACGTGACTAACGCGCTGGCAGAGAAGCGCGGCATATTATTAATTGGTATGCACTTTCTGACTCTGGAGTTGGGAGCGCGGGTATTTGGTATGCACAACCCAGGCATTGGCGTGTATCGTCCCAACGACAACAAGTTGATCGACTGGCTGCAAACCTGGGGCCGGATGCGCTCTAATAAAAGCATGCTGGACCGCAAAGATCTGAAAGGCATGATTCGCGCCATGAAGAACAACGACATTATCTGGTATGCACCGGATCATGATTATGGCCCGCGCAGCAGCGTGTTTGCGCCATTCTTCGCGGTTCAGGATGCGGCGACCACCACCGGCACCCATATGCTGATTCGTCTGGCAAACCCAAGCGTGGTGCCGTTCCTGGCGCGACGTCTGCCGAACGCGCGCGGCTATGAGCTGAAAATGATGCCAGATATCCGCGACAAATTTACGCTGGAATCTGAACTTGATACCGCTGTGGTGATGAATAAAGTGGTGGAAGAGACGGTGCTACTGGCTCCAGAGCAATACATGTGGCTGCATCGCCGCTTTAAAACGCGTCCGCAAGGCGAACCATCGGTTTATTAATATTGGTCGGGGCACCCTGTGTGCTCCGCTGTTTATATGCACTAATTTGCCTTTTGGCGCGATCACATGCGGTAATTTATTAGTGAGCCGTGCCAGCCTGAACTTAGGCTGATAGTTGGCTTAGCGCCGCATTTAATCAGACATCACTTTTCTTCAGCACGCAATGTTGACGTAAAATTAACCTTTCCTTGCGCCGCAGCAGCCAAATTCTTCGTTGATGCAGGATTCGCGGAATTGTCACCCATTAATATTTATTCACCAAAGTTTAGCGTTTCGGACCTGATTTCTACGACTTCTAGGGCTATTCCTATTTAATATTGCTAAATCCTTCGGCATCACTTATCAATGAAGTAAAATTAACTTACTAAACAAGGTATTGTCTGATTAAAAAACCCCATATTCCTTTTCGTTAAAATAATCGCTTCGCTTATAACTTTATGGAATTGGTTCGTAAAATCGAATCCAGTTAATTTCGATTACAGCACTTAGCTTCACCCGTTCACTTTTAAAAAATATAAAAAGATTACACACAGCAAATATATCTCAGGACAATATAATATGAATAAAGGTATCTACTACTACGTGACGATCAGTACCGATCAGGAAGGTTATCATCTTCTGCATCGGAAAGAGTGCAAACGCTTACCCGTAAAGGAGGACATGGTATTTATTGGCACTCTATATAATTTAAATCAGGCATTATCAACCGCGCGTATTAATTTTAAAAAGGTTAAGCCCTGTATTAAATGTTGTATTCGTTACTCTGCTCCAATTATTCACGAATCAGTACGCCCGGTATTGCATTTCCCGCAGAAAATAGCCTGACCGGTTGGGCGGTTGAATTTCACGCAACCGCCCAACTGATATTTCCTCTCCGCCCTGCACTTCACGATTTTTCGTCTATCCTTCTGTGAAATCCCTTTTTTACAGACATGGAGTTGATGATGAGCCTGTTTACCACCCTTGAAGAAGCCATTGAAGCCGCTCGTGAAGAGTTCCTCGCCAGCCAACCAGAGATCGCTGAAGAAGATGCCAGCGTAAGCCAGTTCGCCCTGCAGAAGTACGTGATGCAAGATGGCGACATTATGTGGCAGGCCGAATTTTTCGCTGAAGAGGATGGTCAGGGTGAATGCCTGCCGATCTCCAGTGGAGACGCCGCACAAGCCATCTTTGATGGCAATTTTGATGAAGTCGAACTGCGTCAGGAGTGGCAGGCGGAAAATACGCTGCACGAATGGGATGACGGCGAGTTCCAGCTGGAACCACCGCGTGACCTTGAAGAGGGCGAAGCGGCGGCACAAGAGTGGGAAGACGACAACAGCCCTTCTGACAACCTGTAATAACGTTTATTCGTACGGACCGTGACTGGCATCGACGGGCAGTAACAGCGTGTCCATCACCAGCGACAGCGGCAAATCGATAATGGTTAGCACGCGCCACGGTCCGTCACGAACGTCCCACTGCACGCCGGGATAATATTGGTTGCCGTGACCTTGTCCGGGAAAGGTGCGGCTGATGATACTGCCACAACCGGTAAGCAGAAGAATGGCGGCGCTGAGCGCGGTTATTTTCAGGAAATAATTCACAACATTTACTCACAATGAACTGGCGTTAGTTTAACCATCTCGCAGGGACGATGACCACTCCTTAACACGTAAAGATTGCGTCATATTTCTGGCGAAAAAAAAGCGGCATTTCTGCCGCTTTCTACTTTCTCATCCTCAGCGCTGTGGCAGCGCCTCTGGATTGAGCTTCAGCTTCTGATAGCTTTCCACCCACTGATGATATTTGTCCGCGCTTTCCCACAGGCGTGAGTGCACACGAGCCAGCACCACCGGATCGCTAATCAGCTGCAAACGCTGCTCGCGATTCAGTTTCTCTGGCGCATCGCTCAGTGCCTGATCGACACGACGGTCACGCGCATGATCCAGTAAATCGCTCTGCTTATGACGCGATGTTGCCATCGCCGTCGCCAGCGCGTTAAACGCCGGGTTAAACAGTGCATGCATAAAGCCATTTTTCAGCGCGCGTTGACGATTGATCTGCAGATAGTGATCGGTATCAACCAGCTCTTTAGGTGGCTCATACTCTTCCGGGATCAGGAACAGTTTGGCGTTCTTACTCTTCTGCCCTACCGTTGCACGGCTCGACATCACCGATACAAACGGCGACAGGATCAGCGAGACGACGATCGGCGACAGCCACCACAGGAAGTTCAGATCGAGGAAGCCCATACCGCCCGCCCACACCAGACCCAACAGCATCTGTGAACCATGACGACGGAAAGCTTCGCTCCACGGCGTCGCATCATCATCACGCTGCGGCGAGTTCCACACCACTTCCCAGCCAAGGAACGCGCTGACCACAAACACGGTGTGGAACAGCATGCGCACCGGCGCCAGCAGCACTGAGAACAGCATCTCCAGAATCAGCGAGAAGAACAAGCGGATGGCGCCACCATAAGGTTTCGCTCCCTTGAACCAAATCAGCACCACGCTCAACAGTTTCGGCAGGAACAGCAGCACCAGCGTAGTTGAGAACAAGGCTATCGCCAAGTCGGGACGCCACTGCGGCCACACCGGGAACAGCTGGCGTGGTTGCAGGAAGTAAGTCGGTTCCATCAGCGTGTGCACCACCTGCAAGGCAGTAGAAAGCGCGAGGAACATGAACCACAACGGCGCAGAAAGATAGGACATTACGCCCGTCAGGAACACCGCACGGTGAACCGGATGCATCCCTTTTACCAGGAACAGACGGAAGTTCATCAGGTTACCGTGGCACCAGCGACGGTCACGCTTCAGCTCATCCAGCAGGTTCGGCGGCAGTTCTTCATAGGAGCCTGGCAGATCGTAGGCGATCCACACCCCCCAACCGGCACGACGCATCAGCGCGGCTTCAACGAAGTCATGCGACAGGATCGAACCCGCGAAGGAACCTTCACCCGGCAGCGGTGCCAGCGCACAGTGCTCGATAAACGGTTGCACACGAATGATGGCGTTATGGCCCCAATAGTGTGATTCACCCAACTGCCAGAAGTGCAAACCAGCGGTGAACAGCGGACCGTACACACGGGTAGCAAACTGCTGGCAACGCGCATACAGCGTATCCATGCCTGACGCTTTCGGCGAAGACTGGATAATACCGGCGTTCGGGTTAGCATCCATCATGCGCACTAAACCGGTAAGACACTCACCGCTCATTACGCTGTCGGCGTCCAGCACCACCATGTAGCTGTAGTTGCTGCCCCAGCGACGGCAGAAGTCATCGATGTTGCCGCTTTTACGCTTCACACGACGACGACGACGACGATAGAAAATCTTGCCGGCGCCACCGACATCACGCACCAGCTCCATCCAGGCTTTTTGCTCGGCGATGGCAATATCGGCATCGTAGCTGTCGCTCAGAATGTAGACGTCGAAGTGTTCGGCATTGCCAGTTCGTTTGACCGATTCCCAGGTCGCACGCAGGCCAGCAAACACGCGTTCTACATCTTCATTACAGATCGGCATGATCAGCGCAGTACGGTGTTCCGGATTCAGTGGCTCATCGCCGGTTGTCGAATACGAAATACTGTATTTATCGCGACCGATCAGCAGCTGCAGGAAGCCCATCAGCGCAGTCCAGAAACCGGCAGAAACCCAGCAGAACAGGATGGCGAACAGGAACAGAATCCCAGTCTGCAGGATGTACGGCAGGATCAGCTCAACCGACTGCAGCCAGTTCTGGTTGAACATCTCGATAGGATCGATCAGCGTCCAGCCCTGATACGGCAGAATGGTTTTCATGTACCAGGTTGCCACCACGGTCTGCAGAATCGTCAGAATCAGCAGTACGTAACGACGCATGGAGCCAACGTGGCGCCACTTGTCCTCGTTTTTCTGCTCTTCAACGGTGGCATAGCGTGGAGTGGATTTCTGGCCGCGCAGGGAATCCCAGGCGCGCGCAATCGGGTTGGTACGCCAGATCTCCGGGAACATCAGCGAACGCTTCACTTTCGGCATCGCCTTCAGTGTGGTGCGATCGAGATAATCCTTGCTGAGCTGCTGACCATCCGCCAGTGAGTCCGGCCAGGCCATTTGCACACGGGATGACACCGATTTCAGCGGTGCATCATCCGGGCGCTCGCTGGCGGCGTTATCTTGCCCCAGCGACGTATGAATAGCGTGGAACGCCTGCGCATTCTGCAGCGAATCGCTGAGACGGGCGCGCCCTGCCGCATCAAGCGGCAGAGCCTCCACGTAAGATTGAGGTAGAAATATCGATTTATTCATTGGCAGGTAGCTGATAGCTCCAGGTTTCCGTCAATGTCTTGTCGCCGCTCACCAGCGCCGCACGCATCTCAGTCGGCTGCTTGTTATCTTTCACTCGCAGACGCAACACCAGACGCCAGCCTTTGGTCACCGGGTTGTAGCGCACACTCTGCTCAACCACGTCAGCGTTGTTACCCACGCTCACCTGCGGCGCCACTTGCGTATCTTCCGGCAGCTTGCTCATCGCTTTGCCAACGAAATCAATGGTGAAGGCGATTGAACCATCCGGCTGACGCACCAGATTCGACTGCTTCACATCACCGGCAGAGCGCAGCGTGTCTTTTACCCAGGCGATATCGTCTGTGTGCAGCTGATTCTCGTCACGGGTGAAGTGCAGACGATACTGGAAGTTCATCTCTTTGCCCGGCTCTGGCAGTTTTTCCGGCGTCCAGAACGCAACGATGTTGTCGTTGGTTTCATCGGCAGTTGGAATCTCGACCAGTTCAACACGGCCTTTACCCCAATCACCCTGCGGCTCAACCCAGCCACTAGGGCGCAGGTCATAGCGATCGTCGAGATCCTGGAAACGGCTGAAATCACGCGTGCGCTGCAGCAGACCAAAACCTTTCGGGTTCTCTACGGTAAAGGTGCTGACCGCCAGATGTTTCGGGTTATTTAGCGGACGCCAAATCCACTCACCGTTACCGGCATGAATCGAAAGACCATTCGAATCGTGCAGCTCTGAACGGAAGTTGGTCACTGGCGAAGGCTGGTTTGCACCAAACAGGAACATACTGGTCAGTGGCGCAACGCCCAGTTTGCCGACGTTATCACGCAGATAAACTTTGGATTGCACATCAACCGTCGATTCTTTGCCCGGTTTGATGATGAAACGATAGGCACCGGACGCGCGTGGCGAATCCAGCAGCGCATAGATCACCAGCTGTTTGTCCTGCGGTTTTGGACGCTCAATCCAGAACTCTTTAAAGCGCGGGAACTCTTCGCCCGACGGCAAGGCGGTATCAATCGCCAGTCCACGTGCCGAAAGACCGTACACCTGGCCCTCGCCAATCACACGGAAATAGCTGGCGCCGAGGAAGCTGGTGATCTCGTCGTCTTTGCCCTTTTTATTCAGAGGATACAACACCTTAAACCCAGCAAAGCCGAGGTTTTTGACTGCATCAGCATCGTGTTTTACGTTGCCGAAATTGAAGTAGTCAGGGTTATATTTAATTTCACGTACTGAAGACGCCGTCACTTCATTGATTTTCACCGGCGTATCGAAATACATGCCCTGATGATAGAACTCAAGCTTAAACGGCGTGCGCAGTTTGCCCCAATAAGCTTTGTCGTGGTTAAACTGGATCTGCTGATAGTCAGCAAACTTCATTTCACGAAACTGAGAGGGTAAATTGCTTTTTGGCGCTTCGAAACTTTTCCCTGCCAACGCCTTGGCTTGTTTTGCAACATCATCAATGTTAAACGCCCAACTATTGTTGGCATACATAGCCAGCAGAACTGCCGCGCCTACCCAGCGCATCTTTACCAGTCCCACTTTATTATTCACATTATTCAGCACATCCCCCCCTTTCGTGTGCTTAGATCAAACCCGATTATCTTAAAGGATTATTCGGTTTTCCGACAGCGTATGTAATAGATTGTTCCGCTGATTTGTAAGCTGAAAATGTGCTTTTAGGATAATTAAACCCCGCAAAATCACATACAGATTCACCTGATAGTATACCCTGTTTACAGCCGGTAGAATTTTCCTTCGGCATAATCCGGTTTCAGGGCGAAACCGGCAAGTAAACTGACTATTGGAAGATTATGAGTTCAGCTAAACCCGAACGTGAATATTTCCTCGATTCGATTCGCGCGTATTTAATGTTATTAGGCGTGCCTTTTCACGTCTCTCTGATTTACTCCACGCAGAAATGGGCCGTGAACAGCCATGACGCCTCAATGTGGTTGACGGTGCTAAACGACTTTATTCACGCCTTCCGCATGCAGGTGTTCTTTGTTATTTCAGGCTATTTTTCCTACATGCTCTACTTACGCTACCAGCCGCAGCGCTGGTTGAAAGTGCGTCTGGAGCGTGTCGGCATCCCGATGTTGACTGCCGTGCCGCTGATTACCTTGCCGCAGTTTTTCATCACCAAAAATCTCACCGATAAAATCGGCGACTGGAACAGTTTCTCGCTGTACGACAAGTACAACACGCTGGCGTGGGAGCTGATATCTCATCTGTGGTTTTTATTGGTACTGGTGATTCTGACCACGTTCGGTATGGTGGCGTTTCGCTGGCTGAATAAGCAGCAGCGCAGCATCGATTATCAGCAAATTGGCTGGGGTAAATTGACGCTGGCACTACTGACTTATGCCTTAATTTGGTGTGCGTTCCGCCGCGTGCTGTTTTATTTCGTTCCGGCCGTGTTTGCCGATGGCCTGTTCAGCATTGCCGTGATGCAAACGTTGATGTTCCTGCCGTTCTTTATGCTGGGTGCGTTGAGCTGGAAGCATCAGGCGCTGAAAGCGTTGTTTGTGCGCTTTAATCCGGTGATGTGCTTTGGCGCTATCGCGGTATTCATCGCCTATAGCCTGAATCAGCGCTATAGCAGTGGTGAAGGTTGGCTGTATGAAATCGATATGATCATTTCGACGCTGATGGGATTGTGCATGCTAAACGTCTGTTTTAGCTTCGGCCATAAGCTGCTGAACAGCCATTCGCCGCGCATCATGTATCTGGTGAATGCCTCGCTGTTTATCTATCTGGTACACCATCCGCTGACCATTTTGTACGGCATCTACATCACGCCGCACATCGGCAACAACACGCTCGGCTTCTTCGTCGGCTTACTGATGGTATTTGGCGTGGCGTTTACGCTGTATGAAATCCATCTGCGCATTCCGCTGCTGCGCTTCCTGTTCTCCGGTAAGCCGCAACGCAAATGAAAAAAGGGCCCGCTAAGCTGGCCCTTTTTATCTAAAGCAACCACTCAACCGGCAAGCGCCACACCAGTCGCACCAGCAAGCGCTGCAGCAGCGTGCATTGCGGTTCATGTTTGTGCACCACTTCGCCCTGCTCGTTAGCAAACTCGACCCAATTGACGCGTCCCCACTTATCCAGACGTAGCGTCCAGGCGCGATCGCGCATCCCGGCAATAAAGCGCTGATGCGTTTGCTGCGCCAGGGCTTCACTCTCAATCACCAACCCCATTTCGGTGTTCAGCATGGCGGAACGCGGATCGAAATTGAACGAGCCGATAAACACTTTTCGATTGTCCACGGTGAAGGTTTTGGCATGCAAACTGGAACCTGAATTACCGGTGATACCGCGATCGTGTGGCGCGGTTTGCGGATTGTCCTGCGGCTTCAGTTCATACAGCGCGATGCCGTGGCGCAGCAGTTTTTTGCGCCAGCGCGCATAACCGGCGTGCACCACCGTGACGTCATTGGCCGCCAGCGAATTGGTAAGGATGGCAATCTTCACCCCGCGCCGCTTCAATGCCAGCAGCTGCGCCACGCCAGATCGCGTCGGGACAAAATAGGCCGAGATAATATCGAACTGCTGCTGCGGCGTGCCGATGACCTCTAGCATGCGCTGCGGCAGTAAACTGCGGCGTTTTGCTTTGCCGAGCCCTTTACGCGGATCATCACTCAGCAGGCGCGATTCCGCCCACGTCATCTCCAACTCGCCCTGCTCCATCTGGCTGATAAACGACGAGTGCTCCAACCGTGCCAGATAGCGCTCCACCGCTTCACTCTGCTGCCACTCTTGTGGCAAGCGCACCGCCTGATGCGCATCGCCGCTCACATCAACCACCTTGCGCAGCGGCGATACCGCTTTACTGCGCCAGTAGCGTTCGAAATCCTGCGTCACTTCGTCGACCACCGGACCAATCGCCAGGACATCGAGATCGGTAAACAGCGGTTCATCGCCGGTGCCAAAATATTCGTCGCCGATATTGCGCCCGCCCACCAGCGTCGCTGCGCCATCCACTGTCAGGCTCTTATTGTGCATACGTCGATTGAGGCGGGAAAAATCGGTGAGATAACCGAGCGCGCGCAGCGTGCGGAACGAGAACGGATTAAACAGGCGCACCGCGATATTGGCGTGGCGATCGAGTTCCGCCAGCGTCTCATCCAAACCCGGCGTGTTATTGTCATCCAGCAGCAATCGCACTTTCACCCCGCGCTCGGCGGCGTCCAGCAGCGCGCTGAACAGCAAGCGGCCGGACATGTCGTTGTGCCAAATGTAGTACTGCACATCAATGGTGTGCTGCGCCATGCTCATCAACTGATAGCGCGCAGCAAAAGCGTCCAATCCATCGTTAAGCGGATGGATGCCGCTCATGCCCGGATGTCGTGCACAACGCGCCTTAACACTCGGTTTCAGCCGGTTGCCCGAATGTTCCTCAGGCGGCAAAGAGGTTGCTGCTTCACTCATAGTGAATCCCTGAAAGCTGTGGACCTATTATTGTTGGTATCAATGCGCTAAGAAGCAATCGGAGGCTTCCTTTTCTGCCCAATGGTGCACCGTCAATTTAGTCTAGACTTAGCCAGGCGTTCTGCATTCTGCATCCGGCGCTCAATGTGAGGAGAGGATTATGACTCAGCAATCCCTGCGCCATCACCCTCAGCTGTTCCGCAGTTTCTTTCAGGGCAGTTTTCCCTGTTCAACCGCCCGACGCGCAGGCGGACGTCGGCTCGATATGGTGATCAGCAGCGGCCACGACATGCTGCTGGAGAAAGATTATGCCGCACTGGCGCAGGAAGGTTTGCACACCGCGCGCGATGGCGCTCGCTGGCATCTGATTGAAGCCGTGCCCAACGAATATGACTGGCGCACCTTTCTGCCGATGGTGCACGCCGCGGCGCGTCACGATATGCAGATTATCTGGGAGCTGGCGCACTTTGGCTATCCCGATCACCTGGATATCTGGAAAGCCAGCTTTATCGATCACTTTGAACGCTTCGCCCGCGCCATGGCTCAACTGATGCGCGATGAAGGCATCGAAAAGCCCTTTTTCACGCCGATCAATCAGATCTCATTCTGGTCGTGGGCCGGCGCGGATGTTTCCTGGCTCGATCCCTACGCCAGCGATCGCGGTCGTGAGCTGAAGCGCCAATTAGTGCGCGCCTCGCTGGCGGCGATGCACGCCATTCGCGAGGTTTATCCCGATGCCCGCTTTGTGCTGACCGATCCGCTGGTGCAGGTGGCGACCGATCCCGATAACCCTGACAGCAAACCTTATGCCGACGCGCAGCATCAGGCGCAGTTTGAAGCCTGGGATTGGATTGGCGGACGCGATGCGCCGGAACTGGGTGGCCGCGCGGATTTCCTCGATATTCTGGGTCTTAATTACTATCCCGACAATCACTGGTTTTTCTCAGGCGAAACCATGCCAATCGACCATCCGACGCGCCAACCGCTGCACCGTTTGTTAACGCAGTGCTGGCAACGTTATCAGCGCCCGATGATTCTGGCCGAAACCGGAGCCGAAGGTGATGCGCGAGCGCCCTGGCTGCGGCAGATCAGTGAAGAAGCGCGTCTGGCGCTGGATCACGGCGTGGCGCTGGAAGGGATTTCGCTCTATCCGGTGGTGGAGTATCCGGCGTGGGCCGACGATCGGCGTTCACCGGGTGCGCTGTTTGGCCTCGGCGATCCCAATGGCAATCGCACCCTGCATGAGGCGCTGGCGCTGGAGTTGCGCAGTCAACAGATTAAGTGGCAGAACTGGCAGACAAAAAGCTAAGACTGTTGCGTAGTGGCGGGTTTTTGCGGGCAGGTTTGCACATCGAGTGAAGGATCCGCGGGGTGGCGCACGTCGGTGAGCCAGGTCATGGTGAAGAGAAACACCACGCCAATTAAACAGGCGGAGAGCAGGCCAATTATGGCGATCAGTTTGTCATCGCTGGATTCCATAGACATCTCCTTGCAGGCTTCCTTTTCCCGGTGCTGACCTTAACTCATCCACAGCGTAATCATCAGGACGAAGATTATAAGCGTAACCGAAGTGACTGCAAGCACCACAATGGCGAAGAGCGCGTCGTCGAGCGGCTGCCGATAAGGTTCGTCGTGGTCGTCTGGTGGTGCAGGTGAACTCATGATGACTCAAAAATAAAGGCGAGTTTTCGCGCAGGATTGCCGCACAGAGTGTAATGCAATGCGCCCTAAGTTACAGGAAAATTTCTGGCGGAGAAATAATGGGGCGCAGGCGCGCCCCATTGGAGAGCAGATTAGAAATCGTAGCTGAGTGAAACCTTCACCGTGCGTGGTTCACCCTGCGACAAATAGGTGCCGCTGTCATCAACATTGGCCCAATATTTCTCATTCGTGACGTTATCCACGCCCACGCGCCACACCATATCGTTCTGGTTAACCTTCATGCGGTAACGCAGACCCAAATCCAGCGTGGTGTAATCATCCAGCTTCATGTTGTTTGCCAGGTCGGCATATTGTGAACCGGTGTAGTTCAGCAATGCTGTGGCGGTCAAACCGTCCACCGGCTTGATGTCATACTCCGCACCCAGCGCCGCAGTGAAGCGCGGTACGCCGATGGCGTTTTTGCCATCCTGATCGCTGTCACCGGTTTTGGTCATATCCGGATCGATCCAGGTGGCGCTGCTGTTAAGACGCAGGCCCAGCACCGGCTCACCGAATACGTTCAACTCCACGCCACGGTTGCGCTGCTCGCCATTCAGCTGGTAGACCGAATTGTTCAGCACGCCAACCGGCTGTTTGATTTCAAACAGCGCCAGCGATCCGCCGACGCGACCAAAGTCCGCTTTGACACCCACTTCGTTCTGCTTAGCATGTACGATGCCGGTCACGCTACCGTAGTTGGTGGCGGTAAACGGCGCGGCGGTGCCTGGCGTCAGCGATTCGGTATGGTTGGCATACAGCGAGATATTTTGTGTGGCTTTATACAGCAAACCGTACGCCGGCAACCAACGGCTGCTGTCGAAACGTGTCGCGGTATCTTCAACGCCGTCATAACCGTAGTTACGCACCACCACTTTTTGATGACGCGCGCCGACGGTTGCCAGCAAGGTGTCATCAAAGAAGCCCAGCGTATCGCTCAGCAGGTAGCCCTGCGAACGTGAACGGTAAGTGGTCAGAGGATCGCTGAATTTAGCGCCACCGGCGAACACGCTATCCGGTTCAGCCACATCCTGCGGGTGATAAATATTTACGTTGGCATCGTTGCCCGACGACATGCGATAGCTGTTTTTCGCATTCGTGGTCATCGCCGAATAACCGAAATTCACTTTATGCGTCACCGGACCGGTGGTGAAATCACCACGCAGGCCAACCATGCCGCTCATGTTGTCCTGCACGCGATTGGTGCGGAAGCGACCAATGGTGGCGTTGCCGGCGCTGTCGAGGATCTTCGGAATGCCGTAGTTGCCCACTTCATGTGTGTGCTGCGCGCCGAGGCCCGCATAGGCGGTCCACTGATCGGTCAGATCGTATTCGGCTTTCGCCAGACCAAACTCCGACTCGATATCGCTGAACACCCACTTCTGGCTGTAGTTTTTCGCGTTGGACGGCACATCAGGAATGAAATCGATGCCGCTGATGTTGACGCCGTTACGCGCATCGTGGAAGGTCTTTTTCTGGTAGCCAACGTCGAGCGACGTACGCAGACGATCGCCACGATAATCCAGGCCGAGTGACGCAGCGGTGGTGCGTTTTTTCTCGCCATCTACCTCGGTGCCGCCTTCGCGGTTAACCGCATTCAGACGCACGCCAAACTGATTATCGTCGCCAAAACGACGACCAATATCGGCGGTGCCGCCCACCTGGGAACCGGACGTGTAATCCACCCCGATGCGCGTCAGCGGCGTATCATCAGCGTGCTTCGGCTCGAGGTTAATCATGCCGCCGACGCCGCTCTCCGCCGAACCGTTCAGCAAGGCGTTAGCCCCTTTAAAGATCTCCACGCGATCAATCAGCGAGGCATCCATCACCTGACGCGGCACGATACCCGCCAGGCCGCCGTAGGTCATGGCATCGCCGTCCAGCTTGAAGCCACGAATGCGATAGCTCTCGGCAAAGTTGCCGTAGCCTTTCAGATTCTGCACGCCAGCATCGTTGCGCACCACGTCACCGATGGTTTGCGCCTGCTGATCCTGAATCATTTTCGAGGTAAAACCAATGACGTTAAACGGCACGTCCATGGCGTTTTGCTCACCCAGCATGCCAAGGCGGCCGCCGTGTGCAACCTGGCCATCGAGGAAAGCCGGTACCAGATCGTTGCCGCCTGGTTTGAAATCGGTTTGCGGTGTCGCGGTCACGGTCAGCGTCTGCTGCTCGTTTTTCGCGTCAGTTGAGGTTGTGGTGTTGGTGGTAGCAGCCATCACTGGCAAACAACCGGCGCTGACCATTACGGCCAACAGCGTCGGTTTCAGTCCGGGATTGAAAGGCATAGTGCGCATGGGATCCCCTAATGCAAACGAAGTGATAATCATTATTATTGCGGTTTGCGATTATGCGCAGTCGTTGTGCGAAAGCAAGAAAAATCCCACTTTTTGCGTTCATATCATGGAGGAGTGGTGCAATAGGTACCCTGCCCGGTCTTGTAGGGTCGCCATTCATTCATGGCGACCAATGCTTATCACTGAAGAAAGGGTTTTGCTTTGACTAGGTAGCGGGCTCTGACACATCTGCTGCGTCACGGGCCGTCCTCGCGCCGCTAGCGCGGTGCCTTCGGCTTCAACGTCGTGCCAACGGACCGTTCGCGGATCGGCCTTCCCTGGCCGACCCCGAACTGCCTCACGCATCCATACGTGAGGCTCCTGGCCCAACGTAAAAGCCTCAGCGCTGCGAATAGCCCTTTTGCCGCAGCAGACGCGCCAGCGCCTCTGGCAACTGTGCCCTTTTCAACAACATGTACCGAAGCATCCGGCATGCGTTCGTCGCGGACTTAACTAACAAGCGCCATTCATGGCGACCTGCTATCAGCCTTCGCGCCAGCGTTTAAACACCAGCGAAGTGTTAATCCCGCCAAAGGCGAAGTTATTGGATTGGATGTAATCTGTCTCAATCTGGCGCGCTTCACCGATGATGTAATCAAGTTCACCGCATTCAGCGGCCGGTTGCGACAGGTTCAGCGTCGGCGCAAACCAGCCTTCACGCATCATCTCAATGCTCATCCAGGCTTCCAGCGCCCCGCACGCGCCCAGCGTATGGCCAAAGTAGCTTTTCAGCGAAGAGATTGGCGTGCTGTTGCCATAGATCGCTGCGGTGGCCTGACTCTCGGCGATATCGCCGCGATCGGTGGCGGTGCCGTGGGCATTGATATAGCCAATCTGCTCCGCTGTGACGCCGGCGGTTTTCAGCGCGCGCTCGATACAAATCTGCATGGTTTCACGCTGCGGCTGGGTGATATGCGCGGCATCGCAGTTGGTGTGGAAACCCACCAGCTCGGCATAAATGGTGGCTCCGCGCGCCTGCGCATGTTCAAGCGATTCGAGGATCAAGGTGCCTGCACCTTCGCCAATCACTAATCCGTCGCGCTGCTGGTCGAACGGCGCGGGCGACGTGTGCGGCGCGTCGTTACGCTGGCTGGTGGCGAACAGCGTGTCAAACACCGCCGCTTCGGATGGACACAGCTCTTCCGCCCCACCCGCCACCATCACGGTTTGATAACCGTGACGAATCGCTTCCCACGCATAGCCGATCGCCTGGCTGCCCGACGTACAGGCGCTGGACGTCGGGATTACCCGGCCGCGCAGGCCAAAGAACAGGCCCGCGTTAACGGCGGTGGTGTGCGGCATCATCTGCACGTAAGTGGTGCCGGTAATGTTGTTGGTGTGCTTTTCCGTCAGCATAGTGGCAAATTCACTCACCGGTCCGGTGCTGCCGGTTGAGGAGCCGTAAGCAATGCCGGTTTCACCGCTGGTCAGCACCGGATGATCGATCAAACCGGCCTGCTCCAGCGCGAGTTCGGTGGCGCGCGTTGCCATCAGTGAGACGCGCCCCATCGAACGAATGCGTTTGCGCGTGTAATGCGCTGGCGGCGTAAAGTCGTCCACCGGCGCGCCGAGCAGCGTGTGCAAGCCGTCGTACACTTGCCATTCCGGCATATGGCGCACCGCATTTTTGCCCTGTTTGATCCGCTCAGCCACCGCGCTCCAGCGCTCACCAAAAGCGCTTACGCCGCCCATGCCGGTTACCACTACGCGCTGAATCACAGCATACCTCCATTGATTGAAATCACCTGACGCGTGACGTAGCCCGCGATGTCCGACATTAAGTAGCTGGCCAGTCCGGCGACTTCATCCGCCGCGCCCATGCGCTTCATCGGGATCAGCTTCATCGCCTCGTCAATCACCAGCGGCTCGAGATCGGTCATACCGGTATCAATCAAGCCGGGTGCGATGCAGTTAACGGTAATTTTGCGTTTCGCCAGCTCAATCGCCAGCGCTTTGGTGGCACCGATAATGCCGGCTTTGGCCGCGCTGTAGTTGACCTGGCCGCGATTGCCCATGATCCCCGAGACCGAGGAGAGCGTAATAATGCGTCCGCCCTTGCGCAGGCCAATCATCGGCATCACGCACGGATGAATCACGTTGTAGAAGCTGTCGAGATTGGTGTGGATCACGCTGTCCCACTCGTCATCGGTCAGCGCCGGAAACGCCGCATCGCGCGTGATGCCCGCATTGCTCACCACGCCGTAGTAGGCACCATGCGTGGCGATATCCTGTTCCAGTGCGCTGCGTGTGGCATCGCGCTGCGCCACGTCAAACTGCAAGGTGCGCCCACATCCGCCTGCCGCCTCAATCTCAGCCAGCGTCTGCGCGGCACCGGCGCTGTCGCGGTGATAATGCACCACTATCTCAAAGCCATCCTGCGCCAGACGCAATGCGATGGCGCGGCCAATACCTTTACTTGCGCCGGTCACTAAAACGCTGCGTGTCATGGCTGAACTCCTTGTTGCAATTGAATTAACTCGTGTTCATTGGGCTGATAGGTATTCAGCCGCCCGCTGGCGATGATCGCCTCGCCGCAGCGGATCTCCCCTTCAAAGCTGCCCAATCGATCGTCACGCATCAGCAGGCGCATCTCAACGCGCAGCGTGCTGTTGGCGGCGAAAGCGGCGCTGCTGGCACGATAACCGCGTCCGCCAAGCAGCATGCCGGGACGAATCTCATCGCCGCCGCGCTGACGCGCATGAAAGCCCGACCAGACGCCAACGGTCTGCGCCATGATCTCCACGCCGTACCACGCCGGTAAATCGCCCTGTGCGGTGAGAAAAGGGGCCAGCACGCCTGTCGCGTTGATACTGACTTCGCAGATCACGCTGTCGTCGGTGACCTGGATGACGCGATCTAGCAGCAGCATCGGCGCGCGATGCGGCAGATAAGCATCAACCGGCAGAAAATCACTCATAAGGCTTTCCTACAATCAGGCAGGTATTGTTCCCGCCAAAAGCAAACGAATTTGAGGCAATCACCGGGCGCGCCAAAGGCTGCGGCGTGGTGATCAAACCGCACGCCGGCAGCGAAGTATCGTGTGCCGCCAGCGAGAAATCCTGCGGCGGCAGCGGCAGCTGCTGCTGCAGAATCAGTGCGGCTAAAGCCGCTTCGGTCGCGCCCGCCGCGCCCAGCGTGTGGCCGGTCAGGTGTTTGGTTGAACTGCACGGCACGCGTTCACCAAACAGGCGATGAATCACCGCAGATTCCACCTGATCGTTCAGCGGCGTGGCGGTACCGTGCAGGTTGATGTAACCAACATCCTGCGGCTGTAAACCCGCCTGTTGCAGCGCCATCAGCATAGCGCGCTCGGCGCCGACGCCTTCAGGATGCGGTGCCGACATGTGCCACGCGTCCGACGATTCACCGCAGCCGAGCAGCGCCAGCGGCTGCTTTTCGCGCGTCAGCAGCAGCAGCGCGGCAGCTTCACCAATCGAAATGCCGTCGCGATCGGCGCTAAACGGCGCGCAGTGACGTTCAGAGAGTGAATCCAGGCTGGCGAAGCCGTTAATCGGCATACGACTTAGCGAATCCGCGCCGCCCACCAGCGCCACGTCCGCTAAACCAGCATCAATCAAACGTTGGCCGCTAATTATGGCGCGCGCACTGGATGAGCAGGCAGTCGAAATGGTGTAAGCCGGACCGTCCAGCGCTAAAAAATGCGCCAGGAAGCGTGATGGATCGCCAAGCTCCTGCATGCGGTAATCGTAGCCCGACAAGGCGTCATCCACCTGACGATCGCCTTCATCCACGCCGGAGGTGCTGGTGCCAAGCACAATCGCCACGCGATCGCGCCCATATTGCGCGATGGCCGCATCCACTACCGGGCGTATCTGCGCCAGCGCGGCCAGCAGCAGCTGATTGTTGCGGGTGTTATGCGCCGCCAGCGCAGCAGGAATAAGCGGCAATGCGCCCTGCACTTCACCCAGCCAGCAATGTTTGCCGTCTTGCAGCCAGCCGTCGCGCGGTTGCATGCCGGGCGCGTGGCCCGCTTGCAGCTGCGCGGCGATGCGCGCCAGGTTGTTGCCCAGCGCATTCACCATGCCAAAGGCGGAGATGTAAATCATGATGAGGCATCCAGATGTTGGATTTGAATCTGATAGCCAAAAGCGCGTTGATCGATGCTGATCGGCTCACGCAACTCGCCACGCTGCAGATAGCGAATCAGCGTTACCACCTTGCCAGCGGGATCGCGCAGCTCGCGGCGATCGTCGATGTCGGTCAGCGTCCAGCCACGCGGCAACTGCGGCTGCCACGCGCTGATCGGCCAGTGGCTCAGCATCACATCCGCCAATACCTGACTGGCGGGCGGCATTTCCGGCAGCGCCATCATCTGCTGCGTGTGAATGCCGTTTTTATCATAGGTGACGCGGAACAGGCGGATGCCAAGCGATGACAAACCGGCGAGGCTCAGCTGCTGTGAATCCGCGCTCAGCAGCACCAGCAGCGACTGGGTTTTGCCTTTGACGTGGCCGGTCAGCAACTGCTGCTGCTGAAACGCGGGCGAGATGCCCGGCGCCGGCAGCGTGACGCGCACGCCCGGTTTCAGCCACGCGGTTGGCCGGTTGAGGTCGTTCTGATGCTGCGCGCAGCCGCTTACCAGCAGGCTCAACAGCAGCAAAATGCCCATTTTCATCGTTGCTTCCTTTTCCCCGGAGCCAGCGCCAACGGCGCCAGCAAGAATGCACAAAAAATCCCGCTGCACAGCACGGTGCCAAAACCGCTGATGGCGGCGGTGCTGCTGAACACCAGCATGCCGAGCGTTAACAGCGTGGTCATCATCGCCAGCGTCACCGCCAGCATGGAAGTTAACGGCGTGCCGCGCGGATTGCTGAAGAACAGCGTGTAGTTGATGCCGATGCCCAGCACCAGAATCAGCGCCAGCAAGGCAAACAGATTGAGGCTCGCGCCGATCCAGCCCAGCGTCGCCAGCGCCGCCGCCAGCGACAGCCACGACGGCAGCGCGCTGCGCATCCCGGCTTTCACGCCCAACCGTAGCATGTAGCTGGCGGTAATCAGCAATAATGCCAGCGCCAGCAATCCGCTCAGCAGCGTGCGCCAGAAGCGGAACAGTTCATCATAGCTCGCCTTGCGATCAACCCAACTGACGCCCGCCTGCTGGGATGCCAGCTGCTGCAACGCGGCGCTGTTTTTAACGCCGCCGATCGGCACCAGCACGCTGCTGCGTCCGTCCGGCAGCGACAGCCACAGCAGCCGCCAGCCTTCACTCAGCGGGCTCGCCAGCCAGTCGGCGGCGGTCACCGGCATGGCGCTGAGATTAGCATTCGCTACAGTAATGCCCGCCTGCTTCAATCGATCCAGAATGGTTGGTGCAGCCTGCTGTAGCAGCGCTACATCCTGCTGCTGCTGCGCCAGCGAACTCAGCGGCAGCACGCGATAACTTTTGAACCAGCCTTGCTGCTGCGCCTGTTGCAGCTTGGGTGCCAGCGCGCTCAGCCGTTGCAGTGCTTGCTGTTCATCATCGCCCCACACCACAAACCAGGTTTGATCGGCCTGCTGACCGGTCAGCTGCGCCAGCTGACGATCCTGCGCTAACAGCTGCGCCGGGGCGCTTTGCAGATGGGCAATATCATCATCGACCTTGAGTTGCAGCATGCCGCTTAGCGCATAGATCGCCACCAGCGCCGGTAAGCCGCGCTTCAGCCCGTTATTGCGTCGCCACGCGGCCAGCCAGCGCGCCAGCCATACCATCGCCGGAATCGGCCGCACCGGTAAACCGCGTACCAGCCACGGATAAAAACAGATCACCGTCAGGCAGGAAGCACTTAATCCGCTGGCGGCAAATACCGCCAGCTGGCGCAAGCCGGGGAACGGTGCCAGCAGCATCAACAGCCAGGCAATCGCCGTGGTGCCGAGCGCCAGCAGCAACGTGCCGCGCACCTTATGCAAACTTTGCCACGGCGTGGCTTGCTCGCCGTGCACCATGCGTTCCGTCAGATAGTAGAGCGTATAATCGGCCGAGATACCCACAATGCTGAGGCTCATCACTAAGGTGGTGAGATGCAGCTCACCAAAACAGAGCAGCGTCAGCACCGTGCCCGCCATCGCGCCCATCGCCACCGACAATGCACAGAGCGCCAGCGGCCGTAATGAACGGAACACCAGCCACACCAGCAGCAGCAATCCCGCTAACGTTGCGCTGCCGAGGGTTTCGACATCCTGCTGCGCGCGCTGGCTGGCATCATCGCTAAACAGCACCGTGCCACGCGTCAGCAGTTGCGCATCCGGCCAGCGGGTTTTCAGCTGTTGCTCCAGCTGATTAAGCGCGGTCACCAGCTGATGGCTCTCTTTGATACTGAAAGCATTGCTCGACAGCTCGCCGTGCAGGAAATACCAGCGGCGCTGCTGCGCATCCTTGACCGTCAGCCAGCCGTTATGCAGCAGCATTTTGTTGGCGTTCTGCTGCATCGCAAGTTGCGCGCCGCGCACCAGCAGCAGCGGATCGTGGCCGATCTCTTGGCTGCCGACGCCCGCGAAGGCCGAGAACAGCTGCGCCAGAATCCAGTCGGCCTGCGCGTCACCACCGTTCTGCAGGCGCGCGCGCGTGGCCGCATCGATCAAGCCGTTGCGATGCTGAAACGCATAGGCACCCCAGCGCTGCATCTGATCATCATCCAGTTCGCCGCTCACCTGTTTCAGCATCGGCAAGGCTTGCAGCTGCGCTTGCCACCAGGCCGCAACCGCATCGCCGTCGTGATCGTTGGCACTTACCAGCCACACCAGCTGACGATCGAGGCGCTGCATAAAGCCGTGCTGGATCTCCGCTGGCGCCTGGCCGAGGTTTTGCTGCGGCAATAACGCCAGCACGCTGCTATTCAGCTGGCTGCGCGGCAGCAAAACCGCCAGCGCCACCGCTAACGTCAGGCACACCGCCAGCCACAGCAGCGCAACGGTTTTTTCACTGCGCTGGGGCAAAACGGGCTCGCTCTTCATCGGTTAACTGTTTCGGTTCGGTGCGGGTAGCGCTAAGGGTGATCTCGGTTTTATCGCCCTGCTTATCATCCAGCGTGATGCGATTGAGAAACGCCTCGCCTTGCAGATCGATACGGTTAAAGATCTTATTCAGCGGCGCGGCTTTCGGCGTCAAACCAAGTTGCCAGCGGTTGTTGCCCAGATCGTGGAAATCGAGCGCAAAATTCTCACGCAGCACCTTTTCATCTGCCTGGAATAGCGCGCGTAACAAATGGTTGAACTGGAACATCTGCGGATTGCTGTCGGCGGTGATCACCTGCGGCGGCTGGCCGCTCATGCTCTGCACCATGCGCTTATCATCAAGGATCAGCATCAGTGGGAACGGCGTGGCTTGCTGCCACCACAAACCCTGCTGCTGGGCGATCAGCAGCTGACCGCGTGACACCAGCGGCTGCGCCATCCCGGCAATGGTGCGCACCTGAACAAAATTGGCGCGGATCACCGGTTGGCTGGCAAAGCGCTGTTGCAACTGCTCGAGCGTGACCGCGCTGGCGTTGGCGCAGATCACCAGCAGCAGCAGACAAAGGGTTCTGATCACGGTTTCACTCCCAGGCGTTCAAACAGAATATCGGGCGAGACAAAACACATCTCCTGCGTCGCTGCATTAACCGCCACCTGCAGCGTGTGTGCTTTGGTGGTCACCTGCCCCGCCGCGTTGCGGATCACATAATCAATGCGTAAACGGTTTTCGTATTCGCTGATACTGGCGGCGACGCGGACCACCTCTTCGCAGCGCAGCGGCTGGCGGTATTTCACATGGGTATCGACCACCGGCCAGACGTAGCCGCTGGCGGCCATTTCGCCGTAGCTGTAATTGACGCTGCGCAGCAAGGCTTCGCGCGCCACTTCAAAAAAGCGGAAATAGTTGCCGTGCCACACCACGCCCATCGGATCGCAGTCGTGAAACGACACGGTAATGTCCACCTCAGCGCGGTAGTTGCTTTCACTCATCGCGGCTTTTCTCCTCGGGCAACGTCCAGAAATCGTAAAAGTTAAACCAATCCAGCGGCGCCATCAGCGCGTGCTGTTGTAACCGTTCGGCGTAGCGATCGACGGTGGCCTGTAACGCCTGCTGGCGCTGGGCGCGCGGCAGCGAGAGCGGATCGGCAAAGGCTTCGCAGTGCACCCGCAATCGCCCCTGTTCGCGCAGGGCGAACATCAGCAGCACTGGACAGCGCAACGCCGCCGCCAGCACAAACGGTCCCTGGGGAAACGGTGCAGGATGGCCCATAAATTCACTCCACACCACGCGACGCTCGCCGCCGCGCTGGCGATGCACGGCAGTACGATCGCCAACAATCGCCACCCATTCACCGGCATCGAGTTTTTGCTGCAGCAGAATGGCGGTGTCCGGACCGATATCGGTGACCGGCAGCAGATTGACGCCCGCCTGCGGTGCAATGCTCTCCAGCACTTCGCGGAAGCGTTGCGCATTGTCAGTAAACACCAGCGCATTAATCACCAATCCGCTGACCTGTTTGGCCATCGCGCGGCAGGCTTCGATATCACCGAGATGCGAGGCCAGGATCAGATGGCCTTTGCCCTCGGCGGCGCGAATGGTGGCTTCCGCACCTGGCGCGAAATCAATGTCGCGTCCCCATTGCAGATCGCCGCGCCAGCTAGCGACTTTATCCAGCATGCTGTAGCCGAAACGCAGAAAGTGACGATAGCTGCTGAGCGGCGCAGGCAGCGCGATGTTCTGCCGCTGCGCCATCGCCCGCACTCGCGTCAGCCACTGCTGCGAGGCGGCGCGCGCGGTGCGTCCGGTTAGCCAGTAAACCGCCACCACCGGCCACAGCAGCAAGATAAAAGGTAAGCGTCCGGCGCGGCGATAGAGCCACAGCATAAAGCGCAAACCGCTCTGCCCGCGTCGTTCCGGCGTTGCAGACCAGTGTTGCGCATCACTACGCTGACGCAGTAACTGCGGGATGCGTGGCAACATGCCGAAGAACAGCCGCGTGTGCATCCATGAGATGCGCAGGTTGTCCCGCAGCGCATCAAAGTGCGATACGCCGCTGGCCGGATAGGTCACGCGCGTGGTGATAAAACGGCTCGGCGTGCCCTGCCAATAGAGGCGCACCATGATTTCGGTGTCGAAATCCATGCGCTGACCAATCGGACGGCGATCGCACAACGCCAGCGATGGCGCGAGCGGATAGACGCGGAAGCCGCACATGCTGTCTTTCAGCGAGAACGACAGCGTTTCCACCCACACCCAGAAATGGGTGATGTAGCGGCCATAGAGGCGCGATTTGGGAATCGAGGCGTCGTAAAGCGGCTGACCGGAGATCAGACAGTGCGGATAACGCTGCGCTTCGGCCAGCATACGCGGCGTGTCTTCCACCTGATGCTGGCCATCGGCATCGAGTTGCAGCGCGTGGCTGTAACCTGCCGCCGCCGCCGCGCGCATCCCGGCAATCACCGCCGCGCCTTTGCCCTGATTGTGGGGTAGCGTCAGCACCCGCAACTGCGGTGCCTCCAGCGCCGCAATCAGCTGTTTGGTGGTGGCATCGCTGCCGTCATCCACCAGAATCACCGGCAAGTTGAACGGTGCCAGCCGCGCCAGCACCGACGCCAGCATCGCGCCGTGGTTATAGCAGGGAATCAGCACACAAGGCGTGAAGTGAGAACTCAACACAGGCGGATCTTCCCGCTGCTGGCCACCGTCGCCACGTCGCCGTTGATCAGGCTGTAGCTGAAACTGAGCAGCGATTTTTCTGCCTGCCACTGCAGCTGTAACGCCAGCTCGGCATCCGGCGGCACCGGCTGCTGGAACTTGATATTGTCAATCGCAGCGAAAGATTTACCGATGGCTAAACGCGTCAGGCCGTAATGCAGCGCCCAGTCGAGCTGCGCCACGCCGGGCAGAATTGGCAGCGTCGGGAAATGGCCGCGAAACCAAAAGAGATCGGCAACAACGTGCAGGCGCAATGTCAGTGTATCGCCCTGCTGTTCGGCATGCAGTTCAACCGGCAGCATCAAATAACTCCTCAATTTGTGGCCAGGCGCGTTTACTTTGTGCGGTGACAGGAATCGACGTCACCACGCGCCAATAGCGCGGAATCGCCACCGGCTCCAGCCAGGGTTGCAGGGCGCGTTTCCACTCAATTTTTAGCTGATGCAGCGTCGCCGCATCCAGCATCTCAGGCAGCGCCAGCACCACGCCAATCGCGTGACGACCGTGACGCTGAATCGCCAGCGCGGCGGCATCTTCCACGCCGGGCAACGCCAGCAGGCGGCGTTCAATTTCACTCAGCGATACGCGTTTATCTTCGATCTTCACCACGCGATCCTGACGTCCCGCCAGCTGAAACTGGCCGGACGGTTGCTGCACGATACGATCGTCGAGCGCGCAACCGTCATCGGTTTCCAGCAAGGCGGAAAACACCCGCCAGCGTCCGGCGTCCTGCTCACGCAGGGTAATCTGCGGGAAACAGTGCCACAGCGCGTTCTCCTCACGTGCAGAGCGCCAGCCAATCACGCCGGTTTCGGTGCTGCCATAGATTTCATCAACCGTACAGCTCAGCGCCTGTTGCGCATGCTGCGCCGCCGTCCACGGCAACGCGCCACCGGCGGACACGATCAGTTCGCAGCGCGGCCCGGCCAATGCCGGATCGAGACGCCGCAGAAACGCTGGGCTGCTGATAAACGCGTAGCGACGATCGGGTGAATGATCGGCCAGCTGTTCACTGTAGAAAATTTGCTGCGCGGCGAAGGGTAAACCCAACGCCATCGGCAGCACGATGCGAAAACTCAGGCCATACAGATGTTGATGGCTGACGGAGGCAATCACATGGCAATCACGTAAGCGTGCGCCCCACAAGCTGGAGAGCCAGCGGGCTTCAAGATCCAGCGCGCGCAGCGATTTCACTACGCGACGCGGCGTGCCGGTCGAACCAGAGGTGAACAACACCAGCGTGGCGTCGGCGGCGATTGGCGGTAACGCACCGCTCGCCAGTGCGTCGTCCCAGCGCAGCTGCGGCAGCGCGACTGCCAGCGGCATATCACTGATCACGCCATCCAGGCTGTCGGCCATCTCTTCCAGCTGGGCCGCGCGACAGTGTCCGGGGATCACCGGCGTTTTACCGGCGTGCCACAGCGCCAGCAGCGCGGCGGTAAACGCATAGCTGTTATCAAAGCACAGCGCCCAATATTGGCCGGGCTGGTTTTGCAGCCGATCGGCCAGCGCCCGTACCTGCTGACGCAAGGTGTGCAGCGTATGTTGCTGTTGGCCGTGCCAGGCCACCATGCGATCCGGCGCGCTGAACCAGTCGCGAAGGCTATGTAAGTTCATGCCTGTTTCCTTATGCGCTGACGCAGCAGCCATTCGCCGCCCATCAGCGTGCCCATCAGCAGATAGCTGATGCACCCATTCCAGAGTGTCCAGAGCGTGACATCATTGAGCAGGCAGGTGAGCAACGCCACGCTGCCGTTGAAGATGAAAAAGCCGCACCACACTTGCGTCACGCGGCGGGTATAATGCACCGCGCGCGGTGGCAGATCCGGTTCGCGCAGCCGTGCCAGCCGCTCTACCAGCGGCATGGGGCTCCACAGCGACGCGCCAAACAGCAGCAGCATCGATGCATTGACCACCAGCGGATACCACAGCAGCAGATGTTGCGATCGCAGCAGCAGGCTGGCGAGGCATAACGCGCTGCCCACCAGCGCCAGCAGTAGCATCACACGCGCCATCGGCCCGGCGGCGCGGCGCAGCGTCCAGACGCGCAGCACAAACAGCAGCGCCAGCAGGCCCGTCACGCCGCGCCACTGTGGCTGGGTGAGGGTTAACCACACCAGAAACGGCCACGCCAGCAGCGCCGCTCCGTTTAGCAGCCGCAGCAGCATGCGATTAGGCTTCGTCGCGCATCAGTTGATCGACGGCATCCACCACATCCTGCACGGTACGCACCGCGCGGAAGGTTTCCGGTTTGATCTTACGGCCAGTACGCTTTTGCAGATGCACCACCATATCGACCGCATCGATGCTATCCAGCTCGAGGTCTTCATACAGGCGGGCGTCCGGACGAATATCATCCGGCTCAATTTCAAACAGCGAGGTGAGCAGCGAAGCCACTTCCTGGTAAATTTCGTTTTTGTTCATCATGTTGACTGCTCTCAGGCTTGCTGTTGTTCAACAAACGCGGCCAGTGTAGCCACGGAAAAAAAGTGCGCGCGCAGCGTTTCACTCTCGGCGGAGAGCTGTACGCCGAAGCGATTTTTCACCGCCAGTCCCAGCTCCAGCGCATCGATTGAATCGAGGCCCAGCCCCTCGCCAAACAGCGGTGCGTCGGTTTCGATGTCGTCAGGGCTGATATCTTCCAGATTCAGCGTGTCGATAATCATCTGTTTGATGTCGTTAATCAGTACTTGCATAACTTAGTTGGTCTCTTCAGGCACCAGCGCCTGTTGCAGATGACGCGTCAGACGACGTGCGGCCAGCGGCTGCGAATCCTCTTCGGCCTCACTAAAGGCGTGGCTGGCAATACGCGATTGTACGCGTACAGTAAAAATCGGTTTAACCAGCGGAATCTGATACCAGCGGCTTTGCTTATCGAGCATGCGCTCGGTGCAGCTGATGTGCACCACACGCAAATCGCAGCCCGCGCGCACCGCAATGTTGGCGGCACCGCGCTGCAGCTTCAGCGGCTCGCCATAACGTGTGCGCGTGCCTTCCGGGAAAATCAGAATGGTATCGCCGCGCGCCAGTCGCTGCTGGCTGTCTGGCAGCAGCGTATCGGCTTCGCTGTTAATCAGGTAATCGGCGGCGCGAATCACGCCACGGAAGAAAATGTTGTGCTGCAGCTCGGCTTTCACCAGGCAATCCATCTCCGGCAGCACCGACGCGATCATCACGTAATCGATCAGTGACGGATGGTTGGCGACGATCAGGCAGCCGCGATCCTGACGCAGCTGTTCTGCGCCGATGATTTGGTAATCGTAAACCCTGACAAAGCGGCAGAAACGCAGGAAGCAGCGGAAGCTCCAGGCGATGCTGCTGCGGGCGATATGGCGACGGCGCAGGCCATCACGCTGCACCAGTAACAGCAGATTGAACCAAATCAGCGACAGTAGCAGGCCGCCCACGCTGAACAGTGTAAAGCTGACGGCGGTCATCACCAGCCGCCAGTAATAGTTGAAACCCGGACGCGCCTCGGTCAGCGAATTATCCACCATGCAGACGCTCCCAGTGCCACTGATGGCGCTCGCCGGCCACGCTAAAACGTGGCGTGTTGTGCAGCATCGCCGCCAGAAATTGCAGACTTTGCGGCAGAGGGTTGTGCAGCTCAGCGGGTTTGCCGGCCTGCGCTTCGCAACGCCACGCCTCGCCTGCGCGTAGCAGCAGCGCTACCGCGTACGGCGCATTAAAGCGATCGATTTCCGGTAGCCATGGACGGTAGTAATCCGGCACCACGCCGTCAAAATCCACCAGCAGCACCTGCGCGTAACCCGCCTGATGCAGCGCCGCCACTTCTATCAATCCTTGCTGGAAGCTATCAATACCGGCCGAAACCGAGGATGAAACCAACGGCTGACGCGCGGCGATGGTCAAACTGCCCACCGCTGAGTTGTGAACCGACATGGCGAAATCGGTGGGCGACAGCGCTTGCTGTTCCGCCAGCGCGGTGAGAATGCGCAGATTACGCTCCAGTTCGCCGTGGCGACTGGTGAAGACGATGGCGTCCACGCTATGCCGCGCCAATAACGCCAGCCCGCATTCAACCGCAGCACGGCTGCCGGCGCTGAGACGACGCGCGGTCATCATCGGCAAAAATTGGGGTTTCGCGATAGGTTGCGTGGCATCTAACGCCGGTGCCTGTTGCGCCCAACGTTGCCACTCTTCTGCGGTGCTGTTGCCCGGCGCGATGGCGTGCCAGTCAACAAGGGAGTAAGCGAGTTTCATACCTGTATTCTTTCTTCAGCCTCAGGGATGGTCCGGTTTTCGCTGCGCGGCATCCCTTCCTTGCTCTCTATACCCGTCATCCCATGCGGATGTCGCCGATTAACAAGGCGGGCACGTGGCCCGCCTGTTTCTATTTCGGCAGCGTTACGGCTAACTTTACAACATTATGTCAGCAATCACGCTTCGCGCTTATTTAGCGGCTTCAACCGCCAGTCGCGTCTGGATGCCCTGGCTCAGGTTCTGAATCCAGCGGTTATAGTTGCGGTGAATCTGACCGCTGCCTGCTTTCAGATTCTGGCTGCTGACATACTGGATTTGATAACTGTTCGCGGTGTAGTTCACGCGAATATCCGCGGTATGTCCGCGCTCGGCCAGGTGACCATTCATCACGCCTGGACCCGCTGGCGTCATCACCCAATGGTTAGCGGCGCCCGCCTGGACGATAGCTTGCTTCATTTGCTCATCCGAGTAGCTCTGACCCACGGTCTGGCTAACATTCTGGATCGGCGCGGTACGCGGCGCACAGCCGGTTAACAGGACCGCAGTAACTAACAACGCAAAACCGATTTTTTTATTCATCATTTCCTTTTCTTCCCCTGTCTTTGCATGCCGCTTAAGTGAGCGACCGCGCTGGTAAACTTACCAACACTGTTCCGTTCAGACTGTGTAAAGCGGGCGGATAATAACATTATTTGTAAAGACAAGTAAAAAGAAGCATGAATGACTTTAGAATCGTTTACTGCCGATTTAAAACCAGACGCAGGCCGTTTTACGGCGGAATTTCTACCGAAAAATGGCCTTGCGACATGATGTTTAACCCTGCCAGCCGCCGCCGAGCGAACGATATAGATCGATTTGCGCTAACAGCAGCGTATTTTTTACTGACACGATATTCAGCTGAGTGCTGAACAGCGTGCGCTGGGCGTCCAGCTCATCCAGATAAGAGGCGTAACCATTTTGGTAACGGTTGTGGGCAATGCGATACGCTTCCGCCACATAACTCTCCTGTTTCTGCAACTCCGCCAGCTGCTCCTCGCTACGGCGAATGGCATCCAGCGCGTTATCCACGTCGGAGAAGGCGTTACGCACCACTTTTTCATAACCGTACAGCGCCTGATTACGCGTCGCCATCGCCACATCCACCTGAGCAGTTAGCGCTTCGCGATTTAACAGCGGAGCCAGAATGCTGCCGCCAATGCTCCACAGACGGAACGGATTATCCAGCAACTGATGCAGTTCGCTGCTTTGCAAGGTGCCGCTGGCGGTGAGATTGAGCGACGGCAACAGTTTGGCCTGGGTTGAAGCCAGTGACGCGTCGGCGGCCAGCAGCTGGCGCTGCGCCTGCACAATATCGGGACGGCGATTCAGCAGCTGCGACGGCAGCAGCGATGGCAGGGTTTGCGGCTTGATGTGGTCGAACTGGCTGCTGCGCGCGATTTGGCGCGGGTTCATGCCCACCAGCACGCTAAGCGCGTTCTCCTGCTGCTCGATCTGATGCTGCAACTGCGGGATCTGCGCTTTGGCGGTTTGATATTCCGAGGCGGCCTGCATCCATTCAAGGCGCGAGGTGTAGCCGGTTTCAAACTGGCGCTGCGCCAGGTTGAGCGAGTTTTTGCGCGTCGCCAGCGTTGCCTGGGTTACGCGCAGCTGTTCATCCAGCGCGCACAAGCTGAGGTAGCCCGATGCCACCGAACTGGCGACGGTGAGCTCAGCGGCAGAAGCGGCAGCACGCTGCGCATCCAGCGAAGCTTCCGCAGCGCGAATGCTGTTGCTGCGGCTGCCCCATAAATCCACCTCGTAGTTGGCCTGCAGCAATCCCTGAAACACCGCGTTTTCATACGGCTGACCGGTGGCCGCCGACAGCGCACGCTGATGCGTAGCCGCCACGCCCGCCGAAAGCGTTGGGAAATTATCGCCCTGCGCGGCACGCAACTCGGCACGGTATTGATCCACGCGCGAACGCGCGGTGAGGACATCGCTGTTGTGCTGCAACGCCTGCGTGACGAGGCGATTGAGATTGGCATCGCCGAAGTTCTGCCACCATTGCGCCTCCGGCAGCGCATGCGGGCCCACCTGCTGACGCCAACTATCAGGAATCGGCAACGATGAGGGCGCTTTTTCCACTTGCGTTGCACAGCCGCTCACCATCAATGCCACACAGGTGGCTAGCAATAAGCGCCTCATGGCGTATCCTTGTGCGGCTCTGCGGCGGTATCAATGCTTACTTCCACTGACATGCCCGGACGCAGTGCTTGCAGATCGTCATTCAAAATTTTGATGCGCACCGGAATGCGCTGGGCAATTTTTACAAAGTTGCCGGTGGCGTTATCCGGCGAGATAGCGCTGAATTCGGAACCGGCGGCAGGCGAGATAAACTCAACGCGGCCATCGTAGTGCTTACCGTCCAGCGCATCGACGCGGATATTCACCGGTAAACCGGGACGCACGCGCGCCAGTTGAGTTTCCTTGAAATTCGCGATGATCCATTTGTTTTCTGGCACCACCGAGGTCAAACGCGTGCCAGCGGTCACATAGCTGCCTTTGCGCACCGACAGCTGACCGAGCTGGCCGCTGTCTGGCGCGATGATGCGCGTATTCGCCAGGTCGATATTTGCCAACTCCAGCGCCGCCTGCGCACTGGCAACATCGCCTTGCAGTGACGCGCGATTCACCACCACAGTTTGCAGATTCTGTTGTGAAACGGCCACCTGCGCATCCGCCTGACGCAACTGTGCCAGCGCCTGGGCATTCGCTGCGCGCGCGGCGTCGCGCTCACGTACCGACAGCGAGCCATCAGCCGCCAGATTCTCAACGCGCTTGAGATCGAGGCTGCTTTTCAGCGCCTGCGCTTTGGCATTTTCCAGCGCCGCTTTATTGCTGAGAATATTGGCTTCGGCACTTTTACGTTGCTGCTGGTTGTTGTTCTGCGCGGCGATTTTCATATCCAGCTGCGCCTGCGCCTGGTGCACGCGCTGACGATAGATACGATCGTCGATGGTCATCAGCAGTTGGCCTTTGGTCACTGGCTGCAAATCCACCACGTTCACTTCGGTCAGATAGCCATTCACCTGCGGGCTGATAAAGGTTACCTGGCCACGCACGTAGGCGTTTTCCGTGGACTGAACGGTGCTGGTGAACGGCCACAGCTGCCAGGCATAGAGGATCACCAGCACGCCGACGATGACAATGCCGCTGCCAGCGGCGATAGAAAGAATGCGTCGGCGGTTGGTGCGCTCGCGCTCCGCCGCCTGAATGTCGTCCTGTTGGCTCATGAATTCTCCGTCGGGGTTACTGGTTGTGCCGCATTCATTTTAGTCTGACGCCAGTTGATATAGCGTAAGCGCGTCAGGCGATACAGCACCCAGATTAAGGTGATGAAAGCCAGCGCGGCGGTAAGAAGATAAGTATCGTTATAGGCCAGCACGTTGGCTTGCAGCGTCGCCACCGTTTGCAGCTGGCTGCTGCTTTGCGCGCTGAGCAGCACGCTATCCGGCAACTGGCTGCTGAACAGCGAGCTGTAATGGCTAAGGCGTTCGGTCACGTTGGGATCCAGCTGCGACAGCTGATCGCCCAGCAGGCTGGAGTGGTATTTTTCGCGCCACGTCTGGAACGTGCCGAGAATGGCCGCGCCAATCAGGCCGCCTAAGTTCTGGCTCATACCGAACAGCACCGAGAAGCTGACCAGGTTTTTCGGCTGCGTCACCACGCCGCCAATCCCCAGCAGCATAGCGGGCCCGAGGAAGAAGGCGCTGCCGAAACCGAGCAGAAACTGGCTAAAGTAGAGATTGTGGGCGCGCGTCAGCGGGTTGGATTGCGCATCCATCAGCGAGGCGACGATCATCACCACTAACGACACGACAATTGGCCAGCTCAGATGCGTGGGTTTGATGGTTAGTGCGCTGGCGATCATGCCGCAAATCACCCCGGCAATGATCGCTAACGCCAGACCGCGCATCTGATCGTTGAGTAAGCCAAGCTGCTGCAGGAAACCCACCGCGCCGGTGTTTTGCTCGGCCAGCAGAATACGCATCATGATCATCACAATGCCCAGCCGCACAATCGTGCCGTTGCTGAGCCAGCGGGTATTCAGCAACGGATTCTTACGGTTGTGCTCGACGACAATCGCCGCCACGATCAACACCAGCGCCAGCGCTAATGCCACACCGAGCCACGGCGTGCTGAACCACCATTCGATGCGGCCCAGCGACAGCACCGCGCACAGCAGCGCCATGCCCGGCGCCATCAACATGAAGGTGAGGAAATCCATCTTTTCAAAGGCTTTGATGCGGTCGCCGGGCGGCAGTTTCACCACCAGCACGCAGCCCAGCGAGATCATCGCCAGACCGAGTTCAAACAGGTATAAACCGCGCCACTCTTGCAGCTGCAGCAGTTCGGTGGAGAACAATCGTGCCAGCGGAATCGCCAGCTGCGATGCGGTGATGCCAATCACCAGGGCTTTAAGCCGATGCTTCGCCGGCCAGGCCTGAATCTGGTAATAGATGCCGAGCGAACTGAGCGCCGCGCCGACCATGCCGTGCGCGGTGCGGACAATGATCGCCGAGCTGAGATCGTTAGCCAGCAGGTGGAAAAATGCCACGATCACATATAGCACCAGAAACGCTTCGGTGAACAGCCGCAGACCAAACTGCTGGCGGAACTTCACCAGCAGCAGGTTGATGGAGATGTTGCCCATCACATATACCGCGGGCAACCAGGCGATCTCATTGCTGTAAGCGCCGAAGGTGCCTTGCAGATTGGTGAGGTTGGCAGAGACCAGCGCGTTACTCAGCGCGCCGGTAATCGAGATCAATAAGCCAATGATGCCAAATGCGATGCGCTTCGAAGGCGAATGCAGCGGCGTTGAGGGCGAGCCCGGCAGCATCGGCTTCTCATGCGGCAGCCATTCGCGCGGAGCATAAGGATTACGTTTTGCCACCTTTAAGTGCTTCCCAGACGCGCGAGCAGCTGTTGCAGCACCTGTTCCGTTATCGCCAGCGATGCAGGATCGATATCCGCTAGCAACTGTGCACGTAGCGCATCGGCCTGCGTTTTCACTTCGGCAAAAGCCACGCTGCCCTGCTCCGTCAGAATCAGCAGGCGTTTGCGGCGATCTTCCGGCGGCTGCACGCGCGCCAATAGCTGCTGCTTCACCAGACGATCCACCAGCGGCACGACGCTGGCCTCTTCCAGACCAAGCAACTGCGCCAGCGCTTTTTGTGTTGGCGGCTCGGCGGCGGTGGCAACGCTGGCAATCGCCATCCAGCTGCTCATGCTCAATCCGCTCTCTTTGAGGCGACGATCAACAGCCAAACGCCACGCGTGCGCGGTGAGATGCAGCAAACGAGAAAAGGGTTGGGGATAGTCGCTCAAAACGTAGTGGCCTAATGGTTAGGTATCTAACTAAACGGGAGCGTTATTATAAGGTAAGCCGCTCGCCAATGAAAATTTTGCTTACACCTGCAAACGTAGTTGGCAGCACAAAAAATCTCCAGCTTTCTTTATCAGTTGTACAACTCACCGAAAATTTGGCGGTTTGGGCTTATTCTTGTATAGCTTTTAGAAAACATTACAAATCATAAGCAACTGTTAAATAAGGACTAGCACAAATTGCTTAAAATCCAGGTTGTACAAGTTGCGCCGGATTGTATAAGTTTACGTCCCGTGAGCCAGGAGATGGCTCCGTAACGAATGATGCACTTTGCGTCGCCTCTGAAGGTGTTGTGGATTTCCACCTTCAGAGGTGTCTTTTTGCGTTGGTTGATGAGTTGGGTGTTGCGCGCCTGTCCGCGTGCAAATTTTTTCATCATGGAGCTGAAGGCACATTGCCATCAGGCCGATCTTAAGGGCTTCACATATGCAAAACGCCGCAAACAGTAGCGCTGCCATCGCTGACTATTTCAAACTGGCCGGTAACAGCGACAGCAGTGAAATGGAAGTTTTCGGGCAGATCATCGCCGAAATCCTGCAAGCCGGTATGCCGGTTTCTAATAAAGCGATTATTGCTTCGCTGATTAACCGTCTTGAGATGGAAAGCGATGTGATTCAGCTGGATATTTATCGCCATCTGCTTGAATTGGTTGTGAATAAAACACCTGACGATCTCGCGGTCTAAAGCCGGATTCCAGGGATGGAATCACCCTCACCTGACCCAACGCGCTAGCGTCTCACCTTATTGCCCGGTAACATCCCTTCTCGGAAAATCCTAACTGGTTACTGCCGTACCGCGACGGTATGCGCACAATAATAAAAGAGCCTGCACAATTTATGAGTCAACCAACTGAGCGCACCACTGCGGTGGAGAGCGATATCACCGTGGGGCGCGTTTTACGTTCGCCAGCCCTGTTAACCCGCGAGTGTCTGGCCGGCATTATTACCGCGCTGGCGCTGATCCCGGAAGTTATCTCCTTCTCCGTGATTGCCGGTGTCGATCCTAAAGTCAGCCTTGTGGCCTCGGTGGTGCTGTGCCTGACGCTGTCGATTCTGGGCGGTCGTCCGGCGATGGTCACCGCAGCGGCCGGTTCGGTGGCGCTGGTGATCGGCCCAATGGTGCATGCGCACGGCGTTGAATACATCCTGCCGGCGGTGATTATGGGCGGCATTATCCAGATTATCTTTGGGCTCGCTGGGTTGTCGCGCATGATGCGCTATATCCCACGTTCGGTGATGATCGGCTTCGTTAACGCCCTCGGCATCCTGATCTTCTTTGCGCAGGTCCCGCACGTTTGGGGACAATCCGCGTTGGTGTGGGTGCTATTCGCCGTTACGCTGGCCATCGTGCTGCTGCTACCGAAAGTGCTGAAAAGCGTCCCTTCACCGCTGGTGGCGATTGTGGTGGTGACGGCGGTGGCGTTGCTGCTTGGCTATCGCGTACCGAACGTGGGCGACGAAGGGCCAATGACCGCCGGTCTGCCAGGCTTCACTACGCTGCTGGTCCCAATCAATCTGCACACGCTGCAAATCATCTGGCCCACCGCCTTGAGCATCGCCTTTGTGGGTTTGATGGAATCGTTGCTGACCGCCAAACTGGTGGATGACATCACCGATACGCCTTCCGCTAAACGCCGCGAATCCTGGGCGCTGGGCGTCGGCAATATTCTTGCGGGCTTCTATGGCGGCATCGCCGGTTGCGCGATGATTGGCCAAACCATCGTTAACGTCGAGCTGGGCAAAGCACGTACGCGTGTTTCTACGGTCGCGGCGGGTATCGTGCTGCTGTTATTAGTGACCGGACTGAGCCAGATTATGGCGCAGATCCCGATGGTAGTACTGGCGGGCATTATGATGGTGGTAGCGGTGAAAACCGTGAACTGGCACAGTCTGCAACCGGCAACGCTGAAACGCATGCCGTGGTCGGAAACCTTTGTGATGGTGCTGACGGTTGCTGTCACCGTGTGGACCGGCAACCTGGCGATTGGCGTGCTGGTTGGTGTGATTCTGGCGATGATGCTGTTCGCACGCCGCATCGCTCACGTCATTCACGCTGAACGCCAGCTGAGCGAGGATGGCCAACAGGTCAATTACACCGTGCGCGGCCCGCTGTTCTTTGGTAGCAGCAATGATTTGTTTGAACACTTCAATTACGGCCACGATCCAAAAACTGTCACCATCGATTTGACGCATGCGCAAATTTGGGACGCTTCCAGCGTGGCGGCCCTTGATGCTATCGAATATCGCTATCAGCGCCATGGAGCGAACGTCACCTTTATCGGGCTGGATAACCGCAGCAGCGATTTCCGCGAGCGGCTGAGTGGCAATCTGGGATAGAAATATTAGGATTGAGACGAAAAACGCCGGAAATCCGGCGTTTTTTATGGTTACTGCCGCGCTTCGCTTGCGTAATTTGCTGTCACTGACTTTGCTTAGCTCATGGTCAATCCTTTGATCTCTTTGGGATTGGTTACTCAATCGCTTAATTATAAGGAGCAGCAGATGAACGTTTTAGCAAAAGCAGCATTGGTGACGTTAACCTTGGTATCGCTGGCGGGTTGTATGCACAAGAGTGATGCGGTCGGCAACGATGGGCGCCCACATGCGCCAAGTAACCAACCGGTGCCGGGTGCCAGCGAAGGTGCAGGTCCGGTGGGACAACCGCAATCGTAATGACTTGCCCGGCTTAGCCGGGTTTTTTATTGGCGATGAAGTAACGACAAAAACGAAAAAACCGCCCTTAGGCGGTTACGACATTGCTGCTTATTGCTTTATTTTATTCGTTTTATCGACTGCAAATATGGTGCCCGGGGCGGGACTTGAACCCGCACAGCCATAAGCCGAGGGATTTTAAATCCCTTGTGTCTACCGATTTCACCACCCGGGCAGGGTGTAAATTGGAGGCGCGTCCCGGAGTCGAACCGAGGTAGACGGATTTGCAATCCGTTGCATGGCCACTCTGCCAACGCGCCTTTAATCTGATATGTAATTCGTTGAATACGAACCACTAAATTTGGAGCGGGAAACGAGACTCGAACTCGCGACCCCGACCTTGGCAAGGTCGTGCTCTACCAACTGAGCTATTCCCGCATAATCTTCGTCTTTCAATTTGTTGCTGCGTTAGCTTCCTTAACTCACACAGGTCACTTACTGAAGTAAGCTCTCTGTGATTCGTTCAGTTGCTGCCTTGCTACAAATTGAAATACTCGATTCTGTATTTCTTCATCGAACTTGCTGATTTTGTTCAGCTTCTTGCAGGCTTGCTGCCGTTCGATGCGATGCATTCTACTTATCTGACGCAGTGAGTCAACAGAATTATCCACACACTGCGTCCGTTTGCTGCTTTTTAAATCGCATCGATCAGCTATCGAGCAAATCGCCGCGCGCTGCGCTTAAATACTGGAACATTGACCAGAACGTCAGCACGGCTGCGATGTACAGTGCGACCACACCCACGCCAACCACCGTGGCTTCTGGACGCCACAGCAAGGCAAACAGCGAGAACATCTGCGCGGTGGTTTTCACCTTGCCGATCCACGACACCGCCACGCTGCTGCGTTTGCCGATCTCCGCCATCCACTCACGCAGCGCAGAGATAATGATTTCACGCGCGATCATCGTTGCCGCAGGCAGCGTAATCCACCACGCGTGGAAATGCTCCGCCACCAGCACCAGTGCAATCGCCACCAGCACTTTATCCGCAACCGGATCGAGGAACGCGCCAAAACGCGTGGTCTGCTTCCAGCGACGCGCTAAAAAACCATCAAACCAGTCAGTAACCGCAGCAATCACGAAGATCAGTGCAGTAGCAAAGGGAGCCCATTGAAATGGCAGATAAAACGCCAGGACAAAAAAGGGAATAAGTACGACTCGAAACAGGGTAAGACACGTCGGAATGTTAAATTGCATATGCCAGTAACTGTCTGGTGTGAGTAGGGTTTCATGTATGTTGCTACATTGCCCCCCCTCTTTCAACGTTAGTGTTTCAGTGAGTAGTAGATTTTTTCCGCCAGCGCGGTGGAAATTCCCGGCACTTTAGCAATCTCGTCGACGCTGGCATTCATCAGCGGTTGCAGGCCACCCATATACTTGAGCAGCTGCTGGCGCCGTTTGGGCCCCACGCCTTCAATACTTTCCAACGCGCTGGTGTTCTTCACTTTGGCGCGTTTTTTCCGGTGACCTGAAATCGCATGATTGTGAGAGTCATCACGAATATGCTGAATCACATGCAGCGCAGGCGAGTCCGGCGGTAAGGAAACGCCCTCACCTTCCGCTTCAAAGAACAGCGTTTCCAGCCCGGCTTTACGATCGCTACCCTTCGCCACGCCGAGTAAAATCGGACGATCTTTATCCCAGGGTACATTCAGCTCGGCGAAAACCTGTTTCGCCTGCGCTAACTGACCTTTACCGCCGTCGATGATGATCACGTCGGGGATTTTGTCCTCTTCCAGCGCTTTGCCGTAACGACGGCGCAGCACCTGATTCATCGCCGCGTAATCATCGCCCGGCGTGATGCCCTCAATGTTGTAGCGACGGTAATCCGAACGCAGCGGACCATCACGGTTGAACACCACGCACGACGCAATGGTCTGCTCGCCCATGGTGTGGCTGATGTCGAAGCACTCCATGCGATGAATGGTGTCGAGCTCAAGGAACGTCGCCAGCGCCGCCAGACGCTGCTGAATGGTCGAATGCTGCGACAGCTTGGTAGTCAGTGCCGTTGCCGCATTGGTGCGCGCCAGTTTCAGGTAGCGTGCACGGTCACCACGCGGCTTACTTTGAATGTTCACTTTACGTCCCGCCAGCGCGCTCAGCGATTCCGCCAGCAGCTCACGTTCCGGTAGCGTAAAGTCCAGCAGAATTTCCGCTGGCAAAGTACGCGCTTCACTGCCTTGCAGATAGAACTGGCCGACAAAGGTTTGCACCACTTCGGTCAGTTCGGTATCGGCAGGTACTTTCGGGAAGTAGCTGCGGCTGCCGAGCACTTTGCCCTGACGGATAAACAGCACATGCAAGCAAGCCATGCCAGCATCAAAGGCCACGCCCATCACATCCAAGTCTTCACCCTGATTGGAGACAAACTGCCGCTCGGTTACGCGCCTTACCGCTTGAATCTGGTCGCGTAAAATCCCGGCCTCTTCAAAACGCAGTTCCTCACTGGCATTTTCCATGCGCTTGACCAGCTGATTGATCACCTGATCATCTTTTCCCGCGAGGAACAAACGCACGTAATCGGTTTGCTGCGCATACTCCTCTTCGCTAACCAAGCCGGAAACGCAGGGTCCAAGGCAGCGGCCAATTTGATACTGCAAACACGGGCGCGAGCGGTTGCGATACACGCTGTTTTCACACTGGCGAATCGGGAATACCTTTTGCAGCAGCGCGAGGGTTTCACGTACCGCATAGCCGTTCGGAAACGGGCCAAAGTATTCGCCTTTGGCGTGCTTCGCGCCACGGTGCATCGCCAGACGCGGATGGCTATCGCCACTGAGGAAAATGTAAGGATAGGATTTGTCATCGCGCAGCAGCACGTTATAGCGCGGCTGGTAGAGCTTGATGTAGTTATGCTCCAGCAGCAGCGCTTCCGTTTCGGTGTGCGTCACGGTGACGTCGATGTTCTGGATGTTGCTGACCAGCACTTCAGTTTTGCGACTGCCCACCTGCGTACGGAAGTAGCTGGTCAGGCGCTTTTTAAGGTCTTTGGCTTTACCAACATAGATCACCGTACCGGCCGCATCGTACATACGGTAGACGCCGGGTTGGCTGGTCACGGTGCTGAGAAAGGCTTTGGAATCGAAAACGTCACTCACTACTGATTAATGGCTCCGCATTGAACAGGCCATGTCGAATGGCCAAATGCGTTAACTCGACGTCGCCACTGATATTCAACTTGCTGAACATGCGATAGCGGTAACTGTTAACGGTTTTCGGGCTGAGACTGAGTTGTTCGGAAATTTCCGTCACTTTCTGCCCGCGTGTGATCATCAGCATAATCTGCAATTCCCTTTCCGACAAACAGCTGAAGGGGGATTCGGCTTTTTGCGGTTCGATCTGGCTAAGTGCCATTTGCTGAGCAATATCCGAAGCGATATAGCGTTGCCCTGAATGCACCGAGCGAATCGCACTCACCACTTCCAGCGGCGCGGCGCCTTTACTGAGATAACCCGCTGCGCCCGCCTGCATCACCTTCGCCGGCAGTGGATTTTCGGTATGAATGGTGAGCATGATGATGCGGATATCCGGGTTAAAGCGCACAATTTTGCGTGTCGCTTCCAGGCCGCCAATACCGGGCATGTTCATGTCCATCAGCACTACGTCAACCGGATTGCTGCGGCACCATTTCACGGCGTCTTCACCGCACGCCGCTTCACCCGCAATAACGAGTCCTTTCATATCTTCCAGAATGCGGCGAATACCGGCGCGTAACAGTTCATGGTCATCAACAAGAAGCAGGCTGATCAACGGGACGTACTCCGCAGGTTAAGAAAGGGAAATATATTTCAGAACGGTCATCTTACCGGTTTTCAGGTGGAAAAAACATCTACAGTCACAGATAAATCTCAAATGAACTGATGTAAATCAATAACATTTCTTTGATGCAGCTTTTACTGCACAGGGCAATAACATGCAAAATGAGATAAGTTAAATTGTCATTAATATCATTAAGTTATAATTTATAGCTCGATTTTATTGTCGCATTCCGATCGCCTGGTAAATAACAGCTAAACGCTAATTCTGGTTGCTGATAAATAGCGCAATGCGCAATTAAAAAGCGGTCTGACTTTTACCGCTTCGCTTCATTAAAATTCATCTGAAAACCCTATGATATACTCTCTTTCTTACGCACAGGAAGAATGTGTCAACATTGAGTAACACCCCCAAGGAGTCAATTATGAGTGATGAAGATTTCGCAACTTCACGAGACACGCAGGCGCTGGCCGACGAAGTCGCCTGTCTGAAAATGATGGTGACGCTGATTCTGAAAGGAATGGGTCAAGCCGATGCCGGTAAGGTGATCATCAACATGGAGCGTTATGTGCAAGCTTCGTTAGGCGATAAGCCGCAGGCGGAAGTGTTTAATAATACAATTCGTCAGATCAAAACCGCTTACCGTCAATAAGCGATATGCCCCGCGCGAAATGCGCGGGGTATCTAGCTGTGTGATTGCCAGTTTACTGAAACACCCAGCGACGGCAGTACCTCTTCCGGGCTAAAGCGTCGTGTACCCCGATATTTCTCCGCCAGCGCCGGTTGATCAACCGGAATGCGAATGGCAAACAGATTGTCTTCAGATTGGATCAAGCCCGGTGAGAGCGGCTCGTAGACTACCTGATGCTGTTCGAACATCTTCTCAAGCATTGGCGTCGCCGAACTGATCAAATACTCCATGCCGCTCAGTTCTGCTAATTGCACCGAGTGCCACAAAATACTCAGCGGTAGCTCCGCGTCCACCTCAAGGCGCGCCGAGAAGCGCGACATTTCCCATACCTTTTCCTGATCGAAAGGCAGAACAAAACCTTCCGGCACCTCAGGTTCATGCCACGGCAACAGACGTGCGCAGCCGCAAATACCCTGACGAGCGTTCCAGGCAATCAACCAGGTGACATCCGAACGATCAAAACGATCGTACTCTTGCCCTGGCGTACTCAATCGCGGTGGAATCGACCACCCTTCGCCGCGCGCAAACACGCTATAGCGATACGTTCCCAGTTCTGCCAACAGTGAGGACGGCATATCCTTAAGCTGTGTTTGAATTACTTTCATCATGCGCCTCTGACATCCCCATGTATGCAATGATTTCTTTGAGCCAGCCTGGCAACGTTGCGCGCAGGGTAGACAACTGACACGGGAGAAGGAACTACTAAAATTAGTAGTTGCTTTTTCGCTATATCAGGCCAACCGCAGCGGCATAACAGGCAATCTGCGTTTTATTGGAAACATTAAAACGCTTTTGCATATTCTTTTGGTGAAAATTCACCGTATGTTCAGATATGGCTAAAATAAGTGAAATTTCCGCCGACGTTTTTCCTTCCGCCGTCCATTTTAAGATTTCTAATTCACGCTGACTAAAATCGTTAGATAAAACGACCATAGAATCGTCATTCAAACGCTCCAACACGCGCAAACTCAGTTCCGCCAGAAGATGCAGTTTCACCTCAAGCTCTATGCGCAAGTGTTGGGTCTTACTGTGAAGTGTCGATGCAATAGATAATATACCAATGGTACGATTTGGTGCCATTGCTGAGCAGGAAAAGCCGCTCATTAATCCCGCAGCGTTGGCTTCTGCCCACAAATTACCCGCACCGGTAAATAAATCGCGCGTCCATTCAACACCCCGTCCCGGCCGCTGACAGAGTAATAACACCGGATCGACCTTATAATAGTTCTCGCTTTCGTAGCGTTTCACCCAGCCTTCCGGGTATGTACTGAACAAAAACAAGCGCGGCCGGGTAAAGGGCACCGGATGCTGAACCAAAAAAGCGAAGTAATCGAAACCCAGCTTTTCAATCTGCTGTTGCAACAGGGATTTCAATTGCGTCACTTGCGTTAGCGCCAGAAATTCATTTTCCATTTCGCCTCGCCAGACGAAATAATTATCGGTCGTCATTATTGCCTTAGCGCTGTTTCACGCTTTTACATTCTGAAATTAGTTCGTGTTAACGCAAAAAATAAATTAGCCAGACAAAAAATATTGATTGAAAAAGGAGCAAATTTGCCAGCAGCTAGCATAACTCTTCTACTGTCAATGCGTTAACGTAATGGAGATGTGTAAGTTCACGTTAATTGTTAACAGGTTCACAACTTTAATTCCTCAGCAGATTAGAATAGGATTTTTCTGAAGTAGTTTCAATCATCCAGTTGATTGAAAATGATCGTTAGATTGATAAATTTTTAGCATCGTCATTAACTAAAATTATTGATGCAAAAAAAGCAGATTGTTTTGCTGTGAAAGGGGTTTGTACGGTGAATGAGTTTTGACTTAATGTTAATCCCACCTATTTCTGCGGTTAAGATAATACATTAAGTAATGATGTGATTTCTCTCATGCTGATTAACGGCTACGCTTAATGCTAGCGGAGTGAAAAGATGCATTGGAAGACAGTGCTGCAGTAAGGCTCAGGCGCATTGTCGCATGTAGGTGGGAAACTTAGCGGAACTGACTATGTTGAACCAGTTTGCATTACCTTTCCTTGTTCTGGGCGTCTGCACTGCCCTGATGATTTTAAAAGATCTTTTTCGCCAACCACATCCGGTGGCGGTGATGAATATCATTTGGCCATTAACCGGTTTGTATATGCCTTTTATTGGCTGGATCGTCTGGTGGTACTTAGGCCGTAAACCATCACAACAGCAAAAACTTGCGCTGTTGGTTCCACAAAAAATACGCAGTAACGCCAGCTGGCAAACTATATTTATTTCCACGTCATTATCCGCAGCGGCTTGTATATTTGGCGATATAATGACAATCCCGATAGTCACTTTACTAAAACAATTTGCCATTAATCCGACGATAGGCATGCAGGCCCTTATTTGCGTTATCGCTTCATTGTTGATGGGATTACTTTTTCAATTTCTGGCGATTCGCCAACGTGAAAAACATTCATTTGGCAGCGCATTATTATTGGCGTTAAAAACCGAAATTTTCCCCCTTCTGATTTTTCAATTAGGTATTTTTATCTTTATGGCGTTGGCCCTAAAGTTTGTGCTGAACGAGCAGGTCAACCCGCTGGTGGCGGTATTCTGGTTTATGCTGCAACTGGCCATAATGACTGGCTTTATTTTCTCCTGGCCGGCTAATCATTTCCTGATAAAACGTGGGCTTAATCCTGCGGTATAGCTAACGGCAGTAACCCGAACCGCGCATGCCAAGATGAAAATGGCTGGCATGCGCGGCGTTATAATCGGGCCCCAGCGCATTACCGAACGTCGCACAGCCGTTACGCCACAGCGCATGCAGTCCAGCCGCCGCATCCTCTGGCTGTTGCCAGTTTTTTCCTACCTGCAACCAACGCCCATTTGCCAGCTGAAATCCGGTAATATCCCAGGCATCGGCGCTGGCGTGCTCACTCAAACGCCCTTCCTGACGATGATAAATATTGCGACAGGCGTAGCTGCCAACATGGGCAATGCGTTTCAGCGGACTGTTGAAACCGGCCTGACGTAATGCGCTGTCGCTGTTAATCACAAACATGGTGCTGGCCACCGCCATCGGACAGCTGGCGAGAAAACTGCTGCTCAGCGTGACGTCACCGTAGCCGCTGATGCGTAGCGGCTGCTCAATCGGGCAATTCCCTTGCATTGGCGGCACGGCACGAAACTGCACCAGCCGCTGTTCACTGGCTTGCCGCATCACCGCCAGGCAGGCAGCCGGATCGCCACTCAGCTTTTTTAGCTTGTAACGCGTCATCCAACCGGGCGGATCGGTAACGTTGAGCGGTGTAAAGGGGTTCCACTGAGGCGGCAGATGCGTTTTCAACCACGGCAAACTAAACCAGCCGCATACAGCCAACAACGCGACGGCGAACAGAGCGCGCACAATGCCTCACTTTTCCTGATGAAATGAACTAACAAGTGTAGAAGTCATGTGCGCGGAAAGTGACGTAAATCGCTTAATTGTTGAAGATTTACGCAAAATGACTGCGCTTTAAACTCTGTAAATAATTACTGACAGAGCAAAGCACGTAAAAGGTCACAAAGGGGGAAAAACCATTACCGAAACGGGTTGGCTTTCCACTATCTTATGCCACTTGCCTGGACAAAGGCTCATAACGAATGCCCTAAATAATGTGAGCCGCAGAAAGGCGGCAAGTGTGTGAATCATTAGGAGCTTAATTTAGTCAGTTCCTGGGGTGAACACGCGTAGCCAACGCATCTGCGGCTTGAAGTATGACGGGCAAAACAGCCAATAGAGCTGACACAACATCTCGACAGGAAAGAAAAATTTATGGTTGATCAATCAAAAGAGGCGCTCGCTACGGCCGAACAGCCGGATAAACTCCAGCGTAACCTGCATAATCGTCACATTCAGTTAATTGCTATCGGTGGCGCCATCGGCACGGGGTTGTTTATGGGCTCGGGTAAAACCATCAGCCTCGCGGGCCCGTCGATCATTTTCGTCTACATGATCATTGGCTTTATGCTGTTCTTCGTCATGCGCGCCATGGGCGAACTGCTGTTGTCCAACCTCGAATACAAATCCTTTAGCGATTTCGCTGCCGATTTACTCGGTCCGTGGGCGGGCTATTTTACCGGCTGGACGTACTGGTTCTGTTGGGTGGTGACCGGCATTGCCGACGTGGTGGCCATCAGCGCCTATTTCCAGCTGTGGTTCCCGGACTTCTCCATCTGGATGAGCGCCCTGCTGTGCGTCTTTGTCTTCCTGGCTTTGAACATCGCTACGGTGAAGCTGTTTGGTGAGATGGAGTTTTGGTTCGCGATTATCAAAATCGTCGCCATTGTGGCGCTGATCATCACCGGCATTGTGCTGGTGAGCATGCATTATCCGTCGCCGAACGGTGGCACCGCGTCCCTGAGCAACATCTGGGATCACGGCGGCATGTTCCCGAAAGGCTTGAGCGGCTTCTTTGCTGGCTTCCAGATTGCGGTTTTCGCCTTTGTCGGCATTGAGCTGGTCGGCACCGCGGCGGCAGAAACCAAGGATCCGCACAAAGTTCTGCCGCGTGCAATTAACGCCATTCCGCTGCGCATTATTATGTTTTACGTGCTGGCGCTGATGGTCATCATGGCGGTGACGCCGTGGAATCAGGTGCTGGCGAATCGCAGCCCGTTCGTTGAGATGTTTGTGCTGATCGGCTTGCCTGCCGCCGCCAGCATCGTCAACTTCGTGGTGCTGACCTCCGCCGCCTCGTCCGCCAATAGCGGTATCTTCTCCACCAGCCGCATGTTGTTCGGCCTGGCGGAACAAGGCGTAGCGCATAAAGCCTTTGGTCGCCTCTCGGCGCGTGCGGTGCCAACCACCGGCCTGTTCTTCTCTTGTCTGTGTCTGCTGGCGGGCGTGGCGCTGATCTACCTGATTCCGGATGTGATGACGGTGTTCACCATGGTCACTACGGTGTCGGCGATTCTATTTATGTTCGTCTGGACCATCATCCTGTGCAGCTATCTGGCGTATCGTAAGCAGCATCCACAGCGTCATGCTGAATCGAAGTTCAAAATGCCGCTGGGCAAGTTTATGTGCTGGGTATGCATGGCGTTCTTCGCCTTTGTGCTGGTGCTGCTGACGCTGCAGGAAGACACCCGTCAGGCGCTAATGGTCACGCCGCTGTGGTTTGTGATGCTGACCATGGGCTGGTTGTTACGTCGTCGTAAAGCCTGATTTATCACGGCTACGTTAAGGCTGCCTTTTGAAAGAAAGTGCAGCCTTTTTCTTTTTTGACAGAAAGCGCACCTCATCAGCAAACACGCTTCACCACGAAGTCACAATCTCTCCCGCAGCTTATGCCACGCCTCACCCAATGCAGGACGCACCGAAGGTTCACGCTGCGGTGCTAGCTCCGGCGACTGCGGCGATCCCAGATTGAAGGTAAAGGTGTAATCCGGCTCTTCCCCCATCCGCAAATCGCTGATCAACGTGCGATCGCCCTCCTGCTTCATTGCGTAAAACCCATGACTAAACCACGCTACACGCTCGGCGTGCCATTGCCCTTTGAACGGCGTAAACAGCGCGGGTTGACGATCGTGCCAGCTTATCTGCAGCGAACGCCCCGGTGACAACAGCGACCAATAGGCTTCGCCATAACGCTCTGGCGTCATGATCACCGTGCGCCACACCAGCGTATTAAACGCGGTTGGCGTCACCAGTAGTTGCTCCGGTTGCACTGATTGCTGCGCCAGCGCTTGCTCAATGTGTTGCGTCGCCATGCTCTGTGCCACCATGCTCCAGCCGAGATAAAGCGTACTCACCAATAATCCCGCCTGATTCCAGCGCAAGCCCACAGCATCGCGTCGCCACAGGGCGACGAGCAGCGCAATTAGCAATGGCAAGGTATACAGCGGATCGATGATATACATGCTGCCAATGGCATAAGGGAAATCGGTGAGCGGCAGGCCCAGCTGCGTACCGTAAACGGTGGTGAGATCCAGCAGCGGATGCGTCACCAGCGCCAGCCACATCGCCAGCGTCCAGCCGCGCCAGTGCGCGCGACTGCGTGTCGCACCGGCCACCAGCCAGCCGAGCAGCGGTGCAATTAAGGTGAGGATTATCAGCGCATGACTTTCGGTACGATGCAGCGTCATATTGCGGATGGCATCGCCGTGATCGATAAACACGTCGAGATCCGGCAAGGTGCCCGCCACCGCGCCCACCAGCGCCGCTTGCCACAGCGGGACGCGCTTGCCCATCACCGCAACGGTGACCGCCGCGCCTAACGTCAGTTGTGATAACGAATCCATGCACTCTCCTTGAAAACGCGGGATCAGCGCACGCGGATCCCTTCAATTATCATGCGCTGCACGTTTTCCAGCGTCTGTTCAAAAAACGCCGCATCGTTCAACGTCTGGCCGGTAATCGCTTCCACCTGTGAGGCGAAATCCGCATAGTGCTGCGTAGTCGCCCATAGCAGGAAAAACAGGTGCTGCGGCTGCACACCCGCCAACCGACCTTCGGCGATCCACTGTTCGATAATCGCCGCTTTCTCATCCACCAGCGCTTTTAAATCACCGGCCAGTTCACCTTTCAGCAGCGGCGCGCCCTGCAACATCTCAAGGCAGAACAACCGTGACGCTTGCGGATGATCACGCGAGACTTCCAGCTTAAGGCGAATGTATTGACGTATCGCGGTCAGCGGATCGTGATCGTGCTGCAGCGCGCGCAGCGGCGCCAGCCACACATCAAGAATCTCTTTTAAAACCGCCACATAAAGCACTTCTTTCGACGGATAGTAATACAGCAAATTGGTTTTGGAGACGTCGGCGCGCTCCGCCACTTTATCCAGGCTGGTACCGTGAATACCGTATTGCGAGAAGAAGGTTAACGCCGCTTCCAGAATGGCTGCCCGCTTTGCGGCGACCGCTCGCGAACGGCGTCCCGGTTTTTTTTCATCGCTTTTCACACTGTTACCTCTTCCGTCCTGCGTCAACGCATCATAACAAAGGCCTTCTTTCCTGCCTAATCGCCCGCCTGCACCTTTTTTGACCACGCGGCGCATGAAAAACGTGCAGAACGTTTTGACCAAACGGTCTGAAATGGACCAATTACTCCAGTTTAGAACAGGCGTTACTTTTAACACATTGTTATTTATCTCTTTTAAAAATGTGGCACAGCCTTTGCAATTTTGTGATGGAGCGCCGCCCGCAGGATGCGTGCAGGAAGCAGCGCAGCGCGTGAAGCAGTCCCCGTCTAATGCAGAGAGGTTTCACATGAAAATTGGCGTCTTTATCCCGATTGGTAATAACGGCTGGCTGATCTCCACCCATGCACCGCAGTACAAACCGACTTTTGAACTGAACAAAGAGATCGTGCTGAAAGCAGAGCATTATCATTTCGACTTTGCCCTTTCGATGATCAAACTGCGCGGCTTTGGCGGCAAAACCGAGTTTTGGGATCACAACCTCGAATCCTTCACGCTGATGGCGGGACTCGCGGCGGTGACCTCACGCATCGAAATCTACGCCACCGCCGCCACGCTGACCTTGCCGCCCGCGATTGTGGCGCGTATGGCCTCCACCATTGATTCCATCTCGAATGGCCGCTTCGGCGTCAACCTCGTTACCGGCTGGCAGAAACCCGAGTACGAGCAGATGGGCTTGTGGCCGGGCGATGCTTACTTCTCCAGCCGCTACCAATATCTGACCGAATACGTCACCGTGCTGCGCGATTTGTGGGGCACCGGCCAAAGCGACTTCAAGGGCGAGTTCTTTACCATGAACGATTGCCGCGTCAGCCCGCAGCCGCAGAAACCGATGAAAGTGATTTGCGCCGGTCAGAGCGATGCGGGCATGGCGTTCTCGGCGCAGCACGCCGATTACAACTTCTGCTTTGGCAAAGGCGTCAACACGCCAACTGCCTTCGCGCCAACTGCCGCGCGTATGAAGCAAGCTGCCGATAAAGCGGGGCGCGACGTCGGTAGCTATGTGCTGTTTATGATCATCGCCGCCGAGAGCGACGAAGCCGCACGCGCCAAATGGGAACACTACAAAGCCGGCGCCGATGAAGAGGCGCTCGCCTGGCTCACCACGCAAAGTCAGCAGGACACCAAATCTGGCAGCGACACCAACGTGCGCCAGATGGCCGATCCGACCTCCGCCGTTAACATCAACATGGGCACGCTGGTGGGTTCTTACGCCAATGTGGCACGAATGTTGGATGAGGTTGCTTTAGTCGATGGCACGCAAGGCGTGTTGCTCACCTTCGATGATTTCCTGCAAGGCATCGAAGATTTCGGTGAACGTATCCAACCCTTAATGCAGTGTCGCCACGATTTAATCGCATCCCAGCAGGAGGTTGCCTGATGAGTACCGTTGTTTGCGCCCACACCTCAAGTTTACCGAACGTCACCTTGCCGGCGCGCCCGGAAGCCATCGCGCTGCCGCCCGCGCAAAGTGCGCTGATTGTGGTGGATATGCAGAACGCCTACGCCACGCAAGGCGGCTATCTTGATCTGGCGGGATTTGATGTCTCCGCTACCAAACCGGTGATTGCCAAAATCCATCAGGTGGTCACCACAGCGCGGGCCGCCGGGATGCAGATCATCTGGTTTCAGAACGGTTGGGACGACCAATACGTTGAAGCCGGTGATGCGGGATCCCCCAACTTCCACAAATCTAATGCGCTGAAAACCATGCGCAAGCGCCCGGAGTTACAGGGCACGCTGCTGTCGAAAGGCGGTTGGGATTATGCGCTGGTCGATGAACTGGTGCCGCAGGCCGGCGATATTGTACTGCCGAAACCGCGCTACAGCGGCTTCTTCAACACCTCGCTCGACAGCATGCTGCGCAGCCGTGGCATCCGCCATCTGGTGTTTACCGGCATCGCCACCAACGTCTGCGTGGAATCGACGCTGCGTGACGGCTTCTTCCTGGAATATTTCGGCGTGGTGCTGGAAGACGCGACCTATCAGGCGGGCCCGGCGTTTGCCCAGCAGGCGGCCATTTTCAATATCGAAACGTTTTTTGGCTGGGTCAGCGATACCGACACCTTCTGCGAAACGCTGAAAAGCTAACGCCTCGATTCACCTGCAAACCGATAAGAAGAGGATTTCGCCATGCCTAAAAGTGTGATTATTCCGCCCGGCACCGGTACGCCCATAGCGCCATTCGTGCCCGGCACCTTAGCTGACGGCGTCGTCTACGTCTCCGGCACCTTGCCGTTCGATGCCAACAACAACGTGGTGCACGTCGGTGATGCCGCCGCGCAAACGCGTCACGTGCTGGAGACCATTAAAAAGGTGATCGAAACCGCCGGCGGCACCATGGAAGACGTGACCTTCAACTCGATTTTTCTCACCGACTGGAGCAACTACGCAGCGATTAACCAGATCTACGCCGAATACTTCCCCGGTGATAAACCGGCGCGCTTCTGCATTCAGTGCGGCTTAGTGAAACCGGATGCGCTGATCGAAATCGCCAGCGTTGCGCATATCGGCAAACAGGAGGCGTGATGCATCTGGAGATCCAGGGTTCAACCGCTGAAGATGCGCCGACGCTGGTGCTCGCTTCCGGTTTAGGCGGCGTCGCCGGTTTCTGGCAACCGCAGCTGGCGGCGCTGACGCCGCATTATCGCGTGGTGACGTACGATCAGCGCGGTACTGGCCGCAGCGCCGATACGCTGCCGGACGGCTACAGCATGACGATGATGGCGGCGGAACTGGCAGAAACGCTGGAACAGCACGGCATTCAACATTACGACATTATCGGCCATGCGCTGGGCGGCTTAATCGGCCTGCAACTGGCGCTGGACTTCCCGCAGCGCGTGGGCCGCGTGGTGGTGATCAACGGCTGGCTTTCGCTGGATGCGCACACGCAGCGCTGCTTCCAGGTGCGTCAGGATCTGCTGATGAACGTCGGCGTCGAAGCCTTTGTGCGTGCGCAGCCGCTGTTCCTCTATCCCGCGGAATGGCTGGCGCGCAATCAGGAGCGCATTAACGCTGAAGATGCGCACCATGTCGCCCATTTCCAGGGCATGGAAAACCTGCTGCGTCGCTTGCATGCGCTGAAAAGCGCGGATTTCCGCGCTCATGTGGCGCGCATCTCCCAGCCAGTGTTAGCGATCTGCAGCCAGGACGATCTGCTGGTGCCGTGGAGCTGCTCACCGCAGCTGGCGCAGGCGCTGCCCAACGGCAGCCTGATTGAGATGGCCCGGGGCGGACACGCGATGAGCGTCACCGATGCCGACAACTTTAATGCGCTGCTGCTGCGCTGGCTGGCCGATACGGCTGCGCCTGCCCAGCGAGCGGCCAGCTAATCACAGGAGCCGCCAATGAGCGTGCATGAACTGCCAATTTTACCCGGTGTAGAACGCGATGCGTTTCGTAACGCGATGGCGTGCTTAGGCGCGGCGGTGAATATCATCACCACCGACGGTCCCGCTGGACGCGCCGGATTTACCGCCTCGGCGGTGTGCAGCGTTACTGATACGCCGCCCACGCTGCTGGTTTGTCTTAATCGCTCAGCGTCGGTGTGGCCGATTTTTCGCGACAACGGTTATCTGTGCGTTAACACCCTGGCCGCCGGGCATGAAGATCTCTCGACGCTATTTGGCGGCAAAACGCCGATGGCGGAACGCTTTGCCGCCGCTGACTGGCACACGCTGGCCAGCGGTTCACCGCTGTTAGACGGCGCGCTGGTGTCGTTTGATTGCAAAGTGGCACAAGTAGTCAGCGTGGGCACGCACGACATTCTGTTTTGCGAAGTGCAGGCGCTGGTACGCAATGATGAAACGCACGGTCTGGCATGGTTTGACCGTGGCTATCATCACCTTTTACGGCAGGACGCCCGCTAACGCCGCCTTGTGCGGCCCGCTTTCACTGACACCCTGGAGATGACGATGGCGAGTTCCTGGTTCCCCCGCTGGCAGAAAAAGTCAGCCATGACCGATGATGGGCTGATTGCGCCGGACGAAACGCTGCCGTTTGCGCAGACGGTCGTGCTAGGCCTGCAGCATGCTGTGGCAATGTTTGGCGCAACGGTGCTGATGCCGTTGCTGATGGGACTGGACCCCAATCTGGCGATTCTGGTTTCGGGCATCGGTACGCTGCTGTTCTTCCTGGTCACCGGCGGGCGCGTACCCAGTTATCTCGGATCCAGCGCGGCGTTTGTCGGCGTAATCATCGCGATAACCGGCTTTAACGGTCAGGGACTCAACCCCAACCTGGCGCTGGCGCTGGGCGGCGTGATTGCCTGCGGCGCGCTCTATACGCTGATTGGCCTGATCGTGATGAAGGTCGGCACCGGCTGGATCGAGCGTCTGATGCCGCCGGTGGTCACGGGCGCGGTGGTGATGGCGATTGGTCTGAACCTGGCGCCAATTGCGGTGCACGGTGTATCCGGCTCGATGTTTGACAGCTGGATGGCGGTGATGACGGTGCTGTGCATTGGTCTGGTGGCGGTATTCACGCGCGGGATGATCCAGCGCCTGCTGATTCTGGTCGGCCTGATTGTCGCGTGGGCCATCTATGCACTGCTAACCAACGTGATGGGCTTCGGCAAACCGGTGGATTTCAGCGGCCTTGCCAACGCACCGTGGTTTGGCCTGCCGCACACCACCGCACCGATCTTTGATATGCAGGCCATCGTGATGATCGCGCCTGTGGCGATCATTCTGGTAGCGGAAAACCTCGGGCACATTAAAGCCGTGGCGGGCATGACCGGGCGCAATCTCGATCCCTGGATGGGCCGCGCCTTTGTCGGTGACGGTCTGGCAACCATGCTGTCGGGCTCAATCGGCGGCAGCGGTGTCACCACCTACGCGGAAAATATCGGTGTGATGGCGGTCACCAAAGTCTACTCAACGCTGGCCTTTGTGGCCGCCGCGGCGATCGCTTTGGTGCTTGGCTTCTCACCGAAATTTGGCGCGCTAATCCACACCATTCCCGGTCCGGTGATTGGTGGCGCATCGATTGTAGTATTTGGTTTGATTGCGGTGGCAGGCGCACGCATTTGGGTGCAGAACCATGTGGATTTCAATCAGAATGGCAATTTGATCATGGTGGCGACCACGCTGGTGCTGGGCGCCGGTGATTTTGCCCTGAAGATTGGCAGCTTCACCCTTGGCGGCATCGGCACCGCCACCTTTGGTGCCATCATCCTGAACGCGATTTTACAACGTCGCGGCGCCGCGCTGGCGAACGAGGCGGCACGGCAACACCCTTAAGGCTCGAGCGGTGCCTGATCGGGCACCGCTTTCTTGCGGCGTATACGCAGTTCGCTGACGATTACCCCACAAACAATCAAGGCCGCGCCCAGCAGCGCAGCAGCAGGTAGACGCTCGCCCGCCAAACGTCCTACCACGCCCGCCCACACCGGTTCACCGGCGTAAATCACCGTGGCACGCGTCGGTGAAACGCTGCGTTGCGCCCAGTTCATCGTCACCTGAATCAAGGCGCTGGCCGCGCCCAGACCCAACGCGCTCAGCAGCAACGGCGTTGACATGGCAGGAACCGATTCGCCATTCGGGATCATCAGAACAAAGGCGCAGGCCGATGCCACCATCAGCTGAATCAGCGTGACGCGGCGCACATCGACCTGTCCGGCATAACGGCTGATCAGGATGATCTCCGCCGCGATTGCCAGCGTGCTCAGTAAGGTGGCGATTTCACCGGCATTCAGCGTCAAACTGCCATCCTGCGGACCCGCCACCAGCACTAAACCGGTAAACGCCAGCAAAATGCCCAGCCACGCCATCAATCCCGGCGGACGGCGCAGGAATAACCATTGCAGCAGCGGCACCACCGGCACGTAGAGCGCGGTGATAAACGCCGACTGACTGCTGGAAATGGTTTGCATGCCCCAGGTTTGCAGACCGTAGCCGCCGGCAATCGACAGGCCAATCAGCGCCCCGGCTTTGATTTCCAGCCAAGTAACTTGCTTGAGATAACGACGGAAGAAAAAGGCCAGCAGCAGCGATGCCGTAGCAAAACGTAATCCCACAAAAAAGAACGGACCGGAATGGGCCATCGCCCGGTGTACCACCAAAAAAGTGCCACCCCAAACCATGGTAATAAATATGAGCACCAACTCCTGACGCGAAATACGCAGGCTGAGACGAGAAGAAGAAGCGGACATAACGCACCAGAATAATCAGTTGGCGGTCAGTTTGCTCAGAGAGCGGGGAAATTGCAATGCCTGTCACCGCCGGGCGAACCCGGCGGCCGGGGATTAACGGTCAGTCGCGCTATTTCTTGCCGCGGCTGCGTCCCCCTTTTTCACCGGCTACAGACGCGCGCTGTGGGTCGTTTCTAAAATTACCCCCGCTGTTTTTGCCGCCTTTGCGACCCGCTTCTGCGGCCCTTTCACGGTCCTCTGCGAAATTACCTGATCCTCCACGATGTTCGGCCATCATTTCCTCCACGGATTGAGCATCCAGATTAGGGGCTTATCACGATGCTGCCGTGAAAAGCCTGGCGGCGGATATTCCGCACACCTGATTAAATAATAGACACCGTAGCGGTGAGATCGGCCTGATATTCACAATTTGAAACAGATAATTCACTCATTTCACTGCGAAAAAGCAAATTTACCGCCGCGTTACAAGCAGTTAGCCGACACTTATTGGCACCTGCTTAACCTCTGTACAGCAGCCTGCGCAGGCTCTTCTATACTTTTGATTACTCACCACCCTCGCAGGATGAAAACCATGGCAAAGATTTTGGTGCTCTATTATTCGATGTACGGACATATTGAAACCATGGCGCAAGCCGTGGCCGACGGTGCAAAGAGCGTGAGCGGCGCGGAAGTTACAATATTGCGCGTGCCGGAAAGCATGGATGCCGAGCGTTTCGCCCAGGTTGGCGGCAAAGTGGATCAGGCCGCGCCTGAAGCGAAACCGGAAGATTTGCCGCAGTATGATGCCATCATCGTTGGCACACCCACACGCTTCGGCAACATGGCGGGGCAGATGCGTAACTTCTGGGATCGCACTGGCGGCTTGTGGGCTTCGGGCGCGCTGTACGGCAAAATCGCCAGCGTCTTTGCTTCCACCGGTACCGGCGGCGGCCAGGAGCAAACCATCACTTCCGTCTGGACCACCCTCGCCCATCACGGCATGGTGATTGTTCCCATCGGTTATGGCACTAAAGAACTCTTCGACATCTCCCACGTACGCGGCGGAACGCCCTACGGCGCCACCACGCTGGCGGGCGGAGATGGATCACGTCAACCTTCGGCGGAAGAACTGGATATTGCCCGTTTTCAGGGCCAACACGTCGCCGGACTGGCGGTAAAGCTACAGGGATAAAATCCACAACAGGAGACCTTCATGACAACAGAACAGTCGAAAGAGCATCACGTAGGCGAATGGGCATCACTGCGCCACACTTCACGCGAAATCGCTGAAGCCATTTTTGAGGTAGCCAACTACGACGAACGTTTAGCCGAGCAGATCTGGAGCCAGCAAGGCAGCGATGAAGTGCTGATTCGCGCCTTCAAAAAGACCGACCAGGATGTTCTGACCTGGGACGATAAAACGGTCGAGCGCAAAAACGTTTAAATTGCAGGCGGGCATTGTCCCGCCTTTGTTACCTTTACATCACCAAGGAGCCTTGTATGTCAGCCTATCAAAGTATCAATCCAGCCAATAACCAACTGCTAAAAGCGTGGAACGAGCACGATGATGCCTATGCACAACAGGCGCTGGAAACCGCAGATGCGCTTTATCATTCCGCGTGGAGTAAAGGCGATATTCAACCGCGTCTGCAGGTGCTGCACCGTTTGGCCGATTTGATTGACCAACGGGCCGAAGAGCTGGCGACCATCGCCAGTAAAGAGATGGGCAAACTGATTGGCCAGAGCCGTGGTGAAGTGAAAATCTGTTCGCAGATCGCCCGCTACTACGCTGAACATGCTGCGACATTTTTACAGCCGCAACCCTACGCCAGCGATGTGGGCGATGCCTGGCTTGAGTACCATCCGATTGGCGTGATCGTCGCGGTCGAGCCGTGGAACTTCCCTTACTATCAGCTGATGCGCGTGCTGGCGCCAAACCTGGCGCTCGGCAATCCGGTGCTGGCGAAACACGCCAATATCGTGCCGCACTGCGCCGATGTGTTTGAAAAGCTGGTAGAAGAAGCCGGTGCGCCAAAAGGCGCATGGACCAACCTGTTTATCTCCACCGATCAAGTCGCGGATTTGATTGCCGATCCGCGCGTGCAAGGCGTGGCGCTGACGGGTTCCGAACGCGCCGGTAGCGCCGTGGCGGAACAGGCCGGTAAACACTTGAAGAAATCGACGCTGGAGCTGGGCGGTAACGATGTGTTTGTGGTGCTGGACGATGCCGATATCGATGAAGCGGTACGTCAGGGTGCGCAAGCTCGTCTCAGTAACTGCGGCCAGGTCTGTACCGCCGCCAAGCGCTTTATTTTGCATGAGAAAATTGCCGATACGTTTATGGCCAAATTCAGCGCGGCTCTGCAATCTGCCACGCCGGGCGATCCGCTTGATGAGAAAACCACGCTTGGCCCGCTCTCTTCAAAAGATGCGCGCGATCGTTTAGTGAAGCAGGTTGAGGAAGCGGTGCAAAATGGCGCGCGCGTGGAGTTTGGTGGACGCGCCATTGATGGCGTCGGCTGCTATTACCAGCCAACGGTGCTCACCGGTCTGACGCCAGACAATCCTGCTTACTATCAGGAGTTCTTTGGCCCGGTAGCACAGGTGTATGTGGTGGCGGACGATCGTGCCGCTGTGGCACTGGCGAATGATTCAAATTACGGCCTGGGCGGTTCAGTCTGGACCAAAGACATTGCGCGCGGCCGTAAGATGGCATCGCAGATTGAAACCGGCATGGTGTTTATCAATTCGCAGAGCGATACCTCCGCAGAGCTGCCGTTTGGTGGCGTGAAACGTTCCGGATACGGACGTGAGTTGTCGGATCTGGGGATTAAAGAGTTCGCCAACCAAAAACTGGTGGTCGTCGCCGGTTAACAGGCACAAAAAACCCCGCCGCGGCGGGGTTTTCTTTGAGCAGCAAACTCAGTTACTGGTCGCTGCTTTGGCCGGTTCTTCTGATTTGGCTGGCGTAGCATCGGCTTGCGCTTTCTGTGCCGCTGCCGCATCAGCCTTGGCTTTGTCATCCGCTGCTTTCTGGGCAGTGGCTTTCTCCGCTTTGGCTTTCTCGTCTGCCGCTTTCTGCGCGGCCGCTTTATCCGCCTTCACTTTCTCTTCAGCCGCTTTCGCGTCTGCAGCCTTCTGTGCTGCGGCTTTATCCGCTGCTGCTTTGTCTGCGGCTGCTTTATCCGCAGCAGTCTGATCGGCTTTCTGCTTAGCGTCATCTGCGGCTGGTGCTGCGGCCGCAGGTGCTGGCTGTTCTGCCGCAGCAGGCTGCAGTGGCGTACCTTGCAGAGCGCCATTCAATGCGCCGATGAATTGATCCCAGCTGCAGTAGCCGTTGGCATCCGTTTCGCAGCCCGCCAGTTGCAGCGTGACGCGCTTCGGTGGATTTTTCAGGCTCAGCACATCGGCATCGCGCAGTTGATCGGCCGTTTGATAGACGTACTCAATTTTCAGCAGATCTTTGTTGTTCTTCACATCGTGCCAGCGTTCGAATACTACCTGGCCGCCAATCGGTGTTTTCTCGTCGTTGCCCGGCAGTTCATAAGGCTTAACCTGCAGTGCGCTGAGTAAGGAGGCGATGTTGGAATCATGACCAACCATCAGCGTCACTTTTGGCGCGTTGGCTTTATCCTGATCGACTAACTGGCTGCGGATGTAATCCACCAGCGGTGCGGCCACTTCGCGCGCCACTTCAGGAGAGGCGAACAGCGCATCCTGATAACCGTTTTTGATCGACGCCAGCTCTTTCCACTGTTCAGGCGTTTTGATCTGGCCCCAGGCAACCTGATCGGCCGGGAAACCTTCGTAATATTGCAGCGTAAACGCATCCACCAGCGAGTTGCCGATTTTCAGCGGACCGCTTACGTTCGGCTCTTTACCGTTATCCGCGCTGAAAGTGTTATCGCCGCTGCTCAAATCACACTGCTTTTTGCCGTTACAGGCCGGGGCAGATTTGTAGTCGACGATTTTTTCCAGATGCTGGAAGGCAGGCTTCAGTGCCAGCTTTTCATTAGCCGCGGTCATGGCAGCCAGGGCTTTCTTGTTGAATTCATCGCTGCCGTCGGTGACGACCGGATTGAAGATCGGATCCATGGTGCCCATCGCATCCTGATGCGTGACCGCGATATCACAGCCAGGGAAGGCGCCAGTGATAAAGTACTGCGCGGTCGCCACGGTGCGCTGCAGGCTGTTGGCGTAGACAAAGATGTTGCTGCTGTCCGGGCAAGTCCCGTTCTGGACTAAGCCCTGCTGTGCCAGCCACTGACGGGTATAATTCCCCATGTAGACTTCCAGCACGCCACCTTTGGTGGTGAGCTCACCGCCCGCGACATCCCACTGCGGCCAGCTCTTTTTGGTGGATTGTTCCAGTACGCTGCCGTTGTTGGCGAGCGGCGCACGCAGGTTATGACGGCTTAACATCAGCACCTGCTGGAGTTGCATATCTCCATCCGCAGCATAGGCGGACATGCCCATCGGGAGCGCAGCGATGACTGACAACGCGCAAAGACTCAGTTTCTTGATCATTGTGCCTATTCCATAATTCATCAGTGAAACACTCTGGCTTTCAAACGATTAGCCCGCCAAAGAGCGAATTACCACACAGTGTAACTCAGCTTGCATCGGAAAATCGCCAGATGTTTGCAAAAAACCGTGCATGGAATATAGCAGTTAACGCGCGTGGCGTCGGGGAACGGCAGCAGATGGAAAAGCAACGCGATGTTTTTCGGAATTTATGAACGCAGAAAAGCAAAAAGCCCGCATTTCTGCGGGCTTCTTTAATATGGCGGAGGAACAGAGATTCGAACTCTGGGATGGTTTCCCATCGACGGTTTTCAAGACCGTTGCCTTAAGCCACTCGGCCATCCCTCCGGGGATTTTTTTGTTGCGTCACTCTGCAAGAGTGAATGGCGGAGGAGGAGAGATTCGAACTCTCGGATGGTTTCCCATCGACGGTTTTCAAGACCGTTGCCTTAAGCCACTCGGCCACCCCTCCGCAATGAGGCGCACTATAAACATCCCCCATAACGATGTAAAGCCTGCAATGAATCGTTCGGCTGAAAAACAGCCAAATTCTATTTTTTCGGCGTCAATTTCGCCATTCTGCTCAGCGAAACAGCAATTTATCGCGTAAAGATGGGTAAAACGCCTTTTCTGTCTTTCAGGCGCTGCGTATCCTCGTGCCATATTTGGTGTTTCTCTCTTTAAGGAGCGCATGATGGAAAGAATTTTTAGCTCGTCGCAGCAATCGTTAGTCAGCACCCACAAGGTGCTGCGCAATACTTATCTGTTACTTGGCTTTACGCTGGCCTTCTCGGCCGTCACCGCCACACTCAGCACCGTGTTTGCCTTGCCTTCACCGGGCCTGATTCTGATGCTGGTCGGCTTTTATGGCTTGATGTTCCTGACGCATAAACTGGCTAACAGCCCGGCAGGTATTCTGGCGGCCTTCGCTTTCACCGGCTTCCTCGGTTACTGCCTTGGTCCAATCCTGAGCTCGTTCCTCACTGCAGGCATGGGTGATGTGATCGCTATGGCGCTGGGCGGCACCGCGCTGGTGTTCTTCGGTTGCTCGGCCTACGTATTGACCACACGCCGCGATATGTCATTCCTGAGTGGCATGATGATGGCCGGCTTTGTCGTGCTGCTGGTGGCGGTGGTTGCTAATATCTTCCTGCAACTGCCTGCGCTGCATCTGGCGATTAGCGCCCTGTTCATCCTGTTCTCTGCGGGTGCCATCCTGTGGGAAACCAGCAACATCATTCACGGTGGTGAAACCAACTATATTCGCGCCACCGTAAGCCTGTATGTTTCGCTGTATAACATTTTTGTTAGCCTGTTGAGCCTGCTGGGCTTCGCTAACCGCGATTAAGCTGCCGCAAGAGTTATCAAACCCCGCTTCGGCGGGGTTTTTGCTTTTTATGGCCGGGCGAATTTACAATGTGTCGATTAACGCCATGAGGAATGACTGTGAATTTTGCTGGTAAAGAGATTGCCACCGATGCGGAAGGCTATCTGAAAAATAGCGCGGACTGGAGCGAACCGCTGGCTGCTGCCATCGCGGAGCAAGAAGCGATCGTGATGAGTGACGCGCATTGGGAAGTAGTGCACTTTGTGCGCAACTTTTACCAGGAATTTAATACCTCGCCGGCGGTGCGCATGCTGGTGAAAGCTATGGCGCAAAAGTATGGCGAGGAGAAAGGCAACAGCCGCTATCTGTTCCGTCTGTTCCCGGAAGGCCCGGCGAAGCAGGCGACCAAAATTGCCGGATTGCCAAAACCGGCGAAATGCTTGTAATCAGCCGGTGGTGAATCGGGTCGGCATCTCCCTGGGCTGATGCGGCTCCACCAGCACTTTATCTACCCGCGCGCTACGCGGCCCACCCGCTTTGAGCCAACTGATCAATGCATCGACCTGCTGCGCCTCACCGGACGCCAGCACTTCAACGCTGCCGTCCGCCAGATTGTGCGCATAACCGTTAAGATTTAACTCTCTGGCCTGCGCTTGGGTGTGGTAGCGAAACCCCACGCCCTGCACGATGCCGTGCACCCAAATTTTGCAGCATGTGGTAGCCATTGCGTTCTCCCATCGTCTTGCGTTGCAATTTGCCGCCATCCGCCGGAAAATGGCGCCTCATTTTTTCAGGTAAGCATAGCAAACTATGACCGTTCGATTGATTCTCACAAAGGGACGTGAAAAATCCCTGCTCCGCCGCCATCCGTGGGTGTTCTCTGGTGCCGTTGCACGTATGGAAGGTAAAGCCCAGTCTGGTGAAACCATTGATATCTGTGACTGCAATGGCAAATGGCTGGCTAGCGCCGCGTATTCTCCGCAATCACAAATTCGCGCACGCGTCTGGAGTTGGCAACAGGATGAGTCAATCGACATCACCTTCTTCGTGCGCCGCTTTGAGCAAGCCCAGCTGTGGCGTGACTGGCTGGCGAAACGTGATGGGCTGGACAGCTATCGTCTGATTGCCGGTGAGTCTGATGGCATGCCGGGCGTAACCATCGATCGCTTCGGCAACTTCCTGGTGATGCAGCTGTTGTCTGCAGGTGCCGAGTATCAGCGTCCGGCCATCGTCTCCGCCTTACAGCAGTGTTTCCCGGATTGCGCTATTTACGATCGCTCAGATGTGGCAGTGCGTAAAAAAGAGGGACTGGAGCTGGCGCAAGGGCCGGTTTCGGGTGAACTGCCGCCACCGCTGCTGCCGATTACTGAACACGGTATGAAGCTGCTGGTGGATATTCAGGGCGGTCATAAAACCGGCTATTACCTTGATCAGCGTGACAGCCGTTTTGCCACGCGTGGCTACTCAGATAATGCACGCGTGCTGAACTGCTTCTCTTACACCGGTGGTTTTGCGGTTTCTGCCTTGATGGGCGGCTGTCGTGAAGTGATTAGCGTTGATACTTCGCAAGACGCACTCGACGTGGCGAAACAGAACGTTGAACTCAATGGTCTGGATGTGTCGCGTGCCCAGTTTGTGCGTGACGATGTGTTCAAACTGCTGCGTCGTTATCGCGACAGCGGCGAAAAGTTCGACCTGATCGTCATGGATCCGCCGAAATTCGTAGAGAACAAGAACCAGTTGATGGGCGCGTGTCGCGGCTATAAAGATATCAATATGCTGGCCATTCAGCTGTTGAATCCCGGTGGCGTATTGCTGACCTTCTCCTGTTCTGGCCTGATGCCAACCGATTTGTTCCAGAAAATCATCGCTGATGCCGCCGTTGATGCCGGTCGTGATGTACAATTTATAGAGCAGTTCCGTCAGGCAGCCGACCATCCAGTGATCGCCAGCTATCCTGAAGGGCTTTATCTGAAAGGTTTTGCCTGCCGCGTGCTGTGACTTGAAAACGCTGTCCCTGCCTCCATATTGGTTACAGGGCAGTCTTTTGGGAGGTCACAATGATTACGACTAAATTTGGAATTGGACAGCAGGTCCGACATCGTCTCTCCGGGGTGCTCGGCGTTATCGTGGATGTCGATCCGGAGTTTTCGCTTGATGAGCCAGAAGTTGATGATGTCGCTGCCAGCGAAACGCTGCGCGCCGCGCCCTGGTATCATGTGGTGATGGAAGATGAAGAAGGCGATCAGGTGCATACCTATGTCGCTGAAGTTCAGCTGGCGGGGGAAACCTCCTTCGAACATCCCGAACAACCTTCAATGGATGAGCTGGCCGCGTCAATTCGGCAACAGCTGCAGGCACCCAGCCTGAGACATTAATCAAACGGCGACTCAGGTCGCCGTTTCTGTTTTAGTGCCTAATCCCCAGCCGAGGAATTTCAATTTTTGGACAGCGATCCATTATCACGGTCATACCCGCGTCTTGCGCCAGCACCGCCGCCTGCTCATTAATCACGCCCAGCTGTAACCACAACGTATCCGCACCAATGGCGATCGCTTCCTGCGCTACGCCCCATGCCGCTTCGGCATTGCGAAACACATCTACCATATCCACTTTTCCGGGTACATCCGCCAGCGTGGCATAGGCGGTTTGACCAAGAAGTTGCTGTCCCGCCAATTTAGGACTCACCGGAATCACCTCGTATCCCTGATCAAGTAAATATTTCATCACGCCATAGCTCGGGCGATCGGGGCGGTCGCTGGCGCCCACTAACGCGATACGTTTGGTTTTAGTCAGCACATCGCGAATCGTTTGATCATTCATCTTTTTTCTCCTGGTTCATTCGCTTAAGTGTAGATGGCATTGCGCATCAGGCTGCAACTGTTGGTCACCAGAACTTTGCGCAGCAGCACGAATAAATATGTAAAAATGTAAATTTACTGCCATAATGTAATACTTTGCTACACATAATCGATTTACCCCCTTCTGCCGGGAGTTGAAATGAAGCTGTCTTTAACTGCTACGGGTTTACTGCTGTTGCTCGTATCAGCCTCATGCCAGGCCATCACTCTCAAGCTCGATCCCGAGATCGAACTGCTGGTGCTGGACGGGCGTAAAATTTCTGGTTCGCTGCTGAAAGGCGCAGGCAGCCTTGAGCTGGATCGTGGGCAGCATCAGTTTCTGTTTCGTGTGGAAAAACCGGGCACTGACGCCGCGCACTTTCAATCCGTGCCGATGATTGTCACTTTCAGCGCCAATGCCCATTCGGTGGCAATTCGCTTGCCTGCGCTCACTAATCGTCGTGAACGTAGCACCTTCGACAAAACCCTCAACTTTCAACTGATTGATGAACGCGGCATAGAAATCACCAGCCTGCGCGACCATTTGCCGAAGCCAGGTGATAACGATTTCGAAAAGGCGATGGTGAATTATAATCGTGATGCCCACGCCGCTTCGGTTCCGCGTTTTGCCTTACATTCGCTGAGCGCCAGCGAGGCGCAGTTGAATCTGGATTACGCCTGGCAGGACGTTAGCGATCTTCCCTCTTTGCATGGCTGGTTCAAGCGTTTTGATGCCGCCACACGTCTGCGTTTTATTAGCTGGATGAAAACCTTACGCACAAGTTGATAGTGATGAAACGCCAGGGGTAAACTCCTGCATTAACACATAATGCATGAGAAGAAACAGGAAGTCCTATGGAGCAGACCGTTCGTACCCTTCAGGTTCAGAAACATATCGCCCTCGTTGCACACGATCACTGTAAAGCCTCGCTGCTGGAGTGGGTGCAAACCAACCAAAGCACGCTGCAACAGCATGTGTTGTACGCTACCGGCACCACCGGCAATCTGATTAATCGTCATACCGGATTGGATGTTAACGCCATGCTGAGCGGCCCGATGGGCGGCGATCAGCAAGTGGGTGCGTTGATTTCGGAAGGTAAAATTGATGTGCTGATTTTCTTCTGGGATCCGCTGAATGCGGTGCCGCACGATCCAGATGTCAAAGCGCTGCTGCGCCTCGCCACGGTGTGGAATATCCCGGTGGCCAATAACCGCACCACCGCAGATTTTATTATCCAGTCACCGAAGTTTGCCCAACAGATTGAGATTCAGATTCCAGACTATCAGCGTTATCTCGCCGAACGCCTGAAACCCTAATCATCAGGCCTTACGGCTTTGTGGCACACCTAATTCGCGCAGGTGCTCGACAAATACCGAAGGCCGATCTTTATCGAACATCAGCCACACCTGCTGGCGCGCACGCGTCATCGCCACATACGCCAGCCGTCGCTCCTCCGCATCCGGGAAATCTTCCGGCTGCGGCAGCAAACCCTCTTCCATGATGGATTCCCGCGCTTGTGCCGGGAAACCGTCGCGTCCCTGATGCAGCCCCAATACAATAACAAAATCCGCCTGTTGTCCTTTGCTGGCATGGATCGTCATGAAATCCAGCTTTAACTTTGGCCAGCGCGTTTTAGCTTTATCGAGGATTGCCGGCCGCAAATGGTGGTAACGCGCTAGCAGCAGTACGCGCTCTTCGGGTTTGGCATAACCGCTCAGTTTATCGAACAGCGCTTCCAGTTGATCCTGCGGCAGCAAAGTCACCGATTTTTTATTACCTTTGCACAAGCTGTTCAACGGCTTGCGCAGCTGATGCGGGTTCTGTTGTACAAAGCGATTGGCTATCTCACCAATACGATCGTTAAAGCGATAGGTGGTATCCAGCACGCAGCGATCGCCATCGCCGAAATAGTGATGGAACGCGGTGGTCAAACTCATTTCGGCACCGCTAAAGCGATAGATTGCCTGCCAGTCATCGCCCACCGCGTACAGGCTGGTTCGCTTGTTTTGCTGACGCAGCGCCGTCAGCAGTGCGGCTCGCTGCGGTGAGATGTCCTGAAACTCATCGACCAGAATATGCTTCCACGGGCTGATAAAACGCCCTTTCTCCAGAATGGCAATCGCCTGATGAATCAGCCCGGAGAAATCGACCGCGCCCTCCTCTTTCAGCGCGCTTTTCCATGCCTTTAACAGTGGCGCCATCAGTTTGACACGCTTGCTGAAATTATCGCGCTGCGCTTCTGCCACATCCGCGATCATTGCCGCCTGCGCGCCGCCGTGCATGCGCATCAAGCCCAGCCAGCGCTCCATGCGCGATGCGATGCGCTGCGCCAGTTTGTCATCTTGCCAAAAGGGACCTTCGGGAATCTCCCACTCCAGCTCATCCTGCAACCACTGACGCCAGCCGCTGGCCTGCGCTTTCTTGCTGTTGCACTGCTCACGCCAGGTCTCTATCAGCAACTGACGCCGCGCCTTGCTGTCGCTTTCCAGCTTGCTAATCACCGGTTGTTTGTTACTGCCTTCGCGGATGATATGCAGCGCCAATGCATGGAAGGTACGCGCCTGAATCGCGCTTTCACCAAGGCGCGTTTGAATACGGTCATTCATCTCTTCTGCCGCCTGACGACCAAACGCCAGCAACAGAATTTGATCCGCTTGCGCCAGCTTGCGTTTCAGTAGCCAACCGGCGCGCGCCACCAGCACCGAGGTTTTGCCACTGCCCGCGCCCGCCAGCACCAGCAGCGCGTCTTCGCCATTCACTACAGCTTCGCATTGCGATGGATTGAGCGGCGTGGTTTCAACGGTGGAGAAGAATTCGTGATAGTCGCTGAGGATCTTGCTGGTCCATTGGCGATTGCGTTGGCGGATCGCCGCTTCACCTTGCTCCAGCCATTGCTGGCAGAATTCCCAGCGCTCACGACAGTTATCAAACTCGGCAATACGCGCGAGAGGCAACGGCAAGGCAGAAAACTGGCGTGTAATGCTCTCTTTTACCGCGCTCAGCTCACTGCGTTTCAACCAGCGATCCTGCTGGGTGAAGGCGAGAATTTCCTGCTCCAGCGCGACCAGCACCTCCGCGCTCACCTCGCTCATCTCCTGGCTCCACTGCTGCCAGGCGTGCTGCAAATAGTGGAAAAAGCGCTGCGTTTCCTGCCATTCGGTGCCATGAAGGCGCACCACTTTCTCATCTGGCAGCAGAAACTCCAGTTCGCCCCATACCATGCCGCGTTTGCAGGCAATGTTGAGCAACTGGTTAAACGGAATCAGATATTCATGGCGATCGCCACTGACTTCCACGCCGGCGGCCAGCAAGCGCACCCGATTATAGGGATGCTGTGCCAGACGTTTACCCATTGATGTTGCTTTCAGTTCCATGTCCGCACCGTCATGTGGAATTCGATATCGCGCAGTTTACCTGTCAGACTCTTGGCGCTCCAGCCTTAAAACAGGCTAAACTTGGCGCCACATATTGCGGATTGCAAAAGGAAAAACACGTTTATGCGTACCGTACTTAATATTCTTAATTTCATTCTCGGCGGCTTTTTCACCACCCTCAGCTGGCTGTTTGCCACCCTGATGAGCATCGTGCTGATTTTTACGCTGCCGTTGACGCGTTCCTGCTGGGAAATCACCAAACTGTCTCTGCTGCCCTTTGGCAACGAAGCGGTGCATGTCGATGTGCTGCGCCCCGACAGTAAAAGCCATGTGATGAATACCGGCGGTACCTTCCTTAACATTTTCTGGCTGATACTGTTTGGCTGGTGGTTGTGTCTGGCGCATATCTCGGCCGGTATCGTGCAGTGTCTGACCATCATCGGCATTCCTGTTGGCATCGCCAACTTCAAAATTGCCGCAATTGCGCTGTGGCCGGTTGGCCGTCGCGTGGTCTCCGTTGAAGAAGCGCAGGCTGCGCGTGAAGCCAATGCGCGTCGCCGCTACTGAGGCCGTTCAATGATTCATGACGCCTTGCCAGGCTGGCGACGTTATCTGTTTAACAGCAGCCTGCGCTATTTGCTGCGCATCTTCTTTGCTTTGACCGGATGCGCGGCGGTGCCGTGGTGGCTACACCAAATCGAGTGGACCATTCCGCTGACGCTGGGCGTGGTCGCCGCGGCGCTGGCGGATCTCGACGATCGCTGGATTGGGCGTGTACGCAATCTTTTGATCACCCTGGTGTGTTTCTGTATTGCTTCGGTGTCGGTGGAACTGCTGTTCCCCCATCCGTGGGCGTTTGCTCTGGGTCTGGCGCTTTCCAGCTGGGGCTTTATTTTGCTCGGTGCGCTGGGACAGCGTTATGCCACCATCGCCTTTGGTGCGCTGCTGATTGCGGTTTATACCATGCTGGGCATCGGCTTGTTCCCGCAGTGGTGGATGCAGCCAGCGCTGCTGTTGATCGGTGCCCTTTGGTACAACTTGCTGACCTTTGTTGGTCATTTGATGTTTCCGGTGCGCCCGGTGCAGGAACAGCTGGCAGGCAGTTTTTCCCAGCTGGCGCGCTATCTTGAAGCCAAAGCAAACCTGTTTGATCCCGATGGCGGCGATCAGGATGACGCTACGCTGGTTGCCACGGCGATGGTCAACAGCCAGTTGGTGGCCCAGCTCAATCTCACTAAAAGCACTATTCAAAGTCGTTTGCGTGGCGACCGCGGTTCACGCAGCACGCGTCGCAGCCTGCACTACTATTTTGTCGCGCAGGATATCCATGAACGCGCCAGCTCCTCGCATCTGCAATATCATTTGCTGCGTGATAACTGGCGTTACAACGAAGTGCTGTTCCGTTTCCAGCGCCTGATGAACATGCAAGCGCGCGCGTGTCGGCAACTGGCGGAGACCATTTTGCTGCGTCAGCCGTGGCATCACGACAGCCATTTTGAACGCACCTTTGAACGGCTGGAAACCGCGCTGCAACGCCTTCAGCAGAACGAGCCGCAGGATCCACACATTCACGCACTGTTCTGGCTGCTGCGTAATCTGCGTGCCATTGATGCGCAACTGGCATCGATTGAGTCAGAGCAGATGCTGGCCGAACCGTCCCCGCAGAGCGATCACCATCTGTCACGCGAAGGGCTCAGCGGCTGGGCGGATATCCGCTTACGCCTGAGTCGCCATCTCAGCCCACAATCTGCCCTGTTCCGCCATGCAGTGCGTATGTCGCTGGTATTGTGTGTTGGCTACGCCTTTATTCAAATCACCGGCGTCGATCGCGGTTACTGGATCTTGCTGACCAGCCTGTTCGTCTGCCAGCCCAATTACAACGCCACCCGACGCCGCCTCGCCTTGCGTATCGGCGGTACCTTAGCCGGCATCGCCATCGGTTTGCCGGTCTTGTGGCTGGTGCCCTCGATTGAAGGTCAACTGGTGCTGATTGTGCTGAGCGGCGTGCTGTTCTTCGCATTCCGCCAGATTCAATATGCACAAGCCACGTTGTTTATCACCTTGCTGGTTCTGCTGTGCTTCAATTTGCTCGGCGAAGGCTTTGAAGTGGCGCTACCGCGCGTGGTGGATACCTTGCTTGGCTGTGGCCTGGCATGGCTAGCGGTGGCTTTTGTCTGGCCTGACTGGCGTTTTCGCAAAATCACCGCCGTTGCCGATCGAACATTGGATGCCAACTGCCGCTATCTGGATGCGATTATGGAGCAATACCATCAAGGCAAGGACAATCGCCTGGCTTATCGCGTGGCACGTCGCGATGCGCATAACGCCGATGCTGAGCTAGCGTCAGTGGTGTCAAACATCAGTGGTGAACTTAAGCTACAACAACCGTTACGTGAGAATGCGTTTCGACTGCTGTGTCTGAACCACTCCTTCCTCAGCTATATCTCGGCGCTGGGAGCGCATCGCGAACAGCTGGCAGATAGTACCTTGCTGACCTTACTGGATGACGCGGTCTGCTTCATAGAAGATGTGCTGCAGATCGATCAGGTTACGGATACGCAAGCCACAGAGATGCAGCAGGCGCTAATGCAGCGCATGAGCGAGATGAAAAACAGCCCGGATACACGCGCACCATTAGTGATTCAGCAATTGGGATTGTTGGTCGCGCTGCTGCCCGAAATTGCCCGTCTACGCCGCACCCTCGTCAACGATTAAGGCTGCTGATGCTCCGCCGCCGCATGCTGGCGGAGCATTTTTAAATACCAGGCATAGAGCTCTTGCCGGATGGCGCTGGGTAACGCCGCCTCATGATGTCCTGATATTGCACCTTCCAGCGCCAGCAGCGTTTTTAACCCAATGTGCTTATTCACCGCGCGTAGTTTCAGCCAGCTTTGTCGCGATCCTGTTTCACACAGCAACCGCACCGAACTGATCCCCACCTTATGCAGCATCAGCTCTAGTCGCAGGCTTAAATTCGGCAGATCTTTCAATCGCAGCGAGACAAGTCTGGTAGCCGCTTCCTCCTGTGCGGCGCGCAATGAGCTAGCCGATAACTGCAATAATTGTTCGGGGTTTTGCCATAACTGTGTATCTACTTTGAAGTAGCTTAAGGTCACCGGCACGCCACGCTTGCGGTAAATCAGCGGTTCGAGTGAACGCTGTGCGTTATAGACGTGAAGCGCCTCGCTGGCTCGGAGATAAAGCGCATCTTCATTGATATAAGCAAAAATCACCTTCTCAATAGTTAGCGCATACCCCCCAAATTGCGTACGTGATTCAATTTTACCTAATGCCGCCAACTGCGCTTTCGATTGCTCAACTACCGGGTTATATCTCTTCATAACGCCCCCTCCAATGGATTCCATGCGCGGGAAATTTCCTATAAAAGCTCGCAGATTCATCTGGTTAGAAGATAAAAAAAACGATTTAGCTGTTCAATGAATAAAAGCAGGAGTGCGGGATCTTGTGCAGAAATTGCGAGGCGTTTTCAGAAATTGAGGTTGATCTTTATTCAGGAAGCCATTACTGTACATCCATACAGTTCATTACTGAGTGATTAAATTATGCGTACTCATTTCTCTGGCCCTGCTGATCGTTCACATCGTTTCGCTTCACCTGGCTTAGCGCAACCTTCGCTGGGTGGAATCACTGAACTGCGCTCCAGCGAACAACCTGAAATGATGCAACTTATGCTGCTTCCGGTACTAAAACAGTTGAGCGAGCAATCGCGCTGGCAGCTGTGGCTCACTCCGGCTCATAAGCTAAATCGTAGCTGGATGCAGCAGTCGGGATTGCCGTTAGAAAAGAGTATGCATATCACCGAATCTGAGCGTTTTAACACCGTTGAAAGTATGGTGAAGGCATTACGTACAGGTAACTACAGCGTCGTGCTTGCCTGGATTCCGTACGAATTGAGTGATGAAGAGCGTTTAGAATTGGAACAAGCAGCGGCGGAAGGTGAAGCACTCGGTCTGATTTTGCGTCCACAGGGACGTCAATATGCTCATTCCAGACAACCTAATGCGTCAAAAATTCCCTCAGATTTGTTTCATTAAGTAAATCCAGGAATTTTCTCAGCATTTTTTTTGCAAAAGTTGCATCTAAGCTACTGATTCTTTTCCCGCCAGCTATGACAATGGCTTAGACGCTTTTTTGTTTTCTAATACCGAAGATTTAGCCATATGATTTGTTAAAATGTGTGTATAAATCGCTGTTTTTTTGCTGCCCGGCGTCACATCATACTTGTAAGTTTCCAATCTCGTTGTAGACTTTAGCTCGCCAGGGTGCTCAATAACCTCCGTTTTTTCGGTAGAGTCAAAAGCGAGCGTTTAGACCCGGCGAAGGATTAACACAAAGAGCAACCTTTTTGCTCATTGCCTATTTGGATGATAACGAGGCGCAAAAATGAAAAAGACAGCTATCGCAATTGCAGTGGCACTGGCTGGCTTCGCTACCGTAGCGCAGGCCGCACCTAAAGATAACACCTGGTACACCGGTGCTAAACTGGGCTGGTCTCAGTATCACGATACTGGTTACTACGGTAACGGTTACGCGAACAACGACGGTCCAACTCACGAATCTCAGCTGGGTGCTGGTGCTTTCCTGGGTTATCAGGCTAACCCGTACCTGGGCTTCGAGCTGGGCTACGACTGGTTGGGCCGTATGCCTAACAAAGGCGACACCATCAACGGCGCGTTCAAAGCACAAGGCGTTCAGCTGGCTGCTAAACTGAGCTACCCAATTACTGAAGACTTCGATGTCTACACCCGTCTGGGTGGTATGGTATGGCGTGCTGATTCAACTCAGAACAATAACGGCGTTCGCATCAGCGACCACGACACCGGCGTTTCTCCGCTGGCTGCTGTTGGTGTTGAATACGCACTGACCAAAAACTGGGCAACTCGCCTGGACTACCAGTGGGTTAACAACATCGGTGACGCAGGTACCGTTGGTGCACGTCCAGACAACAGCATGCTGAGCGTAGGCGTTTCTTACCGTTTCGGTCAGGATGAAGATGCAGCGCCAGTTGTAGCTCCAGCTCCAGCTCCAGCGCCAGTTGTTGAAACCAAGCGTTTCACCCTGAAGTCTGACGTTCTGTTCACCTTCAACAAATCTACTCTGAAGCCAGAAGGTCAGCAGGCTCTTGATCAGCTGTACAGCCAGCTGAGCTCAATGGATCCGAAAGACGGCTCTGTTGTAGTACTGGGCTTCACCGATCGCATCGGTTCAGAGCAGTACAACCAGAAACTGTCTGAGAAGCGCGCGCAATCTGTAGTTGATTACCTGGTATCTAAAGGTATCCCTTCTAACAAGATCTCTGCACGCGGTATGGGCGAATCCAACCCAGTTACTGGCAACACCTGTGACAGCGTGAAAGGCCGCAATGCCCTGATCGACTGCCTGGCGCCAGACCGTCGCGTTGAAATCGACGTGAAAGGTATCAAAGACGTTGTAACTCAGCCACAGGCTTAAGTTATCACGCAGTAAAAAACCCCGCTAAGGCGGGGTTTTTTTATGGCTGAATGTAATGAGAACGAAAAGGATTCTACTCTTTTTCCGAGCCACCATTTCCGAGGATCGCCTGCAGATCTTGCTTCAGCGTAGACATCTGGCTGGCGTACTTCTCTTTGCGTTCAGCATCTTCAATTAACTGAACTATGGTTTCTGACAGCGTATTACTGCGACGCTGCGCTAATCCTGCCAGACGCTGCCACACCAGATATTCCAGATCGATCGATTTCTTACGCGTGTGCTGATGCTCAGCATTAAAGTGACGTTTACGACGTGCACGTATTGTCTGCTTGAGACGATTCTCCAAATCTGGATGAATGTGCTGGGCGATCCACTCGTTAACCTCAACCGGGCTGTTTTCCATCGACAACAACGTATCGACCGCAGCTTGCGCCGCACTAAGCTCAAGATGACGGGTGATCAGTTCACCCTCCCGATGCTTTTTCACCAGGTATTTCCACTTCCATCCACTTTCAAGATTTTCGAGTTGCTGGTATTTCATCGGAATCTCATCGTGATCACGTAACAAACTAAGAATAACAGCTTTTTTCCTGGATGCAGCAAGGAAAAACATGTTGCAGCCGTCACAATCCGGGCCGGAACTCCGCCGTGATTAACCAGGTTGATTCCTGTATAATCGCGCTTTTCCTAAATCAGACTAATGCGAATATTTTGACCAGCACTCAAATTACGTGGCAAGCCCTGCAGCCGGATAGCGACCGCTACCAATCCATTTTCTCGAACGTCTCACTGGAAGATTGCGATAGTCTTGCCGCGGTTCAGCCGCGTCTGCTGAATGCGCTGGCGCATTTGCATCATCAAACCCTAGGTTTTCCGCTGCTGCTGTTACGCAGTCAGGAAAACAGCGATTACCTGGCCTGCATCGCCGAGGCGGCGCAACGTTTCCAGCCGGATGAGATTTCTCTTTACGGTGGCGACTATCATGTGATGGGCGATACCGTCAGTCTTCTACCGCCAACCGATATCAATCGCCCCTTCACCAGCCAGGGCGGCGTGCATTTCGCCGACTGGATTGAAGCTGAACAGTTGTTCGGTTGCGTACGTCAATATAAAGACCGTGTGCAGCCTGAACCGGGCTTACTGCATCGCGCCAATGGCGGTACGTTGATTCTTGCGGTCAACACTTTACTGGCACAGCCGCTGCTGTGGCTGCGTTTGCGTAAGTGTATTGAGCAAGGTCGCTTCGATTGGTATTCACAGGATGAGCGTCAACCATTGCCCGTCGCCATTCCCCCGCTACCGTTGCAACTGCGTCTGGTACTGTGTGGCGACCGTGATGCACTGGCGGCCTTCCAGGAAATGGACGTCGAAGTTCATGAGATGGCGCTGTATAGCGAATTCGAAGAGAGCTTACAAATTCTCGACGAAGATGACATGACGTCATGGTGCCAGTGGACGCTAACGCAAGCCGAACAAGCCGGATTAGCGCAGCCTGAAGCCGATTTCTGGCCATTGTTGATCACCGAAGCAGCACGCATGACCGGTGATCAAGACACGTTGCCGCTTTGCCCGCGCTGGCTGCGTCGCCAGCTGCAAGAAGCGGCGCTGCATGGCGACAGCATCAATGGCGAAGCATTGAAAGAAGCGCTGGAAGCGCGCCAATGGCGTGAAGGCTTCCTCGCCGATCGCATGCGTGATGAAATCCTGCTTAATCAGATCATGATTGAAACCGAAGGCGAAGTGGTTGGGCAAATTAACGGCCTTTCGGTGGTTGAGTTCCCAGGCCATCCGCGTCCATGGGGAGAACCTTCGCGCATTACCTGTGTGGTACATCCGGGCGATGGCGAGTTCACCGATGTGGAGCGCAAAGCCGAATTAGGTGGCAACATCCATGCGAAAGGCATGATGATTATGCAAGCCTACCTGATTGCCGAGCTGGAACTAGAGCAACAGCTGCCCTTCTCCGCTTCACTGGTGTTTGAACAATCCTATTCCGAAGTGGATGGCGACAGCGCCTCGCTGGCCGAACTCTGTGCGTTAATCAGTGCGCTGGCTAATCAGCCGGTTAACCAGCAGATTGCGGTGACCGGCTCAGTTGATCAGTTTGGTAACGTGCAGCCCGTCGGCGGCCTGAACGAAAAAATTGAAGGGTTCTTCCAAATCTGTCATTCACGTGAATTGACCGGCAAGCAAGGTGTCATTTTCCCTGCCAGTAACGCGCGCCATCTCAGTCTGAATCAGGATGTTGTGGAAGCGGTTAAGGCCGGACAATTCCATCTTTGGGCCATTGAGAGCGTAGATGAAGCGTTGCCGCTGCTGACCGGCATTGCCTGGCAGAGTGAAAGCGGCGAATCTCTGCTTAGTACCATTCAGGAACGTATTACCCAGCTGAACCAGCAGGAAGCTCGCCTGCGTCCGTGGCCACTACGTTGGCTCAACTGGTTCAACCACAGCTGATAACATTGCTCAGCGTACAACTGTTCGCTAATATTCGGGCTTCACTAAAAGAAGGCATATTGAGAACATGGTAGATAAACGCGAATCCTATAGTAAAGAAGACCTGATTGCCTCGGGTCGCGGCGAACTGTTTGGCGAAAATGGACCGCCGCTTCCATCCAACAACATGTTGATGATGGACCGCGTGGTCAAAATGACCGAAGACGGCGGTAAATTCGATAAAGGTTTCGTCGAAGCCGAACTGGATATCCGCCCTGACCTGTGGTTCTTTGACTGCCACTTCATTGGCGATCCGGTAATGCCGGGTTGCCTCGGCCTCGATGCGATGTGGCAGCTGGTGGGTTTCTACCTCGGCTGGCTGGGCGCAGAAGGTAAAGGCCGCGCGTTGGGCGTGGGTGAAGTGAAGTTCACTGGACAAGTCCTGCCTACCGCCAAAAAAGTGACCTATAAAATTCACTTCAAACGTGTGATTAACCGTAAACTGGTGATGGGCGTGGCAGATGGCGAAGTCTTCGTTGACGGGAACCTGATTTACTCTGCGACCGATTTGAAAGTGGGTCTGTTCAAAGACACCTCAGCTTTCTAATCCTTCCAAATGAAAACCTCCGCACGCAGCGGAGGTTTCTTCCATAATGTTAGACATCCAGCAGTGCTAGGCCACCGCTGACCTGTCCTCCATGGCTTGACGCCAACCTCCCAACCAGTGAGACCGTGCATCGATCAATTGATAAGGGCATATCTCTTTCGAGCGGCCCGTAATACCGGCTTGGTAGCCTCGTGAATGTGCTCGTTCCAGGCGGTCTCTCTTCTGTCTCTTCATGCCTCGTTTCCCTCATTTCAGGTCTGGTGGAATCTGGGTGGAAAGAAAGAGTGGCGATATAATGTTCAACCACAGTAATGTTCTAACCCGATGCCGAAGAAAGGTCAATGCGCAAAATTCACGCCAATGTCATGTTTTTGACGTTAAAGTGCCATGTAGAATTGTCAGTTGATCGTCTATCTGGCTGATTAGGCAATAAAAAAAGCCCCTGATTTGACTGCGATCACACTACAGTAAATCAAGGACTTAGCATAAGCATCGAACAAATCTTAATTTAGCGAAACGACACTATTTGCGATTTGTTGTGCGGTTTGCTGCCAGCCGAGAGCCAGAGTACGTACCAGCGCATCATAGCCATCTTCGGTTTGCGGCAGCGTCAGATTAAAGCCATGTTTGATTAGGCGTCCTTGATGCTGCAGTAACCATTCGCCACTCACCACCACTTGTCCATCGTAGCGTCCCTGGAAACCGGTAACGTTTACCGACAGCGTATCGTGCGTATCCCCCAGCGGCGCACCGGCAACCAGGCGGCCAGGTAGCGCTTTACTGAGATTACTGATCAACGTTTGCTGCAGCTGTTGATCGAGCGGACTGGCCCACAGGTTATTGGCTGCAATCACGTACTTCACATCGCTGGTCTGATAGACCAGGCCGTTGCCCGCCATGTAATCCGGTACCGTTACTTGCTCAACCCAAATCATCGGTTGGCCAGTGCCCGCGGCACTTTCAACGCGCGCCACATTGCTGCCCGCAGGCAGCTGATAATAGGTATTTTCAATGGTGCTGCTGCAGCCTGCCAGCAGCAACAGCGCCCCGATAATTAGCCCTTTTTTCACTGTTTCGCCCTCTTTGGCTGTGGATCCTGGCCCGGCTTGGCCTCAAACACCAGCGCGTTACTTTTGCTATTCAGCGTTTTCAGCACCGGCTGCAGTTCTCGCAGTACCTGATCAAGCCGCTGCATATCGCCCACCAGCTTGCTGTAAGCCGGTGAACCTGGCTGCAGCCCTTTCATGCTGCGGTTCAGTTCGCGCAAGGTTTGCTGCATGTCTGAAGGCAGGGTTTTCATCGCCGGATTCGCCGTGATCTGATTAAGGTTATCCAGCGTTTTCTGCAGCCGCTGCAGGGTGCGCTGGCTCTCTTTCAAGGTACCTGTGGCTTCATTCAGCACTGGATTAAGTGGCAAGCCGTTGATCTTATCCAGCGCCGCCATCAGTTTCTGCTGAATCTGCGCCAGGCCGCCGCTGACGGTTGGAATCACTTCCAGGCCAGCCACCTGATTCGGGCCTTGATACGCCGGTGCGTTATCGTAGAAATCGAGGTCGATAAATAGCGCGCCAGACAGCAGGTTGCCGGTTTTCAGCGTCGCACGCAGACCGCGTTTTTTGCCATCCTGCAGATGCTGCTCAAGATTGAAATCTCCGCCCAGGCGATTAACAAACCGATCCGGCTCAATGCGAATCAGCACCGGCACACGATAATCCGTATTCAGCGCCTGATTCACGCCCGGAATCATATAAGGCACTTGTGACACCGTACCCAAACGAATGCCGCGGAACTCAACCGGTGCGCCAACCTGCAAGCCGCGAATTGAATCGGTGAAGAACAGCAGGAAATCGGTATGAGCACTGTAGAGCGAATCCTGGATGCTGCGCTGATCGTCGTACAGATGGTATTCCGCCTTGTTCTCCGCCGCCCGGCCCAGCTCAGCGCCGTCCGGCACATCAAAGCTGACGCCGCCGCTGAATAGCGTAGTGAGCGATCCCATCTCTACGCGCATGCCTGATGCAGACATATCGACGGCAATACCGCTGTCTTTCCAGAAACGCACGTTGGTGGTGATTAGGCGATCGTAAGGCGCCGAGATAAACAGCTGATAAGTCATCATGCGTTTATCGGTATCAAAGGTGCTGGTTTCCACTGAACCTACGCGATAACCGCGGAACAGCACCGGATCGCCCGCATTAAGCTGACCGGCTTTTTTGCTGTCGAGCGTTATGCGAATGCCTTTGGCATCCGGCGGCGCCAGCGGCGGTGCATCCAGCAGTTGATAACGTTCCGGCTTATCGCCCTTCGCGCCCGGCTGCAGCTCGATATAGGCACCGGAAAGCAGCGTGCCCAATCCGGTAATGCCTTCGCGACCAATTTGCGGTTTCACCACCCAAAATGCGCTGTCGCCCTGTAGCAACTTTTCCATGCCCGAATTAAGACGCGCTTTAATTTCTACATGGTGCAAATCGTCGGTCAGAACCGCGCTTTCCACCACACCGACGTTGACGCTGCGGCTCTTAATGGTGGTTTTGCCGGCTTCGATGCCTTCCGCATTTTCGGTAATCAGCGTCACTTCCGGGCCCTGATGGCTGAAGTGATAAAAAAGAATCCATCCGCCGATTAACAGCGTGACAATAGGTACAATCCAGACCGGCGACCAGCGTTTAATCTGGTCGACCTTAGCAGTCCCGTGATGGTTGTCCGTCAAGACGCGGCTCCTTACGTTCAGTTTCTCGTTGTCGATCCCACAGCAGGCGCGGATCAAAGGTCATTGCGGCAAACATGGTGAGGATGACCACCATGGCAAACAGCAGCGCGCCCGGCGCAGGATACACGCTCATCAGCCGACCCATCCGCACCAGCGCAGAGAGAACGGCGATTACAAACACATCAATCATTGACCAACGGCCAACGAATTCAACCACCTCATAAACCACGTGCATCTTTTCATCATCGCGCCCACCGCGTCCGCTGCCGTGCCAGCACAGCCAGGCAATCGCCAGCATTTTCAGCGAAGGCACCATGATACTGGCGATGAAGATCACCAGCGCCACCGGCCACGAACCGTCGCTCCACAACAAAATTACCCCGGCCATAATGTTCGAAGGATATTGCGAACCGAGCGTTTCGGTCACCATGATCGGCATAATATTCGAGGGAATATAGAGCATCACCGAGGTGATAAGCAGCGCCAGCGTCCACTGCAGACTGTGCTTGCGGCGCGCATGCGCCTTCACACCACAACGCGGGCACGCCAGTTGGTCAGCGGGCAGAATCGCGGTACAACACGGACAGCTACGCAAACCTTGCTTCAGGCCGCTAACACCGGCCAGCGGCGTTTTCGGCAGCGGCGGTAACGGATTGATGCGGTGCCACACCCAACGGCGATCAACACATTGAAAAGCGCGCAATTGCAACACGCAGAACAGACACCACGGCCAAAAACTGCTGCCGAGGCCAATCTCACCATACGCCATCAGCTTAACGAAACTGACCAGCACGCCAGCCATAAAAATTTCCGCCATGCCCCAGCTACGCAGCTGAAACAGCACGCGCGCCAACCCAAGCCGCAGGTTGTGCGGCATGCGGACGTTATTGACCAGCAGAATAATGGTGATCATGCAGAAGGCAGGAATGCCCTGCACAAACAGCAGAAACAGCGTTGCCAGGCTGCGGTAATCTTCGCGATCCATCACCTGGGGGATTTCCAGCAGCGATATCTGGCTGCTCAATCCCGCGACGTGCATATTGATGAAAGGAAACAGATTGGCCAGCACCAGCATAAACAGCGCCGAAAAGGCGTAGCCGGTCGGACGTCGACGCGGCTCCTGCCAGTTGGCTTGCAGCGTGGTGTGACAACGCGGGCAACGCGCACGGCTGCCAACCGGTACAGCGGGCAGCTTTACTGTTAAATCACACTGTGGACAAAGACTCCACTGATGCGCTTGATCCGCTGCACACATGCTGACTCCTTCCGATTACGCGCCGTTTTTCAGTGCTTCCAGCTCTTCCCAGCGTTCGAACGCCACTTCCAGCTCCTGCTCGGTTTGCGCTAACGCATCCAGAACCGGCTGGGTTTTATCGTGTGGCTGGCTGAAGAAATCTGGATGACTCATTTTAGCCTGCAACTCACCGATGCGGGTTTCCAGCTGCTCCAGTTTTTGTGGCAGCTGTTCCAGCTCACGTGCCAGGTTATAGCTTAGCTTGTTGGCCGGACGTTTGGCGGAGTCACTTTTCTCAGCGGTTTTCACCGGTGTAGCCGGTTTAGCCTGCGAGGCTTTGCCCTGCTTATAGGCTGCGCGCTGCTGCTGAGCATCGTGATAGCCACCGACAAAGGTGCCGATTTCGCCGTTGCCTTCAAAGATCCAGCACTCGGTCACGGTGTTGTCGACGAATTGACGGTCGTGGCTCACCAACATCACGGTGCCCTGATAACCATCCACCAGCTCTTCCAGCAATTCCAGCGTTTCGACGTCGAGGTCGTTGGTCGGTTCATCAAGAATCAGCAGGTTGCTTGGCTTGAGGAACAGACGCGCCAGCAGCAGGCGGTTACGCTCACCGCCGGACAAGGCGCGCACCGGCGTCATGGCGCGTTTCGGATGGAACAGGAAGTCCTGCAGGTAACCGAGCACGTGGCGCGGTTTGCCGTTAACCATCACTTCCTGCTTACCTTCAGCGAGGTTATCCATCACGGTACGATCTGGATCCAGCTCAGCGCGGTGCTGATCGAAGTAAGCGATTTCCAGCTTGGTACCGCAATGCACGCGGCCGCTGTCGGCTTTCAGCTGATCCAGCATCAGACGCAGCAAGGTGGTTTTACCGCAACCGTTAGGGCCAATCAGGGCGATTTTGTCGCCGCGCTGCACCTGAGTAGAGAAGTCTTTCACCAGGGTTTTGCCACCCACGCTGTAATTGACATCTTCCATCTCAAACACGATTTTGCCTGAACGTGCCGCTTCGCCGACTTGCATATTGGCTTTGCCCATCACTTCACGACGTGCAGAGCGCTCGTTACGCAGCGCTTTCAAGGCACGTACACGGCCTTCGTTACGCGTGCGGCGCGCTTTGATGCCCTGACGGATCCACACTTCTTCCTGCGCCAGCTTGCGGTCAAACTCGGCGTTCTGCATCTCTTCGACACGCAGCGCTTCTTCTTTGCCGGTCAGGAACAGATCGTAGTTGCCCGGCCAGGAAACCAGCTTGCCGCGATCAAGATCGACAATGCGCGTCGCCATGTTGCGAATAAACGAACGGTCATGCGAAATGAAGATGATGCTGCCAGTGAATGTCTTGAGGAACGTTTCCAGCCAATCAATGGTTTCGATATCAAGGTGGTTGGTCGGTTCGTCGAGCATCAGTACGCGCGGGTTGCTCACCAGCGCGCGGCCCAACGCCGCTTTACGCAGCCAGCCGCCAGACAGCGAAGACAACTCGGTATCCGCATCCAGACCAATCTGCTGCAGCACGTCGTTGATGCGGCTATCCAGCTGCCACAGATTCTGATGGTCAAGGATGGTTTGCAAACGGCCCATCTCGTTCAGGTTCTTCTCGCTCGGATCTTCCATCACCAGATGGGAAATCGCGTGATAAGCCTTGAGATGCTCCGCCTGCTCGGCCACGCCTTCGGCAACGAAGTCATAAACAGAACCGGTAATATTGCGTGGCGGATCCTGTTGCAGACGCGCCACCACCAAATCCTGCTCATAAATGATGCGGCCGTCATCCAGCGGCTGTTCGCCGTTGATGATTTTCATCAGCGTCGATTTACCGGCGCCGTTACGGCCAACCAGACAGACGCGTTCGCCCTCTTCGATATGCAGTTCGGTGTTATCCAACAGCGGCGCATCGCTGAACGAGAGGTAAGCGCCATGGATACTGATCAGTGACATAAAACTTATTCCTTACCGGCGTGGCTAACCAGCCAGCAGTTGTGAATTTGACGGTTGCGCGCGAAATCCTGCGACAGCGTTTTTTGGGTAATTTCCTGCGCCTGCAGACCCAGACGTTCTAAGCCGTCGAGATCCATTTTGAAGCCGCGCTTGTTGTTGGAGAACATAATGGTGCCACCGCGACGCAGCAAACGTTTCAGGTTCTGCATCAGCATCATGTGATCGCGCTGCACGTCGAAATCGTCTTCCATGCGCTTAGAGTTAGAGAACGTCGGCGGATCGATAAAGATCAAATCAAACTGTTCGTCACTCTCACGCAACCAGCTCAGGCAATCGGCGTGCATCAGGCGATGATTACGGCCGGTTAAACCGTTAAGGCGCAGGTTGCGCTCGGCCCACTCCAGATAAGTACGCGACATATCCACGGTGGTGGTGGTTTTCGCGCCACCTAAACCGGCGTGTACGCTGGCGGTACCGGTATACGCAAACAGATTGAGGAAATCTTTGCCTGCGCTCATTTTGCCCAGCATCTGGCGCGCGATACGGTGATCGAGGAACAAACCAGTATCCAGATAATCGGTGAGATTCACCAGCAGACGCGCATCAAATTCCTGCACTTCGAAGAAATCGCCCTTCTCGCCCAGCTTTTGATACTGGCTTTTGCCTTTTTGGCGCTCGCGGGTCTTCATTACCAGACGATTGGCCGGGATCTCCAGCACGCTCAGCGTAGCGCTGATCACATCGAACAGACGCTGACGCGCTTTGTTGGCGTCCACGGTTTTCGGCGGCGCATACTCCTGAATCACCACCCAATCAGCGTAACGATCAACCGCTACGTTGTACTCAGGCAGATCGGCGTCATACAGACGATAGCAATCGATATTCGACTGACGCGCCCATTTATCCAGCTTCTTCAGGTTCTTGCGCAGACGGTTAGCAAAATCTTCGGCGATCTGCGCGCCGCCTTCTGCACTGGTTGCAGCCAGCTGATAGTTTTTTTGCACGCACTCCAGCGGACCGTTTTTGGCTTTAAACTGACGATCGGCACGCAGTTGCAAGCAGCTCAGCAGCTCTGGCGAGGCGCTGAACAGCGACAGATTCCAGCCGCCGAAGTGCTGCTTCATGATGCGGCCCAGCTGGCTGTGCAGCGCAATCAGCGCCGGTTCGCTTTCCAGACGCTCACCGTACGGCGGATTGCTCAATACCGTGCCGGTAATCTCTTTGCCCGCCAGCGGATTCTTCAGCTTAATCACATCCTGCTGCGCAAAGGTGAACAGCTCGAACACGCCTGCACGACGGGCGTTGGCGCGCGCTGATTCCAGCACGCGACTGTCATTATCGTAGCCAAAGAAACGGGCGGTCGCAGCGGCTGTACCCACGCGTGCGCGCTCTTTCGCGGCAGCATGAACTTCCTGCCACGCAGCCTGATTGTGTTTCTTCCAGCGATTGAAGCCCCAATGGGTACGCAGCAGGCCAGGCGCGCGATCGCAGGCAATCAACGCCGCTTCCAGCAGCAGCGTACCGGAACCACACATCGGATCGACCAACGGCGTGCTGCTCTGCCAACCGGAACGCATCACGATGGCTGCCGCTAAGGTTTCTTTTAGCGGCGCTGCGCCGGTTTGCTGGCGATAGCCGCGCTGATGCAGTGAATCACCGCTTAGATCCAGCGCGATGCTGACGCGATCTTTGTTGAGCCACGCATTGATGCGGATGCCCGGTTGTTCACGATCAACGTTCGGGCGCTCCAGATTCTGGCGGGTAAAACTATCGACGATGGCATCTTTAATGCGCAGCGCACCGAACTGGCTGTTGCGGATCACCTCGTTGGTGCCGCTAAAATGGATGGCAAAACTGGTGTTGCTGTCGAACATCTCGGTCCACGGGATACTTTGCGCACCCACGTAAAGATCGAGATCGCTCCAGACGCCAAATTCTCCCAGCGGCAGCAAAATGCGCGAAGCCAGACGGCTCCACAGCAGGCTTTGATACATTACATGGTCGTCGGCCTGGAAGTGGACGCCGCCCTGCACCACCTGCAAATCCTGCGCACCCAGCGCGTCTAGCTCACTTTTCAACAGCTCTTCGAGCCCACGCGCCGTACTGGCAAACAGAGAATTCATATCGTCACTTTTTACTCTTGCTTAAATTGCTGCGCATTATAGCGAATCAGCGTGCTATGTCATAAAGTTAGCTTCTTTAAAACTTATGACCCCTTTTTTGGAGTGGTGATGATTACGCTTTCACGCCTTTACATCCATCCCGTTAAATCTATGCGCGGTCTGCAACTGTCACATGCGCAGGTGCTGGAAAGCGGTCTGGGCTTTGATCGCATCTTTATGGTGACCGAACGGGACGGCACGTTCGTGACCGCCCGCCAGTTTCCGGAAATGGTGCGCTTTACCCCGGCGCTGCTGCCGGACGGGCTGTTTCTGCAGGCACCGGATGGTTCGCAGGCGCTGATCCGCTTCGCTGATTTCACTGCTGAGCAGTCACCCACCGAAGTCTGGGGCAACCATTTCACCGCGTGCGTTGCACCTGACGCGATCAACAGCTGGTTAAGCACCTTCTTCCCGCGTCCGGTGCAGCTGCGCTGGACCGGCGTGCAACCGACGCGCCGCGTGAAGCGTTTTGATCATGTGCCGCTAAGCTTTGCCGACAGTTTTCCTTACCTGCTGGTGAATATGGCCTCGTTGCAGGATCTGCAACAACGCTGTCCGGCCAGCGTGCGCGTTGAGCAGTTCCGTCCCAATCTGGTGGTGAGCGGCGCCGCTGCCTGGGAAGAAGATAGCTGGAAACGCCTGCAAATTGGCGAGATCACCTTTGAGATGCCGAAGCCGTGCAGCCGCTGCGTGTTTACCACCGTCGGTACCGAAAGCGGCCGTAAACATCCTGATGGCGAACCGCTCTCGACCTTGCAGGGTTTTCGCAGCGCGCAGGATGGCAGCGGCGATATCGATTTCGGCCTGAATTTGATCGCCCTTAATAGCGGCATTATTCGCGTCGGCGATGCTGTGACCATTCTCGAGAAGCAAACGCCTCGCACTTACGGTGCGGGCGCCGTGGTCGAAACGCTGGCGCCAGCCGCTAGCAGCCACAGCACGGTGAGCATCGATTATCAGGGGACGAGCTTTAGCGGCGACAATCAGCAAGTGCTGCTGGAACAGTTGGAAATGCAGGGTTTCCGCATTCCCTACTCGTGCCGCGCCGGGATTTGTGGCAGCTGCAAAGTGACGTTGGTGGCGGGTGAAGTGAAGGCACTGAAGAAAAGCGCGGTGCGCGCCGATGGTACCATCTTAAGCTGCAGCTGTATTCCGGCAGGCGATATCGAACTGGCGTAAGCCGATTACACCGCCCGCGCAAAGTGGGCGGTTTGTTCCTGCTGCTGTGGACGCAGACGATCGTTCATGATCTTTATCGCATCACCCAACTGCATACCTTTACCCGCCACGGTTAACGCGTTTTGCGCTAATAAGCACAGCGCGGCATTTTCACCGCTTTCAACCACAAACAGTTGCGCCTGTTCGCCGCTATCAGCCAGCGTCACCGCCACCATATCGCCCGCAGCGGGCTGCCAGCTGTGCGCATGATTGGTGAAGTGCCAGCTTTTTGGCATCAGGGGTTTGAGAAAACGACTGGCCACTAGCGCGTTTAACACTAATTCCGCACGCTGATCGCCTTTTAATCCACTCTGACGGCAACGTTCTTCAAAGCTAAAATAGAGCGCGGCGTCATCAACGCAAAAACCGCTGACATTAAAGGCATCAGGCGTCAGCATTTTGCGCGAGAAGCGCGAGCGAAATAACATGCCGTCGGCTAAATCCAGCATCATGCGGTCATGATCAGCGTCGAAATACCAACGCCAGTTGTCATCAGGTTTGATTTTCATGATCTGCCCTGTGGTTTATCGCTGCGCTAAACGGCGCTTAATTAAAAAAATAAATCTGAGAAAAAGCTGAAAAATCCAGCAGCAGGACAAAATATAAACGAGCCGAAGGGATAAATAAACCCCTCGGCGCAGTAAAGTGGGAAATGTCTTAGAGGTGGGTCACGATATCTTTAATTAAGCCTGGGCCTTTATAAATAAATCCAGAGTATATCTGCACTAATGTTGCACCCGCGGCAATTTTCTCACGCGCAGAAACCAGCGAATCAATACCACCGACGCCGATAATAGGTAAGCGGCCCTGCAGCTCTTGCGCCAGGCGGCGAATCACTTCGGTGCTGCGTGACTGCACCGGACGACCACTTAATCCGCCCATTTCTTCGGCATATTTAAGGCCGGTGACCAGCGAACGATCAAGCGTGGTATTGGTGGCAATCACACCATCAATATTGTGGCGCACCAAACTGTCGGCAACCTGGATCAATTCTTCTTCAGTCAGATCCGGCGCGATCTTTACCGCCACCGGCACATATTTAAGGTGCCTTGCCTGGAGTTCTTGCTGTTTTAATTTGATGGCAGAAAGAAGATCGTCCAGCGCTTCGCCATATTGCAGCGTGCGTAATCCTGGCGTGTTGGGTGACGAAATATTGATGGCGATATAACCGGCGTGGGCATATACCTTTTCCATGCAGATCAGATAATCGTCTTTGCCTTTCTCGACCGGCGTATCTTTATTTTTGCCAATATTGATGCCGAGAATGCCCTTAAAGCGCGACTTTTTAACGTTGGCAATCAGATGATCAACGCCGAGATTATTAAACCCCATGCGGTTAATAATCCCTTCGGCAGGCACTAAGCGGAACATACGCGGTTTATCATTTCCCGGTTGCGCCAGCGGCGTTACCGTTCCCACTTCGACAAAACCAAAGCCCATCGCGCCGAAGGCATCAATGCACTCGGCATTCTTATCGAGACCGGCCGCTAAGCCGAGCGCGTTCGGGAAGGTTAATCCCATGCAGGTTACCGGACGTGATGGCAGCGACTGGCGAATCAGCCCTTCCAGCGGGGTGCCGCTAATAAAACGCAGTTGTTGAAAGGTGAGTTCGTGCGCACGCTCAGGATCAAGCTTAAACAGCGCTGGCCGGACGATAGGATATAACATGCACTCTCCTCAATGACGGAAACCAGGGAAGTCGGGGTGCACGGGAAAATGTGCGCCAGAATGGTAAGGTGCGCTGGCGCAAAAGTAAATTGTTCTAAAGCATCACAATTTGATCGTTATCAGCGTCGTGCAGAATAGCGGCCAAGCTGTTCGCGACACGCCTGCAAGCCACTGTAAATCGTCGGGCAATACCACATCAGCTTCAGACGCGCGCTATGTTGCAATACATTGCGCACCAGCTGATTCACCTGCGGTTGCCAATCCGTTGGGATCACCATATGATTTTTGCGCATCTGCGCCAGGCAGCTGTGCATCACCGTTTGGTAATAGCTATCCAGCAACGCCGCATCCACCGGCAGTTGCCGATCGCGCAGGAACTGTTCGCTGCTTTCACGCGCAATAAAGTAATTTTTCACATAGGAAAAATCGCGCGTGCTTTGCGACAGCGACGTTAGCATAAAGCGTTTGTAGTAGTAGCTTTGGCTGGTGCAATAAATGTTACGCGCCTGCAGATAGAGCGCAAACATGTAAGGCGCATCTTCATGGTTTTGAATCGGCAGAAACTGCAGCGCTAGCTGATCAATCAAGCGACGCGAAATGATGCTGCTCCACACGACGCGATGCGCCGACTGATGCTGCATCAGCGTACGTAAACTGGTGCTGCCGCCGGGCAGCAATCCACTGACATGACGCTGGTGAATGGTTTGATAGTGGCGCTGCGCGGCAGGCACATCAAAAAACATTTTCGCGCCAAAGCAGAACAGATCGATATCTTCATGGCGCGCCTGCACGCGACGGAAGTCGGCGAACAAATCGGTGGAGACAAAATCATCCGCATCCATGAAGTAAACAAAATCACCGGTTGCGACAGCGAGCCCTTTCATACGCGCGGCGCTGACGCCGCCGCGCTCACCGCTCAGCAGGATCACCTGCGGATGCTGGGCCGCAAACGCCGTGAGCCAGGCTACGCTGCTGTCACTGGAACCATCGTCGATAACAATGATCTGTTCCGGCGGCGATGACTGACGCAACAATGAACCCATCGCTTCTGGCAGCCAGGGCGCGCAATTCCAGTTCGGTATGATGACCGAAACCGAAGGGATACGGTGAGATGACATCATGCTCATCCTCTTTCCTCAACGTTAAACAACGGAATTCTAAGACGCTTCAACACCACACTATGCAGCAGACAGCAGACGCCGAGATTGAACGCGCCAATCAAGCCAAGCCACAGCAGGTTGAGCCAGCGATTTTGGTTCCACTCGATCGGCAGCAAGGTGCTCAGCCAGGCGACGACGGCAGAAACCGCCCAAATCAGCATCACGTCGCGGGTTAACCAGGTGAAATGAATGCCCGGCGCAAAGCGGCGATGCACCAGCCACGCCCAGCCCACCAGATAGAAGATGTTCTGGCCCAGCCACAGCCAACCGGTGCCGAGTGCGCCGTAATGAATGGCGCACCAGATGTTGAGCGGCACCAGCAGCACGGCAAAGCAGGTGAAGCCTTTCATGTGCAGCTTGAGGTTGCCGTTGATGTATTGCAGGTGATAGAGCAAACCGCAGATCGCCTGAATGCCACTGCCTAATGCGTACAGGCTAAGGACAAATGACATCTCATCAACAATCTGACTTTTCTGCGTCCACGTCCACAGCAGCGGGCCGGCGTAACAGGCGATGGTGATACTGAGCGGCGCCATAAAGATCGCCACCGCCTGCGTGGTGTAGCGGTAAAGTTTCAAGGACTCCGCATCGCCCTCTTTGCGGGTTTTCATGCCGGTCATGCGTGGCACGATGGCCTGCATGATCGGGCTACTCAGCAGCAGAATGCCGGTCGCGGCGGTCGCCACCACGGTAAACGAACCGTATTCACTTAGCGGCAGCGTCTTGGAGAGCACCAGTCGGTCAATTTGCGAAATAAAGGTCCACACCGCACTGGAAAATGCTGCGCTGAGCGCAAAACGAATAAAAGGTTTCAGCACCTCTTTCAGATCGCCGCGCTTCTCTTTGCGCGCCGCTTTGGGGATCAGCTGGCAGGATTTGTAGATACAACAGGCCGCTTCGGCAATCGACACCAGCAACTGCCAGACAAAGAACGCCAATACCGCATTAGAGAAGAATTGAATCACCAGCACCGCGCCAAAGGTGCGCAAGGTGGTGATAATCAGGTTGACGCCGTTCAGCCACACCTGATGTTCGAAGCCCACAATCACGCTGCGATACGGACTGGTGCGCCAGCGTATCGCCGCAGTGATCACCATAATCGCCACGGCAATCACCACATCGCCCGCCGGAAGATGACGCGCATCCAGCCAGTGCGTGGCAATCCACGGCGTCGCCAGCCAACCCAACACCACCAGCACAATCGTGGAGAACAAGAAGAATTTGGTCAGCGTGGCAAACAGCGCCGGGAACCAGACAAATTCCGCCTGATTAGCACGATAGCGCGCCGCTTCCCGCATCAAGGTGGTCGAAACACCGGCATCGAGTAATTGCAGCCAGGTTAATAAGATCGAAAAGAAGCCCACTAAACCGTAGGCTTCCATACCTAAGTGTTGAATATAAAGTGGTACAACCAAAATACCTGACAGCGTCAGATAGATTTGACCAACATAGTTGGCAATCGCGTTACGTTTTATAGACATAGGTGTTTTGGCATCTGGGGATTATCTCAGTGGCCTTAAGCGTGACATAAAAGTATTCACGCGCACACCGGAGTTATTCTTAAAATTAACGTTGGTGCTAAGCGCCCAGCTTTTTTCTCATTTTCATCATGGAGAAATAGATGTCAGGTTGTTTCAACATGAGTTTTTCCATTGCACCTTTGGCCGGGAAGTTTTCCGCAAAGTAGGTTAATGCATGGCGGGTATTATCTGAGAATTTATCGGCACCACTTAACTCGTGCTGGACTAATTGTAATAAGCCGCTGCGTAAATAACTTTCCCGATAGCGGTTTCGCTCCGGAATATAGTGTGACAATCGCGTGAGTTTTTCATAATCGGTAATAAATTGCTGATAGGTTAAGCGCGGCGAGGCTTCTACCTGAGTGGTCAGCGACGCTTCACTGGCGTAATCGAGCACCCACGCCGTTTGCGTATGCAGTAATCCGGCCAGCATCACATCCTGAATACGCGTCAGCGGACCAACCGCGCGGGCCAGTCCAGCACGCAAGATCACCACAAAGCCGCCCTGCTGCCACCAGCGCTGCGCATGCAGTTGCTGGAACAGCTGCAGAGAGGAGTGTAAACCGTTCGCCAGCTCGCGCTTCGCCAGTGAGACCACAAAACAGTTTAGCTCGGGACGCTGGTCACTGAGCTTTGCCACGTCCTGCAGCAGGTTGGCCGGCAAGGCGCTGCGTTCCGCGCTGAACAGCAGGAAATCATCTTCAGCCGGCGTGCTGTGCGGAAAGGTCGGCAGCAATGACGAGGTGAGATGCGATCCCGCAGCATCGGGTTGCAGCCAGTAACATACCAGCTCTTCTGCAGCGTTAGGCGAAGGTGAGATGCAATTGAAGGTGGCAGGCGCGACCCGCTGCTCAGTTAAATCCTGAGCAAATGAAGAACTACCCATATATATCTCCCTAAAAATAAATTGGTTTGCCGCAACGGCAGTTCACGCCACAAAACGCGGGCGTAAATAAATAAGTGAAATATCGTTATCGTGTTCTAGCGGAAATTAGCTCAACCAATTATAAACAGGCCTGGAATTGTAATTCCAACCACGATTAGCATTAACATGTAACTTACGAAATTAATTGTTCAGCGCGGCTACATGAAGTGTGATGTTGATCGGCGAAAATTTGCATGACTTGTAACAAGCGGATTGAATAGTGCGTATTTTATTAACCTTTATTCGCGTTTAGACATAAATTTCGTGAAATAAAAACCACGGTAAATTAGGAAATAAACAACTGATGCTCAGTTTTATCCGATTCATGAGGGAGTGAATAGTGGAGAATTGTTTATCTTTTTCCATAACTTTCAATATCAAGCACTGCATGCAATCGGTAACTGCGCGGTCTGTATAAATATATTTCTCTGGTTACTACTCTGTTTTACCCATGCATTACGCCCTTTAATCATTAACGTCATTCACTGAGGCCGCAGGATTTATATAACCGCACCCTTGCAGCCTCGCTTTTCAGATTATACCTAAGCGCCTGAAACCTGCGTTTTCATCCCCTATTTATATGTCACTGGCTATCCCATTTTGCGACTTAGGATTACCAGATAAATCATTTAAGCCTCGCTGCCTGCTCTGACAGTATTGAACACATCAGTTCTGAATATCAGATAATCAATAACTTTCAGTTATAAGGAGTGACCATGCGGGTTATTACGCTGGCGGGCAGCCCTCGCTTCCCTTCACGCTCTACTGCGCTGCTGAGCCTGTGCCAGCACGCGCTGGAAGCACGCGGTGTCGAAGTGATTCCATGGAATATTCACAACTTCCAGCCTGAAGATTTGCTCTATGCACGCTTCGATTCTCCCGCATTGGCCGCGTTGAAAGCCGATTTGGCGCTGGCGGATGGCGTAATTGTCGCCACGCCTATTTATAAGGCTTCGTTTTCCGGCGCACTGAAAACCCTGCTCGATCTGCTGCCCGAGCGCGCGCTGGAACACAAAGTGGTGTTGCCACTGGCCAGCGGCGGCAGTGCTTCACATCTGCTGGCGGTGGACTACGCGCTGAAGCCGGTACTCAACGCGCTAAAGGCACAGGAAGTGTTGCACGGCGTGTTCGCCACTGACGGCCAGGTTACCGATTACGACCGCCAGCCGCTGCTCGATCCGCTGCTGTCGCAACGCATTGATGAAGCGCTGGATACCTTCTGGCACGCGCTGCATCGTCGCCACCCACCTTACGCACAAGCGGTATAAAGGAAGAGAGATGAAAAGGATATTGACGGGTTTACTCATGCCAGCCGTCGCGGCGCTGCTCACCTTGAGCGTGAGCGCGCAGGCCGCCGACGCACCAGAACAGTTGCGTATCGGTTACCAGAAAGGTTCGGTGAGCATGGTATTGGCGAAAACCCACAAGCTGCTGGAGCAGCGCTTCCCGCGCACCAACATAAAGTGGGTGGAATTCCCGGCGGGCCCGCAGATGCTCGAGGCGCTTAACGTCGATAGCATCGATTTGGGCAGCACCGGCGACATCCCGCCGCTGTTTGCTCAGGCCGCAGGTGCCGATCTGCTTTATGTCGGCTCGGAGCCACCCAAGCCGCAAGCCGAAGTGATTTTAGTGCCGAAAGATAGCCCAATTCACAGCGTGGCCGAACTGAAAGGCCATAAAGTGGCGTTCCAGAAAGGCTCCAGCTCGCACAACCTGCTGCTGCGTGCGCTGGAACAGGCCGGACTGAGCTTTAAAGACATTCAGCCAACCTATCTGACGCCCGCCGATGCGCGCGCCGCATTTCAGCAAGGCGACGTTGATGCCTGGGCGATTTGGGATCCTTACTACTCTGCCGCGCTGCTGCAAGGCAACGTGCGCGTGCTGGCCGACGGCAGCAAACTCAATCAAACCGGCTCCTTCTATTTAGCCACGCGCAAATACACCGAGACGAACGGCGCCTTCGTGCAGCAGGTACTGAATACCTTCAGCGAAGCCGATGCGCTAACGCGCAGCCAGCGCGACCAGAGTATCGATCTGCTGGCGAATGCGATGGGCTTACCAAAACCGGTAATTGCCAGCTATCTCGACCATCGTCCACCGACCACCATTACGCCGGTCAGCGCCCATACCGCGCAGGCCCAACAGCAAACGGCCGATCTGTTTTATGCCAATCATCTGATGCCGGTAAAAGTGAATATTGCTGACCGCATCTGGCATCCACAATCCGCCCAGCCTAAAGGAAATTAATCATGAGCGTATCCGTATTTTGGTTTCTCCCGACGCACGGCGATGGCCACTATCTTGGCACCGCGGAAGGTTCGCGCCCGGTTGATCATGGTTATCTGCAACAGATTGCGCAGGCAGCGGATCGCCTTGGCTTCGGCGGCGTGCTGATCCCTACCGGCCGCTCCTGTGAAGATGCCTGGCTGGTGGCGGCGTCATTGATTCCGGTTACGCAGCGTCTGCGTTTCCTCGTCGCACTGCGTCCGGGCGTGATTTCACCGACGCAGGCGGCGCGTCAGGCCGCCACGCTGGATCGTCTGTCAAATGGTCGCGCGCTGTTTAATCTGGTCACCGGCGGCGATCCGGAAGAGTTAGCCGGCGATGGCGTGTTCCTCGATCACCGTGAACGCTATGAAGAGTCCGCTGAGTTTACCCGCGTCTGGCGGCGGGTAAGCGAAGGCGAAACCGTCGATTACGAAGGCAAGCATGTGAAGGTGCGCGGTGCGCGTCTGATGTTTAAAGCGGTGCAGGAACCGCGTCCGCCGCTGTGGTTTGGCGGATCATCAGATGCCGCGCAGGATCTGGCCGCTGAACAGGTCGATGTCTATCTCACCTGGGGCGAACCGCCGGCGTTAGTTAAAGAGAAGATTGAGCAAGTGCGCGCCAAAGCGGCGGCACAAGGCCGCACCGTGCGCTTCGGGATTCGTCTGCATGTGATTGTGCGCGAAACCAATGAAGAAGCGTGGCAAGCGGCGGATCGCCTGATTGCCCATCTCGACGATGCCACCATTGCCAAAGCGCAGGCCGCGTTTGCGCGCACCGATTCGGTAGGCCAGCAGCGCATGGCCGCACTGCACGGTGGACGTCGCGACAAGCTGGAGATCAGCCCGAATCTGTGGGCCGGCGTCGGCCTGGTGCGCGGCGGCGCAGGTACCGCGTTAGTGGGCGATGGCCCAACCGTGGCGGCGCGCATGCAGGAGTATCAGGATCTCGGCATCGAGACCTTTATTCTCTCCGGCTATCCGCATCTGGAAGAGGCTTATCGCGTGGGTGAGTTGCTGTTCCCGCACCTCGATTTGGCGATTCCGGAAGTGCCGAAGCCGCGCGTGGTGCAAGCGCACGGTGAAGCGGTGGCCAACGATTTCACGCCGCAAAAAGTGTCGCAGAGCTAAAGGAGCAGATGATGGCGAACGTTAAAACCAGGCTGACCAATGCTGTATTGCCGTGGGTGTTGCCGGTGGTGCTGATTGCACTGTGGCAACTGGCATCGCAAGTGGGTTGGCTGTCGACGCGCATTTTGCCGTCGCCGGAAAACATCCTCATCACCTTCTGGAAGCTGACGGTGAGCGGAGAACTGTGGCAAAACCTGGCGATCAGCAGCTGGCGTGCCGCCATCGGTTTCTCTATTGGTGGCTCGATTGGTTTGATTCTGGGTTTGATTACCGGCACCTCGCGCGTCGGCGAACGCTTGCTGGATACCTCGGTGCAGATGCTGCGTAACGTGCCGCATCTGGCGCTGATTCCGCTGGTGATTTTATGGTTCGGCATCGACGAATCCGCCAAGATTTTCCTCGTGGCGCTGGGCACGCTGTTCCCGATTTACCTGAATACTTATCACGGCATTCGTAATATTGATCGGGGTTTAGTCGAGATGGCGCGCAGCTACGGCTTGTCTGGCTGGAGCCTGTTCATTCAGGTGATTCTGCCGGGTGCGCTGCCTTCGATTATGGTTGGCGTACGTTTTGCCCTTGGCCTGATGTGGCTTACGCTGATTGTCGCCGAAACCATTTCCGCTAACTCTGGCATTGGTTATCTGGCGATGAACGCCCGTGAATTCCTGCAAACCGACGTGGTGGTGGTGGCCATCATTCTCTATGCCCTGCTCGGCAAACTCGCCGACGTCGCGGCACAACTGCTGGAGCGCGTCTGGCTGCGCTGGCATCCGGCCTACCAAGTGAAGGAGAACGCATGAGCAACGCAACCCTAAATCCGGCGCGCTTAAATCGCGGTACACCGGTTGGCGTGAATGGCGTCAGCAAGCAATATGGCGATCGCACCATCCTGAATAATATCGATCTGCATATTCCCTCCGGGCAGTTCGTCGCCGTGGTCGGCCGTAGCGGCTGCGGGAAAAGTACCTTGCTGCGCCTGCTGGCGGGTCTGGAATCCACCACGCGCGGGGCGTTGCTGGCGGGCAATGCGCCGTTATCCGAGGCACGCGAAGATACGCGTTTGATGTTCCAGGATTCACGCTTACTGCCGTGGAAAAAGGTGATTGATAACGTTGGACTGGGACTGAAAGGCCGCGAATGGCGCACCGCCGCGCTGGAAGCACTCGAAGCCGTGGGATTGGCGGATCGTGCCAACGAGTGGCCTGCCGCGTTGTCTGGCGGGCAGAAACAGCGCGTGGCGCTGGCGCGTGCGCTGATTCACCGCCCAGGTTTGCTGCTGCTCGATGAGCCGCTCGGGGCGCTGGATGCGTTGACGCGTATCGAAATGCAGGGATTGATTGAGTCGCTGTGGCAGCAGCATAACTTCACCGTGCTGCTGGTGACGCACGATGTCAGCGAAGCGGTGGCTATTGCCGATCGCGTATTGTTGATTGAGGAAGGTCAGATTGGCCTGGATTTGATCGTCGACTTACCGCGCCCACGCCGTCGCGGATCGGCACGTCTGGCAGAGCTGGAAGCGGAAGTGCTGGATCGGGTGATGAAGCGCGGCTCGTCAGAACAGCCGTTGAAGTTTGCGCAGCAGAGTTAATTAAAGACGCGCGATAAATCGCGCCGCTACGAATGCATACATTTATTGGTAGCGGCGCAATTTATTGCGCATGGTTTTCTTACGCGTTTAACGCCTTGCTGATTTTCTCGTACAAATCGCCCGACAGCTTATCCAGCCCTTTCAACGTTTCCAGCGCTTTACGCATCAGCGCCTGACGATCGGCATCGTAGCGTTTCAGGCGAATCAGCGGCTCGATCATGCGTGCAGCCACTTGCGGGTTGCGCGTGTTGAGATCGGTCAACATCTCCACCAGGAACTGATAACCGCTGCCATCTTTAGCGTGGAACGCTGCTGGATTACCAGACGCGAACGCACCAATCAGTGAACGGATGCGGTTCGGGTTGCCCATGGTGAACGAACGGTGATTCAGCAGCTCACGCACGTTGCTCAGCACGTCCGCCGCTGGACTGGTGGCTTGCAGCACAAACCATTTATCCATCACCAGACCATCCTGATGCCAGCGCTCATCATAGGCCGCCAGCAGCGTATCGCGACATGGCAGGTTCGCTGCCACCGCGGCAGACAGCGCCGCTAATGCATCGGTCATGTTGTTTGCCTGCTGATATTGCGCCTGCACCAGCTTGTCCGCCTGTGCCGCATCGGCGAAGGCCAGGTAACCGAGGCAGACATTTTTCAGCGTGCGCTTACCAATCTCCGCGTGCTCAATTTTGTATTCGCTGCTTTGGCTGGCCAGATAGAGCGCAAAGAATTCGTCACTCAGCTCTTTAGCCAGCGTACGCACCAGCGCATCGCGCACCGCTGAGATCGCCAGCGGATCGATGACATCAAACAATTCAGCGATTTCATTCTCAGACGGCAGCGAAAGAATCAACGCTTTCAGCGCCGGATCGCCCTGCTCTTCCAGCAGCACCGCGCGGAACGCATCAGCCACATGCAGCGGCAGCGATAGCGGCTGGCCCTGCTGATGACGTGCGACGTTGAGGCGAATGTAGGTTGCCAGCAGGCTTTGCGCCGCATCCCAGCGCGCGAAGTCGTTACGCGCGTGGCGCATCAGGAAGGTGAGTTGCGCATCGCTCCATTTGTAGTCGAGCTTCACGGGCGCAGAGAATTCACGCAGCAGCGATGGCACCGGCTGGAAGTAAACGTTATCGAAAATAAAGGTCTGGAACTCTTCGGTGACGTTCAGCACGTGATGCACCGGATGACCGTTATGCTGCAGCGGGATTACCTTGCCTTCGTTATCGTACAGTTCGATATCCAGCGGAATGTGCAGCGGCAGCTTCTCTTTCTGCTCGGCGGTGGCCGGCGTGCGCTGGGTGACGTGCAGCGTGTACTGTTCCAGCTCTGGATTGTAGTCATCGCGCACCGTCAGGACTGGCGTGCCCGCCTGGCTGTACCAGCGGCGGAACTGCGACAGATCGACGTTCGAGGCATCTTCCATCGCCTGCACGAAATCATCGCAGGTGGCGGCGCTGCCATCGTGACGCTCGAAATAGAGTTGCATGCCTTTCTGGAAATTCTCTTCGCCCAGCAAGGTGTGCATCATGCGGATCACTTCTGACCCTTTCTCATACACCGTTAAGGTGTAGAAGTTGTTCATTTCGATCACCTGATCCGGACGGATCGGATGCGCCATTGGGCTGGCGTCTTCCGCGAACTGCGCACCGCGCATCACGCGTACGTTATCGATACGGTTCACCGCGCGCGAACCGAGATCGGAGCTGAACTCCTGATCGCGGAACACTGTCAGCCCCTCTTTCAGGCTGAGCTGGAACCAGTCGCGGCAGGTCACGCGGTTACCGGTCCAGTTGTGGAAATATTCGTGACCGATCACCGCTTCAATGCCGAGGTAATCTTTGTCGGTGGCGGTTTCGGCTTTCGCCAGCACATATTTGGAGTTGAAGACGTTAAGGCCTTTGTTCTCCATCGCCCCCATATTGAAGAAATCCACCGCGACGATCATAAAGATGTCGAGGTCGTACTCAAGGTTAAAGCGCTCTTCATCCCACTTCATGCTGGCTTTCAGCGAGGTCATCGCCCAATCAGCACGATCAAGGTTGCCGCGATCGACAAAGATCTCCAGCGCCACATCGCGGCCTGAACGCGTAGTAAAACTATCACGTAATACGTCGAAATCACCCGCCACCAGCGCAAACAGGTAGCACGGTTTCGGGAACGGATCTTGCCACTTCACCCAATGGCGGCCATCTTCATGGCGACCGCTCTCCAGCTTGTTGCCGTTGGAGAGTAAATAAGGATAACGCGCGGCATCGGCAATAATGGTGGTGGTGAAGCGCGCCAGCACGTCTGGGCGATCGAGATACCACGTAATATGACGGAAACCTTCGGCTTCACATTGGGTACAAAGCGCATCGCCGGATTGGTATAACCCTTCTAGCGCGGTGTTTTTATCCGGATGAATGTCATTAATGATGGTCAGAGTGAAGTTGTCCGGTAACTGGCTAATGAACAACGCGCCCTCTTCTTCGCGGTAATGCGACCACGGATTGCCATCCACCGCCAGCGATACTAGCGTGAGATCTTCGCCATCTAAACGCAGTTCCGCATTGGCAGCGCCAATACGCTTCACCTGACTGACTGCCGTGACGCGCGTCGAAGCTGCATCAAGATCAAAAGTCAGGTCGATATCGGTGATGGTGTAATCCGGCGCACGGTAATCGTGGCGATATTTAATTTGCGGCTGTTGCGTCATAAGTCCTTCTCGCATCGTTATTCGTTAATATGTTGACCCGTCAAAGTCTAAGCGGGTTGTGCCTCGGTTGCCACGGTCTATGCGTGCGTTCGTTGAAAAGGCTACAATTCATTAACAATGGCACAAATGACCCTCGACCTGCCACCCGCAATTATGGTGTGATCGCGGTCATTACTGTTTTATACTCCTGCGTCTTTATGACTTTGTTGAACACCGGGCTCTGCTCCGCGGAAGAGGATGCTGAAACGCACCATGACTGGACATGCTTCCCCGATTTTGACCACGCTGCTTGATACCGATGCGTATAAGCTTCACATGCAGCAGGCCGTCTATCATCGCTATTATGATGTCCCGGTTACGGCGGAATTTCGCTGCCGTGGCGACGAACTGCTCGGTATTTATGCAGACGAGATCCGCGCACAAATTGAAACCCTGCAAACGCTCGCCCTGAGCGACGATGAGTATCACTACCTCAGCGGGCTGCCTTTCTTCCAACGCGATTACCTTGACTGGCTGCGCCAGTTCCGCCTCGATCCCTCACAAGTCAACGTGCGTAACAACAACGGCCATCTGACCATTCAGATCAGCGGGCCGTGGCGTGAAGTGATTTTGTGGGAAGTGCCGTTGCTGGCGCTGATCAGTGAAGTGGTGCATCGCCATCGCACGCCACAGATGGGGGTGGCTCAGGCGGTTGCGCACTTGCAGCACAAGCTTACGAATTTCCGTCAGCAGGTCGGCGATTGGGATATGTCGCGCTTCCAGCTAATGGATTTCGGCACGCGTCGCCGCTACTCCAAAGCGGTACAGGAAGCAATTGTCGCTACGCTTAAAGCGGAGTTTCCGTGGCTGGTGGGCACCAGCAACTACGATTTGGCGCGTCGCCTGCAGCTTAATCCGGTGGGTACACAAGCGCATGAATGGTTCCAGGCGCACCAGCAAATCAGCCCGGTGTTGGCGAACAGCCAACGTGCGGCGCTGCAATCCTGGCTGGATGAGTATGACGCTCAGTTAGGTATTGCTTTAACCGACTGCATTACCATGGATGCTTTCCTGCGCGACTTTGGCCCGGGCTTTGCGCATCGTTATCAAGGCCTGCGCCATGACTCCGGCGATCCGCTGGAATGGGGTGAAAAAGCCATTGCGCACTATCAGCGGCTGGATATCGATCCCAAAAGCAAAACGCTGGTGTTCTCGGATAACCTCAATCTGGACAAAGCGCTAGCGCTCTATCGCCACTTTGGCCAACGTGCCAACGTGGTGTTCGGTATCGGAACACGCTTGTCCTGCGATATTCCGGGCGTGACGCCGCTGAATATCGTGATCAAACTGGTGAGCTGCAATGGCAAACCGGTGGCAAAACTCTCCGACAGCCCCGGCAAAACCATTTGCCAGGATAAAGCCTTCGTGCGCGCCTTACGCAAAGCCTTCGATCTGCCGCTGGTCAAAAGAGCCAGCTGATTCTTATATCAGGGCGCTTGCGCCCTGCTCTCACGCAACAAATCTCCTGTTTACCCGGCAATTTTGCTTGTTTCCTGTGGGCTCGCAAGTAACATAGCAAAACCCTGAATAAGGGCTTTTATCCACCTTCTTTTATATATAGAGAGAACTTTATGAGCGTTGTGCCTGTAGCGGATGTACTGCACGGCCGTGTCGCGGTTGACAGTGAAGTCACCGTACGTGGTTGGGTGCGTACCCGAAGAGATTCCAAAGCTGGTCTTTCCTTTATCGCCGTTTACGACGGTTCCTGCTTTAATCCCGTTCAGGCCGTCGTCAATAACTCTCTGAATAATTATCAGGATGAAGTGCTGCGTCTGACCACCGGTTGCTCGGTAATCATTACCGGTAAAGTGGTCGAATCGCCGGGCGAAGGCCAGGCTTTCGAGCTGCAGGCGACTAACGTTGAAGTTACTGGCTGGGTTGACGATCCGGATACCTATCCGATGGCGGCGAAACGTCACAGCATCGAATATTTGCGAGAAGTGGCGCATCTGCGTCCGCGTACCAACCTTGTAGGCGCCGTGGCGCGCGTGCGTCATACGCTGGCGCAGGCGCTGCATCGCTTCTTCCACGAAAACGGCTATTTCTGGGTTTCGACTCCGCTGATCACCGCTTCGGATACCGAAGGTGCTGGCGAGATGTTCCGCGTTTCGACGCTCGACCTGGAAAACCTGCCGCGCGATCCGCAGGGCAAAATCGATTTCGATAAAGACTTCTTCGGTAAAGAAGCGTTCCTGACCGTATCGGGCCAGCTCAACGCCGAGACTTACGCCTGTGCGCTGTCTAAGGTGTATACCTTTGGTCCGACTTTCCGCGCCGAAAACTCCAACACCAGCCGTCACCTGGCGGAATTCTGGATGCTGGAGCCGGAGGTGGCGTTCGCGACACTGGATGATGCGGCCGCTTTGGCAGAATCCATGCTGAAATATGTGTTCCAGGCTGTGCTGAACGAGCGCGCCGACGACATGGCGTTCTTTGCTGAGCGTGTAGACAAGGATGCGGTTGCGCGTCTGGAGCGTTTCGTACAGACCGACTTTGCTCAGGTGGATTACACCGATGCGGTTGAAATCCTGCTGAAAAGCGGCCAGAGCTTTGAGAACCCTGTCTCCTGGGGCGTGGATCTCTCATCCGAACACGAGCGTTATCTCGCAGAGCAGCACTTCAAGGCGCCGGTGGTAGTGAAAAACTACCCGAAAGACATTAAAGCCTTCTATATGCGCATGAACGAAGATGGCAAAACCGTGGCGGCGATGGATGTTCTCGCGCCGGGCATCGGCGAAATCATCGGGGGTTCACAGCGTGAAGAGCGTCTGGATGTGCTGGATGCACGTCTGGCAGAAATGGGCCTCAATAAAGAAGATTATTGGTGGTATCGTGACCTGCGCCGTTACGGCACCGTGCCACATGCCGGCTTTGGATTAGGTTTCGAACGATTAATCGCCTATGTCACCGGCGTACAAAATGTAAGGGATGTTATCCCCTTCCCACGTACCCCTCGCAACGCGAATTTCTAAATTTAGCGATTAATTATAAGTAATTCATATATATAAAGAGGTCGGCCTAGCCGGCCTTTTTTTATTTTTGTAAATTTTGAGTTCTCTCACAAAGTTCCCGAATTTTTACAAATTGTCATACAATTTTTCCTTTTGATACTTAATTGCGAGATTTGAATCATCTTCGGGCTAGAATTAGCAACCCTGTGATGGAAAGATGCGTGCAGACACAGGAGACATCAAACTTCTTTCAAGGTTCTGTAAAGATTTCTTGGCAGCAGTGGCAGATGTCCAAATAACTCCAATGAGGGTAATAAAAAATGATGAAGCGCAACATTCTTGCAGTGGTTATCCCAGCTCTGTTGGCTGCTGGTGCAGCAAACGCAGCAGAAATTTATAATAAAGACGGCAACAAGCTGGACCTGTACGGTAAAGTCGATGCGCGTCATCAGTTCTCTGATAACTCAGGTTCAGACGGCGACCAGACTTATGTGCGTTTCGGCTTCAAGGGTGAAACTCAGATTAATGACCAACTGACCGGTTACGGCCAGTGGGAATACAACATTCAGGCTAACAACTCTGAAGGCGCTAGCGATGCTCAAAATGGCAACAAAACCCGTCTGGGCTTTGCCGGTCTGAAAATTGCCAATGTCGGTTCGTTCGACTACGGCCGTAACTACGGTGTAGGTTACGATCCGCTGGCATGGACCGACGTTCTGCCAGTATTCGGTGGTGACTCTGGTTACTCTGATAACTTCATGGTTGGTCGTTCGAATGGTCTGGCGACTTATCGTAACAACGATTTCTTCGGTCTGGTTGATGGACTGGCGTTTGCTGTTCAGTATCAGGGTAAAAATGAAGAAGGCACTAACGCTAACAGCCGCAGCCTGAGTCGCGCCAATGGCGACGGTTGGGGTTCTTCTCTGACCTATACCTCTGACATCGGTGTTGGCGTTTCTGCTGCATACACCTCTTCAGACCGTACCAATGGCCAGGAAGCGTCCTTCTATGGCAACGGCAGCAAAAAAGCTGACGCATGGTCAACCGCTCTGAAATATGATGCGAACAACCTGTACCTGGCAGCAATGTACGGTGAAACCCGTAATTCAACCTGGATTTCAACTGATGCTACCGATATTGCTCCAGCCCGAGGCGGCGCAATCAATAAAGAGCAGAAGTTCGAAGCAGTTGCTCAGTACCAGTTCGACTTCGGTCTGCGTCCATCCCTGGCATACGTCCAGTCTAAAGGTAAGGACATCGAGACCTGGGGTGATCAAGACATCTACAAATATGTTTCTGTTGGTGCGTACTACTATTTCAACAAAAACATGTCTACCTATGTTGATTATCAAATCAACCTGATGGACGAAAACGACTTCACCCGCGCGGCTGGCATCTCTACTGATGACACCGTTGGCGTTGGTCTGGTTTACCAGTTCTAATCACCCGATTAGCATTGCGTAATACCTAAAAACGGAGCCCTCGGGCTCCGTTTTGCATTTCAGTGATCGGCTTCGCAATTAGCTTATCTACTTTATCTCACCGACATATTTCTTTTTTATATCAGCGGTTGGCAAGCGTGCCGACTGACGTTAACCTGATAGCTCATTTCGCTAAAGTTCACCTAAACGGAACTGACTCATGTTTGAATCGATCTCTGCCGCACCCGCCGATCCTATTCTGGGACTGGCTGACCTTTTTCGTGCCGATGACCGGCCGAATAAAATCAATCTTGGCATTGGTGTTTATAAAGATGAAACCGGTAAAACGCCGGTCCTCACCAGTGTTAAAAAAGCTGAGCAGTATTTGCTGGAAAATGAAACCACCAAGAACTACCTGAGCATTGATGGTCTGGCGGATTTCGCACGATGCACGCAGGAGTTGCTGTTCGGCAAAGAGAGCGCGCTGATTTCTGCGGGTCGCGCATGCACCGCACAAACGCCAGGCGGCACCGGCGCCCTGCGCGTAGCGGCAGATTTTCTGGCAAATCAGACCAGCGTCAAGCGCGTTTGGGTGAGCAACCCAAGCTGGCCGAACCATAACAATGTGTTCAACGCCGCTGGCCTCGAAGTGTGCGATTACGATTATTACGATGCAGCGAGCCACAGCCTTGATTTCGACGCCATGGTGGCATCGCTGCAGGAAGCCAAAGCAGGCGATGTAGTGCTGTTCCACGGCTGCTGCCACAACCCAACTGGCGTTGATCCGTCTGCAGAGCAATGGCAACAGCTGGCGCAACTTTCGCTAGAGAAAGGATGGCTGCCGCTGTTTGATTTTGCTTATCAAGGCTTTGCTCGCGGTCTGGATGAAGATGCGCAAGGGCTGCGTATTTTTGCCGCTTCACATCAGGAACTGATTGTTGCCAGCTCTTACTCGAAGAACTTCGGTTTGTATAATGAGCGTGTAGGTGCATTAACGCTGGTTGCAGCGAGCAGCGACGTGGCCAAAACTGCGTTTAGCCAGGTGAAATACACCATTCGCGCCAACTACTCTAACCCGCCGTCACACGGCGCGGCGGTCGTCGCCACCATCCTCAGCAATGACGCGCTGCGCACCATCTGGATTCAGGAGCTGGCCGATATGCGTCAGCGCATCCAGCGCATGCGTCAGCTGTTTGTGAACACACTGGCGGAGAAAGGCGCTAATCAAGACTTTAGCTTCATCATCAAGCAGAACGGCATGTTCTCATTCAGCGGCCTGACCAAAGATCAGGTAGTGCGTCTGCGGGAAGAGTTTGGCGTGTATGCGGTGAACTCGGGTCGCGTTAATGTGGCAGGCATGACGCCAGATAATATGTCGGCGCTGTGTGAGGCGATTGTCGCAGTTTTATAAATCAGGCGGCAAATAACGACAAATGGGCCAAAAGGGCCCATTTTTTTATTCTTGCAGGAACGGATTGCTGATGCGTTCGCGGCCTAGCGTCGAGATAGGCCCGTGCCCCGGCACGAAAGTCACATCATCGCCTAGCGGCAACAGCTTGGTTTTAATCGCATCGATCAGGTCGCTGTGGCTGCCCTGCGGGAAATCGGTGCGTCCAACGCCACCGTTGAAAATCACATCTCCCGAAATCAGAAGACGCCCTACACGATCAAAGAACACAATATGTCCCGGCGTATGGCCCGGACAAAGCAGCACTTCCAGCGTGACATTGCCAACCTGCACAGTTTCACCCTCTTCCAGCCAGCGATCGGGCGTGAGCGGCGCGCACTCGGGCATACCGAACATGCGGCTTTGTGTGGGCAGATTATCTAACCAGAAAGCATCGAGCGGATGCGGACCGACAATGGGCACCTGATAATGTGCCGCTAGCTCGGCAGCGGCACCAACGTGATCAAGATGTCCATGCGTGAGCAGGATCTGCGACGGCGTTAAACCACGTTCTGCCAGCACGGCTTTGATGGTTTCCGCATCGCCGCCGGGATCGACCAGTGCGGCTTGTTGGGTTTCGTCATCCCATATAACTGAACAGTTTTGGGAAAAAGCCGTAACCGGAATAATTTGGTAGTTCATAGCGCTCCATGACCGACACACGCAGCGCTGCCGGTATCAGGACCAGTGCCTTGCGGGCCCGGTATCTATGTGTACGAAGTTGCTGCGCGGGTAATATCCTACACCACCGGCGCGCATAGATAACGCCGCTTTGCGAACATTGCTCAACGAAATTCCCTCAATGTGGAAATCCATCGCTTGTCCTTTAGTGTGATAGCTTTTTTTCGCCACGCCCGGGCCCGATTCACGCAGCATGGTGTTAGTGGCTAAGGTGCGGTAACCCGAGATCAACTGCACCGGCTTGCGCGTATCCAGCAATGTTTGCAGGCGGTAAAGCTGGTCAAAAAGATGGGGATCGATGGTCTTCACCTGATTGGCGCGGTAATCACGGAAGAAGTGATTTAAGCGGGCTAACTCATCCTTGTCATAACGCTTACCGTTAAAAAACTCCGTTTTAAGGGTTTCACCGGTGTGAAGGTTACTAAGCGTCAATACTCGTGGGCGGGCGGTGGAAAGCGAAGCCAGAGCGGAGCCAGGAAGCAGTGATAATCCTGCTGCTGCGCCTCCAATCAAGAGTAATCGACGACGTTGAGAATCAATATTAGCCATGAAGCGAGGTTACCTAATCTAAAGCGGATAAAATATGTGCGAAAAGTACACAAGGCCGAACATTAACGTCCGCCTAAGACTCAGTCAACCCAGAATATGTTGCAGAAGACCAAAACCAGCTCAAAATCAAATTTTCGAGACTGGTCTTGGTTAAATTCATGTGAAGAGAAAACAGCCAAATCAATTACTAGAGTAACAACTGACCGGCTTTATGCAGTACCTGACTACCGGAACGGGCGGGATTATCATAATTGTAAATATCTGTACGATATTGCGGCTGGCCGTCATCTGCGACCCATGCGGTTAAATAGTAAAGGTTCACAGGAATACGATGGCGAATCGGCACGTAACGAGTATTTCCCTCTTTCAAGGTGTCTGAGATACGACCGTCGTTCCAGCCCACATCCTGCAACAGCAGATCGGCCAGTTCTGAGGCTTTATTCACGCGCACACAGCCCGAACTGAGCGCACGAATATCGCGCTGGAACAGGTTATGGTTTGGCGTATCGTGCAGATAAATCGCATCCGAACTCGGCATGTTGAATTTGTAGCGACCCAGTGAGTTGGTTGCGCCCGGCGCCTGTCGAATGCGATACGGGAAGCTCGCGGCCGACACCATACGCCAATCAATCATCGAAGGATCGATCACTTCCGCATCCGCACTCCAGCCCGACAACAGCGTATAACCGTGCTTATACAGATAAGTCGGATCCTGTTTCACCTTCGGCACAATATCCTGGCGCACCAGCGTGGTTGGCACGTTCCACGGTGGATTGAGCACCACATTATTCAGCGCGCTACGCATCAGCGGCGTTTTGCGGTCAGGACGACCCACAATCACGCGTGATGACAAAATGGTGGCGCCGTTGTTGTAGTAAGTAAGCGAATAGTTTGGGATGTTCACCATGATGCCGTTATGCATATCATCCGGTAGCAGACGCAGGCGCTGTATGTTGAGCGCCAGCAGCGAAGCACGCATCTGCGGCGGCACATTCAGCCATTCACGGGTACGTGGACCAATCGCGCCGTCATCGGCCAATCCCTGCCAGTGCTGGAAGCGTTTAACGCCCTCCACCAGCGTAGCGTCATACACGTTGGGTCCGGTTGCTGTAGGATTGGCAGCCACATTATTGGACACTTCAGGCGTCGCAGCGAGTGCCGGAGCCGCATCAATATCATCAAAGTTTGCCGCAGATGGGCTCACCGCCACCGGCTGATTGCTTTGGCTCACCGGAACCGGCGCGGTTGGCACCGCGTCTTCCGCCGGCGTTGGCGTAGTACTATGGCTGGCGGTCAACATGCCAGTGCGTTGCAGAATCTCACGCAGCGCAGGCACATCATTACTGATCTGCCCTGGGCGTAGCGTAACGGTATCACGCAGCTGTGGCCATGGGCGATCGTCGGTGAGTAGCGTTTTCAGCGCATTATGCATCGGCGCATATTGCGGATGCTGCGGTTGCAACGAGACCACAAAAGTCCGGCTGCCGCCGCCGTTCACCGCATTTTGCCATTGATTGATGGCCGCCAGAGATGGCATGGTCAGCTTGTAAGGCACATTGCTGTAGAGCCAGGTTTCGCCCTGTGTCGGCACATTGGCAACAAACTGCAGATAGCCAAGCATCGCATCACTGAGCACGATGTCGCGCGCCAGGCCTTTGATGTTCGGATTGGTCAGACGCTCAACCCAGCGGGTGAATTGCGGCTGCACGCCAGAGAGCGCCACTTCCGCCAATTGCTGCTGGAAAGCCTGCACCGCTTGCGGGTCTTGCCATAGCGGAGCCATATCGCGCGACGCATAAATACCGGCTAAACCGGGCAAATAGAAAGGTTGTTCAGTGGCGCTGAACGCCTGCTGAATCTGCTGCTGGCTGGCAGCAACCGACATCGAACTGTGGTGCGTTGAATTGGGTAGCGTGGAGGTGATGGCCGCATGGCTCACAGCCAGCGGCGATAGTACCAGTGACAAACCGAGTGCTACTGCAGCACGACTCATTTTGCTCTTATTGTTTAGCAACATCCCTGCCCCCTTCTCACCAATGACATAGCGCCCTGTGATCGCCATGTACAGCCATACTCATAATGTTGAGTATACGAATAAAAAACGGCATCTGCCTCTCAGTGCAGATGCCGCATACAGATTAAACGTAGTGCTGTTTTTTAACCAGATTAAGCGCTATGAATTCTCATATTCAAGACCGACCTTAGGACTTTGATCCTTGCTCGGTGCAGGATCTGCCGAGAAGCCGCGCAGCCCAACCACATGCACATGTTCGGTGTTATTGAACATTTTACGCACCAGTTTGTAGGTGGTGCCTTTTTCCGGGCTGATGTTCTCTGGCGCCGCGATGATCAGCTGCATCTCCAGACGTTCGCACAGCTCAAACAGTGTGGCGATCGAACGCGCATCAAGACGTGCCGCTTCATCGAGGAACAGCAGACGACACGGCGAAATATCTTTGCCACGCAGACGACGTGATTCCTCTTCCCAGCTCTGTACCACCATCACCAGAATCGACATCCCGGTACCGATCGCTTCACCGGTAGAGAGCGCCCCACTTTCTGCACGCAGCCAGCCGTCAGTGCCACGGTTCACTTCCACTTCCATCTCAAGATAGTTGCGGTAGTCGAGCAGTTCTTCACCGATGGTTTGCGGCGTGCGCTGGCCCATATCGATCTGCGGATTCAGGCGCTGATAAAGTTTCGCCAGCGCTTCCGAGAAGGTTAATCGGTTGCTGGTAAACAGATCCTGATGCTGTTCATGCTCTTCCGACAGCGTATCCAGCAGCGTTGAGTGCGCTTCACGCACGTTCACGTTGAGGCGCACGCTGCGCACCTGACCAAAGCTCACCGCCTGCAACCCCTGGTTCAGCTGGCGAATACGGTTTTGCTCGCGCTGGATGGTTTTACGAATGATGTTCGCCGCACTGCGTGAGCTGATTGCCAGCGTCTGTTCACGCGCCGTCAGCTCTTCGGTCAGACGATTCAGCTCAATCTCCATCTGCTCGATGGCTTCAACCGGATCGTCGGTACGAATGATGTCCTGGCGAATACGTTCGCGCAGATGCTGATACACCGCGATAAAGAACTGAATCTTACGTTCCGGACGTTTCGGATCTTCAGACATACGCAGCACATCGCGCAGATGTTCGTTATCCGCCACCGCCAGACGCAGCGCACCCAGCGCCTTATCCGACATCGAACGCAGCTCATCACCGCTGAGATAGGCGAGCTCGCGACGATGCAGACGACGTTCAACGCCATTCTCTTTCACCAGACGCAATACCGTGCACCAGCCCGCTTTCGCGCTGACCACCTGCTCACGAATCTGATGATAATCGCGTTCCAGCTTGCGCAGTTTTTTCTGCAGGCTGTCCATTTCGGCTTCACAGAAGGTGATCTGTTTTTCCAGCTGGTTGCGACGCGCACGGTTGTGGCTTAGCGCGCTATACAGCTCATCACGACGAATGCGCGCGCGCTCTTCTGCACTGGCATCGGCATGCACGCCGATATCCTGCATCTCTTGCTGCAACTCTTTCAGCATGTCGCGTTTGGCATCGTATGAACTTTTTAGCGAAGCCAGCACCTGCGAATACTGCGTCAGCTGCGCCTGATGTCCACGCAGACGTTCGCGCGCGCGGCTGCGCTCGCCTTCCGCCTGTTCCAGACGCTGACGCAACTGCTCGTTGAGATCGCTGTTGCCACCCAACATGCCAGCCGAACTTTCATAGCTGAAGTGCGCGCGGCGCTGCACCACTTCGGTCAGCGCAAAGGCTTGCTGACGCGCATCACGCTGCTGCTGCTGTGCCTGCTGATAGTCGCGCTGCAGCTGATCGTGCTGCTGCGGATCGCTTTGCAGTACCGCAATCAGCGGCTCCAGCTTGCTGAGTTTGCTGCCGTGCTGATGCAGGAAACGCGCGGCTTCCTGTGCTTCTTCAACGCGCTCGCGGATCTCTTCACAGCGATCGCCAAGCGTGTCGTCGAGCAGCAGATTAACGCGTGGCAACAGGCGGTTCAGCTGGCTGACGCCCTCTTTTGCCTGCTCAAACTGCGCGCGCTGCTGCTGATTGTCATTTTCATGCTGCGCCAGCGCCCGCTCCAGCTCGCCACGACGGCTGTTAAGCTGACGAATCTGCGCTTCCGGATCTTCATCAAACGCCACCGCTAAATGGCTACCGATGAAGCGGCTGAAGGATTGATGCAGACGCTGGGTTTTCTGTACATCAAACGACAGCGTGGCATAACGTTCAGCCAGCTGTTCACGTTCGTTGTTCAGCAACTCAAGCTGGTTTTCACGCGCCGCGCGACCAAACAGCGGCACTTTCGGGAAGCGGGAGTAGCGCCATTGACGCTCAGCCACTTTCACCACCACCGCTTTTTCCAGCTCTTCGACGCTAAATACGCTGTCGTCAAAGGCTTGCGGATCGCCTTCAATCAGATAGAGATCTTCCGGGCACTCGTCTAAACCGTCGAGCAGGTCGCGCACCAGCGACAGATCTGGCACCACGATGGCGTGGCGCGATGGACCGTATAGCGCCGAGAAGTACGGTGCATCATCCAGCGTAACGTCATCATAAATTTCCGACAGCAGCACGCCGCCAAAACGTTCCGCCAGCTGCGTCAGGCGCGCATCTTCCGCACCGCCCGGTTGGCTCAGACGTTCAATCTGCTGTTCAACTTCGCGCTTACGCGCGGCCAGCTCGTCGCGCTCAACCGTGGTTTCACGCTCGCGCTCCAGCAGTTGCTGCATAAATTCGGTGATTTGCTGGCTGCTGGTCAGCTCCTGACCGGTTTGCTCGCTCAGCTGCGTCAGGATTTCCTGCGCCGCCAGCCAGTGTGGCGCACGCGCGGTCAGCGCAGTGATGCGTTCACGCAGCTGCTCCAGCTCCTGACGCATCAACATGCGGCGTTCACCGGCATCGGCAACGCTGCTATTCAGTTGCTCAATCTGCGCTTCGAGTTCACGCTGCAAGCCGTCCAGCGCATCCGCATCGTATTGCTGGCCCTGACGTTTGCAGAAATCCGCCAGCAAACGCTCAGCATCATGCTGCTCACGCAGACGGGTTTCTAATTCATTGAGGCGCAGACGCAGCGAGGAAAGCTGTTCGGCTTGGTGGCGCTGATTGCCAGCGTCGCGCAGTAATTCGCGCCCCACTTGCCACGCATCCTGACGACTGACGTCACCGGCGATGCTGGTAACTAACGCTAACGCTTGCTCAAACTGGCTGTGTGCCGCTTCGGCGACGCTCAGTTTCTGTTCCAGACGCAGCAGGCGCTCGGTGGCTTCTTCTTCACGCGCCTGGAAGGTTTCCTGCCATTCGGCCGCGTTATCGATAGTTAAATCAGGCAGCTGACACTGCGTACGCGCCTTTTCCAACGCCTGCAAGGCTTGCTGATACTGGATTGCCCGCGTCTGTTGCACGTCGAGCGCCTGCTGGAAATCGGCGAGTTGGCTTTTTAGCTCATCGACTTCCACTTCAGCCGCTTCGGCGCGTGCTTCATTCTCTTCCTGCACTTCGCGCGCTTCGGCAACCACTTCGTTCTGCTCTTCGAGGCGATAGGTCAGCTCTTCCAGATCGGCATCGTAACGCTCGATTTTTTCCTGCTGGCGCATGGCGGTTTGCACCAGATTCAGATGGTCGCTAGCGCCCTGATAATCGCTTTCCAGATCGCTCTCAGCACCGCTGTGCTCGGCCAACTCGCGCGCCATTTCAATGTGGCGATACTGCTCGGAAATCAGCTGGTTGCGGCTGGTAAACAGCTCATTACGCAGCTGCAGCGCGCCGTCGAGGTGAATACGACGCTCGTTGGCGTGGCGCATGTAGTCGGCGGAAACGTAGTTGGTGGCTTCCGAGATCAGATGCTTAAACAGGTCGCGATCGGATTGGGTGACGCGAATCGCTTCCAGCGTCATGCGGTTTTCCCGCAGTGCAGCTTCCATATCCTGGAAGGCTTTACGCACGCCGCCATTTTCTGGCAGCAGGTAATCGCGCAGTGAACGGGTGATAGCGCTGGAGATACCGCCGTACAGCGAAGCTTCAATCAGGCGATAAAACTTACTGCGATCGCTGGCGTTACGCAGACGACGCGGCACCACACCGAGCTCGAACAGCACCGCATGGTAATCGGTGACCGAGTTGTACTGTTTGAACTGCACGCCTTCCTGTGCTTCCACGCGCTCCTTTACTTCCGTCAGCGGCAACACGCGCGCCTGGCGGTTATTAAGGATTTCGGTCAGCATATCCGTAGCCTGTGAATCGCTCGGCAAGCCGTGAATACTGAATGGTTTGATATCGACCTTTTTATCGCGTCCCGCCACCTGCTGCAGACGTACACCAACGATCACGCGCTGATGGCGTGAGTTGACCACATCCAGCACCGAATAACAGACGCCGGCGCGTAGCTTGCCGTGCAAACCTTTATCACGCGAACCGGAAGTTGCACCGGCTTCGGTGGTGTTACGGAAGTGCAGCAAGGTTAAGTCAGGGATCATCGCCGTCACGAAGGCGGCCATGGTGGTGGATTTACCCGCACCGTTACCGCCCGAAAGCGTGGTGACCAGTTCATCAAGATCAAAAGTACGGGCAAAGAAGCCGTTCCAGTTGATCAGCGTTAGCGAACGAAATTTACCGCGTTCAATCATGCTTGTTCATCCTCCGCGTTATCACTCGCGTCGCTCTCAGCGTCAATATCGTTATCTGCTTCATCGTTTTCAGCCGCAGCCGGCGCGCTTTCCAGCGTCATCGCTTCACCGTCACGAATCAGGCGCAGCTGCGCTTCACGCGCATCGTCACCGCTGCGCACGTCGGCGCCAAAGCGGAACACTGATTCGGTGATGCGGAATTTGCTGCTGTCGTTGCCCATAAACCACACCATGCCGAGACGACGCAGGCGGCTCAGCGACGCACGCATTTTTTCCTGCAGCTTGGCGCGATCAAGATCGGAACCGGTAGAACGCTGATTGACCAGCTTGAGCAGTTTGCTCTCATCGGCCAGCGACAGCAGTTCGTCGTACAGCTCTTGCTGGGTAAAAATCCCCTCATTCGCCAGACGTTCCGGGCTGAGATAGAGATAGCAAAGAATTTTGCCCACCATCATATCCAGCTCGGACAACACCGAGCGCGGAATCAAAGTGGTTGAACGCGGACGCAGATAGAAGAAGCCTTCCGGCGCGCGGATCAGCTCAACGTTGTAGCGCGCGTAAAACTCTTCGAGATATTCCTGGTAATCCATCAGGAAGGCGTGATTATCCAGCTCTTCAATGCCAATGTGGCGACCCGCGCGTAACTGGCTATCGAGCGCCGGGAAAATCGGGTTTGCCAGAGCCAATGCCAGTTTGACTGGCATCACTTGTTCAATATTTGTCGATGACATGTGCCTGCACCTTGGCTCCGTAATCATTAATGGCCTGCCATTGCGCAGGCAGACCGGCTAAATCAGCTTCGGCCACGCCGAGTCGCACCGCTTGATCGATGACGATACGCGCCAGATCAAAGTGGCGCGCGCGCGGATACTGCGACAGATAGTCGCGCATCACCGTGGCCAGATGGAGCGGCTTCTGCTCCTGCTTATAAATCTGCAGCGCCTCTTCGATCATCGCGGCCAGCTGCTCGCGAATCTCATTAAACTCTTCGTATTCCATTTCCGGCGGCAGCTCGCCCATCACCTCGTCATTACGCAGCGTCATCTCTTCATCGCGCATATCGTAGAGACGATCGGCATTGGCGTAGGTCAGCGCCCACGGCTGATCGAAATAGTTTTGCACCGACAGGCGTAAACGCTGCGCAAACACGCGGTTCTTATCCATGTCGATGGCGGTACGAATAAACTTGTGTACATGGCGGTCGTAGCCGATCCACAGATCGATAGCCTGCTGGCCCCAGCTGATGATGCGATCGAGCTTGTTTTGCAGGTCAAACACCAGCTTATCGACAAAGCCCAGATCCGGGCTGCTCAGCGTCGCATCCTGGATGCGCAGCAGGTTGGCCTGCAGCTTATCGCCGGCCGCCTCCAACGTATCCTGCAGTTCACGCAGCGTACCGGACGTTTCCGACAGCAACATTTCACAGCTGGAAATCGCCGCGCGCCAGTCTTTGTTAAGCAGATCGGCAATATCGGTTTTCACCGCTTGCTGCTGCTCATCCATCAGACGCTGCGTCATGTCGATGCTATCGAAGATTTCCGCCACCGAATATTTCAGCGGCGCAAACACGTTACGATGCCAGTGGAATTCATCACCGTCTTCTTCGGCGGCATCCGCGGCGCGTTTCAACTCCTGCGCCACAATCGACAGCTGCATCGACAGGCGCAGCGTGGAGAACTCGCGCTGGCGAATGTAATAGTCGGTAATGCCGATGGCGAGTGGCGTCAGGCGATAGATGGCGTGCCCTTCCGTCAGCTCGCTGGTAAAGCGGTTCAGCAAGCGCTGACGCACCATGTCGTTAATGGCGTTATTGGCACGGACCTGCACGGTTTCGTGGGTTTGTTCGAATGCTTTGCTAACGTGACGAAACGCGTCAATCAGCTCGCCTTCACTCATCTCGCCGTCCATGCGCTCACCGTTTAAGGTGGCGATGGCCAGCAAAAAGGCCAGACGTTCTACCGGCAGCGCAAGCGAAAAATCGTTCTTGCGCGCCCATGCCACCAATTCGGGGACCGTCTGGGAAAATTCGCTCATAGTTGATCCTTCTGGCTGGGTTTGCGCGCGGTCACGTGGATATAGCGCCCTAAGCTTAAAAAGGGCTCCTGGCGACAGAAACGCCGTTCCATCTCAATGATTTCCTCAACGCTCTTCCCTGCGCCGGGTTGCGGCTTCATGTAATCACAGAAGACGCGAATGCCCGCACGCCGTTCAATTTCAAATCCGCAGTTTGTCAGCCAGCGCGTCACATCATCCGGATCGCGCGGGAAATCGGGCGACAGCGTGCGCTTTTTACGTTTGCTCATATTGGCGCGCATATAGCCGAAGTTGCCAAGCGTCAGGGTGCGGAAGGTTAAGCCGTGCGCGTTGTAAAACATCAACGACAGCACGCCACCGGGGTTGAGCGTGTGCCACAGCGCTTGCAGCACCTCTTCCGGATGCGCGACCCATTCCAACACCGCGTGAAACAATACCAGATCAACCTGCGTATCCAAATGTTCGCCCACCTGCTGGGCGCTAATTTGTTTGAATTGCATGTTGTGGCTCACACCCGCGGCAAGCGCATGGGCTTCCGCCAGCTTCAGCATCTCAGCAGAGAGATCGCACAGCACAACCTGATGACCGCGCGCCGCCAGGCCGCTTGAGACTTGTCCCACGCCGCCGCCGGCATCCAGCACCTTCAAGGATCCGGCAGGCAATGTCGGTAACAGAGCTTCCAGTTCGTCCCAGACAATCGCCTGGCGCACTAGCCCTTTGCGCGTGCCATAAATGTTCTGTGAGAATTTGTCCGCCAGATCGTCAAAGTTACGATCCTGCATGATGATGGCTCCGCTTTGCTGCATTCAACTTGTGCTATTTTGTCACAGGCTCAACAAGAATGAACCTTTCATGCCGCAGTAACCGTCTGGCAGCTGTTTTTTTGGACAAAAGAGGCCATATTCGATGTTTTTCGCATTTAAAAAAGTCATTGGCGGGATGTTGCTTCCCTTGCCGCTGCTGTTATTACTGATGGCGGCAGGACTTTTGCTGCTCTGGTTCAGCCGCTGGCAAAAAAGCGGCAAAATCCTCATCTCTTGCAGCTGGCTGCTGCTGCTGATTTTGAGCCTGCAGCCGGTTGCCGATCGCCTGCTGTCACCGCTGGAAAATCATTATCCCACCTGGAACGGTAACGAGCCGGTCGATTATATCGTGGTGCTCGGCGGCGGCTATACCTTCAATCCGAATTGGGCACCGAGTTCCAACTTGATTAATAACAGTCTGCCGCGCGTGGCCGAAGGCGTGCGTCAGTGGCGGCGCTATCCGCAGGCCAAAATGATCTTTACGGGCGCAGCAGCCGGCGAAAACCCACGCAGCAGCGCTAGCGTGGCGGCCGAAGTGGCGGAAAGTCTGGGCGTGCCATCAGCAGCGATTATTCAGTTGGATCAACCAAGGGATACGATTGGTGAAGCACGCGCGGTGAAACAGACGATTGGTGAACACCCGTTCTTACTGGTGACTTCCGCCAACCATCTGCCGCGTGCCATGCATTTCTTTCAACGTGCCGGCATGAATCCGCTGGCCGCACCGGCAAATCAGTTGGCGGTGACCTCGCCGCTAAACTGGTGGGAACGCGTTATTCCGTCACCGCTGTGGCTGGCACACAGTGAGCGTGCGATCTATGAAATGCTGGGACAAACCTGGCAGAAGCTGCGCGGTGACGATCTCACCTCAACCCAGCCAGGGGAGTAATTGCGCGCGGGCGTGATCGAAGCGCGGACGGTCAAACTGTCCGCTGCTGACCAACGTGTCGACGCAATCCCACAGCTGATACAACCAGCGCCGCCAGAGGAAACCTTCCGCCACGGGCGCGCGCTGCAGATAGTGCTGCAGCAGTGACGCTTCTGCGCCGCTATCCGCCAGGCGCATCAGATCGTATTCGCGCGGTGCCCAGAGAATGTTGCCCGGCTGCATCATGGCAATAAGCTGATCGCTATACGCATCTTTTAACATACTGGCTAAGCGCAGGTTGCCGTGCATCAATACGCAGGGATCGTCAAATCCGTTGAACAGACGCGGTAATAGCTGACGGCTGCGAAACAGAATCTGACGATCTTCCAGTGTAAAAAACGGCGGTGACAAATAACCCAGCGTTGACCACAACACATCCACTCGCTGGCGATACCATGCGGGCCAGTTATTTTCCTGCACGCTGTCCACGCTGCCGACTAAGCCATGGCTGTCGATACGATGCCACGCCAGCACGCCTTCGACGATCTGTTCGCACAGCTGTTCCCAGCGTGCTGCGCTGCGGGCCGGAGCTTCCGCAGAAACACCGTTAAAGCGTGCCATCAGCAACATTTCATGTACCGGCTTTTGCTGGCTAAGCACCAGACCAAACACGGCAGGCACGGCGATCAAGCCATCATGGCCGAGCATGGTCAGTTTTTTAGCTTCCAGCGCAGCGCGTCCCTGATGACGAAAATACTTTGCCACCAGCGGCATCGGTTTACCGGTGTTATCGTAAAGCGCATACAGCCGCGTGTGCGCCTGCTCGCTAATGGTTTCGAGACGACTGATGCTTTCACCAAGCACCAACGCGAGTTCTGAACGGAGCTGTTCCATGCAATATCCTCCGACGTCAAAGGGCTGGAATATGCTGGAGGTGATGGCGGCGCAAAGCTTAGCGCCAGATCAAACTTTCAGGCCAGCGAGAGCCGCTGGCCGGTCGGAGATTAACCCTGCATAGCGAGACGAACCCGCTCAAGGTCTTCCGGCGTATCCACCCCAACACTTGGGATAGTTTTTGCCACCGCGACGTGAATCTTTTCACCGTACCACAGCACGCGCAGCTGTTCGAGCAACTCAATGTGCTCCAGCGGGCAAGGTTCCCACGCAATGTAGCGACGGATGAAACCGGCGCGATAGGCGTAGATACCAATGTGGCGGAGCAGCGTGTCGCCAATCTGCTCGCGCGAACGCGCATAACGCTCGCGATCCCAGGGAATGGTGGCGCGTGAGAAGTAGAGCGCATAACCTTTGGCGTCCATCACCACTTTCACCGCGTTCGGGTTAAAGGCTTCTTCTGCATCGGTGATCGGCACCGCCAGCGTCGCCATCCCGGCTTCAGATTGCGCCAGATTACCTGCCACCTGACGTACAATCTCCGCCGGGATCATCGGCTCGTCGCCCTGCACGTTAACGATGATCGTGTCGTCGGCAAACTGATACTTTTCGATCACTTCGGCCAAACGCTCAGTTCCGGACTGATGATCGACCCGCGTCATGCACACTTCGCCGCCAGCCGCCGTTACCGCCGCAGCAACATCCGGATGATCGGTGGCGACAATTACGCGATCGGCACCCGATTCACGGGCGCGTTCCATAACGTGTAGCACCATCGGTTTACCCTGAATATCCACTAGCGGTTTGCCGGGCAGACGGGTTGAAGCATAACGCGCAGGAATAATGGCAACAAAACTCATGGATGGATCTCTTCAACAGACAGCGTACGCGCTTCCACTTCCAGCAGCACTGGAATACCGTCACGTACCGGGTAAGCCAGGCCATCCGGTTTACAGATCAGCTCTTGCTGCTCTTTGTTGAAATAGAGTTTTCCGTTGCATACCGGGCAAGCAACGATTTCGAGTAAACGGTGATCCATAATCTTCTCCATTCAGGACCGATTCAGACGGGTAGCATAGCATAATAGCGCGCGCGTGAATGACGCACTCAAGCCGGACAAATGGCAGCTTTATTCACCAATCGACCAGCGAGTTGACCAGGCAGCCAGCAGTTCTGCCGGCGCATTTTCGATAATCACTTGGTTGGCGCCTTGCCACGCGGCGAAGCGATTAATGGCTTTTTGGACGTCATTAAGGAAAGCGTTACTGATGCGTGTGCCCTCTTCCAGCCAGAATGCACGAACCACTAATTGCTGCGCCTGACGCTCCATTTTGGCATCAATGCGCGCTTTCAATAATCCGCGATGCAGGACCGGCAGGACAAAATAACCATATTTGCGCTTTTCCGCAGGCGTATAGCACTCAATGCGGTAATCAAAATTAAACAGCTCCAGCGCGCGACGACGATCCCAAACCACTGGATCAAAGGGTGACAACAGCGCGGTATGCGTGGCAGAGAGTGGCTTTTCCAGCAGCGGCAATAATGCGTGGTGTAACCACATTTCGCCCAGTTGCTCGACCTCAACACGCACAATTTCTCCGCGCGCAGCCGCATCCTCAAGCCATGACTTGAGCGGTGCGCGTTTGAGCCGGTAATAATCGGCTAACCAACTGCCACGGAAAATGCCGAGACTGCATGCGCTGTGACTCAGCATCTGTAACACCGCTTCGTCTTCACTTAACGCATGCTGTTCATCAATCCAGTCCGGCATCACGCGGCTGTGCAGATCGTAAACCCGCTGGAAGTTGCGCCGCTCCACCACCATCAACTGACCCGCGCTGAACAAATTCTCCAGATGACGCTTATGCGGCTTCCACGCCCACCAGCCCGGTTTGGTCTGTTTATCATTACTGAAATCGGCTGCTCGCACTGGGCCGTTGGCGGAGATGTGTTGCAGAAGGTCAGTGATTTCCTGTTGATGTTCCTCAACCCATCGCTGGTTGTACTTCCAGCCCAGTCGCTGCGGTTCCAGCATGCGGTGGCGCAGCAACGGGTAATCTTCGGAAGGAATAAAACAGGCTTCATGAGCCCAATATTCAAATAATGCGCCCGAGGCCAGCGCCTCTTCCAGCCAGTTGGTCTGATACGCGCCAAGGCGGCTAAACAGCACCAGATAAGGACTGCGTGCCACCACATTGATGGTATCAATTTGCAGCAAAGACATCTGACGCACAGTCGCGTGTATATCAGCAAAGCGCGCACGTCGGCCTAAAGGACGTAACAGTCCCTGAGCAGCCAGATGCAGATGACGAGCAGTTTGCAACGAGAGGGAAGCGACGAGGTTCATAACTCCATTCCCTTTTCGGTGGTTAGCGCGAACGGGCGTCGCGCGCGGTAGTGCAAAGATGGGTGATATCGTCTAACAAGGTTGTCACCGCCGCGCCTTGCAGATGCGCATCAACCGGCAAATACCACCAGTTTGGGCGAGCAAAACTACGGCATTTTACCGCATCTTTTTCCGTCATCAGCAAGCACTGATCTGCCTGAGTCAGACGCCGCAATTCGTCTTCGCTGTAAGCATGGTGATCGGCGAAGGCAATTTCAGCCACTGGCTTGATGCCTTGCTGCTTAAGTGTGTTGAAGAAGCGCGGCGGATGACCTATGCCGGCCATCGCGACAATTTCCGGCAATTGCGCTAACGCCACGCTTGCACCGTTGATCAGGTTGACCGCCAGACCGGGCTGCAATGACATCGCAATTTCGCCCGCCTGCGCATCGCCGCCGTTAACGATCACCGCATCTACGGTGCTAAGTCGTGAGGCGCGTTCACGCATCGGCCCGGCCGGTAACCACCAGCCATTGCCAAAACGACGCATCCCATCCACCACCACGATTTCGCGATCGCGCTGCAGCGCGTAATGCTGCAGGCCATCATCGGTGATAATCACATCCAGATCGTGCGCAGCGAGCAAGCCTTCTACCGCCAGACGCCGCCGTGGCGCAGCGGCGACCGGCACTTGCGTGCGTTGAGCGATCAGCACAGGTTCATCGCCGGCCTGCGCTGTGGACGTTTCAGCGGTAACCAGCAGCGGATAACGTTCAGCTTTTCCGCCGTAACCCCGCGACACCACGCCAGCACGTACTCCACGTTGTTGCAGCGCCTGCACCAACCAAATCACTACGGGCGTTTTACCATTCCCACCTGCGGTGAGGTTCCCCACCACAATCACAGGGCAAGGCGCACGCCAACTTTTTCGCCAACCGCGCTGGAAGCTGAGGCGAATCAATAGGGTGATCGCCCCATAAAGCAGACTCAGCGGCCATAGCAGCAGCCATAACGGCGAACGCCCGCTCCAGATGCGTTCAATCATTGACCGAACTGCAGTTTGTGAAGCTGCGCATAGGCGCCCTTCTGTTCAAGCAGCACGCTGTGAGTACCGCGTTCGACAATGCGACCATCTTCAACTACGACGATCTCATCGGCTTTCTCAATGGTCGACAGACGGTGCGCAATCACCAGTGAGGTGCGATTTTTCTGCAGCTCATCAAGTGCGGCCTGAATCGCCCGCTCAGATTCGGTATCGAGCGCTGATGTGGCTTCATCGAGAATCAAAATCGGGCAGTCGCGTAGTAACGCACGCGCAATCGCAATACGCTGACGCTGACCACCGGAAAGCAGCACGCCATTCTCACCTATCACGGTATCAAGGCCATTATCCATCTTCTGGATGAAGTCCATTGCATGCGCCATGGTCGCAGCCTGCTCGATTTGCTCGCGCGTGTATTGACCATTACGGGCATAAGAAATGTTGTTGGCGACGGTGTCGTTGAAGAGATGAACGTTCTGGGAAACCAATGCCACTTGATTACGCAGTGAACGCAGGGTGTATTCGCGCAGATCGTGGCCATCCAGCAGAATTTCACCGCTATCAATGTCGTAGAAGCGCGTCAGCAAGCTGGCCATAGTGGATTTACCAGAGCCAGAACGGCCGACCAGTGCAACGGTTTTACCGGCAGGCAGCGACAGGTTGATATCACGCAGCGCAGGAATTTCACGGCCTGGATAGGTAAAAGTCACGTTGCGGAATTCCACATCACCCTTAGCACGATCCATTTCACGCTTGCCGTTATCCACTTCCTGCTCACTGTCAAGAATCGAGAACAGCGTCTGACAAGCCGCCATACCACGCTGGAACTGCGCATTCACGTTGGTCAGTGACTTGAGCGGACGCATCAGGGCGATCATTGATGAGAACACCACGGTGATGGTACCGGCTGTCAGCGTTTCCATCACGCTTGGGAAACTGGCGGCATAAAGCACAAATGCCAGTGCCAGCGAGGCAATCAACTGGATTACCGGATCAGAGATTGAAGATGCTGACACCAGTTTCATGCCTTGTTGGCGCATCCTGTTACTGACCTGAGAAAAACGCTTGGCCTCCACTTCCTGGCCACCAAAGATCAGCACTTCTTTATGCCCTTTTAGCATCTGTTCGGCGCTGGTGGTGACCTGTCCCATGGTGTTCTGCATGTTCTTACTGATGCTGCGGAAACGTTTGGAAACAGTGCGAATAGCAAAGGAGACGATCGGTGCCAGCACAATGAGAATCAAAGACAGCTGCCAGCTGTAATAGAACATCATGATGAACAGGCCAATGATCGAGGCCCCTTCACGCACCACCGTAACCAGTGCACTGGAAGAGGAAGAGGCCACCTGTTCAGAATCGTAGGTGATGCGTGACAGCAGCGTCCCCGTTGATTGCTGATCAAAGAAGGTTACCGGCATGCCCATCATATGGCCGAACAGGCGGCGACGCATATTCATGACCACGTTGCCGGACACCCATGAGATGCAGTAACTGGAGATGTAGCTGGTCACGCCACGTACCAGCATCAGGCCAATTACCACCAGCGGCATCCACAGCATTACGGATCTGTCTGCTTTACCGAAGCCATCATCCAGTAAAGGTTTCAACAGAGAGAGCATCAGGGTATCGCCTGCCGCATTGAGTATCAGCGCCACCGCTGACACATACAGGCCAGCCTTGTGGGGCGCAATCATCGGCCAGAGTCGACGGAATGTCTGCCACGTTGAGAGATCTTTATCTTGATGCATTATTTATTCACGCTGTTTGAAATAGCCGCTCATTCTACCTGGAATCGCGTTTGACGCCAAACCACTGATGGTACCATCGAGGCATTATTTGCTCTCTTAAGCCCTTAATTTGCCAATGACCTTGTCTGATACCCACATGAATCTGACCCGATTGTGCCGTGTCGTACCACATATAGCCTTGCTGACGATAGCGTTGCACCACGGCTGGCGCAGGCATACGCCAGGCGTTATACCGCGCCACCGAAGCAAATGCTGCTTTCCCAGCAACATTACGTAACAGTAATGCGCCTGATGAAGTCCGACTACCATGGTGCGGAACCTGCAAAATTGTCGCGTTCAGAGCCTCTTTTTCCAGCGCGACAATTTTTCTCTCGGCTTCTAACTCAATATCCCCGGTGAGTAACACGCTAACGAGCCCGTCATCGACTCGCACCACACAGGAATCGTTATTTTGTCCCTGGGTCTGATTCTCCGGCGGCCACAAAGCGGTAAATTGCAATTTGCCCCACTGCCACCGCTGACCACGGAAGCATGGCAGGTGTCCGTCTTCCGCCAGGGCACTACGAATTGCTACCGCTGGATTAACTTTGAGCAATGAGTGTAGCCCACCACGGTGATCAAGATGCTTGTGGCTTAGTATCAAAGAATGGAGGCTTCTGCCGTGATACTGCAACCATGGCAGAATGACGCGCGATCCGGCATCATCCTGTTTCCAACCCGGTCCAACGTCATATAACACCACTTCATTGCCCTGTGTAATGGCAATCGCCAGGCCATGCCCCACATCAATCATGTCGATTTGCCAGTCATCACGCTGTGCAGTGCTGCGCCAGAGGATGATTGCGAGTATCAGGCTAAAACACGGCATCACACTGCGATAAATCAGCTTGCTGCGCCAGAGAACTAATCCTACCCACAGCAGCACGACAGCAGGTAACGTATCGCTCCATGCCCACCAGCCAGCGGGTAACCACTGCAGCAGGAGCATGACCTGGCTTATGGAAAGATCCGCCAGAGACCATAATCCCGTTGAAATCAGCGGCACTGGCAATAGCATTGCCAGCAATATTAGTGGCACCGTGACAAAAGACACAACCGGCACCGCGATCAGATTTGCTAATAACGCACTCAGGCTTATTCCCTGAAACAGGAAGATTTGTAGTGGAGCCATGAGGATCATCATTCCTAACTGCAGATGTAGCAATTGCAATAACAGCCATCGACGCTTTGCGCGAAAGCGATGTGTTAATGGAAACCATTGATACCAGGTAATCAGCATCGCGACCGCCAGTGCCGACAACCAAAAGCTTTCTGACAGCACAGTTAATGGATCCAGTACCAGCAAAGCGCCGATACATAACGTCCAGACTTGCCAGCCACTGAGCTGCCAACCGGCGCTGCGCATCCCTATCCATAATATGAGCGCGATCATCGCGCGCTGGGCCGGTGCATGACTGCCAGAAACCCACGTGTAAGTCGCTGCGGTCATAACACTAACCAGCAGCGGAAATAAATGACCAATCAAATGACCCGGCAAAATTACCTGGATAGTACGCGCCAACAGCCATCCAACGCTGGCAGCTAATGCAATATGCATTCCCGAGATTGCCATCAAGTGGGCAGTACCTGTTTCCCGCAGCAACTGTCGCTGCTCTTCAGTCATGTTGATACGTATACCAAACGCTAAAGCCTGCATAATTGCCGGTTGTTTGAGCGTATCGAATGCGGGTAGATGATGATTAATTAAACGCGTCCGCCAGTTGCAAGTTAGCGATTCCACCTGCTGACTGATGATGCGCCCTTGCAGCGGCGTGTGATTAGACAAGGCAAAGCGCTGCAGATCGAACTCGCCTTCATTTAATCTGCCGTGGACGGCACGCAGTCGCAGTTTCATCTGCCAGCGCTGACCGGCACAGTACGATTGCTCCATCAAAGCATTATTGAGCGTGACAAAGAGAGGTGGAAACTGATAACGCTGACCGACACGCAAGATTTGCACGGTTAATTGCTGCTTCTGTTCACGAACTTCAGTCACACGTACAGTGGCTTCAATTGAGGCGGCAGTCAGATCCCCAATGGCACTGACCATCTGGCGGGCTTCAGTCAATGTCCAGGCCACCATTAAGAGAGCAATTCCTGCAAGCCGTAGCAACGTGATTGGCATCAACCTAAGCGCCACAGCGAATACAACCATGATGACTATTCCGTTGGCAGCGGGTATGTGCGGCAATATGCCCAACGGCAATGCCGAGGCAATCATCAATCTGGCCAGAACAATCCAGTTCATATGCATTATTACTCTCCCTCATTGGCGGAAGAGTGTGCCGAGAAAAGCAGGGATTGACTTCATTGAAAAGAGAGTGTGTCGCGATGGATTCCGAGACTTTTGCAGAGATTACATTGATGAGACTTCATTTTGGAAAGCAGATCTCAATTCCGCATACTCTAAGCAAAAAAAAACGACACCCTAAAGTGTCGTTTTTGTCGTTCGGTAACGGCTTAGCCGTAGATGTTCGCACGGTCACGCAATTCTTTGCCCGGCTTAAAGTGGGGAACGTATTTACCTTCCAGATCCACTTTGTCGCCCGTTTTCGGGTTACGACCCGTACGCGGTGCACGGTAATGCAAAGAAAAGCTGCCGAATCCCCGGATTTCAATGCGCTCGCCCTGGGCCAACGTAGTGGCCATGTGCTCAAGCATCTCTTTGACCGCATCCTCAACGACTTTCGCCGGAATATGAGTATGCTGGCCAGCAAGTCTCTCAATTAGTTCTGACTTGGTCATGTAACCTCCGGTTAATCCTTATTTGGAAAGGTATGACAGCTTTTACCGAAACCGGACGATTTTCATCGTCCGGTGCCTTAGGTCGATTACTCGCCTTTAGCCGCTTTGAACGCTTCAGCCATCGCGCTAGAGAAGTTGCTGCCTTCATCCTGTTTGGTGTTAACAGTGTTGATAGCTTCTTTCTCATCAGCCTGGTCTTTAGCACGAACAGACAGGCTCACAACGCGGTTCTTACGGTCAACGCCGGTGAATTTAGCTTCAACGTCGTCGCCAACACTCAGAACCAGTGTTGCGTCTTCGATGCGGTCCAGAGAAGCTTCAGAAGCGCGCAGGTAACCCTCTACGCCATCAGCTAGTTCTACTGTAGCACCTTTCGCGTCAACTGCAGTGACTTTACCAGTCACGATAGCGCCTTTCTTGTTCAGGGTGATGTAGTTGTTGAATGGATCTTCAGCCAACTGCTTCACGCCCAGAGAGATGCGCTCGCGCTCTGCATCAACCTGCAGTACAACGGCAGCGATTTCGTCGCCTTTTTTGTACTCGCGAACGGCTTCTTCGCCAGTCGCGTTCCAGGAGATGTCAGACAGGTGAACCAGACCGTCGATGCCACCGTCCAAGCCGATGAAGATACCAAAGTCAGTGATTGACTTGATTTTACCTTCAACGCGATCGCCTTTGTTGTGGGTCTCAGCGAACAGCTGCCATGGGTTAGATTTGCACTGCTTCAGACCCAGGGAGATACGACGACGCTCTTCATCGATGTCCAGAACCATTACTTCAACCACATCGCCTACGTTTACAACTTTAGACGGATGGATGTTTTTGTTGGTCCAGTCCATTTCTGAAACGTGTACCAGACCTTCAACGCCTTCTTCGATTTCTACGAAGCAGCCGTAATCAGTCAGGTTGGTTACACGACCAGTCAGGCGAGTGCCTTCTGGATAGCGCTTAGCGATAGCAACCCAAGGATCTTCGCCCAGCTGTTTCAGGCCCAGAGATACACGGGTACGCTCGCGGTCGAACTTCAGCACTTTAACAGTGATTTCGTCGCCCACGTTGACGATTTCGCTCGGATGCTTAACGCGTTTCCAAGCCATATCGGTAATGTGCAGCAGGCCATCAACGCCGCCCAGATCCACGAATGCACCGTAGTCAGTGAGGTTCTTAACGATACCTTTAACTTCCATGCCTTCCTGCAGGTTTTCCAGCAGCTGATCGCGCTCAGCGCTGTTCTCAGATTCGATAACTGCACGGCGTGAAACCACGACGTTGTTACGTTTCTGATCAAGCTTGATTACTTTGAATTCAAGCTCTTTGCCTTCCAGGTGCAGAGTATCGCGAACCGGACGAACGTCTACCAGTGAACCTGGCAGGAACGCACGAATACCGTTCAGCTCAACTGTGAAGCCACCTTTAACTTTGCCGTTGATAACACCGGTAACAGTCTCAGCGTCTTCGTAAGCTTTTTCCAGCGTGATCCAAGCTTCGTGACGTTTAGCTTTCTCACGGGACAGCAGGGTTTCACCGAAGCCGTCTTCTACTGCGTCCAGCGCAACGTCAACTTCGTCGCCTACCTGGATTTCCAGTTCGCCGGCTGCGTTCTTGAACTGCTCTGCAGGAATTGCAGATTCAGATTTCAGACCCGCATCAACCAGAACTACGTCTTTGTCGATAGAGACAACAACGCCACGAACGATGGAACCCGGACGGGTTTCGATTTCTTTCAGGGACTCTTCAAAGAGTTGAGCAAAAGATTCAGTCATATTGATAATCTTAGGATTCTTCAATTTAACGTCCACCTGACTTCATTGTCGGATGGGGTTGTTTCACATGCCCTGCACCGGGTCCTTGGTACAGGGTTACAGCAATTCGGTTGCCGAAAGATTAAATGCCCAACTTACGCTTAGCATAATCAAGCGCCTTTTCAATCACTTGCTCAATCGACATACTGGTTGAATCCAGTACCAGAGCATCTGTGGCAGGCACTAAAGGGGCGATGGCACGATTACGATCGCGGTCGTCGCGTTCCTTTATCTCGGATAAAAGGCGATCAAAGTTAACATTAAAGCCTTTCTCCTGCAACTGTAGCATACGGCGATGCGCACGCTCTTCCGAGCTAGCGTCGAGGAATATTTTCACTGGCGCATCAGGGAAAACCACGGTTCCCATATCGCGTCCATCGGCGATTAAACCGGGCTCTTCGCGGAATGCGCGTTGGCGTCGAAGCAATGCCTCACGCACCCGCGGAAAAGCGGCAACGCGCGATGCGGTGTTGCTGACTTCTTGCGTGCGGATTTCACCGGTGACATCTTCACCTTCAAGAACCACCTGCATTTCACCGTCAACCGATAGAAAACGCACATCAAGATGCGCAGCCATCGGTACTAATGCTTCCTCGGACTCAATATCCACCTGATGGTGAAGTGCGGCCAATGCTAAAACGCGATAAATAGCGCCAGAATCCAGTAAGTGCCACTGCAACGACTCCGCCATCGCTTTACATAAAGTCCCTTTACCCGCGCCACTTGGCCCATCGATGGTAATAACCGGGGCGATTGCCGTCATTGTTCTCTCCTGTTGCTGCGTGCTTATTGTCAGCCCTTCCAGGCCGCCTGGATTGCGCGGCATTATACGCTGCCTGCGTCGGGTTAGTACCCTTTAGCGTAGACAGCGCTAGAAATATAGACAGATTCAGAAGAATTTCCGCCTGATAAGGCCAGAAGAGAGCAAAGAAACCCGGCGCTGTGCACCGGGTTAGACGATCAGGAAGTATGACTGATTTTCGCCAACTGCTGGAAATAGCTCGGGAAGGTTTTCGCAGTGCAGCCTGGATCAAGGATGGTTACCGGCGTATCGGACAGAGCCACCAGTGCGAAGCACATTGCCATACGGTGATCGTTGTAAGTACCGATGTCCGCATGTTGCAACTGAGCCGGCGGTGTGACACGAATAAAGTCTTGCCCTTCTTCTACTTCCGCCCCCACTTTGCGTAACTCAGTCGCCATCGCAGCAAGGCGGTCGGTCTCTTTTACGCGCCAGTTATAGATGTTGCGCATCAACGTGGTGCCTTGAGCGAAGAGTGCAGTAGTTGCAATTGTCATTGCCGCATCGGGAATATGGTTCATATCCATATCGATTGCCGTCAGCGATCCGCGTGTGCAAGAGATATAGTCATCTCCCCACTCAATCACTGCGCCCATCTTTTCCAGCACATCAGCAAAACGGATGTCGCCCTGCACGCTGTTGCGGCCAATACCGGTTACACGTACGGTACCCCCTTTAATGGCAGCGGCAGCGAGGAAGTATGATGCAGAAGACGCATCACCTTCCACCAGATAATCGCCCGGAGACTGGTACTGTTGCTGCCCTTTAACCACAAAACGCTGATAGTCCTGATTATCAACATCCACACCAAAGCAACGCATCAGGTACAAGGTGATATCAATGTAAGGCTTAGAAACCAGATCGCCTTTTATGGTGATGATGGTGTCTTGCTGCGCCAGTGGCGCGGTCATTAGCAATGCCGTGAGGAACTGGCTGGATACACTGCCATCGACGCTGACTTCCCCACCAACAAAACCACCATTAAGACGCACTGGCGGGTAATCGGTCTGTTCGAGATAGTCAATCTTTGCTCCGCCCTGACGCAGTGCATCAACCAGATGACCAATCGGACGCTCTTTCATGCGTGGCTCGCCAGTCAGAACGATTGACTGCTCGCCCAAACAGAGCGCGGCAGCCAAAGGTCGCATCGCTGTACCTGCGTTACCGAGAAACAGCTCAAGCGGTTTTTCAGCATGTAAAGGGCCCGCGTTACCTACTACTTCGCATACGGTGCGATCGTCTGAGAGCGTATAGCTGACACCCAGCGCTTTGAGGGCATTCAGCATGTGCTTAACGTCATCGCTATCAAGCAAGTTAGTCAGGCGGGTGGTGCCCTTTGCCAGCGCGGCCAGCAAGAGTGCGCGGTTCGAGACGCTTTTTGAACCCGGTAAGTTTACCGTGCCGTCAACGCGAGCAATCGGTTGTAGAGTCAGGGAGTCCTGCATGTGAAACCAAATCTCCAGAAAATACGAGACCCCATCATGTGACGGGGTCTGATACCAGACAAGCTGGCATGAAAAAGCAATTAGCCGTGGCGACGTTCGAAGTCGACCATGAACTCAGTGAGCGTTTTAACCCCTTCCAGCGGCATCGCATTGTAGATCGATGCACGCATACCGCCAACCACGCGATGGCCTTTCAACGCGTGCAGCCCAGCCTTGAGAGACTCTTCCAGGAACACTTTGTCCAATGAGGAATCGGCTAACTGGAATGGCACGTTCATACGTGAACGGTTTTCGCTTGCGACATCGTTGCGATAAAACGCACTGTTATCAATCACGCCATACAATAAGTCGGCTTTTGCCTGATTCAGCTTGTCCATCTCAGCCACGCCGCCCTTCTCTTTCAGCCATTTGAATACCAGGCCAGAGAGATACCATGCGAAAGTCGGCGGAGTGTTAAACATCGATTCATTTTCGGCCAGCACCTTGTAATCAAGGATAGAAGGCACATAACGTTGTGCTTTGCCTAGCAGATCTTCGCGCACAACCACTAAGGTTAAGCCCGCCGGGCCGATATTTTTTTGCGCGCCAGCGTAGATCACGCCATAGCGACTCACATCGATTGGACGAGACAGAATAGTAGAAGAGAGATCGGCAACTACGACTTTATCGCCAAAATCCGGCTCTTCATCGATAGCAATACCATCAATCGTTTCGTTCGGGCAGAAATGGACATAAGCCGCATCATCATTTAACTGCCATTCACGCATTGGTAATAAAGCACGCTTACCATCACGCGTAGTTTTAATATCAATGGTATTTGGCGAGCAGAATTTCTCGGCTTCTTTAATTGCGCTGTGAGCCCAGTAACCGCCGTCAATATAATCCGCGTTTTTTGCATCACCCAGCAAGTTGCCGGGAATGGCCGCGAACTGCGCACGCGCACCGCCATGGCAGAATAAAACTTTGTAGTTGGCTGGGATCTTCAGCAGATCGCGAAAATCTTGTTCTGCCGCTTCTGCAACAGCAATAAACTCTTTACTGCGGTGACTGATCTCCATCACCGAGGTGCCTAATCCGTGCCAGTTTGTCAGTTCTTGTTCTGCGCGACGGAGCACTTCTACCGGCAGCATAGCCGGGCCAGAGCTAAAATTATAAACCTGAGTCATTTCCCCTCACCACTGTCATATCGAACGGTTATGAATACCCAACCGGTTTTATCATTGCCTCCAGATGGCTGCAATCATTAATCCGGCAGCGATCACATTTCCAGAGCCAGCTTCACCGCAGCTTATGTCATAAATGCATTAAGCCATGGAATTTTGTGAGGTTGTTCCAGAAAGAAAAATCGGCAAGCGGAATGGCGTAACAACCTTAACCAGTCTGAGATAAATTTGGCTGACTGAATAGCGAAGCACGCATAAAACCCGTATTATTGCGCGCTTTACGCCCACCCCATTGACTTAAGAGAGCGCCACCATGACGCAAACGTTTATCCCCGGAAAAGACGCCGCACTGGAAGATTCCATTGCTCGCTTTCAGCAGAAACTGCAAGACCTTGGTTTCAACATTGAAGAAGCTTCCTGGCTGAATCCGGTGCCACACGTCTGGTCAGTACACATTCGCGATCGCGACTGCCCGCTGTGCTTTACAAATGGCAAAGGTGCTAGCAAAAAAGCCGCTCTGGCTTCAGCGCTGGGCGAATATTTTGAGCGCCTCTCTACTAACTATTTCTTCGCCGATTTCTGGTTGGGTGAATCCATCGCTAATGGTGATTTTGTTCACTATCCGAATGAAAAATGGTTCCCGCTCACTGAGGACGACAGCCTGCCAGAAGGCATTTTGGATGCGCGCCTGCGCAAGTTCTATGATGCTGATGAGAGCCTGGGTGCTTCTGAGCTGATTGATCTGCAATCCGGCAATGACGAGCGTGGAATTTGTGGCCTGCCATTTACCCGTCAATCTGACCAGCAAACAGTGTATATCCCGATGAACATCATCGGTAATCTGTACGTTTCGAATGGTATGTCTGCCGGTAACACCGCGAACGAAGCGCGTGTACAGGGTCTTTCTGAAGTATTTGAGCGTCATATTAAGAATCGCATCATCGCCGAATCCATCAGCCTGCCAGAAATTCCAGCAGAGGTGATGCAGCGTTATCCTGGCGTAATTGAAGCAATTGAACGTCTGGAAGCAGAAGGTTTCCCAATCTTCTCATACGATGCGTCACTCGGCGGCAAATACCCGGTTATCTGCGTTGTGCTGTTCAATCCAGCAAATGGTACCTGCTTCGCTTCGTTTGGCGCACATCCGGACTTTGGCGTCGCACTTGAGCGAACCGTTACTGAACTGCTGCAGGGCCGTGGTCTGAAAGATCTCGACGTGTTCACACCGCCGACGTTCGATGATGAAGAGGTAGCGGAACACGCTAACCTGGAAACGCATTTCATCGATTCAAGCGGTCTGATTTCATGGGATATGTTTAAAGACGATGCCGATTATCCTTTCGTCGACTGGAGCTTTGCGGGTACCACTCACGAAGAGTTTGATACGCTAATGGCGATCTTCCGTGCGGAAGATAAAGAAGTCTATATCGCTGACTATGAACATCTGAGTGTTTACGCTTGCCGCATTATCGTGCCGGGCATGTCTGATATTTATCCAGCAGAAGATCTGCTGCTGGCAAATAACAGCATGGGCGCACCACTGCGCAAAACCCTGCTGGCGCTGCCAGACAGCCAATGGGAACCCGAAGCCTATCTCGAGCTGATTGTGCAACTGGATGAGGAAGGTCATGATGACTTTACTCGCGTGCGCGAGCTGCTGGGTCTGGCATCAGGCAAAGATAATGGCTGGTACACGCTACGTATTGGCGAGCTGAAAGCTATGCTGGCGCTGGCCGGCGGCGACCTGGATCAGGCTCTGATCTGGACTGAATGGACGATGGAGTTTAATCAGTCCATCTTTAGTGAAGAGCGCGCAAACTACTACCGCTGTCTGCAAACCTTGCTGCTGCTGGCAATGGAAGAGGAACGCGATCCGCTACAATATCATCGCGCCTTTATTCGTATGTACGGCCAGGCTGCTGTTGAGGCTGCTTCAGCGGCAATCAGTGGCGAAGCGCCCTTCTATGGATTGCAAGCGGTCGATCTGGATCTGAAAGCTTTCCCTGCGCATCAATCATTACTCGCTGCCTATGAAAAGCTGCAGACAGCTAAACGTCGTTATTGGTCACAAAAATAGCCTTAACGCTTAAATTTCCATTTATAGAAATTAGGGTATTGGTCAATGGCACTGAAAAAATCAGTGCCATTTTTTTATATTGATCATACAAAGAGATTTAAGTGCATTATTAAATAACAATTCAGCTTTAATCGTTAATGATATTTAACAAAATCTAGTCTTGCCCGCAGCCACCTTCAACTTATTTTGCATAAATTAAAAATTATTTATTACAATAAATTCAATAATTTAAGCAGCACTCAGACGCATTTACGCTTCGCTTATCAGCGACCTTCCGGTCAAATATGATCCACATCAATTTCTGACCTATACTCCTTTGTTAATATCTTTACAGGCAATTTTTGGAGAGCGTTAGTGTGAAAGCTGACAACCCTTTTAATTCATTATTACCGGCGGCAATGGCGAAAGTTGCAGAAGAAGCCGGCATATATAAAGCTACTAAACGTCCTTTAACCACCTTCTTCCTTGCCATCACTGCTGGCGTATTTATCTCAATCGCATTTGTCTTCTATATCACTGCGACCACCGGAAGTGGAGCAATGCCCTACGGCATAGCAAAACTGATCGGCGGTATCTGTTTCTCGCTCGGTTTAATGTTAGTCGTGGTGTGCGGTGCTGACCTGTTCACCTCAACTGTTTTGATCGTGGTGGCAAAAGCCAGCGGCCGTATCACCTGGCTGCAACTCGGTCGACACTGGTTGACGGTCTATATCGGTAACCTGTTTGGTGCGCTGTTCTTTGTCGCGCTGATCTGGTTAGCCGGTGAACACATGGTGGCGAATGGTGCCTGGGGTTTGAATGTCCTGCAAACCGCTGACCATAAAATGCATCACACCTTTATTGAAGCAGTGAGTCTCGGCACGCTCGCCAACCTGATGGTTTGCCTGGCGGTATGGATGAGTTATTCCGGCCGCAGTCTGATGGACAAAATGTTTGCGATGATCCTACCGGTGGCGATGTTTGTTGCCTGCGGTTTTGAACATAGTATTGCCAACATGTTCCTTATCCCGATGGCCATCGTTATCCGTGATTTTTCCAGCCCGGAATTCTGGCAAATGGCTGGTGCAAGCGCAGCACAGTTCCCATCACTAAGCGTTAGTGACTTTATTGTTAACAACCTGATTCCCGTGACCATCGGCAACATTATTGGCGGCGGATTATTAGTCGGTTTGACCTACTGGGTAATCTATCTGCGTGGCGATGAGCCGGTGCATTAATGAATTGGTACGGGCGTGCTGAGTCAGCGCGCCATACGTCAAAGTCTCCCTAAATAAGGCAGGTATATCATGTCCGAACTGAATGAAAAAATGGCGTCAGCCTGGGAAGGATTTAGCGCCGGCGAATGGCAGAACAGCGTCAACGTCCGTGACTTTATCCAGAAAAACTACACACCGTATGAAGGCGACGAATCCTTCCTCGCTGGCGCGACGCCGGCCACAACTAAGCTGTGGGACAGCGTACTTGAAGGCATCAAAATCGAGAACCGCACCCACGCGCCGGTAGATTTTGACACCGATCTGGCTTCAACCATCACCTCTCACGATGCCGGCTACATCAGCAAATCGCTGGAAAAAATCGTTGGCCTGCAAACTGAAGCACCTTTGAAACGTGCCATCATCCCGTTTGGCGGCATCAAAATGGTTGAGGGTTCTTGCAAGGTTTATGGCCGCGAACTTGATCCCGCGCTGAAAAAAGTCTTCACTGATTACCGCAAAACCCATAACCAGGGCGTGTTCGATGTTTACACCCCTGACATCATGCGCTGCCGTAAATCAGGCGTGTTGACGGGTTTACCGGATGCCTATGGCCGCGGTCGTATCATCGGTGACTATCGCCGCGTTGCGCTGTACGGCATCGATTTTCTGATGAAAGACAAAGTTGCGCAGTTCAATTCTCTGCAGAGCGATATGGAGAATGGCGTTGACCTCGAAGCCACCATTCGCCTGCGTGAAGAGATCTCTGAACAGCACCGCGCACTGGGTCAGATCAAAGAGATGGCTGCGAAGTATGGTTCAGATATCTCGCTGCCCGCTACCAATGCTCAAGAAGCCGTTCAGTGGACTTACTATGGCTATCTCGCGGCGGTGAAATCTCAGAACGGTGCGGCAATGTCCTTTGGTCGCGTATCCACCTTCCTTGATGTGTATATCGAGCGCGATATTCAGGCCGGAAAACTGACTGAAGAAGAAGCACAGGAACTGATTGACCATCTGGTGATGAAACTGCGTATGGTGCGCTTCCTGCGTACGCCTGAATACGATGAGCTGTTCTCCGGTGACCCAATCTGGGCAACAGAATCACTGGCGGGTATGGGCGTCGATGGCCGTACTCTGGTGACTAAAAGCACCTTCCGTTTCCTGAATACGCTTTACACCATGGGGCCATCTCCGGAGCCAAATATGACCATCCTGTGGTCAGAAAAACTGCCGGTTAACTTTAAGAAATACGCCGCAAAAGTGTCTATCGATACATCCTCATTGCAGTATGAGAATGATGACCTGATGCGTCCTGACTTCGACAACGATGACTATGCTATCGCCTGCTGCGTTAGCCCAATGATTGTCGGTAAGCAGATGCAGTTCTTCGGTGCGCGTGCCAACCTGGCAAAAACCCTGCTGTACGCAATCAACGGTGGCGTTGATGAAAAACTGAAAATGCAGGTGGGTCCGAAAGAAGCACCAATCACTGACGAGATTCTTGATTACGACATCGTGATGGAGCGCCTGGATCACTTCATGGATTGGCTGGCTAAGCAGTACGTCACCTCCCTGAATATCATTCACTACATGCACGATAAGTACAGCTACGAAGCTTCACTGATGGCGCTGCACGATCGTGACGTTTATCGCACCATGGCCTGTGGTATCGCGGGTCTGTCTGTTGCGGCTGACTCACTTTCTGCCATCAAATACGCCAAAGTGAAAACCATCCGTGATGAAGATGGTCTAGCGGTAGACTTTGAAATTGAAGGCGAATATCCGCAATTTGGTAATAACGACTCTCGCGTTGATGACATGGCGTGCGATTTGGTTGAACGTTTCATGAAGAAAATTCAGAAACTGCAAACCTACCGTAACGCGGTGCCAACTCAGTCAGTGCTGACCATCACTTCTAACGTGGTTTACGGTAAGAAAACCGGTAATACGCCAGACGGACGTCGTGCGGGTGCGCCATTCGGTCCGGGTGCTAACCCAATGCACGGCCGTGATCAGAAAGGTGCGGTGGCTTCACTGACCTCCGTCGCGAAACTGCCCTTTGCTTACGCGAAAGACGGCATCTCTTATACTTTCTCCATCGTGCCAAATGCGCTGGGTAAAGATGATAACGTGCGTAAAACCAATCTTGCTGGCCTGATGGATGGATATTTCCACCATGAAGCCAATATTGAGGGCGGTCAGCATCTGAACGTTAACGTGATGAACCGTGAGATGTTGCTGGATGCGATGGAACATCCTGAGAAGTATCCGCAGCTGACCATTCGCGTATCCGGTTATGCTGTGCGCTTCAACTCGCTCACCAAAGAGCAGCAGAAGGATGTAATTACCCGTACGTTCACTCAGTCGCTGTAATCGTAGTTCACTGAGATTGAAAGGCTCCTGCGGGAGCCTTTTCTCCACAAGTCCGTTTTGCCAGTTTGCTGGTGCTGGCGACCTGGCAAAATCGACTTTCACTTTTAGAGCACAACATAGATTGTGCTGCCTGATATTCAGGCCCACCTGGAGAACTCATCGCAATGTCAACCATCGGTCGTATCCACTCCTTTGAATCCTGCGGCACCGTTGACGGCCCAGGCATCCGCTTCATTACCTTTTTTCAGGGCTGCCTCATGCGCTGCTTGTATTGCCATAACCGCGATACATGGGACACGCATGGCGGTAAAGAAGTTACCGTTGAAGAGTTGATGAAGGATGCGCTCTCATATCGTCACTTCATGAATGCATCTGGCGGTGGCGTGACGGCGTCGGGTGGCGAAGCGATCTTACAAGCGGAGTTCGTGCGTGACTGGTTCCGCGCTTGCCAGGCAGAAGGCATTCATACCTGTCTCGACACTAACGGCTTTGTTCGTCGCTACGATCCGGTGATCGATGAATTGCTTGATGCCACTGATTTGGTAATGCTCGATTTAAAACAGATTAACGATGATGTGCATCAGATTCTGGTGGGCGTTTCCAATCATCGTACGCTGGACTTTGCGCGCTATCTGCAGAAGAGAGGCAAACGCACCTGGATCCGCTTTGTAGTGGTGCCTGGCTACTCCGATGATGATGACTCCGTTCATCGCTTGGGTGAGTTTACCAAAGATATGGATAACATAGAGAAGATCGAATTGCTGCCTTACCACGAGTTAGGCAAACACAAATGGATCGCCATGGGCGAAGAGTACAAGCTGGATGGTGTTAAGCCGCCGAGCAAGGAAACCATGGAGCGAGTGAAGAATATCCTCGCCAGCTACGGCCATGAAGTGATGTATTAACCGCAAACAAAAGGGGAACCACCGGCTCCCCTTTTTACTATTTCATGGGAATGCGTTAAGCATGTGCGACCGGAGTAGCCTGATGATCGGCTTTGCGCAGTAACATCACCAGATAAACCAGTGCAACTGCAGCAATCATCACAAACAGCAGGCGGTCAGAGTAATTTTGCATCAGCATTGACGTCATTCCCGGCCCCACCAAACTGCCCACGGTATAGCTAAACAGTAACGCCTGATTCATTGCCACTAACTCATGATGCGCGACGGTTTCGCACGCCCAGGACATCGCCACCGGATAAAGTGTAAAACCCGCAAGACCAAGCACAAACAGCGCTGGCGCCATCGCAGTATCACCTAACATAGCAATCGCACCCAGGATAACCACAAACACTTGCACACGCAGCACCATCAGGCGACCAAAGCGATCGGCTAAACGTCCTACCGGCCACTGACCGACAATGCCGGAGCTGACCAGTAACGCCATCCAGTAACCGACGTTTGCATCACTCATGCCCTGATGTGACAGATACAACGGCATCAAGCCATAAAGTGAGCCGAGAACGATACCGGAAATAATGCAGCCATTGATGCCGAGACGAGAACTACGACGACGCAACATAACCCAAAGGCGCCCCGTTGAAGCTTCTTCTGTCGCAGCGCTGGTATTGACATGCACAAATACTACCGGCAATACCGCACAGATAATCAGTGCAGTCACCCATGGAATCACGTGGAGCAGTTCGGTTGACACGCGGCTCACCAGCAACTGGCCTGCAACAGTGCCGAGGTAATAGATGATCATATAAGCCGCCAGCAACTGACCGCGATTACGCACGGTACCGCTGCATAACAAGGCACTCTCAACCACCACCCAAATCAGTGCACAACCGACACCTGCGGTAAAGCGCAGTAATGTCCAGCTATAGAAACCATCCAGTATCACCATGCCCATGGTCGCTACGGCAAAAAGCACGCTGGCGAGGTAAAAACAGCGATTAAAACCATAACGAGTAATCAACCAGCCCGCGAGCAAGGTGCCCAGCAAGTTACCGGTGTAATACGATGAGCTAGCCATTCCCACTTGCCAGGTTGGCAATTGATCATGGGTAAGCCAGAGCGGTACCAGCGTATTAAGCACAGCGATAGACACCGTCATAAGCATTAAGCCGCAAAGCAGCAAAACGACGGGGCGCGACCAGGTTGACATAGGGAATAAAACCAAAAGAAATGACGATAATTGCGCGCAGTTTGCCATCGGCTATCTTAAAGTCAATGTGCAAAAATTCGTCGCCGCACGATTTGCTGCGGAACAATTTATTTTTTTTATCTTCAGAGGGTTAGAAGCATGATGAGGGATACAAGTGCGGCATCTATCTATTTGAATTTACGATTTTTAATGGTTAATAGCCATTTCTTGTCGATAACGTTTATTTCTTATTAATTCCGACTAAAAAATAATTATTTTGCCGCTTAAGAAACAAAAAACCCGGCATTGCCGGGTTTATATAATTGCGCGTTGATTAGCCAACGAATTCCAGTCCGCCCATATAAGGACGCAGTACTTCTGGCACTTCAATGCGGCCATCTGCTTGCTGATAGTTTTCAAGCACAGCCACCAGAGTACGACCCACCGCCAGACCAGAACCGTTCAGCGTGTGCACCAAACGCGGTTTCTTGTCGGTTTTGCTACGGCAGCGCGCCTGCATACGACGAGCCTGGAAATCACCCATGTTGGAGCAAGAGGAGATTTCACGATAGGTGTCCTGTGCTGGCAGCCAAACTTCCAGGTCGTAGGTCTTGGAAGAGCCAAAGCCCATATCGCCGGTGCAAAGCAGCACTTTACGGTATGGCAGATTGAGCAACTGAAGCACTTTCTCAGCATGGCCCACCAACTCTTCCAGTGCATCCATGGAGGTTTCAGGCGCCACAATCTGCACCATTTCCACTTTATCGAACTGGTGCATACGGATTAAACCACGCGTATCGCGCCCGTACGAACCGGCTTCAGAACGGAAGCATGGCGTGTGCGCAGCAAGTTTGAGCGGCAAAGATTCTTCTTCAACGATCTCATCACGCACCAGATTGGTCAGCGGCACTTCAGCGGTAGGGATCAGCGCATAGTTGCTGCTACCCGCTTCTTCGCCCAGCGGCTTGGTATGGAACAAATCTTCACCAAACTTCGGCAGCTGTCCGGTGCCATACAACGTTTCCTGATTCACCAGATACGGAACATAGGTTTCAAGATAACCGTGCTGCTGCGTGTGCAGGTCAAGCATAAACTGGCTAAGCGCACGGTGCAGACGCGCAATCTGGCCCTGCATCACAATGAAACGTGAACCCGTCAATTTCACCGCGGCGGCAAAGTCCAGACCTTTGGCGGCTTCACCCAGCTCAACATGATCTTTCACCGGGAAATCGAACTGGCGCGGCTGGCCCCAGCGGCTGACTTCCTGATTCTCGCTGTCATCTTTACCCAACGGGACTTCGTCAACCGGGAGGTTTGGCAATGCGAGGGCAAAGTCACGAATTTCGTTCTGCAGGGCATCCAGTTCTGCTTTAGCCGCATCCAGGCGTTCGCCCAGCGCGTTCACTTCCTGACGCAGCGGCTCGATGTCTTCCCCACGTGCTTTGGCCTGACCGATGGATTTGGATCGGGAATTACGCTCAGCCTGCAGATTTTCGGTTTCTACCTGCAAGACTTTACGACGCTCTTCAAGCGAACGTAAGGTTTCCACATCCAGTTTAAATCCTCGGCGTGCCAGTTTTTCTGCGACTGCGTCTGGCTCGTTACGCAGCAGGTTGGGATCGAGCATGCTAATCCTGTGTAATAAAAGGTTGATTGAACGAATGGCGGGACTTGCATCCCTATGGAATACAATGAAATCCTTGCTCACCTTACCGTAAGGTGTTTATCAGCGGTAGCGTTTTATCGGGCTATTTTGATCCTGCTCAGCCAGCCAGGCCAGTTTTTCGCCAATTTTCCCTTCGAGCCCGCGCTTAGTCGGTTGATAGTAGCGCGTCTGCGCCATTTCAGGCGGGAAATAGACTTCGCCAGCGGCATAGGCGTTAGTCTCGTCGTGCGCATAACGATACTCTTTGCCCAGCCCCATCTCTTTCATCAATTTGGTTGGGGCGTTGCGTAAATGTTCCGGCACATCGTAGTCAGGAAATTCGCGCGCATCGCGCATCGCGGCTTTGAAAGCGGTGTAAACGGCATTACTTTTGGGTGCGCTGGCAAGGTAGACAATCGCCTGGGCAATCGCCCTTTCGCCTTCGGCTGGACCGACGCGCGTAAAGCAATCCCAGGCCGCTAGCGCAACCTGCATGCCGCGCGGATCGGCGTTACCCACATCTTCCGAGGCGATAGCCAGCAAACGGCGGGCGACATACAGCGGATCGCCGCCGGCGGTGATGATTCTTGCATACCAGTAAAGTGCCGCATCAGGTGCTGAACCGCGAACAGACTTGTGCAGAGCGGAGATCAGATCGTAGAAACGATCGCCTTTGTTATCAAAACGCGCCGCTCTTTCACCGGAAACTTCGTTGAGTAATTGTGGCGTTAATTCACGCTGGCCTTCGGCATTGCTTTCAGCCATATCCGCCATCATTTCCAGCGTATTCAATGCCCGACGCGCATCACCGTTCACCAGTTCCGCTATCATACGGCGCGTATTATCTGGCAGCACAATATCGCTTTTGCCATAACCGCGTTGGTCATCCTGCATCGCCTGCAGCAGAACCTGTTCAATATCTGCAGTGGTAAGAGACTTGAGTAAATATACGCGGGCACGGGATAGCAGCGCGGAATTGAGTTCAAACGAGGGATTTTCAGTGGTGGCACCAATAAACGTAATGGTGCCATCTTCAATATGTGGCAGGAAAGCATCCTGCTGACTTTTATTAAAGCGATGGACTTCGTCGACAAATAGGATGGTACGTCGACCCACCTGACGATTTTGTCGGGCACGCTCGATCGCTTCACGAATCTCTTTCACGCCAGAAGTGACAGCAGAAATGCGCTCAACATCAGCTTTACCGTAATGGGCGATAATCTCGGCTAATGTCGTTTTCCCTGTCCCAGGCGGTCCCCACAAAATCATCGAATGCAGATGCCCAGCCTCAATGGCGCGCGGCAGCGGTTTACCGGGCGCCAGCAAATGCTGTTGCCCAATGTAGTGTTGCAGCGTCGCCGGCCGCATACGCGCGGCCAGCGGCTGAAACTCATTCGATGGAGCGAAATCCAGAGACAGGTTACTCACCTTGACCTCACTGACGTTGATCGTCCACCGTTACCCCTTTTGGCGGCGTAAAGGTGAATTTGTCTGGGCTAATAGCGCCGTTGTTTTGGCTCTTCAGCTGATAATCGCTGTGCTGACCATCTTGCTCAATCGCGCTGAACTTATTGATGGTGCCAGACGATGTCACATTGATGGTGAACTGCTTGAGGTTGCCATCACTGCTCTTCGGCGTTAGCTCAAAATTATCGCCCTGCTGCTTGATGTTGTACTGTTTCCAGTCGCTTGGCTGGTTACGCGCAATCAGCATAAACGGCGTGTTGCTGGCTGCATTTTGCAACAGGCTAACGCTGGCTTGTTCAACGAAGGGATTGTAGAACCACAGATTTTTGCCATCAGAAATAATTACGCTTTCATCCGGCGCGGTCATGTGCCAGTTAAACAAGCTTGGGCGCTTCACCCACAGCTCGCCTTCACCATCCTGCACGTTGGCACCGCTGCCATCGGTCACTTTCTGACTGAAGCTGGCATGGAAGCTGTTCACTTTATTGAGACGCTGTTGCAGATCGCTGGACGCATCTGCCAATACTGATGCGGAAACAAAACTGGCCAACAGGCCACAGGCAATAACGCGTAATTTCATCTGATTCGATTCCTTATTTATTGTTTCCCGACACTTACAGCATTAAACGTAGTTGCCATCCTGTCTCTTCGACAGGAGAAAAAGCCGAAAGCTCCCGAAGATATGGGGATCGACCAACAGATAAACAATGGGCCAGTGTTAACTGGCCCATAAGCAGACAACTGCACGCGATAAATTACATCTCGTGTGGCGGCGGCGAAAGCACTTCGCGGTTGCCGTTATGTCCCGGTTCAGAAACGATGCCCTGCGCTTCCATCTGCTCGATGATACGTGCGGCACGGTTATATCCGATACGGAACTGGCGCTGAACTCCAGAAATGGAGGCTCGGCGTTTTTCCACTACGAAAGAAACCGCCTGATCAAACAGCGGATCCAGCTCTTCATCGCCCATCATTCCGCCAGCTGCGCTCTCGCTCTCTTCACCAGCAGTAATGCTTTCGATGTATTGCGGGCGACCGCGTGCTTTCCAGTCCTGAACCACCGCATGCACTTCCTGATCGCGCACGAATGCACCGTGTACACGTACCGGCATTGAGGAGTTTGGCGGCATGTACAGCATGTCACCCATCCCCAGCAGTGATTCTGCACCGCCCTGATCGAGGATGGTACGTGAGTCGATCTTGCTGGAAACGGTGAAGGCGATACGCGTCGGGATGTTGGCTTTGATCAGACCGGTAATCACATCAACCGACGGGCGCTGTGTCGCCAGCACCAGGTGAATACCCGCCGCTCGCGCTTTCTGAGCCAGACGAGCAATCAACTCTTCGACTTTCTTACCGACCGCCATCATCAGATCGGCAAATTCATCGACCAGCACCACGATATAAGGCAGTTTTTCCAGCACCGGAGGTGTGGTGTCCATGCTATCGCCCGGTTTCCAGAACGGATCCGGAATCGGTCGACCCATCGCGGCAGCCTGCTCAATCTTCTCGTTATAGCCGGCCAGATTACGCACGCCCAGCGCAGACATCAGTTTATAGCGACGCTCCATTTCACCAACACTCCAGCGCAGCGCATTGGCCGCATCTTTCATGTCTGTAACCACTTCGGTCAGCAAGTGAGGGATGCCTTCGTAGACTGACAGCTCGAGCATTTTCGGGTCGATCATGATAAAGCGCACTTCTTCCGGCGTGGCTTTATACAGCATGCTAATGATCATGGTGTTAACGCCCACTGATTTACCGGAACCGGTGGTACCGGCAACCAGCAAGTGCGGCATTTTCGCCAAATCAGCCACCACCGGCTGGCCAGCAATGTCTTTACCCAACACCACTGCAAGCGGTGACGGGTTTTCACGAAATTTAGGGCAATCCAGTACTTCGCGCAGATAAACGGTTTGACGATGTTTATTTGGCAGTTCAAGCCCGACGTAAGGCTTGCCTGGAATCACTTCCACCACGCGCACGGCAACCGCAGACAGAGAACGCGCCAGATCACGCGACAAGTTAGAAATACGGGAAGCTTTAACGCCTGGCGCTAAATCGAGCTCGAAGCGGGTAATGACCGGACCAGGTGAAATACCTACAACCTCCGCCTTCACTCGATAATCAGCTAGGCGTGCTTCAACCAGCCGCGCGGTTTGCTCCAGCGCAAACATATCCACCGGCTCTTCTTCTGCCGGTGGTGACGTGAGCAGATCCAGCGTGGGCAGCGGCGTAGAAGGTTTTTCCAGCGGCTGTTCATGGCGAACCAGGAACGGATGGAACAAGCTGTCCTGCACCGGCGCAGCAGGTTTCACTGGTGCAGGCGGCGCAGAATAAGCTTCCTGTTCCGGCGACGACCATGGGCTGGATTCAGCACTCAACGACGGCATTGCCGCTGGCTCCGGCGCAGCAGGTTGTTGCCACGGCGCGGGCTCTTCCGGCTCTGGCGATGCAGAAATAGTGAACAGTGGCTCGCTCGGGCTATCGTCGACCAAATCTTTCATTGGTGAAAAATCAAAGGCAGACGACGTATCCAGATTAAATACCGGTGCTTCCTTCACTTCAGGTTCGGTATAGCGTTGCTGCTGCTGATCGGCGAACTGACGTGCAAGTTGAGCCTGCTGCAATGCATCCCCATCATCAGGCTCAGACGCTTCCTGCCAGCTTTCACCGTAACGATTCTGCTGCTGCGACGCGAAGGCTTCACGCAACTGCGCCTCTTGCAGCTCAACATCCTGTTCCTGTGGAGGAACGCTGTAAGACGCAGTGACTTCTGGCTGTTGCTGCTCAGCATCTTTAGCCTGCTCTTCCGCCATACGCTGCGAAGGCAACTTAATGCCGTACGAAGCTAACTCACGTCGTGTTGGCAACTTAACTTTGTTTGGACGCGGCAACTCTGGACCAATGCCCTGCTTCACCTGCGGGTTGTAATCACGCTCAGGTACGATATCGAAGGCAGGTGAATAAGCAGCAGGTGATGTCGCTGCTTTGACTGCTCCAGCGGCAAGTGAAGCGGCGGCGAGACTGTTTAAAGGTGCAGAAGATGAAGCGGCATCCTGCCAGTTGCCCATGCTCGGGCCCTCATCATCATCAGCCGGCGAAAACGGTGAAGGTGCTGCTTCACCTGGCATCTCGAAACGATAGAGCGGAGCAGAAGGCTGCGCGATTGGTTGTTGCGCTGCAGCAACAGGCTGAGGAGCCGGAGTCGACTGAGCCGTGGCTTCGGCAACGCGTGGCATTGCGTCGGGTTCGGCAGATGCGGCTGGAGCAGGCTGCATAGCAGCTGGAGTTTGCTGTGCAGCTTGCGTAGTAACCGCAATTGCAGCGGCAGTTGCCGCACTCGCCTTCGCCAGCAGCGGATCGTCGCCCAACTCCGCAGCAACCGGTTCGCTCACCTTGCGCGGTTTAGCTAACAAGACATCATCGTCGTCATTAACGGAGTGTGCAGCATGCATTGGAGGCGACACCTCATCAGCAAGCTCTTCGTCGTCGTATTCTTCTTCCTGCCAGGGTTCGTCATGTCGTGAACGGTTGCTGGCAAAGGTCAGAACACCCATCACCACGCCGCCGATCTTCTCGGCAATCGTCAGCCATGACCATCCGGTGTAAAGCGTGATGCCGGCAGCCCAGACGCACAGCAGCGTCAAGGTGCCGCCAGCCGAACTGAACCACGGCGCCATCGCATTGCTGACCAGGCTGCCGATTACGCCGCCGGAAGCAAAATACCAGATGTCATCTACGTTGAGCGCCGCCAGACCACAGGTCGTTACCACCAAGGCCAGCACGCCAATCAGGCGTAAACCAACGGCAAAGTAGTCGATGTAATCCTGACGATCGCGTTGGCGGAAGGTGATCCAACATAGACCAATAATGACGGGAGGAATGGCGTAGGCCATCACGCCAAAGATGAACAATAGCGTATCGGCCAGCCATGCGCCGACGCTACCACCCAGATTATGGATAGGTTCGTGCCATGCGGTTTGTGACCAGCTTGGATCTGACGGGTTAAAACTAACCAGCGACACCATCAAATAGATGGCGAACAAGGCCACAAGAATGAGCAACGCTTCCAGCAGACGACGTCCACTGCTCAGCGGTTGTAACGAAACATCTTTATCTTCTGTATATTCCTGGCTCAAGAGAACTCTCCAGGTGCCTGTAAATTAAGAAGGCAACAACGTCGGGCATGCCCGACGCTGGTCCTGTATGAATTCACAGGAGTGTACCGAAATCCTGCAAGCTTTGCACCTGCCCTGCACTACCGGGTTTTAATCACCAGACGATTGCTCTGTTTGACCTCTTCCATCACCACGTAAGTACGGGTGTCGTTTACGCCCGGCAGACGCAGCAAGGTCTCACCCAGCAATTTACGATAAGCGGACATATCTGGTACGCGGGTTTTCAGCAGGTAGTCAAAATCACCGGAAACGAGGTGACATTCTTGAGTTTCCTCAAGTTTTTGCACGGCGGCGTTAAATTGTTCAAACACATCTGGCGCACCACGATTCAGAGTAATCTCAACGAAAACCAGCAGTGAAGCATCCAGATAATGCGGGTTGAGCTGCGCGGTGTAGCCCAGAATGAAGCCTTGACGCTCGAGGCGGCGCACGCGCTCAAGACATGGAGTTGGCGATAATCCAACACGTTTGGAAAGCTCGACATTAGAAATTCGACCGTCTTTCTGCAGTTCATTCAGAATATTTCTGTCGATACGATCTAAATCTTTTCCGGGGCGTTTCTTATTGTCTACCATTATTATTGTCTCTCTTAATTCCTTCCCTTTACCTGCCACACCCTGAAAACGCTCATTGTTCAGGGCCTTACTGAAGTGAAGACCATAAGCCTGTGCAGTAACGCGTCCATCCGTATGACGCATGTTGTCTGTCCACATCATGCGTCACTACCAATGTCAGGCTGAGTTTATTCGGCTAAAAAGCCCAAAACAGAAATGAAATTCTGTTTTGAATCGCTAAATATTCTCTGCTTCTCCCAATGTTTTCGCAAAAGCGCAGGCGATTGTCAAAGTAAAACATCCAAATTCAGTACAAGATGCCAGATAGAGTTCTGGGTTGCTGTTTTTAAATGAGAATTTTTATGCTGCTGCACCACTAATTGCCGAGCATTGCCCCCTTTTGGCGCAACGCGCGTGCAAAACTTGCACTCATCGTCTACGCCGCTCGCAGTGATTGTTAACAAAATTGCTGGAGCCTTTTTTTGCGGCGTTAATTTCCCTACAATCAAAAACTATGTTGTCAGAAAAAAATTGAGGAACGCATGAGTACGGCCAAACACAGTAAGCTGCTCATTCTGGGCTCCGGCCCTGCCGGTTATACTGCTGCGGTATATGCAGCGCGCGCTAACCTGAATCCGGTGTTAATTACCGGACTGGAGAAAGGAGGTCAGCTCACCACCACCACCGAAGTGGAGAACTGGCCAGGCGATGCAAACGATCTGACCGGTCCAGCGTTGATGGAGCGCATGCAGGAGCATGCCGAGAAATTCAACACCGAGATCATTTTTGACCACATTCATACCGTCGATTTGCAGAACCGTCCGTTCCGTCTGGTCGGCGACAGCGGTGAATACACTGCTGATGCGTTGATCATCGCCACTGGCGCATCGGCACGTTATCTCGGATTGCCATCAGAAGAAGCGTTCAAAGGCAAAGGCGTCTCTGCTTGTGCGACCTGCGACGGCTTCTTCTACCGCAATCAGAAAGTTGCCGTCATTGGTGGCGGTAACACTGCCGTTGAAGAAGCGCTTTATCTGGCTAATATTGCTGCAGAAGTGCATCTGATTCACCGTCGCGACAGTTTCCGCGCTGAGAAAATCCTTATTGACCGTCTGATGGAAAAAGTGCGCAATGGCAACATCGTGCTGCACACCGACCGCACGCTGGATGAAGTGGTTGGCGATCAAATGGGCGTGACGGGCTTGAAACTGCTGTCTACCAAAGGTGAAGCGGCTGAATCACTGGACGTCGCTGGTTTGTTTGTCGCCATCGGCCACAGTCCAAATACCGCAATTTTTGATGGTCAGCTGGATTTGGAAAATGGCTACATCAAAGTGCAGTCTGGTCTGCACGGCAACGCCACGCAAACCAGCATCCCAGGCGTGTTCGCTGCCGGCGATGTGATGGATCATATTTATCGCCAGGCAATTACCTCTGCCGGTACCGGCTGTATGGCGGCGTTGGATGCGGAACGCTTCCTCGATGGACTGGTTAAAAACGATAAGTAAGTTGTTAATAACCTGATCATAATCGCTAAAAGGCGGCCAGTTTTGGTCGCCTTTTTTGTTACCTGCGTGCTACAGTTCACGCGCCCGATATTGCTGGGTTTTCATCCGGGATTTACATCTCTTTTGAGTTACCAAACGGCATCGCATGAACAAATCACGGCAACAAGAACTTCTCCGCTGGCTCCGTCAGCAACGTCATCACGGTGCGCGCAACTTACGTGCGGCTTCGCTGCTGGGTTTTGCTGGCGCATTGGTCATTATCGCCCAAGCCTGGTTACTGGCTTCGCTGCTGCAAAATCTGCTTGTCGCACAGCAACCGCGCGCATCACTGCTCACCGATTTTCTGTTGCTGCTGCTGTGCTTTGTTTTGCGCGCCGGATTGCATTACGCCCGCGAAATGGCAGGACATCGCGCCGGCGTTGCCATTCGCCGTGCGCTGCGTCAGCAGGTTCTGGATCGACTCAATGTGCTCGGTCCCGCCTGGATTCAAGGTAAGCCAGCAGGCAGTTGGGCTACGCTGCTGCTCGAACAAATCGAAGAGATGCAGGAATACTACGCGCGGTATCTGCCTCAGATGTCGCTGGCACTCTTTATTCCGTTAGCCATATTGATCGCCATTTTTCCAATTAACTGGGCGGCGGGATTGATTCTGCTGGTCACCGCGCCACTGATTCCCCTATTTATGGCGATGGTTGGCATGGGCGCTGCAGATGCCAATCGCCGCAACTTTGTTGCTCTCGCCCGGCTAAGTGGTGATTTTTACGATCGTCTGCGTGGACGTGAAACGCTGCGCCTGTTCTATCGCGCTGCGGCAGAGCAAGAAGCAATTGCCGCCAGCACCACCGATTTTCGGCAACGCACTATGGAAGTGTTGCGCCTGGCGTTTCTCTCATCTGCCGTGCTGGAATTTTTTGCCTCACTGGCGATTGCTGTCGTCGCGGTCTATTTCGGTTTTTCTTATCTCGGCGAACTGAATTTTGGTCATTACAGCACCGGCGTAACGCTGTTTGCTGGTTTCCTGGCACTTATTCTGGCGCCTGAATTTTTCCAGCCGTTGCGCGACTTAGGCACCTTTTATCACGCCAAAGCGCAAGCGATTGGCGGAGCTGATGCGCTGGACCAGTTTCTACGCGAAAGTCCCGATCCACACGAAGAGCATGCTTCTCGCGAGCTTTCTCTCACTACACCGCTGCATATTCAGGCTCTGAATTTGGTGGTCATGACTGCTGGCGGTGAAGCGCTCTCTCAATCGCTCAATTTCACTCTCGATACTGGTAAACGTGTAGCGCTGTTAGGACAAAGCGGTGCAGGCAAAACCGCGCTGATGAACGTCTTGCTGGGTTTCCTGCCTTATCAAGGTTCACTGCAGGTTAATGGGCAGGAGCTGCGTGATATCAACCGCGATAGCTGGCAACAATATATTGCCTGGGTTGGCCAAAATCCGCATTTACCCGCGCAAACGCTACGCGAAAACCTGCTGCTTAATAGCCCCATTGATGACGCGACGCTCATGTCGGTTCTGCAGCGCGCGGGCGTTGACGAGTTTTTAGATCGTCTGCCAAACGGATTAGATACTCTTTTAGGCGATGGCGGCGTGGGGCTTTCCATCGGTCAGGCGCAGCGTATTGCCGTGGCGCGTGCGCTGCTTAAACCGGCACAACTGCTATTGCTTGATGAGCCCGGTTCTGGGCTGGATAGCCAAAGTGAGCAACATGTTATCCGCGCACTGCAGCAGGCGGCCACCCAGCAGACCACGCTGATGATCACGCATCAACTCAACGAGCTCGCTAGCTGGGATGAAGTGTGGGTGATGCAGGCCGGGCAACTGGTGCAACAAGGTCCCTGGCAGCAGCTGATTGAACAAGATGGACCTTTGCGTGAAATGGCGCAGCATCGTCGGAAGGAGATCGCATAATGAATAATTTATTGCCTTTCCTGCGTCTGTTTAGCCGTCATCCATGGCGTTTGGGACTTGGCATCATTCTCGCCATTATCACTTTGCTTGCCAGTATCGGATTGCTGACTTTATCCGGCTGGTTCCTTGCCGCCTCTTCGCTGGCGGGCGTAGCGGGACTTTATACGTTCAACTATATGTTGCCCGCTGCCGGCGTGCGAGGCGCGGCGATCACGCGCACGGCTGCACGTTATTTTGAGCGCCTCGTGAGCCACGATGCCACCTTCCGCGTGCTGCAACATTTGCGCGTATTCACCTTCAGCAAAGTCATCGCCCTATCGCCGGAACAGCTGGCTCGTTTTCGTCATGGCGAATTGCTCAACCGTTTTGTCAGCGACGTGGATACACTCGATCATCTTTACCTGCGTGTGATCTCGCCGTTAATCGGTGCAGCGGTGGTAATTGTGGTGGTCACCTGCGGTTTGGCGCTGCTGGATGTACCGTTAGCTTTGCTGCTCGGCGGTATGATGCTTTTGACGCTGCTGCTCATGCCGCCGCTGTTCTGGCGGCTTGGCACCTCAGCCGGACACCAAATCGCCCAGCATCAGGCCAGTTGGCGCGTGCAGTTGACGCACTGGATTACTGGCCTGTCTGAGCTGAAAATTTATGGTGCAGCACAACAGTGGCGCGACCAACTTGATAGCGATGAACAGAAGTGGCAACAGGCGCAACGCAGACAACATTGCCTGCAGGCGCTGGCGCAAAGTCTGTTGCTGGTCATCAGCGGCGCGACGGTTACGCTGTTGCTATGGATTTCCGCGAATGGCGTGGGTGGAAACAGTTCGCCGGGCGCATTGATCGCGCTGTTTGTGTTCTGCGGACTGGCGGCGTTTGAAGCGCTGGCCCCGGTTGCCGGAGCGTTTCTGCCGCTGTCGCAGGTGACCAGCGCCGCTAAGCGGGTACAGGAAATCATTGAACAGCCCGCCGCGATCCGTTTTCCCAGCGCAAAAATCAGTAGCCCATCAGGTATCAGCCTGAAAATGGAAAACATCCGCTTCAGCTATCCGCAGCGCCCCGAACCGGTGTTGCAGCATTTTTCCCTATCGTTAAATGCAGGTGAGCATTTGGCGCTGCTCGGTCCAACCGGCTGCGGCAAATCCAGTCTGCTGGCGCTGATTACCCGCGGTTGGGAAGCGCAGCAAGGTTCAATTAGCCTCAACGATAGCGATCTCACCACCTGGGATGAAGCTTCATTGCGTCGCCGCATTAGCGTGGTAACACAGCGCGTGCATCTGTTCAGCCAAACGCTGCGCGACAATCTCCTGCTGGCAAAACCCGATGCCAGCGATGAGCAACTGGAAGACGCGTTGAGTAAGGTGGGTCTGGCCCATCTCGCCGAACACAGCGAAGGATTGAATGCGTGGATGGGCGATGGCGGTCGACCGTTGTCCGGCGGCGAACTGCGTCGTCTGGCAATAGCGCGTGCCCTGCTGCATGATGGCGATTTGTGGCTGCTGGATGAACCTACCGAAGGTTTGGATGCCAGCACCGAGCAGCAAATTCTGGCGTTATTGCAACACGTCACCCGCGGCAAGACGCTGATTATGGTGACGCATCGCTTAAGTGGTTTAGACGCCATGGACCGCATTTGCGTTATGGATCAGGGACAAATTATCGAATCCGGTTCGCACGCCGAATTAATCTCAAAAGCAGGCCGCTACTGGCGTTTCCATCAGCGCTTTACGCTATAGTCTTAGCCAACAGCCCTGAGTGTGATTGATGCAATGAGACTGATACAGCTTTCACGAGATTCATTAAATTTCCCACCACCGGAAATGGCGCTGCGCGAGCCCAATGGATTATTGGCGATGGGCGGCGATCTCTCCCCTGCTCGCCTGATGAATGCTTATCAGCGAGGCATTTTTCCGTGGTTTTCTCCTGGCGATCCGATTCTCTGGTGGTCGCCGGATCCCCGCGCGGTCATGCTGCCAGAATCTTTCCATCTCAGCCGCAGTATGGCGCGCTTCCATAAGCGCTCACCGTATCGCGTCACCATGAATCATGCGTTTCCGCAGGTGCTGGAAGGCTGCGCCAGCGGCCGTCAGGAAGGGACATGGATCACTTTCGAAGTGAAACGTGCGTGGTTGCGGTTGTACGAACTGGGCCATGCACATTCGATTGAAGTCTGGTGCGAGCAGCAACTGGTCGGCGGGATGTATGGCCTGGCGCTGGGGCAAATTTTTTGCGGTGAATCGATGTTCAGCCGTCAGGAAAATGCCTCGAAAACCGCGCTCTGGGTGTTCGCACAACATTTTCTGGCGCATCAGGGCCGGCTGATTGATTGTCAGGTGCTGAATCCGCATACCGCTTCCCTCGGTGCGGTGGAAATTCCTCGCGTTGATTATCTGCAGTACGTGCAAACGCTGGCGTGGCAACCGGTTTCCGAGAGTTGCTGGCACACACAAACCCTTTTTTGACATCGGTCACCGATGTTTTGCACACAATTCCCGACAAAAGTGATACAATAAGCGAGTTTGGTATGTCGTCCGCGCTTCGCTGTGGCGAGCCGGAATTGCCAGGTTGGGAATCTCACACATTTCCCGAAGCTGTTTTGATTGTGCAACTGATGCCGATTGCTACAGATTCTTAGCCCGCTAATCCCCCGCAGACGTCAAAAAACACCCTAATTTATCCGTACTGCACGCGCAACGGCGCGACGCACGGCGAAGCGTTGGCAAAATCATCAACGGTTCTTTACATAAATCATGGAATTCGGCATTATCTTGCCGGTTCAACAGTTTGGTAGTACACCCAGAGGATTCGATGGCCAAAGAAGACAATATTGAAATGCAAGGTACCGTACTGGATACGTTACCGAACACCATGTTCCGCGTAGAGCTTGAAAACGGGCACGTGGTTACCGCTCATATCTCCGGTAAAATGCGCAAAAACTATATCCGCATCCTGACGGGCGACAAAGTGACTGTCGAGTTGACCCCGTACGACCTGAGCAAAGGCCGCATTGTCTTCCGTAGTCGCTAAGTAGATATTTCTATCTCGCGCTGATGGCACAAACTTAGCGCAAAAAAAAGGCCGGATTCGCATCCGGCCTTTTTCATATCTGCAAAACGCTTAGTGTACTGTACCTTCGGTTTTACGTTTTTCCGCACTCAGGAAGTGGTATGTAAGCTGGTTTTTATCTTTATCCAGCGCTACTGATACCGATCCACCATCAACCAGCGAACCAAACAGCAGTTCATTCGCCAACGGTTTCTTCAGATTTTCCTGTACGGCACGTGCCATCGGACGCGCACCCATCGCTTTATCGTAGCCTTTATCAGCCAGCCAATCGCGCGCATCATCGCTAACTTCCAGCGATACGCCCTTCGCATCCAGCTGAGCCTGCAACTCGACGATAAACTTATCCACTACCTGATGAATCACTTCCTGAGACAGGTGACGGAACCAGATAATGTTGTCGAGACGGTTACGAAACTCTGGGGTGAAGATCTTTTTGATCTCTTCCATTGCGTCTGTGCTGTTGTCCTGATGAATCAGGCCAATCGACTTACGTTCAGTCTCACGCACACCGGCGTTGGTGGTCATCACCAGCACCACATTGCGGAAATCTGCTTTACGGCCGTTGTTATCGGTCAGCATACCGTTGTCCATTACCTGCAGCAGCAGGTTGAAGACATCCGGGTGCGCTTTCTCGATCTCATCCAGCAGCACCACAGCGTGCGGATGTTTAATTACCGCATCAGTCAGCAAACCGCCCTGATCGAAGCCAACGTAGCCCGGAGGCGCACCAATCAAACGGCTGACGGTGTGACGTTCCATATACTCGGACATATCAAAACGCAGCAGCTCGATACCCAGCGCTTTTGCCAATTGGACGGTAACCTCTGTTTTACCGACACCGGTTGGGCCCGCAAACAGGAAGGAACCGACCGGTTTACGATCCTGGCCCAAACCTGCACGGCTCATTTTGATCGCTTCAGTCAGTGCTTCAATCGCATTATCCTGACCAAACACCAACATTTTCAGGCGATCGCCGAGATTTTTCAGCGTATCACGATCGGTTTGTGACACGCTCTGCTCAGGAATACGCGCAATACGTGCCACCACCGTTTCAATATCCGAAACGTTAACGGTTTTCTTACGCTTGCTGACGGGCACCAGACGCGCACGCGCACCGGCTTCGTCAATCACGTCAATCGCTTTATCCGGCAGATGACGATCGTTGATGTACTTCACCGCCAGCTCCACCGCCGCACGCACCGCTTTGGCGGTATAACGCACGTCATGGTGCGCTTCGTACTTCGGTTTCAAGCCGTTAAGAATTTGCACGGTCTCTTCCACAGAAGGCTCGGTGATATCGATCTTCTGGAAACGACGCGCCAGCGCACGATCCTTCTCAAAAATGTTGCTGAATTCCTGATAGGTCGTTGAACCCATCACGCGAATTTTGCCGCTGGAGAGCAACGGTTTAATCAGGTTCGCCGCATCCACCTGGCCACCCGATGCCGCACCGGCACCGATAATGGTATGAATTTCATCAATAAACAGGATGCTGTTACTGTCCTGCTCCAGCTGTTTCAGCAGCGCTTTGAAGCGTTTTTCAAAATCACCACGGTATTTGGTACCCGCCAGCAGCGAACCGATGTCGAGTGAATAGATGGTGCACTCTTTCATCACTTCCGGTACGTCGCCCTGCACAATGCGCCAGGCAAGCCCTTCGGCAATCGCGGTTTTACCCACGCCCGATTCCCCCACCAGCAGCGGGTTATTCTTACGACGACGGCATAACACCTGAACAGTACGTTCCAGCTCTTTATCGCGGCCGATCAGCGGATCGATTCCGCCGACACGAGCAAGCTGATTAAGATTGGTGGTGAAGTTTTCCATACGATCCTCCCCGCCTGCTTGCTCTTCGTTAACCGGATTCTCCGCATTGTTCTGCGGCTGGCCGGGTTCGTCTTTACGCGTACCATGGGAGATGAAGTTCACCACATCGAGACGGCTCACTTCGTGTTTGCGCAGCAGATAAGCCGCTTGCGACTCCTGCTCGCTGAAAATTGCGACCAGCACGTTCGCGCCTGCGACTTCGCTGCGACCGGAGGACTGGACGTGGAATACCGCGCGCTGCAGCACACGCTGGAAGCTGAGCGTCGGTTGGGTATCGCGCTCCTCTTCACTGGCAGGCAGCACCGGCGTGGTTTGTTCGATGAAGGCTTCGAGTTCCTGACGCAGAGCCACGATATCCACCGAACAGGCTTCCAGTGCCTCTCTGGCCGACGGGTTACTGAGCAATGCCAGCAACAGATGCTCGACGGTCATAAACTCATGACGGTGCTCGCGCGCTCTGGCGAAAGCCATGTTTAAACTGAGTTCCAGTTCTTGATTGAGCATTTGGCACCTCCCCCAATTATCGCTCTGACAACCTATCTCCTATATGGAGATGGCTTCAGGCTTTTTCTAGCGTACACAGCAACGGATGTTCATTATCTCGTGCGTAATTGTTCACCTGGGCTACTTTGGTCTCCGCCACTTCTGCAGTGAATACACCACAGATTGCTTTTCCATGGTAGTGAACTTTCAACATCAGCTGCGTTGCACGTTCAATATCATAAGAAAAGAACTTTTGCAGAACGTCAATAACAAATTCCATAGGTGTATAATCGTCATTATTCAGAATGACTTTATACATTGAAGGCGGCTTTAACCCTTCGCGTACTTTATCTTCGGCTAGATGTTCAAAATTAAGCCAGTCGTTTGTGTTTGCCATAATGTTCCGTCGAAATTCTGCGTTACGGTTGTGCACATCTCTGCGCCCATTCCTAAAGTTTAACATGCCTGTCAAGCCGGTTTTCAGTTGATAAAAACTGGCCCTAAAAGCACATGCGCGACCTGTATCACAAAATTTGCAATAGCGTTAACTGCCTCAAATTTTGATGAATTTATCCCCGTCCGCCAGGGCCGTTTGCTTGACGGTAAGGTCCGTTTCTCTACATTCTACTAACACAAGCTGATTGAGTTTTAAACAAACTCGACTCACAGCTTCGATGACCTCACCTACTTATCAAAATGTCTTGCGAGGGAAGTAAAAGCATGGAGACGGGTACAGTAAAATGGTTCAATAACGCCAAAGGCTTCGGGTTTATCTGTCCGATTAGCGGCGGCGACGATATCTTCGCACACTACTCCACGATTCAGATGGAGGGATACAGAACGCTGAAAGCTGGCCAGCAGGTTCAGTTTGATGTCCATGAAGGACCAAAAGGCAATCATGCCAGCCTGATCGTGCCCTGTGAAGCCACGCAAGCCGCGGTCGCTTAACGCGCATGCTGTTTCACGTATTCTGACCACTCCCGAAAAAAAATGCCAGCCGCAGACGCTGGCATTTTTATTTGGCGCATCTCACCCTTTCCTCAATCCGCCCGGCCGCGAGCCAACCACATTACGCGCGCAAACAGCTGATCCAGCAACGGCGGAATCGCCTGTGGCCCGCGTTCAGCCGCAGCCATCGCGACGGCAATCGCCAGCTCAGGTTTCGAGCTGTGCTGAATGGCTTTACTAATAATACGCCGCGTGTTCATCGGCGCGTTTAACGGCAGGTGCGCCGTCTGGTAATAAACATCGCTGAAACCCTGCTTATAGAGAAAATGTTCAATATCCGGTGCCGGAAACTGCGTGAGATGATCGCTTTCCCGTGCCGCCGACGGCAGCTGGCTGCGGGCAGCAGCCGCATATTTGCTGCCCGCCTGGTCGCCGTCGGTCAGCACATGCCAGGCGATGCCCATGCGTTGGGCGAACTTCAGCAGCGGTTTCAAGCCCGATTGCGCAAACTCAATGACTTTCACTCCTTCCGCCGCGAAGTGATAGCCACGCTGCCGCGCCAGTTCATTGATAATCCACACTTCGGTCTCGCCTTCCACCAGCAGCCAGCAGCGGGCAAACAGCGCCGACGGACGATTCACGCGGATGTGGAAACCGATACGGCGACTCTCTTCAGCGCTTAAACCTTCAGGCCCAATGCGCCATGCCGCCACGCGCGCGGGTTCACGCACCAGCCGACACATATTTTCCAGTGGCACCTGCGACAGCAGTTCACCCGAGTTGGTGGTGGCGATTTTCTGTAGCGGCATCAGTTCCAGTAAATTCCACGCCACCGACAGCATAATGGGATGCAGCCGCGTCTCCGGATCTTCCACCAGCAGCAGCGGATGCGCACCCGCCGGCAGCGGCTCGTTGCCGTGCGCCTGAATCAACAGCGAGAACATGCGCAGCATAATCACCTGACGACTGCGTGATTCGGTGCCGGCAATCAGGTGATTAAGTTTATCCAGCGATCGCCAGCCTTCGCTGCCATCGCGAACTTCCGGTGCCACGCGCGGCGCGCTGCTGCCTGACTGCTGCACCAGAAAATAGTGTTCCAGCAGCTGCTGCATAGTATGCAATCCCTGACGCAGCAGATCGTCACTCAGCGTTTGCGGGCGCACCACCAAATCGCGCGTCAGCTTTTCCACTTCCTGCGCCAATGCCGTCAGCGTCGTCTCGCGGCGCTCCGCATCGCTGTCAGCATGGCGGTTACGACGGCCAAAACGCGCATCGCGTAAACGCAATACCGGATAATAAGCGCGCAGATGTGCCAACGCTGCGTCAGTGCCTGCCGCTGGCAACACATCGTTATGCTGATCGATGAAACGCCAGCTGGTTTTTACACCCTGATCCTGACGTTTAGCACGCGTGCTGAAACGGATATAGCGGCCATGCTCATCGTGCTGCCAGAAAGGCTGAAACAACGCATTCTCATCATCGCTCTGGGCACGAAAACGAAATACCAGCTGCAACTGGCGCATGCGGGCATCAATGTCGCCGGGCGGGAAGTGAAAGTCGTGTTCGGTAAACTGATAAGGCTCGGCGGCGGGCGCCAGCAACAGCGTCAATGCATCGAGCAGGCTCGATTTACCCCAGGCATTTTCCCCAATCAATACATTGGTGTTGGTCAACGGCAATGACAGCCGATTAATACCGCGAAAACCGTGAATATCGATATGTTCCAGAATCATCATACATTCCATCTGCTACTTTGCCTGAGCATGGTCCGCTACGCTGCGTTGGTCAAGTCAGCGCCAGGGGAAAAGGTTTACACTTCAACCGTTTTTCGCTAGCGTGGCAGCCCGCAAATCATGGATAGAAACCTCACATGTACGGATTGATTATCATCCTTTTGCCGCTGATTTTCGGCTATCTGCTGCCGCTGCGCAACACCACGCTTTTACAGGCGGTTGCCCGCACGCTGAGCGCGCTGGTCTACATCATTCTGTTCTTTATGGGCACCAGCCTGGCATTCCTCGATAACCTGAGCAGCAATTTGCTGGCCATTTTCCACATCGCGCTGGTGAGCATGCTGAGCATTCTTGCCTGCTCGCTACTGGCGCTGTGGCTGCTGGAGCGACGCTGGCCTTGGCGTCATCAGCACAAGCCACAAGCGCTGCCGTCGCGTCTGCATATGGCGCTGGAGTCGCTCAAGCTGTGCGGTTCGGTGCTGGCGGGCTTTCTGCTCGGTTTGAGTCAATGGGCGCCGCTGCGTAACGCCTCGACCATCAGTGAATACGCCTTGATGCTGATGCTATTGCTGGTCGGTATTCAGCTGCGCAGCAGCGGCATGACGCTGCGTCAAATCACCATCAACCGTCGCGGCATGCTGGTGGCGCTGGTATCGCTGTGCAGTGCGCTGGTGGGCGGCGTAATGGCCGCGCTGCTGCTGGATCTGCCGATCAAAACCGGCCTGGCGTTAGCCAGCGGTTTCGGCTGGTATTCGCTCTCCGGCATTCTGATGAGCGAATCGTTCGGCCCGGTGATAGGCAGCGCCGCCTTCTTCAACGACCTGCTGCGTGAGCTGATCACCATTATGCTGATCCCGCTGCTGATCACCCGTCAACGCAGCATGACGCTGGGCTTGAGCGGCGCAACCTCGATGGATTTCACGCTGCCAATCCTGCAACGCACCGGCGGCATGGAGATCGTGCCCGCTGCGATTGTGCACGGTTTTATTATGAGTTTGCTGGCGCCAATCCTTATCGCCCTGTTCTCGGCATAACGCATTTTTTCACGCCTGCACGCCAGCTTCATCGTCTACGCTTTCTGACTGACACGTTTTCGCCATCGGCATGGATGGCTCAACACCAGAAAGGAGCATAACGATGAAGCAAACTGTGGCGGCAATGCTGGCAAAAACTTTGGAAAACGCCGGCGTGAAACGCATTTGGGGCGTCACCGGTGACTCTCTCAACGGGCTGAGCGACAGCCTGAATCGCATGGGCACCATCGAATGGATGCCGACGCGCCATGAAGAAGTGGCAGCCTTCGCGGCCGGCGCTGAAGCACAAATCAGCGGTGAATTGGCGGTATGCGCCGGTTCCTGTGGACCGGGCAACCTGCATCTCATCAACGGCTTGTTTGATTGCCACCGCAATCACGTTCCGGTTTTGGCCATCGCCGCCCACATTCCTTCCAGCGAAATTGGTAGCGGCTATTTTCAGGAAACCCACCCACAAGAATTATTCCGCGAATGCAGCCACTATTGCGAGCTGGTTTCCAATCCGGAGCAGCTGCCGCAGGTGCTGGGCATTGCGATGCGTAAAGCGATTCTCAATCGTGGCGTATCAGTGATTGTGATCCCCGGCGACGTGGCGTTGCAGCCGGCCCCGGAAAGCGCACGCAGCGAATGGTATCCGCCGCAGTTGCCGCACGTGGTGCCAACCGCCCGCGAAGTGGCCGCCTTAGCTGAAACGTTGAATGCAGCGAAAAATATCACCCTGCTGTGCGGCAGCGGTTGCGCTGGCGCGCATGACGAAGTGGTGAAGCTGGCAGAAACGCTGAAAGCGCCGATTGTGCACGCGATGCGCGGTAAAGAGCACATCGAATATGATAACCCTTACGATGTCGGCATGACCGGATTGATTGGCTTCTCCTCTGGTTTCCACGCCATGATGAATGCCGATACCTTAGTGCTGCTGGGGACGCAATTCCCCTATCGCGCCTTCTATCCGGCCGATGCCAAAATCATTCAGATCGACATCAATCCGGGCAGCCTTGGCTCACACAGCCATGTGGATATGGCGCTGGTGGGTGACATCAAAACCACCTTGCATGCGCTGCAGCCGCAGCTCACCAGCAAAACCGATCGTCAGCATCTGGACAAAGCGCTGGAGCATTATGTCGATGCGCGCAAAGGGCTGGACGAACTGGCCACCGCTAACGATAAGCTGGCGATTCACCCGCAATATCTGGCCCAGCAAATCAGCGAATACGCCGATGATGACGCCATCTTTACCTGCGACGTCGGCACGCCAACCGTGTGGGCAGCGCGCTATCTGAAGATGAACGGCAAACGTCGTTTGATCGGCTCGTTCAATCACGGTTCGATGGCCAACGCCATGCCGCAGGCGTTGGGCGCGCAGTCGCTGGACAAGCAGCGTCAGGTGGTGGCGCTGTGTGGCGACGGCGGTTTTAGCATGTTGATGGGCGATTTCATTTCGGTGGCGCAGCTCAAGCTGCCGGTGAAACTGGTGATCTTCAATAACAGCGTGCTGGGCTTTGTGGCGATGGAGATGAAAGCCGGTGGCTATCTGACCGACGGCACTGACCTCGAAAACCCGGATTTCGCCGCCATCGCCGCCGCCTGTGGCATCAAAGGCATTCGCGTTGAGAAAGCCTCCGATCTCAACGGCGCGTTGCAGGAAGCCTTTGCGCATGGTGGCCCGGTGTTGCTTGACGTGCTTACCGCCAAAGAAGAGTTGTCGATGCCGCCGCAGATTAAAGCCGAGCAGGCCAAAGGTTTCAGCCTCTACATGATGCGTGCCATTCTGAATGGACGCGGTGATGAGATCGTGGAGCTGGCGAAAACCAACTGGCTGAGGTAAAACAATTCAGGCCAAACATGATGATAACGCGGGCGCTTCGCCCGCTTTTTTATTTCAGGAGAGCGACGTGATCGATCTACGCAGTGATACCGTAACCCGCCCGAGTGCTGCCATGCTCGATGCCATGATGGCAGCCGAAACCGGCGATGATGTCTACCGCGATGACCCCACCTTACACGCATTGGAAGTCGAAGCCGCACGCTTGAGCGGCAAAGCCGCCGCCCTGTTCTTCCCCACCGGCACGCAAGCTAATCTGGTAGCGCTGTTGTGTCACTGTCAGCGCGGCGATGAATATATCGTGGGTCAGCAGGCGCACAACTACAAATATGAAGCCGGTGGCGCAGCGGTGCTCGGCAGCATTCAGCCACAACCAATTCTGCATGCGGAAGATGGTTCCCTGCCGCTGGCGGAGGTGGCCGCCGCCATCAAACCCGACGATTTCCACTTCGCCCGTACCCGTCTGTTGAGCCTGGAAAACACCCATCACGGTAAAGTGCTGCCGCTGAGCTATCTGGAGCAAGCGTGGAGTTTCACCCGCGAGCATAAGCTGGCGCTGCACATTGATGGCGCACGTATTTTTAACGCCGTGGTGGCACAGAATGTGGAGCTGGAAGCGATTGCGCGTTACTGCGACACCTTAACCATCTGCCTGTCAAAAGGCCTCGGCACGCCAATTGGTTCGCTGCTGTGTGGCGATGAGGCCTACATTGAGCAAGCGCGTCGCTGGCGCAAAATGACCGGCGGCGGCATGCGCCAGTCGGGCATTCTGGCCGCGGCGGGGTTGTATGCGTTGAAGCACAATATCGCGCGTCTCAAAGAGGATCATGATAATGCGGCATGGTTAGGCGAGCAGCTCAGCGCCATCGGTGTTGAAGTGCTCAATCAGCACACCAACATGCTGTTTGTGAAGGTGCCAACAGAGAAAGTTGACGCGCTGAAAAGCTGGATGCAGTCGGGCGATGTGCTAATCAGCGTTGGGCCCGTAACGCGTATTGTCACGCATCTGGATGTCAGCCGTCAGGATCTGCAACGGCTGGTGGCGCACTGGCAGGCATTCCTGCAGCAGTAAACAAAGGGCCGCCATTTATGGCGACCAATGCCGCGTATCACTGCGCCGCACCGTACTTCGCTGATAACGCGCGGGCGATCGCCAGGGTTTCTGCATCGGCGATGCCGCGATAATCACGCGGGCGGAAATGCATTTGAAACGCCGCAATCAGCTTGCGCTGCATCTGCGGCGTGGTCGCCGCCGCCACGTCGTAGCCATAGCGCTGCAGCGCATCCAGCAGTTCTGCCTGATCCACGCCTTCATCCGCCGCGCGTCCGTTAAGATAGCGCTGCACCGTTGCCTGCTCGGGCCAAGCGCCTAAACCGTGCTCTGCCAGCTGCTGCCAGGGAAACAGCGGACCGGGATCCTGCTTACGCTGCGGCGCGATATCGCTGTGCCCGACCACATTTTCCGGCGCGATGCCGTAGCGCTGAGTGATATCTTTGACCAGCGCCATCAGCGCGCTGATCTGCTGCGGCGTAAAGGGCTGCCACTGCAAACCCGTTAAGGTTCGACGATAACCACTGTTGACGATTTCGATACCAACCGAAGTGTCATTAATGCGCGTTGCGCCGCGCCAGAAACTCGGGCCTGCGTGCCACGCGAGTTTGCTTTCCGGCACCAATTGCCACACCACGCCCTTTCCTTTTTTCTGCGGCGGATTTTGCGGAATCAGGTAGTGCGCGCTAACTTCCCGATCGGTCAGCGTCGCCAGCGAATTGGAGAAATCCTCAGCGGTGTAATGAATCACCACCACCTTAATACGCGGCCGCGCGCCCTGCGCCGGATGCGCGGTATCAACCCAGTAACCGTGGCGCGCTTCAATCGATGACTGACAAGCGCTAAGTAACAGCGCCACCGCCAGCAGGACAACCACGCGCATTAGCGAATAATCACGGCGGTGCCGGTGACGCTCACCATCAACATGCTGCCCTCTTTGCCGACAGTTTCGTAGTCGATATCGATGCCCACCACCGCGTTGGCGCCGAGCGCTTTCGCCTGCTCTTCCAGCTCTTTAAAGGCGATCTGGCGCGCTTTGCGTAACTCTTTTTCGTAGGCGCCAGAGCGGCCACCGACGATATCGCGGATACCGGCGAAGAAATCGCGGAAAATATTGGCGCCGAGAATCGCTTCACCGGCGACCACGCCGCAATATTCACTGATGCTGTGTCCTTCCAACGTGGGCGTTGTAGAAAATTTCATGGTGTTCTCCTTTTCTGAATCAGCTCGTAGCGCTTAAAAGCAAGGCTATACTCTATGCTAAAAATGGCGCTTTGCCAGTGAACAATAAGGAAATCGAGATGAGAAACAATGCCTTTGCGCTGCTTATTCCCGCAGCGTTGCTGCTAAGTGCTTGTACCACCGTTGAGCCAGTGATTAAGGATAATGGCCCGCGCACCGCTGCCTGCGTTGACGGGGGTCCGGACAGCGTGGCGCAACAGTTCTACGATTTACGCGTCAGCCAGCCGACGCAAGGTTTGCCAGACAGCAACACGCTGGCGAAATATCGCCCTTACCTGAGCGATCGCCTGTATCAAAAGCTGCTGAGTGCCAGCAGCCAGAATCCGAAACCAGCGGCGTGGACCCGCGGCGATATCTTTTCCAGCCTGGCGCAAGGCCCAACTTCAGCGGACGTGGCCAGCGCATCCACCATTCCTAACCGCGACGCGCGCAATATTCCGCTGCGGGTTGAGCTGAGCCGCGACAGCAAAACCTGGCAAGATGAAGTGCTGATGATCCACGAAGGCACCTGCTGGGTGGTTGATGATGTGCGTTATGTCGGCCAGGTGCCCCACGCTGGCGGCGGTTCGCTGACGCAGCTGCTGGAAGCGAAAAAGTAACCGTTCACTTTTCCCGCCGTTAATACCATTGTTTAGCGCGCCGCATCCTTGCGGCGCTTTTTGTTGATATTTTGTGAACAAAATAGGGCTCGCCAGCCCTCATCCACCTTGAGTTGCGCGATTTTGTGCTACGCTTTGGAGGTTTCACTGCTCTTTAATAAATATTAACCCACCACAATTGCATAACTATTCTGGTGACGTTAAAATCCGCGACACTAATTACTATTCATTTTTTGCGCATGAGTATTCAACTAAACGCCATAAACTGTTTTTACGGTACCCATCAGGCCCTGTTCGATATCAACCTGGCTTGTCCGCAGGGTGAAACGCTGGTGTTGCTCGGCCCGAGTGGCGCGGGTAAAAGTTCGCTCCTGCGCGTCCTCAACTTGCTGGAGCAACCGCGCTCCGGCAGCCTACAGATTGCCGGCAACCAGTTTGATTTCACCAAAGCCCCTTCCGACAGCGCGATTCGCGAGCTGCGGCAGAACGTGGGCATGGTATTCCAGCAATATAATCTGTGGCCGCACCTGAGCGTGCTGCAAAACCTGATTGAAGCGCCGTGCCGCGTGCTCGGCCTCAGCAAGGACGCCGCGCGTGCGCGTGCTGAAAAGCTGCTGGACCGTCTGCGCCTGACGCCTTACGCCGATCGCTTCCCGCTGCATCTTTCCGGCGGCCAGCAGCAGCGCGTAGCGATTGCCCGTGCGCTGATGATGGAGCCGCAGGTGCTGCTGTTTGATGAACCGACCGCTGCGCTCGATCCCGAAATCACCGCCCAGATCGTCAGCATTATTCGTGAGCTGGCACAAACCAACATCACACAAGTGATCGTGACGCATGAAGTGGAAGTGGCGCGTAAAACCGCCAGCCGCGTGGTGTATATGGAAAACGGTCACATTGTTGAGCAAGGCGATGCCAGCCACTTTACACAGCCGCAAACCGACGCGTTTGCTAATTATCTTTCGCATTAAGTCAGGATGCTTCTAATGAAAAAAGTTGTAATTGCTGCCCTCCTTGCTGGCCTGAGCCTGAGCGCTTCAGCGGCACAGACATTGCGTTTTGCTACCGAGGCTTCTTATCCTCCGTTTGAATTCGTCGACTCTGATAACAAAATTCAGGGCTTTGATGTCGATCTGGCTAACGCGCTGTGTAAAGAGATGGATGCGACCTGCACCTTCACTAATCAGGCGTTCGATAGCCTGATCCCCAGCCTGAAGTTCCGTCGTTTTGACGCGGTGATGGCAGGCATGGACATCACGCCAGATCGTGAGAAGCAAGTGCTGTTCTCCAAGCCGTATTACGACAACTCGGCCATCTTCATCGCGCAGAAAGGCAAAATGGCTGACGTGGCCGCGCTGAAAGGCAAACGTGTAGGCGTGCAGAACGGCACCACGCACCAGAAATACCTCTCTGACAAACACAGCGACATCACCGTTGTGCCTTACGACAGCTACCAGAACGCGGTGCTGGATCTGAAAAACGGTCGTATCGATGCGGTATTCGGTGACACCGCCGTGGTCAACGAGTGGCTGAAGCAGAACGCCAACCTCGCGCCGCTGGGTGAGAAAGTGACGGACAAAGATTACTTCGGTACCGGTTTAGGTATTGCTGTGCGTCAGGGCAACAGCGAGCTGCAGGGCAAGTTCAATGCGGCGCTGGAGAAGATCAAAGCTGACGGCACCTACAAAACCATCTACAGCAAATGGTTCCAGCAGTAATTTCTGATGAATGAAATGATTCCACTCGCAAGCGCCGCCGGTATGACCGTCGGCCTTGCCGTTTGTGCACTGATCGCCGGCCTTGTGCTGGCGATGATTTTTGCTGGCTGGGAATCGCTGCGCTGGAAACCACTGGCGTGGCTCGGTACCGCGCTGGTCACACTGATTCGCGGCCTGCCGGAAATTCTGGTGGTGCTGTTTATCTATTTCGGCGCCTCACAGCTGCTGCTAACGCTCTCCGATGGCTTCCACATCAATCTCGGCCTGTTCGCTATTCCGGTGCAGGTGCAAATTGAAAACTTCGACGTCAGTCCCTTCCTGTGTGGTGTGATTGCGCTGGCGATGCTCTATTCCGCCTATGCATCACAAACCCTGCGCGGCGCGCTGAAAGCGGTGCCGGTGGGTCAATGGGAATCGGGCCAGGCGCTGGGGATGAAGAAGTCGGCGATTTTCCTGCGCCTGATCATGCCGCAGATGTGGCGTCACGCGCTGCCCGGTTTGGGTAACCAATGGCTGGTGCTGCTGAAGGATACTGCGCTGGTATCGCTGATCAGCGTGAATGACCTGATGCTGCAAACCAAAAGTATCGCTACGCGCACGCAAGAGCCGTTTACCTGGTATCTGGTGGCGGCGGCGATCTATCTGATTATCACGCTGTTCAGTCAGTTCGTGCTGCGCCGCATTGAATTGCGCACCACGCGTTTCGAGCGAGGGGCTTAAGCATGCTGGATTACTTACCCGAGCTGCTGAAAGGGCTACACACCAGCCTGACGCTGACCGTGGCATCGCTGATTGCGGCATTGGTGCTCTCTGTACTTTGCACCATCGTGCTGGCGCTCAAAGTGCCGGTGCTCAATTGGCTAGTGAAAGGCTATATCACGCTGTTCACCGGCACGCCGCTGCTGGTGCAGATCTTCCTGATCTATTACGGTCCCGGCCAGTTCCCCAGCATCCAAAACATTCCCTGGTTGTGGCATCTGCTGTCGCAGCCGTGGCTGTGTGCGCTGCTGGCGCTGTCGCTCAACAGTGCGGCTTATACCACGCAGCTGTTTTACGGTGCGGTGCGCGCCATTCCGTCCGGTCAATGGCAATCTTGCGCGGCGCTCGGCATGAACCGCAAAGATACGCTGCGCATTCTGCTGCCGTACGCCTTCAAGCGCGCCTTGTCGTCCTACTCCAACGAAGTGGTGCTGGTATTTAAAAGTACCTCGCTGGCCTACACCATTACGTTGATGGAAGTAATGGGCCACGGACAACTGCTGTATGGCCGCACTTACGATATCTCGGTATACGCTGCCGCTGGCCTGATCTATCTGGTGGTTAACGGCTTGCTGACGCTGATGATGCGTCTGGTCGAGAAGCGTGCGCTGGCATTTGAGCGTCGTAACTGATTTATTCCCTGCGGGCGCACTAAAAAAGCGCCCGCTGTTTGTTTAAATTAATAAGCAAAAATATTGCATATAAATTCATTAACTGGCATCGTGTAACCCGTTCCGTCTCTGGCATGGTTTACAGGAGTTACATAATGAAAAAATGGATCGTTGCTGCTGCGCTGGCAACTCTAGCAATGAATGCTTATGCGGCGGAAAAAATCCGCTTCGCCTCTTCCGCCACTTATCCCCCGTTCGAATCCCTTGATCACGACAACCAAATCGTGGGCTTCGATATCGATCTGGCAAAAGCACTGTGTCAGCAGATGAAAGCGGATTGCACCTTCACCAACAACGCCTTCGATAGCCTGATTCCGTCGCTGAAATTCCGTCGCTATGACGCAGTGATTTCCGGCATGGATATCACCGCCGATCGCAGCAAGCAGGTCGATTTCACCCAACCTTACTACGCTAACTCGGCGATTGTGATTGCGCATAAAGGCCAGTTCACCGACTTCAGCCAGCTGAAAGGCAAACGTGTTGGCGTTGAGAACGGCACCACACATCAGAAATACCTGCTGGAGAAACATCCGGAGGTGATTGCGGTGGCGTATGACAGCTATCAGAACGCGATTCTCGACCTGAAAAACGGTCGCCTGAACGGCGTGTTTGGTGATACGGCGGTGGTGAATCAGTGGCTCAAGGCCAATGACGATCTTAGCGCGGTAGGCGAGCACATCACCGATACCGACTTCTTTGGCACCGGTTTAGGTATCGCGGTACGCAAAGGCAATGCGCCGCTGCTGAACGAGCTGAACAGCGCGTTAGTGGCATTGAAAGCCAACGGCACCTGGCAGCAAATCAACCAGAAGTGGTTCCCGGAATAAGCATTATGGGATGGCGGAGCGTGCTGCCTGCCAGGTTCTGCACGTCCTCCGTGCAGGTGAACGTTACGCCGTCCCACCCTTCTTGCTCAGCAAGCACAGCACTTCAAAATGCGCGGTATGCGGGAACATGTCGAACAGCTGCACGCGGCTCACGTCATAATCAGCCAGACGCGCGATATCCTGCGCCATGCTGCTGGGATTGCAGCTGGAATAGAGAAGGTAATCCGGCGCCATCTCACTGAGATAAGCACACAACTCTGCGCCAATACCGCGACGTGGCGGATTCACCAACACCAACTGCGGCACCGCTTCCCGTGAAGTGGCGAACTGCGTGGAATCCAGCGCGGCAAAACTCACTTTTTCTAATCCCAGCTGCTGCGCCGACTGCTGCGCACAGGTGATGGCTTCAGCATTGATTTCGATGCCGGTCAGCTGCATTTCGGGCGTTGCACAGTGCAGGCCAAATCCCCCGACGCCACAAAACAGATCCCACATGCCGCTCACCGGCAAGTGCGCGACCCAATCGCGCGCGGTGGCATAGAGATCGGCTGCAACCAGTGGGTTGGTCTGGAAGAAGCTTTGCGGGCGAATATAGAGCGGAACCTGATTAAAGCGCTCCGCTAGCGCCTGATCCGGCGTCAGCGCAATCTCTTCATCACCTTCAAGAATCGCCATATGCACCGGCTGAATATTGGCGGAAATCACCTTCAGCTGCGGCAGCTGCTGTTGCAGCCACGGCAAGGCGTCGCGCAGCTGCTGCAGCTTGCTGGTGGAACGCAGCACAAAACGCAGCATCATGCCGCCCTGCGTACTCTCCGTCAGCAGCAGAAATTTCAGCTCACCGCGTTTACGCGCCACGTTGTAGGGCGTTAAACCGGCGCGGGCGATAAAAGGTTTGAGCTGGGCGAACACCGCACTGAAGCTGTCAGGATAGAGCGGACAAGCGCAGAGATCGACCGGTTCACCGTCGCGCGCCACCATGCCCAAAATCGGCCGCTCTACGCTCCCGCTGACTACCATTTTGGCCTTATTGCGAAACCCTTGCTGCGCGGATTGCACCGGCGGCAGCCATTCGCCCACCGGCTTTTCAGCCAGCAGTTGTTCAAGCAGCGACTGCTTGTCGTTGAGCTGTTGCGGATAGGGTTTTTCCAGCCACTGACACGAACGACAGCGACCGGCATCATATAGCGCGCAATGCATGCAAATGCCTGTAGTCAGAATCGGGAGAAAAAATGGGGGGCGATTGTATCACCGGCGCCGGAAAAAAGCGCGACTGCTGGCCGGCACAAACAGCAGCCCTAATACCAACACATCCGGGAGCTTTTGCAGCAGCGTGTGATGAATGATCTGCGCATTACTTTCACCGGGAATGCTAAAAATTTCCGGGTAGATCCAGCCCACCGATGCCATCAACATGTAGATCAGCACAATGATTTGCGTCGCGACATAGCCCCAGCGCCCACGATTGTTGCCGCGCATCAGAATAAAGGCGCAGCGCAGTTCAAACAGGAAAATCAGCTGGCTAGCGATAAAGATCAGGGTGGAATCCCAGGCTTGCGCGCTGCGATGCACGAAGTTGGCGAGTTCGTCGTAACCCAGTTCGTTGGCCAGCATCAACACGCTGAGGCAACGCGTAATGATGATAGCGCTGCCCGCCACCATCACGGGCACCGGTGTAGCGTTAATCATTGAACCGTGTTTCAGGGTTTCCGACATGGTGTCGCTCCGTAACCATAATAAAACGGGCCGATAAAATCAGCCCGTTCTTATAGTGACAAATGTTACGGCTTTCAGCCACGTTTTGCTTTCTGAATATCGCGTAAACGCTGCTTTTCTTCGTGCGCCATAAAGCGCCAGGCGATAAAACCAACTAAACCGACGACAAACAGAATCAGCGAGGCTAAAGCGTTGATCTCCGGATTGACGCCACGACGCACGGTGGCGAAAATCGCCATCGGCAAGGTGGTCGCGCCTGGGCCGGTCACGAAGCTGGCAATCACTAAATCGTCCAGCGACAAGGTAAACGCCAGCAGCCAGCCGGTAACGATCGCGGGCGCGATCATCGGTACGGTGATCACGAAGAACACTTTCACCGGCGTTGCGCCGAGATCCATCGCCGCCTCTTCAATTGAGCGATCCAGTTCACGCAAACGCGAATTGATCACCACCGCCACGTAAGCAGTACAGAAGGTCACGTGCGCCAGCCAGATGGTCAGCATGCCGCGATCGCTTGGCCAGCCAAAGGTATTGCCCATCGCCACAAACAGCAGCAGCAAGGACAAACCGGTGATCACATCGGGCATCACCAGCGGCGCCGTCAGCATAAAGGCGAAGCCGTTGTGTCCACGGAAGCGGCCAAAGCGCACAATCACCACCGCCGCCATGGTGCCGAGCACCACCGCCATGGTGGCTGAGAGCGCGGCGATGGTCAGGCTGAGTCCCACCGCATCCAGCATCGCCTGATCCTGGAACAATACGTTGTACCAGTGGAACGAGAAGCTCTCCCATACCGTGACCAGCGGCGAACTATTGAAGGAATAAACCACCAGTAGCAGCATCGGCGCATAGAGGAACATAAAGCACAGCAGCAGAATCACAGTGCGCCACGGAGAGCGAATAGTCGGTAACTGGCTCATTCTTTCTCTCCCACTTCACGATTCTGATGCTTGTGGAACCAGATAATCGGCAATATCAGAATCAACAGGATGATCACCGCCAGCGCGGACGCTACCGGCCAGTCACGGTTGTTAAAGAACTCCTGCCACAAAATACGCCCAATCATGATGCTGTCCGGACCGCCGAGCAGTTCCGGGATCACGTACTCGCCGACCGCCGGAATAAACACCAGCATTGAGCCGGCAATAATCCCGCCTTTGGTCAGCGGCACAATCACGCTGAAAAAGGTCTTCAGCGGACGTGCACCGAGATCCAGCGAGGCTTCCACCAGCGAATAATCTATACGCGTCAGCGCGGTATAAATTGGCAGCACCATAAACGGCAGATAGCAGTAAACGATCCCGATATACACCGCCGTGTTGGTGTAGAGGATCACCAGCGGATGATCGATCACGCCGAGCCACATCAGGAAGCGGTTGAGAATGCCGTTGTTGTTGAGCAGGCCCATCCACGCGTAAACGCGCACCAGGAACGAGGTCCACGATGGCAGGATCACCAGCAGCAGCAAAATAGTGCGCATTGACGGCTTGCTGTGCGCCACCGCCCACGCCAGCGGATATCCGATCATCAGGCAGATAATGGTGGAGATGCCCGCCACTTTCAGCGACGTCAGGTACGCATCGGCATACAGCGGATCGTCGGTCAGCGTGAAGTAATTACCGAGATTGAGTACCAGATTGAGCTGACCATCGGCCCAGGTGACCAAATCGGTGTACGGCGGAATAGCGCGCGCAATATCGGCAAAGCTGATCTTCAGCACGATCAGGAACGGCAGCAGGAACAGCAGGATCAGCCACAGATATGGCATGGCAATCACCAGCTTGCGGCCGTGCTGCATCTTGATGCGCGTCGCCCAGCGCTGCAGCGGCGTGCCCACCACTTCGGGCTCGCTGCGTTGAGAAATCTGGCTCATATCGCCCCCTTAAACCGTCAGAACCACACAGCTGTCGGCGTCCCAGCAGAGACGCACTTCATCGCCCCACGTTGGCGCGCCTTTGCGGTAGCGGTGGGCGTTTTGCAACTGTGCGCTGATCATCTGGCCGCTGCGCAGGCGCACGTGATAAATCGACAGGTCGCCGAGATAGGCGATATGCACCACTTCACCTACGGCAAAGTTACAGCCATCGGCAGGCACCTCTTCGCACAGCATCACTTTTTCCGGACGCAGCGCCACATGGACCGGCACGTTATCGACGACAGAAACATCGGTCTGCACTTTCAGCGGATGCACCAGGCCCGGCGCATCGATGATCAGCGCGTCTTCACCGCGTTCGCGCAGTAAGCCTTCGAACACGTTTACCGAACCGATGAACTCGGCGCTGTAGCGGCTGGTGGGATGCTCGTAGATCTCTTCCGGCTCACCAATCTGCACAAATTTACCGCGGTTCATGATGGCGATGCGGCCCGCCATGGTCATCGCTTCTTCCTGATCGTGCGTCACCATTACGCAGGTGGCGCCGACGCGCTCGAGAATATCGACCACTTCGTGCTGCATGCGGTCACGCAGCTTTTTATCCAGTGCGCCCATCGGCTCGTCGAGCAGCAGCAGTTTGGGCCGCTTCGCCAGGCTACGCGCCAGCGCCACACGCTGACGCTGACCGCCAGAGAGCTGATGCGGCTTACGCTTCGCGAACTCCTGCATATGCACCAGCGACAGCATCTCTTCAACGCGGCTGCTGATTTCGCCTTTCGGCAGTTTGTCCTGCTTCAGGCCAAAGGCGATGTTCTGCTCCACCGTCATGTGCGGGAACAGTGCGTAGGACTGGAACATCATGTTGATCGGGCGCTGATACGGCGGAACATGGGAGAGATCCTGGCCATCCAGCACAATCTGGCCGCTGGTGGGCGGTTCGAATCCCGCCAGCATGCGCAGCAAGGTCGATTTACCACAGCCGGATGCGCCCAGCAGCGCAAAAATCTCACCTTTGTAAATGGTCAGACTGACATCATCCACGGCGTGCTGGCCGTCAAAAGATTTAGTCAGGTTGCGAATTTCCAGCAGCGGCGTCATCGCCTTAGCCGTTTTATTTGGGGGGCGGGGAATCGCGTCGTTCACTAACATTTCTCCGGCGCTAAAATCGCGCGGCACAGCCAGCCGCTAAAAATGGCACAACAGAGGCCATTACTGCGCCTCTGCTGTCGTCTTCAGGCAATAATCGTTCAGAACGAATTACTTACCACTTTTTACTTTAGTCCATGCACGGGTGCGCACACGATCCAGTTTCGGATCCTGGACCTTGAGCACAAACAGTTTGGCCATGGCATCCGGCGTTGGGAAAATGCCCGGATTGTTGCGCACGTCCGCATTGATCAACGGCAGCGAGGCTTTGTTACCGTTGGCGTAGTTCATGTTGTTGGAAACGTCAGCGATGACTTTGGGATCCATCATGTAATTAAGGAATTGGTAGGCGCCTTCCACATTTTTCGCGTCTTTTGGAATCGCGAACATGTCAAAGAATGCCAGTGCGCCCTGCTTTGGCACGATATAGCCGACATGCACGCCATTGTTGGCTTTGTCCGCACGATCTTTCGCCTGCAGGATATCGCCCGACCAGCCAATCGCCACGCAGATGTTGCCGTTCGCCAGGTCGTTGATGTACTGCGACGAGTGGAAGTAACGGATGTTCGGACGCAGTTTCAGCAGCAAATCAGTGGCTGCGCCAGAGTAATCTTTCGCGTCAGAGCTGTTGGGATCTTTGCCAAGGTAGTTCAGCACAGTAGCGAAAATCTCTTCCGGCGCATCAAGGAAGGAAACCCCACAGCCTTTCAGTTTTTCCAGGTTTTCCGGTTTCAGCACCAGATCCCAGCTATCCAGCGGCACATCTTTGCCCAGTGCGGCTTTCACTTTATCGACGTTATAGCCGATGCCGGTGGTGCCCCACAGATAAGGAATCGCAAATTTGTTACCCGGATCGTGCTGCTCCAGTTTCTTCATCAGATCGGGATCAAGGTTTTTGTAGTTCGGCAGCTTGCTCTTATCCAGCTCCTGGAATACGCCGGATTGCAGCTGACGCGCGAGGAAGCTGGACGACGGCACCACCACGTCGTAGCCGGTACTGCCCGCCATTAATTTGCCTTCCAACACTTCGTTGGAATCAAAGACGTCATAAACCACTTTATCGCCGGTCTGCTTTTCGAAGTTCGGCACGGTATCCGCCGCGATATAATCGGACCAGTTATACACATGTACCGTACTGCCTTCGGCCTGCACACCGCCGGCCGCAGCCATCAATGCACCAGCAACCACACCTGACAACCATTTTTGACGTTGGTTGAACATGTTTTACTTCCTCCTGAGCGGGTCATCACAACGCTGCATACACGGCGATCCGGACGTTGCGTTTTCTGTTAAATCACAGGCACACAATGAATCAATATTCAGCGGGAGTTTAATAGCAAAAACCTATACCTGCGCTGAGGTTGCACGTCTCAAGCAGCCCCGCAAGAATAGCCCCCCCGCACCACCTTCACCAGATCCCAGCTTAAAAAACGCCTTTTTGCGATGAGTTATGCATGTTTCTGCTATGGGGTTTGGCACTAGTGGCATAAAGCACGACTAATATCTGGCAATAAAGGGCAAAGTGCAGAATAAAAAGTGGTGGGGCAAAAATGAAAACTGCCGCAAAAAGCGGCAGTTAGCGAGGCGGGGAACTCAGTGCAGCATCGCGTGGCTGCTGGAGCTCGGCTGTCGCTCCTCTTCTTCTTCAACCACCAGCAGGTGGTTAGCAAAGGCTTCCATGATTACCATAGAAACGCCCTCTTCACTCTGCTTCATAAAGTGGGAGAACTGCCCGAAGGTTAATCCGGCGCTGGTACTGATCGACTGGCAGACAATCAGCTTCGGCAGATTGTCGTCCTGAATATCAACAAAGGCTTTAATCGTTAGCGAACTGGCGTTGATCTGCGAGAGATCGCCCACCAGCGGAATCAGCGCCGTCGGTTTTACTTCTGCCAGCGCGGAGAAGAGGATAACGTTATCCACCAGGTCAATTTTTGCATCAAACACCCCGTCAAAATTCTGCATGTGCGGCAGGTGCAGTGCCTGACAGGCATCGCATTCGAACCAGGTGATATTTTGTTGATCCAGCCAGCGACGCAGTACGTCAATGTCCGGAACGACCAGTGAATCCATCGTAATATCCTGTGGGGTGAAGAAATAAGCGCCTTAGCTTACGGAAAAACCGATCTGGATGCCACGAAAACCGCTGAAAAGCGCCGGTTAGCCGCCGGTTTTAGGACGATAGCCGGGGCAAGCGTGCTGCTCAATCCACGTGATCATCATGGTGGCGATATCTAAACCGGTAATGCCCTCAATCCCTTCCAGTCCCGGCGAGGCGTTCACTTCCATAACCAGCGGACCACGCTGGGCGCGCAGGATATCCACACCGGCCACTTCCAGCCCCAGCGTACTGGCGGCTTTCACCGCGATTTCGCGCTCCTGTTCAGTGATCTCCACCGCACGCGCTTTGCCGCCGCGATGCAGATTGGAGCGAAAATCGCCCTCTTTCGCCTCGCGCTCAATCGCTGCCACCACTTCATTGCCAATCACCAGGCAGCGAATATCGCGTCCTTGCGCTTCCTTGATGAACTCCTGCACCAGAATATGGGCATTGAGGCCACGAAAAGCGTCAATCACGCTCTCCGCTGCCTGCCGCGTTTCCGCCAGCACCACACCGATGCCCTGTGTGCCCTCCACCAGTTTCACCACCAGCGGCGCACCGCCCACCATCGCGATCAAATCATCAGTATCATCCGGCGAAGAAGCAAAACCGGTGATCGGCATATCAATGCCCTCACGCGCCAGCAGCTGCAGCGAACGCAGTTTGTCGCGCGCGCGGGTAATGGCCACCGATTCATTGAGTGGATAGCTGCCGCGCACTTCGAACTGACGCAGCACCGCGGTGCCGTAAAAAGTGGTAGCGGTGCCGATGCGCGGGATCACCGCATCAAAATGCCCCAGCGCCTCGCCGCGATAGTGCACCGCAGGCGAATCGGAATTGATGTTCATGTAGCAGGAGAGCGGATCGATCATCTGCACTTGATGGCCACGCTCCTCCGCGGCGTCGCGCAGACGCTTACACGAATAGATCGATCCATCGCGAGTGAGAATGGCCATTTTCATTACAGAGTTCCTTGTGCTTAGCGCGTCGCCCAGCCCTGCTGATGCAGGTAATCCAGTATGAAGGGACGCGTTTCTTTAATGATCAGACGCTGAATCAGCTGACTCCAGGTTTCGGAACGCTGGTTGCTATCACGCTGCTGATAATAGGCGGTAATTTGCTCATCGTATTGCGCCAACAGATTTTTATCGACTGCATGATAGCGGTTTTCATGTACCAGCATCGCGTGCGGCATGCGGGGTTTAACATCGGGTGTATCAGCCGGATGGCCGATGCAGAAGCCGAACAGCGGCAGCACAAACTTCGGCAGTTCAAGCAGCTCGGTCACTTCAGCGATGCTGTTGCGAATCCCGCCAATAAATACGCCGCCAAGGCCCAGCGATTCCGCCGCCACCATGGCATTTTGCGCCATCAGCGCGGTATCAACGCAACCGAGCAGCAGCTGTTCAGCACGCCCCAGTTGCGCATCCGGGCAGATCTGTTGATGACGATTGAAATCCGCGCAGAACACCCAAAACTCCGCCGCTGCGCTGACCCAAGGCTGGCCGCCGGTCAGCTGGACCAGCTGCTCGCGCTTAGCGGGATCGGTGATACGAATAATTGAGGAGCACTGTAAAAAGCTGGAGGTCGAAGCCGCTTGTGCCGCTGCAATGATGGCGCTGCGTTGCGCCTCGTCAATGCCCTGTTCGGTAAAAGCGCGAATGGAACGGTGGCTGCACAGTAAATCGATAGTCGGCGTCATAAATTCTCTCCGGTGGTTACTTCTTTTTGTTGGAATGATTGAACAATTGCGGGGCCATCGCCTTCGCCGTGCGCCACATCATCATCCATGCCGCAGGCAGCATCAGCGCGATGCCAAGAAAAAACAGCAGCGTCGCCAGCGGCTTTTTGGCGATGAAATCAGGTGCGCTCACCCAATCGTTGGTAAGCAACAAGGCGCCAATCACGGCAAGCACGCCGAGCACTTCGAGTAGCAACACGGGTTTGGGTAATGTGGCGAGATTACGCATGCGATGGTTCCTTGATTGTTCTTTCAGCGTTAGCCGCATTTTACCCAATGTATAGGCGGTAAGTATTAGAGTAACAGGTATATTCTTCTTCCTTTAAGCAGGATGGGCGGGCATGATGTGACGCATTATTCACGCTGTGATGTGATTCTAGTCACAAAACAGCAGCGGAAGGAGAGAAGCAATGATTGCAGTGATTTTTGGCCGTTCTAGCTGCCCTTACTGCGTACGTGCGAAAGAGTTGGCGGCTAAGCTGACCAGCGAGCGCGACGATTTTAACTATCAGTACGTGGATATTCAGGCCACCGGCATTACTAAAGCCGATCTGGAAGCCCGTGCCGGCAAGCCGGTGACAACCGTGCCGCAGATTTTCCTCGACGATCAGCACATCGGTGGTTACACCGAATTCGCTGCCTGGACCAAAGAAAACCTGGGTATCGAAGCCTAAGAGAACGGGCCTGCGGGCCCGTTTTTGCAGGTGCTATTCGGCTCGCATCGCCAGCATAATCCGCAGCAAGCGCACCAGCAGCGCACCACAGCCCGCCCAAAACAGCGCACTCAAACTCCAGGCCACAATCAACAAGCCGCTGTGCGTCATTGGCACCGCTAGCATTAACCACATCATACCCAGCAGCGTACCGCCTAGCGCGACCCACAAGGTGCTGATAAGCGGACTTTCCGGCTGCAGTAGCGCCATCACACATCCCGGCAGTAAAAACAGCAGTAATTCTGGCTGTCCGCGTACGGCTTGTTCACTGGCGGCGGCCCAGAAATGATGTGCATAAATAAACACCAGCGTATAAAGCATCACGCCCAGAATGGATGCTGGCCAGCGATTATTGCGCTGCAACATAATTATCCTCAACTTTGACGTTAACAATTATGAAACTTTTATTGCCCTGATGCGCACGACTGGAAATAAAAAGAAACAGCTGGAGGCGAAAGGAATGAAAACTGCCGATAGCTGAGGGTGTTAATTATGATTAGAATGACGCCGCTTTAGATTTCGGCTTGAACGCTTTTGTTGCAGGAACTTTAACGTTCGGCACAAGATAGCGAAAAAAGTCCCTCTCATCAACTGGTTACAGGTTAAGAAGAAGTTAAACCGTGAACATTAACGTCGCAGAATTGTTAAGCGGAAATGACGTTCTGTTATTATTTGTCGTTTTAGCCCTCGGACTCTGCTTAGGTAAATTACGCCTCGGCTCGGTCCAACTCGGTAATTCCATTGGAGTCCTGGTTGTTTCGTTGATTTTAGGTCAACAGCATTTCGCCATTAATACTGACGCATTAAGTCTTGGCTTTATGTTGTTTATTTTTTGTGTTGGCGTCGAAGCCGGGCCTAACTTTTTCTCGATATTTTTCCGCGACGGTAAAAACTACTTCTTTCTGGCGATTGTCATGGTGGTCAGCGCGCTGTTAATCGCCCTGACGCTCGGCAAAGTATTCGGCTGGGATATTGGTTTAACCGCGGGCATGTTGGCCGGTTCAATGACCTCAACGCCGGTGCTGGTAGGTGCTGGCGATACGTTGCGGCAAAGTATCAGCGACAGCCATCAGCTCACTTTGATGCAGGATAACCTCAGCCTCGGTTATGCCCTCACTTATCTGGTGGGTTTAGTCAGCCTGATTTTTGGCGCCCGCTATCTGCCGCGCCTGCAGCATCAGGATCTGCCGACTTGCGCGCAGCAAATCGCGCGCGAGCGCGGCCTCGACGCTGATAGCCAGCGCAAAGTGTTTCTACCGGTGATCCGCGCGTATCGCGTGGGTCCGGAACTGGTGGAGTGGAGCGGCGGTAAAAACCTGCGCGAGCTGGGCATTCATCGCCAGACCGGCTGCTACATCGAGCGTTTGCGCCGTAACGGTATTCTCGCCAGCCCGGACGGTGACGCGATGCTGCAGCTGGGCGACGATATCTCGCTGGTGGGCTATCCCGATGCGCACGCGCGTCTTGATCCCAGTTTCCGTAACGGCAAAGAGGTGTTCGACCGTGACCTGCTGGATATGCGCATCGTCACCGAAGAGATTGTGGTGAAAAATCACAACGCGGTGAACAAGCGCCTGAGTCATCTCAAACTGACCGATCACGGCTGCTTCCTCAACCGGGTGATTCGCAGCCAAATCGAAATGCCGATCGATGACAGCATTATGCTAAACAAAGGCGACGTGCTGCAGGTAAGCGGCGAAGCGCGTCGCGTGAAAAGCCTGGCCGATCGCATTGGCTTTATCGCCATTCACAGCCAAATCACCGATCTGCTGGCCTTCTGCGCCTTCTTTATCGTCGGCTTGATGGTCGGGATGATCACCTTCCAGTTCAGCAATTTCAGCTTCGGCATCGGTAACGCCGCTGGATTGTTGTTCGCAGGCATCATGCTGGGCTTTATGCGCGCTAACCATCCTACATTTGGCTACATCCCGCAGGGTGCGCTGACGATGGTGAAAGAGTTTGGCCTGATGGTGTTTATGGCGGGCGTAGGTCTGAGCGCGGGCAGCGGCTTGCAGCACGGTTTCGGCAGCGCCGGCGCGTTGATGCTGCTGAGTGGCTTGCTGGTCAGTTTGCTGCCGGTGGTGATTTGCTATCTGTTCGGCGCTTACGTGCTGCGTATGAACCGCGCGCTGCTGTTTGGTGCCATCATGGGCGCGCGTACCTGTGCGCCAGCGATGGAGATCATCAGCGATACCGCGCGCAGCAGCATCCCAGCCTTGGGCTATGCAGGAACGTATGCGATCGCGAATGTTTTGCTGACGCTGGCCGGTACCCTGATCGTGATAATCTGGCCGCTTTTGCCTTTATAAAAATATTTTTGCGCTGTCCAGAACTTTCTTCTGGGGTCGCAGTCTGAATAAGTGCCACTGCTTTTCTTTGAAATCCCCAAATTGTGGAGCCCGCCGGTCACTGACTTGCGGGTTTTTTTATGGCTGCCATTCTGCCGCTTAAGGTTCTTCTCAGACAAAAATTCCATCCTGCCACTCTGATGTCGATTTTTTAAATCTTCATGCAACTTTCATCAAAGTTAAACACTCCAACAACCCGCGATAAGATTAAGAGCGCGACTATTTATTCCTGGTTCGGACGCTTCTAGGCTATCACGCTTATTTTGCAGACAATTTTGCGCTGCAGTTTTTTGGGTAAACAAGACGAGGACAAGGAATCGTGATGGAAGCACTGAACCACACGCTCTTTTTATGGATCAACGCCACGCAGGATTCGCCGCAGTGGCTAATTAGTCTGGCAACCTTTATCGCCAAAGATGTGATAGCCATCGTGCCGCTGCTGATTGTGGCACTGTGGCTGTGGGGACCGCGCGATCAGGTGCAGTCTCAACGCGAGCTGGTGCTAAAAACCGGCATGGCGCTGCTGTACGCGCTGAGCATTTCATGGTGCGTCGGCCAGCTGCTGCCGCATCCGCGTCCGTTCGCTATTGGTTTTGGCCATCAGTTACTGTCACACCGACCTGATGATTCCTATCCGAGCGATCACGGCACCACCATTTTCACCTTTGCGCTGGCATTTATCTTCTGGCATCGCCTTTGGTCAGGTGTGGTGTTGCTGGTGATAGGCAGCGCCATCGCCTGGTCACGCGTCTATCTTGGCGTGCACTGGCCGCTGGATATGCTGGGCGGATTCCTGGTTGGCTTGCTGGGTTGTCTGGCGTCGCACATGGCGTGGCAGCTGTATGGCGAACGCATGCTGGCGTTTACGCATCAGGTGTATCGCGCGCTGTTCGCCATGCCGATTAAGAAAGGGTGGATTCGTGAGTAAGCGATGGGGTCGCCATTAATGACGAGCCTGTAAAAAACGGTGCGCATCAAGCGCACCGTTTTTGTCTCAACTAAACCACTTCCCGAACCAGCCGTGGAATTTCATCATGATGAAATCCCAAATGCGACCAACAAAGCCACCTTCCGGCACAGCTTCCATCGTCACCAGCGGACGTTGCTCAATGGTTTTGCCATCCAGCTGGAAATCGATAGTGCCCACCACCTGATTCTTCTCCAGCGGCGCTTCCAGCTGCGGTGAATTTAGGGTAAAGCTGGCCTTGAGGTTTTTCATCTGCCCTTTTGGCATGGTGATCGCGGCGTCTTTTGCGACGCCAAGATTGACCTGGCTGCGATCGCCAAACCAAACGCGCTGCTGCGCAAACGGTTTATCGGCCTTAATCGGCGTCACGGTTTCATAGAAGCGGAAGCCCCACGTCAGCAACTTCTCACTTTCGCGGAAACGCGTGGCATCGGTCGCCGCACCGAGCACCACGGAAATCAGCCGCATATCGCCTTCGGTTGCCGACGCCACCAGATTGTTACCCGCGCCGGAGGTGTGACCTGTTTTAATGCCATCCACCTTGAGATTGGTGCTCCACAGCAGACGGTTGCGGTTCATCTGCTTAATCTTATTGAAAGTGAACTCTTTTTCGCTGTTGATCGCATACTCTTCCGGCACATCGCTAATCAGGCGCTGGCCGATAATCGCCATATCACGCGCGGTGCTGTACTGCCCTTCGGCGTCCAGGCCGTGTACCGTCATAAAGTGGGTGTTTTGCAGGCCAAAGGCTTTGACGTAGTTGTTCATCAACCCGATAAATGAATCCTGGCTGCCCGCGACATAATCAGCCAGCGCGATACAGGCATCGTTGCCGGATTGAATCACCACACCTTTATTCAGCTCAGAGACCGGAATGCGATCGCCGGGCTTAAGGAACATCAGCGATGAGCCGCGCAGCTTGGGATTGCCGGTTGCCCACGCATCCTGGCCGATGGTAACCATGTCATCGTTGTGAATCTTGCCCGATTTCAGCGCCTGGCCGACCACATAGCTGGTCATCATTTTGGTCAAACTGGCGGGATCGAGGCGTTGATCGGCATTGGATTCCGCCAACACTTTGCCGCTGTTGTAATCCATTAAAATCCAGGCTTTGGCGTCAATTTGCGGTGCCGCAGGTGCCTGTTCAGCCAGGGTGGCTGCGGGGATAAAGAGTAAAAGAAGTGAAGACGCAGCCAACGGCCGCCAGACAGAAGCGAAGGTGTTTTTTCTCATGAGCGTGACCAGATTGTCCTTGTTAAATCTCGGTTTTCTTGCAGGCAAGACATGTCTTGCCCCACGCTAACGGTTCAGGCCAGCGAAAAAAACCGCTCAATCGTAAAGTTTTATAGAGTTTATTAGACTAACCCTGGCACCAACCGCGCAGCGCCGCCACTTTTGCCCATCTGACTATTGAAAAATTTTGCGTGTAATTCCGATTTTTCGCAGAACGGTTAAGCCAGTCACAAATTTCCGCTAACCTGAACTCAGTCAGCCTGAGGAGAGCCGCGATGGACTTAGCCATTTTCGATTTGGACGAAACCCTGATTTGTGAAGACAGCACCAGCCTCTGGCTGCGCTGGTTGGTTTCACAGGGCTTTGCCCCCGAAGAGATCATCCAGCAGGAGAAAATCCTGATGGAGCAATATCACACCGGTACGTTATCCATTGAAGAGTATATGAACACCACGCTGGCGCCACTCGCCGGCATGGCTACGATGACCGTTGAAGGCTGGGTACGCCGCTTTATCCATCGCGACATCATGCCGCGCGTGTTCCCTGCCGCCCGCGAGCGTATTGCGTGGCACCAGCAGCGCGGCGACACGGTAATGATCATCACCGCCAGCGGCGATCATCTTGCGGTGCCCATCGCCGAACGCCTTGGTGTACACGGCGCGCTGGCGATTGGCGTGGAAGTGGTGGATGAACGCTACAGCGGACAAACCTACGGCACCATGACCTATCGCGAAGGTAAAGTGACACGCCTCAGTGACTGGAAAGCCTTACAGCAAGATCAACGCTTTGAACGCACCTGGGCTTACAGCGATTCGATGAATGATTTACCGCTGCTGGCACATGCCGATCATGCGTGGGTGGTCAATCCCAATCCGCTGCTGCTGCAGGAAGCACAACAGCGCGGATGGGAAGTGTGTAACTGGGCTCGCTAATTTAACCGCGTGGGGCGCTGGCTGTGTCTGGCAGCCCCACTTTCAGCAGCTTGCCGTTGGATTCATCGGTTAGCACGTACAGATAACCATCCGGGCCTTGACGCACATCTCGAATACGCTCACCACGATTTTCCAGCAATCTCTGCTCCTCCACCACTTTCTCGCCGTTGACCTGCAAGCGAATCAAACTCTTCTCTTTCAGCGCACCAATAAACAGGGAATTTTTCCACTGCGGGAAACGCGCGCTGTTGTAGAACGCCATGCCGCTGATGGCCGGCGAGACTTTCCAGAAATGCAGCGGTTGCTCAGTGCCTTCCACTTCACTGCCCTTTGCTTCCGGCACTTTCTGCCCGCTGTAATCAATGCCGTGCGTCGCCAGCGGCCAGCCGTAATTTTTGCCCTTCTCGGGGATGTTGACCTCATCACCCCCGCGCGGGCCGTGTTCGCTTTCCCATATTTGCTGCGTCCACGGATTGAGCGCCAGCCCTTGCGGATTGCGCATGCCGTAGGACCAGATTTCCGCGCGCGCGCCTTGACGATCAACAAACGGATTGTCCGGCGGGATTTCACCGTCTTTGGTCAGACGCACGATTTTACCGGAGAGCTTATCCAGCTGTTGCGCGCTGCTGCTGGCGAAGTTGTCACCGAAGGCGATATAGAGAAAGCCCTGGCGATCAAATGCCAGTCGCGTGCCGATATTGGCGCCGCCCGACAGCTTCGGCGTTTGCTCCAGCACCACTTTAAAGTCACTCAGCTGACGGTTGTCATCGCTCAGGCGACCATAACCCACCACGCCACCCGCCCGACCGCTGGCATCGGCGGTGGTGTAGCTGAGCCACACGCGGCGGCTTTCGGCGAAGTCCGGTGCCAGCACCACATCCAGCAAGCCACCCTGACGATTCGCCCACACCTTCGGCACCCCGCCGATCGGTGGCGACGAGCCTTTACCCGGCTGCCAACTGCGCAGCTGGCCGGATCGTTCAGTGATTAACAGCGTTTGATTATCGGGTAGAAAAGCCACGGACCACGGATGGTCGAGCTTGTCCTGAAGCACCTGAACCTGCACATCGGCAGCGAATAACGGTAAGGACGTGCTTAAAGCGCCAAACAGTAGCGCGGCGGGCAGTAAACGCATGGCATTCTCCTTTATCGCGGTCTGCCGTAAAGCGTAGTCAGCGCGCGACAAAGGATGTGCAGGATTTACAAAACATTAAGCCCGGCACGCCGCCGGGCGAGAATTTACTGTGCGGGGAAGGTCAGCGCATCGCGGACCATCTCGTCGATGCCCGGACGCAGATCGTTAAGTGTGATTGGCGCACTGTTGTTCGGCAGATTTTTACCAAATGCCTTGCGTACCACCTTGATCAGCGGCTTGCCAGTCTGCGCATCCAGCGCTTCCATTTCGAGGAACAGCGCGCTGTTTTGCGTGCGATGTCCAGTCGCTGCCATGGTGCTGGCAACAACAGCGGCAATTGGCACCACTTCATAGAACTGCACGCCTTCATTTTCGGCAGAAACGGCGGTGATAGCGGTTTTAACTACCAGCGTGTGAGGGCCTTTTTGCGTCACCAGCGGTTTACGCTGGGAAATCGCGTGCTTGAGTTGCGTATCGGTATAGCTGCGGATCGCATCCAATGTTTGCTGATCGATACGTGCCGTGGGGTGTGCCACCGGATAATAGACCACTGGCGTATACACCACGCCTTTATAATCAGCATCATGGTAATCGGGTGAAATCCAGCGCAAGGTCGGTTTACCGCTGGGCGACTCGGTGGCCTTCAATTCACTGTAATCGCCGAGAAATCCTGAATATTGTTGTTGATTAGTCACATGAGAGGTACAGCCCGCCGCCAGTATTGCCAGCGTTAAAACAGAAGCATAAAGGGGAAATCGCATGAGAAAGCCCTTATCAGAGGTAATTGCTTCTCAAGTGTAGGAGGTCGTCAAAAACGTGGCGGGAAATATTAACGAAATGCGAGGATAACCACCTGCAATGCAGGTGGTTAGGCGGAATTACTCGAAGCAGGTTTCCGGGTTTTCCGACAGCGAAATAAAGGATTCACCGCCTTTGGTCAGGGCAATGATTCCGCCACTCTCAATATCATAAACCCATCCATGCAGGCGAATTTTGCCTTTACGCAGCGCTACCGCTACGGAAGGGTGTGTTTTGATATTGTTCAGCTGCGCAATCACGTTCTCTTTCACCATTTCGTTGAGACGCTTCTCAACGGAATCGTAGTTACGCTCTTCCACCACCGCTTTCGCCGCGTTGGCGTAGTGCAACCAGTGATCGACCGCGGGCATGGTTTCGAGATCGGCATTGGAAGCAATGGCGTTCATGGCACCGCAGTTAGAGTGACCACAAATAATAATTTCGGTCACGCCCAAAGCGACAACCGCGTACTCAATGGTTGCGGACACGCCGCCCGGCTCTGGACCAAACGGTGGCACGATATTACCGGCGTTTCGGATCACGAACAGCTGACCCGGCTCCGACTGCGTCACCAGCTCTGGCACCAGACGGCTGTCTGAGCAGGAGATAAACAGGGCTTTAGGATTTTGGTTGGATGCCAAACTTTTGAAAAGATCCTTCCTTTCAGGGAACACATTCTGTTGAAAATTCAGAAAACCTTTGACGATCTCTTGCATATGTCTGCTCTCACATTATCCACTTCTGCCCTGGCAGTGAGGATTCACTATCAGTGCGATTTGAAATTTTCAGTGAAGATAACAACTTACCTTCACCGACCCAACATTTAAGCAAAAGGCGCCAGCTTACACAACTCGGATCGCCACAGAGGGCCATTGCGCCAGCGAGTGAGCCGCACCGCCAACAGAGTTAAGCACAATCATCATGCATTAGTTACCCCATAAGGAGATTCTTACACAGCCTATACATTTTCCCCGGCAACCTCTGTACAATCGCCCCCCTATCCACACTAATTATGATGAATTTTTATCCTTATGAGCCATGTCAAAAATCCACCGCGCGTGGGGTTCGTCTCCCTCGGCTGTCCGAAAAACCTCGTCGACTCTGAACGCATCCTGACGGAGCTGCGTACTGAAGGCTATGACGTGGTGCCACGCTACGATGATGCGGAGATCGTCATCGTTAACACCTGTGGATTTATTGACAGCGCCGTACAGGAATCTCTGGAAGCGATTGGTGAAGCGCTGAATGAAAACGGCAAAGTGATCGTCACCGGTTGCCTCGGTGCCAAAGTGGATCAGATCCGCGAAGTGCATCCGAAAGTGCTGGAGATCACTGGCCCGCACAGCTACGAGCAGGTGCTGTCGCATGTGCACACTTATGTGCCGAAACCAGAACACAATCCGTTCCTGAGTTTAGTGCCAGAGCAAGGTGTCAAACTGACGCCGCGCCATTACGCCTACCTGAAAATTTCCGAAGGCTGCAACCATCGCTGCACCTTCTGCATCATTCCATCAATGCGTGGCGATCTTGATAGCCGCCCAATCGGTTCGGTGCTCGACGAAGCTAAACGTCTGGTTGAAGCGGGCGTGAAAGAGCTGCTGGTAATCTCACAAGACACCTCCGCTTACGGCGTGGATGTTAAACATCGCACCGGTTTCTGGAACGGATCGCCGGTGAAAACCAGCATGGTGAGCCTGTGCGAGCAGTTAGCCAAACTCGGCGTGTGGGTGCGTCTGCACTATGTTTATCCTTATCCGCATGTGGATGATGTGATCCCGCTGATGGCCGAAGGCAAGATTCTGCCGTACCTCGATATTCCGCTGCAGCACGCCAGCCCGCGCATCCTCAAGCTGATGAAGCGTCCCGGCGCGGTAGAGCGTACGCTGGAGCGCATTAAGCGCTGGCGTGAAATCTGTCCGGAGCTGACGCTGCGTTCAACCTTTATCGTCGGTTTCCCCGGTGAAACCGAAGAAGATTTCCAGATGCTGCTCGACTTCCTGCGGGAAGCGCGCCTCGATCGCGTTGGCTGCTTCCAGTACAGCCCGGTAGATGGCGCAACTGCTAACCAGCTGCCGGATCAGGTACCGGACGACGTGAAGCAGGATCGTTTTGATCGCTTCATGCAGCTGCAGCAGAAGATCTCCAGCGAACGGCTGCAGGAGAAAATCGGCCGCGAAGTGCTGGTGCTGATTGATGAAGTGGACGAAGAAGGTGCGGTGGGACGCAGCATGGCTGACGCCCCGGAAATCGATGGCGCGGTTTATCTGAACGGCGATCGTCAGGTGAAAGTCGGCGACGTGGTCCGCGTTAAAGTGGAACACGCCGATGAATACGATCTGTGGGGCACGCGCGTTTAACCATACTTCTGCTGGTGCGCACGCTTGCGCGCCAGATAGTCTGTATCCGCGCGCAGTTTATCCCAGCACGCTTTGAAAACGGCCGCCGCAGCGGCCTTCTCTTTTTCTGTGGTACGCGGCAGTTCGTTGCCCGCCTCGTCATATTTACGCCCGCCCTGATGATTACTGTAGCGGCGTGCACGCGTATAACCCATCTGAATATATTTGCGCGCCATGTCCATACCGACAAAATCGTCCTGCGCGCGATATGCCTCAAATAGCTGCATAATCTGCTGTGAAGATTCTTTTGCCAGCTCGACGGTGCGAAAACGCCAGTGCGGCAGAATCTCACTTTTATAGGGTTCGACCATCAGCACGCCCTGCTCGCCGCGCCCCACCTGATACAGCTCAGGCTGCTGGCGAAAATTGATGTGCTTGAAATCCTGCTCGTAGTTAAACGCTTTCATCTGTTTTTCCCGCCTCTCATCGTCCCGTGACGTAATTATTTCCTGCTGGCACTTAAGCGATTTGCTTTTATACCGATAACCTGGGTATTAGCCTACTTCCTCAGAGACGCACCTATGTTTAAACGAATGAAAATTGTGACAGCCATCATGATGATATTGGTGGTTTTCACCGCGATGCAGGCGATTTCCGGCTCGCTGTTTTTATCATCACTGATTACCGGAAAGCATAATTTCACCACCAGTAATCAGCTGTCACATCAGCAGCGTGAGCTGGCCGACGGTTGGCAAACGCTGGTGAAAACGCGCGTAATCATTAACCGCGTCGCCATTCGTATCCTGAAAAAACAAACGGATGAAGCGTCCGTCGCCGCCATCAACAAACTGCTGATCAGCGCGGGTGCGTCACTGGATGAAGCAAAGCAACATTATGACCTATACCAGAGCATGCCGCGCATTGCCGGACAAAGCGCTGATTCAGCCAGTGTAGTCGACGCTAAATTTGCTGCCTTCGCAGAATTACTGAAACAGTCGGCAGCGTTCCTGAAAGCCAATGATTACGCCGCCTATGGCAACCTTGACGCCCAGCAGGCTCAGGACGATCTGGAAGTCGCGTACAAGCAATGGCGCGAGCACAACGTGCAGCTGCTGGCCGAGCGCAATGCGGAATATGATAATAACTATCAGCACATGCTGGTGTTGGTCGCCGTGATGGCGATAGTTGTGGTGCTGTTGCTGGTTGCGGTGTGGATTCTGGTGCGTCGCATCCTGCTGGCACCGATGAAGCAGGTGCAGCAGCAGATGGAGCGCTTCGCCGACGGCGATCTCTCCGCCCGTTTGCAGGTGGAAGGCCGCAGTGAAATGGCATCGATTGCCGCCAGCCTCAACCATATGCAGCAGTCGCTGCTCAGCACCATCAACAATGTGCGTGATAGTGCGGATGCGATTTTTGGTAGCGCCAGCGAGATTGCCACCGGCAATAACGATCTCTCTTCACGCACCGAGCAGCAAGCGGCATCGCTGGAAGAGACCGCCGCCAGTATGGAACAGCTGACCGCCACGGTGAAACAGAACGCCGATAACGCGCGTCAGGCCACGCAGCTGGCGAAAACCGCCTCGGAAACCGCCGATAAAGGCGGCAACGTGGTGGATGGTGTGGTGAAAACCATGCGCGATATCGCCGACAGCTCGAAGAAAATCGCCGATATCACCAGCGTGATTGATGGCATCGCCTTCCAGACCAACATCCTCGCGCTCAACGCGGCAGTTGAAGCGGCGCGCGCCGGTGAACAAGGACGCGGTTTTGCCGTGGTAGCGGGTGAAGTGCGCAATCTGGCACAGCGCAGCGCTCAGGCGGCGAAAGAGATCAAACTGCTGATTGAGAATTCCGTGCAGCGTGTCAACACCGGTTCGCAGCAGGTGAGCAGCGCCGGTGAAACCATGCAGGAAATCGTCAGCGCTGTTACCCGCGTCACCGATATCATGGGCGAGATTGCTTCAGCGTCCGATGAGCAGAGCCGCGGCATCGACCAGATTGGTCAGGCGGTGAACGAGATGGATCGCGTCACGCAGCAGAACGCCACGCTGGTGCAGGAATCGGCTAACGCCTCAGCGTCGCTGGAGCAGCAGGCCAGCAGCCTCTCTTCTGCGGTGGCCCGCTTCAAAACTGGCACGCGCCAGGCCGCTGCGCAGGTGGCGAAAGTGGTAAAACCGGTGATAACACCAGCCCGCGCGCAGCCTGCCGCCGCGCACAGTAATGACAATTGGGAAACGTTCTAAGACCGGAGTGGTGCGGTTATTGAAGAGGTCGCCATAAATGGCGACCGGACTCACCATCAGGTCTTCAATTTCGGATCCAGCGCATCACGCAAACCATCACCCAGCAGGTTAAACGCCAGCACGGTGAGGAAAATCGCCAGGCTCGGGAAGATGGCGACATGCGGCGCAATTACCATATCGGCGCGCGCTTCATTGAGCATCGCGCCCCACTCCGGCGTGGGCGGCTGCGCGCCGAGGCCGAGAAAGGACAAACTCGCCGCCGTGATAATCGAGGTACCGATACGCATGGTGAAATAGACCACAATCGACGACACCGTGCCGGGCAGGATGTGACGCATAATTATGGTCCAGTCCGACGCGCCAATACTGCGTGCCGACTCAATATAGGTTTGATGTTTCAGCACCAGCGTATTGCCGCGCACCAAACGGGCAAACGCCGGAATGCTGAAGATCGCCACCGCGACAATCACGTTGCTCATGCCGCTGCCCATAATCGCCACCACCGCAATCGCCAGCAGAATGCCGGGGAAAGCGAACAGCACATCGCAGATACGCATGGTGATGCGATCCCACCAGCCTTCGTAATAGCCCGCCAGCAGACCTAAAACGGTGCCGATCAGAGCGCCGATCGCCACCGAGAAGAAACCGGCGATCAGCGAGATACGCGTGCCCACCAGCACACGGCTGAAGATATCGCGCCCCAACGAGTCAACGCCAAACCAGTGCATCAGCGACGGCCCTTCGTTTAGCCGGTCGTAATCGAAATAGTTTTCCGCATCAAACGGCGCAATCAGCGGCGCGATAAACGCCACCACGATCAGCAGCAGCACAAACAGTCCGGCCAGCAGCGCCACATGCTGACGGCGAAAGCGTCGCCAGAATTCGCGCCACGGCGTGCGTACCCGGTTTTCCGTGATAGTCGGCAGGGTTTTCAATGCCGCGGCTCGTCGCCAGTTCTTCAATTGCAACTCCTTACTTGTAGCGAATTGCCGGATTGATTGCCGCGTACAGCACATCGACAATCAGGTTAATCAGGATGAACTCCAGCGAGAACAGCAGCACTTCAGCCTGAATCACCGGGTAATCGCGCATCTCGACCGAATCCACCAGCAAGCGGCCTAAGCCTGGCCAGTTGAACACCACTTCCACCACAATCGAGCCGCCGAGCAGGAAACCAAACTGCAGGCCCATCATGGTGACCACCGGAATCATCGCGTTGCGCAGGCCGTGTTTCACCACCACCAGCGATTCGCGCACCCCTTTGGCGCGCGCGGTGCGCATGTAATCTTCCTGCATCACCTCCACAAACGACGCGCGGGTGAAGCGTGCCATCACCGCCGCCACCGCTGCACCCAAGGTGATCGATGGCAAAATGTAGTGTTTCCAGCTATCCGCGCCAACGGTCGGCAACCAGCCGAGCTCGACAGAAAACACCTGCATCAGCAGCATGCCGAGCGCAAACGCCGGGAACGAGATGCCCGACACCGCCAGTGTCATGCCGATGCGATCCGGCCAGCGATTGCGCCACACCGCCGAGGTGATGCCAATCGCCATACCGAATATCACCGCCCACACCATGCTGCTGAGTGTCAGCCACAGCGTCGGGAAAAAGCGCGCGGCAATTTCGTCAATCACCGGACGTTTCGAGACCAGCGAATGGCCGAAATCGCCCTGCACCGCATTGATCATAAAGTGCCAGAACTGCTTGAGCAGCGGCTGATCGAGGCCGAGATCCTGACGCACCAGCGCCACCACCGAGGCATCCGCTTCCGGGCCGGCAATCAGGCGCGCCGGATCGCCTGGCAGCAAATGGACGAACAGGAACACCAGCACCGCCACAATCAGCAGCGTGGGAATCAGTCCCAGTAATCGTTTGAGAAAATAGTTGAGCATGCGAAGTCCTGCGCAGCATCGGCCAGCCCGCTAAGGCTGGCCGCGTCTGTTACTTCAGATCGGCCTCATCAAAATTGAATGAGGTATCGGGCATGACATAAAAACCGCTGAGGTTTTTATTGTTGGCTGACAGCAGTTGTTCCACCACCAGCGGGATCCACGGATGATCGTTCCAGATGCGATCCTGCGCGTCTTTGTACAGCTTAGCTTTCTGATCGCGATCGGTGGTTTTCAGCGCATCGGCGAGATCTTTATCCACCTGCGGATTGCTGTAGAACGCGGTGTTGAAGATTGCTGGCGGCCATGAAGTGGTGGCGAACAGCGGCGTCAGCGCCCAGTCGGCTTCACCGGTCGAGGCGGACCAGCCGGTGTAGAACATGCGCACACCGCTCTCTTTCTGCCCTTTGCTCTCTACTTCAGCGGCACGCTGACCGGCATCCATCGCCGTCACTTTCACCTTCACGCCCACCTGTGCCAGCTGCTGCTGGGTGAACTGCAGCACTTTCTGCGCGGTGCTGTGGTTGTGCGAAGACCACAACGTGGTTTCGAAACCGTTCGGGAAGCCCGCTTCTTTCAGCAGTTCGCGCGCTTTGGCCGGATCATATTTGATTGCCGGATAGCTCTGCGCAAAGTCGATGCTCGGCGGCACGATGCCGGTGGCTGGCGTGGCGTAACCGGCAAAGGCGACTTTTGCCAGTGCCTGACGGTTGATGGCGTACTCCAGCGCTTCACGCACTTTCGGATTATCAAACGGCTTTTGCGTCACGTTGAGGCTGATGTAGCGCTGCATGATTGACGGCGTGGTGACCACATCGAGCTTGCTGTTGCCTTCCAGCAGTTTGGCCTGCTCGAACGGCACCGGGAAAGCAAAGCTCGCTTCGCCAGTTTGCAGCATCGCCGCGCGGGTGTTGTTATCCACCACCGGACGCCAGGTAATGCTATCCAGCTTCGGATAGCCTTTTTTCCAGTAGCCGTCCCACTTCTTCACTTTCACGAAGTCGGTCTGGTTCCAGGTATCAAAGGCAAACGGGCCGGTTCCTACCGGATGGAAGCCGATCTCTTTGCCATATTTCTTCAGCGCGGTCGGGGAAATCATCACCGCCGCCGGATGCGCGAGATTATTAATGAAGGCCGAGAACGGCTGCTTCAGGGTGATTTTCACTGTGCTCGGATCGACCACTTCGGTGGTGGCGATATATTTGAACAGGTTATAGCGTTTGAGATGGTTATCCGGATTGCTGGCGCGATCGAGGTTCACCTTCACCGCTTCGGCATTAAAGTCAGTGCCATCCTGGAATTTCACGCCGGCGCGCAGCTTAATGGTGTAGGTCAGGCCGTCGCTGCTCGCCTGATAACTTTCCGCCAGCACGTTGGTCAGCTTCATGTCTTTATCGAAGCCGAACAAGCCCTGATAGAAGGACTTCGCCACCGCCTGCGACAGCGTATCGTTAGCGTCGTACGGATCGAGCGTGGTAAAGGTCGAGGCCACCGCAATCACCGCATCCTTCGCCGCCCACGCGGGCAGCGCCAGCGCCGAACTCAACAAACCGGCAGTGATAACCCCTTTTCGCATAATATGGTGCATCGTTATCGTTCTCCTGTAATCCCTGTCATGCGCGACATCCAAAGATGTGCGGTTGTTTGCTGCTCAGGCGCCGCTAATTGCGTGCCGGGCGACAAAATGGCCCGGTGCCACTTCCAGTAAAGGCGCCACTTCTGGCTCATCGCCCAGCGGGCGAATCGGGCTGGGGATCTCATCCACCATCAGCGCCCGCTCACGATGCCGATGGGCCGGATCGGCCACCGGCACCGCGGCCATCAGTTTTTTGGTGTAGGGATGGCGCGGCTGCTCAAATACCGCCTGACGCGGCCCCATCTCCACAATTTGTCCGAGATACATCACCGCCACGCGATGGCTGATGCGTTCCACCACCGCCATATCGTGTGAGATAAATAAGAAAGCGATACCAAATTCACGCTGCAAATCGAGCATCAGGTTGATGATTTGCGCCTGAATCGACACATCCAGCGCCGACACCGATTCATCGGCGATCACCACTTTGGGATTGAGCGCCAGCGCGCGCGCAATGCAGATGCGCTGGCGCTGGCCGCCGGAAAATTCGTGCGGATAGCGCTGCGCATGTTCCGGCAGCAGGCCGACGCGCTCCAGCAGCCAGGCAACGCGCTTCTCTGCCTGACGACGACCCAGCGTTTTGTGCACCAGCAGCGGTTCCATGATCGAAAAACCCACGGTCAAACGCGGATCGAGCGAAGCGTAAGGATCCTGGAAGATAAACTGGATATCGCGACGCAGCGACGCCAGCGCATTGCCCTGCAGCGCATCGATGCGTTGGCCGTCAAAAGTAATGGTGCCGCCCTGGCTGGCTACCAGCCGCAGCAGCGAACGCCCGGTAGTGGATTTTCCGCAGCCGGATTCCCCCACCAGCGCCAGCGTTTCACCGGCATGGAGATCGAAACTGACTTTCTCGACCGCGTGCACGCGGCGTTTAACGCGATTGAGCAAGCCGCCGCGAATATCAAAGCGCGTGACTAAATCGCGCACCTGCAAAATCGGCGGTCGATCGTGACGCACCGTGTCCTGCGGCGCGGCCTGTTCTTCACGTCCGTTGCTATGCAATAAGGGAAATTTAGCCGGTAGCGGCTGGCCATGCATCGCCCCCAGTTTGGGCACCGCCGCCAGCAACGCGCGGGTATAGGGCTGCTGCGGGTCGGCAAACAGCTGCTGCACCGACGCGCGCTCTACCACATCGCCGCGATACATCACCTGCACGCGATCGGCCATCTCCGCCACCACGCCCATATCATGGGTGATGAAAATCACCCCCATCTGCATCTCTTTTTGCAGCACGCGGATCAACTGCAGAATTTGCGCCTGAATAGTGACGTCGAGTGCGGTGGTGGGTTCGTCGGCAATCAGCAGCGCCGGTTTACACGACAGCGCCATGGCAATCATCACGCGCTGGCGCATGCCGCCTGAGAGTTGATGCGGATAGCGTGATAACACATTTTGCGCTTCGGGAATGCGCACCAGATCGAGCATGCGCCGCGCTTCCGCCAGCGCCTGTTGGTGACTTTTGCCCTGATGCAGACGGATGGATTCCGCAATCTGCTCGCCGACGGTGAACACCGGGTTGAGCGAGGTCATCGGTTCCTGAAAGATCATCGCCATATCGGCGCCGCGCACTTTGCGCATCTGACCGTTCGATGCGCGCATCACATCCAGCACCTCGCCATTGCGACGCCGCAGCTGGATATCTCCGCTCACTTCGCCGCCGGCCTGCTGAATCAAGCGCATCAGCGCCAGCGAGGTGACGGATTTACCCGAGCCCGATTCGCCCACCAGCGCCAGGGTTTCACCGCGATGCAGGTCAAGCGACAGGTTGCGTACCGCTTCGGTAATGCGCCCTTCATGCTCAAAGCGCACGTTAAGATCGCGCACCGCCAGAACCTGCTCCGGCGCAAACTGCAGCTGTTGGTCCGTCATGCCTGCTCCTTAGCTGTCGCGGTAAATCGCTACCTCAACATCGCCATTCACATAGGCGAATCCGCGATACATGCCTTCGCTGTTAAACGGCAGCGCCACATTGCCTGCGGCGTCAATGGCAATCAGCCCGCCGCTGCCTTCCAGCTCCTGCACTTTGTCATGAATGACGTTGGCGGTGGCCTGTTGCAGCGAGCGTCCGGCGTAATGCATCTGCGCCGCCACGTCGTAAGCGGCGAGCGTGCGGATAAACACTTCGCCGGTACCGGTACAGGAGACCGCTACGGTGTCGTTGCTGGCGTAGCAGCCTGCGCCGACTAAAGGCGAATCGCCCACACGACCGGCCTGTTTGTTGGTCATGCCGCCGGTTGAGGTGGCGGCCGCCAGATTACCCTGAAGATCGAGCGCGACCGCACCGACGGTGCCGAATTTGCGATCCGGGTCCAGCGGATCGTCGCTGTGACTGTTTGCTTCGCCGTCGTGATCCAGCACCATCTGCTGGCTGTGCAGCGCGCGCTGCAGCTGCTCCCAGCGCTCCGGCGTGGAGAAGAAATCGGCGTCGACCGGCGCTAAACCTTGCTCAGCGGCGAAAGCTTCTGCGCCCGCACCGATAAACAGCACGTGCGGGCTGTTCTCCAGCACCTTACGCGCCGCCAGAATCGGATTGCGGATGTGGCTGACGCCCGCGACCGCGCCGACGTCCAGCGTGCGACCATCCATAATGCTGGCATCGAGTTCATGCGTGCCCTGATGGGTGAACACCGCGCCCTTGCCCGCGTTAAACAGCGGACACTCTTCCAGCAGGCGTACGGCTTCGGTAACGGCATCTAACGCGCTGCCGCCCGCCGCAAGAATTTGCTGGCCTGCGGTAACGATTGCGGTGAGTTGCTGACGATAGTGCTGCTCTTTTTCGGCGCTCATTGCCGCACGCGTAATCGCGCCTGCACCGCCGTGAATTGCGATAACTGCTTTAGCCATAACCGGTACCCTGTTAAGGAATCAGAACCAAAAACACTGATTTAGAATGGTTTTCATCTTTTTTTGGCAATTTTCGACTATAGAAAGGCACCCTCATCTTGTAAAGCAGAAACTGCCTGCGCGGTCATAACCTTTTATTGTGGATTATGCTTTTTTGGTTGTGATGTGCTTAGCGGATGCGCACCTGTAAAACAGGAAAACCATTTTTACCATTCGCACATTCCGTAGCGGCGCGATTTATCGCGCAATAAATTGCGCCGCTACGGAATGTGCAGTGATTGAGTAAAGTGCACTCTCGCTTAACGGCCACGCATTACCCATAATAGACCGCATCTGAAATTAACCAGACAGAGATGGACATGGAACCTTTTACCGCAGGATTAATCTCCCTCGAAGACGCGCAGCAAAAGATGCTGCAACAACTGACGCCGATTAGCGATTCGATCAACGTCTCGCTGTTTGAGGCCGCCGGACGCATCACCGCCAGGCCGATTAACTCGCCGCTCGATGTCCCCTCGTTTGATAACTCGGCGATGGATGGTTACGCGCTGCGTCTGGCCGACATCGCACCCGATCGCGTGTTCCCGGTGGCCGGTAAAGCCTTCGCCGGTGCGCCGTTTAACGGTGCGTGGCCCGCGGGCAGCGTGATCCGCATCATGACCGGCGCGCCGATTCCCGCCGGTTGTGACGCCGTGGTGATGCAGGAGCAAACGGAGCAGCGCGACGGCGGCATTGTCATTACCGCGCCGGTGCAGACTGCGCAAAATATTCGTCGCATCGGTGAAGACATTCAGGCGGGCAAACAGGTGCTGGACGCCGGAGTGCGCCTTGGTGCGGCCGAACTGCCGCTGCTGGCGTCGCTGGGGATTGCTGAAGTCAGCGTGCTGCGCAAACTGCGCGTGGCAATCTTCTCCACCGGCGATGAACTGCAGGCGGTCGGCCAGCCGCTGGCGGAAGGTCAGATTTACGATACCAACCGCTTTACCGTGGCGTTAATGCTTAACAAGCTGGGCTGCGAAGTGATCGATCTCGGCGTGATTGCCGACGATCAGGCGGCGCTGCGTACCGCCTTTACCGAAGCCGATCGCCAGGCCGATGTGGTGATCAGCACCGGCGGCGTGTCGGTTGGCGAAGCCGATTTCACCCGTGCGATACTGGAAGAGCTCGGCGCTATCACCTTCTGGAAACTGGCGATCAAACCGGGCAAACCCTTTGCTTTTGGTCGCCTGGCCAACAGCTGGTTCTGCGGTTTACCGGGCAATCCGGTTTCTGCGGCGGTAACCTTCTATCAATTGGTCCAGCCGCTGCTGGCCACCTTAACCGGCCAAACCACGCGCATCATGCCGCTACGCCAACGCGCGCGTGCTACGCAACGTTTGAAGAAATCGCCGGGTCGTCTCGACTTCCAGCGTGCGATTTTCAGCCGCGGTGACGATGGCGTGCTGGAAGTGCGCAGCACTGGTGCGCAAGGTTCGCATGTGTTCAGCTCGTTCGCGCTGGCCAACTGCTTTGTGGTGCTGGAGCGCGAGCGCGGCGATGTGGAACCGGGCGAATGGGTGGAGATCGAAGCCTTTAATAGCCTGCTGGAGGGCTAATGAGCGTTGAGTTGAGCGATGAAGAGATGCTGCGCTATAACCGTCAGATTGTCCTGCGCGGTTTTGATTTTGATGGCCAGGAGAAGCTAAAGGCGGCACAGGTGTTGGTGATCGGCCTCGGCGGACTCGGCTGTGCGGCGGCGCCCTATCTGGCCTCGGCGGGTGTGGGACATCTCACGTTGCTCGATTTCGATAGCGTTAGCCTCAGTAATCTCCAGCGCCAGATCCTGCACAGTGATGCGAAAATTGGCGTAGCGAAAGTCGCCTCGGCGCAGCAGCAGTTGGCAGAGATTAATCCGCATTGCCAGTTGGAGCCGATTGATGCGCAGCTGGATGACGCGCAGCTCAGCACGTTAATTGCGCGCCATGATGCGGTGGTGGATTGCACCGATAACGTCGATACCCGCGAACAGATCAACCGCCTATGTTTTCAGCACAAGGTGCCGCTGATTTCCGGCGCAGCGATTCGCATGGAAGGCCAGCTCAGCGTATTTACCTGGCAGCCCGGCGAGCCGTGTTATCGTTGCATCAGCCGTTTGTTTGGCGATCAGGTATTAAGTTGCGTAGAAGCCGGCGTGATGGCGCCGCTGGTTGGCGTAGTTGGTGCAATGCAGGCGATGGAAACCTTAAAAGTGCTGACGGCGTTCGGTCAACCTGCTAGCGCACGCTTATTGATGTACGACGCGATGAGCGCGGAGTTCCGCAGCATGAAGGTGGCGCAGGATGCGCATTGTGAAGTGTGTGGTGAACAAGGTCGCCATGAATGACGACCTTACAGATGTAAGTCGCGGGTTTTCGTAGGGTGCGCATTCATGCGCACCTGGTTTTTCACAATTAAACAATACCCTGGCTGCGCAGGTAATCTTCATAGTTACCGGTGAAGTCGATAATACGATCGGCTTTCATCTCCATCACGCGGGTAGCCAGCGAGCTAACAAACTCACGGTCGTGCGAGACGAAAATCAGGGTGCCTTCGTACATCTCCAGCGCCATGTTGAGCGACTCGATCGATTCCATATCCAGGTGGTTAGTCGGTTCATCCATGATCAGGATGTTTGGCTTTTGCATCATCAGCTTGCCAAATAGCATGCGACCCTTCTCACCACCGGACAGCACCTTAGCGGGCTTGTTGATCTCGTCGTGACCAAACAGCAGACGACCAAGAATACTGCGCACCGCCTGTTCGTCATCGCCTTCCTGCTTCCACTGGCTCATCCAGTCGAATACCGTCAGATCGTCAGCGAAGTCTTCCGCGTGATCCTGGCCGTAATAACCAATGCGCGCATTCTCAGACCATTTCACTGTGCCGCTATCCGGCGTATGTTCACCGACCAGCGTTTTCAGCAACGTAGTTTTACCGATACCGTTGGCACCGAGAATCGCCAATTTCTCGCCGACTTCTAACATCAGGTTGAGTTTATTAAACAGCGGACCGTTATCAAAACCTTTGGTCAGCGCTTCAACTTCCAGCGCATTACGGAACAGCTTCTTATCCTGATCAAAACGGATAAACGGGTTTTGACGGCTGGAGGCTTTAACTTCTTCCAGCTTAATTTTATCAATCTGTTTGGCACGCGAAGTCGCCTGACGCGATTTAGAGGCGTTGGCGCTAAAACGGCTAACAAACGATTGCAGATCGGCAATTTGCGCTTTCTTCTTGGCGTTATCCGATAATAAACGTTCGCGTGACTGGGTAGCCGCGGTCATATATTCGTCATAATTACCCGGATAAACGCGCAGTTCACCGTAATCCAGATCCGCCATGTGCGTGCACACCATATTCAGGAAGTGACGGTCATGCGAAATGATGATCATGGTGCTGTTACGTTCGTTGAGCACTTGCTCCAACCAACGAATGGTATCGATATCCAGGTTGTTAGTCGGTTCATCGAGCAACAAAATATCAGGATTGGCAAATAATGCCTGCGCTAAAAGGACACGCAATTTCCAGCCCGGCGCAATTTCGCTCATCGGACCGTAATGCTGCTCCACAGGAATGCCAACGCCCAGTAATAATTCACCGGCACGTGATTCTGAACTGTAACCGTCCATCTCGCCGTATTCGACTTCAAGGTCGGCCACTTTATAGCCTTCCTCTTCGCTCATTTCTGGCAATGCATATATACTGTCACGCTCTTGCTTCACTGCCCACAATTCATTGTGGCCCATGATCACGGTGTCCAGCACACTATATTGCTCGAAGGCAAATTGGTCCTGACGTAACTTACCGATACGCTCATTTGGGTCGAGGGAAACATTTCCACCCGTTGGCGCCAAATCGCCGCCCAGTATTTTCATAAAGGTAGATTTACCGCTGCCGTTCGCACCGATTAAACCGTAACGATTACCGCCGCCAAATTTAACGGAGATATTTTCGAACAGCGGCTTACTGCCGAACTGCATGGTGATATTGCTGGAAACTAACACGGCATTGACCTTTGTTACGCAGTGGAGGAAAAAACAGCGGGCATTATGCCAGAAGCGGGCACCCGGACGCCACCTCTGCGCCAGAGGCAGACGTTACGTTGGGCTAAAGGTGTTGTTGCTCATAAAGAAATAAAAACAACAAAAAAGCCGGGGGCATTTGCCCCCGGCTCCCACTTACAAGGATTGTGCGGATTATTTGATCAGGAAAGTGTCGAGGCTTTTACCTGAATCCAGCGCTTTTTTAATCGCTGCTGGTGTACGGCCCTGACCGGTCCAAGATTTTACTTCACCGTTTTCGTCGGTGTAGGAATATTTTGCCGGGCGTGGTGCACGCTTAGCGCGTTTTTTACCAACTTCCAGAGCGCCCAGTAATTCGTTCGGGTCAATACCATCAGCCAGCAGCATTTCGCGATATTTAGACAGCTTCTCTTCTTTTTCGCGGTTCTGCGCTTCTTCAGCGTTTACTTCGTCACGACGTTCAGTCACGACAACCGTTAATTTTTCCAGAATTTCTTCCAGATCGCTCAATGGCAGTTCACGAGCCTGCGCACGTAATGTGCGAATGTTGTTCAGAACTTTAAATGCGTCACTCATCACAATGTCCTTGCTTAAGGGGGTTAAATAAACTGTAGTGGCAAGATTACCTAATTCAAATAAAAAAATAAATTAATTTTATTGCCCGGATTAATCTGAAGTTGCTTACATATTTCTTACGTTAGGGTTTAAAACGCGGATAACCGCTTTAATTAACCCTGAATTAACAACCGTAATGTGTTCCATATGTAGCAACTGGAATCGATTTCAAAGCAATATTCCCAGGTAATAAACAATCATTTAGCGGCTATTACGCGCTGCAGCATTAGTGAGCATAATGGTAAGCAAGGATTAATGGTGTAACGTAAAACCCGTTTTCATCACGGATTATTATATTGCCCGGGATGAGAGAAGAATCTCATTTTTTCATATCGTGCCGATAAAAAAAGCCGGTGTTTAACCGGCTGCTAAGGGAAATTAATGCACTTCCGTTGCGGGACCAAACACAGAATAGTCTGGCAAATTGACGTTTTGATAAGGTTCCCAGCCACCGCCCAGCGCTTTATATAACGCCACTAAATCAAGTGCACTTTGCATCCGCGCCTGCGTCGATTGCGCTTTAGCTTGCGCCAGTTGTCGCTGCGCATCTAATACATCGAGGAAGGTGGAAATACCCTGACGATAACTGTCGCTGGCCAAATCAAATGCACGTTGCAGTGCGCCGGTGGTTTCATCCAGCGCTATAACCTGCTGCTGATCGGCGCGATAACTGACCAACGCGTTCTCCACATCCTGCAGCGCAGTTAATACCGTTTGCCGATAATCGAGCGCCGCGCTGGCTTGCTGCGCGCGCGCCAGTTTTACGCTGGACACTAAACGGCCGCCCTGAAAAATTGGAATCGACAGCGACGGACCAACGCTAAAGAAGTGGCTGCTCCAGTCATCCAGATAGCTGGCATCGGTATTTCGCACACCCAGTTGCCCGGTGAGCGACAAGCTGGGGAACAGCTCGGCAACGGATACGCCAATATTCGCGGTCTGCGCATGCAGTGTGGCTTCAGCCTGGCGAATATCCGGACGTCGCCGCGCCAGCGTCGACGGAATGCCCACCGGCACCAATTTCGGCAAATCAGGCAGCGGTTTTTTGCTCATCAGTTCGTTATCCAGCGCGCCCGGTGTTTTACCCAGTAGCACCGCCAAACCGTTCATTGCCTGCAACTGCTGCGCCTGATATTGCGGCAGCTGCGCATTCAGCGAGGCTAATTGCGCGCGGGCATTTTCCACATCCGTGGTCGGCGCTAAGCCGTTTTGCTGCTGGCTCTTTGTCAGTTCCCAGGTTTGCTGCGCGACCTCAATTTGCTGCTGCAAGGTCGCCAGCACCGCCTGCGAACCGCGCAATTGCAGATAGGCGCGCGCCACTTCGGCTTCCAGCGAGACCAGCGCATCGTTGCGTTGCTCAATGGCCGCCTGCTGCTGCGCATCCGCGGCTTCCATCTGGCGGCGTACTTTGCCCCATAGATCCAGCTCCCAGCTGGCGTCAAAGCTGCCCTGATACAGGGTGACAGAATGGTCTAAACCGTTGAGCTGGCTGGCGACATCGCTATCAACCTGGTCATAAACGCCGTTGGATTTCAGCAAGCCTTTTAAACCGAGCTGCTGACGGGTCACTTTTGCCGAGCCGTTAAGCGAAGGGAATAACCCACCGCGCGCCTGCGCCAGCTGCTCACGCGCCCCGGCAATACGCAGCACCGATTGTTGCAGCGTTAAGTTGCCGGCAATAGCGCGCTCAATCAGGCTATCAAGCTGCGGATCGTTAAAGCTTTTCCACCACAGCGGATTGGTCGCTGCCGCCAGCGGCTTAGACGCTTGCTGTGAAGGCAAATCATGGTAACCGCCCGGCGTGTGCGCCTGCGGCGGCTGATAATCAGGTCCTACGGCGCATCCGGCCAGCAACAGTGACAGCGCCAGCAACGTCAGTGACGGCGTAGAGCGCGAAAACTTACTCATTTTAATGTGCTCCTGCACTGCCTTCGCTCTTGATCGGCGAAAGCAACCAACAAAATGGAATCAATAGCAACGCCACGATACTCAGGCCCGTAAATACGTCGATGTACGCCAGAATACGGGCCTGCGCGATCATCTCCTGGTAGAGCTGCCCGCTCGCCAGCACCAGCGGATCGCCCACTGCGGTGGTGAAATTACGGATCGAATCAGCCCAATGCTGCAGCGTGAGATTGTAAGGCTCATTGAGCGGCGACATGTTGTGCACCATGTTGGCCGATCGCGTCTGCATGCGTTCGGTAATGCCCGCCGTCGACAGCGAAATTCCGATCGAACCCGCGACGTTACGGAACATGGTGAACAGCGCCGACGCATCGGCGTTTAATCGCTGCGGCACGGTGATGAACGCAATGGTGGTCAGCGGCACAAACAGGAAGCCAAGGCCAATCGACTGCGCGCTGCGCATTAACACCAGCGTGGTGAAATCAACGTTGGGCGTAAGCCGGGTGGAATAGAAGAAGGCGCTGGCAAGGCAGGTGAAGCCGAATGCGATAATGTAGCGCGTTTGCACAATCGGCATCAGCTTCAGCACGATGGGTATCGTCAGCACAATCAATATTGCGCCGGGCGACAGCACCAGCCCCGACCAGGTTGCGGTGTAACCGAGATCCTGCTGCGCCAGTTGGGGAAGTACCACCGAACTGCCGTACAAAATCATCGCCATGCCCGCCATCAGCAAGCCCGCCACCCAGAAGTTACGATCCTTCATTACGCTAAGATCGACCACCGGTTTGCGTGCATACAGCAGCCAATAAATGGCGCCGATAATGCCGATCACCGCCAGCATGGCGAACAGGCGAATGAAGTGCGAGGCAAACCAATCTTCATCTTCGCCACGATCGAGGAACACCTGCAAACAGCCAAGTCCCAGCGTGATCAGGCTGATGCCAATGTAGTCGATCTTCAGGCGGCCTTTATCCCACTTGCGCTCCCACGGCGGATCTTCCAGCAGCTGGTAAATTGCCATTACCGTCAAAATACCGACTGGAATATTAATGAAGAACACCCAGCGCCAGCTGTAGTTGTCGGTGATCCAGCCGCCCAGCGTCGGACCAATCACCGGCGCGACGATAATCGCAATCGACGATAGACCAAAGGCTTTGCCGCGATCTTCCGCTTTGAAGTAATCGAGCAGCACCGATTGCTGTACCGGCTGCAATCCGCCGCCAAAAAAGCCCTGCAGGATGCGGAACAGAATGATCTGCCACAGCTCCGTCGCGATGCCGCACAGGAAGGAGCAGATGGTGAACATCACGATGCAAATCAGGAAGAACTGCTTGCGGCCAAACAGGCGGCTGAAGAACGCCGAAATGGGCAACACGATGCCGTTCGCCACCAGATAAGAGGTTAAAACCCAGGTCGATTCGTCGTAGCTGGAGGAGAGCGAACCGGCAATGTGTGGCAGCGCGACGTTGACGATGGTGGTGTCGAGGATCTCCATAAACACCGCCAGCGTCACCGTAATGGCGACCAGCCACGGATTGCTGGCCGGACGCCAGCTTTCGCTCGCACTCATTCCACTGTGACCTTCGGCTCAACCGACAAGCCCAGCGGCAGCGGATGATTGGGATCCAATCCTTTATCGATAACGATTTTCACCGGCACGCGCTGCACGATTTTCACGTAGTTGCCGGTGGCGTTTTCCGCCGGGAAGGTGGAGAAACGGGAACCTGATCCCATCTGCACGCTATCAACATGCCCTTCCAGCTTCATATCCGGCCAGGCATCGACACTGATTTCCACTTTATTACCCGGCTTCATGCGCGCCAGCTGCGACTCTTTGAAATTGGCGTTAATCCAGATTTCAGGCGAAACCAGCGAGAACAGCGCGCTGCCAGCCTGAACCAGCGTGCCGAGTTGCACGTTACGCTTGGTGACAAAGCCATCGTAAGGTGCGCGAACCTGGGTATAAGAGAGATTCAATTCGGCGGTGTTGAGCTGCGCCTGCGCCTGCTCAACCTGCTGCTCACGCGCTTCCACATTGGTTTCCTGCTGGCGGATTTGCAGCTTCACCTGAGAAGCCACTTCAACCTGCGCCTTAGCGCTTTGCAGTTGCGCTTCAGCCGAACGCAATTGCGCGGCGGCAGTATCAATATTGCGCTGTGAAGTGGCACGCGGATCAACACCGCGCTGGCGACGATAATCGGCCTGGGCGTTAAGCAAATTGGCCTGCGCTTTGGCCTGATCGGCGAGAGCTTGATCGCGCTGTGCCGGATACTGCACGCGGGACAAGGCTAACTGCGCCTGCGCCTGATGCAGCTGCGCCTGGGCCAGACCAAGCTGGGCTTTAGCCTGATCGCGCTGCGCTTCACTGTCGCGCGCATCGATCTCCACCAGCAAATCGCCCTGCTTCACGCGCTGGTTATCGCGCACCAGCAGCTTGACCACATATCCGGCCGCTTTCGGCGCGATGGTCACCGCATTGCCTTCGGTAAAGGCATCATCTGTGCTTTCGATATTGCGCGTGGTGAGCCAAAACCATAATCCCACCACGATCATAATCACCACCACAATGGCGAGAAAAATCAGAGGTTTCTTTCCGGGACGTTTACGTTCTGGTTCGTTGTTATCTTGATGGGTATTGGCGGTTTTTTGCGGATCCTGCTGATCGCGTTCAGACGGTTGATTCTGGTTTTCCATAATTTTTCATCGTAGGCAGTTGTCCCGATTCCCGGGCAAAAACGGTCAACATAACCTTAGATGGGAAATTGACAAATGCCAATGCAACTTTACACAAGCCGACATTGGCACGGTGCTAACGCATGAGGTGTAACAGCAGCCATCCGCCTAACATCGACCAGGCCAGCATCGGGATGGAAAACAAGTGGAAACGCCACCAAACGCGCGCGTCCTGCGCCATCCGCAAGGCAATCAGGTTGGCGAGCGAACCCGGCAATAAGCCAAATCCGCCGATATTCACCGCCCATGCCAGCACCTCCGACGGTGGCACTTTCTGCAAAAGCAGTATGGTGGCGGGAACGTTACTAATGAATTGCGACAAGCCAATCGCCAGCAAATAGATTCCGCCCTCGCCTAGCTGACCGATAGCGGCAAAGTGCGGCTGCAGCCAGGACAAATGCATCAACAGGAAGACATCGATAAACATCGCCACGAACACCAGCAGCAAACTCCAGTCGATGCTGATCAACACGCTGCGCGCCATGATCAGGAAACAGGCCGCCACCAGCAGCAGCGCCCAGCCGGTCATTTTCAGCTCGAGCGCGACGATAAATACGATATACAGCAGCACGCTAATCGTGAACAACGGTTTGCGCCACGCCTGAGTTTCACTCTGCTCATGCTTTTGAATCGCGCGCGCCGGGAAACTCCACCAGGTTAACGCCATCAGCGAAAGCAGTAAAAATGCCGCCAGCGGCGCCATCTGCGCAATGAAACCGGGCACGCTAAGCGTGCCGTGACTCCACAGCAGAATGTTTTGCGGGTTACCAACCGGCGTCAGTAAGGAACCCGCGTTCACTGCCAACGCTTCGAAAATGATCAGGCGCGAAATGGGCAGCCGCGAGAATTTACGCAGCGTCAGCGTGAGCGGCACCAGAATAAACAGCGCAACATCGTTGGTGAGAAAAGTTGAGAGCAACGCGGCGGCGCACACCATGAATAACGCCAATGCGCGTTCATGCTGGAAACGCTGAATCAGACGTGCGCCGAGCACATCAAAATAGCCGCTGTTTTCCAGCCCTTTGGTCAGCATCAGTAAGCCGGTGAGCGTCATGATGGTATGCCAGTCCACAGCGGAAGGCAGTTGCGACCAGCGGAAATTCGCCAGCGGCAACATGATCACACCCAACAGCAACAACAAATGCAAAATACGGTCGCGCATAAAAGAACGAAGCAGATTGGGCATGATGGCGGAAGGCCTTGTAGTTAGCGATTCTCGTAGAATTTCTGGAACACGGCCAGAGTTTCATCACTGACGTGATGCTCCAGGCCTTCTGAATCACGGCGCGCGGTTTCCGGGCTAACGCCCAGCGCCAACAGGAAAGTTTCAACAATATGATGGCGGACGCGGCTCGCTTCAGCCAGCTTCTCGCCTTCGGCGGTGAGGAATACACCGCGATACGGCACTTGCTCAACCAAACCGGTGGTGCCAAGACGCTTTAACATTTTCGCCACGGTCGGCTGGGAAACGCCCAAACGTGCAGCCATATCCACCTGACGCGCTTCGCCAAATTCACGAATCAAATCAGAGATTAATTCAACGTAGTCATCGATCAGCTCACGACGATGCGCCTCGCGCACCTGACGAAATCCTTCGACATGCTCCTCTATCTCTTTTAGCGGGCCCTGGGGCATGTTGGTGGCGATTTTTGCACGACGACTCATCTAACTTCCTCTTTATTATCTGCCGCACTTTACCTGCGGTGCGGGCTGGCTGCGCCCATTGTAAACCAGGCACAAATAAGCACAAATTTTTCCTAAATAGTGTTGGCTAAAGAGTATAGCCAGTGCTATCTTTGTTGATAATGTAAGCGAATAGCTTATAAAGGCTACAAAGAAATGTCGTCATTCACTCGGGAGGTGAACATGACTACCATGAAAAACTGCCTCGACTGTGGCAAATGTTTCCAGGCTGAACAGAGCAAACCGGCTTTTGAGCTGAAATCGCTGCTGTGCCTGTTGACTCGCTCGCCGTTTGCGCTGCGCTTGATGCTGATTGAAAAGCTCACCGGCAAACAGTTGGTTGAACGTCCGTGCCCAAAACTGATCTGGCGCGGCTAACGTTCCCGACGCATACAAATTCCAATAAAGCCCGCTCATGTAGCGGGCTTTGTGTTTCTGGCGGCAGGTAAATCGTTAATCGCGCCCATAAAAAAACGGTCCCGAAGGACCGTTTATTGTGCAACTGGTCTAAGCAAGAACTTAGAAGCTGTAACCTACGCCAGCAATCCAGGTGCCAACGTCAACGTTGCGGATACGGCTCTGCTCGTAACCCACGTCAACAGCGATGTTTTCGATTGGGTTAAACTGCATGCCCGCACCGTAAGAGAAACCGTAGTCGCTTGAATCAGACTTAGAACGTACTGAATTGTCGTTCTGCTGGTATTTACCGTAACCCACACCAACAACACCGTAGATGCTCGCCCAGTCGTTCAGACGGTAAGCAGGACCACCGGTGATGCCGTAGTACTGAGCTTTGTTATAAGCGCCAGCATCAGTACGATCTTTTTCGGTATAGGTGAAAGAACCGATCCAACCCAGTGGGTTAGTACCGTCTTCGTAACGATATTTCAGGTTGAAGCCGTTTGCTTTGTTAGCAACGCCTTGATAATCGCTCTGAGCGTAACCACCGGTAACGGTGCTTTGTGCCATGGCAGAACCTGCAGAAACTGCAAGTACACAAGCCAATGCTGAAAGACATGCAATTTTTTTCATAACCACCTCAAATGTGAATATACTTCTCTCCTGACAACGCTTTAAATATAACAAAAAACAGCAAGAAACTCTGCCCGCATTTTGTTGTCTAACAGATTGTTTGGTGTAACAGAAAGTTAATGAAGTTTCCTATGTCATTCATTTTACTTATAAAAAGCATCATATCCCTGCAACATAAATAACGATCACAAAAAATGCCTTTAAGTAAATTCCTAAACTAACCTGACGTTTCTTTACGGAAATGGCACTAAAAATGGCCAAATTCTGACCTGTCAGCGCGTCTTATTTCCCCGATTCGCGTCTCCTTATTTGCCTGAGATTCCATTACACTGAGCGCTTGTTGCTCTGCTGTTAATAAATAAAAGGAATGGATAACAGGATGTCTGCCCCTCTGACGACCAAAAATATGGCCCCGGTGTTGTTCCCTATTGCTGTGCTGCTGATTGCCATGCTCTCACTACAGGGCGGCGCTTCACTGGCAAAATCGATGTTTTCCACCGTTGGCGCCACCGGCATTACCGCGCTGCGTCTTGGTCTTGGCACCCTGATTCTCTGCATTATCTTTAAACCCTGGCGTTTGCGCTTCACGCGCGAGCAGCGCAAACCGCTGCTGATGTACGGCTTAGCGCTGGGCTGCATGAACTATCTCTTCTATTTAGCGATTCGCACCGTGCCGCTGGGCGTTGCCGTCGGATTGGAGTTTTTGGGTCCGCTAACTTTGGCGTTGATCGGCGCGCGTCGTCCGCTTGATTTTCTTTGGGTGCTGCTGGCGGTGGCGGGTTTGTGGTTCCTGTTGCCCATCGGGGAAGGGATGAGTCATATCGATCCGCTCGGTGCGTTGCTGGCGGTAGGTGCGGGTGCCTGCTGGGCGGTGTATATCCTTGCAGGACAGCGTGCCGGCGCGGAGCATGGTCCGGCGACGGTGGCGATGGGTTCGCTGATTGCCTCGGTGATTTTTGTGCCGCTCGGCCTGACCTTTGCCGCGCCGGGCATCTGGCATTGGGAAGTATTGCCGCTGGCACTGCTTATCGCCCTGCTCTCCAGCGCCATTCCCTATTCTTTAGAGATGATGGCGCTGACACGACTGCCAGCACGCATTTTTGGTACCTTAATGAGTCTGGAACCGGCGATGGCGGCGTTATCAGGCATGTTATTCCTGGGCGAGCTATTGACGCTGAAGCAGTGGATTGCGCTGCTAGCGATCATCATCGCCTCGGCTGGTTCAACGCTCACCATGAAACAAAAAAGCGCAAAAATAAGCGAAGTCGACATTACGCATCCGCAATAAATATTCAATAATTCAGCCTGCTGCGCGGCAGGCTAAATATAGAAGCATTCTCATTATCATTTTTAACGCGGTATTAAGATTTTTCCGTTATTATTTTGCAACACGTTTAATAAATAATTAACATGCCTCACAAGCATCTGTTTTAACTGAAATAATCATCAAGATGCACAATCCCTGAGCAATATTAAGGTTTATCTATTCCTGTCATTGATTTAATCAACCCTGCAAGTTAAAAAACTGCTGCTATACTTATCTCCGTGCTTGATTAGGACAACCATCAATAAGAGGACATTAATGATGAGTACCGCAAAACTGGTTAAAACTAAATCGTCTGATCTGATTTACACCCGTAATGACGTCGCTGACAGCGATAAAAAAGCGACCATCGAGGTGCTCAACCGTCTGGTAGTGGAGTTTATTGACCTGTCGCTGATCACCAAGCAGGCGCACTGGAACATGCGTGGCGCCAACTTTATTGGCGTACATGAGATGCTGGATGGTTTCCGTACCGCCATTACCGATCATCAGGACACTATCGCTGAACGTGTAGTTCAGTTAGGCGGCGTGGCGCTGGGTACCACTCAGATCGTCAACGATAAAACACCACTGAAAAGCTATCCGTTGAACATTCATAGCGTGCAGGATCACCTGAAAGCGCTGGCCGATCGCTATGCGATTGTGGCGAATGACACGCGTAAAGCTATCACTGAAGTCAGCGATGAAGATACCGCTGACATCTTCACTGCGGCATCGCGCGATCTGGATAAATTCCTGTGGTTTATCGAATCGAATATTGAATAAATTTCAGTGTTATAACGAAGGCGGGTTATCCCGCCTTTTTTTACGTCTGTAACATTGTGGTGCTTTTTTTGACGTTGTTAACATTTCCTTAATCCCTTCTTTCGCTCTCCCCGCCCTTGGTGCACACTGTGCCTGCACCACAACAGCACCACGCACCAAAATGAAGCACCAATAAGGTGCAAAACTTTTCTTCTGCGCAAAATCGTGTCAGCAAGTGCTTAAAACTACTGATTTCGAGCAAAATGAAAAGTTGGCATAATTTTTTCATATGATAGGCCGTACATCGGGCCACCAGGCCTGAGGGGTAATAAGGAAAAAAATGATGAAGTCATTGATTAAAGTCTCCGTGGCCGCGCTGGCGCTGGCCTTCTCGCTTTCCTCCACCGCAGCAGACAAAAAACTGATCGTCGCAACCGACACCGCATTTGTTCCCTTTGAGTTCAAACAAGGCGATAAATACGTCGGTTTTGATATCGATCTGTGGGATGCCATAGCGAAAGAACTGAAACTGGATTACGCCTTCAAGCCAATGGACTTCAGCGGCATCATTCCTGCGCTGCAAACCAAAAACATTGACCTGGCGCTGGCGGGTATCACCATCACCGAAGAACGTAAAAAAGCCATCGAGTTCTCTGACGGCTACTACAAAAGCGGCCTGCTGGTGATGGTGCGCGAGAATGAAAAAGACGTTAAGAGCATTGACGATCTGAACGGCAAAGTGGTGGCGGTGAAGAGCGGCACCGGTTCGGTGGATTACGCCAAAGCGCACATCAAATCGAAAGACCTGCGCCAGTTCCCTAACATCGACAACGCGTACATGGAGTTAGGCACTAACCGTGCTGACGCCGTACTGCACGATACGCCGAACATCCTGTACTTTATCAACACCGCCGGTAAAGGCCGCTTCAAAGCGGTAGGCGAGTCAATTGAAGCGCAGCAGTATGGCATCGCGTTCCCGAAAGGCAGCGACGACCTGCGTGAAAAAGTGAACGGCGCCCTGAAAACTCTGCGCGACAACGGCACTTACAACACCATCTATAAAAAATGGTTCGGTACTGAACCAAAATAATTGCGGCTTGCGCCGATTTTTCCAGCAGGGAGCCTGACACTCCCTGCTTTTTACATTTCCACGCAACAGATTTTGGAGTCACACCATGGAGTTTGACTGGAGCGTCATTTGGCCTGCCCTGCCGATTTTAATCGAAGGCGCCAAAATGACCCTGCTGATCTCGGTCCTCGGCCTGGTCGGCGGTTTAATTATCGGTTTAGTTGCCGGTTTTGCCCGCGCCTACGGCGGCTGGATCACCAACAACATCGCCTTAGTCTTCATCGAACTGATTCGCGGTACGCCAATCGTGGTTCAGGTGATGTTTATCTACTTCGCCCTGCCGATGGCTTTCCCGGATCTGCGTATCGATCCGTTCAGCGCGGCGGTGGTCACCATCATGATCAACTCCGGCGCTTATATCGCGGAAATCACGCGCGGTGCGGTACTGTCGATTAATAAAGGCTTCCGTGAAGCGGGTCTGGCGCTGGGTCTGTCGCGCCGCGAGACCCTGCGTTATGTGATCATGCCGCTGGCCCTGCGCCGTATGCTGCCACCGCTGGGTAATCAGTGGATTGTCAGCATCAAAGATACGTCGCTGTTTATCGTGATTGGCGTGGCCGAACTGACGCGTCAGGGTCAGGAGATCATTGCCGGTAACTTCCGCGCGCTGGAGATCTGGAGCGCCGTTGCCATTATCTATTTGGTTATTACGTTGGTGTTGAGCTTTGTGCTGCGCCGTATTGAGAAAAGGATGAAAATTCTGTGATTGAATTTAAAAACGTCTCGAAGAATTTCGGCCAGACTCAGGTTCTGCACAACATCAACCTGAAGATTAATCAAGGCGAAGTAGTGGTGATTATCGGACCGTCCGGTTCCGGTAAATCCACACTGCTGCGCTGCATCAACAAGCTGGAAGAGATCACCACCGGTGAGCTGGTTGTCGATGGCATGAAGGTGAATGATCCAAAAGTGGATGAGCGACTGATTCGTCAGGAAGCGGGCATGGTGTTCCAGCAGTTCCATCTGTTCCCACAAATGAGCGCGCTGGATAACGTCGCCTTTGGTCCGATTCGCGTGCGTGGTACGAAGAAAGAGGAAGCGCATAAGCTGGCGCGTGAGCTGCTGGGTAAAGTGGGCCTCGCCGAGCGTGCACACCACTTCCCGTCTGAGCTTTCCGGTGGTCAGCAGCAGCGCGTGGCGATTGCGCGTGCGCTGGCGGTGAAACCGAAGATGATGCTGTTTGATGAGCCAACCTCAGCGCTGGATCCCGAGCTGCGTCACGAAGTACTGAAAGTGATGCAGGATCTGGCGGAAGAAGGCATGACGATGGTCATCGTGACGCACGAAGTCGGTTTCGCCCAAAAAGTGGCTTCGCGTCTGATCTTTATCGACAAAGGCACCATCGCAGAAGATGGCAACCCGGACGATCTGATCACCAACCCGCCGAGCGACCGTCTGCGCGAGTTCCTGCAGCACGTATCCTAAGCTCTGCCATTAAACCGTCGCCCATTTTCGGCGGCGGTTTTTTACATGCACCATTTGTAGCGGCGCGATTTATCGCGCCACTACGGCAGGTACCACGATTCAATTTTCCTTTTCAAAATCTTCACCTTCCATCACTGACTATACTTCTCTCTTGTGCCGCTGCGCGAAGCTAAAGGAGAAAAGCGATGTCGTCTGCCAGCCCACCATGGCGTTCAGCCGTGTGGTTACTCTTCAGTTTGTTCACTCTATTTCTCATTCCCCCGGCGCAGGCCGTTAATCTGCCGCAGGCGGCCGTCGCAGCACAGCAGTCGCAAACCCCGGCAGCGGATGATAAAGCCGAAGGCGAACCCAGCTTAGACGAGAAAAAAGCCGCCTATGCCGCGCTGGCGAATATTCTGGATAACAATGCCTCGCGTCAGGAGCTGATCGATCAGTTACGTCAGGCTGCCAACAGCCAATCCACCAGCGACCAACCGGTGCTGGCGCCGCCGCAGGCCAATCAGGACGATCTCACGGTACTGGAGAGCGTCACCAGCGTAACGCGTGAATATGGCGGCGCGGTGGCCGCGCAGTTTGTGCAACTGCATGACAACATCACCAATGCGCCACACAAATCCTTTAACCAGCAAACCTTCTTCAACGCGCTGAAATACTTCGCTGCGCTCTCCGCCGCGGTGTTTGCATTTTACTGGCTGACACGCCGCCTGATGTGGCCGGTGTGGCGCCGCATGGGCCGCTGGGGACGCGATCAAAACCTTGAGCGCACCAAGTGGCTGCACTTGCCCGCCACTATCTTGATGGCCTTTGTGCTCGATATTGTGCTGCTAGCGCTGACGCTGTTTGTCGGTCAGATCATCAGCGACAACTATCACAACAACAACCGCACCATCGCCTATCAGCAAGGCCTTTTCCTTAACGCTTTCGCGCTGATTGAGTTCTTTAAAGCGGTGCTGCGGCTGATATTCTGCCCGCGTTTCCCTTCGCTGCGCTTCTTCCACTTAACCGATGCGCGCGCCAGCTACTGGAACACACGTTTGAGCTGGCTAAGCGGCATCATCGGTTACGGTTTACTGGTGGTGGTGCCGATTGTCTCCAATCAGGTGAATATTCAGGTGGCGGCGCTGGTCAACATGCTGATTATGGGGATCATGACCGGCTGGGCGCTGTGGCTGATTTTCCGCAACAAAAGCAACATCCATCATGAACTGTCGCGTCTTGCCGATCGCAGCTTGAGCTTCTTTGCGCTGTTCATCCGCGCCTTTGGCATGGTGTGGCACTGGCTGGCCAGCGCCTACTTTATCGCGCTGTTCCTGTTCTCGATCTTCAATCCCGGCGACAGCCTGAAGTTTATGATGTCCGCCACGGTGCGCAGCCTGGCGATCGTGGTTATCGCTGCGCTGATTTCCGGCATGCTGACGCGCTGGATTGGCAAAACCGTCACGCTGTCGCCCGACATGCGCCGCAACTATCCTGAGCTGCAAAAGCGCGTTAACGATTGGGTGAAAGCGCTGCTGAAACTGGCGCGCGTGGTCACGGTGTTTGCCACGCTGTTGCTGCTACTCAACGCATGGAATCTGTTTGATCTCTGGCACTGGCTCACGCTTGGCGCCGGCCAAAAAATGGTGGATGTGCTGATTCGTATCGTGATCATTGTGCTGCTGTCGGCAGTCGGCTGGACGCTGCTGGCAAGCCTGATCGAAAGTCGTCTCGCCTCGGATTCGCATGGCCGCCCCATGCCAAGCGCACGCACCCGCACGCTGCTGACGCTGTTTCGTAACGCGCTGGCGGTCGTAATAAGCACCATCACCATTATGATTTTACTGTCGGAAGTGGGCGTGAATATTGCGCCGCTGCTAGCCGGTGCCGGTGCGCTCGGTCTGGCGGTATCATTCGGTTCGCAAACACTGGTGAAGGACATCATCACCGGCATCTTTATCCAGTTTGAGAACGGCATGAACACCGGTGATTTAGTCACGATTGGCCCGATCACCGGCACCGTAGAGCGCATGTCAATTCGCTCGGTGGGCGTGCGTCAGGATACCGGTGCGTATCACATTATTCCGTGGTCATCGATCACCACCTTCGCCAACTTTGTGCGCGGCATCGGCTCGTTCGTGGCGAACTACGATGTGGATCGCAGTGAAGATACCGAACGCGTTAACCAAACGCTGCAGGGCGCGGTGAAAGAGCTGCTGGAGAACCCGGAGATTCGCGGCATGGTGATTGGCGAGCCGAGTTTTGCCGGATTAGTGGGATTAACCAACCAATCCTTTACCGTGCGCGTGTCATTCACCACCCAGCCGCTGAAGCAGTGGACGGTACGTTTTGCGCTGGATGATAAGGTGAAGAAGCATTTTGATGCGGCCGCCATTAAAGCGCCGCATCAAACGGTAGCAGTGATGCAAACCGGCAGCGATATTCCCTCCGCTGCCAGCTTACCGGCGTTGCCGCCGGCGCAATGAGGTTAGCGTTTCAGCCGTTTGGCGCGCGTCGCCGGCGGCTGGAACGTCCAGGCGATGAAGCGGCTCTGCTTCTGACCTTGCGCCATTTCAATGATGCGCACTTCATAAGCATCGAGATCGCACAGCTGGTCGCGCAGCGCCGGTAAATTCTCTTTGCGTGAGACCAGCGAGGTGAACCAAATAATGGCGTCTGAGTGCGTCACGCTTTCAGCGATCATTTGACCAACAAACTTGCGCTCACCGCCGTCACACCACAATTCGTTGTGATGGCCACCAAAATTAAGCGGCGCATTTTTGCCTAAGCCAAGGTTGCGCGTTTTGCGCTGACCCACGCTGGCCGCCTCTTCCGCAGATGAATGGAAAGGCGGATTGCACAGCACCGCATGATAGCGTTCATTTTTATGCACCACGCCGGCGAAAATCGCCGAGGCCTCTTTTTGCCGACGCAGACGCACGCCGCGCTGCAAGCCCGGATTACTCGCCACAATCTGCCCGGCCACGGTAATCGCTTCGGCGGTGATATCGGTGCCGGTGAAGCGCCAGCCATATTCGGCGTTGCCAATCAGCGGATAGATGCAGTTCGCGCCGCAGCCGATGTCCATTACATCCAGATCGCGTGGAACCACGCCGCCGTTGTCGCTCGCCAGCAGATCGGCCAGCGCATGCACGTAATCGGCACGGCCCGGCACCGGCGGCGTCAGATAACCTGTAGGTAGCTGCCAGTTGAGGTTGTAGAACAGCTTCAGCAGCGCCTGATTCAGCAGCATCACCGCTTCAGGATCGGCGAAATCCACCGACAACTCGCCGTAGCCGTTGGGACGCACTTTCACCGCCAGCGGCGGATGGGCTGCGGTCAGAGCAGCAAAATCATAACGGCCCTGGTGGCGGTTACGCGGATGGAAAGGTGACGTGGCGGCTGGCTTGTTCATAGTTTCTCCGGAAAATAGCGCGGGCGTAAGATACTCTGGCTAGCGGCATCGCACAATGCGCTTAATCGAATTCACCGTATTAGATGAGATTAGTGCACCACACTCAGGTTCTCTTATAAGGATGGTTATGACTCGTCAGCGTTACTCTTATCAGCCCCGCGCGGGACACGGTTTGCCGCACGATCCGTTGAACGCCATCGTCGGCCCTCGCCCAATCGGCTGGGTCAGCTCGCAAAGCGCCAGCGGGGTTCGCAATTTAGCGCCCTACAGCTTCTTTAACTGCTTTAACTATCATCCGCCGATTATTGGTTTTGCCAGCAGCGGCTGGAAAGACAGCGTACAAAATATCTCAGAGACCAAAGAGTTTGTCTGGAATCTGGCCACGCGTCCGCTAGCCGAGGCGATGAATGAGAGCTCCGCATCGGTGCCGTCAGAACAGGATGAGTTTGCGCTGGCGGGATTAACGCCGCTTGCAGCGTCACACGTCAATGTCAGCATGGTGGCGGAAAGCCCGGTGAATTTTGAGTGTAAGTTGACGCAGTTGATTCAGTTGCAGGATGCCCAGGGCCAGCCGATTGATAGCTGGCTGGTGCTGGGCGAAGCGGTCGCCATTCATATTGATGAAGCCCTGCTGGAAGAGGGTATTTATCAAACGGCCAAAGCACAGCCAATCCTGCGTGCCGGAGGCCCGTCGGCCTATTACGGCATCAGCGAAGAACTGCGTTTCGATTTGGTGCGCCCGGACGCTCGCCGCTGATCCTTGGTCAGGTCGCCGTAAATGGCGACCATGTTACAAACCGCTCTTCAACACCTCTACCGCCCGCGCGATCTCCGGTGCCAGCCAGCGGTCTTCCTGCCAGTTGGCAACCACCGCGCGCAAGCGTCGCAATGCCTGCGCCGTTCCCTGCGCCAGCTGCTCTTCGCCGTGGAAATCCAGCGCCTGCGCCGCCAGCAGATACTCGATCGCCAGAATCTGCCACACGTTGCCCACCAGCTTCAGCAGCTTCAGCGCCGCGCCGGTGCCGAGGCTGAGATGATCCTCCTGCAAACCCGAGGTCACATAGTTATCCAGCACCGCCGGCTGCGCCAGCTGGCGATTCTCCGCACAGAGTGACGCCGCCACATACTGCGCAATCATCATGCCGGAGTTAACGCCCGGCTGCGCCACCAGAAACGCCGGCAAGCCGCTCACCAGCGGATTGACCAAACGATCAAGCCGCCGCTCGGCGATGCTGCCGATTTCCGCCATGGCAATCGCCAGCAGATCCGCCGCCATCGCCACCGATTCGCCGTGCGGGTTAGCCTGCGACACTACGCGCCAGTTATCCGCCGTGCCGAGCACCAGCGGATTATCGGTGCAGGCATTGAGTTCGGTTTCAATCTGGCGCGCCGCGTGATCGAACTGATCGCGGCTGGCGCCATGTACCTGCGGCATGGATCGCAGGCTGAGCGCATCCTGAGTGCGAATGCCAACGCTGGTCGCCAGCAGCGGGCTATCACTCAGCAATGCACGTAAGCGCTGACCGCTTATCTGCATGCCCGGACTGGCTTTCAGCGCGATCACTTCGGCATCAAAGGCCACCCGCTGTCCACGCAGCGCCTCAAAACTCATCGCACCGGTGACATCGGCCCAATCCAGCAAACGCGCCGCATCATCCAGCGCCAGGCAGGACAAGCCGGTCATGCACGGCGTGCCGTTGACCAGGCTCAAACCCTCTTTGGCCCCCGGACGATAAGGCTGTAATCCCGCCAGCGTTAACGCCTGCGCCGCGGGCATGATCTGGTTTTGATACTCCACGTCGCCGACACCAATCAGCGCCAGACCGATATGCGCCATATGGCTGAGGTAGCCGACCGAACCCTGCGACGGCACCTGCGGCGTTATCTGCTGATTGAGCAGCGCCAGCAGATGCTGCACCAGCGCCACCGACACGCCCGATTTGCCGTGGCTGTAATTGGCAATCGCCGCGCACAGAATGGCGCGCGCCTGCTCACGCGTCAGCAGCGGACCCACGCCACAGGCGTGACTCAGCAGCGTATTGCGCGACAGCTGGCTGAGCTGATCTTCCGGCAGGGTGATGTTGCACAGCGCGCCGAGGCCGGTATTGATGCCGTAAGCGATCTGGCCGCTGGCGACAATCTCATCGACAATCGCGCGCCCCTGCGCAATGCGCTGCCAGGCGCTGACGCTCAAACTCAGTTCCGCGTTGTGCCGCGCCACCTGCACCAGCTCTTGCCAGGTTAAGGGGCTGTCGCCCCATACGATGGTCATGCTGGCTGCTCCACGCCGTGATGGCTGGAGATAAACTGCTTAAAGCGCTGCGATCCCTGCTCGCCAAACATCTCTTCCGGCGCGCCCTGACAATCAATGGTGCCCTGATGCATAAACACCACGCGGTTGGAGACGTTGCGCGCAAAGCCCATTTCGTGCGTCACCACCAGCATGGTGCGCCCCTCTTCCGCCAGGCTGCGCATCACTTTCAGCACTTCGCCCACCAGTTCCGGATCGAGCGCCGAAGTCGGTTCATCAAACAGCATCACTTCCGGATCCATCGCCAGCGCGCGGGCAATCGCCACGCGCTGCTGCTGGCCGCCCGACAGTTGCGCCGGGTAGAAATCCTTGCGATTGAGTAAGCCAACGCGATCCAGCAGTTGCTCCGCCTGGGCGATGCAGCTTTTCTTGTCGCGCTTCAGCACATAGTGCGGCCCTTCAATGACGTTTTGCAGCACCGTCATGTGCGACCAAAGATTAAAGCTCTGGAACACCATGCCAAGGCGTGAACGCAAGCGCTCAATCTGTTTCGGATTGGCCGCCAGCTGATGGCCGCGCGCATGGCGTTTCATCTCAATGGTTTCGCCGCCGACGCTCACCACGCCAGCATCCGGCGTTTCCAGCAGGTTGATGCAGCGCAGCAAGGTACTTTTGCCCGAGCCGCTGGCACCAAGAATCGAGATGACATCGCCTTGATGCGCCTGTAGCGAAATGCCTTTCAGAACTTCCATCGCGCCAAAGGATTTATGGATATCAGTGGCGGATAAGGTAACGGGTGATGTGGAATGCATATTACTCTCCGGCAAGCGGTTTAACGGCGGGCATCGGCTTTTTTGCGACACGATGCGCCGGGGTCAGACGGCGCTCTAACAGCGCGTACAGCTGGACGATAATAAAGTTGAGAATCAGGTAGATCGCCGCCGCACAGACAAACACCTCCATGGTGCGATAGGTACGCTGAATGATCTGCTGCGCCACGCCAGTCACGTCCCACACGGTGACGAGGCTGGCGAGCGCGGTGGACTTCACCAGCAAAATCGCTTCGGTGGAGTACGCCGGCAGCGCATAGCGCAGCATGATCGGCGCGATAATGCGGCGCAGCAGCAGCCAGCGTGACATGCCGCAGGCGAGACCGGCTTCCACTTGTCCGGCCGGCACGGCGAGCAGCGCTCCACGCAAAATCTCAGCGGTGTAGGCTGCCGTACAGAGTGACAGCGCCAGTACCGCGCAAATAAAGGGCTCGCGCAGGAACGGCCAGACGAAGCTGTGGCGGATCACGCCAAACTGGCCAAGACCGTAATAGATGAGAAACAGCTGAATCATCAGCGGCGAGCCGCGAAACACCAGAATGTAGCCGCTTGCGAAGCCGCTCAGCACCCGCCAGCGGCTCATGCGCAGTGACAAAATGCCAATCGCCAATATGCCGCCGCAGAGAAAGGCGCTGATAAACAGGCCAAGCGTCACCGGCAGCGCGGCGCTCAGCTTGAGGAAGGTATCCGAGAGAAAAGCGAAGTCGATCATGCTGCTGCTCCTTAATGCTGCGCCGCAGTGCGACTTTGCCACGCGCGTCCGAGGCGCGACTCTGCCCGACGAAACGCATGATTAGACACCAGCGTCAGCACCAGATAACAGGCAGCGCCAACCAGATAAAACGTGAAGTAATCGCGCGTGGATCCCGCCGCAACCTGGCTGGCGCGCATCAGCTCGACGATGCCGGTGACCGACACCAGCGCCGAGTCTTTCAGGCTCATCTGCCACACGTTCGACATGCCCGGCAGCGCGTAACGCACCACCTGCGGCAGCAGAATGCGTTGCGCGATGCGCCAGCGCGGCATGCCAATCGCCACCGCCGCTTCCACTTCGCCTTTGGCCAGCGCCAGACGCGCCGCGCGATACACTTCACCCTGATACGAACCCGAGATGAGCCCGATGGCCAGCGCCCCAATCAGGAACGGCGGCGCTTCGATAAAGCCATCTGCGCCGAACATCTGCCCAACCAGCGTAATCAGGCCGGATCCACCAAAATAGAACAGGTAGATCACCAGCAGTTCCGGGATGCCGCGAAACACCACCGAATAGCCTTCACCCAACCAGCGCAGCCAGCGCTGAGGCGATAATTTGGCGGCCGCCACACCGGAACCGACCACCGCACCAATCATCAGCGCCACCAGCGACAGCAGCAGCGTGGTACAGGCGGCGCTCAGGATCAGGCGGCCCCAACCATCAGCACCAAAACTCAGCAGGCTCATCATCTTTCACCTCACTTACGGAGTTACGTCAGTTTTAAACCACTTCTCACTGAGCTTTTTCACCGTGCCGTCAGCCAGCGCGGCATGGATCGCCTCATCCAGCCTGGCTTTCAGATCGTTATCCGCCATGCGTACGCCCATTGCTTCGCCCTCGCCCCAAATTGGACCGCCGAGCTGTGGGCCGCTGAAGACCAGATTGTTGTTCTCTTTGCGCGCCAGCATCGATTGCGCAAAGGTCACGTCATCGAACACCGCATCGATACGACCGGATTGCAGATCGAGCATCGCATCCGCCGAAGAGGTGTATTCGCGTACCTCGGTATCGCCTTTGAAGTACTTGTCGATAAAGGGCGTGTAAACCGTGCCGGAGGCGATACCAATAGTTTTGCCCTTCAGCGCCGCTTTCAGTGGGGCAATTGCCGCGTTGATCGCTTTCTCGTCGTCATGCAGCTTGATGATGTTGTGATCGGCCGGCAGCAGCGGATTGTCTTTAGTGGTAATAAAGGTGGCGGGCGTTGAAGCGTATGGCGTGGTGAAGTTAACCACTTTTTTGCGCTCTGGCGTGATGACAATCGCATCCATGATCACGTCATATTTTCCGGCGTTGAGGCCGGCGATCATGCCGTCCCAGTTCTGCACCACCAGCTTGCACTGAATGCCCATGCGCTTGCACAGGTCTTCCATCAGTTCCGGTTCAAAGCCGCCCAACTTGCCGCCCGGCAGCGTCAGGTTCCAGGGTTCGTAGCTGCCTTCGGTAGCGATGGTGATCGATTTCCACTCTTTCGCCTGGACGGCAATGCCGCTGATCATCAGGCTGGCAAACAGGGTCGTGAGGCAAAAACGGCGAATCGGGGCGCGGTGCGTCATGCGGCATCTCCTGGCTATTAATCGAATTTGGCAGTCTCTGCTTATGCAATATTTACAGATGACCTTTCATGTATATACAAGTTAGCGTGCGGCAGATCATTGTCGGCATAAGCTTTTTGTGAGCCAGCCAGTATAAAAATTCATAATCGCTGCGCGGTCTTTACTTGTACATACAACCTAGCAAGCACTATGCCAAATCGGCAAAGCCGCAAATTAAGGGAGATGGTCACGCGATGGACGTAATATTGCACCGCGAGGAGGCAAGGTGTGCATTGTGGTGGTGCAGGATCACGAATCGTAGCGGCGCGATTAATCGCGCGTATGAATGGCGACCACCTTGCCAATCTGAATAACGTGCAATAAATTGCGCCGCTACGAATAGGTGCGGGGATTTAGTTCGATTTACCGGCGTCTAGAAACGCCTGCATCAGCGGTTTCAGTACCTTCTGCAGCTGCGCTGCGCGATCCTGCTGCCAGGCAAACGGCGAGGTTTCATCCATATAATTGAGCTGCGCCAGCTCCAGCTGCACCGCCTGCACGCCTTGATCCGGCTGGCCGTAGGCGCGGGTAATATAGCCGCCTTTAAAGCGTCCGTTCGCGATCCAACTGTAATCGTTTTGCGCATTACACACCTGTTTGATCGCGTTGATCACCGCCGTTGAACAGCTGGCGCCATCATTGGTACCGATGTTGAGATCCGGTAAACGCCCCTCAAACAGCCGCGGGATCACCGAGGCGATCGAGTGCGCATCAAACAGCAGCGCGTAACCATGTTCAGCTTTCAGGCGTGCCAGCTCCTGCTGCAGCTGTTGATGATAAGGCTGCCAAATCGTGTCCAGATAACCCTGGCGTACCTCGGCGCTCGGCGTTTTACCCGGTGCAAAGGTGGGGCTGCCGTCGAACAGGGTTTCCGGATACAAGCCGGTGGTCGCCGTGGTGTAGAGCGGCTGATTATCCGCCGGGCGATTAAGGTCAATAACAAAACGTGAATAGTGACCAATTAACACGCTGGCGCCGAGATCGCGCACAAAATCGTACAGCAGCGGCAAGTGCCAATCGGTATCCGGCAGGCCGCGCGCTGCGTCGCTCAGGCCGGCGTCCACTTCCGGCGTTAACTGCGTGCCGGCGTGAGGAATGCTGACCAGCAGCGGAATCTTACCGGCGGTGAAATGAAAAGGTGTCATTGCGCTTCTCCACGATAAATAACCTGGCACGGCAACTCGCCGCCCAGCCAGTAAACCAGCTCAGCCGGACGCGCCAGCGGCCAGTGAACAAAATTCGCGACCTTGCCCGCTTCCAGCGAACCGTGCGAGTGCTGTAATCCCAGCGCTTTGGCGCCCCACAAGGTCACGCCCGCTAACGCCTCTTCCGGCGTCAAACCAAACAGCGTGCAGCCCATGTTCAACATCAGTCGCAGCGAAAGCGCCGGTGAGGTGCCCGGATTGGCATCGCTGGCCAGCGCCATCGCTACGCCGTGTTCACGGAACAGTGCTACCGGCGGACGCTGGGTTTCACGCAACAGATAAAACGCGCCCGGCAGCAACACCGCCACGGTGCCGTGCTGCGCCATCGCTTGCGCATCCGCTGCGGTGGCGTACTCCAGATGATCGGCGGAGAGCGCACCGTAACTGGCCGCCAGCGCCGCGCCGCCCAGCGCCGAAAGCTGCTCGGCGTGCAGTTTCACCGGCATGCCCAATGCTTTGGCGGCATCAAAGACCGTGCGAACTTGCTCAGGAGAAAAGGCCAAATGCTCGCAAAACGCATCCACCGCATCCGCCAACCCTTCTGCTTTCACCTGCGGTAACAGGCGCTGGCAGATGATATCGATCCAGCCTTGCGGATTGTCTTTAAACTCCGGCGGGAAACCGTGCGCGGCTAAGCAAGTGGCCTGCACATCGGCAGGCACCGTTTCCGCCAACTCACGAATGGCGCGCAGCATGGTCAGTTCGCTGGCCTCATCGAGGCCGTAACCGGATTTGATCTCTACCGTGGTGACGCCTTCCGCCAGCAGGCGATCCACCCGCCAGCGCGCACTTGCCACCAGCTCTTGCTGCGAGGCCGCGCGGGTGGCGCGCACCGTGGAAAGAATGCCGCCGCCCTGCGCAGCGATTTCTGCATAGCTCACACCATTAAGACGCTGCTCAAACTCCTGGCTGCGATCGCCGCCAAACACCAGATGCGTATGGCAATCCACCAGACCGGGCGTGATGATGCCGCCGGAAAATTGGTGCTGTTCGCGCGCGGAAAAAGCCGGGCATTCACTGCGTGGCCCCACCCAAATCAGTTTTCCCTGATTGACCGCCAGCACGCCGTCGGCAATCAGATTGTAGTGCCCGTCACGCATCGTAACGATGTCGGCCCCCAGCCACAGGCTGTCGATCTGCTCTGTTTCTGCCATCCCACTCCCCTTCGCGTTGGGCGATTTACACTGCGCTTCAAAGTATGTATATGTATATACAACTTTCCGCCATGCAGGATCAACCATGACAACCTATTTTGCCCCACGCGCACTGCTGGCCGACGGCTGGCATGAGCGCGTGCTGATTACCACCAACGCAGCCGGACAGATCACCCAACTCGCGCCCAACAGCGAGCCCGGCGATGCTACGCGTCTTGCCGGACCGGTGATTCCGGCGATAGCGAATCTGCATTCACACGCCTTCCAGCGCGCGATGGCGGGATTGGCTGAAGTGGCGGGCGATCCGCAGGACAGCTTCTGGACATGGCGCGATCTGATGTATCGCATGGTGCAGCGCCTGTCGCCCGAGCAGGTTGGCGCTATCGCCACGCATCTTTACATCGACATGCTGAAAGGCGGCTACAGCCAGGTGGCGGAATTCCACTATTTGCACCACGACGCGCACGGCAAACCCTACGCCGATGATGCCATGCAGCTGGCACTGATGGCGGCGGCGGAGACCGCCGGCATCGGTCAAACCTTGCTGCCGGTGCTCTACAGCTACAGCGGTTTTGGTTCGCAACCGGCCAGCGACGGCCAGCGCCGTTTCATTCAGCAATCCGACGCCTATCTGCAACAGCAGCAGCGCGTGGCGAGCTGGAGCGCGGATAAGCCGCTGCTTAATCATGGCATCTGCTTCCATTCGCTGCGCGCGGTAAATGAAGCGCAGATGCACGAAGTATTAGCCGCCTGCCCGCAGGATGTGCCAGTGCACATTCACGTTGCCGAGCAGGAGAAAGAGGTTAACGACAGCCTGGCGTGGAGCGGTGAGCGTCCGGTGGCGTGGCTGCTCAATCGCTTCGCGGTCGATCAGCGCTGGTGCTTGATTCACGCCACTCATCTTGATGACGACGAAATTCAGCGCATGGCGGCAAGCGGCGCGGTAGCGGGATTGTGTCCGACCACGGAAGCCAACCTCGGCGACGGCATTTTCCCGGCAGTCGAGTACATCGCGCGCGGCGGCCGCTGGGGCATTGGCTCCGACAGCCACGTGTCGCTTAGCGCATTGGAAGAGCTGCGCTGGCTGGAGTACGGCCAGCGACTGCGCGATCGTCGTCGCAACCGCATCACCTTGCCCAATCAACCTTCCGTAGGCGATCTGCTGTGGCAGCAAGCCGCACAGGGCGGCGCGCAGGCGTGTGGTTTGCCGGCGGGTGAACTGGCGATAGGCAAACGTGGCGACTGGCTGGTGCTGGCAGAAGACGCGTTCCTCAGCAGCGTTAGCAGCACAGCGCTGTTGAACCGCTGGCTGTTTGGCGGCCAGCGCGAACAGATCCGCGACGTGTTTGTGGCGGGCAAGCAGGTAATCAGCGAAGGCCATCATGCGGCAGAAGAGCGTGCAGCAGCGAACTTTGCCGGGGCGATGAGGGCGTTACAATGAGCACCCGTTTTGCCTACGACCAGCTTCCGGTCAGCCGCTGGCGCAACGGCGGCGGTGAAACACGAGAAATCGTCAGCTATCCGCCGGGCGACGCGCAGTTTGCCTGGCGCGCCAGCATCGCTACCATCTCCGCCGACGGGCCGTTTTCACCTTTTCCCGGCATCGATCGCGTGATTACCCTGCTGCACGGCGATAGCGTGCTGTTGCGCGGCGATCACGGGGAACACGTTTTACAGCCGCATCGACCTTGGCCGTTTCCCGGTGAATGGGCGATTGACGCCCGCATTCGCGGCAGCTGTGAGGATTTTAATATCATGACGCGCCGCGACAGCTGGCGTTCTCAGGTTACCGTTGAGCAAAAAACGGCCAGCAGTGAAAACGGCGTGGCGTGGGTGTTGGCGGGAGAATGGCAAACATCGGCTGGGGAGATGCTGGAAGTGGATCAGGGGATCTGGTGGCTGGATGAAAAGCTACATCTGGCACCGCAAACGTCGGATGCCAGACTGTTATTTGTCACACTTAGCCGTGACCTCTAAAGCGCCCCAGCAACTTATAGCGCGATCCCGGATACAACAGTCGCGCGTAGGTCACAATCTTGTTGTCGCTCCACGTCTGACGACGAATCAGCAGGCACGGCTCATGTTCATCCAGCGCCAGATGCTTACGCTGGCGCAGATCCGGCAGCACCGCTTCCACAATATGCTCACCGGCGGTCAGCGGCGCAACGCGCATCAAATAGGTGTACGGCGTCAGCTGATGATAATCCTGGCTGAGATAATCCGGTGCCACCAGCGGATTGACCAAGCGATCTTCCAGCTGTACCGGCAGATCGTTTTCGTAATGCACAATCAGCGAATGGAACAGCGTTTGCCCGGTGGATAATCCCAGCACCGCCGCCTGTTCCGGATCGGCCTTCATCTGCCCAATCGACAAAATCTTGCAGCTGTGACGATGGCCACGCTGCGCGATCTCATCGGCGATGTTGTGCACTTCCAGCATCGCGGTGTAGCCCTTCATCTCCGCGACAAAGGTGCCCACGCCCTGCATGCGCACCAGAAAACCCTCGCTGGTGAGTTCACGCAGCGCGCGGTTAATGGTCATACGACTGACGCCCAGCTCGTTCACCAGTTCACTTTCAGACGGCACGCGCTGGTTGGCTTTCCAGTGACCTTCGCGGATTTGGCTGACGATCGCCTGCTTCACCCGCTGGTAAATCGGCGCAGGCTCATCGCCCATCGCCGCAGCCAGCTGTGCTACTGCTGTTTGCTCCGCCATTTCCTGTTCCTATAAAGAATAATGCCCAAAGTTTACTGTCTCAGCCCGTAAATGTATATACATCTAATTGTGCAAAGTGCCCAGCATTGGTGCAGCTTTCGCCCTGCTCCGGTGCAATCCCGCTGCGTTTACACCGCATAACGCGCATTGCGTCGTATTTCACAGAACGTGAACAATCTGGCATAGCGCTTGCTACTTGTATAGACAAGATTAGACACTTATGCTTCACTCATCGCAATCCACGGCAAATCGGACAGCCACATCGCAAAATATCGGCGTCCCATTCATGCCAGATCACTTGTATAGACAGGAGTAGACTATGTCAGGTTCGGTTCAGGAAATTCGCCTCGTTCCCGGTGAAGTGGACCTCGTTACCTTGCGCACCATCTATCAAAGCAAGGTAACGCTCACGTTGGCCGATGATGCGCGCGCAGCGATTGCGCGTGCCCATGAAACCGTCGATGCCATCGTCGCATCCGGCAACGTGGTGTACGGCATCAACACCGGTTTCGGCAAGCTGGCGCAGACGCAGATCCCTTCGGCGCGGCTGGCCGAGCTGCAGCGCAATCTGGTGCTGTCGCACAGCGTTGGCCTCGGCGATTTGCTGCCGGACAACGTGGCACGTCTGGTGGTCGCGACCAAAATTATCAGCCTGGCGCGCGGTCACTCTGGCGTGCGTATCGAACTGATTGAAGCGCTGCTGGCGCTGTTCAACGCCGGTGTGATGCCGTGCATCCCGGAGAAAGGTTCGGTGGGCGCGTCAGGCGATCTGGCCCCGCTGGCACATCTTTCCCTGATGCTGCTGGGCGAAGGTCAGGTACGCGTCGATGGCGAGTTAATCCCCGCGACCGAAGGCTTAGCGCGCGTTGGCCTGCAGCCGATTGTGCTGGGCCCCAAAGAAGGTCTGGCGCTGCTCAACGGCACGCAGGTTTCGAATGCGCTGGCGCTGCGCGGGCTGTTCGAAGCGGAAAACCTGTTCGCGGCGGGCCTGATGGCCGGCGCACTGTCGCTGGAAGCGATTAAAGGCTCGGTGAAACCTTACGATGCGCGGATTCACGAAGCGCGCGGCCAGGTGGGACAGATCAACGTTGCCGCCGCCGTCTCCTCTTTATTAGCCGGCAGTGAAATCCTCGGCTCACACACCCACTGCGGCCGCGTGCAGGATCCCTACTCGATTCGCTGCGTGCCACAGGTGATGGGCGCCTGCCTGGATAACCTGTCGCACGCCGCGCGCGTGTTGCAGATTGAAGCCAACGCCGCCTCCGATAATCCGCTGGTGTTCAGCGACAGTGGCGATGTGATTTCCGGCGGTAACTTCCACGCCGAGCCGGTGGCCTTCGCCGCTGATATTCTGGCGCTGGCGATTGCCGAAATCGGCGCGATCTCCGAGCGTCGTCTGGCGCTGCTGCTGGATACCGGCCTTTCCGGTTTACCTCCGTTCCTCGTCAATGATGGCGGCGTTAACTCCGGCTTTATGATTGCGCAGGTCACTGCTGCAGCGCTGGCGTCTGAGAACAAATCGCTGGCGCATCCGGGCAGCGTTGACAGCCTGCCAACCTCCGCTAACCAGGAAGATCACGTCTCGATGGCGACCTACGCGGCCCGCCGCCTCGGCAGCATGTGCTTCAACACCGCCGCTGTGGTCGGCATTGAGGCGATGGCTGCGGCACAAGGCATTGATTTCCATCGTCCGCTACAGAGTTCGCCGACGCTGGAGCAAGAGATGAGCCGCATTCGCGAGAAGGTGGCCTTCCTCGATCACGACCGTTTACTGGCGCCGGATATCGAATCCATGCGTCTGTGGGCCAGCGCACCTGCATGGCCTGAATCCCTTACCGCGCTGCTGCCAAGCCAGCGTAAGACTGTTAATTAAGGAATCGATGATGAGCGAAACTTTGACTCAGGCTGTAGCCCGTGAAATCCGTGCGCCGCGCGGTAATGAATTGCACTGCGCCAACTGGTTGATTGAAGCGGCTTACCGCATGATCCAGAACAACCTCGATCCTGACGTGGCAGAGCGCCCGAAAGATCTGGTGGTGTACGGCGGCATCGGTAAAGCCGCGCGTAACTGGGAGTGCTTTGAGCAGATCCTGCGTTCGCTGCGCGCCCTGCAGCCGGAAGAGACGCTGCTCATCCAGTCCGGTAAACCGGTGGGCGTGTTCCGTACGCATGCCGATGCGCCGCGCGTGCTGCTGGCTAACTCGAATCTGGTGCCGCATTGGGCCAACTGGGATCACTTCCACGAGCTGGATCAAAAAGGCCTGATGATGTACGGCCAGATGACCGCCGGTTCGTGGATCTACATCGGTGCGCAGGGCATCGTGCAAGGTACCTTCGAAACCTTCGCTGAAGCGGGTCGTCAGCATTACGACAGCGATCTCAGCGGCCGCTGGATCCTCACCGCCGGTTTGGGCGGCATGGGCGGCGCACAACCGCTGGCGGGTGTGTTGGCCGGTGCCAGCGTGCTGGCGATTGAGTGCCAGGAATCACGTATCGATTTCCGTATCCGCACCCGCTACGTCGACCACAAAGCCTATACGCTGGACGAAGCACTGGCGCTGATTGATCAGGCCAATAAAGAGAAGCGTGCCATTTCTGTTGGTCTGCTGGGCAACGCTGCTGAAATCGTGCCGGAGCTGGTGAAACGTGCCAAAGCGGGCGGCATGAAGCCGGACATCGTCACCGATCAGACCTCAGCACACGATCCGATTAACGGTTATCTGCCGGTCGGCTGGGATCTGGCGCGCTGGGAAGCCGAGCGTGTCAGCAACCCGAAAGCGGTGGAGAAAGCCGCGCGCGCCTCAATGGCGGTACATGTGCAGGCGATGCTGGATTTCCATCACATGGGCGTCCCGACCGTGGATTACGGCAATAACATCCGTCAGGTGGCGCTGGATGAGGGCGTGAAAAATGCCTTCGATTTCCCGGGTTTTGTGCCGGCCTATATTCGTCCGCTGTTCTGCGAAGGCAAAGGCCCGTTCCGCTGGGTGGCGCTGTCAGGTGATGCGGAAGATATCTACAAAACCGATGCCAAGCTGAAAGAGCTGTTCCCGGATCACCAGAATCTGCACCGCTGGCTCGACATGGCGCAGGAGCGTATCGCCTTCCAGGGCTTACCGGCGCGTATCTGCTGGCTGGGTCTCGGCGAGCGCCACAAAGCGGCGCTGGCGTTCAACGAAATGGTGCGTAACGGCGAGCTGAAAGCGCCGATCGTCATCGGTCGCGACCATCTGGATTGCGGTTCCGTGGCGTCACCGAACCGTGAAACCGAAGCGATGAAAGACGGCTCGGATGCGGTATCCGATTGGCCGCTGCTCAATGCCCTGCTGAACACCGCAGGCGGCGCGACCTGGGTGAGTCTGCATCATGGCGGCGGCGTCGGCATGGGCTTCTCGCAGCACTCCGGCGTGGTGATTGTGTGTGACGGCAGCAAAGAAGCCGATGCGCGTCTGGGCCGCGTGCTGTGGAACGATCCGGCCACCGGCGTAATGCGTCACGCGGATGCCGGTTACGAATTAGCGCAAAGCTGCGCGCAGGAGCACGGTCTCAACCTGCCGATGCAGAAATAACGTTTCAATTAGCGTTCTCCAATCAGTCCCCTCTCCCGCCTGCGGGAGAGGGTTAGGGTGAGGGATAGCGCGCACCTTTCAACATCGTGCAGCATTCCCCTGATCCCAGCCTTCTTCCGCAAGCGGGAGAAGGCGCTTACCAGCCCATTCTCTATATTCCATTCCGCTATACCCTATAGCCAAATTATTCCGTTCCGCGATAGACGCCGCCATGCGCTTGCCACTACAGTAAATACATTATTTTGCAGCTCACGCTGCTAATGGAGAGTCTTACCTTATGAGCCTGCCTGCTGCACTGCTGGAAAATGCCCTCAACTGGCGTCGTCAGTTACACCAACATCCTGAGCTGGGTTACCAGGAGCAGCAGACCAGCGAGCTCGTCGCACAGGTCCTCACTGAGGCCGGATTACAGGTGTTTCGTGGCTTAGCGGGCACCGGCGTAATCGGCACCTTAGAGAACGGTCCCGGACCGGTTATTGGTCTGCGCGCCGATATGGATGCGCTGCCGATCACCGAAAAAGGCGCGCCGCAGTGGAAGTCGCAAACAGCCGGCGTTATGCATGCCTGCGGTCACGATGGTCACACTTCGATTCTGCTGGCGGCGGCTTGTCAGTTGGCGGTTACGCGCAACTTCAGCGGTACTATTCATTTCATCTTCCAGCCCGCCGAAGAGAATCTCGGTGGCGCGCGCAAGATGGTGGAAGAAGGCCTGTTCCAGCGCTTCCCGATGGATGCGGTTTACGCCATGCACAACTGGCCGGGCATGCCGGTGGGCACGCTGGCGGTGAATCCGGATGCGATGATGGCGTCACTCGACTCGTTCGAAATTACGCTGCACGGTAAAAGCTGCCATGCGGCGATGCCGGAAAGCGGGGCCGATCCCATGGTGGTCGCCGCCGAGCTGATTCTGGCGCTGCAAACCATTCCGTCGCGTCGTCTGTCGCCACTGGCTTCGGCGGTGGTGAGCGTGACGCAGATTCACGGCGGCGAAGCGATTAACGTCATTCCTGAGCAGATTGTGTTGCGCGGCACGGTGCGATGTTTGCAGACCGACGTGCGTAATCGCGTGCGCGGTCTGATTGAGGATTTTGTCACGACGTTGCCGCGCCCGTTTGGCGTCAGCGGGGAGATTCACTGGTATCCCGGTTATCCGGTCACCGCCAACCATGCAGATCAAGCCGAACAGGTGCGTGCGGTGGCGGTTGAGGTGCTTGGCGAGGCGCAGGTTCACTGGCAGGTGAACCCTTCAATGGCTTCGGAAGATTTTGCCTGCATGCTGCAAGCCTGCCCCGGCGCCTATTTCTGGCTGGGTGCCGATGGCGCGACGCCATCCGCACCGCTGCATAACGCCAATTACGATTTTAATGATGAGCTGCTGCCGATTGGTATTACCTTCTGGCAGCAGTTGGTAGAGCGCGTGCTGGCGAAAGCGTGAGGGCGGTCGCCAGGAATGGCGGATGCTTGCTCGTGCCGTCGCGGCGCAATTTATTACGCAATAGCGGGATGGCGACATTGCCGCCATTGAACAGCGCGATTAATCGCGCCGCTACAGCTTGTGTGCGCTGTAAATGAGGCGCTTAATTCAAAGGCTTTACTCTTCACATCCCCGCCAACTGTAACTTCACTTCTGCATCCGCCAGGCTAGCCGATTCACCGGTCGCCATCAAACAACACGCCAGCTGCAAACGCAGCGCCTGCGGCACCGCGCGTTCCCCGGCTAATACCTGATTGATCCACGCGGCGGTGTCCTGTGCGCTTTTGCTTTCCGGCAGTTCCACACTGACTTCCGGCTGGCGCTCAACCCACACTTCCGCTTCTGCACCCGCGCCATGAATGTAGTTAATCGCCGGGCAGCGCTGCGGATTGGCATACACCTCGCCTTCGGTCCCGTTGAGCAGAATCGCCGGTGCATCGATATCCTGGAAGAATTTCCCCACGCGCGGCACATATTCCGGATGCGAGACGCTGGCCAGGCGCAGCGCAGCACGTTCGGCAAACGGCGTCGCCAGTTTCGCCAGCGTATGTGCGCTGTTACGCACGCCCATGCGCCAGCGCAGCGACAGCTGCTGCGCCATTGGCGCACACAGATGGTCGATGGTGATAAACGCCAGTTCGCCGTTATCCAGCTTCGCCTGCGCCTGTGCGGCGGAGGTGACAGGCGCGATGTCCAGCGCCGCCAGCACGGCTTCGGTGGTGATGCGCGTGGGATCGTCACTGACGCCGTGCAGCAGCACCGGGAAGCCCAGCTTCACCAGCAGCAGCGCCAGCAGCGGCGTCAGATTGCCCTGACGACGCGCGCCGTTGTAGCTGGGAATGACAATCGGCATGGGACGATGAGCGGGTGCCTGCAACTGCATCATCTGCTGCTGCATCGCGTGATAAAAACCGCGCATCTCCTCTTCGCCTTCGCCCTTGATGCGCAGCGCAATCAGCACGCCACCCAGCTCCAGCTCCGGCACGTCACCGGCCAGCATCGCGCTGTAGAGCGCCTGCGCGGTGGCGAAATCGATATCGCGCGCGTGATTTTTACCGCGCCCAATCTCTTTAATAATTTTATTCAGTTCCATCAGGCATTCCCGCTTCCAGGGCGCGCCGCCGTGCGGCTGCCAAAATTGATCGTTAGATTTTCTTACTGCGACGTTTTTTCGTCTTGTCACTGCTGGCTTCCGGCATCGGCGGTTGCTCAATCGGGAACACCGGTAGCGCGGCCAGCAGTCGGCTGCCATAGGCTTTGTTGAGCAGGCGGCGATCGTAAATCACGATTTCGCCAAAGCAGCTGTGGCTGCGAATCAAACGTCCTACCTGCTGAATCAAGGTAAAGGAGGCGCTCGGCAAGCTCTGCACTTCGAACGGATAGCGTTTCAGGCTCTTCAGCCATTCGCCCTCGGTCAAAATTACCGGACTGTCTACCGGTGGAAAAGCGATTTTATGGATATGCACCTGCGACAGCAGATCGCCTTTCAAATCCAACCCTTCGGCGAACGATTGCAGCCCGACCAGAATACTGATTTTACCGGCTTCGACGCGTTCACGATGCAGCGCCACCAGGCGCGAACGCGGCTGATCGCCCTGCACCAGCATCGACAGGCGCAGATCAGGAATATGTGCGACAAACTGCTGCATCGCGCGGCCGCTGGCGAACAGCACCAGCACCCCTTTGTGCTTCTCTTCGGCGATCTGCTGGCGGAAAAAGCGCGCCATCTCTGCAATGTGCTCCGCTTCCTGCGCCATCTGCGGCTCAAACTGCATCTGCGGAATCACCAGCTTGCCCTGGTCGATATGGTTAAACGGTGAATCCAGTGCCACAAAGCGGTCGCCGGCTTTCTCACTCAGGCCGGACATTTCCTGCAAACGGTTGAAGCTGTTGAGCGAGCGCAACGTGGCTGACGTCACCACCACATGCGGGATTTTGCGCCACAGGATTTTTTCCAGCTGATCGCTCACGCGAATGCCCGCGCAGTGGAACAGCAGATGCGCCTGGCCTTCTCGGATCTCACGCGTAATCCACTTCGACACCGGCGCATTGGAAGCTTTCTCCATCGCCGCCAGCCGCCACAGTTTGCTGATCGACTCGAACCAGCCGAAGTGGCGATTGAGCTGAATGATAGCTTTATGCAGCCGCATGATATCGGCTTTCCCGGTTTGCTCGCCCAACTCGTTGAGCAGGCCTTCGCTTAAGCCGCGCAGCGCGTCACTCAGCTTGAACAGCCGCGCGCACAGGCTCAGCAGCTCTTCCGGCAATTCACCCAGTACAAAGCGGAACTCGCCCGGCTGATTATGGCCCGGCAGCAGCGGATTGAGCGCATCGCACAGGATCTGCAGCAGCTCGCGCATTTCATCGCAGTGACCTTTCAGGCGCTCCGGATTGGAGAGCGGCGGCGGCGATTTTGGGCGGAACTGCGCCATGATGGTTTCCACCAGCCGCACAAACAGATCGAGCTGCAAACTGCTCCAGCCGGGCGTGATCTCCGCGCTCATCTCCAGCGCATCGCGCGCCACTTCCGGCAGATGATGGCCTTCGTCCAGCACCAGCATCAGGTTTTTCGCCGGTGGCAGCACCGATTCATTCTCCATCGCCGCCATCACCAACGCATGGTTGGCGACCACCACATCCGCCTGCTCAATTTCGCGACGCGCGACAAAGAACGGGCATTCGCGATACCAGCGACAGTGATGCCCGAGGCAGTTGGCTTTGTCGGTGGAGAGGCGTTGCCACAAGCTGTCCTCGATGTTGACATCGGTGTGATCGCGCAAGCCATCCCAGCGGTAGCTACTGAGCTGCTTCTCTAGCTTGGCGCAGAATTTCTGCTCCTCTTTCGAGCCGGTGACCGCCTCTTCATCCAGATAGAGCAGCAAATCGCCCTGCTGATCTTCGGTCGCCGCCAGCGCCGCAAGGTTGCGCGGACAAACATAGCGTCCACGGCCAAAGGCGGCAGTAAAAGTGAGATCGGGGATGATTTTCTTCAGCAGCGGCAGATCCTTGCTGAAGATCTGGTCCTGCAACGCCACGTTGGCGGTGCTGATCACCAGCCGCTTCTCCTCGGCGCGGCTCACCGCAATGCCGGGAATCAAATAAGAAAGGGTTTTGCCGACGCCGGTGGGCGCTTCAATCGCCAGATGACGACCTTCGTCACCGGCCAGACTTTTCGCCACTTCGGCAATCATCTGGCGCTGCGGCGCGCGCGGGATAAAGTCAGGAACCTGCTGCTGCAGCGCCTTATACCATTGCGCAATCTGGCTTTTTATCGCTGCTGTCAGGGCCATTTTCGTTACTGTTTGCTGAATTGGCCTGTATTTTTACACAGTATTGGCGCAGCGTCAGCTTTCGCTGCTATTTTTTCGCGCTGGATTCAGAATTTCACGCATCGCGCGGATTAAGGTTTCACGCGCGCGCCCACGGCGGAACGCAAAAGAGAAAGGCGCGCGGAAGTGGAAATGGTGCGGCAGCAGGCGACGCAACGTGCCCTGCAGTTCCCCGCTGCGCGCGTAGTGTTCGGGCAAATAGCCAATGAAGCGGCCAGAGAGAATCAGCGTCAGCTGCGCTTCGATGCTCTCCACTGAAGCGTTGCTCTGGCGGAAGCCGCGCTTGTTCAGCTCCTGCTGATTCCAGTAACGCCGCGTCACCATGCCGGTTTGCTGCACGGTGCGCACATCCGGATGGCCCTCAGCGAGCGGATGTTGCGGGCTGCAATAGAGCCAATGCTGTTCTTCGTAAAGCGGAATGGTCACCAGATTGCTGGCGCGCAGCGGAAAGTGCCCAATCGCCAAATCGAGCCGATCCTCCAGCAACTGCTGCTGCAACTCATTGGGATCGCGCACGCTCAGATTAAAGAACACCGCCGGAAAGCGCTGGTTAAAGCGGGCGATAGCGGCAGGCAGATCCAGCGTGCTATCGGTGACGGTGGCGTCCACCACGCCAAGCGAGAAAGTGCCGCCCTGCGCGCTTTTCAGCGTCTCAACCTGCTCCTGCCAACCCGCCAGCGTCGCCAGCATCTCCTGACAGTAGCGATAAAACTGCTCGCCTTTGCTGGTCAGGGTAAAGCCGCCGCGCCCGCGCTGACAGAGGATAAAACCGAGCTGGCTCTCGAGCTCGCTCATGTAGGCGCTGATGGCCGGCGTGGTCATGTTCAGCGCCTGCTGCGCGCGAGAATAGCCCTGATTTTCCACCACGCTGGCGAACACCTGCAGCAGTTTAAGATTGGGAAGCGTCTGCACCGATTTTCCTTCAGAGATTGCTGACTAAAGTTAAGTAATCTCTGAAGTGATTATCGGCTGTCAAGGATTTTTCCGGCGCGCGGGCTGGGTAATGATGGGTTTCACCTGACTAAAGGAGTGCGTGATGACCGATTTCCCCCAGCCGCAAGGCGGTAACGAAATGCCCCGTTTCGCCGGACGCGGCACCATGATGCGTTTACCCGCCGCTGAATCACCAGCCGATTTGGATGTGGCGTTCGTCGGCATTCCGCTGGATATCGGCACCTCGCAGCGCAGCGGTACGCGCTATGGCCCACGCGCCATCCGCGCCGATTCAGTCATGATCCGACCCTACAACATGGCCACCGGCGCCGCGCCCTTTGATTCGCTGCGCGTCGGCGATCTCGGTGATGTGCCGATCAACACTTACAGCCTGCTGAAATCAGTCGATATCATTGAAAACTATTATACCGAGCTGAATAACTGGCCGATTATCCCGTTAACGCTGGGCGGCGATCACACGCTGACGCTGCCGATTTTGCGCGCGCTGGTGAAGAAGCATGGGCCGATGGGGCTGATTCACATTGATGCCCACACCGACACCAACGACGAGATGTTTGGCGAGAAGATCGCGCATGGCACCACGTTCCGCCGCGCGGTGGAAGAGGGCCTGCTCGACTGCCAGCGCGTGGTGCAAATCGGGCAACGTGCGCAAGGTTACGCCGCCGATGATTTTCAGTGGGGCGTCGATCAGGGCTTCCATCTGGTGCCCGCCGAACAGTGCTGGTATCGCTCCATGACGCCGCTGATGGCCGAGGTGCGCGCGCGTATCGGCGACGGCCCGGTGTATCTCTCTTACGACATCGACAGTTTCGATCCCGCGTGGGCACCCGGCACCGGCACGCCGGAAGTGGGCGGTTTGACCTCGATGCAAGGGCTGGAGATCGTGCGCGGCTGTCGTGGACTCAATCTGGTGGGCGGCGATCTGGTGGAAGTCTCGCCGCCGTACGACATCAGCGGTATGACCTCGCAGCTGGCGGCCAATATCCTTTATGAGATGCTGTGCGTGTTGCCCGGCGTCCGTTACACAGAGAACAAGTGATGACACAACAGAATCTGGTTTTCCCGGCGCGCGTGCTGCGCGGTGCGGGCGTGATCAACCAATTAGGCGCGATCTGCGCCGGACTGGGACAGCGTGCGCTGCTGATTGGCGGCCATCAGGCGTTGCAGGCAGTAGAAGCGCAGGTTCGCGCGCAGCTGCTGGCGGCCAACGTCACGCTGCTGGCGCAGGAGTGGTTTGGCGGCGAAACCTCGATCAATCAGATCAATCGTCTGGCGGCGATGGCCAGCGAACTGCACGCCGAGGTGCTGATTGGCGTGGGCGGCGGTAAATCGCTGGATACGGTGAAAGCGGTAGGCGCACAGATTGGCGTGCCGGTGATCACGCTGCCAACCATCGCCGCCACCTGTTCCGCGGTGACGCCGCTGAGTATTCGCTATGACGATAACGGCAATTTCTTCGACATTTTCCCGCTGCCGCAGGCACCGGCGGCGGTGATCATTGACAGCGAGCTGCTGGCTAAAGCGCCCGCCCGCTGGCTGGCCGCCGGGCTGGGCGATACGCTGGCGAAGTGGTACGAGTTCCGCGCGGTCAGCGCACGTCATCCGGCACGCGAGGGCAATGCGCTCTCGTCACTGGCGCACAGCCAGATCTGTTATGACGTGATTGGTGAACATGGACCAGCAGCCTATGCCGCAGTGCTGCGTGGTGAGAGCAGCGCGTCGCTCGATCAGGTGCTGGATGCGATCTTCACCTGGGCAGGATTAACCTCGCTGATGAGCTACGGCGCACACGCGGCGGCTTCGCATGCGATTTATGAAGGCTTTACCTTCTGCGATAAAACCCGCGAGTTTGGGCACGGCTTGCTGGTCGGCTTTGGCAATCTCTGTTTGCTGGCGCTGGAGAACCGCACCGATGAGGAAGTGCTGGATGAGATGCGCCTGGCGCGCGATTGCGGCGTGCCGCTGACGCTGAGCGAGATTGCCGAGCTGGATGAGAGTGAGCTGGCGCTGATTGTGCGCGAATCAGTGCATGCGCCGGATATGGAGAACATGGCCGAAGCAGTGACCGAAGCGCGCTTGCTGGCAGCGATAGCGCGGATTGAGGGGTTAGCAGGCAGGGTTTAGTTTGTGCTCGCTGTGGTTTGAATGTGCTCGCTGTGGTTTGGATGTGCTCGCTGTGGTTTGAATGTGCTCGCTGTGGTTTGAATGTGCTCGCTGTCCCCCTCCTCGGTCCTCCCCCATAAATGGGGGAGGAAGATGCTGCCACATATTCGTTCTGAAGCTGCATGTGGCAGCGTCTCCTTCCCCCATTAATGGGGGAAGGCCGGGATGGGGGACAGCGAGCACACACCAAAAGGAAAAAATCACCCAATCCCCAACAACCCCACCACTTCCCGCACATCCGCCACTTCATCCAGCTCCAGACACACCGCCTCGAGCTGTTCGACCTGCTCCAGCGGCAATACGCGCGCGGCCAAACTGCGGTATTTCGCCAGCAAGGCCTCCAGCGTGAGCGGATTGGTTGGCGCGCCTGACGGCACCGGCACATGCTGCTGCCACTGCGCGCCCTGCCCGGTTTCCAGCCGCACCCACGGCTCGTCGTCGCGGCTCTGCTGCTCATCGATCACCAGCTCAATACGTGCCAGCAACGCTTCCACATCGGGATGCAGGCGTTTGGCGTCGTCATAACTGGCCAGCTCCGCCGAGCCGTACAGTGCGCGCGCCGCCAGCGCATACGGCAGGCTCATCTGCGCCGCCGCCAGGCTGTGTAACTCGCGTCCGCCGCACATCTCCAGCAGGAACGGATTAACGCCCACCACGATGCGCGCGATCTGCTCTACCCGCACATCATGCTGTTGCAGCAGGATTCCCAGCGCATCAATCGCCGCGTGGGTGCCACGGCACGAAGCGTAGGGTTTGATTGAGCAGCGCGCCAGTTTCCACACCTCGCCGAGATCGGCCGTCAAGGCCTGCGGCTGCTGGGTTTCCGCCGCTAAGGTTTGCAGGAAGCCGCCCCAGCGTGGTTCAAACACCGCTGAAGGGCCGCTGATACCGCGTTGTGCCAGCAGCGCGGCCTGCACGCCGCCTTCTGCTGCGCGCGCGGCATGCAGTTTTTTGGTGTGCGATCCGTCGTGAATAAAGCCCCACAAACCGCCGCTGAAGCTGGCGGCAATGCCCAGCGCAGACGCACACTGCGCGCGATCCAGCTGCAGCAGCGAACAGACCGCCGCCGCCGCACCAAACACGCCGCAGCTGGCGGTAGAGTGCCAGCCTGCGCCGTTGTGCGCCGAGTAACCGCCGCAGGCTTCTAACACGCGGCGGCCAACGTCATAGCCGATCACCATCGCCACCAGCAGCGCTTGCCCGTCCACCGGCTGTGTCGCCAGCGGCAAAGCCGCCAGCAGCGCCGGGATCACCACCGCACCGGAGTGATCGCAGCCGCCGGTATCGTCGAGTTCATACATGTGCCCCGCCACGCCGTTCAGCCACGCCGCCTGACGCGGACTGGCCTGCTGCGCGCAGCCCCAAATCTGCGCCTGTTCGCGTCCACCTTCGGCCTGCACCAGCGCCAGACACTCGCGCCAGATCGGGCTGTCGCAGCCCGCCAGCGAAGCACCGAGCGTATCGAGCAGATGGCGTTTCGCCTGCTCCACCAGCGGTTCAGGCAGTTGTGCAAAACGCGTCCCGGCGATAAAGGCCGCCAGTTGATCAAGCGAGTTCGCCATGCGCACCTCCAGTGATGCGGGTAAACACCTCCGCCGGATGGCAGACATCGTTATCCGGCTGCGTCTGCCAGTGTGCCGCCGCCTGCTCAGCGGTGGCGATCCACACATTGTGCTGTTGCAGCATGTCGAGCAGCGCCCGCAGCAAACCAATGCGTCCGGCGGTGCCGATGATTTCCGGATGCAGTCGCAGCAAGTAGCACAGGCCAAAGCGGTGAAAGCCGTGGAAATCCTGCGTCATATTCGCCAGAGTTTCGCCATACGGCGCGATGCGCGATTGTCCCGGCGGAATAGCCGGGCTGAGGTTGAAGGCGAAGTACGGCTCATCTTCCAGCGTGTAGTGCATCGGTAATTCCACCAGGCGCGTACCGGGATGGAAGTACGGCAAATCGTCGCCGCGCCAGCTGGAGGACCATTGAATACCGCGTGCGATCAACGCCTGCGCCAGTCCCGGTTTCCACTGCCCGGCGGGCGTGCGGAACCCCGTGATTTTGCGTCCGGTTATCTGCGCCAGTTTGTCGCAGCCGCGCGTCACGCTGGCGATCTGCTGCTCCAGCGTCAGCAGCGAGAAATCTTCGTGGATATCGCCACTGCAGGCGATTTCATGGCCGCCGGTCACGATGCGCTGCACCAGTTCCGGCTGCTGTTCGGCGACAATTGAGGGCATACACCAGCTGGCTTTGAGCTGCTTTTCTGCCAGCAGCGCCAGCAGGCGATCGACGCCGCGCAGTGTGCCGTAGCGCCACACCGACAGCGTTTTATCGCGCCCCGCTACTGCCGGAGCCTGAGTGAGAATGCCGTGAATATCGTTGAAATCGATGGTGAGGATCGCCGCCGACTGGAAACCCAGCGGCCAGCGTGAAGGTTCAGTCATGCTGTTGCTCCTGCAAATACCACTGCGCCACCGCGTCGCAGCGCGCAAACCAAACGTCATCGCGCGCCGTCATATGTGCAAACAGCTGTTCCAGCAGCAGCAAGCGTCCCGGCTGGCCGGAGATTTTCGGGTGAAACAGCGTGGTGAGGCACAAGCCTTCATCCATCGCGCCATCGAACTCGCGCTGCCAGTTATCACGCGTGTGCGCATAGCTGGCGATGCGGTCGCCACCTTTAGGGAAGTCGGGCTGGCGCGTGTAGGCCAGCGAGGCGTAATCATCCATCTCCCACTTACCGGGGATCTCCACCAGCGGCGTATGGCCCGCCACCGGAATGCTGTAGGGGCGATCGTCGCCGCGCATGCTGCTGGAGTAGATCACGCCCGCATCGCGCAGGATTTGTGGCGTTTCCGCATGCCAGTCGCCCGACGGCGTACGAAAACCGCAGGCGGTGATGCCCAGATGTTGGTGAAAGACTTCAGCGGATTTCGCCATGACTGCGCGCTGTTCATCCGGTGAAATCGCCCAAAAGGATTCGTGGCGATAGCCGTGATAGGCCACTTCGTGGCCCTGTTCGATAATTGCCTGACACTGCTGCGGCCACTGCTCCACCACCCAAGCCGGCACAAAAAAGGTGGCGGGAAGGTGGAAGGCGCGCAGCAGGTCAAGCAGACGCCCGAGCGCGCGGTACGGCCCGTAAGCCCCAAAGGTAAAATACTCTGGCGTTGACCACAGGCTGCCATTCAACATGGCATCGCCGGTGGGACCGTCGAGGTCAAACGCCAGCGCCATACAGCCGCGTTTACCCTGCGGCCAGCGCACTGCGCCCGGTTGTTGCATCTGCGCGCTCCTTAGCCCTGGTTGACGGTCGCCTTCGCCACGCCGTTGTCTGCCAGACCCCATTTGCCGAGGATTTTCTGGTAAGTGCCATCGGCAATCATCGCGTCGATAGCCGCCTGAATCGCGGTGGTCAGCTCGCCCGCATCTTTACCAATCGCCATGCCGGTGTACTGGAAGGAGAAGGCTTTATCCAGCGCCTTATATTTGCCCTTTTCCAGATCCATGATGTACGGCAGCGTTTCACTGCCCTGCACCACGCCATCCAGACGGTTCTGACGCAGCTGGGTGCGCGCATCGGCGGTGCCTTCAGCACCTACCACAATGATCGCCGGCTTACCGGCCGCTTCACAGTGCGCTTTTGACCAGTTGGCAATCTCCTGCGGGAAGGTGGTGCGACGGCTGGTACCGACTTTCTTACCGCACAGATCCATCGCGCTGTTGATGTCGCTGCGCGCGGATTGGGTGTAGAACTGCGGGCCGGTTTTGAAGTAGTCGATAAAGTTCACCACCTGCTGACGCTCTTTGGTGTCCGTCATGCCGGACATCACCAGATCGACGCGCCTGGTCACCACCGCGTTCACCATCTGTTCGAAGGCGATCTCCTGCCAGTTGATCTTCACGCCGAGTTTTTCACCAATCGCCTGGCCGAGGTCGTAATCCACGCCGGTCAGCTGGTTGGTCGCCGGATCTTTAAAATCCATTGGCGGATAGTTCGGCATGATCGCTACCGTCAGCCCTTTCTCTTTGATCGCCGCGGGTACGGCGATGTCTGCCCAGGCAGAGGATTGCAGCAATACGGCGGCACTGATGGCACTCAATAACAGCTTTTTCATATTCACCCCGGTAATGTTTAAAGAAGAATCGCGTTAATAAAGTTTTTCATCCGTGGATTTTGCGGGTTCAGCAGAATGTCTTCCGGTGCGCCCTGCTCGATAATCCGTCCCTCGTCCATAAACACCACCTGATTGGCCACCTCACGGGCAAAGCCCATTTCGTGGGTGACCACCAGCATGGTGGTGCCCTCTTTTGCCAGCTGACGCATCACCGCCAGCACTTCGCCCACCATCTCCGGATCCAGCGCCGAGGTGGGTTCGTCAAACAGCATCAGTTTGGGTTTCATCGCCAGCGCACGAGCAATCGCCACGCGCTGCTGCTGGCCGCCGGAGAGCGACTGCGGATAGTCGTGCGCTTTGTGCGCCAGACCAACGCGATCGAGCAGCGCCATCGCCTCTTCGCTGGCTTCGCGCCTTGGGCGCAGCAGCACGCGACACGGCCCTTCGATGATGTTCTCCAGCGCGGTTTTGTGTGGGAACAGGTTAAAACGCTGGAATACCATGCCGGTTTGCAGGCGCTGGCGCGCAATCTGTTTGTCGCTTAGCGCATGCAGTTTGTTACCGGCGATGCGATAGCCCGCCAGCTCGTTGTCAACCCAAATCCCGCCTTTATCGACCTTTTCCAGCTGGTTAATGCAGCGCAAAAAGGTGCTTTTGCCGGAACCGGATGGGCCGAGGATGCACATCACCTCGCCGTAGTTCACTTCGAGGCTGACATCCTTCAGGGCGTGGAACTGGTCGAAATATTTGTTCACCTTAACGGCGCGCACGATGTTTCTCATGTTGGGCTCCTGATTACTGACGCTGACGATGGCCGCGTGAGAAATAACGTTCCAGTCGGCTCTGTCCAAACGACAACACCGTGACCACAATCAGGTACCAAATGCCTGCCACGAACAGTAGTTCCATGACGCGCGCGTTGGCGAAGTAGATGGTTTGCGTGTTGTAGAGCAGTTCGGAGTACTGAATCATGCTGGCGAGGCTGGTGGTTTTGATCATGCTGATAAATTCGTTGCCGACCGGCGGCAGAATCACGCGCATCGCCTGCGGCAGAATGATGCGCTGCAGCGCCTGCAGACGCGGCATGCCGATGGCTTTCGCCGCTTCGTATTGCCCGGTATCCACCGACAGCAGGCCCGCGCGCACCACTTCCGAGGTGTACGCGCCCTGATTGATGCTCAAACCGAGCAGCGCGGCGAGGAACGGCGTCATGATGGTGACGGTTTGCACGCTGAACACGCCGGGAATGCTGATGGTGGGAAACACCAGCGCGAGGTTAAACCACAGCAGCAGCTGCAGAATCAGCGGCGTGCCGCGAAAAATCCACGCGTAGCCCACGGCGATGTAGTGCAGCACCGGATTCGGCGACATGTACATGATGGCGGTGATGACGCCAAACAGTACGCCGAGCCCCATCGCCAGCACCGACATGATCAGCGTGTTAACCACGCCGTTAAGAATCGCCTGGGCGGTAAAGAACTGGCCGACAAACGACCATTCGATATTGCCGTGCGCAAAGGCGTTTACCAGCAGCGCCAGCAGCAGCAGAATCACCGCCGACGCGGTGATACGGCCGTAGTAACGGCGCGGCACCACTTGGTAACGATCGAGATCGTAATGCGTCTGCTCGCGGCTGTTGTTCAAACCCGGCTCAATCGGCGTTGATTGCGACATAAGTTCTCCTCAGGCGCGTGGGCCAGCGTAATCGTCGGTCCAGCGCTGCTGGTCCTGCATCAGGGTTTGCAGACGTGCCAGCTGCTCACGTACGCGTGCCGGTGCGGTACCGCCGTAGCCGCTACGAGCCGCCAGCGCGGCTTCCAGCGTCAGCGCACTGCGCACCTCCGGCGTTAAGCGGACATCCACCGCCTGCAGTTGCGCATCGCTGAGATCCGACAGACCGCAGTTTTCGCGCTCGCACAATTGCACCAGCTGGCCGGTGATCTCATGCGCTTCGCGGAACGGCACACCGCGCATCGCCAGCCAGTCGGCCACTTCGGTCGCCAGCGTGAAGCCGTCCGGTGCCTGCTCGCGCATCACGTCGGTGTTGAATTTCAGCGTCGCCATCATGCCTGCCATCGCCGGTAGCACCAGCAGCAGCGTATCCACCGCATCAATCACGTTGCGTTTGTCGTCGCTGAGATCGCGGTTGTAGGAGAGCGGCATCGCTTTCATGGTGGTGAGCAGCGCCATCAGATTGCCGACCAGTCGGCCAGCGCGGCCGCGCGTCAGTTCGGCGATGTCCGGGTTTTTCTTCTGCGGCATGATGGAGCTGCCGGTGGCGTAGCTGTCATGCAGCTCCACCCAGCGGAACTGGCGCGATGCCCACATGCACACTTCTTCGCACAGGCGTGACAGGTTGATGCCGATCATGCTGGTGACAAACAGGAATTCAGCGGCATAGTCGCGGCTGGCAACGGCATCAATGGAGTTTTCGCACGGCGCGAGATAGGAAAGATCGGCGGCGGCCTGCTCCGGCTGGCGCGCAATAGCGGAACCGGCCATCGCAGCGGCACCGAGCGGACAGCGTGCGCTGCGGCGATCCCAATCCTGCATACGTTCAATATCGCGGGCAAAGGATTGCGCGTGAGCCAACAGTTGATGACCAAAAACAATCGGCTGCGCCTGCTGCAGATGCGTGAAACCGGGCGCGACGCTTTCGGTGTGCTGTGCCGCCTGCTCGACCAGCGCCTGCTGCAAGGCCAGCAGCGCGCTCACCACCTTGCGACCGTTGTCGCGCAGGTAAAGACGCAGGTCGTTAACGGTTTGATCGTTACGCGAACGCCCGGCGCGCAGCTTGCCGCCCAGCGGACCTAAACGCTCGGTCAGCGCGCGTTCGATAAAGGTGTGCACATCTTCGTCGGCGGCAATCGGATGCAGCTGACCGGCGCGATAATCGGCGTCTAACGCGTCAATGGCCGCCAGCATGGTGCTGAGCTCTTCGGCGCTCAGCAACTCGCCGCGCGCCAGTTCACGGGCATGCGCCCGGCAGCCCGCCAGATCGTAAGGTGCCAATGCAAAGTAATAATCCGGGCTACGAGACAGCGCGGTTAAACTCGCCGCCGGTGCCGCTTTAAAACGCGCGCCCCATAACAGTTCGGCATTATCAGACATGCTATTTCCCCTTACAGATAATCATCAGCGATATGAAAAAGATATGGATGAGCCAGTTGAAATAATAAAAACTTATTTTATGGCTACACTGGTAAATAGGGCCTATTTCAGGTTCACTGTACTTTCACCGCAATTATTCCGGAGTTGAATAGCAAAAATGGAAAGTAAAGTTTCCCAGTCCGGAAACAATGCAAATAATCGCAGCGATAATGCGGTTCTGGCACTGAGTAATATCGATTTAAAATTACTGCGGGTATTTAAATGCGTGGTAGAAGCGGGCGGATTAACCGCTGCCAGCCACGAATTGAATATTGGTCTGGCGGCGATCAGTAAACAGGTTTCCGATCTGGAAATTCGTCTCGGCATGACGTTATGCAGCCGCGGACGCGAAGGTTTTGAGTTAACGCAGTACGGCATCAACGTCTACCAAGCCACGCTGGAACTGTTCGTCTCGCTGAATCTGTTTCGCGAGCGGCTGCACAACAGTCGCAATGAACTGCTGGGTGACATTGCCATTTGCGTGGTGGATAACACCATCTCCGACCCGCAATCACCGGTCACCGCGGCGGTGCAACAGCTGCACCAGAAAGCGCCAAAGGTACAAATTCGACTGCAAACTGCGCAATTAGATGATATTGAGCGCGGCATCAGTGAAGGCCGTTTTCATTGTGGTATTGCACCGGTTTATGAAATGAAAAGTGATTTTGATTACTTCCCGCTTTATAAGGAATATTCAAAATTATATTGCTCTATGTCACATCCTTTATATTCGGGATCGTGCGATAAAAATATATCGCTGGACATATTACGTGAGCAGAAAATTATTAATCATTTATATGTGACGCCGCGCGACGATCGTCGCATCATTCCCTTACAGGACAGCGGCGTGCAGGCGGTTCAGGTTGAATCTGTCGCCATGCTGATTTTAACCGGCCATTTTATTGGTTATTTACCGGAACATTATGCCGCCGCGTTTATTGCGCGTGGGCAGCTGTGTGAGTTGGGTGATGATTCGACTCGCCGTGAAAACCCGTTTTGTTTGATGATGAAGAAGGGCCGCAAAATAAACCCGATTATCCGGCTGTTTATGCAGGCACTCGGGATTGGCGAGGCGGAAGGACCGCACTGAGTTGGTGCATTTTGGGATTGTGCTCGCTATCCCCGGTCTGTGCTCGCTGTCCGTCCAGGTTTGTGCTCGCTTTCCCCGGTCCGTGCTCGCTGTCCCCCATCCCGGCCTTCCCCCGCAAGCGGGGGAAGGAGACGCTGCCACATGCAGCTTCATCACTGACATATGGCAGCATCTTCCTCCCCCATTTATGGGGGAGGACCGAGGAGGGGGACAGCGAGCACAATCACAATCACAATCACAATCACCCCAACACCTTATACATCACCGTAGTCGCATCCAGCACACCTTCGGTTGACTCGGCATACAGCGGAATTGAACCAGCAATCTGCCAATCCATCGACAAATAGAGATCCGTTGCCACGTCGCCGCTGCGCGTGTCCAGCACCAGCAGGGTTTTTCCCTGCTGTGCCGCCAGCTGTTCCGCCTGCTGCATCAGGCGGCGCGCGATGCCCTGACGTCTGGCGCGGGGATGCACCAGCAGCTTACTGATCTCCGCCCGATGGCGACCGTTCGGCATTGCGCTGAATCCCACCATCACCGTCGCCACAATCACGCCCTGCTGATACGCCACCAGCAACTGATTGTCGCCGCTCGCCAGGCTGTAAATTTTGTCCTGCCAGAAGCGCTCAATGGCCGCGCGATCGTCCGCATCAATAAAGCCTACGCTGGCGCCATCGGCGACGCAGCCCTGTAGCACATCACACAATGCCGCCAGCAGCGGCTGCGCCTGGGTGGCGCTAAGAGGTTCGATATCAATCATGGTTTGCATACCACCAAAATGTAGCGCGCGCCGCCTTCGGCATGGGCGGCAAACGCGGATTTGCCAGTGAGATGAAAGCGCAGACAGTCGCCTGCCTGCAGCGTCCAGTGCTGATCGTCCATGCTGATGGTCAGCTCGCCCGATTGCAGCCAGATGTGCTGCTCCAGTCCCTGAATCGGCGGCGCATCGTAATCAATGCGCGCGCCAGGACGCAGCACACCTTCCACCACTTCCGCTTTAAAGTGGCTGGCGGGCGGTGATACGTTGCGGCGCTGGAAGCCGCTGGCGTCATCGCGCCATACCGGCTGTTGCGCCGCTTTCAGCAGCAGCGCGGCCTCCTCTTCCACATCGCTCAGCAGGCGCGACATGGTCAAGCCGTAGGCCACGCAAAGGCGGTTAAGCAAAGCGGCTGTGGGGCTCGTTTCGGCGCGTTCAATGCGCGACAACGACGCCCGACTGATGCCGGTCGCCATCGCCAATTCATCTAATGACCAACCGCGTTGTACGCGTAATTCAGCCAGTCGCGCCGCCAGTCGATCGTCGGTATCCGAAGCAGACATCTTCACCTCTCATATACGGGAAATAAATCTCACATATGAGATATGACCTTAAATAAATAAAGCGGTCAAGTTGTACAATTAAAAAATCATTGTACAACCCAGTCGTGGGGGTTAAGGTGTTGTTATGCAGGTCAGAATTTTTGAGGACTTTATGGCCTTATACAGTATCGGGGATGTGGCCGAACGCTGTGGAATCAACCCGGTAACGCTTCGCGCCTGGCAGCGACGTTACGGTCTGTTAAAACCCCAGCGTACCGAAGGTGGTCATAGGCAGTTTGATGATGAAGATGTTCAGCGTATCGAAGAGATAAAGCGCTGGATAGAGAGCGGCGTGCCTGTTGGCAAAGTGAAAGCGTTGCTGGAAGGCGCCACGGTCAATGTGGATGACGGTTGGTCGGCGCTGCAGGAAGAATTGATGAGCGTACTGCGCCACGTTCGCCCGGCGAAATTGCGCGTTAAAATTGCCAATATTGGCCGGGAACATCCGGTGGATGCGTTAATCGATCACGTGTTCGTGCCGGTTCGCCAGCGTCTTGGTTTAGATCAGAACACCGCGCGCACCATGTGCAGTCTGCTTGATGGCGCGCTAATTGATTATGTGGCGTTTTGTCTGGCCTGTGGACGTAAAAAAGCCGGTAAAGATGCCTTGATGCTGGGTTGGGCGGTGGAAGATCGTACCCGCATCTGGCTGGAAGCCTGGCGTTTGTCGCAGCAAGGCTGGCGCATGGATGTGCTGGCGGAGCCTCTGGACATGCCGCGCCCTGAGTTATTCCCCGGACAAAACCTGTTTATCTGGACCGGCAAAAAGCCGACGCGTCGTCAGGTCGAGCAGTTTGAACACTGGCAGGCGCAGGGTTTTGCCATTCACCTGCACGATCCCGCATAAGTAAAATCGCACACACGGCCTTTGCCTGGCGTGGTGTGCGCGTTATCATGCCGCCCTAAATTTCTTTTCTCAGGTCTCCTCATGAACTGGAATAAACTCCTTATCGGTTCCCTGTTTGCCATCATGGCGCTTGGCGGCATGGGTGGCATGATGCTGGTCGGCTACAGCCTCATTGTGCATACCCACTAAGTTTGCGCTGCACGCGCTCTAGCAGGCGATCGCAAATCAACGCCAGCAGCGCCACCAGCAGCGCGCCCTGAATCACATAGGCGGTGTTAAAGCCGCTAAGACCGATAATCACCGGCGATCCCAGACTCTCCGCGCCCACCGTGGAGGCGATAGTTGCCGTGCCGATGTTGATCATCACCGAGGTTCGCACGCCCGCCATGATCACCGGTGCCGCCAGCGCCAGCTCAATCTGCCACAAGCGTCGCCACGGCCCCATGCCGAGGCCGACCGCGATTTCACGATTGCTGGCCGGTACGCTATCTAAACCTGCCAGCGTGCCCTGCAAAATCGGTAGCAAGCCGTAGAGAAACAGCGCCATTACCGCGGGCGTGGCACCAAACCCCATCACTGGCACCGCAATCGCTAACACCGCAACCGGCGGAAAGGTTTGCCCGGCCGCCGCCACGGTTTCCAGCAGCGGACGAAAGGCGCGCCCGGCGTGACGCGTAGCAAACACCGCACAGGCAACGCCGACCAGCAACGCCAGCAGGCTGCCGCTGACCACCAACGCCAGATGCGCCAGCGCCAGCCGCCAGAAACTCTCCTGCTGATACAGCGGACGCTCGAGCTGTGGAAACCAGTGAGCAAACAGCGGACCGCTGTGCGGCAAGCCCCACAGCAGCAGCAGAAAGGCCGCCAGCAGCCAGTAGAGCGGATCGCGTAACAGCCGCATCAGCTCGCCTCCCGCTGGCGCAGCAGATCGCTGAAGTGCAGCACGCCCAGCGGCTGTTGCTGCTGATCGATCACCGGCAATTTATCGGTGCGGCGCGCAATAAATTGCGACAGCGCTTCACGCAGCGTCAGCGATTCGGCAATCGGTTCGGCGTCCAGCCATTCACCGCGTCGCGCCGCGCTGCCCGCACGTCCCAGCGCCAGCAAACGCACGCCGAGCTCGCTGCGACCAAAGAACTCGCGGGCAAAGTCGTTCACCGGCTGCGTCAGCAGATCGATTGGCCTGCCCTGCTGCACGATTTCGCCGCCGTCCATCAGCACCAGCTGATCGGCCAGCGTCAGCGCTTCGTCGATGTCGTGCGTCACCAGCACCACGGTGCGACCGGACATTTTCTGAATGCGCAGCATCTCGTGTTGCAGCGCCAGACGGTTGACCGGATCGAGCGCGCCGAAAGGTTCATCCATCAGCAGCAACTCGGGATCGGCCGCCAGCGCACGCGCCACGCCGACGCGCTGCTGCTGTCCGCCCGACAGCTGATGCGGCATGCGCGTCGCCAGATGGCTGTCGAGATTGAGCAGCGCCAGCAGCTCATCGACGCGTTGAGTGATCTTCGCCTGCGGCCAGCCGAGCAGCGAGGGCACGGTGCCGATGTTCTTCGCCACGTTCCAGTGCGGAAACAGGCCAATCGACTGAATGGCATAACCGATGCGGCGGCGCAACGCGCGCGCATCCATGTTTTCGATGGCTTCGCCAGCAAAACGGATTTCGCCGCTGTCGTGCTCCACCAGCCGGTTGATCATCTTCAGCGTGGTCGATTTGCCCGAACCGGAGGTGCCAATCAGCACGGTAAAACTGCCCTTCTCAATCTTCAGCGACAGGTTACGTATCGCCTCTTTGCCAGCGAACACTTTGCTCACCTGGTGAAATTCAATCATGACGTCTCTCCAGCAGTGCCGACAGTAAACGCAGCAGCGCATCAAAAATCACCGCCAGCGCCACCACCGGAATCACGCCGAGCAGCACCAGATCCAGCGCGCTGCTCAGCAATCCCTGAAAAACAATGGCGCCGAATCCGCCCGCCCCAATCAGCGCCGCGACAACCGCCAGGCCCACGGTTTGCACCACTACCACGCGCAACCCGGAGAGCCACACCGGCAGCGCCAGCGGCAGTTCGGCGTGCCAGAACTGTTGCCACGCGCTCATGCCCATGCCGCGCGCGGTTTCACGCACTTCCTGCGGCACCTGCTGCAAACCGGCCACCACGCTGCGCACCAGCGGCAGCAGCGCGTAGAGCACCAGCGCAATCAAGGCCGGTGCAATACCGATGCCGCTGATGCCCCAACGGGCCAGCAGCGGAAAATGCGCCACCAATCCCGCCAGCGGCGCAATCAGTAAACCGAACAGCGCCACCGACGGCACCGTTTGAATCAGGTTAAGCACGCTAAATGCGGCATTCTGCCAGCGCGGACGGCGCGCAATCGCCAGCCCGAGCGGCAATCCGATGATTATCGTCGGCAGCAGCGTGCCGCCCAGCAGCCACAAATGCTGCGTGAAGGCCGCATCAAACACCGCCGTGCGGTTGGCGTACTCTTTCAAAAGCGAGAGACGATCAAGATGACCGCTGAGTAACAGCGCCAGCGGCAGCAGCCAGATTTGCAGGTTAAGTACGATGCGCCAAGGGGTACTGCGGGTGATTTGCCGGACCGCTTCCGCCGCCAGCAGCAGCGCCAGCGCCGCCGCACACCACAAGCCGCTGCCAAACGCGGTGCGCGCCAGCGGGCTCCCGCTGTTCGCCAGTTGCGTGGCCTGTTGTCCGGCCAGCCAGATGAGTAAGGCCAGCAGCACTTCCGCCGCCAGCAGCACCGATATCGCGTGAATGCGGCGCGGCGGCCACCACAAGCTCTGCCACAGCCACAGCAACGGGATGAACAGCAGTATGCTGTTGGTCACCTGCCATAACGTCAGCGGCTGGCCAGAGACCAGCCGATTGGCGGCAAAGCTCAATAGCGGCAAGGCAAACAGCGCCAGCGTGATAAGCGCGATTAACACCAGCAGCACCGGCTGCTGGCGCGGTCGGAATAACAACGACGACACTGCTTACAGCAACTTATTGGTCTGTAGCCACTGTTTCGCGACCTGGCTGGCATCCTGACCATCCACCGCGATCTGCGCATTCAGCTGCTGCAGGGTTTTCTCATCCAGCTTGCTGAAGACCGGCTGCAGCCAGTTGCCGATGTCCGGATATTGCTTGAGCACGCTTTCGCGGATCACCGGCGCAGGGGCATAAATCGGCTGCACGCCTTTCGGATCGCTCAGCGTTTGCAGGCCCAGCGCCGCTACCGGACCGTCGGTGCCGTAGGCCATCGCCGCGTTCACGCCAGAGGTTTGCTGCGCCGCCGCTTTGATGGTCACGGCGGTGTCGCCACCGGCCAGCGACAGCAGCTGCGCCTGCTCCAGTTTGAAGTTGTAGGCTTTTTCAAACGCCGGTAACGCATCGCTGCGTTCGATAAATTCCGCCGAGGCAGCCAGTTTGAAAGTGCCGCCTTTTTTCAGGTAAGCGCTGAGATCGTCCAGCGTGTTGAGGTTGTTCTTCTGCGCCACGTCGCCGCGCACCGCAATCGTCCAGGTATTGTTAGCTGGCGCGGGCGTCAGCCATACCAGATGATTTTTCTCGGCGTCGAGTTTTTTCACCTTCTCGTAGCCCTGCTGGGCGTTCTTCCACGCCGTGTCTTTCTCATCGTTGAAGAAAAATGCGCCGTTGCCGGTGTATTCCGGGTAGATATCCAGCTCACCGGCGGTGATCGCGCCGCGCACCACTTGCGTGGTACCGAGCTGGATTTTATTGACGGTTTTTACCCCATGTTTGTCCAGCACCTGCAGAATAATGTTGCCGAGCAGCGAGCCTTCGGTATCAATTTTGGAACCAACTTTCACCGGATCCGCCGCCTGCGCTGCACCCATGCTCATTGCCAATGCCATCATTCCCAATAAACCCTGCTTTATCATCCCGCTTCCCTCATTTGTTTTCATTGTGTGACTATCAAGCGTAGCCTGGCGAAAGGGGATAGGCGCGGTCAAGCGGCTTACTTCGTGCTTTTTTTGCTATCAATTGCCTATCGGTTATAACCAAAACGCAGCACATATAACCAATTGGAATTTTCGATGTTAAGACGGCGGCTTATGCTCACAGTCCCACTCATTACAATAAATTACAAAACATCATGACCGACTTAGCTTCTCCGGCGCACGTCGCGCAGGCAGGGAATGTCCCCACCGGTGAGACCAAATGGATCCGCAGCGCGGCCGATGTCTCCGGGCTGGTGAACAACAGCAACGAATCGCGCAGCAACGCGCGCATCGTGATCGCGATTGCGCTGGGCGGCGTGTTCCTTGACGCCTACGATCTCGGCGCATTGGCGTTTGGCATCAAAGACGTGACGCGCGAGTTCCAGCTGACGCCCGCAGGCACCGGCATGGTGGCATCGGCGATTACCTTTGGTGCGATTGTCGGGGCGCTGATTGGCGGCTACCTCACCGACAAAATCGGTCGCTATCGTGTGTTTATGGCCGACATGTTTTTCTTCGTGGTGGCAGCGTTAGCCTGTGCGTTCGCGCCAAACGAATATGTGCTGGCCGGTGCGCGCTTTGTGATGGGCCTCGGCGTCGGGATCGACTTACCGGTGGCGATGGCGTTTCTCGCCGAGTTTTCGAAGCTGCGCGGGCAAGGCAATAAGGCCGCCAGCGTGGCGATGTGGTGTCCGACATGGTACGCGGCGATCAGTATTTCCTACCTGCTGGTCCTGCTGCTGTATGCGGTGTTGCCCGAAAGCCACACCGATTGGCTGTGGCGTTTGATTCTGGGTTTTGGTGCGGTGCCTGCGCTGCTGATCATCGCCATTCGCAGCCGTTACATGAGTGAGTCGCCGATTTGGGCAGCCAATCAGGGCAACCTCACAGGCGCGGCGGAGATTCTGCGCAACTCTTACAACATCAACGCGCAGGTGGCGGATGACGCCGATCTGACGCCGCAGAAAGCGGTACGTAAAGCCAGCTGGCGCAACTACGGCGCGCTGCTGCAGGGCGTCTATCGTCGTCGTACCATTCTGGCAACCGTCACCTCCATCGCCTCGTCATTTGCCTATAACGCGGTGGCGTTTGGCCTGCCGGTGATTATCTCCAGCTTCTTTGCGCAATCGATGCTGACCACCATTCTGGTGTCGCTGGCGCTGAATCTGCTGTTTGCTTTTGTCGGCGGCTTGCTGGCGGTGCGGCTGGTGCCGCGTCTGGGCGCGTGGAAGATGTCGGTGGCCGGTTACGCTTGTCAGTGCGTGGCGCTGCTGGGATTGGCGTTGATTGGTCGTCCGGAAGGCGGCGAACAGGCGGCGGTGGCGATTGCCATGCTGGCGCTGTTCCTGTTTGGTCAGGGGTTTGGTCCCGGCTCGCACACCATGACATTTGCCTCGCTAAGCTATCCGGCTTCGCTGCGCGGCGTAGGCGTTGGCTTCAACCAGACGCTGATGCGCGGCAGTTCCACCGTGTCGCTGTTCGCCTTCCCGCTGCTGGTGGCGGCGTTTGGTACCGGCGTGTTCTGGGTGATTTTCCTTGCGCCGCTGATTGGCTTACTGGCGCTATTGGCGATTCGCTGGGAGCCGTCGGGTTACGACGTGGATGCGGAAGATTTTCAGTGATGGATTAACAGAGGTCGCCATAAATGGCGACCTTCGTCTTTAAGCCGTCAGGCGAAACTCGCCCAGCGTATTGGGAATGCGCGGGAAGGTATGCAAAAACCACGGCGTGAACTGCGCCGGATTCTCCTGCATCTCCTGCTGAATCTGCGCAATCGAGCGATAGCACCATGCATCCGTCTCCTCCGGGTTGAGGACCGGCTGCTCATCGCTGATGGCGAAGAACACGTGCCCATATTCATGCTCGGTCAAGCCGTTACTCAGCGGCAGGTTGTAGCTCAGCTCAAACACCGGCGTTAACGCAACATTCATGCCCATCTCTTCACGCAAACGGCGCTCGGCGGCATCGCGCGTGGATTCCTGCGGATAGGGATGACTGCAGCAGGTGTTACTCCACAATCCACCACAGTGATATTTAGTGCTGGCACGGCGTTGCAGCAGCACTTCATGGCGCGAATTGAACACGTAAACCGTCACCGCGCGATGCAGCAATCCTTTTTCATGCACTTCCAGCTTTTCCATTTTGCCGATAGGGCGATCGAGGTGGTCAACGAGAATAACTTCAATGGCGGGCATGACAACTCCTTCGGAAAATTCGCAGCTATTGTACACAACCTCCAAAGGGTTGATGGAGGAAATAGCGCACATTCCGTGCGTTAACGTGGGCACATTAAAGCGTAGCAGCCTGCGGAGAATTCAGCATAAAAAAGCGGGGAATGGCGTTAATAGAGAAGATGTGTGCGGTGTGTGAGAAGGTCGCCATGCATGGCGACCAACTCCACAAAACTTACAGCTTAAAGCTTTGTACCACCTGCTCCAGCTGCACGCTTTGCTGCTGCATCGACTGCGCGGCGGCTGAAACCTGCTCGACGAGCGCGGCGTTCTGCTGAGTGCTGCCGTCCAGCTGGGTAATCGCCACGTTAACCTGATCGATGCCCATGCTCTGCTCGCGGCTCGCTGACATGATTTCGCTCATCAGCGTAGTCACGCTGCTGACGCCCTGCATCAGCTCATCCATGGTTTGCCCGGCCTGCTCCACCAGTTGGCTGCCGGTATCAATATTCGCCACCGACTCCTCAATCAGCTTCTTAATTTCACGCGCCGAGTTAGCCGAGCGCTGTGCCAGGTTGCGCACTTCCGAGGCCACCACGGCAAAACCGCGCCCCTGTTCACCGGCGCGCGCCGCCTCTACCGCGGCGTTCAGCGCCAGGATGTTGGTCTGGAAGGCGATGCTGTCGATGACGCTGATGATATCAACCACTTTGCGAGAAGAGTGATTAATCGCGCCCATGGTGGTGACCACCTGACGCACCACTTCGGTGCCGCGTGCCGCAACCTGCGACGCGCCATCCGCCAGCTGATTCGCATGCGTGGCGTTATCGGCGTTCTGACGCACCGTGCCGGTCAGCTCTTCCATTGATGCTGCCGTTTCAACAATCGAACTGGCCTGCGATTCGGTACGCGCCGAGAGATCGGCGTTGCCGCTGGCAATTTCACGCGAAGCCGCCGTAATCGCCAGCGCGCTATCGCCCACCTGACGCATCAGGCCTTGCAGATAGGCGATGAACTGGTTGAAGCTCTGCGCCACGGCGTTGAATTCCGGGCTATTACTGGCGGGCAGACGCTGCGTCAAATCGGCACCGCCGGTCGATAAGGCTTCAATGTTGCTGTTCAGCACCGCGAGGCGTTTCATCATGGCGCGCACAAAGCCCAGCAGCACCAACAGCAGGATCACCGCCAGCGGAATCTGCACCAGACCCAGACGCGTCAACATGCTGTGAGTTTGCGCATCCAGCAAGCTCGACGGCACATCGCTGGCGAGATACCACGGGCTACCGGCAATCGCCTGCACAAACAGCGTGTGTTCGCCATCTTCACCTGTAAAGGTGGTTTGTGCGGGCTGGCTGCCCGCCTGCGCTAACAGACCTTTTAACGCGGACGCCATCGGCAGCTGGGTATCGGCGAGGTTTTCCAGCTTCGGCGCACCATCCACCAGCGCGGCGTTACCCACCACTTTACCGTCGGCTTCAACGATCAGTACGCGGCCCTGAATCGCCTCACCCATCTGTTTTGCCAGCTGGTTGAAGAAGCCGAGCGTCACGTCAATGGTCGCCACGCCCCATACGGTGCCATCGCGATAGATCGCCATCGCGCAGTTGGTACGTGGCTGCGGGCTGGCAGCATCCTGATAGGCTTTTGCCCATGCGCACTGGCCCTTCGGCGCGCTCAAACCATCTTTGTACCAGGATTGCTCCCAGTATTTGTCGGCGGCGTCCGAGTTCCAGTAAGTGTTGACCTGCAGCTGGTTACTGGCGTTGCGCGCAAAGAACGAACTGTCTTTCTCTTTGGCCGGATCGCGACGGTTCGGTAACGGCCAGATGCCACCGCCGAACACGTTGCTGTCCTGATATTGGTTAACTAAGGCGGGCAGCAAGGTATCAATGGCTGCGCTATCCATCACGCCTGCGGCTTCGGTAATGGCGCGCTGCTGTGCCTGTACGCGGTTCATCTGCTCGACGATGCGTCCGGCCAGACCGTCTACTTCGTAACGCACCAGACGACTTTCATTTTCGGAGAGTTGCGGAGCGATAAACTGATTAATTACCAGCACGGTAATCAGCATCAGACCGGCAAAAAAGGCGACCAGCGTCGCGGTGAAACGGGATTGTGTTGTTTTGAACATTATGTGTGCCCTTACCCTGGTTGGCGAGTTGCCTGATCGAGGTTAACGGCGTGTTAATGGGGAACTTGAGGTGAGCACGATCACAAAGCAGTGAAATAGTTGATTTGGGTGATAATTTAAAATCGTAGGGTCGGCATCGATGCCGACCTGATTTACGGAGCGGGAGTTTCAACCACTTCCTGGCGCGGCCGGAACACATGATTATTGCCGTCCGCCAGCAAACGTTGCAGCAGCTGCTGCCCACCGCGATCGTCAGCCTGCGCAAACTGGCGTTCGGCTTCGGTAATTGGCGTGGACCACAGCAGATTCACGCGGTCGCCATCGCGTTTCGGCAGGCGGAATTGCGCCGCTTCGGGAGCGAGATCGTTGGCCAGCAGGAAGCTTTCAAAGCCAACCGGCGCCACTTCCGACGCCAGCGTATGCCCTTCGCCAATCCAGGTCAGGCGCGCCCACGGCAGATGGGCAAACTCAGCCAGCGCGCTCGCCATCTGCACTGCATTGGCTTCGGTCATCACTTCACCGTTTACCGCCATCGCCAGCTCGACGCGGCGATACTGCGGCGCCAGCTCGTCAAACAGGTGATCCACCTGCGGCATCGGACGGATCCCCATGCCCAGCGTCAGGAAATACCAAACGCCATTGTGCAAGTGCTGCGAAATCGCCATTGGCGGCCAGTTGCCTTGATCGATGGAGTAATATTTTACCGATTCGCCAAACTGCGCCTGATAACACTGCATCAGCTCGCGCTGCACCACATCCCACAAGTGTCCGTCGTGCCAGTCACGCCAGAAGTGACGCTGCTGTTCAGCGCGCGCGTAGTAATCGTTGGTGGAGGCCGATCCCAGCGGTGCGGTCAGGCGATTCTCTTTGATGCAGGCAGCAGAAAAACTCACCTGCTTATCCTGATACAGGCTCCAGCCGGGGATCACCGCCAGCAGCTGGCCGTAATACCACAGCGCGGCGCCGTCGTCGCTGGGCTCCCACAGCACCTGTAAGCCGGCGGGATCGAGCATCGGCTCGGCTTCCAGCGTGCGGCAATACTCGGCACTCAGCAGCGGCGCGATGCCCTGCTCCATCGCTTCACGATCTTCCTGCGCGGGCGCAGGCAGCAGGTTACGCAGCCAGCAGCCGCGCACCGCGTATTGGCTGCGAAACAGGTCATTCGGCCAGATATAAAAATAGGCCGTACGCGCATCCTGCTCGACGATCGCGGTTAGTGTGTGTTGCTGATTCGGCACCTCAGCAATCAGAGGTTGGTGGGTCATAACGCCTCGATATTACCTGGAGGAATCCATTTTCCCCGAGAATAGAGCAGGATCGGCACTCGTGCCATGTGACACAAGGGTAAAACTCTCAAAGTGCCAGAAGGGAAAGATGAGTGCGGCTTATCAATTGCCGCTTAACACGCTGACAAGCTTCAGATTAATTTGCGATTCTTTTACCATTTCGCGTGATATGGTTTGCGCATTCACCTCTTTGGAGCTGCCATCATGGTGCTGCAAAACCTCGATCTGAACCTGCGTGACGTGGTTATTTTCGCGATGTTGGTGTGGCTGTTTATTCGTTATACATGGGTGATGACGTCGCTGACGCTGTTGCTGAGCGGCGTGGCGTTGCTGGTGTTATTACCGCTTGATATCTATTACAGCCTGCTGCCGCTGGCGCTGATTGGCCTCGGACTTGGCATGATGCTGCACCATTATCAGCAACGTCAGCTGGCACTAAAACGTGAAGCACGCACACCGCGCACTTACACGCAGAAAGAGGATGAGCTGCATTTGTAACGCTTAGCGGCCCATGCGCTGCATGGCGCGGGTATAAGCGCCGCGCTGAATCGACCAGCGCAGCAGCCCGGCAATCACCGCCATTTCCCGATCCACGCGCCACTGCGTCAGCGGCCCAACCGGCTGCTGAATCTGCTGTTGTGCCCAGTCAGGCAACAATCCCATTCCCGCTTTCAGCATCACGCGCATTGCCGGTTTCGCCTGCCAGCTAGGTGCAGGCGCGTTAATCAGCAACTGCATCACCTCCAGCGTGCGCGCATCACAGAGCAACTCGGGCCGCATCATCTGTAGATACGCCTCAACCGCCTGCACGCTTTTCGGCACCCGCTGTGCGCCAAGCGCTTCGGCAACTAACGCCGCTTCCTGATAGTAACGATCCTGATCGGCCAGGCTGAGCTGCGGATTTTTGTAGCGCAGATGCGCCGCCAGAAAACGGCTGGTTTCCGCGACGTGTACCCAGGTGAGCAGATGCGGATCGCTGGCGGCATACGGCTTGCCCGCGTTATCGACACCGGTGACGCGCAGATGAATCCGTTTGACGCGGTCGATGAGGATGTTGGCATCGGCGGTGTTACCGAAGGTGGTGACGGCGATAAACTGGCTGGTGCGACGCAGGCGGCCCATCATGTCCTGCCGGAAATTGGAGTGATCCCACACGCCCGCCAGCGCCGCCGGATGCAGCATCTGCAGCATCAAGGCGCTGATACCGCCGCACAGCATGGAGGGGAAGTCGCCATGGACGCGCCAGATAACGTGGTCCGGGCCAAATAAGCCGGGATCGCCAGGCGGTTGCGAGATGTCGAATTCGTTGAGTGACAGGCCGTTGAGGCGGAAGACTTGCTGTTGGATGCGTTCGCGGATGTTCATGGGTTTGTGCGCTCATTGGCCTGGTCGACATGAATGCCGACCCTACAAATCACCGAAGCATAACATGTAGGGTCAGCATTCATGCTGACCGAGCGAAAGAGCGCAACAATCTTACTTACAGATAATCAAACTGCGCATCCTGCGTGCGCACTGAATCCAGTCCAATCATCACGTTGAATTTGCCTGGCTCGGCAACCTGCTGCATCTTCTGGTTCCAGAATTTCAGCGCATCAACGTCGATCTTAAACTTCACGGTCTGCGATTCACCGGCTTTCAGCATGATGCGCTGGAAGCCGCGCAGCTCTTGCACCGGACGGCTAATGCTGGCGACCGGATCGTTGAGATAGAGCTGCACCACGGTTGCACCATCGCGTTTACCGCTATTGGTCACGGTCACTGACGCTTCCACCGAGCCGTTACGCGGCATAGTGCGTGACGACATCTTCACCGGCGACACCGTGAAGCTGGTGTAGCTCAGGCCGTAACCAAACGGATAAAGCGGACCGTTCACCGCATCGTAGTAGTGCGAGGTGTACTTGTTCGGCTTGGCGAAGTTGTAGGGACGACCGGTTGGCAAGTGGTTGTAGTAAATCGGAATCTGGCCCACCGAACGCGGGAAGGAGACCGGCAGCTTGCCCGACGGGTTGTAATCGCCGAACAGCACATCGGCGATCGCGTTGCCGCCTTCAGTACCGCTAAACCAGGTTTCCAGCATCGCATCGGCTTGCTGATCTTCCTTCACCACCGTCAGCGGACGGCCGTTCATCAGCACGATCACCAGCGGTTTGCCGGTGGCCTTCAGTGCGGCCAGCAGCTTCTGCTGACTTTCCGGGATCACCAAATCGCTGCGGCTGGAGGCTTCATGCGCCATGCCCTGCGCTTCACCCACGGCAGCCACCACCACATCAGCTTTTTTCGCCTGCGCTACCGCTTCGTCAATCAGCTCCTGCGGTGAACGCTTGTCCACGCTGACCGCCTGCTCATACAGATTGAGGAAGTCCTGAATGCCTTTGTTGTCGGTGATGTTAGCGCCTTTGGCGTACAGCACCGTACCTTTGCCCGCCATCGCATTGCGCACGCCTTGCAGCAGCGGAATCGACTGTTTCGCCACGCCGGCGGCCGACCAGCTGCCCATGATGTCGCGCTGGCTATCCGCTAGCGGACCCACCAACGCAATGGTGGCGTCTTTCTTCAGCGGCAGCGTTTCGCGCCAGTTTTTCAGCAGCACAATGCTTTTACGCGCCACGTCACGCGCTTCGGCGCGATGCAAACGGCTTTCCGCATTGGTGTCCTGCGGATCGCCCTCTTTCGGCCCTAAATGACTGTAAGGATCGTTAAACAAGCCCATCTCATATTTGACGTTCAGCACATGGCGCGCGGCATCGTCCACTTCCGCCATGCTCACCGCGCCGCTCTTCACCAGGCCCGGCAGATATTTGCTGTAGTACTCGTCGCTCATGCTCATGTCGATGCCTGATTTCATCGCAATGCGCACCGCATCCTGTGGATCGCTGGCTACGCCGTGTTTAATCAGTTCTTTAATCGCACCGTGATCGCTAATGGTGATGCCTTTGAACTTCCAGTCGCCGCGCAGGATGTCTTTCAGCAGCCAACTGTCTGCCGTAGCCGGCGTGCCATTCAATGAGTTAAGCGCCACCATCACGCCACCGCTGCCGGCATCCAATGAGGCTTTATACGGCGGCAGATAATCCTGGAACAGGCGCTGCGGGCTCATGTCGACGGTGTTGTAATCTCGTCCACCTTCCACTGCGCCGTAGGCCGCGAAGTGCTTCACGCTGGTCATGATCGAGTAGCGATCCGCCGCGCTTTTGCCCTGCATGGCTTTCACCATGCTGCTGCCCATTTGCGCGCTGAGGAAGGTGTCTTCACCAAAGCCTTCCGAGCCGCGTCCCCAACGAGGTTCGCGGGACACATCAACCATCGGCGCCCACGTCATGTTGAGGCCGTCATCCGCGGCTTCATAAGCAGAGACGCGTCCCACCTCAGCGATGGCATCCAGATCCCAGCTTGCCGCCAGGCCAAGTGGAATCGGGAAAATGGTGCGCTGACCGTGCACCACGTCATAGGCGAAGAACAGCGGAATTTTCAGGCGGCTGAGCTGCATCACCTGATCCTGCATGGCGCGGATATCCTGACGCGTCACGGTGTTAAAAATTGCCCCGACCTGACCGTGCTGAATCATGTCGCGAATCGCCGATTTTGGCGTATCCGGTCCTACGCTGATCAAACGCATCTGCCCGATTTTTTCATCAAGGGTCATTTTGCTGAGCAGCTGATTCACAAAGGCGTCGCGCGCCTGTTCAGTCATCGGATGTGGGCCAAACAGATCGTCCGCGAAAGCGGGTTGCATGGCTAAGGAGACAGCGAGGCTAACAGAGTAAATCCATTTCATCAGGTCGGGTTCTCTTAAGTGACTGCGCAATATCGAAATAACCGGGGCAGTTTGCCACAAGATGAGGATAGCAGGTAGCCACCATGTCACACCGCGCTCCTGTCGCTGGCGCATGCTACAGTAAAAGCGCCATGTTAAAGACAAGGATAGGCCAATGAATAACAACACTTCGCACCCTACTCTGCTCGCCGAACTGCGTCGTCTGGTCGGATCGTCGAACCTGTTAACCGACGCGGAACAGACCGCGCGCTACCGTAAAGGTTTTCGCTCGGGCGAAGGCGAAGCACTGGCGGTGATTTTCCCCGGTTCGCTGCTTGAGCTGTGGCGTGCGTTGCAGGCGCTGGTGAGCGCCGATGCGATCATTTTGATGCAGGCCGCCAACACCGGCCTGACCGAAGGTTCCACGCCAAACGGCAACGATTACGATCGTCCAGTGGTGATCATCAGCACCTTGCGTCTGGATAAGTTGCAGCTGATCGACAACGGCAAACAGATCCTCGCCTTCCCCGGCAGCACGCTGTATCAGCTGGAAAAAGCGCTGAAGCCGCTTGGCCGCGAGCCGCATTCGGTGATCGGTTCCTCCTGCATTGGCGCCTCGGTAATGGGCGGGATTTGCAATAACTCGGGCGGTTCGCTGATCAAACGCGGTCCGGCCTACAGCGAAATGGCGCTGTTTGCGCAGATTGATGCCAGCGGCAAACTCAAGCTGGTGAACCATCTCGGCATCGATCTCGGCCATTCGCCGGAAGAGATGTTGGGTCGGCTGGATGACGATCGCTGGCAGCAGAGCGATGTGCGCTGGGATGAACGCCACGCCTCGGATCATGAATACGCCGAACGCGTGCGCGATATCCATGCAGAGACGCCAGCGCGCTTTAACGCCGATGAGCGTCGCCTGTTTGAAGCCTCCGGCTGCGCCGGTAAGTTGGCGGTGTTTGCCGTGCGTCTGGATACCTTCCCCACCGAACCGCAGCAACAGGTGTTCTACATCGGCACCAATAATCCGGCGGAACTGGGCGATATTCGCCGCCATATACTGGCGGAATTTACCCATCTGCCGGTGGCGGGCGAATATATGCACCGCGACATTTTCGACATCGCCGAGGTGTACGGCAAAGATACTTTCGTGATGATTGATAAACTTGGCACCGACAAAATGCCGCTGTTTTTCACCCTGAAAGGCCGCGTGGATGCCTGGCTAGGCAAGCTGAACTGGGTGAAACCGCATCTCACCGATCGTTTATTGCAGCGCGTCAGCAGCTGGCTACCGGCGCATCTGCCTAAACGCCTGAAGCAGTATCGCGACAAATATGAGCATCACCTGATGCTGAAGATGTCCGGCGACGGCGTCGCCGAAGCGCAGGCCTATCTGACCGAATATTTCCGCGAAGGCGGCGGCGCGTTCTTCGCCTGTGACGCCAAAGAGGGTGCGCACGCGTTCCTGCATCGCTTTGCCGCCGCCGGTGCTGCGGTGCGCTATCACGCGGTGCATGCCGATGAAGTGGAAGACATTCTGGCGCTGGATATCGCGCTGCGTCGTAATGATGAAGCGTGGTTTGAACGCCTGCCGCCCGAGTTCGATAACGATCTGAGCCATCGTCTCTACTACGGCCACTTTTTCTGCCACGTCTTCCATCAGGATTACATCGTGAAAAAAGGCGTGGATGCGCATGCGTTAAAAGAGAAGATGCTGGCGATTTTAGCCGCGCGCGGCGCCGAGTATCCGGCCGAGCATAACGTGGGCCATCTGTATCAGGCGAAACCGCAGCTGCAGGCGTTTTATCAACAGCTCGATCCCACCAACAGTTTTAATCCAGGAATTGGGAAAACCAGTAAGCAGAAAGGTTGGGCGGTCATAAAATAAACAACGATGTGGCCGTGTGTTAGGCCCCATCTTTTCCGATCCGTAGCGGCGCAATTAATTGCGTTGTTTTGACCTTTTCATCGCAGTCAAATTGCGCGATAAATCGCGCCGCTACAGTGGTGCAATCACGTCATTATGGCAACGGATCGCTTTGCTGATCTTGTGCTGCGGCCACGGCGCGGCGCTCGATGATCATGGTCTGCGGCGTCGATAGCATAATGCCCTCTTTGCGCAGACGCGTCAGAATATCGAACAGCAGATCGCTCTTGGCACCGGAAATCTGGCGTTGACCGGCAACGTTGCCGGTGACGCTCAACACGATACCCGCTGGCGTCAAATCTTTGAACGACACGGACGGCTCCGGCGTCTCCAGAATACGTTCGTTCTCCTGATACACTTCCAGCAGAATTTCACGCACCCGCACCGGATCGATATCCAGCGGGAACGTCAGCAAGATGGTGACCACGCCCTGCGCGTTACCCATGGTGGCGTTACGCACGTTCTGCGAAATAAATTGCGAGTTCGGCACAATCACCGTCGATTTGTCGCCGAGCTGAATTTCGGTGGCGCGCACGTTAATACGACGGATATCCCCTTCAATGCCGCTGATGCTCACCAGATCGCCCACTTTCACCGGACGCTCGGTTAACAGAATCAGGCCGGAAATAAAGTTCTTCACAATCTCCTGTAAGCCGAAACCGATACCGACCGACAAGGCGCTCACAATCCACGCCAGTTTGTTCCACTGCAGGCCCATAATCGACAGCGTCAGCAGGATAATCAGCACGTAACCGATATTGCTGAACAGCGTCACCAGCGACACACGCATGCCGACGTCCATGGTGGTTTTGGGCAGGAAATCTTTATCCAGCCAGCGACGCACCGAACGCAGCACGTAAATGCCCACCACCAGACAGAGAATCGCGTTCACCATGTGTGCCGGCACAATGTTCAGCGACTCCAGCCCTTTGCCGCCCCAGAACTCAATCACCTTCTGGATCAGCTCAATCGGCGTTGATGAGGCAAAGGTGCCGTTCAGCAGTGCCAGCGCCAGAATGGCAATCAGCACGGTTTTACCCAGCGCGCTGAGCAGCGTCGCCGCCTGTTGCAGGTAACGCTCATCAATATTCAGCGTGGTTTGCAGGCGCTTGCCGGTGGCATTGCTGGTGGAGAACAGGCTTTCGCAGCCGTCATTCACCAGATGGCTGAGGAAGTAGAACGAACCAAACAAAATGCCGCACCAAATCACTTCATAGCTAAGGAAGCGCGCCAGCGTGACGTAACCGATGATCAGTGAAATCAGGATGCCGAGCGCCGTCAGCATCAGCGCCAGCTGCACCAATCCCACCAACGTTGAACGCGCTTCAGGCTGCTGACCTTCCTGCACCATGCGGCGGCGTACGCGGTTGATGCGCATGCCGATCGCCAGTCCGGTACTGCCAATCAGCAGCGCGGTCAAGCCGTTAGCAAAAATGGTGGTATTCAGGCTGGTGCCGACGCTGTAGTTGAAGGCTTCCACCGTCTGGAAAATAAACACCAGCGCCGCAGTGAACGGCGGGAACGGCTTCAGGGCTTGCGCGACTTCGTTGGAGATGGCCGGCAAACGCCAGCTTGGGCGACGTGTGGAGAGGAACGCGCGGCCTAAACCGGCAATCAAGCCGCAATAGACGCTGAGCTGCACCAGCCGATCAACAAAATCCTGCACATCACCCGAGACTTCATCACGGCGCGTAAAGGCCAGCGCGATGAAGTTAAAGGTGATCACCACCGCGGCCAGCGTGGTGAGCGCGGTGGTGGCGGCGAGGAAGCTGCGACGTAAGCGCCCTTCCGGCATCTTATGAATGCTGACCCAGGCAAAGAACTCTTCGCTGTAGCGACGGCCCAGCGTCATCACCAGCATCGCGGCAAACAGCCAGGCCACGGTGCCGAAACGCCAGCCAGATTCCCACGACAGCGCGGCGGTGTCCTGCAATTCAGTAATGAACTCGCTGATCTTCTCGCCATCAAGATCCTGACTGCTAACCAGCGGCGCCCAGAAGCGCGGGCCAAGGATACTGCCAGAGTTCAGCGCCAGCTGGCTTTTCAGCTGGTCACGACGCAGGTTGACGATCTGCGATGACAGCACCAGCGCACCGTTTTTGATGCCATCGGCTTGTTTGATCTGATCGTCCAGCTTGGCTTTCTGGCTCTCCAGCGCCGCACGTTTGCGCGTCACTTCAGGCGTCTCTTTCACGCCGCTATCGGCTTTCGGTGCCGGGCCAAGAACCGCCAATTGTGCATCCAATTGCTGGCCCTGCGGGATCAACGCCTGGCCGAGGGTTTCGGCATTACCGGAAAGCTCCAGCGCCATCTCATTAAGCTGGTTGAGCTGGCTTTCATTGGTATCGCCCGAGACCTGGCCTTTAATTTTGTCGAGAATTTTCTGCATCTTAGGCAGCTCGACCGAGGCATTCACCTTGGGTGCGGCGTCCTCTGCCTGATCGTTGGGCGGCGTATCTGCGGCCACGCTCAGCGTGGGAGCTAACAGCACAAGCAGCAGTAAAAACGGGGTAAACAGATGACGAAACTTGAACATATGAATGAGATTCCAGCGTAATAACAGCCGATAAACGCAAGTGCGATCGTGAATGGCGGCTAGTTTAAGACGTTGCCGACACTGAAACTATAGGAATGAAGGTGTAAAACTTTGGCGCTAACGATAAGCGTTTTTGCAGATGAGCGTAACAACACAACGCACAATCTGTAGCGGCGCAATCTATTGCGCATCCTGCAGAATCTGCAATGGGCAATAGATTGCGCCGCTACGGTATGTGCGTGCTTTAAATCCAGTTATTCATTATTCGCGGTCAAACCTGACTTCTGCTTCTTATACGCCAGCGCAGCGGCCGGAACCGGTGCGGCTTTGCCGGTTTCCAGCCAGTCGCGCAGACGGTTAGCATCGGCAAAATGGGTGTATTTACCAAAGGCATCCAGCACCACCAGCGCCACCGGACGGTTGTTGATCACCGTGCGCATCACCAGACAGTGCCCGGCTTCATCGGTATAACCGGTTTTGGTCAGCTGGATGCGCCAGTCGTTTTTGTACACCAGATGATTGGTGTTACGGAACGGCAGCGCGTAGCTCGGATGTTTGAATACGGCGGTGTCTTCTTTGGTGGTGCTCAGTTCGCCAATCAGCGGGTACTGTCGCGTGGCTTTCAACAGCTTGACCAGATCTTCCGCGCTGGAAACGTTCTGAATCGACAGGCCCGTCGGCTCGACATAGCGCGTGTGCGTCATGCCAAGTGAGCGTGCTTTGGCGTTCATGGCGCGAATAAACGCATCGTAACCGCCCGGATAGTGATGCGCCAGGCTGGCGGCAGCGCGGTTTTCCGAGGACATCAGCGCCAGTAGCAGCATGTTGCGGCGGCTAATTTCGCTGTTCAGTTTGACGCGGGAGAACACGCCGCGCATCTCAGCGGTATGGCTGATATCCACCGACAGCATTTCATCCATCGGCAGTTTGGCATCCAACACCACCATCGCCGTCATCACTTTGGTGAGTGAGGCGATCGGACGTACGCGGTTAGGATGGCTGGAAAACAGCACTTTGTTGTTTTCCAGATCGACAATCATGGCACTGCCGGAGGCGATTTGCGGTTGGGCAATCGGCGCCAGGTTTGCGAGTGCCGCCGGCGCAGCGAGCGCGGGCGTTATAGCGGCTGGCGCGGCGACAAACAGCGCCAGCGACAGCAAGGAAATACGCATTTTTGCAGACATCGTGTCAAAAAAATCCGGTCAGGAGTTTTGCGCTGTGTTGAGACACAGGCCGCCCGCAACAATCCAGACGGGATGCGGGCTGGCAGCAGTATCATACGCACTTACCTGAGAAATTTCTTATTGAGATTGTTTCCGGGCGTTAAAAAGGTCGCCATGGATGACGTGATGCTCGTCCATTAAGATATGAAAATCCCTGATTACCGAAAGCACAGCTTGTAGCGGCGCAATTCATTGCGCGATAAATCGCGCCGCTACGGAAGGTGCGGTGATTTGATACGGCGCTTACCTGATCGGCATTACGCCATTGATGCCGACCAGGCTTTCCTCAGAACAATCGTGGCCCGTAACCCCACAAAACCACCGTCAGCGCCAGCAGCACTTCAAACACCAGCACACCAATCGCCAATGTCGATCCGGAGAAGCGCAAGCTCTCATCACGGTCGATGCTCAGGAACACCGGGATGCCGACGTAAAGCAGATAACCGGTGTAAACCAGCGCCATCGCGCCCACCAGCACGCACAGCCACACCAGCGGATAGAGCGCCACCAGCCCGCTGAGGAATAGCGGCGTGGCCACATAGCCGGCAAACACCGTACAGCGCTGCAAGCTGGGACGCTGCGGATAGTTACGCGCCATCCAGTGGATCACGCGGCCCATTACCGCCACGCCGCCGAGGATAATCAGATAGAACAGAATGCCGAGACCGATACCGGTCAGTAGATTGAGTTGTACGAACTGCCCTTCGCCCAGATTCCAGCCCAGCTGCGTGGTACCGATAAAGGCGCAGATCACCGGGATCGCCGCCATTAGCAGAACATGATGGGTGTAATGGTGCGAAACGCTCTCATTTTCCTGTTTAATATCGCGCATTTCCTGACCTGGATGCGCCAGTAAACCCCAGACATGATTCATACATTTACTCCTTTGCTGCGATGGGCTGCCCTTACAGCCAACGGCCTGATCAACGGAGGCAGCGTTAGCTCAAGTATAATCGTCGGCGCCGTTTTTGCGGGGCGCCACACAAATTAAGCCGCTGGTATACACTAATAGCGATTTCACACTTTGCAGGGAGGATAATTTGCATCTCGATATCAATGGATTAATCACCCAATACGGTTATCTGGCGCTGCTGATTGGTTGTATTGCCGAAGGGGAAACGTTCACGTTGTTGGGCGGTGTGGCGGCGCATGAAGGCTTATTGCACTTCAGCGGCGTGGTGCTGGCGGCGATGGTCGGCGGCATTATTGGCGATCAGCTGCTGTTCTGGCTGGGACGCCGTTATGGCACGCGCATTTTGCGCCGTTTCAGTAAACATCAGGAAACAATTGGTAAGGCTAAGCGCCTGATTCAAAAACACCCGAGCCTGTTCGTGATTGGCGTGCGCTTTATGTACGGCTTCCGCATTGTCGGGCCGATCATTATTGGCACCAGCCGCCTCAAGCCGCTGCGTTTCTTCATTCTGAACGTGATTGGTGCGGCGCTGTGGGCGCTGATCTTTGTCTCGCTTGGCTACTTTGCCGGACAGATTGTCGCGCCGTGGCTGCACAAGATCGATCAGCACCTCAAGCCGCTGTTGTGGCTGGCGGCGGCGGTGATTTTTGGCATCGTCTTGCGTTACATCATTCGCCACTGGAATCACCGCCGCGCCGGTTGATTACGAGTGGTACCCCTTAAACTGCGGATTGGCCAACATAAAACCACCGTCGACAATAAACGATTGTCCGGTGGTATAAGTTGCCCACTCCGAACAGAGCCATGCCACTAAACTCGCCACTTCACGCGTATCGCCGGGACGCCCAATCGGGATTTCCGGCATACGTCGTCCTTGCTGGTCATCTTTCATATCGTTCATCGCCGTGGCAATTGCGCCCGGTGCGACCGCGTTCACCAGAATGTGGTGCGGTAAAAGACTCAACGCCATCGATTTGGTCAAGCCGCCGAGCGCATGTTTGGCAGCGGTATAGGCGGTGGCATCCGGCAGCGGCGTGTGTTCATGCACCGACGTAATATTGATGATGCGTCCGCCGTCGCCCTGATCAACCATATGGCGCGCGGCAATCTGCCCGCAAAGAAACGCGCCATCGACATCCACGTTGAACACTTTGCGCCAATCCTCAAAGGTGACATCGAGAAAGTCGGCTTTGGTCATCACGCCGGCATTACACACCAATACGTCAATGCGCCCCAGCGAGTTGATCAGCTGCGTCAGTTGCTGTGCGCCGGCTTGTGGATCGGAGAGATCAACCTGCCGCACCTGCGCCTGCTGTCCACGGCTCTCCACCATGCGCGCGGTTTCCTGGGCGCCCTCTTCATCCGAACTCCAGGTGATGCCCAGCGTATAACCCGCTTCGGCCAGCATCACCGCACAGCTGCGGCCAATGCCTGAACTGGATCCGGTAACCACAGCGACTTTCTGTTTTCCTAAGCTCATAACATTCTCCTGATTGAGGGTGTCTTTACAGTATAGAAGTTATCCTTCTGTGCCTCGGGGCCGCCGAATCTGCCGTTTCGTCTATAGTTAACAATTACCTACGGCAAAGGGGGCACGATGAGCGAGATTAAACGCAGAATAGACGACCATGGCGTGATTGGTGATTTACGCACCTGCGCACTGATTGCTAACGATGGCACCATCGATTATCTCTGCTGGCCGGCGCTCGATAGCCCATCGGTTTTCGCCGCGCTACTGGACAGCGATGAGGCCGGCCTGTTCTCCCTCGCGCCGGACTGGAAAAATGCCCGCCAGCAACAGCTCTATTTACCGGATACCAATATTCTGCAAACCCGCTGGCTGGATGACGCCGGCGTGGCAGAGATCACCGATTACATGCCGATCTGCGATGAGCAGAGCAAAGTGCCGCGTATCGTGCGCCGCGTAAAGATGGTACGCGGCACCGCCACCTTTCATCTGCTGTGTGCGCCACGTCACGACTACGCGCGCGCCGAAACCACCACCGAACTGCGGCCCGGCGGTATCGCCTTCCTTGCGTCGGGACAACCGGCGTTGCGCCTCAGCGCTTCGGTGGTGATGACGCGCGAGAATCACAGCGCGGTGGCGGAATTCACTCTGAAAGCCGGGGAAACCGCTGAATTTGTCTTTGGTAACGATGACGATCCTAACGTGGCCACCATCGCCACCGAGCACTGTTTCCACGACACGCTGGAGTACTGGCGACGCTGGAGCAGCCACAGTTCCTATCGCGGCCGCTGGCAGGAGATGGTGACGCGTTCGGCGCTGGCGCTGAAGTTACTCACTTCGCATCAGCACGGTTCCATCGCCGCCGCCGCTACTTTCGGCTTACCCGAAGAGTTGGGCGGCGAGCGCAACTGGGATTATCGCGCCTCGTGGATCCGCGATGCCTCATTCAGCATGTACGCGCTGATGCGCCTCGGCTACACCGAAGAAGCGCGCGACTTTACCAAATGGGTCGGCCGCTGCGTCGAGCACAGCCACGACGACACGCCGCACCTGCAAGTGATGTATCGCCTCGACAGCGGCACCGAGCTACACGAAACCGAGCTGCTCAATCTTTCCGGCTACGCCAATTCACGTCCGGTGCGCATCGGCAATGATGCCTGGCGCCAGACGCAGCTCGATATTTACGGCGAACTGATGGATGCCATTTATCTCGCCAACAAATATGGCGAAGCGATTTCGCATCGCGGCTGGAAGTACGTCTCCGATATGATCGATTACGTCTGCGTGAACTGGAATCAGCCCGATGCCGGAATCTGGGAGATGCGCGGCGAGCCGGAACATTTCCTGCATTCACGCCTGATGTGTTGGGTCGCGCTCGATCGCGCACTGCGCCTTGGCCTGAAACGTTCGCTGCCGATGCCGTACGACCGCTGGGATAAGGTGCGCAGCGAGATCCGCGACGATATCTGGCAGAACTTCTGGAACCCGGAGCTGGGCCATTTCACCGCGACGCGCGGCGGCAATTTCCTGGATGCTTCGATGCTGCTGATGCCGCTGGTGCGCTTTGTCAGCTCCACCGATCCCGACTGGATTTCGACGCTGGACGCAATTAAAACGCATCTGGTGAGCGACGGTTTAGTCCGACGCTATAACATTCACGAGACGCCTGCCGATGCTTTAACCGGCGGAGAAGGATCTTTCGGTGCCTGCTCATTCTGGTATGTGGAGTGTCTGGCGCGAGCGGGTCGCGTACATGAGGCGCATTTTGAGTTTGAAAAGCTGCTGAGTTACGCCAATCCGCTTGGTTTGTACGCCGAAGAGTTCACCTCACACGGCGAAGCGTTGGGTAACATGCCGCAGGCGTTGACGCATCTGGCGTTAATCAGTGCCGCTTTTTTCCTCAATCGTAAATTGAGTAATGAAGTGACGCTGTGGCAGCCGTAAAAATTCACATTTTGGGCTGCGGATCGAAGGGATTTGTCGGGTAAAGACAAGGAATTGCGTAAAGTATGTGCAGCCAGTAAAAATCCTGATTTCCATCAATGCGCCAATGCACATATAATGCGCAGCGGGTCATACTGACCACGATGGATTCGACACACTGACAAGCCTGAAACATGGCCATAACGACTTGAAAAACATGAAAATGAGCATTCGCGCGTTCGCTTCACTCGCCCTCGCACTGGCGGCGTTCAGCCAGTCGGCATTTGCAGTAGTCTATCCGCTGCCGCCGGCTAACAGCCGTCTGATCGGCGAAAACATTGAAATCACTGTCCCTGATGACAGCAAACTTCCGCTGGAAGCCTTTGCTGCACAGTATCAGATGGGCCTCAGCAATATGCTGGAAGCCAATCCGGGCGTTGACGTTTATCTGCCAAAAGCTGGCACTAAAATGATCATCCCACAGCAGCTGATTCTGCCTGACGCGCCGCGTGAAGGCATCGTGATCAACAGCGCTGAGATGCGTCTTTACTACTACCCGAAAGGCACCAAGACCGTGGTCGTGCTGCCAATCGGTATCGGCGAGCTGGGTAAAGATACGCCGGTCAACTGGACGACCAAGGTTGAGCGTAAGAAAGATGGCCCAACCTGGACGCCAACCAAAGCGATGCACGCAGAATATGCGGCACGCGGCGAGAGCATTCCTGCGGTGTTCCCGGCGGGTCCGGATAACCCGATGGGCCTGCACGCGCTCTATATCGGCCGCCTGTATGCGATTCACGGCACCAACGCCAACTTCGGTATCGGCCTGCGCGTAAGCCACGGCTGTGTGCGTCTGCGTGCTGACGACATCAAATGGCTGTTCGACAACGTGCCGGTTGGTACGCGCGTACAGTTCATCGATCAGCCGGTGAAAGCCACCGTTGAGCCAGATGGTTCGCGCTACGTGGAAGTACACAATCCGCTGTCGACCACCGAAGAGCAGTTCAATTCACGCGAAGTGGTGCCGATCAACCTGACTTCCGCTGTGACCAAAGTGATTGCCGATGCCAGCACCAACCAGGATGCGGTCAACAACGCTATCCAGGCACGTAACGGTATGCCGATCAAAATCAACGGTCCAGCTGGCGAAGTGCAGCCAGCACCGGTGCCGGTTCAGGAGTCTTCTGACGCATTGCCGAAAGAAGAGCCAATGACACCGCAAGGTATCAACGGCGCAGCGCCAGCAGCGCAGCCGGCCACCAGCCTGTAATCGCGCGTTAAGACGCGCAACAAATTGCGCCGCTACAGATACATGCACCTACCGTAGCGGCGCGATTCATCGCGCAACGTCAATCAATCACGCGGTCGTCGAAACGCCAGCCAACCCGCCACCAGGGTAAACGCCAGCACTACCAACACCAGCAGCAAAAAGCCGTGCGGATTATTCGCCAGCGGAATCCCGCCGACGTTCATGCCAAAAAATCCCGCCACGATATTGATCGGCAGCGCCAGCACGGTGATCACCGTCAGCAAAAACAGCGTGCGGTTGCTCTGCTCCATCAGTCGTGCGGCAATCTCTTCCTGCAGCAAACGAATCCGCTCCATCAAACTCGCCAAATCATTCAGCGCCACGCTGAACTCTTCGGTGAAAATTCGCAGCTCGCCCAGGGGTTCACGCTTTAGCCATTTGGGCGGACGATTCAGCAAGCGGAACAGCGCCGCTGGTTCCGGTGCCAGCAAACGCTGCACGCGCAGCAGCATACGACGCAGTTGTCCCAGCTCACTGCGATTGGTTTTGATCGCCGCACTCAGCAAGCGCTCTTCAATCGCATCCACCGCCTGACTGGAACGCCGCACCACTTGCTCCAGCTGCGCTTCCTGCTCGCCAAGCAGCCACAGCAGCATCGCATCCGGCTCGGCGAACTTCAGTTCATTCATCTGCTGATGCATGCGTTCGATCATGCCAACCGGGCGAAAACGCGCGGTGACCACCACACGCGGGCAGCACCACATCCACAACGTGGCGTTCTGCGTGCTGCGCTCCTCTTTACTGAAGGTGACGTCATTGAGTACCGCCAGCAGCGCATCGTTTTGCTGGGCTAAACGGGTGCGCGGCGAAGCAGAATGTATCTCGTCGAAAAAATCGTGGTCTACGCCAAAGTGGTCCTGAACCCAGCGTTCAGCACGCGCGTGATTAAGGTTGATGTGCAGCCAGATAAAGGTCGACTCCGGCAGCTGCTGCTGCGATAGCTGGGCCGCTTCGCGTGCATTGAGCCGCTGTGGCAGCGACGCGGGCGTAAAAAGATAACCATGAATCAGTCCGGCGACGTCGTTATTGAAGTCCGGCAGCGAGGCGAGCGGTAGTACGGGCTGGAGCATTAGCAGGTCATTCCCGAGCGGTCAGATCCACAGCGTGCGACAGGGATGTTGCAGCAAGATGACACCGGGCGTGCGCCATCATCATTCTGTCATACAAACCACGTATCACACTGCCATTAACGGGTGCCGTTCGAGCATCGTGAGTTAACACTGAGGTGTTTTATGGCTGAAAACAGTTTACCTGCATCGACCTCCTCGTCCCACAGCGGACGCCCGAACCTTAACCGCGGCAACGGCCCTGCCTCACGCCTGATCTTCGTGCTGTTGCTGATTGCTGGCCTGCTGTATGCCGGCATCAACCTGTTTAATGACGTTGAAGAGACCGGCGCGCCGGTCACCAGCTACATACCGTTCCTGCTGCTCGGCGTGGCGCTGATCATTGCGCTCGGTTTTGAATTTGTGAACGGTTTCCACGATACCGCCAACGCCGTCGCCACGGTGATCTACACCCATTCACTGTCGCCGGGCGTGGCGGTGATGTGGTCCGGTTTCTGTAACTTTTTGGGCGTGCTGCTCTCCAGCGGCGTGGTGGCGTTCGGCATCATCTCGCTGCTGCCGGTGGAGTTAATTCTGCAAGCGGGCAGCGGCCACGGCTTTGCCATGGTCTATGCGCTGCTGTTCTCGGCGATTATCTGGAACCTCGGCACCTGGTATTTTGGTTTGCCGGCCTCCTCTTCGCATACGCTGATCGGTTCGATTATCGGCGTTGGCGTGGCGAACGCCTTGCTGCATGGCCGCAGCGGTACCAGCGGCGTGGATTGGGATCAGGCAATTAAAGTCGGTTACGCATTGCTGCTATCGCCGATTGTTGGCTTCGTCTGCGCCGCGCTGCTGCTGCTGGTGATGAAAGCCTTTATCCGCAATCGCCAGCTGTATGAAGCGCCGAAGGGCAACCAGCCGCCACCGGTGTGGATTCGCGGCTTGCTGATCCTCACCTGCACCGGCGTCTCTTTCGCGCACGGCTCGAATGACGGGCAGAAAGGCATGGGCCTAATCATGCTGATTCTGGTCGGCACCATGCCGATTGCCTACGCGTTGAACCGCTCGCTGCCGCCGGAGCAGATTCCGCGCGTCGCCGCCTTAACTCAGGTGACGGAACAGCAGCTGCTGACGCTGCAACCGGCGCCCGCCGCCATGCCCGCGCCGCGCGAGGTGCTGACCGAATTCGTGCGCACCAGCCAGACTCGTCCACAGGTGTTGCCGGCGCTCGGCATGATGCTGGGCGATATCGGCGACCAGATTCGTCGCTACGGCGCAGTGGAGAATATCCCGGCGCAGGCGGTGACCAACACGCGAAACGACATGTATCTGGCCTCCGAAACCATTAAGCATCTGCAAAGCGCCAAAGTAGCGCTGCCGGAAGAGACCGCGCGCAACCTGGCGGCGGTGAAGAAAGAGCTGGATGCCGCCACGCGCTTTATCCCGATGTGGGTGAAAGTGGTGGTGGCAATAGCGCTGGGCCTCGGCACCCTGGTTGGCTGGCGTCGCATTGTGGTGACGGTGGGCGAACGCATCGGCAAAACCCATCTGACCTACGCGCAAGGTGCCAGCGCGGAGCTGGTAGCGATGGCGACCATCGGCGCGGCCGACGCGTTTGGCCTGCCGGTTTCTACTACCCATGTGCTCTCATCAGGCGTCGCCGGTACGATGGCCGCCAACCGTTCAGGTCTGCAACTTGCCACCATCCGCAATCTGGCGATGGCGTGGGTGCTGACGCTGCCGGTGTCCGTGTTACTTTCGGGACTGCTTTACGCCCTGTTTATCCACTTTTAACTGCGGTAAACAACGGCGGCGCACGGGGGTTTGCCGATGAAGCGTTATTCGCTCAGCGCTTGCGCGGCCGTCTGCCGGCCGTGTTGCTGGTGCAGACGCAGCGTGATAGCAAACGCCCCCAGCACCATCAGCGCCGCCGCCAGATAGACCGATTGCATGCCCCAATGCCCTATCAGCAAGCCCGCCACCGGACCGGTTAATCCCAGTCCTAAATCGAGAAACGCCGAATAGGTGCCGAGTGCCGAACCCTGATCCTGCTGCTGTACGCGCTTCACCGCTTCCACGCCCAGCGCCGGGAACACCAGCGAGAAACCGCCGCCGGTGAGGAACGCGCCCAAATCCACCAGCCAGATGCTGTCGGCCTGCCAAATCAGCAGCAGTCCGGCACACTCCAGCACGAATGACACCAGCGACACTTTCAGGCCACCGAAACGCGTGATGTAGCGACCAAAACCGAGGCGCACAATCACAAAGCCGAGGCTGAACAGCGTCAGCGCGAACGCCGCACCGCTCCAGTCGCGGCTGGCGAAATAGAGCGTGATAAAGGTGGAAATTACGCCGAAACCAATGGTGCCAAAGCCAAGCGCCAAACCAAACATCCACACGCGGCTGACCACGCGATGAAACGGAATGCGCACGCCGGCGGAGACGCTGACGCCCGCTTTGCGACTCGCCATCCAGAATCCGGCAACGCCCATGATCGCCACTAAACCAGCAAAGCCGCTGATGCCAAACCACTGATTCAGCAGCACGCCGAGCGGTGCACCAATCGCCATGGCGAAATAGGTGGCTACGCCGTTCCACGAGATCACCCGCGCGGTTTGCAGCGGACCGACAATGTTCATGCCCCACAGCGTCGATCCGGTGCTACTAAAGCTTTCACCTACGCCGAGGAACAATCGCCCCGCCGCCAGCAGCGCCAGGCTCAGCAGCGGCATGTCGCTGCACAGCGCGGCGATAATCGATAACACGCCGCTCATGCCGCAGAACACCAATCCCATCATCACCACGCGCTTCGGACCAAAGCGATCCGCCAGACGACCGGAGTGCGGGCGGCTTAATAGCGTAGCGAAATATTGCAGGCTGATGATTAATCCGGCGATGAACGAGCTGAATCCAAGCTGGTTATGTACGAATCCCGGCAGCACCGCGAGCGGCAAACCCACCGAAAGGTAGCAAAAGAAGGTGAAAACAATGACGGAGAGAATACGTTTATTCAACTGAGCGTTACTCAGTACAGCGGCGTCAGACATGGAAAGTGGCGTCGGGAACGGTGATGAAAATGGACAATAACTATAACCTTAGCCTGCTAAGAGATCGCGACTTTTTTAGTTATAAAGTACTAACAGATTGGAGGAAATAATGAGCACACATCCGGTCTTTCATATGGCGCAATAAATCGCGCTGCTACGAAATGTGCGTATTGGTGATTATGCGATGATACGTGTTGCATGTCGGTCAATTGCATCAGCAATATCGGCGGAAACGCGCAAGGTGCGCACTTCGCTGAACAAGCCGTCGGCTTGGTGATACGCCTTGCGCAGGTAGCCAAGCCACTGCTTGATGCGCGCCACGTGATACATGCCGGTATCGCCCTGCTTTTCCAGCTGAGTGTACTTCAGCAACAAGGCAACCACGTCGGGCCACGCCATCGGCGCTTCGTTGTACTTCACCACGCGCGCCAGATTCGGCACGTTGAGCGCACCGCGCCCTATCATCACCGCATCGCAGCCGGTAATGCGCATGCAATCCTGCGCGTCCTGCCAGTTCCAGATCTCACCGTTGGCGATCACCGGAATGCGCAGACGCTGGCGGATTTCGCCAATCGCCTGCCAGTTAATGCTGTCGGCGCGATAACCGTCTTCTTTAGTACGACCGTGCACCACCAGCTCGCTGGCACCGGCTTGCTGCACCGCATCGGCGATCTCAAAACGACGATCGCCAGAATCCCAGCCCAACCGCACTTTCACCGTCACCGGCAGATGATCCGGCACCGCTTCACGCATCGCTTTCGCGCCGCGATAGATCAGTTCGGGATCTTTCAGCAAGGTGGCACCGCCGCCGCTGCCGTTGACCAGCTTTGACGGACAGCCGCAGTTGAGATCAACGCCCCAGGAACCGAGTTCTACCGCGCGCGCGGCGTTCTCGGCCAGCCACTCGGGGTATTGCCCGAGCAGCTGCATGCGAACGCGCGTGCCTGACGGCGTGCGGCTGTGATTATGCAGCTCAGGACACAAACGATAGAAGGATTTTACCGGCAGCAGCTGATCGACCACGCGCAAAAACTCGGTCACGCACAAGTCATAATCATTCACCCCGGAGAGCAGCTCACGCACCAGCGAATCAAGCACGCCCTCCATCGGCGCCAGCAACACCCTCATGACGTTAGGCGTTCCCGGTTTTCTTCGGCGCCGGACGACGACGACCGCTGTTAGCGGCTGGCGCAGCCTGGCTTGCGCCCTGCGCTGGACGACGCGCGGAACGCGCTTCACCCTGCGGACGTGGCGCATTGCCGCTGTGCGGGCGAGAAACGTTGCCGCCCTGACCGCGACCCTGGCCTTGACCACGTCCACCTTGACCGCGACCGCCGCCCTGCTGCTGACGACCGTTCTGGATTGGCTCGGCTTTGATGCTGGGATCGACTTCGAAACCAGGCAGCTCGATGCGCGGGATTTCACGCTTCAGCAGACGCTCAATGTCACGCAGCAGTTTGTGTTCATCAACACACACCAGCGACAGTGCCGCGCCGGTAGCAGCCGCACGGCCGGTACGACCGATACGGTGCACGTAATCTTCCGCCACGTTTGGCAGCTCGTAGTTCACTACGTGTGGCAGCTCTTCGATATCCAGACCACGCGCCGCGATGTCGGTCGCGACCAGCACGCGAATGCCGCCGGATTTGAAGTCAGCCAATGCACGGGTACGCGCGCCCTGGCTCTTGTTGCCGTGGATCGCGGCGGCGGTGATGCCATCTTTGTTCAGCTGCTCAGCCAGATGATTGGCGCCGTGTTTGGTACGGGTGAATACCAGCACTTGCTGCCAGTTATCACGACCAATCATCAGCGACAGCAGTTCCCGCTTGCGCTTCTTATCCACGAAATGCACTTGCTGTGAAACTTGCTCAGAGGCGGTGTTACGACGCGCAACTTCAACCTGTTCTGGGTTGGTCAGCAGTTTTTCCGCCAGCGTTTTGATCTCGTCAGAGAAGGTGGCAGAGAACAGCAGGTTCTGACGCTTAGCAGGCAGACGCGCCAGCACGCGACGGATGTCGTGGATGAAGCCCATATCGAGCATACGATCCGCTTCATCCAGCACGAGGATTTCAACCTGTGACAGATCAACCGCGTTCTGGTGCGCCAGATCGAGCAGACGGCCCGGTGTCGCCACCAGCACGTCAACGCCGCCGCGCAGTTTCATCATCTGCGGGTTGATGCTCACGCCGCCAAATACCACCAGCGAACGGATATCGAGATATTGGCTGTACTCACGCACGTTCTCGCCAACCTGAGCCGCCAGTTCGCGGGTCGGGGTCAGGATCAACGCACGCACCGGACGGCGGCCACGCGCCGTGGACGGTTTTGCAGTCAGACGCTGCAGCAACGGCAGCGTAAAGCCGGCGGTTTTACCGGTGCCGGTTTGGGCGCTCGCCAGCAGGTCACGACCAGCCAGCACCACAGGAATGGCCTGACGCTGAATCGGCGTCGGCTCTTGGTAGCCTTGTTCTGCTACCGCACGCAAAATATCGGCACTTAAGCCGAGAGAGTCAAATGACATGCAGGTGTATTACTCCGAACCGTCCTGACCGCCGTAGGCGATGTAGTTTTCAGGAGGGATATGACGCAAGCGCGGGGCTCACGTGTGAAAAGGGCACAAACTACCATGCGTAAGGGCGCGAGTTTAGCAGCTTTCCGCGCAGACAGCATCCATAAAAAAAGGAGCCGCATTGGGCTCCTTTTTGTCAGGTCCGCAGGGTTGCGGTCCCTAATCGATCAACTGCGCTTCTTCTCGATGCGCTGAACCGGCTCTTTCGCCAGCAGTGAAACCAGCGCCGGTCCCACCAACATCACCACGCCGAGGAGACCAATCAGCAGGTTGTTGTGGATAAAGCGGGAGATCAGGAACAGCGTTAACATCGCTGCACCAAAGTAGTAAGTGGTGGTCACCTCTTCAAGGGAATCACCCATTCTACGTAAACGGGCACTACGCTGCATGACCAGCATGGTAATGAATACCACCGCATAAGCTGCCACCAGGGTACTGCTCACTTCAACCAGCGCCCTATGTTTCCAGCCCCAAACCAGTGCGGCAATCACCAGCAGGTGCATTGCAATGTGCAAACAAGTTTGTCCGGTAACAATCTGAACACGATTAGACCATTTCATTCTCTTCTCCTGGCAGACCCAACAGGTCGCCCAAGTGTATCTGGCTGGAGGCCAGACGAACGTCCTCAATGTAAAGCAAATTTCGGATTACGCCCTAATTTTCTGCCCTTAACACCATCCATTTGTGACAAAGACTACACTTTGTGCTGTTGATGATGAAAAGGAGCGCGTCGAAGTATGCCACAAAATACGCAAGGATTTTCATTTAAAGTCCTGACGATCAATACCCACAAGGGTTTTACCAGCTTTAATCGCCGCTTTATCCTGCCGGAATTGCGTGACGCTGTTCGCGCCACGTCGGCGGATATCGTCTTCCTGCAAGAGGTAATGGGTACCCACGCCATCCATTCGCTGCACATTGAAAACTGGCCGGAAACCTCCCATTACGAATTTCTGGCCGATACCATGTGGAACGATTTTGCCTATGGCCGTAACGCGGTTTATCCCGAGGGACATCATGGGAACGCGATATTGTCACGCTTTCCCATCGTTGAATATGAAAACCGCGATATTTCCGTCGCCGGAAGTGAAAAACGCGGCATGTTGCACTGCCAAATCCGCCTGCCGGATCGGGCGGAACCGCTGCATGTGTTCTGCGTACATCTCGGTCTGAAGGAGAAACATCGCCAGGCGCAGATGAAGATGATGTGCGACTTTATCGATACGCTGCCGCCCGATGCGCCTTTGGTGGTGGCCGGTGATTTTAATGACTGGCAGGTCAGCGCCAATCGCTTTCTCAAACGCGCGGTGGGCTTAGAGGAAGTGTTCAGCATCAAAACCGGCCGCCCTGCCCGCACCTTCCCGGCGCGTTTTCCGCTGTTACGACTAGATCGTATCTACATCCGCAACGCTACGGTGAGTAAGCCGTGGGCGCTGCCGGTTAAACCCTGGTCTCACCTGTCCGATCATGCGCCGTTAGCGGTGGAGATTTTCCTATGAGTTTCAATTGGCGCGACGGTAATCAGCTCCGTCTGTTAGAAAATGGTGACCAGTTTTTCCCGCGCGTATCAGGCGCGATCCAACGCGCCGAGCGCACGCTACTGCTGGAAACCTTCATCCTGTTTGAGGACGAAGTCGGCAACGATCTGCACGAACAGCTGCTCAAGGCGGCGCAGCGCGGGGTCAAAGTCGAGGTGATGGTCGATGGCTACGGCTCGCCAGACCTCTCCGACCGATTTGTGGATAGCCTGACGGCCGCGGGCGTGCGCTTTATCTATTACGATCCGCGTCCGCTAGTGCTCGGCATGCGCACCAATGTGTTTCGTCGCCTGCACCGCAAGATTGTGGTGATCGATGAACAGATCGCCTTTGTCGGCGGCATCAACTTCTCCGCTGAACATAACATCGATTTCGGTGCAGAGGCCAAACAGGATTATGCCGTGGAGGTGAAAGGCCCGGTGGTGCTGGATATTGCCCAATACGTGCAGCAACAAATGGGCAGCGAACAGCACACGCGGCGCTGGTGGGGTGCGCGTTCCCATCGCCCGGCGGTCAACGCCATGCCCGGTGAAGCGCAGGTGTTGTTTGTCTACCGCGATAACGACGAACACCGCGACGACATCGAACAGCACTATCTCGCCATGCTGCGCAAGGCCCAGAAGGATGTGATTATTGCCAACGCCTACTTCTTTCCCGGCTATCGTCTGCTGCGCGAAATGCGCAGCGCGGCACAGCGCGGCGTGCGCGTCAGGCTGATTGTGCAGGGCGAGCCCGATATGCCGATCGTCAAAGTCGGTGCCGAGTTGCTGTACAACTATCTGGTCGATGGCGGTGTGGAAGTGTATGAATATTGCCGCCGCCCGCTGCACGGCAAAATTGCGGTGCAGGATCAGCAGTGGTCCACCGTCGGCTCCAGCAACCTCGATCCGCTGAGTTTATCTCTCAATCTGGAAGCCAATTTGATGGTGCACGATCGCGCTTTCAACCAGACGCTGCGCGACAATCTGGAACTGCTGATTCAGCAGGACTGCGTGCGCGTGGAGGATGACAAGCTGCCGCCGCGCAACTGGTGGCAGCTCACCAAGGGCGTAATTGTGTTCCACTTTTTACGTCACTTCCCGGCTATTGCCGGATGGTTGCCTGCGCACACGCCACACTTGTCGCAAGTTGCTCCCCCCGTACAACCCGAAATGGAAACTCAGGATCGGGTTGAAGCCGATAATTCAGGAGCAAAATCCTAATGTCGAAAAAGAATCCGCGCTGGCAACTGGCGAAGAAAATCCTCACCTGGCTGTTTTTTATTGCGGTGATTGTGCTGCTGGTGGTGTATGCGCGCAAGGTGAACTGGGAAGACGTCTATACGGTGATCGTCGGCTATAACCGCTATGTGGTGCTAAGCGCTGCTGCACTGGTGGTGGTGAGTTATCTGACCTATGGCTTGTACGACCTGATTGGACGAGCCTACTGCGGCCATAAGCTGGCGAAGCGCCAGGTGATGCTGGTGTCGTTTATCTGTTATGCCTTCAACCTGACGCTCAGCACCTGGGTTGGCGGCGTGGCGATGCGCTATCGGCTCTACTCACGACTGGGTTTGCCGGGCAACACCATTACGCGCATTTTCTCGCTGAGCATCGCCACCAACTGGCTCGGCTATATTCTGCTGGCCGGCGTGGTGTTTGCGGCGGGCATGGTGCCGATTCCCTCCGGTTGGTTCATTGGTGAAACCACGCTGCGCATCATTGGCGCGGTGCTGCTGGTGATGGTGGCGGTCTATTTGTGGGCTTGCGCCTTCGCGAAGAAGCGCCGCTGGACGGTTAAAGGCCAGCATCTGCAGTTGCCTTCGCTGCGCATGGCGCTGTTCCAGTTTGCGGTCTCCTGCGCCAACTGGATGGTGATGGGCATGATTATCTGGCTGCTGCTGGCGCGTCAGGTGGATTATCCGATTGTGTTAGGCGTGTTGCTGATCAGCAGTATCGCCGGTGTGATCATTCACATCCCGGCCGGGATTGGCGTGCTGGAAGCGGTATTTTTGGCGCTGCTCAGTGGGCAACACGCCTCGCACGGCACCATTATTGCAGCGCTGCTGGCTTACCGCGTGCTCTATTTTATTCTGCCGCTGTTGGTGGCGCTGGTGCTCTATTTGTGGCTGGAGAGCCGCGCGAAGCATTTACGGCAGAAGAATGAGCAGAAGATGGAGAAATCGGTATCGCGGTGAGTTTGTGCGGAGTTCCCCTCTCCCGCAGGCGGGAAAGGGGACAGTCTGGTGCGGGGTTTAGCGGCGGTTGCCGAAGATGCGCAGCAGCATCAGGAACAGGTTGATGAAGTCGAGATACAGCGTTAACGCACCCATGATTGAGGCGCGACGCAGGTTCTCTTTGTCATTGACGTTGATATTCTCGCCAATCGCCTTCAGCCTCTGCGTGTCATAGGCGGTTAAGCCAACAAACACCACCACGCCGATATAGGTAATAGCCCACATCAGCGCCGGGCTTTTCAGCCAGAAGTTCACCAGTGACGCCAGCAAAATACCGATCAGCGCCATAAACAGCAGGCTGCCAAAACGGCTCAGGTCGCGCTTAGTGGTGTAACCGTAGAAGCTCATGGCACCGAACATCCCGGCCGTCACGAAGAAGGTGCTGGCGATGGATGAGTAGGTGTAAACGAGGAAAATACTCGCCATGGTTAATCCGGTTAGCGCCGAATAGAGCATAAACAGTGCGGTGGCGACCGCGCCGCTCAGGCGATGCACCATGCCAGACAACACAAACACCAGCGCTAACTGCGCGATGATCAAGCCAAAGAAAGTGATGCGGTTAGCAAACACCAGTTCCATTACTGCAGGTGTGCGGGCAGCAAACCACGAAACAAACGCGGTGAGCAGCAAGCCGCAGGTCATCCAGCCATACACCTGCGCCATGTAGGTCTGCAGCGAGGTGGATGCCTGCTGCACAATTGAATCATTACGTGGATATCGATCCATGAAGCGCCTCATTAGCGGTTACGTTAACAAACTCTGTAAGTGTGGAGTGTACACCCGTTTGCGTCAACGGCGCGTCAAGCACTGTTGATAGCGGCCATTTACGCGCTGAGCAAACCACGCGGTAGTGAGATTGCGGGTGATTTTCGGGCTCTCCAGCTTGATGCCCGGCAGCATTTCGCGCGGCAGACGTTTTCCGGCCATCTTATCGGCGAGGATAAAGGTCTGCTTCCACAACGTGCTTTTGGCAAAATCTTCAGTGTCGCCCTTCTCCAGATCGCGGCGGATTTCACGATTGCTCATATCCAGCTGCTTGCTCAGGCTGCGCACCGCCAGTTCGGTGGAACCGGCCTGATCGCTGCCATAGGCGATGAGGTCGCCGTCCAGTGCCAGCTTGATGCCGCTGGCGCGCGCGATGGCCGCCTGAAATGCGGCGTTGCGGCTGGCGTACCAACCGGCGTTGAAGTCGGCGAAGCGATACAGCGGCTGGCTGTAATCGGCCGGGTAGCCAAGCAGATGCAGCGTGCCGAAGTAGATACCACCGCGACGAGTGAAGACTTCACGACGAATCGAGCCGTCAACCGCATACGGATAGCCTTTGGCGTGCGCTTCCGCAAACGCAATGCTGACCTGCATCGGCCCGCCGGTATGAATTGGGTTGAGGTTGCCAAACAGCTTTTGCCCCATCGGCACCATATCGATGAAATCATCAAAAATGGCGCTCAGCTCTTTCTCGCTGCGCACCTTATCCAGACGTGCGGCATAGCTTTCGCCATTCGGTGATTTGATCAGCAGTGCGGTGCGCACCAGAAATGCCGGCACATGCACTTTGGCGGCGCGGCGATCAATCTCGCCCCAGGCGATTTTCGGTAAGCCCGGCACCACCGCATCGGCGCTGAAGTTAGACTCCTGATCGGTAACGGCAATCACCGCGCAGAGGTTGCTGACGCTGGCATCAATTTGCTGCACGCGGAACGCGGTATAGATATCGTCGGCCCAGGCGGATTTCTGTTTAACGTCGCTGGGCAACAACTGCTGGATTTGGCTTTTTACATCGGCGGGCTGACGCGCGGGCGCCTGCGGCTCTTTTTTCGTGCTACAACCGGCCAGCACCAGCGCAGCCAGCAAAGCTGCGCCTTTCATCATCTTGCTCGTGTTCATCCTGCTCCCTGACGCCAACAAAAACCGTACCTTAACGTTTTCAGTGGCCTGCCGCTATCGGAGCCGGAGGATTTTGCGCGCTAGCTCCAGCGCTCAGCGGCCTGATGATCGCTATCTCGGGCATCAACCCAGCGATCGCCTGCGGCGGTGGCTTCACGCTTCCAGAACGGCGCGCGGGTTTTCAGGTAATCCATGATGAATTCGGTGGCGGCGAATGCGCTGCCGCGATGCGCGCTGCTGACGCCAACAAACACGATCTCATCGCCAGGAAACAGTTCGCCAACGCGATGGATCACCGTGACCTGCTGCAGCGCCCAGCGCTGACGCGCGTCTTCCACGATCTCCTCCAGCGCTTTTTCCGTCATGCCGGGATAGTGCTCCAGCGTCAAGGCCGCCACGCTGGCACCGAGATTGTGATTGCGCACTTTGCCGGTGAAGGTGACGACCGCGCCATCGCTGTCATGGGTGGCGAGTTTTTCGTACTCTTCGCCGACGTTGAACGGCTCTGAACCCACACGAATCCGCGTTTCCATCATCAGCCTCCCGTGACCGGCGGGAAAAAGGCCACTTCATCACCCGCACGCAGCGGATGACTCATCGGCACCAGCGTTTGATTTACCGCCGCCAGCAGCTTGCCGGATTCCAGCGCCAGCGCCCAGCGATCGCCCTTCTCTGCTAACGCCGCGCGCAGCGTGGCGACATCGGCGTAGTCAAGCTGCAAATCCAGTGAAGCGGTGCCGGTTAATTCCCGCACTTGAGCAAAAAACAGCACCTTAATCATGGCTCACCGCCTTGAAGTCGCCGGATTTGCCGCCGCTTTTAGTCAGCAAACGCAGCTGGTCGATGACGATGTCTTTTTGCACCGCTTTGCACATGTCATAGATGGTGAGCGCTGCAACGGACGCCGCCGTCAACGCTTCCATCTCAACGCCGGTTTTGCCGGTGAGACGACAGAGTGAGGTGACGCGCACGCGATTATGCTGCGGTTCCGCCAGCAAGGTAACCTCCACTTTGCTCAGCATCAGCGGATGACAGAGCGGAATCAGTTCCCAGGTGCGTTTCGCCGCCTGAATACCGGCGATGCGTGCGGTGGCGAACACGTCGCCTTTGTGATGGCTGCCTTCAATAATCATCTGCAGCGTTTCGGCGCTCATCAGCACCAGTGCTTCGGCCTGCGCTTCGCGCACCGTTTCGGTTTTGCCAGAGACATCTACCATGTGGGCTTCGCCAGCGGCATTGATATGAGTTAACGATGACATGCTTACAACTTCTTCAAATGTGAGACGAAATTACACGGACGCGTACGCGCATCCAGCTGATCTTCGATAATGCGTTCCCAGGCGCTGCGGCAGGCGTTGGTTGATCCCGGCACGGCAAAAATCAGCGTCTGATTGGCTAATCCAGCCACCGCGCGCGACTGCAGCGTCGAGCTGCCGATCTCTTCATAGGAGATCATGCGGAACAGCTCGCCAAAGCCTTCGATTTCGCGGTCCAGCAGCGGCAGCAACGCTTCTGGCGTGCTGTTTTTGCTATTGAAACCGGTGCCGCCGTTAACGATCACCACTTGCACATCGTCGCTGGCAATCCAGCGCGATACCGTGGCGCGAATGCGATAGCGGTTATCTGGCACAATCGCGCGATCAACCACCTGATGCCCGGCTTCCGCCAGCGCTTCACGCAGATAATCGCCCGATGTGTCATTGCTGGCATCGCGGCTATCCGAGACGGTCATCACCGCCACATTTAAGGCGACAAATTCGCCGGAAGGTTTACCCATGGCCGTAACTCCTGTGTTTAGCCACCAATAAAGGAGAGATTTTGCGTGATGCCGGTGTTGCCCTGATGCAGGAAATGCGTCTGCTTTTTCTGTCCAAGGCTGTGCGCAATGCGCGCCTGCAACTCGTCTTGCTGATCGTCAGAGGCCAGCAGATCGCGCAGCGACACGCCGCCGTCACCAAACAGGCACAGATGCAGATTGCCCAGCGCCGAGACGCGCAGGCGGTTGCAGCTGGCACAGAAATCTTTCTCGTACGGCATGATCAGGCCGACTTCGCCCTGATAATCGGGATGTCGGAACACCTGCGCCGGACCGTCGCTGCGGCCGCGCGGCTGGCGTTGCCAGCCTTGCAGGATCAGCTGGTCGCGGATCACTTCACCGGAGATGTGATGACGGCGGAACAGATCGCTGCCTTCGCCGGTTTCCATCAGTTCGATAAAGCGCAGTTGAATCGGTCGCAGGCGCAGCCACTCAAGGTAGGTACTGAGACTGTGGCTGTTCACATCGCGCATCAGCACGCTGTTGACTTTCACTTTCTCGAAACCGGCATCAAAGGCGGCGTCGATTCCCGCCATCACCTCGGCAAATTTGTCCTGGCCAGTAATGGCGTGAAACTGGCGTGCGTCGAGGCTATCGACGCTGACGTTGATATGGGTGAGACCGGCAGCGCGCCAGGCACCTACGTCACGCGCCATGCGATAACCGTTGGTGGTCATCGCGATCTGGCGAATGGCGGCGTTTTCACGCACTGCAGCGATGATGTCGGTGAAATCACGCCGCATGGAGGGTTCGCCGCCCGTCAGGCGCACTTTTTCCGTGCCCGCCGCCGCAAAGGCACGCGTCACGCGACGAATCTCATCCAGCGAGAGAAAACTTTTATTGTGCGTACCGTTCGGCTTATAGCCGTTCGGCAAACAGTAGGTACAACGGAAGTTACACACATCCGTGACCGACAGGCGCAGATAGTAAAAGCTGCGCGCATAGGCATCTATAAATTGTGGCACCTGAACACCTTTCCAAAGTCGGGAGATGCAGTCATTTCTTTCTGCACCCTGGCAGCTCAAGGCTGCGGCCTGGCTTCCATATCGATAACGACTTAGGAAACCAGGCTTGGGAGTTTGTTGTCATTATGGACAACACGGTTAAAACGAATGGTAGCGCGATTAACGGTTAGCATCCATGAGTGATTTTCGCTATATATCTTGATGCATAACGTTTTTTCACCGCATTTTCGCGACAGGATACGGTAAAATGCACCACAGATATTGATGCACATCAGTTCAACTACGCCTCAACGCGAGGACGTCAGTGACAAAGGAGAAACATGAATCGAACCCTGGCAGATTTGGATCGCGTAGTGGCATTAGGTGGCGGACACGGTTTGGGCCGCGTGATGTCGGCGCTGGCACCGTTAGGTTCGCGCCTGACCGGCATCGTCACCACCACCGATAACGGCGGATCCACCGGCCGCATTCGCCGCTCGGAAGGCGGCATTGCGTGGGGCGATATGCGTAATTGCATCAATCAGCTGATCACCGAACCGAGTGTCGCCACCGCGATGTTTGAGTATCGCTTCACCGGTAATGGCGAGCTGGCCGGGCATAATCTGGGCAACCTGATGCTGAAGGCGCTTGATCATCTCAGCGTGCGCCCGCTCGAAGCCATCAACATCATCCGCAATCTGCTCAAGGTCGATGCGTTTCTGATCCCGATGTCGGAACAGCCGGTCGATCTGGTGGCGCAGGATGGCGAAGGCAATATGGTGTACGGCGAAACGGCAATTGATGAGATGAAGCAGCCGCCCCAAGAGTTGATGTTACATCCGAATGTGTTGCCAACCCGTGAAGCCATCGAGGCGATTGGCGAAGCGGATTTGATTCTGATTGGCCCCGGCAGCTTCTACACCAGCCTGATGCCGATTCTGCTGATGGAAGAGATGGCGCGCGCGCTGCGCCGTACGCCTGCCACCATGGTGTTTATCGGCAATCTGGGCCGCGAACTGAGCCCAGCGGCAGCTAGCCTGAATGTGGCCGACAAGTTGGCGATTATGGAGAAAGCGATTGGCAAGCGGGTGATTGGTGCGGTGGTGGTGAGTCCGGCCGCCGATATTCGCGGCGTGGAAGAGCGTTTAATTATTCGCGAACCGCTGGAGGCCGCCGACATCAAATATCGCCATGACCGCCAGCTGCTGCGCATCGCGCTGGAACACGCGATTCAGGCCGTTTAATTTCCAGGTGCGCATGAATGCGCACCCTATGAAAACCACGCTGAATTCCCGTAGGATCGCCATTTATGGCGACCTGGTTACAACCATCACGATTATGGCGACCTGGATACCACCATCACGAAGCCGCAATAAACAGCTCGCGCAATTGATGCAACTGATCGCGCACGCTGGCAGCCTCTTCAAACTCCAGATTCTGCGCGTGCTGCTGCATCTGCCCTTCCAGCTCGTGAATCTTCTTCTGCATCGCTTGCGGCGTAAGCGCCATATAGTTGGCTTCCGCTTCTGCTGCGGTGCGTGAGGCGGTTTTGCCTTTACCACGCGTTTTCACTACGTTTTTGCCGAGCTCAAGAATATCGGTGATCTTCTTGTTGAGCCCTTGCGGCGTAATGCCATTCTCTTCGTTGTATTTCTGCTGCTTCTCACGACGACGCTCGGTTTCGCCCATCGCGCGCTCCATCGACGGCGTGATTTTATCGGCGTAGAGAATCGCCCGGCCATTGATGTTACGCGCGGCGCGACCAATGGTCTGTATCAGCGAACGCTCCGAACGCAGGAAGCCCTCTTTATCGGCATCGAGAATCGCCACCAGCGACACTTCCGGCATATCCAGACCTTCTCGCAGCAAGTTGATGCCAACCAGCACATCAAATTCGCCAAGACGTAAATCGCGGATGATCTCCATACGTTCCACAGTATCGATATCCGAGTGCAGATAGCGCACCTTCTCGCCGTGCTCCACCAGGTATTCGGTAAGATCTTCCGCCATACGCTTGGTCAGCACAGTCACCAGTACGCGCTCGTTAATCTCAACACGCTTGCGGATTTCCGACAGCAAATCGTCAACCTGCGTCGCCACCGGCCGTACTTCCAGAATCGGATCCAGCAGGCCGGTTGGACGCACCAGCTGATCGATCACTTCGCCACCCGATTTTTCCAGCTCGTAATTGCCCGGCGTGGCCGACACGTAAATGGTTTGCGGAGCGGCTGCTTCAAACTCTTCAAACTTCATCGGACGGTTATCCAGCGCCGACGGCAGGCGGAAACCGTACTCCACCAGCGTCTCTTTACGCGCGCGGTCACCACGATACATGCCGCCAATCTGCGGAATGGTGACATGCGATTCGTCGACCACCAGCAAGCCATCCGCCGGTAAATAGTCGAACAAGGTCGGCGGCGGCTCGCCCGGTCCGCGCCCGGAGAGATAGCGCGAGTAGTTTTCGATGCCGGAGCAGTAACCCAACTCGTTCATCATCTCGAGATCGAACTGCGTCCGCTGGGAAATACGCTGCTCTTCCAGCAGCTTATTGTTCTCCAGCAGCACTTTGCGGCGCACCACCAGCTCATCTTTGATCTCTTCCATCGCCTTAAGAATGCGCTCACGCGGCGTCACATAGTGCGTTTTCGGATAGACGGTAAAGCGCGGGATCACCGAATCAATCTGCCCGGTGAGCGGATCAAACAGCGACAGCCGCTCAACTTCTTCATCAAACAGCTCAATACGCAGCGCAATGTCGTCCGATTCCGCCGGGAACACATCAATCACTTCGCCGCGCACGCGGAAGGTGCCGCGCTGGAAGGCCTGATCGTTGCGAGTGTATTGCAGCTCCGCCAGACGACGCAAAATGCTGCGCTGATCAATGATCATGCCGCGCGTCAGATGCAGCATCATTTTCAGGTAGAGATCGGGATCGCCCAAACCGTAGATCGCCGAAACCGAGGCCACGACGATGACATCACGGCGCTCCAGCAGCGCTTTGGTCGCCGACAGACGCATCTGCTCAATGTGCTCATTCACCGAGGCATCTTTTTCGATAAAGGTGTCAGAACTCGGCACATAGGCTTCAGGCTGATAGTAATCGTAATATGAGACGAAAAACTCCACCGCGTTATCCGGGAAGAACTCCTTCATCTCCCCGTAGAGCTGCGCCGCCAGGGTTTTATTTGGCGCCAGCACCATCGTCGGGCGGTTGAGGTCGGCAATCACATTCGCCACGGTAAAGGTTTTACCTGAGCCGGTCACGCCCAACAGCGTTTGATGCGCGAGTCCATCTTCCAGTCCCTCTTCGAGACGGCGAATCGCCTCAGGTTGATCCCCTGAAGGCTTGAAAGCGGAGTTAAGTTTAAAGACTTTGCTCATGTTTTAGCGGTTCCAGCAGATGAAGTCGGCGGGCAGGCTGCTAATTCTACTCTGCTATGGCGAATTTGCCAGAAAAAAACACTGGACATAATCACAGTAACCTTGCACGATAATGGCACCTGACGGCGATTCTCTTCAGTGCAATTTAAGCGGCAGGCGGCAAGTTGTTGTTGCGCAATGTTATCCCCAGGCGGAGGATGCTTTTAACATTTGTCAATAGAGTGTCATTAAATTGCAGTCCGATGACAAGGCAGATAATTCGCATGCTTGATTTTAACTAACCTGCTGTTTTAATTCACTTTGACTCAAAAGCCCAGTTTCTCATCATAATGTAGGAAGGCCGCGAATTTACTCGCTTCCACACGGTTTTCAGTCGCTAATGCACAAGGTTATCCACAGTAATGGTGGATAAGTGAATCCAGCCCCGAGCCCATCAGCTGTGTATAATTTTCTCCCGCCCATTCTTAAGCGTGAAAAAAAATTTTTTCGCATTTATTTTTCCCGCCGTGCGTGTCGCATTACCCCCCTTTTTCCGGCTTTACCTTCCCGTGCCCGGCGAAAAGTCAGGCGTTAAGGCCATTTATTTCTCCGGTTATTGCCTTACGAACGATCAAATGCACCAGAAACGTTAAGCAGTCAGCACCGTCAAAGTGCAGTCGGTTTATCACTGCTGGCAATTGTTAAGCGTTTCTCAACTTTTAGCCGCTGATTTGGCAGGTTTCCGCCGTAGATGCGCCTGAATTCCTAACCTGGCCTGGGAATTGCAGTGTTAGCACTATGGAGTGACGAGTCCATATCGGCGCTTGCCGACGACAGCGGTGTCCATCAATCGTGCACGACTGTATGCCAGACGACACAGAGCGGGAGCATTCAGGCTAATAATCTGGAAGGAGTATGTCAGATGCTGAGTTTACGTTCGGTGAATCAGTTTTACGGTCAAAATCACATTCTGTGGGATGTCGATCTCGATCTGCCGCCGGGCACCTGTACCGGCGTGCTGGGCAGTCCCGGCATGGGCAAAACCACGTTGGTGAACTGCATTATGGGCCGCCTGCCAATTAACAGTGGCTCAATGACCTGGCAGGAAGATGGCGCGCCGCCGGAAGATTTACTGTTGCAACCGGCCGAACTGCGCGCGCGCACCGGCATTGGTTATGTGCCGCAAGGACGGCATATTTTCTCGCAAATGAGCGTGGAGGATAACCTGCTGATCGCCCTGATGGCGGCACAGGACGATCGTAGCCGTGCCATTCCGGAAATGGTGTTCGACCTGTTCCCGGCACTCTATTCATTGCGCCATCAGCGCAGCGGCGAGTTGCCAATGGAACAGCAACAACATTTGGCCCTGGCGCGTGCGCTGGTGCTGCAACCCAAGCTGGTGATTCTGGATGAGCCGACGGAAGGGATGTCGCCGTGGCTGGAAGAGGAGATGGGCAATCTGATTCGTCGGTTAAACCGTGAGTATGGTTTAACCATTTTGCTGCTTGAGCAGCACGTCTCGTTTGTCCGCCGCGTCGCCGATTATTTCCTGCTGCTGCATCGCGGACGCAATGTGGCGCACGGCAAAGTGGCGCAGTTGGATGATTTGACGGTGAATAAGTGGCTGACCGCAAGGTGAAGATGTAGCCAGGTCGCCGTGAATGGCGACCTGGGTTATTTATTGCGGCAACGTCAAATAACGCCCGCACTCGGCCTGCTGCGCCTGGTCGCGTAGGTGCGGAATCTCACCGAGGAACGGCGCATCAATGCGCTGACGCAGCGTATCCATATACTCCTGATGGCGTTTGCCGGGTGGCTGAATATCATTGGCAATCCAGCCCGCAAGGCGCAATCCGCGCGCTTTAACCGCTTCGGCGGTCAGCATGGCATGATTGATGCAGCCTAACTTCACACCCACCACCAGAATCACCGGCAGCTGCTCGGCTTCCACCCAATCGGCGTAAGTTTGCGTCTCCGACAGCGGCGTAAACCACCCGCCTGCGCCTTCGACTAACACCCATTCTGCCTGCTGCTCCAGCGCGCGCAAGCCCGCTGACAGCGTGGTAAAGCTAATCGGCCTGCCCTCTTCCGCGCTAATGATATGCGGCGAGGTCGGCTCGACAAACGCCAGCGGGTTCACCTGCTCGTAGCTTAACGACAAGGTGCTGTAGCGCTGCAACGCCAGCGCGTCGCTGTTGCGAATGCCTTGCGGCGTGATTTCGCAGCCGGATGCCACCGGCTTATAGCCTGCGGTGCGTAAACCGGCGGCGCTTGCCGCCTGCAGCAGCGCGCCGCTGGCCACGGTTTTGCCCACTTCGGTATCGGTTCCGGTAATAAACCAGCGTGTCATTTGCTTAAAACTCCATACATCAGGTGATAACTCAGGCGATAACCGAACTCGTCCTGCGGCCAGCGCTGCTCAAGTTGTGCCAGTTGGGAACGCGTTAGCACGCTGGCACCGCGACCATCGTGCAGGTGCGTGGCCCCAATGCCTTTCAGCGATCGCATAGCGCTGAGCGCGCTGGGAAAATGCAGCGTGATAACCTGCTGCTGCACGGCGATCGGCAGCGTCGCGGTGGCCGCATGAAACTGGGCAGCGCTGAGGAAACGGTTGGCGTGCCGGCGACCATCCAGCTGCGCCCACGCGTGATGCACTTCGTGCAGCGAACCGTCGAGCAGCGTGGAAAACAGCACCGTGCCGCCCGGCCGCGTGACGCGCAAAAACTGCTGCAGCGCAGTATGCAAGTCGCTGCTCCACTGCACCGCCAGATTGCTCCACACGCCGTCAACACTGGCGTCCGGCAGCGGCACCGCATCGATATCGCCCAACAGATAGTGCTGCGCCGATTGCTGATCGCGCGCGGTTTGCAGCATGTTGGGCGACAGATCGAGCGCCGTCAGCGTGCGCCCGCGATCGCGCCAGTAGCGGCTATACCAGCCGGTACCGCACCCGGCATCCAGCAGGTGCGGACCAAAACCAGCGGGCGCCAGCGCCAGCAGCACATCGCCGCTCAGCCGCTGTAACTGCGCGTGCTGCTCGTAATGGGCAGCCGCACGACCAAATGCCTGCGCCACGGCCTGTTTGTTAACCTGCAGCGTCATACAGCGCCTCCAGCAGACGATCAATGTCATCGGTGTGATGTGCAGCGGTAAGCGTGATGCGTAGCCGAGCGGTGCCCGGCGGCACGGTTGGTGGCCGAATCGCACTGACCCAACAGCCGGCCTGCGCCAGCCGCTGCGACAACGCCATAGCCGCGCTGTTTTCGCCAACGATCAGCGGCTGGATGGCGCTCGCAGAATCGACCAGCTGCCACGGCAAATCCGCCGCAGCGGCGCGGAAACGCGCAATGTGGCTGTGCAGTTTTTCGCGCAGCGCATCACCTTGCTGAATCTGCCTCAGTGCCGCCAGCAGCGCATAGCACTGCGCCGGTGGCATCGCGGTGGAGTAGATCAGATGGCGGGAAAACTGCTCGACGTAATCAGCGGTGGCGTCATCGCACAGCAGCGCCGCGCCGCTGACGCCAAACCCTTTGCCGAAGGTAACGATCAGCAGTTCCGGTTTGACCTGCTGATGCCAGCAGCTGCCGCGCCCTTGCGCGCCGGTCATGCCGATACCGTGCGCATCATCCACCAGCAGCCAGCCGTTGCCGCGCCGCGTCTCTGCGGCGATCTGTGTTAGCGGAGCGCTGTCGCCGTCCATGCTGAACACGCCTTCGGTCACCACCAGCGTGCCGCCTTGCGACGGCGTTGCCAGCAGCTTCGCCAGGCTTTCCGGCTGATTATGGGCAAAACGGCGCAGGCTCGCCGGGCTGTGGCTGGCGGCATCCAGCAGTGAAGCGTGCGCCAGCTTATCGGCGAAGATGCGATCCTGCTTTTCCGCCAGCAGATGGATCACCGCCTGATTGGCGGCAAACCCCGAAATAAACAGCAGCGCGCGCGAATAGCCCAGCCAGTCCGCCAGCTCCGCTTCGAGCTGCGCATGGTGGCGGCTGTAGCCGGTCACATGCCCGGATGCACCCGCGCCAGCACCCGTCTCGGCCGCGCCCTGCTGCCACGCGGCAATTACCGCCGGATGCTGGCTCAAGCCAAGATAGTCGTTGCTGGAGAAGTGACGATAACGCTGACCCTCCAGCGTAATTTCCCGCACGCTGTTGTGCTCAACGCGACGCCGTAAACGCCAGCCATCCGCGGCACGCCGCGCCGTCAGCGCCTCGTCGATACGTTGTGACCAGCCCATTTACACCGCCGCGTTGTAGAACTGCTCGGTATCCGCGTGCAGCAGCTGCTCGCTGAGCTGATGCTGCTGCTCATTGTCACCCGCCGTTGTCGCGGTGTGCTCCGGATTCAGGCCCAGTTTGCGGAACAGAATCAGATCCTTATCCTCTTCCGGATTTGGCGTGGTAAGCAGCTTGCAGCCGTAGAAGATCGAGTTAGCGCCGGCCATAAAGCACATTGCCTGCGTTTGCTCGCTCATCTGCTCGCGTCCGGCAGAAAGACGCACATGCGACGAGGGCATCATGATGCGCGCCACCGCGATGGTGCGAATAAAATCGAAGGGTTCAACATCGTCGTTATCGGCCAGCGGCGTGCCTTTGACCTTTACCAGCATGTTGATCGGTACGCTTTCGGGCGGCGTCGGCAGATTCGCCAGCTGCACCAGCAAGCCCGCACGATCTTTCACCGTTTCACCCAGACCCACGATGCCGCCGGAACACACTTTGATGCCCGCGCCGCGCACTTTATCCAGCGTATCCAGACGTTCCTGATAGCTGCGCGTGGTGATGATGTTGCCGTAAAACTCTGGCGAGGTGTCGAGGTTGTGGTTGTAGAAATCCAGTCCCGCTTCGGCGAGGCGCTGCGCCTGGTCGCCATCCAGCTTGCCAAGCGTCATGCAGGTTTCCATGCCCATCGCTTTCACGCCTTGCACCATCTGCTGAAGGTAAGGCATGTCGCGCTCGTGCGGGTTTTTCCACGCGGCGCCCATACAGAAACGGCTCGATCCCGCCGCTTTGGCTTTGCGCGCCGACTCCAGCACCGCGTCCACTTCCATCAGACGTTCCGATTCCAGCCCGGTTTTGTAGCGCGCGCTCTGCGGACAGTATTTACAGTCTTCCGGACAGGCGCCGGTTTTGATTGATAGCAGCGTGCTGACCTGCACCTGGCGTGGATCGAAATGTTGACGATGCACTTGCTGCGCTTCAAACATCAACTCAAGGAAAGGTTTATCGAAAAGTGCCTGAGCTTGTGTCAGTGTCCAGCGGTTTGCCATTGCTTACTCCAGAAAAAGGGGGTTCATCCCGACGATTAACGTGGTTATACTTGTAAACTAAATCTTTTTAAAATGGTTTACAACTCACATGTTCACTCAGGATGACCTCAACTTTGACCGTCAGCATATCTGGCATCCCTACACGTCGATGCGCGATCCCCTGCCCTGTTATCCGGTTGTGGCGGCGCACGGCTGCCAGCTGCAGTTGGCCGATGGACGTGAACTGGTGGACGGCATGTCGTCGTGGTGGGCGGCGATACACGGCTACAACCATCCGCGTCTCAATCAGGCGCTGCAGCAGCAAATGACGCAGATGTCGCATGTGATGTTTGGCGGCATCACCCATCCGACGGCGGTGGAACTGAGCCGCCAGCTGGTTGCCATGACGCCTGATGCGCTGGAGTGCGTGTTCCTCGCCGATTCGGGTTCGATCGCCGTCGAAGTGTCGATGAAAATGGCGCTGCAATACTGGCTGGGACGCAACCAAACGCGACAGAAATTCCTCACGCTGAAGCGCGGCTATCACGGTGATACCTTTGCCGCGATGTCGGTGTGCGATCCGGAAAATTCGATGCACAGCCTGTGGCGCGGCTATCTGCCGGAACATCTGTTCGCCAACGCGCCGCAGTGCGCTTTCGATGACGCGTGGAACGAGGCCGATTTCGCCGATTTTGCGCAGCTGGTGGAAATCCACCATCGGGAGATTGCGGCGGTGATTCTGGAGCCGATTGTGCAAGGCGCTGGCGGGATGCGTTTCTACCATCCGCGCTATCTGCAGCAGGTGCGCGAGCTGTGCGATCGCTACGGTTTGCTGCTGATTGCCGATGAGATCGCCACCGGATTTGGTCGCAGCGGCAAGCTGTTTGCCTGCGACCATGCGGGTATCACGCCGGACATTCTCTGCTTGGGCAAAGCGCTGACCGGCGGCACCATGACGCTCTCCGCCACGCTGACCACGCGTGAAGTCGCCGACACCATCAGCCGCAGCGCAGCGGGTTGCTTTATGCACGGCCCTACATTTATGGGCAATCCGCTGGCCTGCGCGGTGGCGGTGGAAAGTCTGAAGATGATCAATGAAGGCGGCTGGACAACGCAGGTGGCGCACATCGAACAGCAGCTGCGCACCGAGCTGCTGCCGCTGCGCCGTCATCACGCGGTGGCCGATGCGCGCGTGCTGGGTGCGATTGGCGTGATCGAAACCCATCAGGCCGTGAACATGGCGGCGCTGCAGCACTTCTTCGTTGAACGCGGCGTGTGGATTCGTCCATTTGGGCGCTTGCTCTACCTGATGCCACCTTATCTGATTTCTGCCGCCGAACTGACGAAACTGACGCAAGCGGTCGGTGCGGCACTGGATGTTGCGGCGCATTTCCACCATGATTGAGGGTTCTGCACAACCATAAAAGGAGCGATCATGCGCGTAGTTAGCCAGGATTTTAACGACGGCGATAAGATGCCAGAGCGACACGTTTTCAATGGCATGGGTTACCAGGGCGACAATCTGTCACCGCATCTGGCGTGGGATGATGTACCGGCAGGCACCAAAAGCTTTGTTGTCACCTGCTACGATCCTGACGCGCCTACCGGTTCCGGCTGGTGGCATTGGGTGGTAGCGAACATTCCGGCTGACGTTACCGTGTTGCCGCAGGGTGCCGGTTCCGGCGTGGCGGACTTGCCGGAGAGCGCCATTCAGACGCGTACCGATTTTGGCCAAACCGGCTACGGCGGCGCAGCGCCACCGCAGGGCGAATCCCATCGCTACATCTTTACGGTGCATGCGCTGGATACGGATAAAATTGACGTGGATGAAGGCGCGAGCGGCGCGATGGTTGGCTTTAATGTGCATTTCCATGCGCTGGCCAGTGCGTCGATTACGGTGAAGTACGCGTAACAGCACAGAATCGCGCTGTTAGGAAATATGCCTGCCTGTTTGATCAGGCAGGCATTTTATTTATCCCAATTGGTGGATAACCACCCACATTGGGCCTTGTCCTACCGCGTAACGCGCCAGCGGATTAAGCAGACCGCGTTCCTGAATCTTATACACTTCGATGTGATGCGATTTCTGTCCCGCCGCTACCAGGTATTGACCGCTGTGATCAATATTGAAGCCGCGCGGCTGGGTTTCAGTTGGCTGGTAGCCTTCAATCGCCAGCACCGAGCCATCTTCACTGATGCTGAATACCGTAATGGTGCTGCTGGTACGGTCGCAGGCATAGAGGAAACGGCCATCCGGCGTGATGTGGATGTCCGCCGCCCAGCGCGTGTCGCTGAAATCTTTCGGCATCATATCAAGGCTCTGCACGCGCTCAACCTGGCCGTGCACATTGTTCAGCGCCCATACATCCACCGTGCTATCCAGCTCGTTCACCACGTAGCCATATGCGCCGTTCGGATGGAAGGCCATGTGACGCGGACCGGCACCTTCAACGGTGGTGACCTGCGCTTGTTCGCGCGGAGCCAGAGTGCCGTCTGCGTTCAGTTGATACAGGCAGATGCGGTCCTGCTTCAGTGCCGGTACAAACAGCGTTTGGTTATTCAGATCGATATTGGCGGAGTGGCAACCGTCTAACCCGCTGATCACCTGAACTGGCGCTTGCGGCAAACCATCGCTGCCAATCGGGCTGATGCTGACGCAGGCATCGTTGTACGAACCGCAGAACAGATAATTGCCCTGACGATCGGTGGAGATGTGGGTTGGGCTGCCCGGCAGCGGTGCTTCACCGGCGAGGCTCAGCGTGCCGTCGGCCGCAATGCGAAACGCCAGCACGCGAAAATTCGGACGCACACCGACATAGAGAAAATCTTTCTTCGGGCTCACCACCATCGGCTGCACCTGGCCGGCAACATCTGTTACCTGCAATAACGTCAGTGCGCCATCTTCCTGCAACTGCCAGGCATGAATCTGCTGGCTCTCGGGACTGGCGGTATACACGACTTGTTTCATGCGTTTTCCTTATTCGCTGCCTGATGAAAGGGATAACTGTAGCGCGTTTCATTTTGTCGCGCTGGATTCATTTGTGCCCTGTTTTTTGTCTCAGGGCCGCTGCCGGGTGTAGACTCAATGCTTTGCCAACTCCCGGACGGAAAGTGTAATGAGCTACCGCGTAATCGCCCTTGACCTCGACGGCACCCTGCTGACCCCGAACAAAACCATCTTGCCAGAATCCATCGAAGCGCTGGCCCGCGCGCAACAGGCGGGCGTGAAAGTGTTGATCGTTACCGGTCGCCACCACTGCGCTATCCACCCTTTTTATCAGGCACTTAAACTGGATACACCCGCAATTTGCTGTAATGGCACCTATTTGTATGATTATCCCGCAAAACAGGTGCTGGCCGCCGATCCGCTGGATAAAAGCAAAGCTGCTCGGGTGATTGAGATGCTGGATGAAGAGAACATTCACGGTCTGCTGTATGTCGATGATGCGATGCTGTACCAAACGCCAACCGGCCATGTGACGCGTACGCTTAACTGGGCGCAATCGTTGCCGGAAGCGCAGCGTCCGCTGTTCCTGCAGGTGCCAAGCCTGGCGCAGGCGGCGATTGAGGCTGATTCGATCTGGAAATTCGCGCTGTCGCATCCCGACACGCGCGCGCTGCAGCAGTTTGCCGAACGCACCGAAGCCGAACTTGGTCTGGCATGTGAATGGTCGTGGCACGATCAGGTGGATATCGCCAAAGGCGGCAACAGCAAAGGCAAGCGTCTGGCGCAGTGGGTTGAGAGTCAGGGCTTTAGCATGCAAGACGTGCTGGCGTTTGGCGACAACTACAACGATCTCAGCATGCTGGAACAGGTGGGATTAGGCGTGGCGATGGGCAATGCCGATGACGCCATCAAAGCGCGCGCCAAAAAGGTGATTGGCACCAATCTGGAGCCGGGCATCGCCGAAGTGATCTATCAAGAGGTTCTGTAACCGTAAGATGTAGCGGCGCAATTCATGGCGCGGATTTTTCTCACACCGCGCAATGAATCCATTTACGCTGCTATCGACACGCTCTTGATCTGCGCATACAGCCACTGATCCGGTCGGATGCCCAGCTCATCGCGCGCCCACGGCGAAATGCGCGCCCACAGTTCGCTGATGCCAATGCGCAGCTTCACTTCCACCTGATCGTCAATCTCCAGCAGTTCAACCACCTGCGCCGGCAATATATTGCGGATCGAGGTGTTATGCGGCGGCTGCAATGCCAGCGACACATCGGCTGAGGCGATGCGAATACGCAGCGGCGTTTTCAGCGGCTGATTCACCCGGCTCACCCAAATATGCTGATCGCCAAGCGACAGCGCGGTCATTGGGTAATCAGGATGCTGCTCCAGCACCTGCACGCGCAGCACGCTGGTGCGCTCGGCGAGCGGCAGCCACGGACGCATCGCCGAACTGCTCCACACTTTTTCCAGCGGACCAAAGGCTTTCACCTGGCCGGCATCCAGCACCAGCACGTTATCCGCCAGCTGCAGGATTTCATCGAGGCTGTGCGATACGTAAAGAATGGGAATATCGACCTGCTTCGCCAGCTTTTGCAGATAGGGCATCAGCTCACGTTTGCGCGGCAGATCGAGCGACGCCAGCGGTTCATCCATCAGCAGAATATCGGGTGCTGTTAGCAACGCGCGGCCAATCGCCACGCGCTGTTTTTCACCGCCCGAAAGCGACGCAGGAAAACGCGTCAGTAGCGATTCTAAACCCAGCAGCGCCACCAGCGCGTTGAACTGCGGCTTCATTGAGGCCGCCATGCCATATTGCAGATTGCCGCGCACGCGATAGTGCGGAAATAGCCGCGCATCCTGAAACACATAGCCGATGCGGCGCTTTTCCGGCGGCAGATTGACTCGCGTGGCCGAATCGAACAGCAGGCGATCGTTTAACTCGATGCGCCCGCTCTGCGGCTGGGTTAATCCGCCAATCGCGTTAATTAACGAGGTTTTGCCCGCGCCCGACACGCCGAAAATGGCGGTAATGCCGCTGGCGGGAATATTGAGGTTAACGTCAAGCAGGTGCTCGCCCAACTGCTGAGAAAGTTGCAGATTGAGCATTATGCCGCTCCCAGCCGTTTACGGCCCCAGCGCGCCAGCATTTCCGATGCCACTAACGACATCAGCGCCAGCGCAATCGCCACCGCACAGAGGCGCGCGGCGGTGCCTTCCGCGCCCGGCGTTTCAATCAGGGTAAACATCGCCGACGGAATGGTGCGCGTCTCGCCGGGAATGTTGGAGACAAATGTGATGGTGGCACCAAATTCACCCAGCGAACGGGCAAAGGCCAGCACCGTGCCAACAATAATGCCCGGCAAGGTGAGCGGAAGCGTGATGGTGAAAAATACGCGCCAGCGCCCGGCACCCAGCGTGCGTGCGGCCAGCTCCAGTTTGGTATCCACCGCTTCCAGCGCAAGACGAATTGCACGCACCATCAGCGGAAACGCCATCACCGCCGAAGCGATCACCGCGCCGCGCCAGCTAAAGGCAAAGGTGAAACCGAACCAGTCATACAGCCATTCGCCAATAAAACCGCGCCGGCCTAAGGCGATCAGCAGCAGATAGCCGACCACCACCGGTGGCAGCACCAGCGGCAGGTGGACGATGCTGTCCAACAGGGTTTTGCCCGGAAAGCGGCAGCGCGCCAGAATCCAGGCCATCAGGATGCCAAACGGCAAGCTGCATATCACAGCTACACAGGACACTTTCAGGCTGAGAAAAACGGCCTGCCATTCGGGATCGCTCAATATCATTTCTTCGGCGTGAATCCATACTGTTTAAACACGGCAGCGGCATCCGGCCCCTGCAAATAGTTGTAGAAGGCGTTCACCGTTGCGTTCTGATGTTCTTTGACAATCGCCATCGGATATTCCACTGGCTTGTGGCTATCTTCCGGGAATCGTCCTACGACCTGCACTTTTTGGCTGGCCACCGCGTCCGAACCATACACGATGCCGTACGGCGTTTCGTTACGCTCAACCAGTGCCAGCGCGGCGCGCACGTTGTTGGCTGGCGCCAGCTGCGGGGATAAAGCGTCCCACGCGCCGAGTTTTTGTAATGCTTCTTTGGCATAAATGCCGGCCGGCACGTGATCCGGATCGCCCACCGCCAGACGCTCGCCTTTCAGCAGGCTTTTCCAGTCGGTTTTGCTATCAAGGGTGACCGCTTTAGCCGCGTCGCTTTTCGGTGCAATCAGCACTAAATCGTTGCCAAGCAGCGTATAGCGCGTGCTGCTCACCACGCTGTTTTTTGCCACCACATCGTCCATCCACTGCTGATCGGCAGAGATGAACAGATCGGCCGGTGCGCCCTGATCGATCTGGCGCGCCAGCACCGAAGAAGAGGCAAAAGAGGATACCACTTCTACACCACTTTTCTTCTGGTACTGCGTCGCAATGTCCTGCAGCGCATTGGTCAGCGATGCTGCTGCAAACACGGTGATTTTCTCCGCGGCCGCGGCATGACCGGCCAATGAAACGCTTAAAACGGTTGCAGCAGCCCAACGGTACTTGATGGTTCGCATTTGTTGCTCCTTGTTACGTTATATATTTGATAATACAACGTACGCGCAAATGCGTCATGAGCTTTATATCGGCAGGATTTTACGGAAGTTCAGAAACAAAACGCCCGCAGGAAGCGGGCGTTGAGAAATTAGTGTTGTGAGCTGTTGGCAGGACGATCGTCGCGGCGGCCAAATTTTGAGATGACGTTGAAAACTTCACCCAGGCCGTAAATCAAACCGAGCATAATCGCCATCACAATCGGCACCATGATGATAGCCACAGCCAGGCTTTTTAACAGTTCCAGCATGGAAACCTCACGCAGAAAATAAAAAAGTGATTGTAACGGTTAGCGAAAAAAACGCACTGCCCTTTTCGTGCTTTTACTTTTAAGCAGTAAACTGAGCGGATTAACCTAAGGAGCTGACATGCAGGCAGAACTTTCTCTCCATATTCGTCTTCAGCAAAAGCTGTTTGCCGATCCGCGTCGCATCGAATTACTGAAACGCGTGCAGCAAACCGGCTCCATCAGCCAGGGCGCGAAACTGGCGGGCATCAGTTATAAAAGTGCCTGGGATGCGATCAATGAGATGAATCAGCTGGCCGACCAAACGCTGGTGGATCGCGCCACCGGCGGCAAAGGCGGCGGCGGCGCGCAGCTGACGCGTTATGGCGAGCGGCTGATTCAGCTATTCCAGTTGATGGAGCAGATTCAACAAAAGGCCTTCGATGTGCTGCAAAACGACAGCTTGCCGCTCGACAGTTTGCTGGCGGCGATTGCGCGTTTCTCGCTGCAAACCAGCGCGCGCAATCAGCTGTTTGGTACGGTGCTGGCCAGCGATCATCAGCAGGTGCAGCAACACATTGAGGTGCTGCTCGCCGATGGCGTAACGCGCCTGCAGGTGGCGATCACCGCACGCAGTGCCGAACGCTTGCAGCTCGACAGCGGCAAAGAGGTGCTGGTGCTGATTAAAGCACCGTGGATTCACGTCAGTCACGCCGCCGCCAGCAGCGACAATCAACTGGCTGCGCAGATCAGCGCAATTGAGCCCGGCGATCAGCTTAGCGAAGTATTGATGGCGTTGCCGAGTGGCGAAACGCTGTGCGCGACCGTCACCAATGAGGCGGTGAAACAGCAGAATCTGCAGGTTGGCGCCAGCGTCACCGCCAGTTTTAATGCCGAACACGCCATCATCGCCACACTGCTCTGAAATCCACGCCATGATTTGACTTCGCCTGCATCGCTGGCTAAAACTGGACAACACGATGCATAAAACGGAATAGATCATGGCTTCATTGCAAATTTCGCAAGGTACGTTTCACCTTAGCGACACCCGAGCACTGTCCCTTAACGATTTAACCCTCAACAGCGGCGAAAGCTGGGCGTTTGTCGGCGCCAACGGCAGCGGCAAGTCATCGCTGGCGCGCGCCCTTTCCGGCGAGTTGCAGCCCGGTAAAGGCAGCGTGCAGCAGGATTTTCAGCGTCGTACGCGCCTGTCGCTGGAGCAGCTACAGAAACTGGTCAGCGATGAGTGGGAACGTAATAACACCGATCTACTGAGTGAAGGCGAAGACGATACCGGTCGCACCGCCGCACAGATCATTCAGGATGAAGTGCAAGATGCGGCGCGTTGTCAGGCGCTGGCGCAGCAGTTTGGCATCACTTATCTGCTCGATCGTCGCTTCAAATATCTCTCAACCGGCGAGACGCGCAAAACGCTGTTGTGCCAGGCGCTAATGGCGCAGCCGGATCTGCTGATCCTCGATGAACCTTTCGATGGGCTGGATGTGGCGTCGCGCGCCAGCCTGGCGCAAACCCTCAACGATCTGCATCGAAGCGGTTTTAGCGTAGTGCTGGTGCTCAATCGCTTTGATGATATTCCCGATTTTGTCGAGAAGGTCGGCGTGTTGGCCGAATGCACGTTAACCCACGTGGGCGAACGGGGCGCGATTCTGGCCGAAGCGCTGGTGGCGCAGCTGGCGCACAGCGAGAAGCTTGCTGGCATGGCGCTGCCGCAGGCGGATCAACCCGATCAACTGCCGCAGCTGGCCGAAGATGCGCCGCGCGTGATGCTGCGCAACGGCGTGGTGTCGTACAACGACAAAGCGGTGATTGATGGCCTGAACTGGCAAGTTAAACCCGGTGAACACTGGCAGATTGTGGGGCCGAACGGCGCGGGTAAATCCACCCTGCTCAGTTTGGTAACCGGCGATCATCCGCAGGGTTACAGCAACGATTTGACGCTGTTTGGCATCCGACGCGGCAGCGGTGAAACCATCTGGGACATCAAGCAGCACATCGGTTACGTCAGCAGCAGCCTGCACCTCGATTATCGCGTCAGCTGTAATGTGCGCACCGTGGTGCTCTCCGGCTTCTTCGATTCGATTGGTCTGTATCAGGCGGTGTCCGATCGGCAAAAAGCGCTGGCGCGTCAGTGGCTGGCGCTGCTCGGTATGGATAATCAGCTGGCGGATGCGCCGTTCCACAGTTTGTCGTGGGGCCAGCAGCGGCTGGTGCTAATTGCGCGCGCGCTGGTGAAACATCCCACGCTACTCATTCTCGATGAACCGTTGCAAGGGCTTGATCCGATTAACCGCCAGCTAGTGCGCCGCTTTGTTGATGTGCTGATTGGCGAAGGCCGTACGCAACTGCTGTTTGTCTCCCACCACGCCGAAGATGCGCCGCAGTGCATCACCCATCGCCTGAGTTTTGTCGCGCAGGAACAGGGTTACGGTTTCCTGCAAGAGTCGCTGCGTTAAATAGCGGTTGCCATAAGTGGCAATCCTACAAACATCTAACGTGCATAGCGCCATTGCCAAAATAATTCGAGCTGCGGCAAGCAGCAGCAGTTCGGAGTATGAAGGCAATGTAAGCGTTACCATTTCATCGCCTGGTAATTCAACAAACACACGCAACAACCCCACAAAATGAGAATCGTCACCTTGTGTAAACGATACCATTTATCCAGACTGGATCACGCTTTCACGCTGGTCTTTGTGCTACTTTGATCAAAATCATTTTTATCTGTTTGCCGTTTACCAGGACTCATCATGGAAAAATTTAACCCGGTCGATCACCCGCATCGCCGTTATAACCCATTGATCGATCAATGGGTGCTGGTCTCACCCCATCGCGCTAAGCGCCCGTGGCAAGGTGCGCAGGAAACCCCGGCACTGGAGCAACTGCCAGCGCACGATCCTGACTGCTTCCTTTGTGCTGGAAACACCCGCATTACCGGTGACAAAAACCCCAACTATAAAAGCACTTACGTGTTCACCAATGACTTTGCCGCGCTGATGACTAACACGCCAGACGCACCGCAAAGCGACGATCTGTTGATGCGCTGCGAAAGCGCGCGCGGTACCAGCCGGGTGATCTGCTTCTCGCCGGATCACAGCAAAACGCTGCCGGAACTGCCGCTGAGCGGGCTGGAAGATATCGTGCGGACCTGGCAGGAACAGACTGCCGATCTCGGCCAGCACTATCCTTGGGTGCAGGTGTTTGAAAACAAAGGTGCGGCGATGGGCTGCTCCAACCCGCATCCGCATGGCCAGATTTGGGCCAACAGCTTCCTGCCAAACGAAGCGCAGAAAGAAGATGACAACCAACGTCACTATTTTGCCGAGAAAGGCACGCCGCTGCTGGTCGATTACGCTGCGCGCGAGTTGAGCGATGGCAGCCGTACGGTGGTGGAAACCGAACACTGGCTGGCCGTGGTGCCGTGGTGGGCGGCGTGGCCGTTTGAAACCTTGCTGCTGCCGAAAGCCCATGTGAAACGCATCACCGATCTCTCCGAGCCGCAGCGCACCGATTTGGCGCTGGCGCTAAAGCAGCTCACCAGCCGCTACGACAACCTGTTCCAGTGCTCTTTCCCCTATTCGATGGGCTGGCACGGCGCGCCGTTCAACGGCGAAGCCAACGATCACTGGCAGCTGCACGCACACTTCTATCCGCCGCTGCTGCGTTCAGCCACGGTACGCAAATTTATGGTTGGCTATGAAATGCTGGCCGAAACCCAACGTGATTTAACGGCGGAACAGGCAGCTGAACGTCTGCGTTCTGTCAGCGATGTCCATTTCCGCGAGGCGCAATAAATGTCATTAAAATCCATTACTCAACAGGTTTTCGCTGACACTTTCGGCTATCAGGCGACACACAGCATTCAGGCACCGGGCCGCGTCAATCTGATTGGCGAACACACCGACTACAACGATGGCTTTGTGCTGCCGTGCGCCATCGATTATCAAACCGTGATTGCCTGCGCCAAACGCGACGATCGCCAGGTGCGCGTGATTGCCGTCGATTACGACAATCAGCAGGACAGCTTCTCGCTGGATGCGCCGATTGAGCCGCTAAAAGAGCCAATGTGGGCCAACTACGTGCGCGGCGTGGTGAAACATCTGGAAAAACGCGATGCCAGCTTTGGCGGCGTCGATATGGTGATCAGCGGCAACGTGCCACAAGGCGCGGGCCTGAGTTCTTCGGCGTCGCTGGAAGTGGCGGTCGGTACCGTATTCCAGCAGCTGTATGCATTAAACCTCGATGGCGCAGCGATTGCGGTGAACGGTCAGGAAGCGGAAAACCAGTTTGTCGGCTGCAACTGCGGCATCATGGATCAGCTGATCTCCGCGCTCGGTCAGCCGGATCACGCCATGCTGCTGGATTGCCGTACGCTCGGCACGCGCGCAGTATCAATGCCGGAAGATGTTGCGGTGGTGATCATCAACTCCAACTTCCGTCGTAGCCTGGTGGGCAGCGAATACAATACGCGTCGTGAACAGTGTGAAACTGGCGCACGCTTCTTCAATAAACCGGCGCTGCGCGATGTGACGCTGGAAGAGTTTGAAGCCTCTGCTGGTGAGCTGGATGCGTTGGTGGCAAAACGCGTGCGTCACGTGATTAGCGAAAATGCGCGCACGCTGGAAGCAGCCGATGCGTTAAGCGCGGGCGATCTGAAACGCATGGGCGAACTGATGGCCGAATCGCACGCCTCGATGCGTGACGATTTCGAAATCACCGTGCCGCAAATCGATCAGCTGGTTGAGATTGTGAAAGCAGAAATCGGCCCGCGCGGCGGCGTGCGTATGACCGGCGGCGGTTTCGGTGGCTGCATCGTGGCGCTGATGCCAACCGATCTGGTCGATGCGGTGAAAGCGGTGGTCGCTGAGAAGTATGAAGCGCAAACCGGCATCAAAGAGACCTTCTACGTGTGCAAAGCGTCCGCAGGAGCAGGCCAATGGTAAGTGATGTGAATTCACACGCGCCAGACGGGCAACCGTGGCGCATCACTGTGCTGCGCAATCGCAACGGCATGGTGGCTACTTTTATGGATTGGGGCGCGACCTGGCTGTCAGCGCGCGTGCCAATGTTGGATCACAGCGTGCGTGAAGCGCTGCTCGGCTGCGCCACACCGTCCGATTATCTGCATCAGGATGCTTATCTTGGCGCGACGATTGGCCGCTACGCGAACCGCATCGCCTCGGCCGAACTTAAGCAACTCAATCTACAGCTGGCGGCTAATCAGGGCGCACATCAGCTGCACGGCGGGCCGCAAGGTTTCGATAAACGTCGCTGGCAGATTCTCAGTCAGAGCGAAAGCGAGGTGCACTATCGCCTCGATTCGCCTGATGGCGATCAGGGTTATCCCGGCAATGTGATCGCCAATGTCATCTATCAACTTGATGACGATAATTGCTTGTCGATTCGCTATGAAGCGCAAACCGACAAGCCTTGCCCGGTCAATCTCACCAACCATGCTTACTTTAATCTTGATGCGCATCATGGTGATGCGCGCCAGCATCGCTTACAACTGCACGCCGATCGTTACCTGCCGGTGGACAGCGAAGGCATTCCTAACGCGCCGCTGAAAGAGGTGGCGGGAAACAGTTTTGATTTCCGCCAGCCGAAGCGCGTCGCCGATGAGTTCCTCGCCGATGACGATCAAAAAGCGGTGAAAGGCTATGACCACGCCTTTTTGCTCAACACCGCTGGCGACAGCAGCCAGCCCGCCGCCCATTTATGGTCTGCCGATGGCAAGCTGGAGCTGAGCGTGTTTACTGCCGCTCCGGCGCTGCAGTTCTACACCGGCAACTATCTGGCGGGAACACGCGCCCGTGAGCAGGACAGCTATACTGCTTTCCAGGGCATCGCTCTGGAGAGCGAATTTTTACCGGATTCGCCTAACCATGCAGAGTGGCCGCAGCCCGATTGCTGGCTGCAACCCGGCGACAGCTGGCAGTCCGTGACGCGTTATCGCTTCACGCCGCACTGAGCCACCGGATGAAAAACGCGCACTGCGCTGCCGACAGGCTTACGCCGTGCGTTGTTTTCCGCTATGGTATGGCGCTATTAGTGAGCCGCTTCTCAGTGGCCGCAGCCGGTTTCAATACTAATCGTAAATCGAGCATTAAGGAGTAAAGCTATGGCCGTAACTAAGCTGGTACTGGTGCGACACGGCGAAAGCCAGTGGAACCAGGAAAACCGCTTCACCGGATGGTACGACGTTGACCTGTCTGACAAAGGTCGCACTGAAGCCAAAGCAGCCGGTCAGCTGCTGAAGAAAGAAGGTTTCGTGTTTGATTTCGCTTACACCTCAGTGCTGAAGCGCGCTATTCACACCCTGTGGAATGTGCTGGATGAGTTGGATCAGGCTTGGCTGCCGGTTGAAAAAACCTGGCGTCTGAACGAGCGTCACTACGGTGCGCTGCAAGGTCTGGATAAAGCAGAAACCGCCGCTAAATACGGTGACGAGCAAGTGAAACAGTGGCGTCGTGGCTTTGCTATCACGCCACCAGAACTGGATCGCGCTGATGAGCGTTTCCCAGGCCACGATCCGCGTTACGCTTCACTGACTGACGCGCAGCTGCCAACCACCGAAAGCCTGGCGCTGACCATCGAACGCGTGATTCCTTACTGGAACGAAAGCATTCTGCCGCGCATTAAGAGCGGTGAGAAAGTGATCGTTGCTGCACACGGCAACTCACTGCGTGCGCTGGTTAAATACCTCGACAACCTGAGCGAAGACGAGATCCTCGAACTGAACATCCCAACTGGCGTGCCGTTGGTGTATGAGTTCGACGAGAACTTCAAGCCGCTCAAACGTTACTATCTGGGTGATGCTGATGAGATTGCTGCGAAAGCCGCAGCCGTAGCAAACCAGGGTAAAGCGAAGTAAGCGAACGCTGAAACGCAAAAAGGCCAGACGCAAGTCTGGCCTTTTTTATTGCCGCATTGGCTTAGCTGCGGCGCTGTTTGACCGCCTGAGCCAGCTGACGCAACGCCTTCTCAGTGTCTTCCCAGCCGATACAGGCATCTGTCACGCTCTGGCCGTACACCAGCGGTTTGCCGCTTTCGAGGCTCTGATTACCTTCCACCAGATGACTCTCGATCATCACGCCAGTAATCGCCTGCTCACCACCGGCAATTTGCTGTGCCACGTCGTCGGCAACCACCATCTGACGTTGGAACTGCTTGCTGCTATTAGCATGGCTGAAGTCGATCATCACTTGCGGACGCAAGCCTGCTTTCTCCAGACCGGTTTTCACGGCCGCCACGTGTTCGGCGCTGTAGTTCGGCTCTTTGCCGCCGCGCAGGATGATGTGGCAGTCTTCATTACCGCTGGTTTCGACAATCGCCGAGTGACCATATTTGGTGACTGACAGGAAGCAGTGTGGCGCGCTGGCCGCACCGATGGCGTCAATCGCCACTTTGATGGTGCCGTCGGTACCGTTTTTGAAGCCCACCGGGCAAGAGAGGCCGGAAGAGAGTTCGCGATGCACCTGCGATTCGGTGGTACGTGCGCCAATCGCGCCCCAGCTCATCAGGTCGGCCATATATTGTGGCGTGATCATATCGAGGAACTCACCGGCGGCTGGCAACCCGATATCGTTGATATCCACCAGCAGCTTGCGCGCCAGGCGCAGGCCGTCATTGATCTGGAAGCTGCCATCCATAAACGGGTCGTTGATCAGCCCTTTCCAGCCCACCGTGGTGCGCGGTTTTTCAAAGTAAACGCGCATCACCACTTCGAGATCGTCTTTCAGCTCATCACGCAGTGCCAGCAGGCGCGTCGCATACTCTTGCGCAGCCTGGGTATCGTGAATTGAGCACGGACCGATCACCACCAGCAGACGATCGTCTTCGCCATGCAGAATGCGGTGAATCGCCTGACGTGACTGCGCTACGGTTGCAGCCGCTTTATCGGTGGCGGGGAATTTTTCAAGCAAAGCAACAGGAGGCAGTAACTCTTTGATCTCTCTGATGCGTAAATCATCGTTCTGGTAATCCATACACAATTCCATTCAAATTTCTGGCCCAACGTCCGTCGGGCGCAACCCGCCCACTTTAGCCCTTCGCGCGGTGGGTGTAAATTACGCACCGCGCTTAAAATGTACATCTCAAATTTGCATTTATATATCCATGCACTAAGCTTTTTAAATGTAAGCACTAAGGAATGATGTGTTTGCAAAATTAAATTTTTAAGTGAAGCGTATAAGGTGGATTTTATTCCATCGCGGCACGCTATTTTCGTCACTCAACACCAGCGGGTGTTAGACGGCAACTATCCATTAATTACTGGAGCATAATGATGAATAAGTTTGCAATGATCTTTCTGACAGCAGCGATGACCATGGGTAGCGGTGCTGTAATGGCTGCGGATAACAACAATGGTGCGGCCAACGCTTCAGCTGAAGCCGGTGCAGCAGCTGGCGGTGCAAAACAAAATCTGCCACCTAATAATGTTGATAACAGCAAAATTAACAGCGGTAGCACCAATACCAACAGCGCAGCAACGTCAGGCACTGACTCAAGCAATATGTCAGCCAGCCAGGTGCACAAAAACAGCATGTGCAAAGACGGCAAATGCCCGGACATGAATAAAAAAGTCGACACTAAAGAGGGTGGCGGCCACGTGAAACATAAAACAGACGGTACTTCGCAATAAGTTTCCTTCTGTTTGATCAAGGGAGAGCTTCGGCTCTCCCTTTTATTTTGCCCCCCGCCCTTTTCCGCTATGCTGAAGCAATGAAATTCACAGGAACTGTTTCATGGCTTCATTGCTGCTTATTGATGATCACCCGTTAGTTGCCGTCGCACTGGAAGCGGCTTGCGTTAACGCTCCTATCACGTTGAACATTCACGCCGCTGGCGACGAAGCGCAGGCGCGCCAACTGCTTCAACAACATCCCATCGATTTAATTGTGCTGGATATCGGTTTACCCGATTGCGACGGACTCGAACTGCTGCGCCGGTTGCGCATGCGTAATCAGCACTGCCCGGTGTTGATCTATTCCGCGCAGCAGAGCCGCCACACGCTGCTCAGCGCCGTGTCGCTTGGCGCTGCCGGTTACGTGGTGAAAAGCCAAAGCATGGCGCAACTGCTGAGCGCGATTCTGGCGGTGCTCGGCGGCCAGCAGGCTTTTCCGCCGCTGCCGGAACGTATCGAACTGCCGTTAACCGAGAAAGAGCAGCAGATTGTAGCGCTGCTGGTGCGCGGCCTCTCGAATCTGCAGATTGGCGAACAGCTGCATATCAGCAATAAAACCGTTAGCACCCACAAGAAAAATATCCTGGAGAAAACCGGCGTACAGTCGGTGGTTGAGCTGGCTGAGCTGTGGAAAGCGCAGCAGTGAGGATCTGTTTGCTGCTGTGTACGCTGCTGCTGAGTGTGATGGCGAAAGCCGATCTGCAACCCGCCAGCAGCGTGATGTTACCCGCGATGATGCCAGCCCCACACGCCGAGCCGTGGCCTGGCGCAACGTTGCGCGTCGCGGTGCCGGCACAAAACAGCGCACCCTGGGCGATGCGTATTGGCGATCACCTCTGGGGCATCGACGCCGACTATCTCAGCGCCCTAAGCCAGTTGACCGGTACGCATTTCACGCTGCAAAGCTATGCCGATCGCGCGCAGCAACTGGCAGCCTTGCAGCGCGGCGAGGTGGATTTGGTGTTGAGTAATCAACATGCCCAGCTCCCATCCGGTGTGCTGCTCAGCGACAGCTGGTACAGCAGCCCGATTCGCATCTATCGTAACAGGGATAATCAGCGCGCGGTGATGTTCAATAGCGAAACCGCGCAGCTCACCATTGCCGAAGCGACGCTGGCGCAGTTGCCCACTGAATTTGTGCAGCAGCATCGCTGGCACACCTTGCCGGGCGATCTGCAGGCGCTGTATGCGCTGCTCAATCAGCAAAGCGATTATCTGGTCGCCGATGAAGCCAGCGCCGGTTTCTTGCTGGGCCAGCTGCAGCAAGGACAAATTTACCAAATCACTGCCGATCCTGGCGCGGGCGAATTAACGCTACGCGCAATGACGCGCAATGCCGCGCTGATCCACTGGCTTAACAGCCAGCTGCGCCTGCTGCCCGCCGAGTTCAGCAGTCGGGTCCAGCAGCGCTGGAGCCCGCCGCTGCTGCGTTATCAGGACACACAAACTCTGATGCTGTCGGCCAGCGAAAAGCAGTGGCTGGCGCAACATACTGAGATTCCGTATGCGGTTGAGGCGGATAACGCGCCCTGGAGTTATCGCGACAGCAGCGGCAACGCGCGCGGCTTCGGCATCGACATGCTGAACGCGCTGAGCCAAAGTACCGGCCTGCGTTTTACCCCGCGCTGGGTCAACAATCCGCAGCAGGCCGCCACGCTACTGCAGCAACAGCAGGTGATGCTCAACCTGTTGCAGCCGCTGTATGGCGACGATCCCGGCAGCAATACTTTGCCGGTATGGCGCGCCATTTGGGGCATTTACACGCTTGCCACGCATCAGCCAATGAACTGGCAATCGTTACAAGGCCAGCGCGTGGGCGTATTACGCGACGATCTCGCCATACGTTTGCTGCCGTCAGGTATTACGCCGCAGCCGTTCGACGATCGGACGCAGCTGTGGCAAGCGCTGAATAACGGTCAGATCGATGCGCTGGTAGATAACGTGCTCTCTGCCCGCTGGCGTATGGCGAGTCACGAAGATAATCGTGTGCATCTGGCGTTTGCTGCCAGCGATATCGCCTGGCCGCTGGCGCCGCAGGTCAGTGCTGAACAGCCTGAGCTGCGCGCCCTGCTCGACCATGCATTGCAGCAAATCCCGCCTGATACGCTCAACCAGATGCGCGTCAGCTGGTCACAGCCGCCGCAGCCCGGCACGACGATGGCGATGCGCAATATTCCGCTGATGATTTTGCTTGCGGCAGGCGTAATTATTCTGTTGCTGTTGGGCTTGCTGGCGCGTCGTTACTGGCAGCAGCGCCGTGACCGATTGCAGCGTGAGCAGGCCGAACGCGCCAATGCCGCCAAAAGCCAGTTTCTTGCCACTGCCAGCCACGAACTGCGCACGCCGATGCAGGCGATACTCGGTTTGCTGGAGCTGGAACAGCAGCAGCATCCGAGTGAACGGCTGGCGCTGATGCACAGCAGCGCGCGGTCGCTGATGGCGCTATTGAACGACTTGCAGGATCACGCGCGTATTGAGAGCCAGAGCTTCCGTCTGGCGCCGCGTCCGCTCAATCTGACGCTCTGGCTGCAGCAACAGCAGCAGTTTTATCATCCCTTAATGCGCGATGCCGGGCCGAACCTGATTGCCGAAGCCCTGACGCCGCTGCCTGCCAGCGTGTTGCTGGATGGCGATCGCCTGCAGCAGGTGGTGAATAATCTGGTGGCCAACGCCCTTAAGTTTACCCGCGAAGGCGAAGTGCGCCTGTCGCTGGCGGTCAGTGAGCACATCCAGCTTACGGTCACCGACACCGGCAGCGGCATCCCGCTTAACGAGCAGGCAAAACTGTTTGAGCCGTGGTATCAGGCGCCGTCCGGCAAAAGCCATGCGGTGCAAGGCAGCGGCTTAGGTTTGTTTATCTGTCGCGAGATTGTGCAACGAATGGGCGGTACGCTAACGCTCACTTCAGCACCGGGCAGCGGCACCACAGTCAGCGTGCAGTTGCCATTAGTCGTGAGCCAAGAGCCGTTAACCGAGCGCACAGCCAGCTGGCCTATTTACCCGCAGCTGCGCGTGGCGATTGTGGACGATCACCCGACCAATCTTTTGGTGATGCAGCAGCAGCTGGCGATGTTTGGCGTTGAGGCGCAGGTATTTGAAGAGGGCCGAGCGCTGCTGCGCGCCGATGCTCAGCGCGCCTTCGATATTCTGTTTATCGACCAGATGATGCCGCGCCCGGATGGTTTAACGCTGCTGCGTATTCTGCGCCGTCGTCAGCGCCAGCGCGGCAGCACCTCGCTGCGCGTGCTCTGCTCTGCAGATGTTCAGTTGCTGAAAATCGCCTTGCTGGATGACGAAGCTCTGCTGCTCAAACCCATTGAGCTCGATCATCTGGCACCGCTGCTGGCGCGCGCAGTAAAAGATCCATTGGATGTCTTGCCAAACAGCTTACTGATTCTGGCGCAGGATAATCAGGCATTTATTCCGCGCATCTGTCAAACCTTGCAGCGCACGCTGCAACAGGATCGGGATTTGCTGTTGAACGCGCGCGATACACAAAATTGGACGGCGCTGGAACAGGCTGCACACCGCATGAAGGGCAGCTGGTTGATGCTGGGCATTGATGAGGTAGCCGAGCGCTGTCAGCAGTTGATTGAGCAGGTTAAACAGCAGCAGTTGCCGCTTGATGATCTCAATTTACTGATATCATTAACAAACAGGTTACTTAAACAACTGGATAATTATGGCACACACGCATTCTCACGGGACCGCTAACGGCAACCGCAAACGACTGGCCGCGGCGTTTGGCGTAACGGCGCTGTTTATGGTGGCCGAAGTGATCGGCGGGCTGGTTTCTGGCTCGCTGGCGCTGCTGGCCGATGCCGGACATATGTTGACCGATGCCGCCGCGCTGCTGATGGCGTTACTCGCGGTGCAGTTTGCTCAGCGCAAGCCTAACGCGCGCCATACCTTCGGCTTGCTGCGTCTCACCACCTTAGCGGCGTTCGTCAACGCCATTGCGCTATTGGTGATTACGGTGCTGATTGTCTGGGAAGCGCTGCGTCGCTTCTATGAACCCCAGCCGATTGCCGGCGGATTGATGCTCGGCATCGCCATTGCCGGTTTGCTGGCCAATCTGCTGTCGTTCTGGCTGCTGCATCGCGGCAGCGAAGAGAAGAATCTCAACGTACGTGCGGCGGCATTGCATGTGCTGGGCGATTTGCTGGGTTCGGTCGGTGCGATTGTCGCGGCGGTGATCATCATGCTGACCGGCTGGACGCCAATCGACCCGATTTTGTCGCTGCTGGTGTCATTGCTGGTGGTACGTAGCGCCTGGTCGCTGCTGCGCGAGAGCCTGCATGAGTTGCTGGAAGGTGCGCCGGGCCATATCAACGCGGATAAACTGTCACGCGAGCTGACGCGCAATATCGATGAAGTACGTAACGTGCATCACGTTCATTTGTGGCAAGTGGGTGAAAAACCGGTGCTGACGCTGCATGTGCAGGTGATTCCGCCATACGATCATGACGGCCTGCTTAAGCGCATTCACCACTATTTGCATGAGCACTATCAGATTGCCCACGCCACGGTGCAGATGGAATATCAGCCGTGCAGCGGGCCGGACTGCGAGTTGTGTTTAGATAATAGCGCCGCGCAGCACGATCACCACGATCATGCTGCGCTGGAAGGTCACGCTCATCATCACTGATGGGACAGCGCGCGCGAGCCATGTTCGCGTGCGCTTTGCATCCACAGGCGCGAACCGTTAAGCGCAATCAGCGTCAGAATCGCGTACTCCAGTGACATGGCATATACGCCCTGACGCGCAAAGATCATCACGCTGATAACGTTGATCACCACCCAAAGCAGCCAGTTCTCAACATATTTTCGCGTCATCAAAATCATCGCCACAATCGACAGCACCATCATGCACGAATCCCAGAACGGGAACGCGTCAGGCTGCAGTTGCGGCATCGCCACGTTAAGCCCCAGACTCTGCATAATGCCGACCGCTGTTTTGGTCAGGAAAGCAAAGACCGGATCGATGTACACCGTCATCAGCGCAATCGCCACCACGCACGCCGCGCCCCAGCCCAATGCTTTCGGCAGCGGCAGCCAGCGAATTCTCAGCTCCGTTTCGTTGTTAGAGGTTTGCCGACTCCACGCGTACCAGCCGTAAACGTTGGCGACAAAGAAGAACAGTTGCAGCAACAAGCTGGCGTAAAGCTGAATCTGGAAGAAAATCACCGCGAACAGCGTGACGTTAATCAGCCCGAAAAAGTAGTTGATGATTTTCTCATGGCTGGCGAGCCAGATGCACAGCAGGCCCGCAAGGGTGCCAACGGCTTCGATCCATGAGAGATCGTAACCGCCAACGCCGAGCGGAATGTGAACCAGAATATTTTGCGTGCTAAAGAAGTCCATATTAGGTGCCTGTGTAACGGGAGCCCGTCATGCATTCCCTTTGATTTTAAGTTTAAGATCTGCAGCAAAGGATAGCATGCGGTTGAGCGGTAGCAACGCGGCCTCACGCAACGCGCTATCCACATGGATCTCATGCGCGCTGCCGCCACGCTCCAGTCCTTCGGCAATCGCTTTCAGGCCGTTCATCGCCATCCAAGGACAGTGCGCACAGCTGCGGCAGGTGGCGCCCTCGCCTGCGGTGGGCGCTTCCAGCAACTCTTTGTTCGGCACCGCCTGCTGCATTTTGTAGAAGATGCCGCGATCGGTGGCGACGATCATCTGCGGATGCGGCAAACTTTGCGCCGCCTGAATCAGCTGACTGGTGGATCCCACCGCATCAGCCAGATCGACAATCGCCTGCGGTGATTCAGGATGCACCAGCACCGCCGCATGCGGATAGAGCGCCTTCATGCGTTGCAAAGCCTGTGTTTTGAATTCGTCATGCACAATACAGGCGCCCTGCCAGCACAGCACATCCGCGCCGGATTTTTGGGTGACGTAGCGGCCGAGATGGCGATCCGGTGCCCAGATGATTTTCTCGCCGAGGCTGTCAAGATGCTCAATCAGCTCAACCGCGATGCTCGAGGTGACGACCCAATCCGCACGCGCTTTAACCGCCGCCGAGGTGTTGGCATACACCACCACAGTGCGATCGGGATGCTGATCGCAGAAGCGGTTAAATTCTTCAATTGGGCAACCGAGATCGAGCGAGCATTCCGCCTGCAAGGTGGGCATCAGCACGGTTTTTTCCGGGCTAAGGATTTTTGCGGTTTCACCCATAAAACGCACGCCCGCCACCAGCAAGATTTTAGCGGGATGGGTGCTGCCGAAACGCGCCATTTCCAGTGAGTCCGATACGCAGCCGCCGGTCTCTTCCGCCAGCGCCTGAATTTCGGGATCGGTGTAGTAATGCGCCACCATCACCGCATCGCGTTCTTTCAGCAAGCGTTTGATTTTGTTTTTGTAGTGGGCTTTTTCATCGTCGCTGAGACGTGCCGGTTTCGGCGGGAAAGGATAGATCGCGCTTTCAGGATCGAACATCAGGCTCATGACACGGCTCTCGTTTTCTCAATTTAACAAAATTGCCGGTTACGGCAATGATGCGGCATCAAAACCGCTATCGTGTTTTATATGCTAAACACGATAGCGGAATTGCGCGAGAGTGTCGTCTCTTTTTTGCGCGCTCTACAGCAACAATGCGCTGCTCAACGTTTTCTGCGGACTTTCCAGCTCCAGCAGGAAGGCTTTAACGGTGAGTCCGCCTGCAAAACCGGTGAGTTTGCCGTTGCTGCCAATCACGCGATGGCACGGCGCCATAATCGACAGCGGATTTTTACCGTTCGCTGCTCCCACGGCGCGCACCGCTTTCGGATTGCCGATCTGCTCGGCGATTTGCTGGTAGCTGCGCGTTTCTCCAAACGGGATGGTGAGCAGCGCCTGCCACACTTTTTTCTGGAACTCGGTGCCGACGGTGTCGTACGGCATATCAAACTGCTGACGCTCACCGGCGAAATATTCGCGCAGCTGGCGTTCGGCCTCACACAGAATCGGATGCTGATCGTTACGGTTAATCGGCTTCAACGGCACGCGCTGCGCCCCTTCGTTTTCCCACAGAATCGCCGACAATCCTTTATCGGTGGCAACAAGCGTGAGCTCACCAACGGGCGTCGCGATGATTTTGGCATGATACATGGTGCACCTCCGGCATATTCTCTGCTGGCGATTATCGCATTTCCGCCGCAGGAAACTGGCTGTTTTCGGTCATCAGCATAAACTGGTTAGCTGTCCGAAAGCAGCGAGTTTTCCTGTTCAGCTTGCGCGACCATGCCGTTTATTTGCCGGAGACGATGATGTTTGATACTGAAATTGCTTACCAGGCGCTGACGTCGCGCGATAGCCGCTTCGACGGGCTGTTTTTTGTTGGCGTGACATCTACCGGCATTTATTGCCGCCCCATTTGTCCAGTGAAAGCGCCGATGCAGAAGAACTGCCTGTTTTTTAGCAGCGCAGAGGCCGCCGAGAAAGCGCACTTCCGTCCGTGTTTACGCTGCCGTCCGGAACTGGCGCCCGGCTCTGCGCCGGTGGATAGCCATCACCGCATTGCCGATCGTTTGATTCGCCGCATCGAAGAGGGCTTGCTGGAAGAGCAGGAGACGCTGGCAGACATCGCTGGCGAGTTTGACCTCAGTGAACGTCAATTGCGTCGCGTGGTGCAGCAGGAGCTCGGCGTATCGCCTTTAGAGCTGCGTCAGACACGTCGTATGCTGCTAGCCAAGCAACTTTTGACAGAAACCTCTCTGCCAGTCACGGAAATTGCCTACGCCAGCGGCTTCCGCAGTTTGAGGCGCTTTAACGATGTGTTTCAGGCGCGCTATCGCATGACGCCCTCCCGCCTGCGTAAGCAGAATCAACCCGACGCCGTGAAAACCACGCAGGAGAGCGCCGAACTGCGCCTGAGTTATCGGCCGCCTTACGATTGGGATGCGATGCTCGATTTCCTGCAACAGCGCGTGATGAAGGAAGTGGAATGGGTGAACGAGGGTATGTATCACCGCACCGTGGCGCTGGGCAACTGTCGCGGCTGGGTGCGCGTGAGCCATGTTGCGGAGAAACAGTCGCTGAAGGTGCAATTCACTACGTCGCTGACGCCAGTGCTGCCCGCTTTGCTGCGTCGTCTGCGCGATCTATTTGATTTGGATGCGCAGCCACAGCGCATAGCAGAGCATTTAAGCCACGATCCGCTTTTAGCCGAGAGCTTATCGCGCTTTCCCGGCTTACGCGTTCCTGGTGCGTTTGACGGCTTTGAGTTGGGTGTGCGCGCGATACTCGGGCAGCAGGTTACCGTCAAAGCCGCAACCACGCTAAGCAGCCGAATGGCACAGCGCTTTGGTGAGCCGCTGGTGACGCCGTGGTCAGAACTTTCGCGTTTGCCGCCAAATGCGGAGTCGCTAGCGGCGGCGAGCATCGATGATATTGCCAGCCTGGGAATCGTCAGTGCGCGTTCACATGCCATTCAGGCGTTGGCGCAGGCCTGCGCTTCTGGCGCATTACGCTTTAACGGTGCGGTGAATCCGGACGTGGTTCAGCAGCAGTTACTGGCGCTGAAAGGCATAGGGCCGTGGACGGCAAGTTATATCGCCATGCGCGCACTGCGTTGGCCTGATGCGTTTCCCAAAGAGGATATTGCGATTCGTAATAATCTCGGCGGCGTGAGTGCCAAAGTGGCGGAGCAGTTATCGCAGGTTTGGCGGCCGTGGCGCAGCTATGCGGTGCTGCATATCTGGAAAAGTCTGACGCCGGTTAAGGTTAAAAAATAGATTGGGCTTAAAAGCTTGCCAACCAGCCGGAAGGACCGGGCGGTTCCGTAAAGTCGCCGTGGATACATCCCTGTAGGCTCTGCCGGCGCATCCATGCGCCGGAAGCTTTACTCCACCGCCCGGCCCTTCCGTCTTCGTCCAGCATGCGTGCGATTATTTCAAGCAACGACAAAGCATAAGGGCCAGAAAAGGCGGGAGCGGAGGAGCGAAGCGTCCGAGCCATGGATGGCGAGGCCGATCCACAGGGATGTGAGGTTTCTTCGCGATCCGCCCCGCCTTATCTGGCCGGTGCACCATCTCAAAGCAAATCCACCTAGCGTAGAAAAGCAAAAAGGCGCCTTTAGGGCGCCTTTCTACATAACTGGTGGGTCGTGCAGGATTCGAACCTGCGACCAATTGATTAAAAGTCAACTGCTCTACCAACTGAGCTAACGACCCGCTGTGGGGCTTACAACCTTTACTTGATGGTGGGTCGTGCAGGATTCGAACCTGCGACCAATTGATTAAAAGTCAACTGCTCTACCAACTGAGCTAACGACCCATCAAGGTTGTGAAGCTTACTGAAGAAATCATCTCACTTACAACGGGTTGAGATGGTGGGTCGTGCAGGATTCGAACCTGCGACCAATTGATTAAAAGTCAACTGCTCTACCAACTGAGCTAACGACCCATCTTCAGTGCTGCCGATACTTGTTAAGATATGTCCCGGCAACGGCGGCATATATTACTGATTTAGCGGGAGGGCGCAACCCTTATTTTCCACTAAATGTCTCAATTGCTTACCTTTCATGCTGTAAGACCAGAAATCACACGAAATCCGGTCTTTTAAGCACAAATTACAACCCGGCAAGGCGTTTTTGCGCCTGCTTAGCGGAATCACTATTTGGGAATTGTTTGATCACTTGCTGGAAGACAGCCTTGGCTTTCGCCGTGTCGTTCTTCTCTTGCATGATCACACCAACCTTAAACAGCGCTTCCGGGGCTTTTGGCGATTTCGCGTAATTTTTTACCACAGTGGCAAAATAATAGGCCGAATCGTCTTTTTTGCCCTTGTTGTAAAACAGCTGACCCAGCCAGTAATTGGCATTCGGCTGATAGGTAGAATCAGGATATTTCTTCACCCAAGCCTGCAGGGCAGTAATCGCCTGATCGTACTGCTTCTTCTCCAGAATCAGCGCAACCGCAGCATTGTAATCAGTGTTGGCATCGCCGGTTTGCGCTGGCGCAGCCGAACTGGCGCTGCTACCGCTATCCGCAGAAGCCGCAGCGCCCGCTGCAGCGGCATCAGCACCACCGCTCGCCTGCGCACCATTACTGCCGGAGCTAAGGCTGTCGATTTGCTGATAGAGCTGCTTCTGGCGCTCAATCACCTGATTAAGCTGATAGCTGTTTTGCTGGATTTGCCCGCGCAGCGAATCGATATCGCTTTGGTTGTCGCTCATCTGCTGCTGCAATTGCTGCAAAAGCTGAGCCTGGGCATTAGAGATACGTTCAAGAGTGGTGACACGGTCTTCGACCGAGCCTGAGCCAACGCTACTGATTGACGCCTGGGCATTAGCGGCCCCCAAAGGAGCCGCTAAACCAACCAGTAACGACAGACTCAACAGATGAAGTCTGAAGTTACTCATCATGATATTTTCTTAGTAAACCAGTACGGCACGACGGTTTTTAGCGTAAGCCGCTTCGTCATGACCCAGTACAGCTGGTTTTTCTTTACCGTAAGAAACGATAGACATCTGGTCAGCAGAAACGCCTTTGCCTTGCAGATACATCTTAACGGCGCTTGCACGACGCTCGCCCAGGGCGATGTTGTATTCTGGGGTACCGCGCTCATCCGCGTGACCTTCGATGGTCACTTTGTATGACGGGTTGCCACGCAGGAATGCAGCGTGCTGATCCAGCATCTGAGCGTAGTCAGAAGCCACGTCATACTTGTCCAGACCGAAGTAAACGATGTTGTTCTGCTGCAGCTGCTGCATCTGCAGGCGCGCTTGCTCATCAGAAGACATGTTACCGCCGTTCTGACCAGCACCGTAAGCACCGTCGTTAGCGCCCATGCCAGTCTGATCGTTGTTGTTGTTTTTGTGTGAGCTACATGCAGCTACTGCGATAACCGGCAGAGCCAGCATCAAACCCTTCAGCACTTTGTTCAGTTGCATTTCTTTATCCTATTATTTTGTTTGCCATACATTTTAATCCCCCGCCGTGCAGGGGACCTATGCATCACAGATACGGCGACCAGGCAGGGAATTTGACCTGTCCATCAGTTGCCGGAAGACGCGCTTTGAAACGCCCGTCGGTTGAAACCAATTGCAACACGGAACCCATCCCCTGAGTAGAGCTATAGATTACCATTGTGCCGTTTGGCGCCAGACTTGGCGTTTCATCCAGGAACGTGTCCGTTATTGTTTGAACGGCTCCCGTTACCAGATCCTGTTTGGCGACGTGCTGAGCGCCACCGGCGCTGCTGATCATCACCATAGTTTTGCCGTCGGTTGACACATCCGCGTCCTGGTTTTGCGCACCTTCCCAGGTAATACGTTGTGGCGCACCGCCGTTGATACCAACTTTATAAATCTGGGGCGCACCGGCCTGATCCGAGGTGTAAGCCAGTGTCTGGCTGTCCGGGAACCACGTTGGTTCAGTGCTGTTGTAGCGACCATCAGTCACCTGACGCGTCTGACCAGAAGCCAGATCCATCACATACAGGTTCAGGCTACCGGTTTTCGACAGCGCGAAGGCGAGTTTAGAACCGTCTGGTGAGAAGGCTGGCGCACCGTTATGACGCGGATAAGAAGCCACCTGACGGATTGCACCGTTAGACAACGTCTGAACCACCAGCGCAGATTTGCCACTTTCGAAGGTCACGTAAGCCACTTTGCTGCCATCTGGCGACCAGGCCGGAGACATCAATGGCTGCGGTGAACGGTGAACCACAAACTGGTTGTAGCCATCGTAATCCGACACGCGCAACTCATACGGGAACTGACCGCCATTGGTCTGCACCACATAGGCAATGCGGGTACGGAATGCGCCTTTGATGCCGGTCAGCTTTTCGAACACTTCGTCACTGGCGGTGTGCGCTGCGTAACGCAGCCACTGCTTAGTCACTTTATAAGAGTTCTGCGCCAGCACGGTGCCTGGCGCGCCGCCGGTGTCCACCAGCTGATAGGCAACTTGATAGCTGCCGTCAGCGTTAGGCGTTACCTGACCAACCACAACCGCATCAATACCCAATGCGCTCCATGCGGCAGGTTGAACTTCCTGCGCGCTGGCTGGCTGTTGTGGCAGACGAGAACGATCGAGCGGATTGAATTTACCGCTGTTACGTAAGTCAGCAGAAACGATCCCGCCGATGTCTTCTGGTGCCGCACCTGGGCCAGCCCATTGGAACGGGACCACACCAATAGGACGTGCGGTGTTAACGCCCTGCGTAATTTCAATACGGACTTCTGCATGAAGCATTGCTGCCCACAGCAGTACAAAAAAACCTAAGGTTACACGAAGTGCCTGCTTCATTTTTTCTCCCTTACCTGAACCAGAGGTTCATGATAATTCGCACAGTTCCTGAAAAACACGAGTACTCATAGAGTATGGCAAGCTAACCTTAGTTCAACCTGCCGTACGTTACTGCATTTACTGAGGCTTGAAATCCAGAGGTGCATTCTTAAACACCTGATAGACATCCTGGCTTGGAGGCTTAGGAATACGAGCCTGTTTAGCAGCCGCTACCGCAGCTTGGCACAATGCAGGATCTCCACCTTCAGACTTAATCCCTGCCAATGTACCATCCGGCATTAGCTGGAGACGCAAAGTACAAGTTCGGCCTTTGAAGCTTTCCCAATCATAAAATTTACTTTTGATTGCAGCCTGAATCTGACCAGCATAATTACTAATATCCGCACCAGAAGCCCCGGATTTCTTCTGATTGCCCTGCCCTGCAGCGCCACCCGATGCGGTGCCGCTTTTCGGTGCATTCTTACCAGAAGATAAACCCCCTAACAGGTCATCAACCGCATTTTCGTTCTTCGCAGCTTCAGCGGCGGCTTTTTTGGCATCCGCAGCCGCTTTCGCTTTTGCATCCGCTTTGGCCTTAGCAGCCGCATCGGCCTTGGCTTTCGCCTCGGCAGCAGCCTTCTCTTTGGCTTCTGCTGCGGCTTTTTCCTTCGCCTCAGCAGCCGCTTGCTCTTTAGCCTCTTTGGCTTCCTGAGCCGCTTTCGCCTTGGCATCGGCAGCAGCCTGCGCTTTGGCTTCAGCGTCCGCTTTGGCTTTCGATTCTGCGGCCGCTTTTGCCTGCTGCGCCGCTTTCTCTTTCGCTGCTTCAGCGGCAGCGGCTTTCGCCTGCTCTTCTGCTTTCTTCTTCGCGTCAGCTGCGGCTTGCTTGGCTTCTTCTACCGCTTTGGCTTTGGCGTCAGCCGCTGCTTTTGCCTGCGCATCAGCTTCCGCTTTGGCATCAGCCTTGGCTTTCGCTGCGGCGGCTTCGGCAGTTTTCTGCTGTTCCTGGGCTTGCTTAGCGGCGGCTTCAGCGGCTTTCTGCTGCTCGGCCTGCTGCTTCGCCTGCTCTTTGGCTTCCTGCTGGGCCTGCAAGCGCTCTTTTTCCATCTCTTTCAGGCGCTGCTGCTCAGCAGCTTGTTTCTGCTGTAACTCTTCGGCCTGCTGCTGCGACTGCTTCTGACGCTGCTGCTCGGCGCGCTGACTGTCTCGTTGCTGATTCTGCTGGCGGTTATACTGCTCAACCACGGCGCCGGAATCGACCATCACTGCGTCAATATCACTGCCACCGCCACCGCCGCTGGATTCGATTTTTTCGTTAAACGAGCTCCAAATCAGTAAGGCGATCAGCACGATGTGCAGAATCACCGAAACGATTATCGCGCGCTTTAACTTGTCGTTCTGCTCGGTTGCCTTCGACACACTCGGTTCCCAAAAAACGGTTCGCTTTAAATCGGCTGCGTCATCAAACCGACAGATTTCACGCCTGCCTGATGTAACAGGTTCAGCGCCTTGATGATTTCGTCGTAAGGGACGTCTTTCGCACCGCCGATCAGGAAGACCGTTTTCGGATTGGCTTCAATCCGGCGCTGCGCTTCGCTCACCACCTGCTCCGGCGGTAACTGCGTCATACGATCGTGATCCACCACCAGGCTGTACTGGCCAACACCAGACACTTCAACAATCACCGGTGGATTATCATCAGTTGAGACGGTTTTTGAATCTGTCGCATCCGGCAGATCCACTTCCACGCTCTGGGTAATAATCGGCGCGGTTGCCATAAAGATGAGCAGCAACACCAACAGCACGTCCAGCAGTGGAACAATGTTGATTTCCGACTTAAGGTCGCGTTTACCGCGACCACGGGTTCTGGCCATCGTAAACCTCGACTTACTTCGTGTTGTCGGTGGAGAAAGCCTGACGATGCAGGATAGCCGTGAACTCTTCCATGAAGTTGTCGTAGCCCTGTTCCAGCTTGTTAACGCGCTGGTTCAGACGGTTATACGCCATAACGGCAGGAATGGCCGCAAACAGACCGATTGCGGTCGCGATCAACGCTTCGGCAATACCCGGTGCAACCATCTGCAGCGTGGCCTGTTTTACCGCACCGAGGGCGATAAAGGCGTGCATGATCCCCCACACCGTACCAAACAGACCGATATACGGACTGATGGAGCCAACGGTGCCAAGGAAAGGAATGTGAGTTTCCAGCGTTTCCAGTTCACGATTGAAGGAGATACGCATCGCACGGCTCGCGCCCTCAACGACCGCTTCTGGCGCATGGTTGTTAGCACGATGCAAACGCGCAAACTCTTTGAAACCCGAATAGAAAATTTGCTCAGATCCGCTCAGTTCATCGCGGCGTCCCTGGCTTTCCTGATACAGGCGTGACAGCTCGATACCCGACCAGAACTTATCTTCAAACGCTTCGGCTTCGCGCCCCGCCGCATTCAAAATGCGCGTACGCTGAATAATGATCGCCCATGAGGCAATAGAAAAGCCGATCAAAATCAACATGATAAGTTTGACCAGAAGGCTCGCCTTCAGGAACAAATCAAGAACATTCATGTCAGTCACTGCTTGAACTCCGCGACAATAGACTTGGGAAGCGCAATTGGCTTCATTAGATGTGGGTTGATGCAGGCAATCAGGACTTCTGCTTCATTTAGCACTTTGCCTTCTGCATTCACGATACGCTGCGAGAACGTCATCGTTGCACGCGTCATTGAGGTCACTTCTGTTTGAATTTCCAAAAGATCGTCCAGACGTGCAGCCGCAACAAAATCGATCGTCATGCGTCGTACCACAAAAGCCACCTGCTCTTCCAACAGGACCTGCTGATTGAAATGGTGCTGGCGCAACATTTCGGTACGTGCTCGTTCATAGAAAGCAAGATAACTGGCGTGGTAAACCACACCACCGGCATCGGTGTCTTCGTAATAGACACGAACCGGCCAGCGAAACAGCGTTGTACTCACTCTACATCCCGGTCTCATTTTAAACGTTGCTACTATACGCAAGAGAGATCGGCTTGGGAATGGTCCGCTGACGCCGCGAGAAAATAATTATCACAGGTTAACAACTGGAAGGATTTATAGGATGTTTCTTGACCGGACGCTGACAAAACCTCACGTCAGCGTTTGAAATTGCGGCGTTTTTAAGTCCTGAGCCTGGACTTAATAGTAGAACCAGAAAATTCCTGCCACTAAAAGTATCATCGCGGGCAACGGCGAGAAGAGCGCTTGCCAGCGCAGGCGCTGAGGGCGAAATCCGGTGCCGTGAATCACGCCGGTACAAACGGCCCAAATCAGCAGCATTCCATGCCATATCGCTAAATCACTGGTACGCGCGGCAAAGCGTGAAGGCTGCCAAATGACACAGCCCGCCAGCCACAGCGCGAGGATTAGCGAAAGGGCCCGAAGCGGGCCCTTGTCCATCAGACGATAAAGAGTCTGAATCAGTGTGCGCATCAGACTTGCTCGTCCTTCGCGCTGCTCTCTTCAACGTGCTCCAGCGCCAGCGCCGTAATCACACCGAACGCACAGGCCAGCAAGGTGCCAAGAATCCAGGCAAAATACCACATGCTCAATCTCCTTAATCAGTACAGGGAGTGCGTATTGCTCTCAATGTGTTCTTTGGTGATACGGCCAAACATCTTGTAATAACACCAGGCGGTGTACGCCAGGATAATCGGTACAAAGATGATGGCGGCAATGGTCATCACTTTCAGCGTCAGCAGGCTAGACGTGGCATCCCACATGGTCAGGCTGATGCCCGGCACGGTGCTGGATGGCATGATGAAGGGGAACATCGCAATCCCGGCCGTCATAATCACGCAAGCCAAAGTCAATGAAGACGAGATAAACGCCAGAGCGCCCTTCTCGATACGCGAGCAGAGAATGGTCAGCAGCGGCAACACCACGCCCAACAGCGGGAACAGCCACAGTACTGGCATCTGATCGAAGTTCACCATCCACGCACCGGCTTCACGCACCACATCTTTACCCAACGGGTTGGATGCCGCGTGATGATCGATAACGCTTTTCAGCACATAACCGTCGATGCCGTATTTCACCCACACACCCGCGAGAATGAAGCACACCATCATTACCAGCGCCGAGATTTGCGCGGTGCTGCGGCTGCGGACGTGCAGTTCACCGGCAGTACGCATCTGCAGATAGGTTGCGCCCTGCGTCAGGATCATCGCCACACTCACCACGCCCGCCAGCAAGCCAAACGGGTTCAGCAACTGGAAGAAATTGCCGGTATAGAAGAGGCGCAGATATTCGTCAGCATGGAACGGCACCCCTTGCAGCAGGTTGCCGAACGCCACACCAATCACCAGCGGCGGAACAAAGCTGCCGATGAAAATGCCCCAATCCCACATGCCGCGCCAGCGCATATCTTCAATCTTTGAACGGTAATCAAATCCAACCGGACGGAAGAACAGTGAAGCCAGCACCAGAATCATCGCCACGTAGAAGCCGGAGAACGCGGCGGCATATACCATTGGCCAGGCGGCAAACAGCGCGCCACCGGCAGTGATCAGCCAAACCTGGTTTCCGTCCCAGTGCGGCGCAATGGTATTGATCATGATGCGACGTTCGGTATCAGTACGACCCAGAATGCGCGTCAGCATACCAACGCCCATATCAAAGCCATCGGTGACTGCGAAACCGATCAGCAACACGCCAATCAGCAGCCACCAGACAAAGCGCAATACTTCGTAATCAAACATGGTCGCTCTCCTTATCCACGCGCCGGCTGAGATGATGTCTTCAGCGTTTCATGATGATAGCGGCCGGTTTTCAGGCTGCTTGGACCGAGGCGCGCGAACTTGAACATCAGGTACATTTCCGCCACAAGGAACAAGGTGTAGAGACCGCAAATCAGCGTCATTGAGAACAGCAGATCGCCAACGGTCAATGAGGAGTTAGCGACCGCGGTTGGCAGCACCTCACCAATTGCCCACGGCTGGCGACCATACTCAGCAACGAACCAACCCGCTTCAATCGCAATCCACGGTAACGGAATGCCGTACAACGCGGCTTTCAGTAACCAGCGAGACTTACCGATGCGGTTACGAATCACGCTCCAGAAGGAGAGCGCAATAATGCCCAGCATCAGCACACCGCCCAGCACCATGATGCGGAAGGCGAAGTACAGTGGCGCAACGCGTGGGATCGAATCCTGTGTCGCTTTCTGAATCTGCTCTTCGCTGGCGTTAGCCACATCCGGCGTATAGCGCTTCAGCAGCAGGCCATAACCGAGATCCTGTTTGCTGGCTTCAAACTGGCTGCGCACCTCAGGATCTTTGCTGCCACCACGCAGTTCGTTCAGCAGCGCGTAGGCTTTCATGCCATTACGAATACGCACTTCATGTTGTGCCAGCAGCTCTTTCAAACCGGTGACCGGCGTATCCACTGAACGCGTGGCGATCAGGCCGAGCAGATACGGAATCTGAATCGCATATTTGTTCTCCTGCGTCTCCTGATCCGGAATACCAAACAGCGTAAATGCAGCCGGAGCCGGTTGGGTTTCCCATTCCGCTTCAATTGCCGCCAGTTTGGTTTTCTGCACGTCACCGATTTCATAACCGGATTCGTCACCCAGTACGATCACTGACAGAATCGCCGCCATACCGAAACTGGCTGCGATGGCGAAAGAGCGTTTAGCGAAAGCAATGTCGCGCCCTTTCAGCAGATACCATGCGCTGATACCAAGGATGAACATCGCGCCCGTGGTGTAACCGGCGGCCACGGTATGGACAAACTTCACCTGCGCAACCGGGTTCAGCACCAGCTCGGAGAAACTCAACATCTCCATACGCATGGTTTCGAAATTGAATTCCGATGCAATGGGGTTTTGCATCCAGCCGTTCGCCACCAGAATCCACAGCGCGGACATGTTCGAACCGAGCGCCACCAGCCAGGTCACCGCAAGGTGTTGCACCTTACCGAGGCGATCCCAGCCGAAGAAGAACAGGCCAACAAAGGTGGATTCGAGGAAGAACGCCATTAAACCTTCGATGGCGAGCGGCGCACCGAAGATATCGCCGACATAGTGTGAATAATATGACCAGTTGGTACCGAACTGGAATTCCATGGTCAGGCCGGTAGCCACGCCGAGTGCAAAGTTAATACCAAACAACTTGCCCCAGAACTTGGTCATATCTTTATAAATTTGTTTCCCCGTCAGGACATATACCGTTTCCATGATCGCCAATAAAAACGCCATACCCAGCGTTAATGGCACGAACAGGAAATGGTACATCGCCGTCAGGGCAAACTGTAAACGCGACAGCTCGACAATATCTAACATGATGACTCCTTGCTCCTCGCATGAACTTCCCCTGCGGATGACAACGGCAAACAACAGACATTGACGCGCAGAACAAGATTCAGGAACGACTGATTATTGATTCCAGTTTTGTTACTGATAGAACAGAGAAAGCTGTTGCCCGAAGAGAGCGAGTAACAGTGATAAAATTCCCTTAAAAACCGATCTTTTCAGTCAATTTAAAGCAGGAGTAACACGAGGAGGCGGCAGAATTGATATAACAACGCCTGGCACAAACTCCTGATAAATTATGACGAAGACTGAATTGATGCAGCGCAATTTATACCGGTTAGTCGGCCTTTTGCTAGCGGTAAAGTTTCCTATAAGTCGCCAATTATTGATCTAGATTAAGACAATAAATTTCCGGGTATGTAGTGTTAAAGTGGTTGTTAATTAGATGTCACAACATCATCATATTATTAAGAATATAATTACCTTTTCCGCAATTATTTAACCTCATTTTGGAAAGTCGCACGCCATTTGCTTGACAAAAATCCAGCGCCTTTTCCCTTCTTTACCTTGATGACAGAGTAAGCATAGCCGCAATTTTTTGAAGCCGTTGCGCTTTTTTCCCTCTCTTTCAGGCGGGTTATTACCAAAAAAAAGCCACCCGAAGGTGGCTTTTCATTGTCAGTCTGTATTGGCTTATTTGATTGGTAAAACCGCTTTAACCGCGTCACCAATGTCTGCCAGGCTGCGTACGGTTTTCACACCGGCCGCTTCCAGCGCAGCAAATTTCTCATCAGCGGTACCTTTACCACCGGCAATGATGGCGCCTGCGTGGCCCATACGTTTGCCTTTCGGTGCAGTCACACCGGCGATATAGCCGACAACCGGCTTGGTCACGTGGGCTTTGATGTAAGCTGCTGCTTCTTCTTCCGCGCTACCACCGATCTCACCGATCATCACGATCGCTTCGGTCTGTGGATCTTCCTGGAATAATTTCAGGATATCGATGAAGTTAGAGCCAGGGATCGGGTCACCACCGATACCTACGCAGGTTGACTGGCCGTAGCCGATGTCAGTGGTCTGCTTAACGGCTTCATAAGTCAGCGTACCTGAACGCGATACGATACCTACGCGGCCTGGCTGGTGAATGTGGCCTGGCATGATACCGATCTTACATTCGCCTGGCGTGATCACGCCTGGGCAGTTCGGGCCGATCATGCGCACGCCAGCTTCATCCAGCTTCACTTTCACGGTCAGCATATCCAGCGTTGGGATACCTTCGGTGATGGTGATGATCAGTTTAATGCCCGCATCGATCGCTTCCAGGATACCGTCTTTGCAGAACGGTGCTGGAACGTAGATCACGGTGGCGGTTGCGCCGGTGGCTTCTACTGCTTCACGTACGGTGTTGAACACCGGCAGGCCGAGATGCGTGGTGCCGCCTTTGCCTGGCGTTACACCGCCAACCAGCTGCGTACCGTAAGCCAGCGCCTGCTCAGAGTGGAACGTCCCTTGACCACCGGTGAAACCCTGGCAAATGACTTTGGTGTTTTTGTCGATCAAAATGGACATTATTTACCCTCCGCTGCAGCTACAACACGCTGTGCAGCGTCTGTCAGGCTGGTTGCTGCAATGATGTTCAGACCGCTGTCCGCCAATTTCTTAGCGCCCAGCTCGGCGTTGTTACCTTCCAGACGTACCACAACCGGCACGTTGACACCCACTTCTGCCACGGCACCGATGATGCCGTCTGCGATCAGGTCGCAACGCACAATGCCGCCGAAGATGTTAACGAACACGGCTTTCACTGCATCGTCAGACAGAATGATTTTGAAGGCTTCGGTGACGCGCTCTTTGGTTGCGCCGCCGCCAACGTCCAGGAAGTTTGCTGGCTCACCACCGTGGTGTTTCACGATGTCCATGGTGCCCATCGCCAGACCGGCGCCGTTCACCATACAGCCGATGTTGCCATCCAGCGCAACGTAGTTCAGTTCCCACTGCGTTGCGTGGGCTTCACGTGGATCTTCCTGGCTCGGATCGCGCATTTCACGCAGTTCCGGCTGACGGAACAGTGCGTTACCGTCCGCGCCCAGTTTGCCATCGAGGCAGATCAGATCGCCCTGCTTGGTGATCACCAGCGGGTTAATCTCAACCATCGCCAGATCGCGCTCAAGGAACATGGTCGCCAGGCCCATGAAGATTTTGGTGAACTGGCTAACTTGCTTGCCGGTCAGGCCGAGTTTGAACGCCAACTCGCGGCCCTGATACGGCTGTGGACCCGCTAATGGATCGAGCGCCATCTTGTGGATCAAGTGTGGCGTTTCTTCTGCCACTTTCTCAATCTCAACACCGCCTTCTGTCGAAGCCATGAAGATGACACGACGGGTAGCACGGTCAACAACCGCACCCAGATACAGCTCCTGATCGATATCCGTCGCGGCTTCAACCAGAATCTGGTTTACCGGCTGACCGTGCGCATCAGTTTGATAGGTCACCAGACGTTTGCCCAGCCAGTGTTCAGCAAAAGCACGAATGTCTTCTTTGCTGTTAACCACTTTCACGCCGCCCGCTTTACCGCGGCCACCGGCATGAACCTGACATTTCACTACCCACGGACCTGCGCCAATTTTAGACGCGGCTTCTTCAGCTTCACGTGGCGTGGTGCAGGCGTAGCCTGTCGGTGCTGGCATGCCATAGCGTGCAAACAGCTGCTTCGCCTGGTATTCATGTAAATTCATGATGTTCTATCCATTCAGGTATGAGTTTGGGCGCGCCTTCACACCGCGCGCCCGGCGAAATTAGACGTCCAGCAGCAGGCGAGCTGGATCTTCCAGCATCTCTTTCACCGCGACCAGATAGCCAACGGATTCACGACCATCAATCAAACGGTGATCGTAAGAGAGCGCCAGATACATCATTGGCAGAATCACAACCTGACCATTAACCGCCATTGGGCGATCTTTGATGGCGTGCATGCCGAGAATCGCGCTCTGCGGCGGGTTGATGATTGGCGTAGACATCAGCGAACCAAACACACCACCGTTGGTGATGGTGAAGTTACCGCCGGTCAGCTCTTCAACCGTCAACTTGCCGTCACGGCCTTTCACCGCCAGCTCTTTAATTTTCTTCTCAATGTCGGCCATGCTCAGTGCATCAACATCTTTCAGCACCGGCGTAACCAGACCACGCGGGGTAGAAACCGCAATGCTCACATCGAAATAGTTGTGGTAAACCACATCTTCGCCATCAATAGACGCGTTCACTTCCGGGAAGCGTTTCAGCGCTTCCACTACCGCTTTGATGTAGAAGGACATGAAGCCCAGACGCACGCCGTGACGTTTCTCGAACGCATCGCCGTACTGCTTGCGCAGATCCATGATTGGCTTCATGTTGATTTCGTTAAACGTGGTCAACATCGCGGTACTGTTTTTCGCTTCCAGCAGACGCTCGGCAACACGCTTACGCAGACGCGTCATCGGTACGCGTTTTTCGCTGCGGTTAGCCACAGCGGCCTGCGGTGCAGCAGCGGCTGGCGCGGCAGCCGGTGCAGCTTTGCCACCGTCAGCTTTCTTCGCCAGATGTTTTTCCACATCTTCACGCGTCAGACGGCCACCAACGCCGGTGCCTTTGATCTGGCTGGCATCGAGGTTGTTTTCAGCAATCAGGCGGCGTACCGCTGGGCTGAGCGCATCGTTGCTCTCTTCTTCCAGCGAAGCGGTCTGGCGCTGTGCCGGTGTAGATTCGTTGCTTTCCGCTTTGGCCGCAGTCTCTTTCCCGCCGCTGTTGCCCTCTTTCAGACGGCCCAGAATCTGACGAGAAGTGACGGTAGCGCCTTCCTCTTCCAGCACGGCTTCCAGGATGCCATCCGCTGAAGCAGGCACTTCCAGAACCACTTTGTCAGTTTCAATCTCTACCAGTACTTCATCGCGGCTCACAGAGTCGCCAGGTTTTTTGTGCCAGGTTGCAACCGTTGCGTCCGCTACGGATTCAGGCAAATCGGGAACGAGAATTTCTACGCTACTCATTTTCTTTCCTTTTTATTAACCAAGGTTCAGCGCGTCATTAACCAGGTCTTGCTGCTGTTTTTGATGTACGGACATGTAGCCCACGGCCGGTGAAGCAGAAGCCGGACGGCCTGCATAACGCAGTGACGCACCAAATGGAACCACTTCGCGGAAATGATGCTGACTGCAATACCATGCGCCCTGATTCAGCGGCTCTTCCTGACACCACACGAAATCCTGCACATGAGCATAGTTTTTCAATACGTCCTGCACGACTTTGTGCGGGAACGGATAGAGTTGTTCGATACGCACGATGGCCACGTCGGTCTGCTCGTTTTTACGACGCTGCTCCAGCAGATCGTAATAAACCTTGCCCGAACACAGCACCACGCGTTTTACCTGTTGTGGATCGAGATCGTCGATCTCACCAATCGCTGGCTGGAAGCTGCCTGTGGCCAACTCTTCCAGGCTGGAAATCGCCAGCGGATGGCGCAGCAGTGATTTCGGTGACATCACGATCAGCGGACGGCGCATACCGCGCAGCGCCTGACGACGCAGCATGTGGTAAACCTGCGCTGGCGTAGAAGGCACGCACACCTGCATGTTCTGTTCAGCACAGAGTTGCAGATAACGCTCCAGACGCGCTGAGGAGTGCTCAGGACCCTGACCTTCATAACCGTGCGGTAGCAACATGACCAGGCCACACATACGGCCCCATTTCTGTTCGCCGGAGCTGATGAACTGGTCGATCACGACCTGCGCGCCGTTGGCGAAGTCGCCGAACTGCGCTTCCCAGATGGTCAGCACGCGCGGTTCTGCGGTGGCATAACCGTATTCGAAAGCCAGTACCGCTTCTTCAGACAGCACGGAATCCCACACTTTGAACTGACCCTGGCCGTTATGGACATGGTGCAGCGGCGTGTAGGTTGAGCCGTTGGTCTGATTGTGGATCACCGCATGACGGTGGAAGAAGGTTCCGCGACCGGTATCTTCACCGGAAAGACGCACCGGAATTCCCTCGTCAACCAGCGTGGCGTAGGCGAGGTTTTCTGCACCGCCCCAGTCGAACGCTTTGTTGCCTTCGGCCATCTCTTTGCGATCGTTGTAGATCTTGGCAACGCGAGACTGCACTTCTACCGATTCCGGTACGCTGCTGATGCGGCGCGCCAGTTCCTGCAGGCGTTTCAGTTCCACTGTTGCCGGGTAGCTTTCGTCCCACTCGTGGTTCAGATACGGCGACCAGGTGAATGAGTGCAGGCTCATCGGACGCCACTCTGGCACCACGCATTCGCCTTCATCCAGCGCATCGCGATACAGATTGACCATCTCAGTGGCATCTTCGCTGGTCGCTACGCCTTCGCTTTCCAGCTGATCGGCATAGAGTTTACGCGGCGTCGGATGTTTTTTGATTTTCTGGTACATCAACGGCTGCGTTGCACTTGGCTCGTCGGCTTCGTTGTGGCCGTGACGGCGATAGCATACCAGGTCGATGAAGACATCGCGTTTAAAGGTGTTGCGATAATCCAGCGCCAGGCGAGTCACAAAGGCTACGGCTTCCGGATCGTCCGCGTTAACGTGGAAAATCGGTGCCAGCACCATCTTGCCGATATCCGTACAGTACGGCGTAGAGCGCGCATCTTTCGGGTTGGAGGTGGTGAAACCAACCTGGTTGTTGATCACGATGCGAACGGTACCGCCCACTTCGTAGCCACGCGCCTGCGACATGTTCAGGGTTTCCTGCACCACGCCCTGACCAATAACAGCGGCATCACCGTGAATGGTGATAGGTAGAACTTTGTTGCTGCTTGGCTCAGCCAGACGATCCAGACGCGCACGCACCGAACCCATCACTACCGGGCTTACGATTTCCAGATGCGACGGGTTGAACGCCAGCGCCAGGTGCACTAAGCCGCCTTCGGTTTCCACGTCAGACGAGAAGCCCATGTGGTACTTCACGTCGCCGGTGCCGAGGTGTTCTTTGTGCTTGCCGGAGAATTCGTCGAACAGATCCTGCGGCTTCTTACCTAATACGTTGATCAGTACGTTGAGACGACCGCGGTGCGCCATACCCAGCACCACTTCGCGCGTACCGCTCTTGCCCGCGTGACGAATCATCTCGCGCAGCATGGGCACCAGTGCATCGCCGCCTTCCAGCGAGAAGCGCTTCGCGCCAGGGAATTTCGCGCCCAGATATTTTTCCAGGCCTTCTGCCGCGGTCAGCTCTTTCAGGAAACCTTTTTTCTCGTCACTGCTGAAAGACGCGTGGCCCACCACCGATTCCAGACGCTGCTGAATCCAGCGCTTCTCGTCGGTGTTGTTGATGTGCATGTACTCAGCACCAATCGAGCCACAGTAAGTCTGCTGCAGCGCCGCAAACAGATCGGCCAGCTTCATGGTCTCTTTGCCGATAGCAAAAGAGCCTACGTTAAAGCTTTCCTGAAAATCGGCGTCGGTCAGATCGTGATAAGCCGGATCGAGGTCGGCTACCGTGTCCTGTTTCCACAGGCCAAGCGGATCGAGGTTTGCATGCTGATGGCCGCGGAAGCGGAACGCATTAATCAGCTGCAGCACTTTTACCTGTTTGGAGTTGGTTGCCGGATCGGTCACGGTTGATGTGTAACGCGTAGCGTCTTTAGCCAGGCGGCGGAAGTAGTCACGCGTGGTGGAGTGAAATTGCTCAGGTTTCACGCCAGTGCCCGGCAGCTGTTGGAACAGCTCGCGCCACATGTCATCAACTGAGTCAGGATCGGTCAGGAAATCCTCATAGAGCTGCTCTATGTAAGATTGGTTCGCGCCGGCCAGCCAGGAGGAGTCCAGCCAGGGTTTCATCGCGCTGTTCTGCATTGTGATCCCTTAAGCATTAATCTGCTTTTTATGAGGTTTCATTTTTTACCGCTTACGCGGCTTGCCGTAGTGAGTTCAGCGATACGAACCTGTGCGCTACCGGCGCCTGGCTCGTAAGGGAACCTTTATAAGCGTGGTCAGCACCGCGCTTATAGAGGCTTCCGTAAACATCCGGGAACTCAGGTTCCCGGAGAGTGACTTTTTCTGTTACGCCCCGCGTTGCAGCAGCATCGACTTAATATGGCCGATGGCGCGCGTTGGGTTTAGGCCTTTCGGGCACACGCTCACACAGTTCATGATGCTGTGACAGCGGAAAACACTGAAAGCATCGTTGAGATTGTCGAGACGCGCATTGGTTTCCGTGTCGCGGCTGTCGATCAGGAAACGGTAAGCGGCCAGCAGGCCAGCCGGACCGACAAACTTATCCGGATTCCACCAGAACGACGGGCACGACGTTGAGCAACAGGCGCAGAGAATACACTCATACAAACCGTCCAGATGCTCACGCTCGGCTGGGCTCTGTAAATGCTCGCGCGCCGGTGGATTTTCCCCATTATTCAACAGGAAAGGCTTAATCTTCTCATACTGTGCATAGAATTGTCCCATGTCTACCACGAGGTCGCGGATCACCGGCAAACCTGGCAGTGGACGGATAACAATTTTCTTCGAACCGTTGCCCAGCGCAGAGATCGGCGTGATACACGCCAGACCATTTTTACCGTTCATGTTCAGACCATCTGAACCGCACACGCCTTCACGGCAAGAGCGACGGAAAGCCAGCGTAGGGTCTTTCTCTTTCAGACGGATCAGCGCATCCAACAGCATCATGTCGCGACCATCTTCCGACTCCAGGGTGTACTCCTGCATGCGCGGCTTGGCATCGACTTCCGGGTTGTAACGATAGATTGAAAATTCGAGTCTCATGATGATCTCCGCAATTAGTAGGTACGCGCTTTCGGCGGGAAGGCCGCACGCAGTTTCGGTTGCATGTTCACCTCACGGCGCGTCATGCTTTCCGTCTGCGGAACATAGAGACTGTGGCACAGCCAGTTTTCATCATCGCGGTCCGGGAAGTCGAAGCGGCTATGTGCACCACGGCTTTCGGTACGGAAGTTGGCGGCAACAGCGGTGGCGTAAGCGGTTTCCATCAGGTTATCCAGCTCAAGGCATTCGATACGCTGGGTGTTGAAGTCTGGCGAACGGTCATCAAGACGCGCTGATTTCAGACGCTCACGAATCAATTTCAGCTCTTCCAGACCTTCACGCATCGCATCGCCATCGCGGAACACCGAGAAGTTGTTCTGCATGCAGCGCTGCAGCGCTTTACGGATTTCGACAGGATCTTCACCGGTGGTGTTATTTTCCCAGCGGTTGAAGCGCGCCATCGCTGCATCGATATTTTCCGGCGTGGCTTCACGCAGTTCGCCCTGCTCTTCAATACACTCCAGCAGATGCACACCAGCTGCGCGACCGAACACCACCAGATCGAGCAGCGAGTTGCCGCCGAGGCGGTTAGCGCCATGAACCGATACGCAGGCGATTTCACCGACGGCGAACAGACCCGGAATCACCTCATCCTGGCCCTGCTCATTCACGCGCAGCGCCTGGCCGGTCACTTTGGTCGGCACGCCGCCCATCATGTAGTGACAGGTTGGGATCACCGGAATCGGTTCTTTAATTGGGTCAACGTGGGCAAAGGTACGCGACAGCTCAAGGATGCCAGGCAGACGCGACTCCAGCACTTCGGCACCGAGATGGTCGAGTTTCAGTTTGATGTGCGGACCCCAGGGGCCATCGCAACCGCGACCTTCACGGATTTCCACCATCATCGAACGCGCAACCACATCACGCCCCGCCAGATCTTTGGCGTTCGGCGCATAACGTTCCATGAAGCGTTCACCGTGCTTATTCAGCAGGTAACCGCCTTCACCACGGCAACCTTCGGTGACCAGCACGCCCGCACCGGCAATACCGGTTGGGTGGAACTGCCACATTTCCATATCCTGCACCGGCACGCCGGCGCGCAGCGCCATGCCAACGCCGTCACCGGTGTTGATGTGGGCGTTAGTGGTGGATTGGTAAATACGGCCCGCGCCGCCGGTCGCCAGAATAGTGGCCTTGGCTTTGAAATAGACGGTTTCGCCGGTTTCCATGCAGATAGCCGTACAGCCGACAATCGCGCCGTCTTCGTTTTTCACCAGATCCAGCGCATACCATTCGGAGAAGATGGTGGTTTTGTTTTTCAGGTTCTGCTGATACAGCGTATGCAGCAAGGCGTGGCCGGTACGGTCGGCCGCAGCTGCGGTACGCGCCGCCTGCTCACCGCCGAAATTCTTCGACTGACCACCAAACGGACGCTGATACACCCGGCCGTCATCCAGACGGGAGAACGGCAATCCCATGTGTTCCAGTTCCAGAATCGCTTCCGGACCGACATGACACATATATTCGATCGCGTCCTGGTCGCCGATAAAGTCGGAACCTTTGACGGTGTCGTACATGTGCCATTCCCAGTTATCGTCATGGGTGTTACCCAGCGCAACGGTAATACCGCCCTGCGCCGATACGGTATGGGAACGGGTTGGGAATACTTTGGATAACAGGGCACAAGTCTGGCCCGATTGGGAGATTTGCAGAGCGGCGCGCATTCCCGCGCCACCCGCGCCGATCACCACGGCATCAAATTCTCTGACTGGCAAACTCATTTACACACCCCACACAACAACAGTTCCATAAATCGCATATGACAACAGCGCAACCACAATCACAAACTGCAGCAACAAACGGGTTGCAACAGGTTTCACGTAGTCAGTCAGCACCTGCCACATTCCAATCCAGCCGTGGATCAGAATCGAGAACAGCGTCAACATGGTGAACACTTTCGTGAAGGCGGACGAGAAGAAGCCATGCCAGACGTCATACGTCAGCGTGCCTGTCATCACGACAAAACCGAGGATGTAGAGAATATAGAGCGTAATTAAGATTGCAGCAGCACGCAGTAACAGCCAGTCATGGATACCGTTGCGTCCTAATGCAGAAGCATTGCTTACCATACGAGGACTCCAGCCAAAATTGAGAGCACGACAGTGATAACAAAAGCCGCTTGCGCGGAACGGGTTCCCACCTGCAGGGTTTCTGCTGTTACACCAAAATCAGCCAACATATGGCGAATACCGCTCACAGCGTGATACGCCAGCGCAGTTAAAATGCCCCACATGATGAATTTGGCGAAGAAGCTATCCATGATGGATGCCGCTTGCTGGAAACCTTCTGGAGAGGAGAGAGAGAGACCCAGTAACCAGAGCAGAATTCCGAGAGCGACAAAGGTGATCACGCCGGAGACGCGGTGGAGAATGGACGATATTGCAGTAACGGGAAACCGGATCGTCGAGAGATCCAAGTTAACAGGTCTTTGTTTTTTCACGGTTTTGCCCACACAGCTCTTTTTTATTTTGCTTCCTCCGGTCCTGAGTTGCATCAGAGACACAGCGTGTGTTCAGACTGCAACCGCCACCAAAATAGCAACATCCAGTGTTAAATAAAGCGGGTAAAACGCTGGGTGGCTCCTGGTGTCAGGGTGTTCCGGAGACCTGGCCGCAGTATAGGAGGATCACATTCTGATTACAATTCCCCTACAATCTCTTTGGTCACATTTAGGCTGAACAGTGATCACCTTCACGATTTTCACAATTTATACATTTTTAATTATCTGATTTGACAAAGAATCAACATTTCAGTTACAAACAATCGCATTAAAGTCCTATGATGCACAAAAGTTATGGGGATACACTTTCCCCTAAGCTCAAGTTATGTAACATTGCCAATACAAGTAACACAAAGCATCAGGTTATTGGTTACCAAGAAGTTATGTCGTGACAGGAACTTTAACATCCTCGATGTGCAGCATGTCATGCCCCGACGCCACCGAATGGCCCAGTTCAGCATTTACTCTGTAACCCTGCACGACCAACGTTACCGCAGAGTGATGCTGTGAAGATTGTGGTTTTACGTAACAACATGGCTATTCTGGTGTCTAAGATCCTTACCTTAAAGGCGCTATGGAGACGAAATAATGACAGATAAAAAAGTGACGCTAACCCTACAAGATAATACTTCTGTTGAACTGGACGTGATGCAAGGCACGCTGGGACAAGATGTAGTTGATGTCCGCGCCCTTGGCTCACAAGGCCTGTTCACCTTCGATCCCGGATTCACCTCTACGGCGTCCTGCGAATCTAAAATCACCTTTATTGATGGTGACGAAGGTATTCTGTTACACCGCGGTTTCCCGATTGATCAGCTGGCAACCCACTCTAACTATCTTGAAGTGTGTTACATCCTGTTAAATGGCGAAGCCCCGACCCAAGCCCAGTTTGAAGAGTTCCGCACCACCGTTACCCGCCACACCATGATTCACGAGCAAATCACCCGACTATTCCACGGCTTCCGCCGCGATTCGCATCCAATGGCAGTAATGTGTGGTGTGACCGGTGCGCTGGCAGCGTTTTATCACGACTCTTTAGACGTCAACATTGAGCGTCACCGTGAAATCGCTGCGTTCCGCCTGCTGTCGAAAATGCCGACCATGGCAGCGATGTGCTACAAGTACTCGATTGGCCAGCCGTTTGTCTATCCGCGCAACGACCTCTCTTATGCCGGTAACTTCCTGCACATGATGTTCGCCACGCCGTGCGAAGAGTACAAAGTGAATCCAGTGCTGGAACGCGCGATGGACCGTATTCTGATTCTGCACGCCGACCATGAGCAGAACGCTTCTACCTCTACCGTCCGTACCGCAGGCTCTTCAGGCGCGAACCCGTTTGCCTGTATCGCCGCCGGTATCGCTTCACTGTGGGGACCGGCACACGGCGGTGCCAACGAAGCGACACTGCGCATGCTGGAAGAGATCAGCACCGTTGATCACATCCCTGAGTTTGTTAAACGTGCGAAAGATAAGAACGATTCGTTCCGTCTGATGGGCTTCGGCCACCGCGTGTACAAAAACTACGATCCACGTGCCACCGTGATGCGCGATACCTGTCACGAAGTGCTGAACGAACTGGGCATGAAAGATGATCTGCTGGAAGTGGCGATGGAGCTGGAACACATCGCGCTGAACGACCCGTACTTCATCGAGCGTAAACTCTATCCAAACGTCGATTTCTATTCAGGCATCATCCTGAAAGCGATGGGCATTCCGTCTTCCATGTTTACCGTTATCTTCGCCATGGCGCGCACCGTGGGCTGGATTGCACATTGGAAAGAGATGCACGACGAAGGCATGAAAATCGCCCGTCCGCGTCAGCTGTATACCGGTTACACCGAGCGTCCATTCACCTCGGCGCTGGATAAATAAGAGAAAGGCGGCCATCTGGCCGCCTTTTTTATAGCGCTACAACTGGCATCCCGGGCACCAGTAAAACGGCCGCGATGACAGCACGCCCTTCTCAATCACCGCGCCGCACCGCCGACACTTTTTCCCCTGCCGATGAAACACCTCGAAGCGAAACGCTGCTTCTTCATGATACTTCTTCATGCTGCCACGCATCTCGTATGACAAACGCGGCACCGCCAGCATCGCCTCACTTAACGCCGTCAGCTGCTGTTCGCTGAGGTCCTGCGCCCGATGCGACGCCAGCAATCCGGCATGCCACAATATCTCCACGCGCAGATAATTGCCGAGGCCGGCTAAAAAGGCCTGATCAAGCAGCAAGCCGCTGAACTGGCGACGACGAAAACGCGGCGACAGTAAACGCTCGCGCACCTCTTCCACCGTTAAGCTGGCATCCAGCACATCCGGGCCCACGCGCTGCAAAAACGGATGCGCAGCTAAGGTATCAGCGTTAAGCAGCTCAATATCCGAGGCGCTATACAGCAAAATGGTTTTATCCGCCGTTGCGAGCCGCACGCGCAGCTGGCGCGTGGTATTCGGCTGCGTACCGGTTGGCACCACGCGCCACACGCCGTACAGCTGATTGTGGCTGTAGAGCGTCAAACCGTTGGAGAAGTGGGTGAGCAGCGCTTTACCGCGCGTTTCGAAGGCGTTGATGGTGGCATCCATCAGCGCCGGTTCGTAGGTTTTCAGCTGTGGAAAGGCAAACCACACATCGGTAAGGGGTTTGCCGACCATTGCCTCTGCCAGCTGATCCGCCGCGCGGCGGATCTCCGGTCCCTCAGGCATAACAACTCCTTTTAATGCGTAGCGCCACCGACGACGCGGATATCATTTTCGGTACTCAGGATCACCTGCAGCGAGGTTTCCAGCGCCTGAATCACGCTTGCAGTCGCCATGCTGGCCACGCCGGGATGGTGCACCGCTTGTTCCGGCATATACGGAATATGAACAAAACCGCCGCGCGCCTTGCTGTTGGTGGTGTGGATCCAGTGCAGCAGGCTGTACATCACGTGGTTACAGGTGAAGGTGCCGGCGGTTTGCGATACCGAGGCCGGCACACCCACTTCACGCAGCGCGGCAACCATCGCTTTGATCGGCAGCGTGGAGAAATAAGCCGCCGGGCCATCCGCCTCGATGGGCTGATCGATCGGTTGCTGCTGGTTGTTATCCGGTATGCGCGCGTCATCCACGTTGATCGCAACGCGTTCAACGGTAATATCGGCGCGGCCGCCGGCTTGCCCGACGCACAACACGCGGTCGGGTTGAATCTCCTCCAGCGCGCGCGTCAGCACTTCACCGCAAGTGGCAAATACCACCGGCAGCTGGCGTACCACAATGCGTGCACCGGCGATCTCTTTGCCGTCGAAGGTGCGCACCGCTTCCCACGAAGGGTTGATGTTTTCGCCACCAAAAGGCTCAAACGCCGTCATTAACACCGTTTTCATCGCAACCTCACAAGAACATCAGGAAGTAGAGCAGGAAAATATTCACTACCAACAGTAGCACACCGGTTGGCACCTGAGCCTTGATCACCGCGTTGCGGTCCGGCAGCTCCAGCAGGCGCGCCGGCACGATGTTGAAGTTGGCCGCCATCGGCGTCATCAACGTGCCGCAATAGCCGGAGAACATCCCAATCGCCGCCATTACCGCTGGATTGCCGCCGTGCTGCAGCACCAGAATCGGAATACCAATGCCGGCGGTCACAATCGGGAAGGCAGCAAACGCATTGCCCATCACCATGGTCAGCAATGCCATGCCACCCGCATATACCGCGACGGCAATCAGGCGATTATCTACCGCCAGATATTGTTCGGTGAGATGCGAAATTGCCGTGCCGACACCGGCGCTGGTGAACAGCAGGCCAAGCGTGGCCAGAATCTGCGGCAGAATAAACGCCCAACCGACCGCATCCAGCAGGCGACGGGTTTCCTGCATCGACTGCAGCGGCTTTTCATGGGTGATTTTCAATGCAATCAGCCAGCCCAGCAGGCAGCCAATCATCATGGAGAACAGCGTCACCAGTGTGGCGTGATTGCCGGGACCAAACACCGTATCCTGCAAACCGGGAATATGGTTAAACGCCAGCACGCCAATCACCGTCACCAGTGGAATCGCCAGCGCTGGCAGGAACAGTTTGTTGTGCAGACGTTTAGCACTTTCCTGTTTCTGCTCATCGCTGCGCTGATGATAACGCCCCAGACGCACGCCGCCGAAACCGGCAATCAGCGCCATCAACACCACGGCCACGCCCACGCCGATATGCAACCAGCGGCGGCCCAGTTCCGCATCGCCCGCCCATTGTCCCATCAGCTGATAAGCACCGTCGCCAATCAGAAAAATCAGGCCATACAGTGCCCAGAACAGACCGGTGGTAAAACGGCGCGGGTTAGCGCTGTCACGCCATGAAAGCACGGCAACCACCAGCAGGATTACCCCTGCCAGCCACATCAAATATTGTTGCTGGAACATTACTTCGCTCCTTTGGCGTTCAGCGCCTGCTGGTTTAACGCGCCCAATTCACGCGACAGCTGGCGATCGAGACGCACCAAACGAGCTGAATGAATGAGGAAAGCACAGAGCGCGGTAGGAATGCCCCACAGCGCGATATGCAACGGTTCGGTGCTGATACCGGCAGATTCCTGCATAAAGTTATGCATGAAGATAATCGCGCCAAAGGCAACGAAGATATCCTCGCCAAAGAACAGACCGACGTTATCGGTCGCTGCAGACATGGCGCGCAGACGATGGCGCACGTCTGGCGGGACATCACCGTAGCGGTTTTCTGTGGCACCTTCGGCCATCGGCGCCAGCAGCGGACGCACCATCTGCGGATGCCCGCCCAGGCTGGTTAAGCCCAGCGCGGCGGTGGCTTCACGCACAAACAGGTAGACGATCAGCAAGCGGCCGGCGGTGGCGGTTTTGATCTGCGCAATCCAGCTTTGCGCCCGCTCTTTCAGGCCATGACGCTCCAGCAAACCGATAACAGCCAGCGGCAGCAGCAGAATCAGCGGCAGATTACGCGTATTGAGGAAGCCAGAGCCGAGCTTTTCCAGAATGTCTGCCAGCGGCAGATGCGCTGCCAGCCCGGTGACGAAGCCCGCCACAATCACCACCAGCACCGGGTTAAAGCGCAGCACAAAACCCAGAATGATGGCGGCAATGCCCAGCAGCGGCCAGAGGTTTACCACGTTATCCATGTTGTTCCCTTATGTGAAAAGAAGCCCGGCGTGATGCCGGGCAATGAGTAAAAACGTTATGCGCTGGTGACCGCAATCTGACTGGTCGCAAATGCCGCGCGCAGCGTGCGGGCGAACTGCAGCGCATGTGCGCCATCACCGTGTAAACAGACGGTTTCGGCGTTAACCTTGACCCATTCTCCGCTGATGCTCTGCACCTGACGCTGCTGCACCATCGCCAGCGTTTGCGCCAGCGCCTGATCGGCATCTTCAATCATCGCTTGCGGCTGGCTGCGTGGCACTAACGCCCCGCTCGCCAGATAGCCGCGATCCGCAAACACCTCTTCGCGGGTGCGCAGACCATGATGCGCCGCCGCCGCAATCGACGCGCTGCCCGCCAATCCGACCAGAATCAATCCGCTATCCACGGCTTTTACCGCGCGCGCGATGGCATCCGCCAGTTGCGGATCGCCCGCCGCCTGGTTGTACAGCATGCCGTGCGGCTTGACGTGTACCAGCCGTTCGCCTTCGCTCTCGGCAATGCTCTTCAGCGCACCAATCTGGTAGATCATCTGCGCATACACCGTTTCCGGCGGCAGCTGCATGGCGGTGCGGCCAAAGTTTTCCCGATCGGGGAAACTCGGATGTGCGCCAATCGCCACGCCCGACGCTTTCGCCCAGCGCACCGATTGCAGCATGGTTTGCGCATCACCGGCGTGGAAGCCGCAGGCGATATTGGCTGAACTCACCAGCGTCAGCAGCTCCCGATCGCTGGTGCTGCCTTCGCCGAGATCGGCGTTAAGATCAATCTTCATGGGCCAATCCCCAGGCTATTTGGTCGAAGGAACGCTGTTGATGCTGTTTGGCGTGTATCGCGTCTTCCAGCGTGCAGTGGATAAAGTGAATCGGTTCGCCGAGACGAATTTGCGCCAGATGATAGAGATCGGCTTCGATGATGCAGGCAATGCGCGGATAGCCGCCGGTGGTTTGTGCATCCGCCATCAACACAATCGGTTGACCATTGGGCGGCACCTGTACCACGCCGGGCACTAAACCGTGCGACAGCAAATCGCGCGTCGCATCGCGATGCAGTTGCCGTCCCTGCAGGCGATAACCCATGCGATTACTTTGCGGACTGAGCTTCCACGGGCTGCGCCAGAAACCCTGCTGCGCCTCACGCGAGAACTCGTTATATTCCGGGCCCGCTAAGGCGCGGATGCGGTTGCCCCACAGCAGTTGACGCACGCCGGCTTTGTCTTTGAAGTCGCGCGTCGGTTTACCCAACGGCAGCTCATCGCCATCCTGCAGTTTACGTCCCTGCCAGCCGCCGAATGCCGCCTTGAGATCGGTACTGACCGAACCGAGCATGTCCGGCACGGCAAAACCACCGTTGACCGCCAGATAACTGCGCATGCCGCGCGTTGGCGTTGCCAGCGTCAGCACCTGCCCTTTTTTCACCGGCAGACGCCAGCCGGTCCAGACCGGTTTGCCATCCAGATCGGCATTGCAGCCCGCGCCCGTCAATGCAAACCAGCCATCGCGCTTAAACTGCGTTTTAAATTGTCCCAGCACGATTTCCAGCACCGCGCTCTGCTCGGGGTTGCCCACTAGCATATTGGCGGTGCGCATTGCCGGTTGATCGAGCGCGCCGCCCACGCTGATGCCATATTGGCGGAAGCCGGTGCGGCCGTGATCTTGCAGCGAACTCATCATGCCCGCGCGGAGAATTTTCAACATACGCCCTCCTGCTGCGGCACAAAACGCACGCTATCGCCGGGGCGTAACAGTGTCGGCGGATGCTGAAGCGGGTCGAACAGGCTGAGCGGCGTATGACCAATCAGTTGCCAGCCGCCGGGCGCGGCTAAGGGATAGATGCCGGTTTGGCTGCCGCCGATGCCCACCGAGCCGCTCGGCACCAGCACGCGCGGTTCAGCGCGGCGTGGCGTGTGTAAACGCTCATCCAGGCCGCCGAGATAAGGGAAACCAGGCTGGAAGCCGATGAAATAGACCACGTAATCGATGCTGCTGTGCAGTTCTACCGCTTGCCTGGGCGTCATGTTGGCGCGCTCCGCCACCTCCTGCAGATCCGGCCCACCTGCGCCGCCGTACACAACTGGAATCTCGACGCAGCGCGATTCCGGCAGCTGCGCTTCGCTCTCTTCCCACCAACGCTGCAAACGCTCAATCGCGTCCAATGCATTGCGTTGTGGATCGCGCAGCAGCAACGTCAGGTTGTTCATGCCAGGAATCACTTCCTCAACCTGCTCGTTTTGCTGCAGTCGCTGACACAATCCCCAGATGCGCTGCTGGCTGGTCAACGAAACCGGTGGCTCTAGTTCCAGCACCACCGCGCGCTCACCTAGCAGATAACAACGTGCTCGTTGCAAAAACAACCTCCTGGTAAAAGTCTTACATGTCGCAGAACGAATGTTGCAGGATCGCCATTCATAGCGAACGAACTTCTCGTTTATGCGTAAAAGCCATAAGTTATGCGAAAGTGACAGAGATGTGTCAACAGATTTGCGCCCTTAACGCAGGTTAAGGGCGTGAGAGGGAAGAAATCAGGCAGGATTGTCGATGTCGATAAAGGTGACATCAAGGCCATGATGGGCAGCTAACCATTCGCCCAGCGCCTTGATGCCGCCGCGTTCGGTCGCGTGGTGTCCGGCGGCATAGAAGTGCAAACCTTGTTCGCGCGCGCTGTGGATGGTTTGCTCGGAGACTTCGCCGGTAATAAAGGCATCGACGCCAAAGGCTGCCGCGCTATCGATAAAGCCCTGACCGCCGCCGCTGCACCAGGCAACGCGCTTGATCAATGCCGGCGCGTTATCACCACAGTGCAGCGGTGTGCGACCTAAACGTTGGGCAATTTTTTCCGCCAGCGCCGCGCCACTCAGTGGTTGTGCCAGCTCGCCCCACGGCACCAGCGGCTGAATCTCGCCTTTCACTGCAATATCAAACAGACGCGCCAGCTGCGCGTTATTACCCAACTCGGGATGCGCATCCAGCGGCAGATGCCAGCCATACAAATTGATATCATTGGCCAGCAGCGTGCGCAGACGCTGGCGCTTCATGCCTTTAATCACCGTCGCTTCGCTTTTCCAGAAGTAACCGTGATGCACCAGCACCGCATCGGCGTTGCGCTTCACCGCCTCGTCCAGCAGCGCCTGACACGCGGTTACGCCAGTGATGATGGTTTTCACCTCGGCGCGCCCTTCCACCTGCAAACCGTTCGGCGCGTAATCGCTGAAGGCGCTGTTATTCAGCTGCTGGTTAACGATCTGTTCTAACTCGACATTATTCATTACGGCTCCCTGACCGCCTCAAGCCGCGCTGCGGGCGCGCTCAAAGGCGTCTAGTGTCTTTTTACGTGCGTCCTTATGTTCCACGATTGGCGCGGGATAATCGAGTTTCTTGTTATTTTTCTGTGCCCACACCTGCGGCTGATGAATATCGCTGTCGGGCACGTCGCTGAGTTCCGGCAGCCACTGACGGATAAAGTCGCCCTGTTTATCAAAGCGCTCGCCCTGCGTGGTGGGATTGAAGATACGAAAATAGGGCGCGGCATCGGTGCCAGTTGACGCGGCCCACTGCCAGCCGCCATTGTTGGCGGCCAGATCGCCATCGATCAGCTGCTGCATGAAATAACGCTCACCTTCACGCCAGTCGATCAGCAGATCCTTCACCAGGAAACTGGCGGTAATCATGCGCAAGCGATTATGCATCCAGCCGAGCGTGTTGAGCTGGCGCATCGCCGCATCAACAATCGGATAACCGGTTTTGCCCTGTTGCCAGGCTGTGAAATGTGCGTCGTTTCGCTGCCAATCCACGTTGCGCGTCCAGTCAACAAACGGCTGATGCTTACATAGCGCCGGAAACGCCACCATCAGATGACGATAGAATTCGCGCCAGATCAGTTCGTTCAGCCAGGTAAAGGCCTTGCCCTCGTTGAGCGCATCGGGATGCTCTTTGAGCACGCGATGAAGACATTGGCGCGGCGACAGCACGCCAGTGGTCAAATAAACCGATAAGCGGCTGGTGCCGTCAATGGCCGGTAAATCACGCTGATCCGGATAATGCTGCACCGCCTGTTTAGCGAAGTGGCGCAGCTGTTTTAACGCCGCCTCTTCTCCCGTCGGGAACAGGCTTTCATCAAAGGCTTCACAAGGATAATCAAAAGCGGGAATCTTCTTTTTGATACTGATGGGCGCACCATCACGCGCTTTCGGTGCCTGATGGCACTCCGGTAAGCCCTGATGTAAACGACGAACAAAGGCTTTGCTGAACGGCGTGAACACTTTGAACATGGTGTTGCTGCCGGTTTGCACGCTGCCCGGCGGCAACAGCAAGCTGTCATCGAATCCCTGACATATTACGCCCTGCGCATCCAGACGTTTCTCCGCCTGCGCATCGCGTTCACGCTCGTTAATTTCGTACTGGTAGTTGTAGAACAGCGCATCAACCCGTTGCTGCTGGCAAAATTTCGCCAGATATTCAATCGAAGCGGCAAAGTCATCACATTGATGAAAATGCAGAGGAATGCCGCGTTCAGCCAGTGACTTCTGCAACAAGCTGAGATTTTGCTGGATGAACGCCGCCTGCTTTGGCGCCATATGGTGTTGCTGCCACTGCTGCGGTGTGGCGATAAACAGCGCAATCACTTTGGCCTGGCTATCGCGGCAGGCAGCGGCCAGCGCCATGTTGTCATTGATGCGCAGATCGTTGCGCAGCCAAACTAAATGGGTGGTCATAAAGCCCCGAAATTATTGGCCGTAGCGCAAACGCAGCGCTTCCGGATAAGGATCAAAATAGCGCTGCTGTGCCAGCCACGGATGCGGGTATTCCGCCATGTAATGTTTCAGCATGGTGATCGGTGCTAACAGCGGCTGTACGCCCTGACGATAACGATCAATCAGTTGCGCCAGCTCCTGACGCTGCGGCGAACTCAACTGCGGACGGAAGTAGCCTTGTACATGCATCAGCACGTTAGTGTGATTGCGTCGTGATGCCAGATGTGACATCAGGTGCATCAGACGACTGCGGTACTCAAAGGCGTAATCCTCCAGCGAATCCCATTGGTCCATCGCCGCGACAAAGCGGCCCATCTCGCGGTATTCGTCCTGCGCATGAGATAGCAGCAATAATTTGTAGCGACTATGGAAGGCCATCAGCTTGTGGCGCGATAATCCGCTGCGCCACATTTCGTTGAATTCGTGTAGCGCATAGACGCGGCCGATAAAGTTTTCGCGGATAGCGTCATCATGCAGACGACCATCCTCTTCCAGCGGCAGCCACGGCATCTCTTTCTGTAAAAATGCGGTAAACATGCCGGTGCCCGCTTTACGATTGTTGTTGGTTTCAGGCTCGTAAACGCGGACACGTTCCAGCCCACAGCTAGGGGATTTGGCACAGAGGATGTAGCCGCACAGATGATGTAGCGACTTCACGCGCTCGGCGGACCAGCGCTGCATCTTTTCCGTCACCTCTTCGCCGCCATCTTTGCTGAAACAGAGATGGATGTTTTCATCGCTCTCTTTTACCAGGCGCAAAGCGGGACGTGGCGTCGGTAAGCCAATCGCCATTTCGGGACATACAGGTTCAAAGCGCACAAATGGCACGAGTTCGTCCGTGGCGAAAGCAAAACGTTTATGGCCACCATCAAATCGGACGTTATCCCCGAGCAGGCAAGCGCTGATACCAACAGGAATTTTCTCGCTCATACTTGTACAACCTCATAAATCTTGTAGAGGTTTTAAGTGTAGCTGAAATGCGCGGAGATAACAGCGGGAACGCGCGGTGGGGGTGAAAATTATCGATAAAAAAACCCGGCGCTTCACGTGAAGTCGCCGGGTTAATACTGCGCTAAAATCGCTTACCAGTGAATGCCGGCAGCTGCTTCAGACTGCGCCAGCCAGACGGGTTTCGTGCTGGTTTTGCACCACATACGATGCAGGTAACTGTACAAACGTGCGCGATCTGAGCGGAATAACATCACTGGCAGCGCCAGCAAACCGATTGCTACCACCAGCACGCGGCGCAGTACGATTTTATACAGTGGATATGCGCGATCCATCTTTGGCCCCCTTGTGGTAAACATTGCGTTGAAATGTGATCTGGTTCAGATATTACCCGTTATTGTGTAATTTTACTACTCATCCGACCACTATATTTGCGCTTTTTTTCAGCAATTTGTGTGGTGGTGAAAGTTAGTTACAAGATTGTGAATTAAACGATCCATTCAAGTTAAAAACTTCGTGACGGACGCCGGGCCGCTTTATTGCTAAAGTGATGCGTTAACTTTTTTGCCGCTGGAGGCAGCGTGACGACCATCTTGATAGTGGAAGATGAAAAAGAGATTCGCCGTTTCGTGCGCCTGGCGCTGGAGAGCGAAGGCCTGAAGATTGTGGAAGCGGAGCAACTGCAGCGCGGCCTGATTGAAGCGGCGACGCGTAAGCCGGATCTGGTGATCCTCGATCTCGGCTTGCCGGATGGTGATGGCAATGACTTTATCCGTGAAGTACGTCAGTGGAGCAGCATGCCGGTGATTGTGCTGTCGGCACGGAGCGATGAGCAGGATAAGATTGAAGCGCTGGACGCGGGTGCGGATGATTATCTCACTAAGCCGTTTGGCATAGGTGAGCTGCTGGCGCGTGTGCGCGTAGCGCTGCGTCGCCATCAAAGCAACCAGCCTGAACCGATTGTGAAATTTGGCGAAGTCAGCGTCGATTTGGCGGCGCGCCGCGTACTGCGCAACCAACAGGAAGTGCATCTGACACCGACTGAATTCCGTCTGCTGAGTTTGCTGGTGAACAACGCCGGAAAAGTGCTGACCCAGCGTCAATTACTGAATCAGGTTTGGGGGCCCAATGCGGTAGAACACAGCCATTATTTGCGCATCTATATGGGGCACTTGCGGCAGAAGCTGGAAGCGAATCCCACGCAGCCCAGCCATTTGCTGACCGAAACCGGTATCGGCTATCGATTTATGCCATAAAAAAAGGCCGCTAAGCGGCCTTTTTTCTTCACTGCCCAATCAGGCGTTTTTCAGTACTTCGCTAACAATCTCAACCGCTTCTTTCTCGATTTGCTGACGATGTTCAGCACCCAGGAAGCTTTCGCAGTAGATTTTGTACGCGTCTTCTGTACCTGATGGACGCGCGGCGAACCAGCCGTTTTCCGTCATCACTTTCAGACCGCCGATTGACGCACCGTTACCCGGCGCGGCAGTCAGGCGTGCGGTGATCGGATCCCCCGCCAGCGTATCTGCGCTCACCATTTCGGGTGACAGCTTAGACAACGCGGCTTTCTGTGCAGAAGTCGCCGGAGCCTGCAGACGGTTATAGCTTGGCGCACCAAAGCGTTCGGCCAGCTCGTCATAGTGCTGCTGCGGGTTCTTGCCAGTTACCGCCGTGATTTCAGCAGCCAGCAGGCACAGAATGATGCCGTCTTTATCGGTTGACCAGGCTGAGCCATCGAAACGCAGGAAGGATGCGCCCGCGCTCTCTTCACCGCCGAAACCGAAGCTGCCATCGAACAGACCATCAACGAACCATTTGAAACCAACCGGCACTTCCACCAGCTTACGTCCAATGTCGTTGACCACACGGTCGATCATCGCGCTGGAAACCAGGGTTTTCCCTACAGCAACGTCTTTGCCCCACTGCGGGCGATGCTGGAACAGGTAGTTGATCGCCACCGCCAGATAGTGATTCGGATTCATCAGACCCGCAGGCGTGACGATGCCGTGACGGTCGTAATCAGGATCGTTACCAAAGGCCAGATCGAATTTGTCTTTGTACGCCAGCAAACCGGCCATCGCGCACTCGGATGAGCAGTCCATACGCACCACGCCATCTTTATCCAGATGCATGAAGCGGAAAGTCTGATCGATCGCATCGTTCACGATGGTCAGATCCAGTTTGTAGTGCTCAGCAATGCGCTGCCAGTAAGCAATGCCGGAACCGCCTAACGGATCGACGCCAATTTTCAGGCCGGCTTTCTGGATGGCGGCGAAGTCAATCACCTGCGCCAGACCTTCAACGTATGGCTGGATCAGATCCTGCTCAACGATGTGGCCGCTCGCCCATGCCTGATCCAGCGGCAGACGTTTCACGTCTTTCAGCTCGCCTTTGATCAGCTGGTTAGCGCGATCTTCCACCACTTTGGTAACGTTGGTATCAGCCGGGCCACCGTTTGGCGGATTGTATTTGATACCACCATCTTCCGGTGGATTATGCGAAGGCGTGATAACGATGCCGTCCGCCTGCGCGCCGCCGCGTTTGTTGTGCTCAAGAATCGCGTTCGAGATTGCAGGCGTTGGCGTGTAGCCATTGTCCTGCTGAACAATTACGTCCACGCCATTAGCGGCCAGCACTTCCAGCACCGACAGAATCGCTGGCTCAGACAGCGCATGCGTGTCTTTACCGACGTAGCACGGACCGGTGATGCCATTCTTTTTACGCTCTTCAGCAATCGCCTGCGCGATCGCCAAAATGTGCTGTTCATTGAAGCTTTGGCGTCCCGCGCTGCCGCGGTGGCCTGAAGTGCCAAATTTCACCGCATGATCCGGATTCGCCACATCGGGCTTCAGGACGTAATACTGCGAGGTTAATTGTGCAACGTTAATCAAATCGCTCTGCTGGGCAGGCTGCCCGGCACGGGGGTGATTGGCCATTGGCGCTTCTCCCTGACGCTTCAGTTAAATGGTGCCGCGAACTTTCTCTGTCAGTTCCTGCGGGAACTGCATAGCCAGCATGATGTGTTCCACCATGCTGCATTTGCGACCTGTATTGGTATTCGTAATCACCCAGTACGGCGTGCCGGGAACGTGCTTCGGCTTGGTATGGGTGCCATTTTGCAGCAGCGTGTGCTCGTCGCCCGCAAAGTAGACGCGGGTACGGCCCTGCAGCGAGGCAGTAGCTTCAGCAAACGCAGCCGGATCAAGACGATAGAGCGTTGACAGTACCAACATGAAGCGGTTAACCGCCTTATTCTGCTCGGCATATTCATCGGAAAGTAGCAGCTCACGTACCGCACGGACGCGATCCTGAGGACGCGCTTCACGGCTGGCAGGTTGCGCTTCTTTCATTGATGCACCAGCGGCGGGCGCAGCGGGTGCGCTCTGTCCGGCGGTGAACTTCAACATGCGGCGCAAAATATCTGAGGCGCTTTCACCAATGTGCTGCGTGTGGCTGGCAATATAACGGTAGAGTTCTTCGTCAACTTCAATCGTTTTCATCTTTTTCCGTACGATTCTGGCAAATGACAGAACCACGCATTCTTGCAACGTCCTTAGCAAAATCCAGTCGTGCAAAACGTGAGCGGGTTCTAACATAAGGATTATAAAGTTAAATCCGTGGCAGCCGATAGCGTTGGCAACGTTTACGGGCAAAAGTCGGAATATGCCCTAATGCCCACCGGCCTGACTGCTGGACAGGTGAATCCATGATAACCTAAGCCAAGGTCACAACCGTAAGAACTTTAGCCATGATTTTGAACGCCCGTCTGCAAACTGAACAATCTGCCCCCAATGCCACGCCGATTCTGTTGATCCATGGTCTTTTTGGCAGCCTTGATAACCTTGGCGTGCTGGCGCGTGGGGTGCGTGATGCACGTCCGACGCTGCAAGTTGACGTGCGCAATCACGGCTTGTCGGTGCGTAGTGATGAGATGAATTATCACGTGATGGCGCAGGACATTGTCGAAACGCTGGATGCGCACCATATCGATCGCGCGGGTGTGATTGGCCACTCAATGGGCGGCAAAATCGCCATGGCACTGAGTGCCATCGCGCCGGAACGTATCGATAAAATGGTGATGATCGATATCGCGCCCGTTGATTACCAAACGCGCCGCCATGACGAAATTTTTGCCGCTATTCGGGCCGTGAGCGCCGCGGGCGTCACGCGCCGCAGCGAAGCCGCTGAAGTAATGCGTCAGCATATTGATGAAGAAGGCGTGATCCAGTTCATCCTCAAATCTTTCGCAGAGGGCGAATGGCGCTTTAATGTGCCGGTACTGTGGGATAACTACAGCACCATTTCCGGCTGGGAAGAGATTCCTGCGTGGCCGCATCCGGCACTGTTTATCCGCGGCGGCGAGTCGCCTTATCTGGATAATCAGCATCGCGATGCGCTGCTGCGTCAGTTCCCGCAGGCGCATGCACATGTGATCAGCGGTGCTGGACACTGGGTGCACGCCGAGAAACCCGATGCGGTGTTACGCGCCGTTCGGCGTTTTTTTAACCTGTAAAAGCAAAAGCTTGCCGCTTGCGCTTTAGGGTTGGCGTCAGGGAAGGCGCTGGAGTATGATGTCGCGCTAAAAATTTGCCACGGATATTTTTTCGCCGTGGTCGGGCCGATAATGTTTTAATCGCGCAGCGCCTTTCCGCCGTTCGCGCCCACTCAGTTTTACAAACCATGGCAAAAGAACAGACAGACCGCACTACGCTTGATCTCTTCGCAGACGAGCGGCGTCCTGGTCGCCCGAAAACCAGCCCGCTGACGCGTGATGAACAGTTACGCATCAACAAACGCAATCAGCTCAAGCGCGATAAAGTGCGTGGGCTGCGTCGTGTTGAGCTGAAGATGTCGAGCGAGGCGGTTGACGCGCTCAGCACGCTGGCCGATCAGCAAAACATCAGTCGCAGCGAATTGATTGAACAAATGCTGCTGGCACAGCTCAAACTGTCGTAACGCGCGAAGACCGCACGCTGGAACACAAAGTCACGGCTTTATACGTTCCGCACTTTTTACCGGTCTGCTATTATTCGCATAACTGTGCAGTCAACTGACTTACTTTCACAATCAGGATTTAAGAGGTTACCTAACCCATGGCAATCGTAGGCATTTTCTTCGGCAGCGATACCGGCAACACTGAAAACATTGCAAAGATGATCCAGAAACAACTGGGTAAAGATGTCGCCGAAGTGCATGACATTGCTAAGAGCACCAAAGAAGATCTCGAAGCGTTCGACATCCTGCTGCTGGGTATCCCAACCTGGTATTACGGCGAAGCGCAGTGTGACTGGGATGATTTCTTCCCGACGCTGGAAGAGATTGATTTCAATGGCAAGCTGGTAGCGCTGTTTGGTTGTGGCGATCAGGAAGATTACGCCGAGTACTTCTGTGATGCGATGGGCACTATTCGTGACATCATTGAGCCGAATGGTGCGGTGATCGTCGGTCACTGGCCAACCGAAGGCTATCACTTCGAAGCCTCTAAAGGCCTGGCCGATGACAAAAACTTCCTTGGTTTGGCCATTGACGAAGACCGTCAGCCGGAATTGACCAACGAACGCGTTGAGAAGTGGGTGAAGCAGATCTTTGATGAGCTGCAGCTGAAAGAGATTATTGAAGCTTAATTCCCTGCTCTGCCCGATGTGAGCACTGCCTCACATCGGGTAACGGAATTTCCTATAAAAATAATAGCTACGGTTTTTTAACTTTTCCCCGCAAATCTGTAGAATACCCGCAATGGTCATCCGCTTATTCCTCTGGCAGTAGAATGAGGCTGAGTGAAATGGAATCCAAAACCCAAGCGTCTTGAAGACGTTAGTGACGACATCCTTACAACCTTTGGTGATTAAGGACGTTGCCTTGGTTTTCATTTCACTGCTTGAGTTCTATAATGAGACGCAAATGAGAATGCGCGTTGACCTAAACATTCAAGGCCCCTGCGCCGCAAGTGACTAGCAAAGTAACAGGACAATATCCGCATGACTGACAACAACTCCGCATTGAAGAAGGCTGGCCTGAAAGTCACGCTACCCAGACTGAAAATTCTGGAAGTGCTTCAGGGACCCGGCCCAGAGTCCCATCACGTCAGTGCGGAAGATTTGTATAAGCGCCTGATTGATATGGGCGAAGAGATTGGTCTGGCAACGGTGTATCGCGTTCTTAACCAGTTTGACGACGCGGGCATCGTAACCCGTCACAACTTTGAAGGCGGCAAATCTGTCTTCGAACTGACTCAGCAGCATCACCACGATCACTTGATCTGCCTGGATTGTGGCAAAGTTATAGAATTCAGCGATGAATCAATCGAAACGCGTCAGCGTGAAATTGCCACTCGCCACGGCATTAAGCTCAGCAACCACAGCCTGTACCTGTACGGTCATTGTGCTCTGGGAGACTGCCGCGAAGACGATACGCTCCACGATAAGTAATTGAGTGTGCTATGCAGTATAAAAAAAACCGGCGCTTGAGCCGGTTTTTTTATGCCTGTAATCAGGCGACAAGCGTTTCCTGCAGGTAGCGCCAGCGCGGAATGGCGGTGCTGCAATCCAATACCGCCAGTGAAATGCGGCTCTGATTGATGCCGTTCATCATCTGTAATTCACGATACTGAATCGTCACTTCCTCGCTTTGCTGCGAGATGATGGCGTGCTCACTGGTGGCAATTCGCATGCCTTCACGCTGCCCCTGCAACTGGCGAAACAGCACTTCCATTTCATTGAGGTCCAATCGTTTGCCTTGCGGCGTGACCATTTTGAACTCGGGATGAAAGTGCGACAAAAACAGATCAATGCTGTCGTCGCTGCCTTCCGCCTGATTGAAAATACGTTCAATAAGCTGATGTAAAACCACCACGCTATGCCTGGCTTCCTGGGCGAGAGTTGTCATTTTTTTTCCTTAGATAAGCCGCAGAGCAACGTCTGAGAGCGCATAGCCTACCTGAAAAAAAGTTTTTCACACTGCCAAATGGGTTAATTTTTCTAAAGTCAGAATAGTCGCAAATAGGGAATTAAAGGCGGATTGAGGCGTGCAGCATAAAAGGTCGTATCTGGCCAAATTGAGATAATAAAAAAGGGCGATTGCTCGCCCTTTCATGATCTTATCGTGCTCGCGACTAAAAATATTAATCGCCGATTTTTGCCCAGGTGTCACGCAAACCCACGGTGCGGTTAAACACCAGCCTGGAGGGCTGTGAATAGACGCTATCAGCACAGAAATAGCCTTCGCGTTCGAACTGGTACGGTGCCATCGGATCGGCTGCACGTAAGCCAGGCTCAACGAAGCCCTGTTTGATTTCCAGTGAGTTCGGGTTGATGGTGGTGAGGAAATCCTCAGCCGCGCCCGGATTTGGCACACTGAACAGACGATCGTACAGGCGGAATTCCGCTGGCAGCGCGTGGATTGCAGAAACCCAATGGATAACGCCTTTCACTTTACGGCCATCGGCCGGATCTTTGCTCAGCGTATCAACGTCGCAAGTACAATAGATGCAGGTAATATTGCCTTCAGCATCCTTCGCCACACGTTCGGCACGGATCACGTAAGCATTACGCAGACGCACTTCTTTACCCAGCACCAGACGTTTGTACTGCTTGTTGGCTTCTTCACGGAAGTCAGCGCGATCGATCCACACTTCACGGCTGAATGGCACTTCACGCGTGCCCATCTCCGGTTTGTTCGGATGATTCGGCATAGTGATGATCTCATCGTGACCTGCAGGCAGGTTCTCGATCACCACTTTCAACGGATCCATTACCGCCATCGCACGCGGTGCGTTTTCATTGAGATCGTCACGAATGCACGATTCCAGTGAAGCCATCTCCACGATATTGTCCTGTTTGGTCACACCAATACGGCGGCAGAACTCACGGATAGAAGCGGCGCTATAACCACGACGACGCAGACCCGAAACGGTTAGCATGCGCGGATCGTCCCAGCCTTCTACCACCTTCTCGCTTACCAGCTGAGTCAGTTTACGCTTTGACATCACCGCATATTCCAGATTTAGGCGTGAGAACTCGTACTGACGCGGATGAACCGGAATGGTGATGTTATCCAGCACCCAATCATACAGACGACGGTTATCCTGGAACTCCAATGTGCAGAGAGAGTGCGTAATGCCTTCGATCGCATCCGAAATGCAATGAGTGAAGTCGTACATCGGGTAGATGCACCACTTGCTGCCGGTCTGATGGTGATCGGCAAACTTAATGCGGTACAGCACCGGATCGCGCATCACGATAAAGCTGGACGCCATATCGATTTTGGCACGCAGACAGGCTTTGCCCTCTTCAAAACCGCCATCGCGCATCTTCTCGAACAGCGCCAGGTTTTCTTCCACGCTGCGATCGCGATATGGGCTGTTTTTACCCGGCGCCGTCAGTGAACCGCGATACTCACGGATCTCATCCGCCGACAGTTCATCAACGTAAGCCAGACCTTTGTTGATCAGCTCAACCGCATAGTTGAACAGTTGGTCGAAGTAGTCTGAGGAGTAACGAATGTTGCCGCTCCACTCAAAGCCCAGCCATTGCACGTCACGCTTAATGGATTCGACAAACTCCAGATCTTCTTTAACTGGGTTAGTGTCGTCGAAACGCAGATTGCACTGACCTTGATAGTCTTGCGCGATACCAAAGTTCAGGCAGATAGATTTCGCATGGCCAATATGCAGATAACCATTGGGCTCAGGCGGGAAACGGGTATGCACACTGTTGTGCTTACCGCTCGCCAAATCTTCGTCGATGATCTGACGAATAAAGTTCGTTGGGCGGGCTTCAGCCTCACTCATCTCAAAATCCTCAAAAACTATAACGGGTGATTTGTACCACGAAGTAACGGAGTATGATCCACAAAGCGCAGGAGGGAAACAACCGTTTGTTGGTCGTTTTAAAACAAAAAAGGCAGGAATCGCTTCCTGCCTTCTGGCTCAATCACAAGGACTTAGCCTTTAACCTCGTACAGCGGGGTTTCGCCTGCAACCACTGAACCGGTTGCCAGTAAATTCAGACCAGCGAAATCATCGCTATTGCTGACAACAACCGGACTGATCATCGAGCGGGCGTTGGCATTGAGGAAGTCCAGATCCATTTCCAGGATTGGCTGACCTGCAGTGACCGTTGCGCCCTCTTCAACCAGACGCGTGAAGCCTTTGCCTTCCAGCGCTACTGTATCCAGCCCCATATGTACCACGATCTCGACGCCGTTTTCCGCCTCAAGGCAGAACGCATGGTTGGTATTGAAGATCTTCACCACGGTTCCGCCGGTTGGCGCAACCACGGTTTTGCCGGTTGGCTTGATGGCCAGACCATCACCGACTGCCTTGCTGGCGAATGCTTCGTCAGGCACATTTTCCAGCGCAACGATGTCACCGGTTACTGGCGCCAGCAGCGTAGCAATCACGGCTTTTTCGCTGTTCAGCACCGCCTGCGGTTTTACTGCAGCAGCAGGAGCAGCCGTTGACGCCGCGGCAGATGCCGCAACTGGACCTTTGCTCAGTACGGTTTTCATTGCTGTTGCAATGCTTTCCGCCTGCGTACCGACAATAACCTGTACGCTCTGCTTGTTCAGACGAATCACACCTGAAGCGCCGAGACGTTTAGCGACACCTTCATTAACCTGCGCGGAATCTTTAACGTTCAGACGTAGACGTGTGATACAGGCATCGATGTTGGTCAGGTTTTCTGAGCCACCTACCGCCGCAATATAACGACGCGCCAGAGATTCAGTTTGGCTTTCACCGTTGCCGCTGTTATCGACATTGACGTCATAACCATCGGTTTCATCGCCCGCAGAGAGTTCGCGGCCCGGCGTCATCAGGTTGAATTTCTGGATGGTGAAGCGGAATACCACGTAGTAGATAACGAAGAACACCAGACCTTGTGGGATCAGCATCCACCAGTGCACCGCCAGCGGGTTACGCGTTGACAGCACCATATCCACCAGACCCGCACTGAAGCCGAAACCGGCAATCCACTGCATGATCGCGGCGATGAAAACTGAAAGACCGGTCAGTGCCGCGTGAATCACATACAGCACCGGCGCCACGAACATAAAGGAGAATTCCAGCGGTTCAGTGATACCCGTAAAGAAGGCGGCAAAGGCCGCCGCCAGCATAATGCCGCCGACTTTAGCGCGGTTTTCCGGGCGTGCGCAGTGGTAAATTGCCAGCGCTGCACCTGGAAGACCAAACATCATGATTGGGAAGAAGCCCGCCTGATAACGACCGGTGATGCCTGGGATACCTGTACCTTCAGCGATAGACTGCGCGCCGCCAAGGAATTTAGGAATATCGTTGATACCGGCAACATCGAACCAGAATACCGAGTTCAATGCGTGGTGTAAGCCAACAGGAATCAGCAGACGGTTAAAGAAGGCGTAGATGCCCGCACCGACGGAACCCAGCTTCTGAATATGCTCACCAAAACTTACCAGTCCACCGAAAATGATCGGCCAGATATACATCAGAATGAACGCAACCAGGATCATCAGGAACGATACAAGGATCGGCACCAGACGGCGACCGCTAAAGAAGGACAACGCTTTTGGCAGTTCAACATGACTAAAGCGGTTATAGACTTCAGCAGAAAGAATCCCGACAAGAATGCCAACAAACTGGTTATTAATTTTACCAAAGGCAGCAGGAACTTGCTCCACCGGCATCTTCTGAATCATTGCCACCGCTGCCGGAGAACAGAGTGTGGTCACAACAAGAAAGCCGACAAAACCGGTTAACGCTGCAGCGCCGTCTTTATCTTTTGACATACCGTATGCCACACCAATGGCAAACAGCACTGGCATATTGTCGATGATTGCCGAACCGGATTTGATCAACAGTGCTGCCAGCGCATTGCCTGCACCCCAGCTATCTGGATCGATCCAGTATCCAACGCCCATCAAGATTGCCGCTGCCGGCAGAGTCGCTACCGGCACCATAAGCGCGCGGCCGACCTTTTGCAGATATCCTAGAATACTCACCTTATTCTCCCCCTATGAGACTGGCGTTTTGCCGTGGCGCAGGTTGATTTTATTATCCCGTCGCCCGGTACCTTGATGACACTTTTCACCACGAGGCGCAGTGTAAAGATAAATTAATTCGCCTCGCAAATTAAAACCACTACAACTGTGACTTTAATCACCAAAATGGTGGTTTGATAATGCGAAATGCTAGCCAGCACCACAAACTTATTTTATGATAAAAAATATCGAGTCGCACTTATCCCTGGTGGCTACGCTTAAACGCATTACGCTTAAGGGCAAAAACTGTCAGAGAAACGGCAACTCCACATTTCCAATCTTAATTGAGGTGAAGACATGAGACTGATCCCTTTGGCCACACCGACCCAAGTGGGTAAATGGGCTGCACGCCACATTGTTAACCGTATTAATGCGTTTAAGCCTAGCGCAGAACGTCCCTTCGTGCTGGGTCTGCCAACCGGTGGAACACCGCTGGAAGCTTACAAGCACCTGATCGATATGCACAAAGCGGGCCAGGTTAGTTTCAAGCACGTTGTCACCTTCAACATGGATGAGTACGTTGGCCTGCCAAAAGAGCATCCGGAAAGTTACCACAGTTTCATGTACCGTAACTTTTTCGATCATGTTGATATTCAACAGCAAAATATCAATCTTCTGAATGGTAATGCCGAAGATATTGACGCAGAATGTCGCCAATACGAAGAGAAGATCCGCGCTTACGGCAAAATTAACCTGTTTATGGGCGGCGTGGGCAACGATGGTCACATCGCCTTTAACGAACCGGCTTCTTCCCTCTCCTCACGTACCCGCATCAAAACCCTGACGCACGATACGCGTATTGCAAACTCACGCTTCTTTAATGGTGATGTGGATCAGGTGCCGAAATACGCCCTGACGGTTGGTGTCGGTACGCTGCTGGATGCTGAAGAAGTGATGATTCTGGTTACCGGCCACCTGAAAGCGCAAGCGCTGCAGGCTGCGGTTGAAGGTAACGTCAACCATATGTGGACCATCAGCTGCCTGCAGCTACATGCCAAATCTGTCGTGGTATGTGACGAGCCAGCCACCATGGAACTGAAAGTGAAAACCGTGAAATATTTCCGCGAAATGGAAGCGGAAAATATGAAAGGTGTGTGAAAACACGTTGTAACAAAACCTGCTGCTTTCAGGCAGCAGGCTTAGCCGGGAGAGAGAAACGATGTACGCATTAGTGAACGGCCGGATTTTTACTGGTCATGAAATTCTGGACAATCATGCAGTTGTGATTGCAGATGGCCTGATTGAGCGCGTGTGTCCGCGTGATGCCCTGGACGCGGCAATTGCACAGCAGGATGTGGCTGGTGCGTTTATCGCTCCTGGTTTTATTGATTTGCAGCTTAACGGCTGCGGCGGCGTGCAGTTCAATGATGACATCAATGCGTTAAGCGTTGAAACGCTGGAGATCATGCAGCGCGCCAACGAGAAATCAGGCTGCACCAGCTATTTGCCAACACTGATTACCAGCACCGATGCGCTGATGAGACGCGCAGTCGAAACCATGCGCGCTTACCTGGCCAAGCATCAGAATCAGGCAATCGGCCTGCATCTGGAAGGTCCGTGGCTGAATAAAGCTAAAAAAGGTACGCACAATCCTGAATTGATTCGCCTGCCGGATGCCGAGCTGGTGGATTTCCTCTGCGCCAATGCCGACGTCATCACTAAAGTCACGCTGGCACCTGAAAATACGGGCAGCGAGGTGATTCGTCAGCTGCGTGATGCCGGCATCATCGTGTCAGCGGGTCACTCCAACGCGACCTATGAAGAAGCAAAAATTGGCTTCAGCGCGGGCGTCAGCTTTGCTACGCATCTCTACAATGCCATGCCAACCTTCGCTGGACGTGAGCCAGGTCTGATCGGTGCGCTGTTTGATTCGCCTGATGTATACTGCGGCATCATTGCGGATGGTTTACATGTCCATTACGCTAATGTGCGCAATGCAAAACGCATTAAAGGCGACAAGCTGGTGTTAGTGACGGATGCCACAGCACCGGCGGGCGCATCGATTGATCAATTTATTTTTGCAGGCAAAACAATATACTATCGCGATGGCCTGTGCGTTGACGAGAACGGTACGCTCAGCGGTTCTGCCTTGACCATGATTGAAGCGGTGCAGAACAGCGTTGAACATTGCGGTATCGCTCTTGATGAAGCGCTGCGTATGGCGACGCTCTATCCAGCGCAGGCGATGGGTGTGGAGAAGCAGTTAGGCACGGTGAAAGCAGGAAAAGTCGCCAACCTGACTGTCTTTACCCGCGATTATCAAATCACTAAGACGTTCGTCAACGGAGACAACGTCCTCAGCGAGTAAGCATTGAATGACCACTGGCGGCCAGTCTCAAATAGGAAATGTTGATCTTGTTAAACAACTCAATAGTGCAGCCGTTTATCGGCTAATCGATCAGCAGGGGCCAATTTCGCGCATTCAAATTGCCGAACACAGTCAGCTTGCGCCCGCCAGTGTCACCAAAATTACCCGCCAGCTCATTGAGCGCGGCCTCATCAAAGAGGTGGAGCAACAAGCCTCCACCGGTGGGCGTCGCGCGATCTCCATCATTACTGAAACCCGTCATTTTCATACTATCGGCGTGCGCTTAGGGCGTAATGACGCGACGTTGACGCTGTTTGATCTGAGCGGAAAATCGCTGGCGCAGGAAGATTATCCGCTGCCCGAGCGCACGCAGGAAACGCTGGAGAACGCGCTGTTCAATGCCATCAGCGCCTTTATGGCCGCGCATCAGCGTAAGATTCATGAACTGATTGCTATCTCGGTGATTCTGCCCGGATTGGTCGATCCCATTAACGGCATCATTCGCTACATGCCGCACATCGCGGTAAGTCATTGGCCGCTGGTTTCCAGCCTGAAAAAACGCTTCAACGTCACCAGCTTTGTTGGTCATGACATCCGTAGCCTGGCGCTGGCCGAGCACTACTTCGGTGCAAGTCGCGATTGCGCAGACTCCATTCTGGTGCGTTTGCATCGCGGCACCGGTGCCGGAATCATCGCCAACGGCCACATTTTCCTCGGCAGTAACGGCAACGTGGGCGAGATTGGCCATATTCAGGTTGATCCGCTGGGTGAACGCTGCCACTGCGGTAACTTTGGCTGTCTGGAAACCATTGCGGCTAACGGCGCGATTGAAAACCGCGTACGTCATCTACTGAATCAAGGCTATCCCAGTTCATTAACCTTGAATGATTGCCTGATGCCGCAGATTTGTCGCGCCGCTAATCATGGCGACGCGCTGGCGTGCGAAGTGATTGAATATGTCGGCCGCTATTTAGGCAAGGCGATTGCTATCGCCATCAACCTGTTCAATCCGCAAAAAGTGGTGTTGGCCGGTGAAATCACTGAAGCCGATAAAGTACTGTTTCCTGCTATTGAAGGGTGTATCAATACGCAGACGCTGCCTGCCTTCCGTAAAAATCTGCCGGTGGTGCGTTCCGAGCTCGATCATCGCTCGGCGATTGGCGCCTTTGCGTTAGCAAAACGCGCAATGCTGAATGGCATTTTGTTGCAACATCTGCTGGAAGAGTAATCACCAGCCTGCTGTCAAGCAGGCCCGACCGGATGCAATCTATGACGATTAAAAGCGTAATCTGTGACATCGACGGCGTGTTGATGCATGACAATACCGCCGTTCCCGGCGCGAAAGAATTTCTGCAGCGCATTCTGGCGAAGGATATGCCGTTGGTGGTGTTGACCAACTATCCTTCGCAAACCGCGCTGGATCTGGCGAACCGCTTTGCCAACGCCGGCATTGACGTACCGGATACGGTGTTTTACACCTCGGCGATGGCCACCGCCGATTTCCTGCGCCGTCAGGAAGGGAAAAAAGCCTACGTTATTGGCGAAGGTGCGCTGATTCATGAGCTGTATAAAGCTGGCTTCACCATCACAGACGTTAATCCAGATTTCGTTATCGTCGGTGAAACGCGCTCTTTCAATTGGGAAATGATGCATAAAGCCGCTTTCTTCGTGGCCAATGGCGCCCGCTTTATCGCCACTAATCCCGATACACATGCACGCGGCTTTGTTCCTGCCTGCGGAGCACTCTGCGCGGGTATCGAAACCATCTCCGGCCGTAAACCGTTTTACGTCGGAAAACCGAGTCCGTACATCATGCGCGCGGCGTTAAACAAAATGCATGCGCATTCGGAAGAGACGGTCATTGTGGGCGATAACCTGCGGACAGACATTCTGGCAGGCTTCCAGGCGGGTCTGGAAACCATTCTGGTGCTGTCTGGCGTTTCCACACTGAGTGATATTGATGCGATGCCTTTCCGCCCGGATTGGATTTATCCATCGGTCGCCGATATCGACCTGTTCTGATTCCAGCCATCACCCCTTCTTATGGCCCTGCTTATGCAGGGCTTTTGTTTTTTCTGTGGTTATGCCTTTCTTTACCGCTCGCCTTATGCCTACAAAACGAACGATAATGCAGTTTTATTAGATGACATCTAAAATAAACGCTTATTAATTGAATAATATTCAATATTATTTGCCCATCAACATTCTTTTTATCAAAGAATCGCAATTTTGCTTGCACTAACACCGCCATTTAGCGCATTTTCTTATACATCACGCAGCCAAGGCTGCCGGACAAACGTAGAAATAACTTCGCCACAAGGTGAGATCAGGAGTCAGTTATGTGTTCAATTTTTGGTGTGCTGGATCTGAAAAGCGATCCTATTGAGCTGCGCAAGAAAGCGCTGGAATCTTCTCGTCTGATGCGTCACCGCGGCCCGGATTGGTCAGGTGTTTATGCGGATGATAAAGCCATTCTGGTGCATGAGCGTCTGTCGATTGTTGACGTTAACAACGGCGCACAGCCGCTGTATAACGCTGACCACACCCACGTACTGGCTGTTAACGGCGAAATTTACAACCATCAAGCGCTGCGTGCTGAGTTGAGCGATCGTTACGCTTTCCAGACCGGTTCTGACTGTGAAGTGATCCTCGCGCTGTATCAGGAAAAAGGCGTCGATTTCCTCGACGAACTACAAGGCATGTTCGCTTTCATTCTGTGGGACAGCGTGAAGCAACAATATCTGATTGGTCGCGACCATATCGGCATTATCCCGCTGTATATGGGCAACGATGAGCACGGCAACCTGTATGTCGCTTCCGAGATGAAAGCGCTGGTGCCGGTGTGCCGCAGCATCAAAGAGTTCCCGCCGGGAAGCTACATGTCGAGCGCCGATGGTGAAACCCGTCGTTACTGGCAGCGTGACTGGATGGAATATTCCGCCGTTGAGCACAACACTACGGATGCCGCCGAGCTGAAACATGCGCTGGAAGAGTCAGTAAAAAGTCACCTGATGTCTGACGTGCCTTACGGCGTGCTGCTGTCAGGCGGCCTGGACTCATCCATCATCTCTGCCGTGACCAAGCGCTTTGCTGCGAAACGTGTTGAAGATGCGGATAAGAGCGATGCATGGTGGCCGCAGCTGCACTCCTTCGCGGTTGGTCTGGAAGGTTCTCCAGACCTGAAAGCAGCGAAATCAGTCGCAGAACATCTCGGCACCGTGCACCACGAAATCCATTTCACCGTGCAGGAAGGCCTGGATGCGATCCGTGACGTGATTTACCACATCGAAACCTATGATGTGACCACCATTCGCGCCTCTACACCGATGTATTTAATGTCGCGTAAAATCAAAGCGATGGGCATCAAAATGGTGTTGTCCGGTGAAGGTGCGGATGAAGTCTTTGGCGGCTACCTCTATTTCCATAAGGCGCCAAACGCCAAAGAATTCCACGAAGAGAACGTACGTAAACTGCTGGCTCTGCACATGTTTGACTGTGCTCGCGCCAACAAAGCGATGTCCGCCTGGGGCGTGGAAGCGCGTGTGCCGTTCCTCGACAAGAAATTCCTCGACGTGGCGATGCGCATCAACCCGGCAGACAAACTCTGTGGCAGCAACGGCAAGATGGAAAAACACATCCTGCGCGAATGCTTCTCTTCTTACCTGCCGGAGAGCGTGGCGTGGCGTCAGAAAGAGCAGTTCTCTGATGGTGTGGGCTACAGCTGGATAGATACGCTGAAAGAAGTGGCGGCGAAGCAAATCACCGATCAACAGCTGTCGACTGCGCACTTCCGCTTCCCGTACAACACGCCGAACTCGAAAGAAGCGTATCTGTATCGCGAGATCTTCGAGGAATTGTTCCCGATCGCCAGCGCCGCAGAGTGTGTGCCAGGCGGTCCGTCGGTGGCCTGTTCTTCGGCTAAAGCGATCGAGTGGGATGAAGCCTTTAAATCCATGGATGACCCTTCTGGTCGTGCCGTAGGTGTGCATCAGTCCGCGTATAAATAAGGTTTTTACTCAACAAGATATGGGGCTCATTCGAGCCCCTTTTTTATGCAATCCCTCGTACAACCTGAGAAATTAGCCGAATAAATCACCAGCCTGGTTACAAGCCAGACAAACAGGCGTTTTAAGGCGAAAAACGGCAAAAAAATTGTTGACGCTACAAGACTCAATACGCATAATGCGCCCCGCAACGCCGATGAAGGTTACGCGAAAAAGATGGCTACGTAGCTCAGCTGGTTAGAGCACATCACTCATAATGATGGGGTCACAGGTTCAAATCCCGTCGTAGCCACCATCTTTTTGCGGGAGTGGCGAAATTGGTAGACGCACTAGATTTAGGTTCTAGCGCCGCAAGGTGTGCGAGTTCAAGTCTCGCCTCCCGCACCATTTCAGTCTTCGGCAGCCGGATGGGGTATCGCCAAGCGGTAAGGCACTGGTTTTTGATACCAGCATTCCCAGGTTCGAATCCTGGTACCCCAGCCAATCCGGATTATGTTGTGGATACAAAGTCGACGAATGGGATATCGCCAAGCGGTAAGGCACCGGTTTTTGATACCGGCATTCCCTGGTTCGAATCCAGGTATCCCAGCCATCGTCGGACGCAGTAAGCAGTACAAAGGCTACGTAGCTCAGCTGGTTAGAGCACATCACTCATAATGATGGGGTCACAGGTTCAAATCCCGTCGTAGCCACCAAATTATTGGGGTGTCGCCAAGCGGTAAGGCTCTGGTTTCTGATACCAGCATTCCGGGGTTCGAATCCCTGCACCCCAGCCATAAAAAGACAATTTGATCAAACACCTATTGGGGTGTCGCCAAGCGGTAAGGCACTGGTTTCTGATACCAGCATTCCGGGGTTCGAATCCCTGCACCCCAGCCAAATTGCACAATAAAGCCCGCTTATACGGGCTTTATTGTTTTCTGCGTTTGGCAAAAAATGGCGAGCAAACTTTCGATCAGGAGCGCATCAATACGCTCCCTACAATCACAAACCTAATGCGTAACGCAGCACCTTGCGTTTCAAGGCTCCGGCATTCTCCGCCGCAATCAGCGCCAGGTTTCGCGCAAAACGCAGCGGCGGCAGTTTATTGCTAAACGCGAAGTAGAACAGATCCATACCGCCCTGCATCAGTAAATTATCTTTGTAACGCTGACGATGATAACGCTGCAGCACAGCATCCGATGACCAGAGCTCCGCCTGGTTGCGCGCCTCGACCAGCGTCGTGATCAACGCATCCACATCCCTATAGCCCAAATTAACGCCCTGCCCGGCCAGCGGATTGATGGTGTGCGCCGCATCCCCCACCAGCGCCAATCCCGGCATCACATAACGCGTAGCATGACGTCGCACCAGCGGGAAAGAGGCCGCAGTTTTGACCTGAATACGGCCAACGCGTGCCGGGAAGTGAGCATAAATCTCTTTCTCCAGTTGCTGGAGCGGCAAACTTTGCAGCTGACGAATTCGTGCTGGCGCGTCGTACCACACCAGCGAAGCACGACGATCAAACAGCGGCAGGAAAGCGCGCGGCCCTTGCGGCGTAAACTGCTGCCAGGTGGCATCGCCCGCCTCCTGCTCGCACTCCACGCTTATCAGCATGCAGGATTGCGCATAGTTCCAGCCGCGCACGCCAATACCCGCTAACTGACGCACACGCGAGTTAGCACCATCTGCGCCGACCACTAAACGCGCATCCAGCGTTTGGCCGTTATCGAGTTGCACCTGCCAGCCAGCGCTGTGCGGCTGCAAACCCTGCAAGCTCGCCGGGCAGATCAGTGTGATGCCCTCTTGCTGCATTTTTTCCCACAGCGCACGCTGCAGCACGCTGTTTTCCACCATAAAGCCCAGCTCGGGCAACCCAAGCGACGCCGCATCAAACTTCACATGCGCGTTTTGCCACTCCCAGGTTTCCAGCTGGCGATAGGGCGCACAGCGCATCGCCTGCACACGCTGCCAGACATCCAGTTGCTGCAGCAGCGCAACCGACGACGCACCGATGGCGGAGATACGCACATCTGGCTCGCTGCCGGCATCAAAGCTTGCCGGTTCCGCCCGTTCAATGACCGCTACGCGAAACTGCTGCTGCGCCAGGCCACACGCCAGCGCCGCACCAACCATGCCACCGCCCACGATCACCACATCAAAATGTGAATCCTGCATCGACTCTAATCCTTCTTTTTTGCCGTGAAACCTTCCAGCATCACGTTGATAGCTAAAGTGTACCGGAAATTAGCAGCGCGATGCGATGCAGATGCGTGAAGCCTGGTAACAACAGCGTCGAAGCATTACAATACGCGCCCTGCACTTCGCTTGAATCAATGGCTAGTTCGATGACCAAAAAACTGCACATCAAAACCTGGGGCTGTCAGATGAATGAATACGATTCATCGAAGATGGCCGATCTGCTGAACAGTACGCACGGCTACACCCTTACCGAGGAAGCTGAAGAGGCGGACGTTCTGCTGCTCAACACCTGCTCCATCCGTGAAAAGGCGCAGGAGAAGGTTTTTGCTCTGTTAGGCCGTTGGAAAAAGCTGAAAGCGAGCAATCCCGATCTGATCATCGGTGTGGGTGGCTGCGTGGCCTCACAAGAAGGTGAACGTCTGCGCCAGCGCGCCAGTTACGTCGATATCGTCTTTGGCCCGCAGACCTTGCATCGTCTGCCGGAGATGATTAACACCGTGCGCGGCAGTAAAAGCCCGGTTGTTGACATCAGCTTCCCTGAAATTGAGAAGTTTGATCGCCTGCCAGAACCGCGCGCCGATGGCCCAACCGCCTTTGTGTCGATCATGGAAGGTTGCAACAAATATTGTACTTTCTGCGTGGTGCCTTACACGCGCGGCGAGGAAGTCAGCCGTCCGAGCGACGATATTCTGCTGGAAATCGCCCAGCTTGCCGCTCAGGGCGTACGTGAAGTCAACCTGCTGGGCCAGAACGTCAACGCCTATCGCGGCGCCACCTTTGATGGCGATATCTGCACCTTTGCTGAGTTGCTGCGCTTAGTGGCGGCGATCGACGGCATTGACCGTATTCGCTTCACCACCAGCCATCCTATTGAATTTACCGATGACATCATCGAGGTTTACCGCGATACGCCCGAGCTGGCGAGCTTCCTGCATCTGCCGGTTCAGAGCGGATCAGATCGCATCCTGACGCTGATGAAGCGCGCGCACACCGCACTCGAGTACAAAGCGATTATCCGCAAGCTGAAAGCCGCACGTCCGGATATCCAGCTGAGCTCTGATTTCATCATCGGTTTCCCCGGCGAAACGCAGCAGGATTTTGAGCAGACCATGAAGCTGGTCGGTGAAGTGAATTTCGATGTCAGCTTCAGCTTTATCTACTCCATGCGCCCAGGCACGCCGGCGGCCGATCTGCCCGACGATGTGACAGAAGAGGAGAAAAAGCAGCGTCTTTTCATCCTGCAGGACCGCATCAATCAGCAGGTGATGGCGTGGAGCCGCCGCATGCTGGGCACCACGCAGCGCGTGCTGGTGGAAGGCATTTCGCGTAAGAATGTGATGGAACTGACCGGCCGCACCGATAATAACCGCGTGGTGAACTTCGAAGCACCGGTTGAAATGATCGGTAAGTTTGTTGATGTCGAAATTGTTGATGTCTATGCCAGCTCCCTGCGCGGCGTGCTGGTGCGCACCGAAGATCAAATGGCGCTCCGTGTGGCCGAAAGCCCGGCGTCAGTGATTGCGCGTACCCGCAAAGAGAACGACATCGGCGTCGGACTGTTCCAGCCTTGAAACCTCGAACGTTGAGCGATAGCGCACAAAGCGCTGTCGCCTGTTTCATCCCCAGGCCCTTGCTTTCCACAAGTGCTGCCCAAATATCGACTCTGAAGCTTGCGCCAGTGCGCAGCGCCATAAATAATTTCATAAAGATGTGGAGAGATTGCTCTTCGGCATCCGGCACACCTTTTCAACTGGCCCTGAGTGACCTTAAGGATTCATTTGAATATCGAAACGCGTGAAATCGCCCTTGAACCGGCAGATAACCAACGACTGATGAGCTTGTGCGGTCCGATGGATGACAATGTGAAACAGCTGGAGCGCCGTTTGGGCCTTGAAATCAAACGCCGTGACAACCAATTCACGCTTACCGGCCGCTCGCTCTGTGTGGACGCTGCCGTCAATATCCTGCGCACGCTGTATGTTGATACCGCCCCAATGCGCGGTCAGATCAAAGATATCGAACCGGACCAGATTCACCTGGCAATCAAAGAGAGCGGCGTTCTGGAACAAAGCGCTGAGAGCGTGCCGGAATTCGGCAAAGCGGTGAACATCAAAACCAAGCGTGGCGTAATCAAACCGCGTACGCCTAACCAGGCGCAATACATCGCCAATATCTTCTCGCACGACATTACCTTTGGTATCGGCCCGGCCGGTACCGGTAAAACCTATCTGGCGGTCGCTGCCGCAGTGGATGCGCTGGAGCGTCAGGAGATTCGCCGTATTCTGCTGACGCGTCCGGCGGTTGAAGCGGGTGAGAAACTCGGCTTCCTGCCTGGCGATCTCAGCCAGAAGGTCGATCCCTACCTGCGCCCGCTTTACGACGCGCTGTTCGAAATGCTCGGCTTTGAGCGCGTAGAGAAACTGATTGAGCGCAACGTGATTGAAGTGGCTCCGCTGGCCTACATGCGCGGACGCACGCTGAACGACGCCTTTGTGATTCTCGATGAGAGCCAGAACACCACAATCGAACAGATGAAGATGTTCCTGACGCGTATCGGCTTTAATTCGAAAGCGGTCATTACCGGCGATATCACGCAGATTGACTTGCCGCGCAGCACCAAATCCGGCCTGCGCCACGCCATTGAAGTGCTGGCAGAAGTCGATGAGATTAGCTTTAACTTTTTCCACAGCGAAGACGTGGTGCGTCATCCGGTTGTCGCACGCATCGTGAATGCTTATGAAGCCTGGGAAACCGCCGACCAGAAACGCCGTGATCAACAGGCAGAAGAGCGCAAACGCGAAGCTATCGCGGCTCAGCTTGCCAGCCAAACAAGCCCGCAGGAGCGTTCATGAGCGCGGTGATTCTTGATTTACAACTGGCCTGCGCCGATGAAAACCATCTGCCAGCGGAGAATGATTTTCAACGCTGGCTGGAAGCGGCGGTAACGCCGTTTCAACCGGAAAGCGAAGTCACGATTCGTCTGGTGGATGAAGCCGAGAGTAATGAGCTTAATCTGACTTATCGCGGCAAAGATAAGCCGACCAACGTGCTGTCATTCCCGTTTGAAGCACCGCCGGGAATTGAACTTCCACTGCTCGGCGATCTGATTATTTGCCGTCAGGTTGTCGAGCAAGAGGCTGCTGAACAGGGCAAAACCGTTGAAGCCCACTGGGCGCATATGGTGGTGCACGGTACGCTGCATCTGCTGGGTTACGACCATATCGAAGATGAAGAAGCCGAAGAGATGGAGGCGCTGGAGACCGAGATAATGCTTGCTCTTGGTTATCCTGATCCGTACATTTCGGAGAAAGAAGACGCCTGAGCCGCTGGTTCAGGTTATTGCGCTGCTGGCGCGGATGCCAGCAGCCCCAATCCCTCATTAGAGAGAACGAAATAAAAACGCCATGAGCGACGACCATTCTCAAAACAGCGACGCACCCAGTAGTAAAAAGGGATTTTTCTCCCTGTTAATCAACCAACTGTTTCACGGTGAACCTAAAAACCGTGATGAACTGCTGGGGTTAATCCGCGATTCTGAGCAAAAAGAGCTGATTGATCAGGACACCCGCGACATGCTCGAAGGGGTGCTGGACATTGCCGAACAGCGCGTGCGCGACATCATGATCCCTCGCTCGCAAATGATCACCCTGAAACGCAACCAAACGCTGGAAGAGTGCCTTGCGGTGATTATTGAATCCGCCCACTCACGCTTCCCGGTGATCAGCGAAGACAAAGACCACGTCGAAGGCATTTTGATGGCCAAAGACCTGCTGCCGTTTATGGCCAGCGCGTCTGAGCCGTTCAGCATGGAAAAAGTGCTGCGCACCGCCGTGGTGGTTCCTGAAAGCAAGCGCGTCGATCGCATGCTGAAGGAGTTCCGCTCGCAGCGTTATCATATGGCGATTGTCATTGACGAATTTGGTGGCGTCTCTGGTCTGGTGACCATTGAAGATATTCTTGAGCTGATTGTTGGCGAAATTGAAGATGAGTATGACGATGAAGAAGATCGTGATATCCGCCAGCTCAATCGTTACACCTATACCATGCGCGCCTTAACGCCAATTGAAGATTTTAATGAGGTCTTTGGCACCGATTTCAGCGATGACGAAGTCGATACCATTGGCGGATTGGTCATGCAGGGATTCGGCCACCTTCCCGCTCGCGGCGAAAGTATTGTCATTGATGGCTATCAGTTCAAAGTCGCCATGGCTGACAGCCGCCGTATCATCCAGGTGCATGTAAAAATTCCGGAAGACTCACCACAACCGCAACTGGAAGACGAATAACTTTATGGCTTTAGCCTCTCTTTACTCGCAGCAGCGGGTTCGCCTGCTGCTGGCGTTAGTTACGGGTGCCATTGGCACCCTTTCCTTTTCCCCCTACGATTTCTGGCCTGCGGCGATAATTTCGCTGTTTGGTCTGCAACTGTTGCTGCTGGAACGTCGCACTGCGCAGGCTGCGGCAATCGGCTTCGCTTGGGGCTTTGGACTGTTTGGCAGCGGCATCAATTGGGTTTACGTCAGCATCGCCACCTTTGGCGGCATGCCCGGCCCGGTAAACATCTTACTGGTGATTCTGCTGGCGGCTTATCTGTCGCTTTATCCGATGCTGTTTGCCATCCTGCTCAACCGTTTCTGGCCGCGCGCCACAATCTGGCGTTTGGCTTTATCGGCACCCGCGCTGTGGCAGATTAGCGAATTCCTGCGCGGTTGGGTGCTCACCGGCTTTCCGTGGCTGCAGTTTGGCTACAGCCAGATTGACGGTCCGCTCAAAGGCCTCGCGCCGCTGGCCGGTGTGGAAACCATTACCTTCCTGTTGATGGTGATCGCCGGCTTGCTGGTGCACGCGCTGCATCATCGTACCGTGAAAAGCTTGATAGCCGCCGCGCTCCTGCTGTTACTGCCGTGGCCGCTGCGCATGATGCAGTGGTATCAGCCGCTGCCGGAACGCAGCGTTGATGTTGCGATGGTGCAAGGCAATATTCCGCAGTCGATGAAGTGGGATCCGCAGCAACTGCTGAACACGCTGCGCGTTTACACCTCCTATAGCCAGCCTTTTATCGGCAAAGCACCGATCATTATCTGGCCCGAATCAGCGATTACCGATCTGGAAAGCAACCAGCAGCCGTTCCTGCGGGCGCTGGATGCTGACCTGCGCGCGCGCGGCAGCTCATTGATTACCGGTATCGTGGATTCTCGCGTGGAAGGCGATAATCGCTATCACGACTATAACTCGGTAATTGTGCTGGGTGGTGAGCAGCCTTACAGCTATCAAAGCCAGAACCGCTATCAGAAGAATCATCTGGTGCCATTTGGTGAGTTTGTGCCGCTGGAAGCGTTGCTGCGTCCGCTGGCGCCGTTCTTCGATTTGCCGATGTCCTCCTTCAGCCGTGGCGCCTATGTCCAGCCGCAGCTGAAAGTGTCGAGTTATAACCTGACCAGCGCTATCTGCTATGAGATCGTGCTGGGCGAACAAGTGCGCGCCAACTTCCGTCCCGATACCAACTTCCTGCTGACCGTCTCCAACGATGCCTGGTTCGGTCACTCCATCGGGCCGTGGCAGCATTTCCAGATGGCGCGCATGCGTGCGCTGGAGCTGGGACGTCCGTTACTGCGCTCCACCAATAACGGTGTCACAGCGGTAGTGAATGCCAACGGTGAAGTAGAGAAAGAGCTGCCGCAGTTCACGCGGGATGTATTGGAAGCCAAAGTCACGCCAACCATCGGTGAAACGCCGTATGCGAAAGCGGGCATCTGGCCAGTGTGGCTAGTGACGTTGATTAGCATTGTGGTGGCCATTCTGCGCCGTCGCCACTAGTTCAGGCAGCTATGCAAACAGGCGAAGTGAATACTTCGCCTTTTTTATGCGCTGTTTTCTCTTCCTTCCGTGGTGCTTTCCCCGATTCTCTGCTGGCTTTTTACACTTCTTCATCGTGCTGGCACGATCATTGCTATTTATTTCAGTGATTTTCGCAAACATCGGCTTTTGTCAGCGTAGTGCAACCTTTACGCACTAATTTATGGCAATGATGCGCACTCTATTAGCGCATCGGGGAATTTTTGCCTTTTATTGGTGCGGAGCGGCTCGCAAAAAAGAAACTTTTTTGTTTCATTGCGTTAACAATTCGCTATGTTAATCACTATCCTGCGTGCGGTTGCGCTATGGGATAACAAAAAAAGCAGCACGAAATACACACAACATCACAATCTGCGCAGTTTATGTTCTGCGCGACATCCATACGAAGGAGTTGGAACATGCAGATACGCAAAGTGGCATTATCTCTTTTGCTGTTGGGAGCAGCAGCGGGAGCGGCCCAGGCGGAAGATCTCACCGGTACCCTGAAAAAAATCAATGATAGCGGCGTGATCGTCGTTGGGCATCGTGAATCATCAGTTCCCTTTTCTTACTATGACAACCAGCAAAAAGTGGTTGGCTATTCACAGGATTATTCAAACGCCATCATCGCGGCTATTAAAGCCAAACTGAATAAGCCTGATTTGCAGATCAAAATGCTGCCGATTACTTCGCAGAACCGTATTCCTCTGTTGCAGAACGGAACTTACGATTTTGAGTGCGGTTCTACCACCAACAACCTGGAGCGTCAGAAGCAAGCGGCATTCTCTGACACCGTGTTCATCATCGGTACGCGTCTGCTGGTGAAAAAAGGCGGCGACATCAAAGATTTCCCTGATCTGAAGGGTAAAACCGTTGTCGTGACCTCCGGTACCACTTCAGAAGTTCTGCTGCACAAACTGAACGACGAGCAAAAAATGGATATGCGTATCATCAGCGCGAAAGACCATGGCGATTCTTTCCGTACGCTGGAAACCGGTCGTGCTGTGGCCTTCATGATGGATGACGCGCTGCTGGCAGGTGAACGTGCCAAAGCCAAGAAGCCAGACAACTGGGACATCGTGGGTACACCGCAGTCGAAAGAAGCTTACGGCTGCATGCTGCGTAATCAGGATCCACAGTTCAAACAGCTGATGGATGAAACCATTGCTAAAGCGCAAACCTCTGGCGAAGCCTCAAAATGGTTTGAAACCTGGTTCAAAAAACCGATTCCACCGAAGAATCTGAACCTGAACTTCGAACTCTCAAGCGATATGCAGGCCCTGTTCAAAGCACCGAACGACAAAGCACTCTGAATTAACAACGACAACAAGGGCAGCCCCGCTGCCCTCTCGATTGCTGAACATGCGGTGCGGACAGACAGACTGTAACAGGCCGTTCCCCTGAAGCAGGATGCAAGACACCGCTCAACAATCTTATGGGTAGCCTCGCTACCCTTTTTTTACCGGAGCTCGTTATGGGTATCGATTGGAACTGGGGCATTTTTCTTGAACAGGCCCCGTTCGGCAATACGACTTACCTCGGCTGGCTGTGGTCCGGTTTTCAGGTCACCATTGCGGTGTCCTGCTGCGCCTGGATTATCGCCTTCCTGGTAGGTTCCTTATTTGGCATTCTGCGTACCGTGCCCAACCGCCTGTTGGCGGCAATTGGCACCTGCTACGTGGAGCTATTCCGTAATATCCCACTTATTGTGCAGTTCTTCTTCTGGTATCTGGTTGCGCCAGAACTGGTGGGCGAAAAGCTGGGCATGTGGTTTAAGTCAGAATTGGATCCCAATATTCAGTTCTTCGTCTCCTCGACGATTTGCCTTGGTTTGTTCACCGCAGCGCGCGTCTGTGAACAGGTACGCGCGGCGATTCAGTCGCTGCCACGCGGTCAGAAAAATGCCGGCCTGGCGATGGGCCTGACGCTGCCGCAAACCTATCGCTATGTGCTGCTGCCGAATGCCTATCGCGTGATTGTGCCGCCGATGACGTCGGAAATGCTTAATCTGGTGAAGAACTCGGCGATCGCCTCAACCATCGGACTGGTGGATATGGCGGCGCAGGCCGGCAAGCTGCTGGATTACTCCGCGCATGCCTATGAATCCTTTACCGCCATCACTCTGGCGTACGTCGGCATTAACCTGGTCATCATGCTGATTATGAGTGTGGTAGAACGCAAAATTCGCCTGCCTGGCAATATGGGAGGCAAATAATGTACGAGTTTGACTGGAGTTCAATTGTTCCCAGCCTGCCTTACTTGTGGAACGGGTTGATCATTACCTTCAAGATCACCGCGATTGCCGTGGTGTTTGGCATTATCTGGGGCACGATTTTGGCGGTGATGCGCTTGTCGCCGATTGCGCCGATACGCTGGTTTGCCAAGCTGTACGTCAACCTGTTCCGCTCCGTACCCTTGGTGATGGTGCTGCTGTGGTTCTATTTGGTGGTGCCCGCCTTCCTGCAACAGGTGCTGGGCTTATCGCCTAAATCAGATATCCGCCTGATTTCTGCCATGGTGGCATTTGCGCTCTTTGAGGCCGCGTACTACTCGGAAATCATCCGCGCCGGTATTCAGAGCATCTCACGCGGGCAGTCCAATGCCGCGCTGGCGCTCGGCATGACGCACTGGCAATCGATGAAACTGATCGTATTGCCGCAGGCGTTCCGCGCCATGGTGCCGCTGCTGCTGACGCAGGGCATCGTGCTGTTCCAGGATACCTCGCTGGTGTATGTACTGAGCCTGGCCGATTTCTTCCGCACCGCTTCAACCATAGGTGAGCGTGACGGAACCCAGGTTGAAATGATTTTGTTTGCTGGTCTGGTCTACTTTGTGATCAGCCTGAGCGCTTCGCTGTTGGTTACCTATCTGAAAAGAAAGAGGACGGTTTAAATGATTAGCCTGAAAAATGTTTCAAAGTGGTATGGGCACTTTCAGGTGCTGACCGACTGCTCCACCGAAGTGAAAAAAGGTGAAGTGGTAGTGGTCTGCGGTCCGTCTGGCTCAGGTAAATCAACGCTGATTAAAACCGTGAACGGCCTGGAGCCGATTCAAAAGGGCAGCATTCAGGTGACCGGCACCGAAGTGAACAACAAAAAAACCAACCTCGCTCAATTGCGTAGCAAAGTGGGCATGGTGTTCCAGCATTTCGAGCTGTTCCCTCATCTCAGCATCATCGAGAACCTGACGCTGGCGCAGGTCAAAGTGCTGAAGCGTGATAAAGCGGCCTCACGTGAGAAAGCGCAGGGCTTGCTAAAACGCGTTGGGCTCTCTGCGCACGCGGATAAGTTTCCCGGCCAGCTTTCCGGCGGCCAGCAGCAGCGCGTGGCAATCGCGCGTGCGTTGTGCATGGATCCGGTGGCGATGCTGTTTGATGAGCCGACGTCAGCGCTTGATCCTGAAATGATCAACGAAGTGTTAGACGTGATGGTTGAGCTGGCGAATGAAGGCATGACCATGATGGTGGTAACGCATGAAATGGGCTTTGCGCGCAAAGTCGCTAACCGCGTGATCTTTATGGATGAAGGGAAAATTATCGAAGACACCAATAAGGATGACTTCTTTAACAATCCACAATCCGATCGTGCGAAAGACTTCCTGGCGAAGATCCTGCACTGATTAGCGCAATAAATTGCGCCGCTACGATAAGTGCTCGTACCCGTAGCGGCGCGATTCATCGCGCGGGGGTTATACATTCATAAAATCAGGGTTCAAACGGCTGGCGCTGGAATTGATCGTGCCCGCACTCCGGGCAGCGCGTTAAGCTCTCTGGCGTATAAATCGCCCGCGTGAAGCCGCACTTCTCACAGACTAAATTCCCCAGCCCCACCACTTCACCGCTCTGGTAGACGCCGTGATGGCGCAAATCCTGAAACACTTCACGCCACTCGAGCTGACTTTTATCGGTGATATCCGCCAGCTCTTTCCACAGGCTTTCACGAATCACGCGCAAAAACACTGAATCGCCGACCACATCAGAAGACTCCTGATAGCTCAGCGCAAACTCGTGTAAATCGCGCCGCACGGCGCGCATCACTTCATTGACCTCGGCGGGTGACAGCGTTTTTTTCGCCAGCAAACTTTGCCGCGCCTCGGCCACCAGCGCATCAACATCGCGCTCGCCATGATCCAATCGTTGGGATAATGCTTCAATCGTTGCACGGTATTCCTGCGCCACGTTATTCATTTTATTCTCCTTTCCGCTGCGGATACTGCTGTTAAGTTTAGCGGTTTTGTCACAATTGCATCGGCAGCAACCTAAGAAATCACAAAAGGGTGAAAGCGGCGGCGCATTCGGCAGAAATCCGGCCGGCGAGGGCGTGAAAAGTTGTTGAGGCGCAGCCTTATGGGTATGCTATGCGGATCTAAAAGTATGCTTAGCGATTTTCACAAAGGACCACAGGCAGCCATGCAAGAGCAATACCGCCCGGAAGAGATAGAATCCCGCGTCCAACAACACTGGGACGAAAACGAAACCTTTAAAGTGACCGAGCAGGAAGGCAAAGAGAAATATTATTGCCTTTCGATGCTGCCCTATCCTTCTGGCCGCCTGCACATGGGGCACGTACGTAATTACACCATTGGCGATGTGATTGCGCGTTACCAGCGTATGCTCGGCAAAAACGTTTTGCAGCCAATTGGCTGGGATGCGTTTGGTCTGCCAGCCGAAGGTGCTGCGGTGAAAAACAACACCGCGCCGGCGCCGTGGACGTACGACAACATCGCTTACATGAAGAACCAGTTGAAATTACTGGGCTTTGGCTATGACTGGAGCCGCGAACTGGCGACCTGCCAGCCAGAATACTATCGCTGGGAACAGTGGTTCTTCACTAAGCTGTATGAAAAAGACATGGTCTATAAAAAGACCTCGGCGGTGAACTGGTGCCCGAACGATCAGACCGTGCTGGCCAACGAACAGGTTATCGACGGCTGCTGCTGGCGCTGTGATACCAAAGTTGAGCGCAAAGAGATCCCACAGTGGTTCGTCAAAATCACCGCTTATGCGGAGGAGCTGCTCAACGATCTCGATAAGCTGGAAGATTGGCCGGAGCAGGTCAAAACCATGCAGCGCAACTGGATTGGCCGCTCTGAAGGCGTGGAAATCACCTTTGACGTTGCCAACAGCGCCGAGAAGCTGACCGTTTACACCACCCGTCCAGATACCTTTATGGGTGCAACCTATGTGGCGGTTGCCGCAGGTCACCCACTGGCGCAGCAAGCCGCTGCCACTAATCCTGCGCTGGCTGAATTTATCGACGAATGCCGTACCACCAAAGTCGCCGAAGCCGACATGGCAACGATGGAGAAGAAAGGCGTGGCCACCGGCCTGTTCGCTATCCATCCGCTGACCGGTGAAGAGATTCCGGTATGGGTCGCTAACTTCGTGCTGATGGAATACGGCACCGGCGCGGTAATGGCTGTTCCAGGCCACGATCAGCGTGACTGGGAGTTCGCTACCAAGTACAACCTGAACATCAAGCCGGTGATCCTGAATCTCGACGGTTCTGAACCGGACCTGAGTGCTGCCGCGATGACCGAAAAAGGCGCGCTGTTCAACTCGGGTGAATACAACGGTCTGGATCATCAGGCGGGCTTTAACGCCATCGCCGATGCGCTGGCTGCCAAAGGCGTGGGCGTGCGTAAAGTCAATTACCGTCTGCGCGACTGGGGCGTTTCCCGTCAACGTTACTGGGGCGCGCCAATTCCAATGGTGACGTTGGAAGATGGCACCGTGATGCCAACGCCAGAAGATCAGTTGCCGGTCATCCTGCCAGAAGACGTGGTGATGGATGGTATCACCAGCCCAATCAAAGCCGATCCTGAGTGGGCCAAAACCACCGTTAATGGCCAGCCTGCGCTGCGTGAAACCGACACCTTTGACACCTTTATGGAGTCATCCTGGTATTACGCGCGTTATACCTGCGCCAACTATCATGAAGGCATGCTGGATCCGGCGGCGGCGAACTACTGGCTACCGGTCGATCAGTATGTTGGCGGTATCGAACACGCCATCATGCACCTGATGTATTTCCGCTTCTATCACAAGCTGCTGCGTGATGCTGGCCTGGTGAACTCTGATGAGCCGGCCAAACGCCTGCTGTGTCAGGGCATGGTGCTGGCTGATGCGTTCTACTACCTCGGCGTGAATGGCGAGCGTAACTGGGTTTCTCCGGTTGACGTGACCGTAGAACGCGACGAGAAAGGCCGCATTATCAAAGCCATCGACAACGAAGGTCGTGAAGTGATTTACGCCGGCATGAGCAAAATGTCGAAGTCGAAAAACAACGGCATCGATCCCCAGCTGATGGTTGAGCGTTACGGTGCAGATACCGTTCGTCTGTTCATGATGTTTGCTTCGCCAGCAGAGATGACGCTGGAGTGGCAGGAATCGGGCGTTGAAGGTGCTAACCGTTTCCTGAAGCGCGTATGGAAACTGGCTTACGAGCACATTGCGAAAGGCGCGACCGTGGCGCTGGACGTCAATAACCTGAATGACGACCAGAAAGCGCTGCGTCGCGATCTGCACAAAACCATCGCCAAAGTGGCCGATGATGTGGGTCGTCGTCAGACGTTCAACACCGCTATCGCTGCCATTATGGAGCTGATGAACAAACTGATCCGTGCCCCGCAGGAGAGCGAGCAAGATCGCGCGCTGCTGCAGGAAGCGCTGGTCGCGGTGACGCGTCTGCTCTATCCATTCACCCCGCACGCCAGCTATGTATTGTGGCAAGCGCTGGGCGGCGAAGGCAGCATCGACGAAGCCAGCTGGCCGGTAGCCGATGAAGCGGCCATGGTGGAAGATTCGCTGCTGGTGGTGGTGCAGGTGAATGGCAAAGTGCGCGGCAAGATTACCGTTGCGCCGGATGCCACGCAGGAGCAGGTGCAGGCGCGTGCTGCGCAGGAGCATTTGGTGGCGAAATATCTGGATGGCGTCACCATTCGTAAAGTGATTTATGTCCCTGGCAAACTGCTTAACCTGGTCGTAGGTTAAGTTCAGGAGGAACTGTGCGACAACTGATTATCAGGCTGTTTGTCCTGCTTGCGGTAGTGATTACCGCAGGCTGTGGTTTCCACCCGCGCGGCACCACCTCGGTGCCGAGTGAGATGAAAACCCTTATCGTCCAGAGCGGCGATCCCTATGGCCCACTGGCACGTGCCGTGCGCCAGCAGCTGCGCATCAACAATGTCACCATCATTGAAGACAGCAAAGCGGCCAGCGCCAAATACCCAACGCTGCGTCTGGGTGCTGAAGGCCAGGGACGTGATACCGCATCGGTGTTTATCAGCGGTACCACCGCGGAATACTCGCTGGTGATGACGGTCACCGCACAGGTTCTGCTGCCGGGTAAAGGTATCTACCCGATCAGCACCACCGTGTATCGTTCTTTCTTCGACAACCCGAACGCCGCACTGGCGAAGGATGCCGAGCAAGATATGATCGTGCAGGAGATGCGTCAGCGCGCGTCCGAGCAGTTAGTACGTAAACTGCTGACCGTGCATGCCGCGCAGGAAAGCAACAAAGATACTTTGCCGCAGCCTGAGACGATTGCACCGGGACAGAACTCACCGGAAGTGTCCTCTTCGTCAGCTACCAGTCTGCAATGATCAGGATTTATCCTGAACAACTGAGCGCGCAGCTTCGAGAGGGGCTGCGCGCCTGTTATTTTCTCACCGGTAATGAACCTCTGCTGATTCAGGAAAGCGCGGATGCAATCCGTGCTACCGCCAGCGCACAGGGATTTGAAGAGCACTTCAGCGTCACCATTGATGCGCAAACCGACTGGGATGCGATCTTCGTTAGCTGCCAATCGCTCAGCTTGTTTACCCAACGCCAAACCCTGACGCTGCAACTACCCGAAAACGGCCCCAATGCCGCTATCGCCGAGCAGTTAGTGAAACTCTCCACGCTGCTGCACAGCGATATTTTGCTGGTGCTACGCCTGGCGAAACTGACCAAAGCGCAGGAGAACAGCGCCTGGTTCAAAGCGCTGAGTACGCAGGCGGTAATGGTTCCGTGCCAGACGCCTGAACAGGCACAGCTGCCGCGCTGGGTGGCGAGTCGCGCCAAAGCGATGAAACTCAGCGTAGATGATGCGGCGATCCAGCTTCTTTGCTACTGCTACGAAGGGAATCTGCTGGCGCTGTCGCAGGCGCTGGAACGCTTATCGCTGCTGTGGCCAGATGGCAAATTAACGCTGCCGCGCGTGGAAGCCGCCGTCAACGATGCTGCGCACTTTACACCGTTCCATTGGGTGGATGCATTGCTGGCAGGGAAAAGTAAACGCGCCCTGCACATCCTGCATCAGCTGGAGAAAGAGGACAGCGAAGCGGTGATTCTGCTGCGCACGCTGCAACGCGATTTACTCACGCTGCTGCACCTGCAGCGGAATCAGGCGAAACAAGCGCTGCGCACGCTGATGGATCAGCAACGTATCTGGCAAAACCGTCGCGCGCTGTTTACTGAAGCCTTGCAGCGCCTTGATGCTCAGCGTTTACAGCGCGCGGTGCATTTGCTGGCAAAGCTGGAACTCAGCATGAAGCAAGATTACGGACAAAACCTGTGGCCGCAGCTGGAAACACTGTCGCTGCTGCTGTGTCACCGCGATTTCCCATTGAGCTTTACTGATGTCTAAACTCTACGCTCTGTTTGGCGGCACCTTCGATCCGATTCACTACGGCCATTTGCGCCCGGTAGAAGCGCTGGCACAGCAAGTGGGATTAAAAAAGGTCACGCTGCTGCCGAACAACGTGCCGCCGCATCGCCCGCAGCCGGAAGCCAGTGCGCAACAGCGCGTTGAGATGCTGCGCTGTGCTATTGCCGATCGCCCGCTGTTTGATATCGATACGCGCGAACTGGCGCGTGCAACGCCGTCCTGGACAGTTGCCACGCTGGAAGCACTGCGTGCGGAACGCGGCCCAGAACAGCCCCTCGGGTTTATCATTGGTCAGGATTCTCTGCTAACGTTAGCCAAATGGCATCGCTGGCAGGATCTATTGTCGCTGTGTCATTTGCTGGTGTGTAAGCGTCCAGGTTACGCCACGCAGATGGAGACGCCAGAGATGCAGCAGTGGCTTGATAAGCATCTCGCCGATGATGTGCAGCAACTCCATCACGCACCGGCGGGACACATCTGGCTGGCGGATACGCCGCTGTTCGACATTTCCGCCACCGAAATCCGTCAGCGCCGCCATGCAGGCATCTCCTGCGCGGATTTACTGCCAGATGCAGTGATCGGCTACATCGATAGCGTTGGCTTATATCGCAGCTAAAGGCAGCATGCTATACTGCGCCGCTTCATTTTCGGCTACCTTTCTCGCATCGTTAGCCCGCCCGTAATCACCTGTTTTTAAGGGGAACCTTTTGCAAGGTAAAGCACTCCAAGAGTTCGTTATTGATAAGATTGATGATCTCAAAGGCCAGGACATCATTGCTATTGATGTTCAGGGCAAATCCAGCATCACCGATTGCATGATCATTTGCACCGGCACTTCAACACGTCACGTCGCTTCTATCGCCGATCATGTGGTGCAGGAATCGCGCACTGCGGGCCTTAAGCCGCTGGGTGTAGACAGTAAAACCGCCTCCGATTGGGTGGTCGTTGACCTGGGTGACGTGATTGTGCACGTGATGGAAGCAGAGAGCCGCCAGCTGTACGAGCTGGAAAAACTCTGGAGCTAAGACGTGAAACTGCAGCTTGTGGCCGTCGGCACCAAAATGCCCGACTGGGTTCAGACCGGTTTCATGGAGTATCTGCGCCGCTTCCCGAAAGATATGCCGTTTGAACTGATCGAAGTAACTGCCGGCAAACGCGGCAAGAACGCTGACATCAAACGCATTCTGGAAAAAGAAGGTGAAGCGATGCTGGCCGCCGTGGGTAAAGGCAATCGTATTGTCACGCTGGATATTCCCGGACAGCCGTGGGAAACCCCACAGCTGGCGCAGCAGCTTGAACGCTGGAAACTGGATGGCCGCGATGTCAGCCTGTTAATCGGCGGTCCGGAAGGACTGGCGCCCGCGTGCAAAGCCGCTGCTGAACAAAGCTGGTCACTGTCAGCGCTCACGTTGCCACATCCGCTGGTGCGTGTGCTGGTAGCGGAAAGCCTGTATCGTGCGTGGAGCATCACCACGAATCATCCTTATCATCGTGAATAAACGCCTGACAACCCCAGACAATAAATGTAGCGGATGAAATTACAGAGCAACGCCTTTCGCGATTACACTGCCGAACAGAAACTTTTTGTCCGCCGAGCATTGGTGGCTTTTGTTGGCATTCTGCTGCTCTCCAGCATTCTGGTGGTCAACATGTACCACCTGCAAATTCTGCGCTTTGACGACTACAGCACCCGTTCAAATGAAAACCGCATTAAGCTGGTGCCGGTGGCACCGAGCCGCGGCATTATTTTCGATCGCACCGGCGTCCCGCTGGCAGTAAACCGCACGATTTATCAGGCCGAACTGATGCCGGAAAAGGTCGAAAACCTGAAGCAGACCTTGCAGGATCTGCGTCCGGTACTGGATCTGACCGACGACGATCTCGATGCGTTTGACAAAGAGCGCAAACGCTCGCGCCGCTTTACCTCGATTCCGGTCAAAATCGGTTTAAACGAAGTGCAGGTGGCGCGTTTCGCCGTTAATCAATACCGTTTTCCTGGCGTGGAAGTAAAAGGCTATCAGCGCCGCTACTATCCGTACGGCCAGACGCTGACGCACGTAGTGGGCTACGTCTCCAAAATCAACGATCGCGACGTTACGCGCCTCGATCAGGAAGGCAAATGGCCGAACTATGCGGCTACGCATGATATCGGCAAGCTCGGCATCGAAAACTATTACGAAGATGTGCTGCACGGTAAAACCGGTTATGAAGAGGTTGAAGTTAACAACCGTGGCCGCGTCATTCGACAGCTGCACGAGCAATCTCCGCAGGCCGGACGCGATATCTACCTGACGGTTGACCTCAAACTGCAGCAGTACATCGAAACCTTGTTGACCGGCAGCCGCGCGGCAGTGGTGGTGAGCGATCCACGCACCGGCGAAATTCTTGCACTGGTTTCTACCCCCAGCTACGACCCGAACCTGTTTGTCGACGGTATCTCGAGCAAAGATTATAAAGCGCTGTTAAGCGACGAAAACCGTCCGCTGTATAACCGTGCGCTGCAGGCCTCCTATCCCCCAGCGTCAACGGTGAAACCTTACGTTGCCGTGTCGGCGCTGAGCGCAGGCGTGATCAACCGCAATACCAGCCTGTTCGATCCCGGTTGGTGGCAACTGCCCGGCTCGGAAAAGCGCTATCGTGACTGGAAAAAATGGGGCCACGGTCGCCTGAACGTCACTAAATCGCTGGAAGAATCGGCGGATACCTTCTTCTATCAGGTTGCCTACGATATGGGCATCGATCGCCTGTCAGAGTGGATGACCAAGTTTGGTTACGGCCATCGCACCGGCATTGATCTGCCGCAGGAGAGCGCGGGCAACATGCCCACGCGCGAATGGAAGCTGAAGCGCTTTAAGAAGCCGTGGTATCAAGGTGATACAATTCCGGTGGGTATCGGCCAGGGTTACTGGACCGCGACGCCCATTCAGATGAACAAAGCGATGATGATCCTGATTAATGACGGTGTGATCAAAGTGCCGCACTTACTGCGCGCCACGCGTGAAGGCCAGGTCATGGTGCCCTATCGCCAGGTTCCGGATGCGCCGATTGGCGATATTCATTCAGGTTACTGGGAAATTGCCAAAGACGGCATGTATGGCGTAGCCAACCGCGCTAACGGTACCGCGCACAAGAGCTTTGCCGATGCGCCCTACAAAATCGCTGCCAAATCCGGTACCGCGCAGGTTTACGGACTGAAAGAAAATGAAGTCTATAACGCGCACAAGATTGCCGAACGTCTGCGTGACCATAAATTAATGACTGCCTATGCGCCTTACGATAAACCGCGCGTGGCCGTCACCATGATTCTGGAAAACGGCGGCGCAGGCCCGGCTGTCGGCACCGTTATGCGCCAGATTCTCGACCACATTATGTTAGGCGACAACAATACCGTGCTGCCAGAAGCCGCACCGACACCGCCCGGCTACGAAGGTGAATGACAATGTCCATGAACGATAGTCCGCAGAAAAGATCGATCTGGACGCGCATCCATATCGACCCCCTGTTTATGCTGATCATTCTCAGCTTGCTGACCTACAGCGCCATCGTCATCTGGAGCGCCAGCGGACAGGATCCAGGCATGACCGAGCGTAAGTTCGGGCAAATTGCCATGGGCATCATCGTTATGCTGGTGCTGGCGCAGGTGCCGCCGCGCGTCTATGAAAGCTGGGCGCCCTATCTCTATATTGTCTGCGTGATATTGCTGATAGCGGTGGACGCATTTGGTCACATCAGTAAAGGCGCACAGCGCTGGCTCGATCTTGGTTTTGTGCGTTTTCAGCCCTCGGAGATTGCCAAGATTGCCGTGCCGCTGATGGTGGCGCGCTTTATTAACCGCGATGTCTGCCCGCCGACGCTGAAAAACACCGGCATCGCGTTGATTCTGATTTTCATGCCGACGCTGCTGGTGGCGGCACAACCCGATCTCGGCACCTCGATTCTGATCGCCGCTTCCGGCCTGTTTGTACTGTTCTTATCCGGCATGAGCTGGAAGCTGATTGGTATCGCGGTATTGCTGGTCGCCGCCTTTATCCCGATTTTGTGGTTCTTCCTGATGCATGACTACCAGCGCGCCCGCGTGATGATGCTGCTGGACCCGGAAAGCGATCCGCTCGGCGCCGGTTATCACATCATTCAGTCGAAGATTGCTATCGGCTCCGGTGGCCTGCGCGGCAAGGGCTGGCTGCACGGCACCCAATCGCAGCTGGAATTCCTGCCTGAACGCCATACCGACTTTATTTTTGCCGTTTTAGCGGAAGAACTCGGTCTGGTTGGCGTGTTATTACTGCTGGTACTCTATTTGCTGCTGATCATGCGCGGACTGATTATCGCGGCGCGCGCGCAAACCACCTTTGGTCGCGTGATGGCGGGCGGTTTGATGCTGATTTTATTCGTTTATGTTTTCGTTAACATTGGCATGGTAAGTGGTATCTTACCGGTGGTTGGCGTACCGCTGCCGCTGGTGAGCTACGGCGGATCGGCATTGATTGTGTTAATGGCTGGATTTGGCATCGTGATGTCGATCCATACTCATCGAAAAATGTTATCTAAAAGCGTTTAAGAGGCTGCACATGCGTAAGGACTGGCTTGGGGTTGCACTGGCATCATTGGTACTGGCTGCCTGTTCCACACCGGAACCGCAGAATAATACTGCGCCACCGCAACCGGCCTATAACGGCCCGGTAGTGGAAATTCCTGGCGTGGAACCACGCTATGAACCGATCAATCCTTCCACCAGCCAGGATTACAGCGTCAACGGTAAAAACTACCGCGTGATCAAAGATCCCTCGAACTACAGCGAAGTGGGTTTAGCCACCTGGTACGGTGACGAAGCGCAGGGGAATCGCACCGCTATCGGTGAATCTTACGATCCGGAAGGCATGACCGCCGCGCATCCAACGCTGCCGCTGCCGAGCTATGTGCGTGTCACTAACCTCGCCAACGGCCGCCAAATTGTGGTACGCGTCAACGATCGTGGCCCTTACACGCCAGGCCGCATTATCGACTTGTCGCGTGCGGCGGGCGATCGCCTGAATATCTCTAACAATACTCGCGTGCGTGTTGATTACATTAAAGTGGCGCCGGATGGTTCCGTTTCCGGTCCCGGCACCATCGGTACCACCGTCGCCAAACAGAGTTACGCCCTGCCTGCGCGTCCCGATCTCGGCGGCGGCATGGTGATGATGGGCGGCAGCGCCAATGCTGCGCCAGCGCCTGCACCGCAGGATGTGCGCGCTGTCGATAACAGCACCTTGCAAAGCAGTGACAGCATGGGTGCGCCCGTCCAGAGCAGCGGTTTTCTCGGCGCGCCACAGCCGTTAGCCACGGGCGTGCTGGAAGGGAACGAGCCGGTTGCCGCGCCAGCCCCAGCAACGTCTTCCGCGCCAGGCGCTGCTGCCGCACCAGCTACCAGCCAGAATGCCCATGCCGGCAGCGGTTATGTGGTTCAGGTCGGCGCGATTAACGATCCGGCGCGTGCACGTCAGCTGGCCGAAAGTCTGGGTAAACGCTTTGGCGTGCCGGGCGCGGTTGAAGCCAATGGCAACGTCTATCGCATTCAGTTAGGTGGCTATAAAAGCCGTGCCGAAGCCGCTGCCTTGCAGCAACGTCTGAACACTGAAGCGCAAATGAGCTCATTTATTACCACTGCCCGTCCATCGATGTAACGGACAGTGACATTTCCTGCTGAAACTGATTTGCAAAGCAAGATGTCGCCCGATCGGGCGTTTGCTATAGTTAGGCACTTTTTTCACTCTAAACCCACGGATGTTGTAGTCCTGAACATGAATACGCTGAAACCTTCTCGTTTTCTGAAACGCCTGACAGTGGGATCACTGGTCGCCCTTTCTCTCAGCCATGCCGCATTTGCGGACGATGTTAATCTTAAGACTATGATTCCGGGTGTACCGGACATTGATGCTGAAGCTTATGTGCTGATCGACTATAACTCCGGCAAAGTGCTGGCCGAAAAGAACGCGGATGCACGCCGCGATCCGGCAAGCCTGACCAAAATGATGACCAGCTACGTGATTGGTCAGGCGGTCAAAGCGGGAAAAATCCATAACGATGACATCGTGACCGTGGGTAAAGATGCCTGGGCAACCGGTAATCCGGTATTCAAAGGTTCATCACTGATGTTCCTCAAGCCTGGCGATCGTGTGCCGGTTTCTCAGCTGACGCGCGGTATCGTGCTGCAATCAGGTAACGACGCTTGTGTAGCGATGGCGGATTACGTTGCTGGCAGCCAGGACGCATTCGTCAACCTGATGAACAACTACGTTGGCGCGCTGGGTCTGAAAAACACCCACTTCCAGACCGTGCACGGTTTGGATGCCGAAGGCCAATACAGCTCGCCGCGCGATATGGCGTTGATCGGCCAGGCGCTGATCCGTGACGTACCCGATGAGTACGCGGTTTACCGTGAAAAAGATTTCACCTTTAATAATATCAAGCAGACCAACCGTAACGGTTTGCTGTGGGATACCAGCCTGAACGTCGATGGCATCAAAACCGGCCACACAGACGCAGCGGGTTACAACCTGGTCGCCTCGGCAACGGAAGGCCAGATGCGTTTGATCTCTGCGGTGATGGGCGGTCGTACCTTTAAAGGCCGAGAAACCGAGAGCAAGAAGTTGCTGACGTGGGGCTTCCGCTTCTTTGAAACCGTCGCACCGCTGAAAGCGGGCAAAGAGTTTGCCTCTGAGCCTGTGTGGTTCGGTGACAGCGATCGTGTCCAGCTGGGCGTGGAGAAAGATGCCTATCTGACCATTCCGCGTGGCCGCATGAAAGATCTCAAAGCCAGCTATGTGCTGAACAACACTGAACTGCATGCGCCGCTGCAGAAAAATCAGGTAGTGGGCAGCATCAACTTCCAGCTCGACGGCAAAACTGTGGAACAGCGTCCGCTGGTGGTGCTGAATGAAGTGAAAGAAGGTGGTTTCTTCGGCCGCATCATCGATTACATCAAACTGATGTTCCACCACTGGTTCGGCTAAGGCGCGCTTGAAAAAACGCCAATTTGCCCCCAATTAAGTTACTATCTTTGCTCCCGCCTCGGCGGGAGCCTGTTTTTTAAGCACCGGAGTCAATGTATGAAAACCAAATTGAATGAACTGCTCGAATTCCCTACGCCTTTCACTTACAAAGTGATGGGTTTGGCGCAACCGGAGCTGGTTGATCAAGTGGTTGAAGTGGTGCAGCGCCACGCGCCAGGCGATTACAAACCGGACGTTAAGCCAAGCAGCAAAGGCAACTATCACTCTGTTTCCATTACCATCATCGCCACCCACATTGAGCAGGTTGAAACCCTGTATGAAGAGCTAGGCAACATCGAAATCGTGCGCATGGTGCTGTAATTCTGGCGCTGGCAAAGTCCGCTTTGCCAGCGTTATACTCTGCCTTCCACTCTTTACCGGATCTCTGCTTTGTCAGCTAATACGCTTCTTGTTCGTCAACTCGGCCAGCGCGATTGGCAACCCATCTCCGATGCCATGCATCACTTTACCGATCAACGCGACAGCAGCACTGCCGATGAAATCTGGCTGGTGGAACATCATCCGGTGTTTACCCAGGGTCAGGCAGGGAAAGCTGAACATCTGCTGATGCCGGGCGATATTCCGGTGGTACAAAGCGATCGCGGCGGCCAGGTAACCTATCACGGCCCCGGCCAACAGGTGATGTATGTGCTGATTGACGTGAAACGTCGCAAGATGGGCGTGCGCGAGTTAGTGACGGCGTTAGAAGAAACGGTGATCGCCACGCTGGCCGACTATGACATCAGCGCGCGGGCGCGACCGGATGCGCCGGGCGTGTACGTTGGCGATGACAAGATTTGTTCGCTGGGGCTGCGTATTCGTAAAGGCTGCTCGTTTCACGGCCTGGCACTGAATGTGGCGATGGATTTAGCGCCGTTCCTGCGCATCAATCCGTGCGGATATGCCGGGATGCAAATGACGCAGCTTAGCCAGCTGCAGCCGGGCGTCACACCGGCAGATGTGCAGCCGCGTCTGGTGCAGCATTTCGCCCGTTTAACCGGATTTACCCAACTGGAATGGCAAAGTGATGCCGCGGTCTGACCTTGACTGTACGTGCCTATTTACAAAATTGTAACTTTTGCACCGGCGAATCGGCTGCTTATGGGCAGACGAGATGATATAATTTTTGCCATATTTTCAAAAAAAGTTGAAAGCCTGGTTCTCAGTTTGAGTGAGGAAGCTTTCAAATCGCAATCCCGACCGGAACCTGCAGATTTATGAGTAAACCAATTCAGATGGAACGTGGCGTCAAGTATCGCGATGCCGACAAAATGGCGCTGATCCCGGTGAAAACCGTGATGGTTGAGCGTGAAGAAATTCTGCGTAAGCCGGAATGGATGAAGATCAAACTGCCTGCGGACTCCAGCCGCATTCAGGGCATCAAGGCCGCGATGCGTAAAAACGGTCTGCACTCGGTGTGTGAAGAAGCCTCCTGCCCTAACCTCGCAGAGTGTTTCAACCACGGTACCGCGACCTTTATGATCCTCGGCGCGATCTGTACCCGTCGCTGCCCATTCTGCGACGTGGCGCACGGCCGTCCGAATATGCCTGACGCTAACGAACCGCTGAAACTGGCACAAACCATCGCCGATATGGCGCTGCGTTATGTGGTCATCACTTCAGTGGACCGTGATGACCTGCGCGACGGCGGTGCCCAGCACTTTGCTGACTGCATCAGCGCGATTCGCGAAAAAAGCCCAATTATCAAAATTGAAACATTGGTACCGGACTTCCGTGGTCGTATGGATCGCGCGCTGGAAATCCTCACCGCGACGCCACCGGATGTGTTTAACCACAATCTGGAAAACGTGCCGCGCGTTTACCGTCAGGTCCGTCCTGGCGCCAACTACGATTGGTCACTGAAATTGCTGGAGCGTTTCAAAGAAGCGCATCCGGATATCCCGACTAAATCGGGTTTGATGGTCGGTCTGGGCGAAACCAATGCTGAAATCATTGAAGTGATGCGCGATCTGCGTCGCCACGGCGTCACCATGCTGACGCTGGGACAGTATTTGCAGCCGAGCCGTCACCACTTGCCGGTGCAGCGCTACGTTAGCCCGGCCGAGTTTGACGAAATGAAAGAAGAAGCAATGGCGATGGGCTTCACCCATGCCGCCTGCGGCCCGTTTGTGCGCTCTTCTTATCACGCCGATATGCAGGCCAAAGGTCTGGAAGTTAAGTAATATGCTTCGCGATTGCGCTCTTACCAGGGCGCAATCGCAAATATCTCCTTAAAAGTCTTAATCCCTGTCTCAAATCTGTCGCTTTAATCGCTGAGGCCATAAGAGCCTATTTCTCTTTTCTCAGTGTTTATTTTTGAAGGTCAGATAATGCAAACATCCTCTCACTTAAAGGGGCTCGATTTTCTCCGGGAACCCGATTTGTCAGGTCAAATACCCGATGTGCGGCTTAACAGTGCATCCGGTGAGAGTTTGGATGCGCTTAAAGCGCGCACCACGCCCATAGATAACACCAATCCCTATACTTCATCTCACGCCTCATGTGCCAATGCATTTATCGCTACCGCTATCAGTATTGAGCATCGATACGATGAAATTCATTTAGAGTTGCCACTAAAGGGTCATGAAACTGTCGCTGTGATGCCCGAAGTGGTGCGACACATCATGCCTTATGCTGAAGATATTGCTTTTCAAACTTCTCAGGAGAATGTACTCCCTGTGATTAATGAAGAGCCTGAACCTGAATGGAATTTTGATTTGCTGGAAGCGAAATTCAATGCTCCTCTGCCACAACTGTGGCAACCGGCTATCGGCATGCACCACGAGAGTGTGGAAATTGCCACGCTACCTGAACGCGAGAGTGCCAAACCTCAACTTTTAGTACAGGTACAGTCAAAGGTTATCGCTGAAAATGAGGTCATTATTGATGATCTGAATGAGGATGAAGGGTCTTTCAGCGGTGATGCGCCAGTTGGTACGACGTTATACTTTTATCTTGATGATGTGTGGGTCGGCAGCTCTGAAATTGATAGCCAAGGCCGCTGGCAGTTTGAACTGCCCACCGATATTTCTGTCGCTCAGCATGTTTTTAGTGCAGTCCCCATTAATCCGCAAGGCGTAATGGGTGGCAAAGTTGATTATCCGTTTTTGACTAAGCCTAAAATAGGTGAAATCATTATGCCAATTGATGAGAGTGAATCAGACAAAATTGAAATAGCACTCATTGATGTTATTACAGCCGAGGAAGAAGAAAGACTATCGCTGATACCCTTAATTTTAACTGATGATATGTTGCAGGGCTGGCATACCCAGGATGGGTTGAGCGACTTTGATGGCTTATATGGCTCAACAATATTTGATGTGGATGAGCAGGAAATCATTTACGCCAATTGGCACTAAGACGCAAAAAACAAAAACCAGGCTGGCGACAGTCTGGTTTTTTATCAACGTAATAAATATTTACACTTATTGACGTTCGGCGCAGAGATTACTCTTTGTGGCTGACACGTTCAGCAGGCACTTCTTCAGCGCTGCTTTTGGATGCGCCGGATTCATCATCTTTCATGGCTTTTTTGAAGCCTTTGATTGCGGAACCCAGATCGCCACCCAGTGAACGTAACTTATTGGTGCCAAAAAGCAGTACGATGAGCGCACCGATGATCAGCAGTTTGGCAATACTGATACCTTCCATAATTTACCTTTCAACCAATGTGAAAAACGGACCTGACTATTAACGCGCAGTTTATAAACGGCCTCAACTGCAATCTGTAACAGAGTGAGACCGCCTGCTCAGATAAAGCGGCTGAGAAATGCCTGCGTGCGCGGATGTTGCGGGTTACCAATCACCTGCTCCGGACTGCCCTGCTCCACTACCACGCCGCCATCCATAAACACCACGCGATCGGCCGCCTCACGCGCGAAACCAATTTCATGGGTCACGACAATCATGGTCAGCCCTTGATCGGCTAAGGTGCGCATGGTGGCCAGCACTTCACCGACTAACTCCGGATCGAGTGCCGAAGTGGGTTCATCGAACAGCATCAGCGCCGGTTTAATCGCCAGCGCACGTGCAATCGCCACGCGCTGCTGCTGACCACCGGATAGATGACGCGGCCAGGCGTCGGCTTTGTCACTCAATCCCACGGTCGCCAGCAGTTCACGCGCATGCTTGAGTGCATCCTGCCGTGCAAACTTGTGCACGCCTATTGGCGCTTCAATGATGTTTTGCAGCACCGTCATGTGCGGATAGAGGTTGAACTGCTGAAACACCATGCCGATTTTCTGGCGCTGATGAGCAATTTTACGCGCCGACAGACGATGCAGAATACCGCGCTTCAGTTCATAACCGATCTGATCGTCACCGACCACAATCGAACCGGCATTCATGTCTTCCAGATGGTTAATGCAGCGTAAAAAGGTGGATTTACCCGAACCTGATGGCCCGAGAATCACCACCACTTCACCGGGAAACACATCGAGATCGATGCCTTTCAGCACTTCATTATCGCCATAACTCTTCTGCACATTACGCGCACGCACCAGTGGCTGAACTTCACTCATACATCCTCCTTCAGACGGTGCGCGACGGCAGGCGCGGCTTCGTTAGCAGCAACGCGACGTTTATTCACCACCGTGCGGGTGGTGCCACGGGCGTAGTAACGCTCGATGGCGGACTGGCCAACGTTAAGAATCGAGGTGATAAGCAGATACCAGATCACTGCGACCATCAGCATCGGGATAATTTCAAAGGTGCGGTTATAAACGGCCTGCACCGAGTACAACAGATCGCCCATAGCGATCACACTTACCAGCGAGGTCGCTTTGATCATGCTGATCAACTGGTTGCCGGTAGGCGGAATAATTGAACGCATCGCCTGTGGAATGATCACGCGGCGCAGCGCACGACTGCGGCTCATGCCAAACGCCTGGGTGGTTTCGACCTGACCGTTATCCACTGACAGCAGGCCGGCGCGAATGATCTCGGCCATATAAGCCGCTTCATTGAGCGCCAGTCCGGCAATGGCTGCGGTCAGTGGCGTGATCAGATCGTTGGTGTTCCAGCTGGCAAAAGTGATATCCGTCCACGGAAGAGTGATTGCGATGGTGGGAAACAGCGTCGACAGGTTGTACCAAAAGATCAGCTGTACCAGCAGCGGCGTACCCCGGAAAAACCAGATGTAGAGGGACGATAAGCCGCTCAGCAATTTGTTTTCCGAGAGACGCCACACGCCCAACAGCAGCCCGAGCAGCGTGCCGAGAATCATCGACACCACCGTCAAGCCGAGCGTGACCTGCAGGCCTTTCATCACCGAACCTTCGGTGAACCACTGCAGCACCACGTTCCACTCGAAATTGGGGTTGGTCGCCACCAGCCAGAGGAAGTTCGCGGCAATAACCAGCACCAAAATCCATGAGATCCAGCGCCCATAAGTGGGCGCACTGCGGGCAAAAGCCACATCGCGCTGCTGCACGTCGGCCTTATCCCTGGCTCGCGAATTGTTGGTGACCGGACTCATTTTGCTGCCCCTTGCGCCAGGTTACGTCCCGGTTGCTGCAACACGTTGCCGTCTAATTTCCACTTCTTCATGATGGCCGCGTAAGTGCCATTACTGAACAGCTCTTTGTACGCATCCAGCACCACGTTGCCGAGTTCAGAACCCTTGGGTACCACGGTGCCCTGGAAAATGTCGCCAAAGCCGTTTTTCTTGCCTTTGCCTGACAGCTCCAGCTGACCATTGGCCTGTTCGATGAAGTATGTCAGCGGCGCCTGCGAGGAGAAAAAAGCATCGGAACGTTTTGAACGCACGGCTAAAATCGACGATGGCTGGTCGGTGAAGGATTGCACCACCACCGCCGGTTTACCCGCCGCGACACAGGCATCGGACTGCTTGCGAATCACCTGCTCTGCTGAACCGGCCGCCATTACCGCAATGCGTTTACCGCAGGTATCTTCCAGACCGTTAATCTTCGAGGGATTGCCTTTCTGCACGCCAAACACCACGAACTCCTGCACGAAGTCGATAAAATCAACCTTCTGCTGACGATCCGGATAATCGCCAATCGGGCCAATCGCCATCTGGTAGCGGCCGGAATTAATGCCGGTGAGCACGCCCGATAAACCGCTGACGGTGGCATGTTCAATCTTCACGCCCAGCAATTGTGCCAGCGCTTCGGTGAGATCGGCGGAAGCGCCGTCCATTGAGTGCGGACCGTTAACGATCTCATACGGAGGAAAAGATCCGTTGTTCACCGAGATCATTTTACCGCTGCTTTTGATCTCTGCTGGCAGACGATCGTGCAGCGCCTGATCCACTTTTTGCGCAGGAATCACGTCGGCGGCCTGAGCGAAACAGGCCGTGAGGCCCAATGACAGCGCGATGGCGGTAGCAAGAATTTTCATCAGTCAGATTCCCCAGCGATCAAAGTGGTTTAAGTTCGGGACGCGCAAAACAGCGATTTTCCAGCACCGGCAGTACGCTGCGTGCGTAGGCGATGCGCTGTGGATCGAGATCGGCAAACACCAGCGCGGCCGATTCCGGCGCTTTGGCAATCGCCACGCCCAACGGATCGATTACCAGGCTGTTGCCGATATTGCGTGGCCCGCATTCGCCCACCGCCACCATGTAGCAGGTGTTTTCCAGCGCACGCGCGGTGGTCAGCAATTCCCAGTGCATCTCTTTCAGCGGGCCTTTCACCCACGCTGCCGGCAGCACCAGCACATCCGCGCCGTCAAGCACTAAGCGACGCGCCAGCTCCGGAAAGCGCACGTCGTAGCAGGTCATCAACCCGACTTTCATGCCCGCCACGTCAACCAGCGGCGGAATTTCGCGCCCCGGATTTACGCGCTGCGACTCCTGCATGGCGAAGGCATCGTAAAGGTGCAGTTTCACGTACTCGGCGATGATTTCGCCGTTGCGAATGGCGATCAGCACATTGAGCGCCTTCTGCCCTTCTGTCGGCACGTGCACGCTCATCATGGTGGTCAGATTGTTGCCTTGGCTAACCGCCAGCAGCTGCGTGACGAAAGGACCATCAAGTGGCTGCGCCGCTTTCAATACCAGATCAGGATCGGCGATATCACGCGCCAGCACGCCTTCCGGCAGCACCAGCAGATCAGCACCGCCTGCCAATGCCTGGTTCATCAATCCGATGCAGATATCGGTGTTTTCCTGCCATTCGCGGCTGACGGCAAATTGTCCCATTGCTACTTTCATGGTTATTCTCCTTGCGCCGCAGCCGGGAAAATCGCTTCCGGCGTCAGCAATGTTTGGGTTAGGCCTTGCTGGAACAGCTCATTCGCAAAGTCGGCAATCATCTTTTTGTTAACGGAAAATCCGTTCTGATTCCAGTTGGCCGGTAATTCCTGCGCGGTGCGCCGCAAATCGTCCAGCAGCCACGGCGTGGTGTCGGCGTATTTCTCGCGCTTCTTCATCCACATCTGGTACGAACGATCGATGATGTCGCTCAGCGCCTGAGGCAGCCACGGATGCGCCTCCGCTAAGGCGGGCTTCAGTGCCAGTAAGTGAATGCCCGGCACATAACCGACGCGATTAAAGTAGTCGCGCTCGGCAGCGGCAAAATCCACCTGCAGCTGACGCAAACCCGAATCGGCGAGGAAAAAACCTTCCGGCATAAAAGGGGTAAACACAGCATCCAGCTCGCCCGCTTTCAGCAACGCGATCAGTGGACGCTCACCTGGCGCCGGTTCAATACGCCCCGGACGACCAAAACCGGCCAGACGATCAACAATCGGGTGATCCTCAGTCAAACGCCCGGCAAACCAGTACGCATCATCAATCTCCACGCCCGCTTCACGCAGCACGGTGCGCGTCCAGGTGTTGCCTGAATCCTGCCAGCCGGTGACGCCGATTTTTTTACCTTTCAGCTGCGCTGGCGAGGTAATCGGGCTGTCGCTGCGCGTAATGATGCAGCGCTGACGGAAACCGCGCATCAGAAAGTGTGGCAGGCCCAACAGTGAAGTGTCACCTTTTGCCCGGGCCTGAGCAAAGCGGCTAAACGACACTTCACCGGCATCGTATTTATCGCTGGTGGCGAGGTTATCCACCAGCGTGCCAACGCGATCGATCTCCAGCGTGAAACCTTCCGGCTTGATATCGCCAAGTGCCAGCGGTGTGAAGTAATCCCAGTCACGTACCGCCAGTCTGATGGTTACCATAGTTTTGCCTTCCCCGTCTGTTCTGCCAGCCCTGCGGCTGTGATTATTTATGCAGCAAATAGTGCTTGAATTTGAGTCTAAATCGCGAATACTAATCTGAACAATCTATTATTTGTTACTGAACAAAGGATTTTCTTATGACGCAAAGTGTGGATTTGGAGTGGCTCAGCCAGCAGATCACGGATGCTTCGGTGAAAGGCATCACGCATGCGGCATCCACGCTAATTCGCGATGGGCAGATTGCGGTGGGCATGCAGATGCCGGCGGTACGCGAGTTGGCTGAGCGATTGGGCGTGAGCCCGGCAACCGTTTCCGCTGCCTGGGCGCAACTGAAGAAGCAGAAAGTGCTGGCGGGTAAAGGTCGCAGCGGCGTGTGGGTGAGCGGTAACAGCGTGATGCCGCGTCCGATTCGCTTCGAGAAGATCGGCAATTACGGCGAGAATATTCAGGCGTCACTGGCGATGGCCTCACCGGATCCAACGTTATTGCCGGATCTGCGTCGGGCGATGCTGGCGGGCATTGCGTCGCCGCAACTGAATAGTTATCAGCGTGAGGCGATTTCACCGCAATTGCAGGATGCCGTAACGCCACGTTGGCCCTATCCCGCCGAAGCCTGGTTGGCAACCGATGGCGGCTTCGATGCCATGAACCTGATCGTGCAGACATTGCTGTCACCGGGCGATCGTGTGGTAATCGAAGATCCTACTGCCACGCGATTACTGGATATTTTAGACAACATGGGTGCTGAAATTCTGCCGCTGCCCTGCGATGAGCAAGGTCCCATTCCCTCGGCGCTGACCACGCTGATGCAGAAATCTCCGGCGATGTTTATCTATCAACCGCGCACCCATTCCGCCACCGGAAACAGCGTGAGCCAGCGTCGCAGTGCAGAGCTGGCGCGCGTGCTGGCAAACAGCAGCACCATCATTGTCGAAGATGACGGCATTGGCGATCTGTCGCGCTACCCAGTGTTTAGCCTCGGCTTCCACTATCCCGAACGCGTGCTGCATGTGCACTCGTTTTCTAAAGCTTATGGGCCGGATTTGCGGCTGGCAGTGTTATCAGGCACCGCAGAAATGGTGAAGCGCCTGCAAGCGTGGCGCAACTTTGGCGTGAGCTGGACCAGCCGTATTTTGCAGGATGCCGTGGCGTGGATGCTCAATGATGAAGAGACTCAGCAGCGTATTCAGCAGGCCAAAGCCACCTATGCGCAGCGTCGCCAGCAGTTACTGGCCGCGCTGGCGAAACGCGGTCTGGTGCTGGAAGAGCGTGATGGATTGAGCGTGTGGATTCCGGTGGAATCGGAGCAGTACGCGATGATCACGCTAGCCGCGCGCGGTATCGCCGTGCTGCCCGGGGAACGCTGTAGCATTAGCAGCCGGCAGTTCATTCGCGTCAGCGCCGCGCTGCTGCCTGTTGCACAACTCGACAGCATCGCCGATGCCATCGTGATAGCCAGCGGACGCGAGCTCAATCTTAACCCAGAGCTTTAATGTGATAGCGCGGTGATTCCACATAGCCTTCACGCGCATAGAACTGGTTGGCTTTGAGGCGCGATGAATGGCAGTGCACTTCCATACGGTCGCAACCGCGTGACCGCGCCAGCTGTTCGGCGTGGTTCAATAACTGCTGCCCGCTGCCTTTGCTGCGCTCGCCTTCGGCAATACAGAAGTAGCTGATGCGGGCAAAATCGCCGGCCAATGCCAGCTGCGGAATAAAGTGCAACGAGAGGAAGCCCAGCACCTGATTGCAGTGTTCCGCGACCAACAACATTTCATCGGGATGATGAATAAGCTGAGTCAAACGCGTATCGATAAATCCTTCCGTCGCGCTATAACCTAATTCGGTTAGCAACGCGCTCAATGCAAAGCTGTCTTTTGCCTGTGCCTGACGTATGTTCATCCTGCCTCCTCATTTTCCCTGAGCAGTTATATAGCGTTGTCGGACAAAAATCTGCAAGTAAGCATTGTTGTGGCTATGTTACGGAAGTTATCTGTGAGATGTGCCGCAGAATCTGCCTTGTCACGAGAATGTCATAACGGCTTAAGGCTGGCTTAATCTGGCATTGGCATGCTGAGGGAAATCTCTTTCTGAGGCAGGCGAAATGAAAAACCTTATTCCACGCACTTTCGATGAGTTAATGGCGCTGAGCATCAGCATGCTTGCCTTAGCGAGCTGGATGATTATTTGGTGGCGAGCCTAAAATGAATAAAAAAAACCCGCCAGAAGGCGGGTTTTCAGAATTCGAACTGTTAATTACAGTGCGATAACGTTAGCAGCTGATGGGCCTTTAGCGCCGTCAGTGATTTCGAACTCAACGCGTTGACCTTCAGCCAGAGTTTTGAAACCGTTGCTGTTGATTGCAGAGAAGTGTACGAATACATCTTTGCTGCCATCTTCTGGAGTAATGAAACCGAAGCCTTTCGACTCATTAAACCACTTTACGTTACCTTTGATCTTAGACATCTATATTACCTTTACATGAAAAAAGGACACTAAACTGTGTCGACGTCTAGTACAGCAATTGCGGTGACATTTGTCCAGTGCGATTTGATGAAAAAGTGATAAATATTGATTTTTTGCATGCCGATCACACTTTATGCGTGCCGCCAGCGCTTAAAACTCAAATCTCAGCCAAGCAAAGTAAACGTTGCCATTATTGTAAGTGCCGGGAATATAAGTCATTTGGAAAGTGGCTGGACCATATCCAATTGATGCCAAAGGCAATATCAGCGGAACCGGGATGTAGCGCCAGTTATCCCGCGCCGTTACACCCGCCGTGTATCCGGCGCCCAAATGAAAGTTCTGATCGCTAAGCGGTCGCCAGGTCGCTTCCCAACCGTAACCGCCAATCGGCTCCCATTTGTTGAAGGAGTCCTTGAACGCCATCAGGTACAAACCGTGCCAGTTACCTTTCTCATCCCAGCGCGAAACGCCCGCACCTGCGCCCCACGGGCGCTCGTTGTATTTATCGATGTGTTCATCGTCGTAAGTCCAACGATTGTGCCAGGTAATCGCCGGCAGATAAAAATCATAATTCTGCGGTTGCGACCAGGTTTGCGACACGTTATTGCTAAAGGTGTTCCAGCCTGATTTGATGGCTTGTGAAGTTGTTACCGCTGATGCCGAAAATGAGACCGATGAGGTCAAAAGGCAGCCTAACAAAACTGCAGAAAAGTGCCGATTCACAACGTAATTTCCTGTTAATTCGTGCTGAAAAAATGCACTACCCTGAGGCAAAGTTTTCAGATTCTTGTACGACGCATTCCTAAGTAATCGCCAAAAGGATATTAAAAAACATGCTTAATATCTCCAGGCTAATTCTCGGTTGACGGCGAATTTTACCTCATGCGGAATGTGAAATTGAAACGCCGGATAAACGGAAAGGCATTACTGAGGGATGTACACAAAGTGCAATCATGTTGTGATGATGACGGCAAGCAATAAGATAGCTTTCAGTGACTTAGTGTCAACTATTCACGCATGGAATAAATTAACAAAATTTATCAATTGAACTCGCCCGACGAATAAGATAAATCTCGATACTCCAGGACGGAGATGGGGAAAAAACTGACATGACTATTCGTTGTAGCCGCTGCGGTTGCACTAAATTTTTTTACACCTTAACGGACTGCAAACAGGTCGATGCAATAAATCATCATGGCGCCTGCTGCGCACAGTGTCAGAAACCGTTGACGCTGGGCGATCTCATCCTGCCGATTGCGTCTTTTAATGACAGCGAAAAATCCTATGCTGAATAAAAAATTCAGGCACCCGCAGGTGCCTGTTGTTGTCAGAAAATCAGTTTAAAGACGCCTGTTAGTGTCAGTAACCCAACGATGAAGATGATGGCGATGACCCACAGAATTATTTTCATTGTTCGCTCCTTCAAGTATGAAAAATAACGTGTCTGCTAACCAGTATAGATGATCATTCTGCTTTCGCTGGGCGCTGCGAGAGTGGTCACAACCCTTGGCTATCGTTTCGCTTAATGCCGATTTAATTCTGCGAGGCGGGTCGCAGCCTGCGATTTTCCCTCTCCTTGATTCCGCACTCAGCGCCTGTCCGCAGTCTAAACTTACAGCGCCTGAAGAGGCCTCGATTGTTATCAATGCCGACGTAACAAGGAGATTCTTATGAGCACGATTAATACCAGCATGGGGCGTTATAGCCTTAAGGCAAAGGATTACGGCAACCACATCAGCGGCAGTATTGCGATTAATGATGAAGGTGGCACGCAACTCACCCTGCAGGAATTTGAAGAGCACTATCTTGACGATGTCGTCAACAATGTCATTTATCCGATCACTGGCGGAAACCGTGAAATTACCCGCGCGCTGCGCGATCAGATGGTCAAAGCAGGCTTTGAACAGCCGCACTGAGTTTTTGGGCCACACGTTGTGGCCCTTTACTTCTTATCATTGACTTGCGGTTATTACTGGTTTCGGCACAGGATGCATGATTGTTCATGATAAGGAGATTGACCGTATGAGTACTCTGCATCTTATTCCCCCTTCTCGCCTTCATCAGTTTGTTCAAGCCATTTGGTTACATGCTGGCAGCAGCGCCGAAGAAGCGCGCCTGGTCGCCGACCATTTGGTGGCCGCGAATCTGGCGGGTCACGATTCACACGGCGTTGGCATGATTCCGAGCTACATGAAATCGCTGGCACAGGGCTTTTTGCAACTCAACCAACATGCCAGCATTGCAAAAGACGCCGGCGCGGTGCTGACGCTACACGGGCACAACGGTTTTGGTCAGGTGGCGGCCTTTGAGGCGATGCAACTCGGTATTGAGCGCGCAGCCAGGTTAGGTATTGCGGCGGTTGGTTTACACCATTCGCACCACATTGGTCGCATCGGCCATTGGGCAGAACAGTGTGCGGCCGCCGGTTTTGTCTCGTTCCATTTTGTTAACGTGATGGGCGATCCGATGGTCGCGCCGTTTAACGGTAGCGATCGTCGTTTTGGCACCAATCCTTTCTGCGCCATTTTCCCGCGCCGCAATGCCAAACCGCTGCTGCTCGATTTCGCCACCAGCGGCATCGCCTTTGGTAAAACGCGAGTGGCGTGGAATAAAGAGCAGCAGGTCGCGCCAGGTTATCTGATTGATCATCAAGGCCAGCCGACCACCGAACCGGGCGTGATGCATCAGGCGCCGTATGGTTCACTGATGCCGTTTGGTCTGCACAAAGGCTATGCGCTGGCAACCATGTGTGAAATTCTCGGCGGCGCGCTGTCCGGCGGACGCACCACGCATGATGAGACGCTGGTCACCAGCCACGATGCCATTTTCAACTGCATGACCACCATCATCGTGAATCCGGATGCGTTTGATGCGCCTGCGATGCAGGAAGAGGCGGAATCATTCCTGGATTGGGTGAAACAGTCGCCGCAAAGTGGCGAAGCACCGATTCAGGTGCCCGGCGAGTGGGAGGAGCAAAACCGCGTGGCACGTGAACGCGATGGCATTCCTCTCGACAGCAACAGCTGGGAGCAAATCTGTGACGCGGCGTTACAAGCGGGAATGCCGCAAGAGGAACTCGCGGCATTCCGCGCCTTAACGCATTAAACCGCAAGCGGCTGAGGCGCAGTGCCTCAGCCTTGATACTTAGATGACGTTGGCGAGCAGTAAGCAACCCAGCAAACCGCACACCGAAATAATGGTTTCCAGCGCCGACCATGAGCGGAAAGTTTCGCCGATGGTCAGGTTGAAATACTCCTTAAACAGCCAGAAGCCCGGATCGTTAACGTGAGAGAAAATCACGCTGCCGGAGCCAACCGCAATCACCATCAGTTCCGGACTGGCGCCGCTGGTGATGATCAACGGTGCGACAATCCCGCCTGCCGTAATCGCCGCCACGGTTGCGGAACCCAGGGCAATACGCAGCACCGCAGCAATCGACCACGCCATGAAGATCGGCGACAGATTGGTTTCATGCATCATGCTGGCGATATATTTATCGACGCCGCTGTCCACCAGCACCTGTTTGAACGCCCCGCCACCACCAATCACTAACAGCATCATGGCGATGATCTTGATCGAATCGGTGATGGTGCCCATCACGTCATCCATGCTGCGGCCACGGTTGAGACCAAAGGTGAAGATGGCGATCAGCACGGCAATCAAGGTTGCCATAATGGGGTCACCAAAGAACTCGGCATACGGCAACAACACGTGACCTTTCGGCAGCAGCATCTCCGCCACCGCGCGCAACGCCATCAGCACCACCGGCACCAATGCCGTCCAGACGCTGACGCCAAAGCCAGGCATCTCCGCTTCGGTAAAGGTTTTCGGGTTCCACAAGCCTTCCGGGATCGGCTTATCAATGCCTTTCAGGAAGCGCGCATAAACCGGACCGGCAAGAATAACGGTTGGAATCCCCAGCAGCGTTCCGTACAGCAGCGTTTTCCCCATATCGGCGTTGAACAGCGTGGCGATCGCAGTTGGGCCCGGATGCGGTGGCAGGAAACCGTGTGTGACCGAGAGCGCGGCCGCCATCGGCACACCCACGTAGAGCAGCGGCACGCGCGCGGAGGCGGCGATGCTGAACACCAACGGCAGCATCAGCACAAAGCCCACTTCGTAGAACAGCGCAAAGCCGACGGTGAAGCCGGTCAGCACCAGCGCCCACTGAATATGCTTCTCACCAAATTTAGCGATTAACGTGGTGGCGATTCGCTGCGCCCCGCCGCAATCCGCCAGCAGTTTACCCAGCATTGCGCCGAAGCCCATGATCAGCGCGAGGCTGCCCAATGTGCCGCCGACGCCGGTTTTAATCGAAACGATAACTTTGTTGACCGGCATGCCCTGCATTATGCCAACGGCCAGCGCCACCAGAATCAGCGCAATAAATCCGTTCAGTTTGAAACGAATCATCAGCAACAGCAGTAACGCTACGCCAATCGCCACATAGAGTAATGGCATAATTTTTCTCCACTTTTGCGCACGGTAAGCTACCGGCAGCGGTTTATTTTGGTTATCCCAGAGGACATGAGAATCAACAACGTGCACCACAGTAAACATCCTGCTGAGCAATGTTACGGGTATCATGTTAAGGGTAACATTGCGTACAAAGCACCTGGCGTCGCAGCGGAATTTCTGTTTTGCGAAGGTGATCAACTTTTTGCCAGCGGGTTATCAGAATGTTTGCAGCGGGAGTGTCACGGCTTTTGGTTACACTTAGGTCTTTGAGCCAAACAAGAAGGACGTGCAGGTGAGTGAGAATCTGATCGAGTTGTACAGTAATCAACAAACCCTGTTTGGGCGCGGCAGCATTGACCAACTGATTCCGCTGCTGGCGGCCAATACCCAGCCGACGCTGCTGTTTTGCGGCCGCTCATTCCTGAATGGTCCGGCCTGGACGCGCTTAGGTGCCGCGCTCAACGATCACATCATCGGTTACGAGATTGTCAGCCATGAAGCCTCGCCAGATGAGATTGATGGCTGGGTGCGACGCTGGCGCGGCCATGTTGATCGCGTGGTGGCGATTGGCGGCGGCAGCGTGCTGGATGCGGCTAAAGCCTTTAGCGCGATGATGCAGCACCCTCTGAATACCGCGCGCTATCTGGAGAAAGTCGGTGATACGCCAGTGCAAGCGGTGACCTTGCCGCTGATCGCCATTCCCACCACGGCCGGCACCGGCAGCGAAGCCACGCAGAACGCAGTGGTGACCGATCAGCAGCATATTCAGGTCAAAGCGTCGCTGCGCCATCCGGTGTTTGTGCCACAGGTCGCAATTCTCGATCCTGATCTGCTAAAAGGCGCGCCCGACAGCGTGCTGGCAACCTGCGCCATCGATGCCTTCACCCATCTTTTCGAAGCCTATCTGTCGCGCAAAGGCAATTTGTTCACCCAGCAAACTGCGCTTAATGGGCTGCGACTGTTCTTCCAGGCCTGGCCAGATTTGAACCGTGACGACGAGCGTGGAGATGCCGCGCGCGAAGCGATGATGATGGCGTCATGGTTGGGTGGCGTGTGTCTGAGCAGCGCCGGATTGGGCGTGATCCACGGCATTGCCGGTGAGTTGGGGGCGATCAAGCCGTTCCATCACGGCGAAGTGTGCGGACGTTTACTGTTCCCGTTCCTCGAGGTGCTGGCAGAAACCGAGCATGCTGAACAGCAACGTTTGATGGCGCAGTTCGGCCAACAGCTGCTGCCGGACGATCCCGCGCCGCCCGCGCTGGCGTTGAAAGCCTGGATCCAGCAGCAGGCGATCGTGCCGTTCTGGTTAGAGGGCCCAACGCTGTCAGCCACCGACGTTGACTGGATTGTGTCGCGCGCCAACAGCAAAAACGGCTGGGTCAGCTACGATGCACCGACGTTAACCGAGATGATTGCCGCCGCCTGGCGCATCGTCTAAATGATAACGGGCAGCCGACGCTGCCCGATTTTTTACTGCTCAGCCACTTTAAACATCGCCATCTCTTGCGCCAGCTGCGCCGCTTCATCACGCAGCGCCTGGGTATTTTCGGCGGTTTGCGTCACCAGCATCAGGTTTTGCTGAATACCGCGCTCCATCTGTGATACGGCCAGCGTCACTTCCGCAATACCTTTGCTCTGCTCATCACCGGCCACGCGCATCTCGCTGACTACCTGCTTCACTTTATGCACGTCGGAAACCAGTTGCGAAAGCTGCTGCCCCGCGCCTTCCACCAGTTTACTGCCGGCCAGCACGTTGCTGTCGGAATCGGCAATCAGCGCTTTGATCTCCTGCGCCGCCGTGGCGCTGCGCTGGGCTAAGGCGCGCACTTCAGATGCCACCACCGCAAAACCACGCCCTTGCTCACCGGCGCGTGCCGCTTCCACCGCCGCATTCAGGGCAAGGATGTTGGTTTGAAACGCGATGCTGTCAATCACCGTCAGAATCTCCGCCACGCGGCGCGACGAGGATTGAATAGCGCCCATGGTGCTCACCACTTCGCCCATCACTTCGCTGCTGCTGCGGGCAATCTGCGCGGTCTGTTCGGCGGCAGCATCGGCCAGTCGGGTATTTTCAGCGTTTTGCTGCACGGTGGCGTTAAGCTGCTCCATCGCCGCCGCACTCTGCTCAAGCGCCGCAGCCTGCTCAGCGATTTTCTCCGACAGCGCGGTGTTGCTGTGCGCTAATCCCGATGCGTTGGCCGCCACCGTTTCGCCGCTGCCCTGCACGCGGGTAATCACGCCAGCGATCTTATCGACAAAGCTGTTGAACGCACCGGCAATATCCGCCAGCTCATCGCGCCCACTTTTAGTCAGACGGCGGGTTAAATCGCCATCGCCATTGGCAATCTCATCCAGCGCCGCGTGCGTGGCCTTCAGACGTTGGCCAATGCGTTGGGTAAACGCCCAGGTTAACAGCAGCAGCACGATCATCGCCGGAATCAGGAAAGTGAAGATGTCGCGCATCATGGTACGCGCCAGGCCGCTGACGGCACTTTCCGGCGTTACCAGACCAATCACCCAACCGGTGCCGGGCATGCGGAACAGCGTCACCTGCGCGCTGTTGTGCAAGTAGCCGTCTGCAAAATCCGACAGTTGTAATACATCGCCATCGCCCTTCAGCTGGGCGATACGGGCGGCCAGCGGCGCCAGCCAGCTGGATTTTTCCGCCAGGCTGCTCAAGGTGGTGAGCGATTTCATATCCTGGCCTGGGTAATAGAGCAGATTGCCCGCGCTATCGAGGGCAAAGGCGTAACCGCCCGTCACCTGCCCTTTCTGCTGCATAAAGCCCGCAAGATTATCCAGCTGCACATCCAGCGTTGCGACACCGGCAAACCGATCGCCCGCCGCATACGGCACGCTGCAGGTGACCATTTTCACACCGGAGACCGGATCCTGATACACCTCCGACCAACCGCAACGATCGCGCGGTCCGTTACGCACCGCGCTGTACCAGCTTTCCTGTTGATAGCCGTTGCCCGCAGGCAGGTTGTAGTCATCGGAATAGGCCAGCGCGCCATCACCCTGACGCGCCCAGAAGAAGCTACGACGCTGCACTCCGGCGCTAAACGCATCGGGTTCCGGCCACACGCCGCCGCCGGCAATGGTTTTATTGCCGCTGCTGTTGATGATTTGTGGGAAGCTTTGCTGCCACAGCGTGGCATCGTGCGGCAACACTTCAGCAAGGCGCGCCATGCTGACGGCCTCGCCTTCAATGCGCACCAGCTGCTGATTTAATTGGCTGACCAGATTGCTACCGGCCTGCTCAATCAGCGTATGGCTGGCTTCGATGACGCGCGGCTGACCGCGCAACAACAGAACGGAAAATACGACTGCGGTGGTGACGCACAGTAATAGCAGGCCACCCAGCGTCATGCGGGCAGCCAAACGGGTTGGCAACATAATTTATCCTTTCTAACCGACTGCATTAACGATTGAGATAAGAAGTGCCGCTCAGCGGCGAATTGTGCGTTCCGTCACAATCGAATATCGGCAAAGCAAAGAATAAATTCAGCTATAAATGACGATCAGATGACAAACGGCGGTTTGCCGGCCAGCATCTGCTCAATCACCTGTAAAACGCCCTCGTCGTTATTACCCGGCGCTTCAAAGCGGGCCGCATCTTTGACCTTCTGCGGTGCGTTCGCCATGGCAAAGCTGAAGCCCGACTGCTGCAGCATTTCGAGATCGTTACCGCCGTCGCCAAACACCAGAATTTCACTGCGTTCGATGCCCCAGCGTTTGCCCAACAGATCGAGGCCGTGACCTTTATGGTTGCCCGGCACGATCAAATCCACCGATCCATGACCGCTGGACGTGGCGGCAGCCGCCCCCTGATGCAGACGCTCAATGTCCGCCATCAGCGGTTCCACGTAATCATCAGACAGATTCAGCGCAAACTTGAACAGCTTATCGCCCGCCACGTCATCGAGGCTGCGAATCGCCTTCAGGCGGTGGCAATAGTGACGCATTTTCACCAGCCACTTTTCATCAAGGCCTTCGAAGTAGTACGCGCTGTCGCGTCCGCACAGGATGTAACGCAGTTCGGGATAGTTACCGTTGTGTAACGTATCCAGCACCGCATCAATATCCGGACGAGAAAACTCGCCGCAGAATAACTCTTCATCACAATCGATAATCCACGCGCCGTTCTCCGCCACGAAGGCAATTTCGTGGGCGATCTCAGGGAAGAAGGATTTGAGTTGGTAATACTGGTTGCCGCTGGCTACCACAAACTTGATGCCGCGCTGCTTCATTTCCTGATAGCAGGCGTTAAAACGCGCGCGATTGTACTGTTTCTTGTCGTCGAGAAAGGTGCCGTCTTTATCCACCGCCACCATTTTTACCACGGTCATCATCACTCCTTAACGTATCGAAAGGAAAAACGGGTCGTAGAGAGAATAACCTGGTGAGCGGATAAAGCGCAGAGAAACACGGATGGCCGCAGCCATCCGCGGGGGGATTAGTTAAACGCGCCGTTGAGCAGAATCGCGGTGATGATGCCGGTTGCTGCGGCCACCAGCACGTAATTACCGTCGATGTAAGCCCAATGCTCACCGCGCGGTGGTTCATACAGACCACGGTCACGCCAGTCATCTACGCGATAATGCGGACCACGAAACTCCGGCGGTGCCGGATAGCCGCGACGGAAGTCATGTCCGCCCCAGGCGAAGCGGTCGCCGTCACGATGCCCTTCCGGCATACGATGGTCAGCATAACGGTCATGACGATCCGGGCCGGGGCCGCGATCGTGGCCACGGTCATGATGATTGCCGCGATCCGGTCCGCGGTCGCCGCCACGATCCGGGCCACGTCCGTGGTCCTGATGCTGGTCGCTGCCGTGCGGCTGCCAGCGCTGGTCACCTGGGCCGTCTGCCCACGAGACGCTAGAAAACAGTGTGCTGCATGCAATAAATGACGCAATAAGAGTTAATGTTGTTTTTTTCATGGTGTTGCCTCCAATGATAACGGCGGTTGCTGTGCCGTTAAGCATTACTATTGATTAACTGGAGACAGAAAAGCATTTCCAAAACTCTTAAAAACCGCATACTTACAGGAAATTACGTCAACTTATCACTTTCTTAACGATTGTGTACTTTCTGACATTAACAGGATCGAAGAGACGCATCAGCGTTTATTGCGGCGAGAGCGGGAAATATAAAGAAAAACCCGATCGCAAGGATCGGGAGGATAATTCAATTTCCATAAATTGCATAAAGGGGTAAACCCTGCAAAAGTGAGGGTAAAACTGAAGCACACAACGCCACATCACTAGCATTGCCAGCAAACAATACCATTTAAAATTGAAAACTTCTTTTGAAAAGGGCTATTTTTCAGAAAAATACGCAAAATTAAATGTCAGAAACAAATATTATTTTAGGAACGTTGTTTCAGGATAAATAAGGTCTGTGCTCTGACCAGATTCAGCAAAGACACATTAACAAGGCTTTCAAGCAGCTAATCCACGCTATCAGAAATGGTAAATATCCCTTTAAAAACAACACCATTAACGTCTTAAGCCTTTTAATTCCAGCACGCCACACGCGCAACCTGATGAGTATTTAACAATTACTGCTCCTTATTAGGCCCGGATTGTTTATCACCAACATTAATACACAGCGGTGATTACTATCGTGCTCAAAATTACCCTGCTTGCGTAACGTTTAAATATCACGAGGCAGCCTGATAAACTATTTAGGGTAAACGTTTACATGAGCAGAATATTCGTTTGCACGCTCACTATCTCATGAAGAAGATAAATGGCGCGTTGAGGACGCCGGATGACGTGCTAACGCTGCAGCAGGACGAATCGGTCGACGCACCAGTTCACCGCTGCAATTCGGGCAGCGCTGCGCCAGGATACCTTCCGCGCACGCCACACAGAACGTGCATTCAAATGAACAGATGCGCGCCTCAAGCGACTCCGGCGGCAGATCTTTATCGCAGCATTCGCAGTTAGGACGTAGTTCCAGCATGATTTCCTCCGGTGAGTTTCAGCCACCATCATCACCGTAATAGTGCTGCCGCGCCAGCCAGTGAACAGACATCAGGCGGACAAATCGGGACATCCTGTGTCTGCTCTCTTCACGAGCTTGAGCGAACCATCGATCCTAAAAACATTACTTTCCCCGTTAAGCGTTCTATAGTTCATTCGCCCTATCTACTGACGAGACTATGTAATGCGTATTAAAGGACTTAATTTAGGCTTCTTTATCGTTATTTTGGCGATCGTCACCTTCGCCTTTTTTGATGTGCTGACACCCTATTTTTCTGCCATTTTCTGGGCCGCGATTCTGGCGGTGATCTTCCATCCACTGAAGTCGCTGCTGCGCCGTAAAATGGGCGATCGCAACGGTCTGGCTTCGTTCGCTACGTTACTGATTATCTGCCTGATGGTGTTCACGCCGCTGGCGCTGATCACCTCTTCAATGGTGGTTGAAGTTAACACCGTCTACACCAAGCTGCAGAACAACTCCGCGCAGTTCCCTGCGGTGTTTGCCGATCTGCTGCAGCATCTGCCTTCCTGGGCACGCAACTATCTCGCCGATAACAACCTGAACAACGCGCAGGAGATTCAGCAGAAGCTCTCTGGCTTTGCGCTGAAAGGCGGCCAGTACATGGCGGGCAGCGTGTTCCTGATCGGTAAAGGGACGTTCACCTTTACCGTTGGCTTTGGCGTGATGCTCTATCTGCTGTTCTTCCTGTTGAAAGATGGCGCCTGGCTGGTGAATTTAATTCTGGAAGCGCTGCCGCTTTCAACCTACGTGAAACATCATTTGCTGATGAAGTTCGCAGCGGTATCGCGTGCCACGGTCAAAGGCACGGTGGTGGTTGCGGTGGTACAAGGTGTGCTGGGCGGCATCGCCTTCTGGATCACCGGCATTGATGGCAGCTTGCTGTGGGGCACCTTGATGGCATTCCTGTCACTGATTCCGGCGGTCGGTTCCGCCATTGTCTGGGTACCGGCAACCATCTTCTTCTTCGCCACCAGCGCCATCTGGAAAGCGCTGTTCCTGATTGGCTTCTTCGTGGTGGTGGTTGGCCTGGTGGATAATATTCTGCGTCCGCTGCTGGTCGGTAAAGACACCAAAATGCCGGACTATCTGATCCTGATCTCCACGCTGGGCGGCATGGAAGTGTACGGCATCAACGGCTTTGTGATTGGTCCACTGATCGCCGCGCTGTTTATTGCCTGCTGGAATCTGCTCTCCGGTCGCGATAATCGTGAGAACTCCGAAGAGATTGACGAAGAGTTTATCGAAGAGGGTAAAACCCGCGAGGAGGAGGGCAAAATCCGCGAGTAAGCGTTTCAAACGGCTACCGTTTATCGGTAGCCGCATTCACGCATGAGAATATCGGCCAGCCATTTGCTATCATCGTGGCATTGATTACGGCTTGCGACAAAAGAGAACAACATGTCCATGGAATCCTCCTTAGCGCGTGAAAATCAGGTTCTGTCAGTCTTCGATTTTGACGGCACGCTGACCATTCACGACAGCTTCATCCCCTTTCTTCGTTTCAGCTTTGGCAAACGCGCGTTCGCTCGCAAAATTGCAAAACTGGCATTCCCAACGCTGCGCTGCATGCGGAAAAAGCTAACGCGTGATGAGTTAAAAGAAGTGTTGATTCACACCTTTTTAACCGGCGTTGAGGAGCAATGGATCCGTCAGCAGGCGCAACTTTTCTGCGCGGCAAACTGGAATAAGCTAATGCGCCCAGCCGGGCTGTTAGCGGTTGCCGCCGAAGTGAACTCCAGCGCCGAAGTGACCATCTGTTCCGCCTCGCCGGCGATGGTATTAGAACCGTTCGCCGAGCGTCTGGGCATCAATCTGATCGGTACCCAATTAGAAGTCGTTGACGGCATTCTTACTGGTAAAATTACCGGCCATAACTGCCGCTGCGGGCAAAAGGTCAAGCGACTGGAAAGCGTTTACGGCCCGCTGCATAACTATCACCTGCGCGCCTGGGGCGATACGCGAGGTGATTTTGAGTTACTGGCCGCCGCGCAGGATCCACACTGGCGTCATTTCCATCCAACGTGGAAAAAACGCCGCGTGCCAATGGAAAAACTGCGCATGCTGCGTCTGGATCCTTAGGCGCACAATTCGGGCTGATCAATAAATCCGGTCAGCCTTTGCTGCATCCAGCCACGGCTTAAACTCCTCCAGCAGCAAATCGTATAACCGGTCTTCCGCCAGGCTGGCAAAGTTGTCGATGGCGAAGAAATGGGTGTTGTCGATGCGGCGATCGTTGAAGTTATCCAAATCCTGCAAAATGCCATAATTACTGCCGCCGAGGCCGACAAATTTCCAGAAGATGGGATAGTTAGCCGAGCGGCGAATCGCCTCTTTGATGGCGCGGGTTTTGCTGATGCCGCCGTCGGTAATGAAAACCACGTACACTGGCAGATCGCTGTGCCTAAAGGTATCAATCAGCTCTTCCATGACCGGCGGTTCATTATTAGTGCCGCCCAGTCCTGGTAAAATCTCCCACGCCGATGTCTTGCCGCCACGCTGGATGGTGGCGATGTAGCCATCAAGATTATCCAGGGTTACATCGGGATATTTCGCGTGCTGCTGACCGAAGCCCCAGACATCCATCGAACCGTCATCATCAAACTGCGCCGCCAGCACCGCAATGCGATCTAATACGGCCTGCACGTTGCCCTTACTAAACTGCCCTTTCATCGAACCCGAGGCGTCCAGTACAAATGCCACCTTCGCTTTCACCGTTTGTAGCTGGTATTTGCTCAGGCTAACGCTGGCGTTTTTCGCCAGGCTCACTAATCGTGGCGCTTTCTGTTGCAGCTTTTTCTCCAGGCTCACCACCGTTGGCGCGGCTGGCTGAGGATCGGGCTGGGCGATATCCACGCCATAATGACGCGCCAGTGGTTCGAGCCCGCCGTTGAATCCCTGCCCCAGAGCGCGCAGCTTCCAGCCGCCATTGTGACGATAAACTTCGGCCAGAATCAGCGCCTTCTCCCCGCGCCCGTGCGTTTCCGGGCTGAATTGGGCAATATCTTCAGCGGTTAAGCTCAGGCTGTTGAGCGCATTGATCGCCTCGTCGCCGTCAATCACTAAGGCGACGGCGATTTTACTGACGCTGGCGGCAATCTTCATCAGATCCAGATTAATGGTGCAGCCTTGCGGCGTGCTCTGCATGACCACACTGCGATTGGCGGTTGTGGGCTGATTGAAGAAGATGAAATCGGCATCGCCACTCACTTTGCCAGCGGCATCGAGCAGGAAAACACTGGTATCCACATCGCCGCGCAACGTGGATGAAGCAGCATAGTGCAGGCGCAACGTCAGTTCGGTGGTGTTCAGCGGCAGGTTCTGGCCCGGTTGTAACATCATAGTTTTAACCTCCTGTTAAGGATGCGTCCTTTGGATAATAAAAAGCCCCGGACCAGCCGGGGCTTTGATAAAATGCTTTGAATCAGACGCTCACGCCGTGCTGGGAAGCCAGCGCTGACAGGCCGCCTGCGAAGCCCTGACCAACGGCTTTGAATTTCCACTCGGCACCATTGCGATACAGCTCACCGAACACCATCGCGGTTTCGGTAGACGCATCTTCAGACAGGTCGAAACGGGCGATTTCAGCACCGCTGTCATTATTGAAGATACGCATGAAGCTGTTGCTCACCATGCCGAAGTTCTGCTTACGCGCTTCGGCATCATAAATGGTCACCGCGAAGACCAGCTTCTTCACCTCAGCCGGTACTTTAGACAGGGTAATTTTAACCTGCTCGTCATCGCCATCGCCGGCACCGGTGCGGTTATCGCCCTGATGCTCAACGGAACCACAAGCGCTCTGCTTGTTGTTGAAGAAGATGAAGCTGGCATCGCTCAGCACTTTACCGTCGTCACCGACCATAAATACTGACGCGTCGAGGTCGAAATCCTGACCATCTGTTACACGTGCATCCCAACCCAGACCCGCCATGGCAACATTCATGGTGGGTGCTTCTTTAGTCAGGGAAACGTTACCGCCTTTTACCAGAGAAACTGCCATTTTAAAGCTCCTGCTTTTAATTGGATGATGCGGGCAGCGCGAAGCTGCCCGTGATAATTAAGACGCGTTGATACCGTACTGAGCACATACCGAAGCGAGGCCGCCGGCATAACCCTGGCCTACCGCGCGGAATTTCCACTCGGCGCCGTTACGGTACAGCTCACCAAACAGCATCGCGGTTTCAGTTGAGGCATCTTCGGTCAAATCGTAACGCGCCACTTCACTGCGATCGTCATCGTTCACCAGGCGGATAAACGCGCCGGAAACCTGGCCAAAGCTCTGACGACGGGTCTGCGCATCGTGGATGGTGACCACAAACACAATCTTGTCGACGTCAGCCGGGATCAAATCCAGTTTGATTTTCAGCGATTCATCATCGCCATCGCCTGCACCAGTACGGTTGTCACCGGTGTGAGAAACGGAACCGTCGGAAGAGACCAGATTGTTGTAGAAAATAAAGTCAGCATCGCCGCGGACTTTGCCGCTGGCGGACAGCAAGAACGCTGACGCATCAAGGTCAAAGTCCTGACCATCGGTGGAACGTGCATCCCAGCCAAGGCCAACGAGGACGTTTTTCATGGTTGGTGCCGCTTTGCTCAGCGAAACGTTACCGCCTTTAGAAAGAGAAACGCTCATTGTAATTACCTCTTGGTTAATGATTTTTCAGACTCATTGCTGGCAGAAGATCAGCTCTCTTCTTTTTCCTCGGGCTTACCGGGGAACATCACGCTGAGTACGATACCGACCGCTAACACGCCGAGTACCACAAACAAGCTGGCGCTAGCAGAGATGCTGTAGCCGTGATGCCAGATATGATCGGTAGCATTCAGACCCAGTTTCACCGCGATGAAGAACAGCAGCACGATGACGGCTTTCTCGAGGTGAACCAGATACTGCTTCAATGCTTCAAGTACGAAGTACAGTGTACGCAAGCCGAGGATGGCGAACATCATGGCGCTATAAACGATCAGCGGTTCACGGCTTACTGCGATAATCGCCGGCACGGAGTCAAAGGCGAACATCACGTCAGAGAGTTCAACCACCGCCACACACAGCATCAACGGCGTGGCATACAGTGCCGCTTTCTTGCCGCGACCAATCGCTACGTCTTTGTTTTCTGGCTTCTGCAGCTCTTCATCAACTTCCTTCTGATTCAGCAGGAAGGCGTTACCACGCATTTTTGGCCAGATTGGGAAGAAGCGCTTCACCATGCGATAAGCAAGGTGCTGCGAGTAATCTTCGATCTCGTCGCTGTCATCGCCGCTTTTCAGCATCATTACCGCCGTCCACGCGACGATCAGCGCAAACACGATTTCGACATACGGACCAAGGCTCAGCAAGCCGGTACCGATCGCCACGAAGATGCCACGGAAAACGATGGCACCGATGATGCCCCAGTAAAGCACGCGGTGACGATAGCGGTCCGGAACGGCAAACCACGAGAAGATCGCCATCATCACGAACAGGTTATCGACGGAGAGTACTTTCTCCAGCGCATAACCGGTCACGAACAGGCTGGCAACTTCAGCGCCGTGATGGATATAGAGGAAGCCGGCGAAACCCATCGCCACCGCCACCCAGAACACTGACCACAGCGCCGCGCTTTTCAGCGAAATCGGCTTGTCGCCGCGGTGCATGAACAGGTCGATAAAAATAGCGCCCACCGACAGCGCGATGAAAACCGCGACTGTTTCAGTTGGGAAGCCAATGTGCGTAGACACCATGATGAACCCTTAAAAGATAAAAATTACAGACCAAATATTGCTGGATCAAAGCCCAAAGCGACGGCGATTTCGCGCACCGCTTTCTGCTCGTCAGCATCAAAATCACCATCACTCTTACCGACAGCAATACCTACGCGGATCGCCAACTGTGCGGCTTCCGGCTGATCTTTCAACGCCATGATGTACTTCATGGTTTCGCCCTTGCCGATTTCCAGATCGAAATCAAAGCTGCTCACCAGTTTGTTGAAGAACTCAATCACTTCATTGGTATCAAAGACTTTCAACTCTTCGGAGGCGCGCAGAAAACCGATCATCTTCTGCTTCTCTTCCGCGCTCACGCCGCCGTCTGCCACCGCAATGCGTGCGCACACCGCGACGGTGCCTTGCATAAATTTCTTGTTCTTAAAGCGGCTAACCTGTTTGGTTAATTCATCGCGGCCGGAATTAAATGCCCCTTTGACCTTGTTGAAAAAGCTCATAGTGAATCCTCTGTCTGTTATTATTTGGAGCCAGCTCGCCAGTTGAATCCCCAACCGAAAGCTTTGTCCATATCGGAATGCCCGTTAAAGAACTGATTGATACGCTCGACGCGGATACTGCCGTTCTCATTGACCAGGCGAGCAATCGCACACATGTTGCGGCGGTTCTCCCCTTCAGTCATACGCGTTTCAATCGGAGGCTGGTCTGGAATGTGCAGCGTGACTACGCCATCCGTTTTGTCCCAGCTCGCCGCACCTTGATAGATGAAGGCGAAAATTAATACCTCGCGAATCTGACTCCATTCGCGACCGTTGATGTGCAGCCATTCGCCGTCGGTCACTTCGCCGGTGCGATCGTCGCCCTGCAAGTGTACGAAAGGTTTGGCATGCATGGCGCCAAAATTGCCGCCCAGCGCCTGGATCACACCGCGCGAGCCGTCTTGCAGCTCAACGAAGGCGCCGAGATCGAGATCCACGCCTTTGTTGCCGCCGAACAATCCGCGCAACCCGCCGCCACCGCTGCTGGTTTCACGGTGCCAGTTCAGATTGATGCGGATCTCACCGAAGTTATCGCGCTTGGTCAGGCTGATAGCTGGCTTCTCTTTGGTAAGAGACACTTTGCTCAGATTGATTTTTGCCGGCGCGGGTGTCGGTGCTGGAGCCGGTGCCGCCTGCGGTGCAGGCGCAGGCGTTGGGGCAGGCGCGGGTTCAGCCACATCCACACCGAAATGTTCCGCCAGCGGCTTTAAGCCGCCGTTGAAACCCTGCGCAATAAAGCGGAATTTCCACTCATTATTGCGGCGGTAAAGTTCGCCGAGGATCAACGCTGCTTCCTGACGTCCTACCAGCTCCACGCTGCCATTCAGCAACACTTCACCGCTCTGCTCCACCTGAATCGCCAGACGTTGCAAACCCGACACGTTGCGGCCGCCGTCACAGGTAACGGTAAAGGCCACTTTCTGCACGTCAGGACGCAGGCGGGTGAGATCGACAGAAAAGGCAGAGTTGTGCCCTTCGCTTTTCAGGCTGATGGTGCGGTCATCGTTATCCGGCTGACCGTAGAACACCATATCGGCATCGCCATTGACTTTGCCGCTGGTGAACAGACGAAAGGCCGAAGCATCAACGGCGGCGCCAGCGAGTACGCGCACCGTCAGCAGATTAGCGGGAACGGGAGCATTGCTCCCCGGCGTCATATTCATTAGCGCACCACTGCGGCAACGATGTCGTTTTGCATCGCGTCAATGGTACGGCCGGCACTCGCGCGGCCATGCGCCGTGAAGTCCCACAGCCCGCCGTTGCGGTGCAGCGAAGCAATCACAATGCCGGTATGGCTGCCTTGCTCAGTCAGCTCATAGCGCGCCAGCTCTTTGCCGTTTTGATCCACCACGCGGCAGAAGGCATTTTCCACTTCATTGAAGGTTTGACCCTGGAAGCTGTTCACGGTGAACGCCAGATACTCAACGTTAGCTGGCAGACGTGACAACTCAACGATGATCACTTCATCGTCGCCATCGCCTTCGCCAGTACGATTATCACCACTGTGTTTCACCGCACCACATTTAGAGGTTAATGCGCGGAACCAGATGGTATCAATGGCATGACCGGATTGATCCAATAATACGCAGCTGGCATCCAGATCGATGGAATCGCTGCCACCACCAAAAAGCTTGCCCATGAAGCCTTTCTTTTTAATGGGATCCCAGCCTAAGCCGAAATGTAATTTATTCAGCGAAGCGGTTTGTTTGCTGAGTGAAACCGTCTGATTCTTGCTTAATGAAACCATGTCATAATTCCTTCAAACAGGTTTGAAAAGGGTTTTATATTTGCATCAAATTCCATGAGGGCAAAATCATAACATGAGGATATTCATGTTCAGCATTAATTTTCACAGCAATTTTATGAAACACAATAAATCCTTGCAGAAGAACGACTTAAAAGAATCCAGCCCGAACCAGTAACGCACTAAACATGACAATTCTTTACATTAAAATTCATAAGGTTACGTTAGGGTAAAAAATCATATTATGATTGACTCATTTCGAAGTGAGAAATAAACTCGCAAACCATAATCCAGCCACCAGCCTCTTGCGGAAATAATTAAAAATGTCTCACAAAATTTGGCTAATGGAAGGTTTATCCTCCCAACGCGATATAATTAATGGCATAACATCTGCAGCTAAAAAACATAACTACAACGTGTCGATTTATGCATCACATCGCCAATCGCGTAATGAAATACTTTCGCTGGCGGATCATGCATTAATTGAACCTGGTGATGTAAATCAGCGCCTCGAATTTATTCTTTCTACCGTAGAAAAATATGCCATTCAGGCGATCCATACCGGTCGACATGCTCATTGGTTTGAAGCCCATCGCGCCGCTATCGAAGCCAGCGGTGCGCGCTTAACCACCGGCGCACGCGATGTTGTAATGCTGGATCTGGCCGATGACAAAGTCGCGTTTGCCCACCATATGAAAAGCCTGAATTTGCCGGTGGTGCCTTCACTGCGCGTTGATTCACCCGTACAGTTGCGTGAGCTGATCGCCGGTAAACCCTTTGGCGATCTGCCGCTGTGCGTAAAACCGGTTACCGGTATTTATGGCATGGGATTCTGGCAGTTTGATGAGAGCGCCTCGCCGATGGCGCCGTTTACCCATCCCGACGCACGCCGGGTGAAAGCCGAATATTACTTACAGGCGCTGGAGGCCGCCGACAGCATGGAGCCGCTGGTCCTGATGCCGTATCTGCCGGGCCCGGAATATTCGGTTGATATGCTGGCGGAAAACGGCAAGGTGCTGGCCGCCGTGGCGCGCCGTAAAGAAGGGGCGCTGCAGTATCTGGAGAACCGCGGCGAAGCCTTTGAGCTGGCGCTAGCCTGTGCCGCTGCGATGGGCGCGGATGGATTGATCAACGTGCAGACGCGCAATGATGCCAGCGGCAAACCGCTATTACTGGAGATCAATATGCGCCCTTCCGGCGGCATTGGTTACACCCGTTTCAGCGGCGTCAATCTTCCCGGCTTGTTTGCCCTGCGCCAGCTAGGCTTGATCAGTCAGCAGCAGGTGATCGACGACGGCCGCCGCGACTTCACGCCAGCCACCGTCCGCGCGCTGAGCGATGTGGTGGCGTACAACCCCGTCCTGTCCAACCAAGTTCAATAAGGAACAATCCATGACCACACTTTGGAGCAGGACGCTGTCATGCGGCACGCTGAGCGTCACACCTACCGGCGGCATCAGCTCCATCGACGATCTGTTCGAGATCGCCGAGCGCCGCAATCCCAAGCGCGCTTTTCTATTCGTCAGTAAAGTGCTTGGCCGCCACATTCCGGTCGCGCCGGAGAAAATGCGCGCCGTGTATCGCCAGCTGGCGGAGCAGTTCCCGCCGCTTTCTGACGGCCCGGTGCTGTTTATCGGCATGGCGGAAACCGCCGTTGGCCTCGGCGCAGGCGTGTTTGATGAAGTGCGCCAGCGTGTGAGCGAACCGGTGTATCTCACCTCAACGCGCCATCCGCAGCAGGCGGATTTGCTGTGCGAGTTTAAAGAAAATCACAGCCACGCCACCGATCATCTGATCTACCTGCCCGATGATGCGCAGCTGCGCCAGCGCGTGCTCAACGCGCGCACGCTGGTGATGATTGATGACGAAGCCACCACCGGCAACACCTTTATTAACCTGCTCGAAGCGCTGCGCAACGACGGCGGCTTAACGCTGATCGAGCAGGTTATCGCCGTCACGCTCACCGACTGGAGCGGCGATGCGTTACCCGCGCGCTGTCCGGTGCCGGTGCGTACCGTGTCGCTGGTGCAAGGCGACTGGCACTGGCAGCAGGATCCCGACGCCGCGCTGCCGCCGATGCCAGCGATGGTACTTAACGATGCCGCCACCGTGCCAATAACCGGCAAACAGCGCTGGGGCCGACTCGGCATGGCAGCGCCAGCGGGGGATCTGGGTTGCGCGATTCAGGCGCAGCCGGGAGAAAAAATCCTCGTGCTCGGCAGCAGCGAATTTGTCTGGGAACCTTTCTTGCTGGCTGAACGTCTGGCGGCACAAGGCGCAGAGGTGAAATACAGCTCCACCACGCGCTCGCCAATCGCTACCGGATTTGCCATCGAATCAGCTATCGCCTTCGGTGATAACTACGGTCTCGGCATCGCCAACTTCGTTTACAACGTGGCGCATCAGCAGTTTGACCGCATTTTGCTGTGCATCGAAACGCCGGTCGACAGCGTGGATCCGCTGTTAACCACGGCACTGACCAAGATTGCGCCACAGGTGGAGGTGATCAGCTATGAATAAACCGGTGATTTTTTCCGACCTTGACGACACGCTTTTTCAGACGCGCCGCAAAATGGTGGACGAGCTCGATCTTGAGCCGTTCCGTACTGGCGCGCTCGATCTCAGCCTGCAACCGCGCAGCTTTATGACGGAAGAGCAGTCGATGCTGGTTGACTGGATGATCGAGCAGGCCGATTTGATCCCGGTCACCGCCCGCGGCACCGAAGAGATTGCCCGCGTGCAGATCCCTTTCCGATCGTGGGCGGTGACCACGCACGGCGCGGTGATCCTCAATCCGCAAGGCGAGGAAGATGCCGAATGGCGCGCGCAGATGCTGGAAAAACTGACGCCGTACGGCCCGGCGCTGCTCTCGATGCAGCAGGCGATCACCGACCTGATGGCAGAGCGCGACATCAACGGCTGGGCGCGCATCAACTATGAATATGGCGTCACGCCGATCTATCTGGTGATGAAGCACCGCGACAGCACGCGCCTCGAAGAGCTTTACGCCATCGCCGATGAAATCGAGCAACGCTTCCCCACCGCCGGCTACTACATCCATCGCAACAGCAACAACGTCGCCTGGCTACCGAACGTGGTGGAAAAAGGTTTAGCCGTCAGCTACCTGCTGGAAAAACTGCGTGACGAGCGCGGCGTTTTCCCGGTGATTGGCCTTGGCGACAGCCTCAGCGATCACCGCTTTATGAAGCTGTGCAGCTGGTACGGCATTCCGCGTCAGAGCCAGTTTGCCGAACGCATCAACCAGGCAATATTCGGAGAACAAACAGATGGTGAATAACTTGCCTTTCTCTGGATCGTACCGAGCCGGCGACGTCGAATTTCTGCTTAAGCCGGTCGAGATCGACATGACGCCGGTGGAGCAAAAAGAGCAGCTGATCCAATCCGGTGCGCGTCACTATTCCGAGATGTTGAGCCAGGAACCGGAACCGACGCGCTGGCACCTTGAGCTGTTTTCCCGCGCGCTTGACGCAGGTGCCGGGCGCCTGGCGCAAGAAGTCACCATGCTGGCGCGGACGCTGGCACACCAGTTTGGCGACACGCCGATTGTGCTCGCCAGCCTGGTACGCGCGGGTGTGCCGCTCGGCGTGATGCTGCAACAGGCGCTGCGCGCGATGGGCCGCGAATCGTACCATTACGGCATCAGCATCATCCGCGATCGCGGGATTGATGAGGCTGCGCTGGAGATCATCGAAGCGCGCCACGGCACCGCAGGCATTGTGTTCGTCGATGGCTGGACCGGCAAAGGCGCCATCACCGGCGAGCTGATCCGCAGCCTCGAACATCGTCCCGGCTATCCGGCACAGCCGCGCTTGGTGGTGCTGGCCGATCCGTGCGGTCGGGCGTGGCTTTCGGCCAGCGATGATGACTGGCTGATCCCGTTTGGCATTATGGGCGCGCCGGTTTCAGGGTTGATCTCGCGATCATTGTGGTCTGAAGCGGGCTTGCACGGCTGCGTACAATGCGACCATCTGGCGCAATACGATTGCAGCCAGCAGCTGGTGAACACCGTGGCGGAATATGCGCGATCGCTGGATGTCAGCGCCCTGCCCGCGTGCCAGCAGGATCCACAACATCAGCAGCAGCTGGTGGCGCAAAGTGAAGCGGTGATCGCCATGCTGGCGGCGCGTTATCAGGTGAACAGCATCAACCGCATTAAGCCGGGCATCGCCGAAGCCACGCGCGCCGTGCTGCGTCGCGTGCCGGATCAGGTGCTGGTCCGTTCGGTGAACGATCCCGACGTGGCGCTGCTGGTCTATCTTGCCCAACAAAAAGGGCTGACCATCACAGAAGCGGGTGCCGATCTTGGGCAATACCGCGCCGTGACGATAATCAAAAAGGTGCTGTGATGAACGGCCGTCTCTCTCCATGGCGATTGGGCGCAACGCTGTATATGCCGGCGGTGCGCAGCGATATCGTCGATGCCATTCTGCACAATAAAATCAGTGGCCTGCGCTCGCTGGTGATCTGCCTGGAAGATGCGGTCAGTGATGCGGATTTGCCGCAGGCGCTGCACAATCTCCAGCAGATCCTGCTGGTGTTGAATGCCGAACAGCGTGCCAATGGCAACGCGCAGTGGCCGTTGGTGTTTATCCGTCCGCGCAACAGCGAGATGGGCGCGTGGCTGGTGGAAAACCTCAACCTCAGCGCGATAGACGGTTTTGTGCTGCCGAAATTCACCGCCGACTCCTTGCCGATGTGGTGGCAGATTCTCGAACCGAGCCATCTGTGCATGATGCCGACGCTGGAAACCGAAGAGGTGTTCGATGTGGTGGCGATGCGCGAGCTGGCCCTCACGCTGCAAAACCATGCCTGCCGCGAGCGCGTGATCGCCCTGCGCATCGGCGGTAACGATTTGATGAATGTGCTGTCGCTGCGCCGTTCGCGCCACTTCACGCTGTATGACAGCCCGATGGGTTACACCATCAAAATGCTGGTGGCGGTATTCGCGTCGCGCGATTTTGCGCTGACCGCGCCGGTGTGCGAGCACATCGACGATCAGCAGATTATGGATCAGGAACTGGCGCTGGATATCGCGCACGGTTTGGTGGGCAAAACCGCCATTCACCCGAGCCAAATCGGCAAGATTCAGGAGATGTTGATGGTTTCCGCCAGCGATCAGGCGGATGCCTTCCGCATCCTTAATTCAAGCCAGGCGGTATTCAAATCGCAGGGCGCGATGTGCGAACCGGCGACGCATCGCCGCTGGGCCGCCGCCATCCTGGCGCGCGCGCAGGAATATGGCATCGCACCCGATACCCGCTCAGACGGCGCCTTGATGCTGGTAACCTGACAACCCCCGCAGGGTGGGCATTCCTGCCCACCGCGTTACCACTGAATCACAAACCGGACGTAGGAATTTTCGGACCCTATTTACCTGATATTTAAATACCCTCTGATACTGTCGAAAACCATTTGCCAGGAGGGCGATACCGACCATTGACCACTAACGCAGGCCTCAATCGACCATGCAACTCAGTACCCGACAGACACGCGTATTCATGCTCGCCTCACTGCTCAGCAGCGGCAAACCGGTTGCATCCAGCCGTATTCTCGCCTCGCTAGACTGCTCCGAACCCACGCTGACGCGCGCGCTAAAAGAGCTGCGTGAATCCTGGTCTGCGGAGATCAAATACAGCCGCCTCACCCACTGCTACCAACTTACTGAACCCGGCAAACTCGATAAGAAAAGCCTGCGCCATATTAATGAAGCGCTTAAGCTCAATGCCGAACTACAACAGAGCGAAACCGTCAGCCGGGTATTTCTGGATAAAGAGAAAAAGAAAGCGGTGTCACTGTCGTTGCGTATGTCGGTTTTAAGGAAAATCGACCAGGTTGTGCGATTGAGTGAAACGACAAGGAGTGATGCGGTGGAGATGCTGGTTGAGAGCGGGTTGGATGAGTTGATTGAAAAGTTAATGCTTAAAAAGAACGAGTTAAAACGGCAGTAATATTTCAGCAGTAGTTTAACGACGTTGAGTGGTGGGGTGTATTGCCAACGCACTTTAGCGATACCAATTCTACATCAGCCCCTTAAATTTTTGCTGGACCTTATCGACATTGCCAATGTCCCCTAACCTGCCAAAACTGTTAACGTAATCACGTTTTATCGATCGTTATTTTCATCATTAACATTCACATCATCACACCGCATGATTACTCACGCAGAACAGACTTCCCCTTTATTGAATTATCAAAAATCTTTCAAAATCAGAATGTAAAATAAAAAACCGCAGTAACTGAATCGCGTTAGGATTACTAGTAATGTCGAGGGTAAATCCTTGCTGAAAATTGGAATCCTGCTTTACAAACTCAAATTGTTAGTTTGATCAACTATCACTCCTTGTAATATCCTCAGGGCCGTTGGTAGGTGGAGATCGCCCTTTCAGGGCAGCGAGTCCACCTTTGCTCGGCTAAGTCAGCAGCGTGAGCAACAGCCATTTCTCGATTGAAATCGGTAATTGGATTAATGGATTAACAATGTTCAGGCGTTACCAGGAAGGTGCCCATGACGTTTTCACAACACAACATCACAGCGAATACTCTCGATGCGCTGATGCAGGATACCTGGCTATTGGCGCTCGCGATCCGTAATGGGCAATCCATCATGGTTGATGATGCACTCTACCAGCGCTGCTTCAATACGATTCAACAGGTTCAGCATCACCTCACGACAGCGGGAGCATCCGCTTCTCTCTGCGAAGAAATCAAATTTGCGCACTGCGTGTTTCTCGACGAACTGATCATGACCATTCCGCAAGCTGATATCTCTGCCTGGTGGAAACGCACACCTTTGCAGGGGCACTTTCTCGGGCACCTCATTGGTGGTGAGCAATTCTTTGACCGCGTCAAAAATCTGCTTCGTGAACCTGCAACAGCTCAAGCCGCCATTAGCTGCTACTACAGAATGTTGCATTTGGGTTATGCCGGAAAATACCGAACGGAAGACGATGAGGAGCGCCAGTTGCTGATGCAGCAGCTAAAAGCGCTATTGCCGAAGCAGATTGGATCTGCCGACTCAGCAATAATTATCCAGCGCTCGAAACATAAAACATCTTTCTGGCAACGTTCTCCGTGGCTTATTCGCAGCAGTGTGCTGGTTGCCATTATTGTCGCCACTTTCATCATGAATGGTCATCTGCAATATCTGTTAGTCAAAGGGTAGGCTTCAGGCAAACAAATTTCAGGAAGGAATCTGTAAATGGGCAAGAAGGATTTTGTGATTACGGCTGGCAAGACGCCAATATACAGCCACTATCAACTGAGCATCCAGACGCTGAAAAATCAGCGTCCCGATATTCTTTTGTCGGTGCTGCGTTTTAGCGGTGAAGAGGCATTAAATTCGCCGTGGAAGTACAGTATTGAACTCACCAGCGCTACACGCGATATTCCCGCCGATATTCTGATTAACAGCACGGCCCAGCTATTGTTTTATCCTGACGGCCAACCCTGGCAGTCAGTGGAACCCCGCATTTTGCGCGGTGTAGTTACCGCTTTCCAGCAGTGCGAATCCTCTGCTGACCAAACACGTTATGTGGTCACGCTGGAATCGCGCCTTGCGCTGCTAAAAAACAGCCTGACCTATGCCGTTTACCAGCATAAAAGTGTACCGGGTGCGGTAGAGGATATCCTTAAACGCTGGGAATACTCCTCGCTGGATTATCACTTTCGCCTGAATACTCAATATCCGATTCGCGATTTCTATATCTCATATGCGGAGAGCGATCTCGCCTTTATAGAGCGTCATCTGTCGCGCATTGGTGTCTTTTATTACTTCACCTGGGATGAAGAAAACCACCGTGATGTGCTGGTTCTCGGTGACAGCGCGCAGGCCTATGGTGCTGAGCAAAGCATCGTCTTTCGCCATCCGTCAGGGTTATTTGATGGCGGCCTGGAATCTCTCTGGGATATTTCCGTTAATCGCCAATCCGTTGCCGCCAGCACACGACTCAATGATGAGTATTACCGCAACGCGCAAAATGACATGCAGGCGCAAGCGGAAACCGATCCTGATAAGCCTGCGCTTACGGGAGAGCTGTATCGCTATGGTGAAAACTATCAGTTGCTCGGCAAGGAGTACCAGGCTCTACCGGAACAGGGACAGTGGTTTGTCAGACGTCGCCAGGAACGCCTGATCACCGAGCAGGTCACTTTCGACGGTATGAGCAACGGCATGGATATCCGTCCGGGCATGGTGATCTCGCCACAAGGTAAAGAGTGGCCAGATGCGCCGGATGGCCTGCTGGTAGTGTCTACCTCATCAACCCGTATTTCGCGCGATACCGCCTATGTTATCCGCTTTACCGCTGTGCCCGTTCGGCCGCAAAGCACTTATCGCCCACCGTTGAAAAGCTGGCCGCACATCGCAGGCACGCTGCTGGCTCGCGTTACCAGCCCGGTAGAAAATGCGCAATATGCAGAACTTGATGAACATGGCCGCTATCGGGTGCGTTTTCAGTTCGATCTAAACGAATCCTGGCAGTCTGGTTTTGAAAGTGTACCGGTGCGGCTGGCGAAGCCCTATGCAGGCAATGTCTACGGCTGGCATTTTCCACTGATAGCTGGAACGCAGGTGATGATTGCCTTCACCAACGGCGATCCTGACAGACCTTACATTCTCTGCGCGGTGCATGATTCTCGCCATGAAGATCATGTCAATCTCTATAACTATCAACGCAATGTGCTGAGGACGCCGGCGAACAACAAACTCCGCTTTGAGGATCGCCGTGGATATGAACATGTCAAACTGTCGACGGAATTTGGCGGTAAGAGCCAACTTTCACTCGGACATATCGTCGACAGTTCACGTAGCAAGCGCGGCGAAGGGTTTGAGCTGCGTACAGACAGCACCGGTACGCTGCGAGCCGGCAAGGGCCTTTTCCTGACGGCTGATAAGCAGGCCACGGCAACCGGGCCGGTGCTGGAAATGACACCGGCAATAAGCCTGGTCAAAGGTGCGATCAGCCAGATGAGCGGCTGGCAGTCGATCACTCAGTCGCACCATAATCTCCAGCCTGATGTCACGCATCTCAGGGCTTATCTGGCCGCCGTCGACCAGCTCAAATCGCCTGCCATGTTGCTGAGTGCGCCAGAAGGCATTGGCGTTGTCAGCCCCAAAAGCATTCTGCTCAACTCAGGCAGCACTCTGCATCTGCAAAGCCAGATGGAAACCAGCATTGCCAGTGGCAAACGCATTCAGGTCAACGCCAGCCAGGCGATTTCCCTGCTGTCGCAGCAGGAAGGGATTCGCATGGTGTCGGGCCAGGGTCCGCTGACGGTGGAATCGCACGGCGATACCCTCGGACTGACGGCGATGAAAGATATCAGCGTGCAGACCGTTCATGGTGAACTGCGCCTGACCGCGAAAAACGGCATTGTGCTGGGATGTGGCGGCGCAACCATCAGGATTACGCCGCAGGGTGATATCCAAATTCATTCGCCGGGTAAAACCAGCATCCGTGGCGTTCATGTCTGGAATTCTCCTGCCAGCGAAGAAACAACGCTGCCTGATCTGCCTAAATCCGTGTGCAAAGAGTGCCTGAAAAAAGCACAGGAAGCCGCGCTGGCTTTCGCGCCAAGGGGATAGCGATGACGGACATGAATAATGGATGGTTGAAACAGGCTAACGCGCTTTGCACTGCTGCCGGACAGGATTATCTCGATGTGCTGGTTGATCAGGCTGGCACAGCACAGCCGCTGCAACAGGCGCTGAACCAGATTAACCCGCCGTTACGCTGGTTCGAGCTGTTTGCGAACACGCCTGAAGCGGCAACGCCAGAGTATTCACCGCTGGTGATGCGATTGCATTTTAGCATCAGCAGCCACCAGCGCTGGCTTGAACAGCTGGTGGAACACTTCTCCACGACACCGCGATTGACGTTGCTGATATCGCCACTGGCATTCGACCTGCTGAGTAGCCATTTGCAGGCACTGTCACAGGTTCACTGGGAAGAGCAAACCGGTTTACTGCGCTATTACGACAATCGCGTATTTCCCTCGCTACTTGAGCACGTCCTGACGCCAGAGCAGCAGGCGGCTTTCACCGATATTGCGCTGTTCTGGGGCTGGCGAGATCGTGATGACGAGGTGGTGTGGAAAATAGGTACCTGGAACCCGGGTCGACAACTTGCTGATGCCCCGGAAATGAGCCGAATTAGCGATGCGCAGGTTGAACTGATGGGATGTATTAGTGATGCCGAGGCGCTGATGTTGAAAACCAGCGAACCATGTTTCTCAAAAGAAGCGAAATATGCACGATGCCTGCAGATAGCAATGCTGGCAAGTCAGGCTGGGTATCTGGGTGATCTATTAGCATTCACGGAGCATCGACAATGAGTCATACAACCAAGCTGTTAAAAACATTTTTTTTCAGCTGCGTGGTTATTTTAGCTGGCTGTGATCAATCGGGAGCCAGTGGGTCCAGCGCCGGAAATATCAGAGGATACAATCATGTCGCCAGCCAACACGTTAATTGGTTCACCGTTGATGGCTATCGCGCAACATTATCTGGCAATACCTGTTGTGTGATGATCCCCGATAAATGGCGGCCAGGATTAACGGTTCATATTGAGTGGGAAATCGATCCCAATCCTCGTGAAAAAATCCCCATGAGAAAAGAGGGAGCCGGATATGACCAAAAGGCATACGCTCAGCATAAAGCGAAATATATTAAGTACAGCGCTGATGTGCCTATTCCTGAATATGAGAACAGTGCAGGAATGAGTGTGCATTTTCTGCCCTGCCAGAAGGTGAAAGTTTACGCCGGTATCGCCAGCTATGGTGCGGATACTTACCCAATTAAAGAACCAACGAATATGGAGGAGCCAGCAACATGTCCCAAATAAAATTATTACACGTTGCGTTGCGTTGGCTCCGTCTTCATACACAGTTCGCGGCGCTCAGCAGCCTACTTATCCTGGCTGGATGCGATCAATCAGGAGCTAATGAATATAGCGGTGGGAACTTAGGGGCAATTAACCATGTTGCCGGACAAAGTATTAATTGGTTCTCCGTTGATGGTTATCGCGTGCCTGGCACTGGTGGAGGATATTGTTGTGTCATGATCCCAGATAAATGGCGGCCAGGATTAGTGGTTCATATTGAGTGGGAAATTGATCCTAATCCTCATGAAAAAATTCCCATGAGAAAAGAGGGGGCCGGATATGACCAAAATGCTTACGCTCTGCATAAAGCGAAATATCGTCAGTACAGCGCTGATGTGCCTATTCCTGAATATGATGAAAGTGCAGGCATCACCGTGCATTTTCTACCCTGCCAGCAGGTGAAGGTTTACGCCGGTATAGCTAGCTACGGTGCGGATACTTACCCGATTAAAGAACCAACGGATATGAAGGAGCCAGCAACATGTCCCAAATAAAAACCAGAGCAAATGTCTGGGCTCCACCGTATTTTCCGGAAAACGGACGTCTTTCGGTTACCCATAAAGCGGTCGTCGAAAACTACTTGCAGCAAAAGCGAGAGGAAGAGCTGCATCTGCAACAATTTAATGCGCAAACTGAGCGACGTAACGGCGCGGGTTTTACTTGCTCGCAAAGCCTCCATGTCAGTTTCTTTTTTGATGGAACGGGTAATAACGAAGATAACGACACCAATCATTCCAGTCCAACGCATCCAACAAATATTGCAAAGTTGTTTCATGCAACCTATCCAGCCACTGCTGAAGATGATGGTTATTTCTCCTATTACATGCCCGGTGTTGGGACTGTTTTCCCAGAGATTGGTGAAATGAACTACAGCAGCGCTGGTCTTGCCTATGCCACTGGGGGTGAAGCAAGAATAAACTGGGCTTTACTAATGTTGGCTGATGCAGTTATGTGCGCTATTACAAAAGGACAGAAACGAATTTTCGCTTCTGAAGCAGGAAGCAAAATCTCACGAATGGCAGCCGACTGGCCGTTTGATAACCCTGAAAGCCGTAAAGCTGCATTCTATTCATTTTTGAATACAGAAATGAAGGCGAAGGTTGCTACCGCCAAACCTCAGTTGCTTAAGATAAAACTGTTTATCTATGGTTTTTCTCGTGGTGCGGCAGAGGCACGTACTTTCGTGAACTGGCTAACAGGTCTATTTGAAATCCCAAAAGGTGCAAATAAACCGGAACAATCAATACTCGGCATCCCTTTGAGCATTGAGTTCTTAGGTCTGCTGGATACTGTGCCATCCGTGGGGATTGCCCATATTGCACCTCTGGTCGATGGGCATATGGGATGGGCCAACAATACGCAGTTGCTGCCTAATGAAAAACGCTTTCCTCATTTAATTAAATGCTGTCGCCATTTTGTTGCGGCCCATGAGCAGCGCCTGTGCTTTCCGCTCGACTCGGTATGCCGCCCAGGCGGTGGCTATCCGCCAGCCACTCAGGAGGTCATCTACCCCGGTATGCATTCGGATATCGGCGGCGGCTATCCGCCGGGCGACCAGGGAAAAGGGCTGGTGGGCGGACAGAGTGATGACCCCAACTACCCGGGAAATCTGTTGTCGCAGATTATTCTGCATGATCTCTATGCTGCTGCATTTGCAGCAGGTGCACCTCTGACGGTGATGGAAAACTCAATACCTGACGAATTACGTTTAATGAAACCGTCAAGGGTAATGCCCTCTTCCACCTTCCAGGAATTCGATATAAATAAATCCCTGGTCAAGCGCTTCAATGCATGGCGACAAACCATCCTGTCTGAAAAAGATCAGACCAGCCTCGACCAGCAATGCACTATTGATGATGGTTATATCCCACATCTTCTTTCGCAATCACTGGACGACGCCGTTGCCGATCAAATCGGGCTGATCACCGCATGGCGTATTGGTCGCTATGCTAACGGCAGCTATGCCAGCCAACCTTTTTATCTCAATGCTAAACAGCATTCGAAAGAAATGCTGGAACAGACTAAAAAGGCGCGAGAGGAAAAGGCGCAAAAGATTGAATACTTACGCAAAGCGGCAAAATTGAACCCTGCGCTTAAAGACGCTGGAAAGATGCTAAATCAGGCGGGCCCGCCTGATTTTGAACCACTGATAGATAAACAACAACTTCAGGAAGCCGCAGATGAATTTAAAAATGACTACCTGAATAAGATAAGGCCGCAAAGCTGGAGTGAATTTGTTCTTAACCAAATCCCCAAAGGCATTGTATGGCTGATTAACACTGATGATGAGATTACGCAGCAGCGGAATATAAAGCAGGATGGTGAAAGGCTTTATCCGCGTCTTTTCTCCTCAAAACAGGGCACTGTAACACCCGATCCAACGATGGCGCTGGTGGTCGCGCTGTTTGACGATCAGATTCACGATTCGCGCGCCTGGTTTATGCACTCTGCGCTGGGCACACGTGAACCCTGGGGCGGCTATTTTTTCTATCGCTCGATCTATTACGGCAGCCAAAGCAATAAAGATCAGTATTTGTTTTCAATTCACCAACAGTTGATAGGCGTTCCTGTTACTCACGATGGAACATCCTATCGCGTTAAAAATAATGCGCTCTACTATCCATCCAGCAGCATAAGCAACGCTGAAATGCAGAATATCTTCCCGGGCACGAAGGTAGATAAGCCCGTTCCATTCTGGACGGTTATTGACAATGCAACTGGCAAAGCTATTCCACTTCAGGACGGTACAGCACAGTTACTGAATCCCACTCGCGAGCCGGGCACATTAGTCGCCCATGCAAGCCAGCAAATGCTCACATCACAGCACCAGGCCATGATGACCTCTGCCGTCGATATGCTGAAATCCTCGGGAGCGCGAGTGGTATGACACTTAAAAAACTGGTGCGCGTTGGCGATAAGCTCAAACCTTATGGTGGTGAAGTGCTCAGCGGCAGTTTTAACGCGTTTGGCAAGCCGGTGGCCTGCGTCAATGACAAAGCGAAATGCAACGAGCACGGCATGACCGCCATTATTCAGGGAGCAACCAACAGCACCGTAAACGGTAAAGCGGTGGCGCTCGATGGGCATAAATGCGCCTGTGGTTGCACGCTGGTCAGCTCCCTGCCCGATATGGATGTCTGCGGATGAATCAACCGCCGGTTTATGCCGATTACGCCACCATTTACCCGCCCCGCTGGCGGCGCTGGTGGGTGGCGTTGCCCGTGCTGCTGTTTATATCTGCGATGACCACCATTCTGCTGTGGCCGGAGGGAAAGCCGACCCGTTCGCCGCTTTTCTGGTTCTGCGCGCTGGTCTTGCCGCTGCTGTGCTGGTTGCTGGCGGTGACGCTGCGCTGGCTGGTATGGCTGCAATCTAGCGATAACAGCCGCACGCACTATGCAGAAACCTCGCTGGCACTGGATGCCTGGTGGCGAAAGCGCAGCCAGGCTTTGCCGATTGAAGCCGTTTTATTGGTGACGCCAGCTGGAGACGACGCGTCGGAACATCTGGCGCTGTTGTCGCAACCAGTTGACGCTCCACAACCGGGCATCAACGCAGAAGGTTACGCTCAGTTGCTTTGCCCACTGGTGCTTAACAGCGCCCGCAGTCGTCCTGTCATGCTGGCGGTTTATCTCGCCAATCGCCTGATGGCGCATGTGCGTCAGTTAGGTGATACACGCTCAATAACGCATCTCTGTTGGCTGGGTGATGACCCAAGTCTGCTCGCCTTTCGCGAAACGCTACTGGCAGCGGGCATGACGTTGCCAGAGGAAACCCTTCGACTCAGTGCAATTGATGGCGCAGATAGCGTTATCGATCTCTTCGCCACTACTGCTCCGGTTTTGCTGCTGTGTGCCGGAAGCGGCGAAGGATTGGCTGATTGCACCCCGGTTGCCGGGGAAGCCGCCTTTGCCTGGCTCTGCTCGGCGCAGGGGACTGCGCTGATGCATCGCTCGGAGTGCTGGCAACCGGCGTTGGGTGAAACGGCCACTCTGGCCGTTTCACAGCTTTCCCGTTATGCCGGATTAAGTGATATGCCGGATACGGTGATCGCAGCAGATGCCCCCGCCATGGAAGCATTGCTGGAGGGCGGCTGGTCCGCGCTGGATCACGTACTTGCCCCATGGCTCGGCCATGCCGGGCAAATCACACCGTTTACTTTACGGTCGCTGGCGCTGCTCTCGGCGTTCAACGGCCAGTCCTGCGGCTGGATCGCCGCAGAAATGGAATCTCAATACATTACAGGAGTTTGTATTCCCCGTGGAAACCTCCCGCACTAATTCCCGGCACTCGCTGTTCTGGCTGGTTTGTGGCTATTTGCTAGCCGTAACCCTGCTGGTGCTGACTGGCGCAGAGCTCTATTACTTCGCAGGCAGCAGCGTTGATCTGCCGGAGGCTCTGCCGCGCCAGATTGCTTTCTGGTCATTGATGGTCTGGCTGGCGCTGGTGTGGTTCTGTCCACTGTTTATTCTCGCCTGGCGCGGACTGGTACGACTCAACGCGCGTGAAGCAACAGGCGCAACTGATTCGCAGAAACAGCGCCCTGCAGAATATCAGTGGGTGCATGAGATCATTACCCAGATGCGCTACCAGTATCGGTGGCGCTGGCGCAGCCGGGTACGCATTCTACTGGTGGTCGGGGATGAGCATCTGGTTGAACGGAGTATTCCCGGCCTGACAACTCAACACTGGCTTGAGGGGCATCATATCTTGCTGCTCTGGCACGGCAGTCCACAGGAAGATCCGCTACCCGCGCAGCTGCGGGCGTTACGCAAAATTCGCCGCCAGCTGGCCGATGCGGTGGTGTGGGTAGTGAACGCAGAAGCGGAAATGAACCAGGATGTGCTGGATAGCACGGCTCGCCAGATGCAGAAGCGCTACAACCTGTTGGGCCAGGATATCCCGCTGTGGCTGTGGGAGATTCACGCCCCCTCTCTGCATAACGCCCCCGCGCAGGGGATCGGATTTACCATTGCGCAAGGTGATAGTGCGGACGATTACCGTCAGTCACTGGATGATCTTCAGCACCAGTTGGTTGAGCGCGGCATGCAGCAAATTGAGCGTAATCGCCAGCACAGTTTTTTACTGGAACTGGCGCACGTGCTGCGCAGCGGTGGCGCGGATCGCCTGACACGAACTTTGTCGCAGCTCTCCACAGGCGCAAGAGCGCTGCCGCTAGCGGGAGTCGTGCTCAGCCAGCCGGAGATTACCGGAAGCGCTTCATTGCGAAATGCCTGGCAGCCGGGAAAAGCCTGGCGGGATTTACTGGCGCTTCACTGGCGCAGGCCGCTAACTAACGGTGCCTCATGGCGGAAAACGGTGCTGACGCTCTGCTCCTGCCTGCTGGTGATGTGGATGGCCTGCCTGATGTTTTCCTGGATTGCCAATATGCGTCTGATACAGGCAGATCAGCTGCTTGCCGCCGCTGCAACAGATTCCCGTCAGCCGCTGCAGCAGCAGCTTTCAGCCTTGCGCGAGTTGCAGAGAGAGATCGAGCGTCTGCAACATCGTCAGCAATATGCTGCGCCCTGGTATCTGCGTTTTGGCCTCAGCCAGAATGACGCACTGTTGGATTCGCTGTGGCAGCAATGGCAGCAGGCGGCCATGCCGCTGCTGCGTGATGCCTCCGTCAAGCGCCTGACTACGCTGATGAGCGGCTGGCGTAACCTGCCGCCCGATAGCCCGCTGCGGGCCGATGAGGCCAAAAGCATGTATGACCTGCTGAAAGCGTACCTGATGCTGGCACATCCCGAACAATCCGATCCGGCGTTTTTCAGCGCCACGGTAATGAAGGTCTGGCAACGGCGTGATGGCATTCCGGACGCAAGCTGGCGCAACAATGGCGGCGCTATGCTGGCCTTTATGATGACGAATCTGCCTGCGCACCCAGAGTGGCAGTTACAACCGGATATGCGACTGGTCAGCAGTATGCGCTCAGCGCTGCTGCGTCAGATTGGTGCCAGCAATGCGGAGACCTCACGCTATCAGCAGCTCATTGAGCAGGTGTCCCGTGATTATGCTGATATGACGCTCAGTGAGATGGTCAGCGGCACCGACAGCAGCAGGTTGTTCAATACCGATGAAACCGTGCCCGGCGTCTTTACCCGTAAAGCGTGGGAAGAGGCAGTAGAGCCTGCGATTGAGCAAGCGGCGAAAGTGCGTCGCGATGAAATTGACTGGGTGCTGAGCGATAACAAAACGGCCAGCAATATTGATGTCTCTGCGGATACGTTGCAAGCGCGGCTGACAGATCGCTATTTCTCCGATTACGCCGGAGCCTGGCTGAAATTCCTCAATAGCCTGCAATGGCAGCGGGCGGAGAGCCTGTCAGAATCGATTGAACAGTTAACCCTGCTGGCCGACATACGCCAGTCACCTCTGATTGCACTGATGAACACGCTGAATGTGCAAGGCCGGACGGGGCAAACTGGCGGTAATCTTACCGATTCGCTGGTGAGCTCGGCAAAGAATCTGCTCAGCAGTGACAAAACCCAGGCCATCGCCAGACCACAAGGTGCACGTGGCCCAATGGATGACGCCTTTGGACCCTTGCTGGCGCTAACCGATACCGGCGCAGCGGCTAAAGATAGCCTCAGCCTGCCAATCTTCCTGACTCGTATTACCCGTGTTCGTCTGCGGCTGCAGCAGGTCACCAACGCGCCGGATCCGCAGGCCATGATGCAGTCGTTAGCATTGACGGTGTTTCAGGGCAAAGCCGTTGATCTGACTGACACCCGCGATTACGGCAGTCTGATTGCTGCCAGCCTCGGACAGGAGTGGAGCGGGTTTGGTCAGGCGATATTTGTCGAGCCGATGGTGCAGGCGTGGGAGCAAGTGCTTAGCCCCACTGCTGAAAGCATTAACAGCCAGTGGCAGAACGATATTGTAACGCCGTGGGATCAATCGTTTGCCGACCGCTATCCGTTTGCTAACCGACAAAGCGACGTCTCTTTACCGCATTTGGCGCAGTTTATGCGTACCGACACCGGACGTATCGCGCAGTTCGTTAACAGTCGCCTCGCTGGCCTGTTGCGGCTCGAAGGCGATCGCTGGGTGCCGGATGCCATGAACAGCCAGGGACTGACGTTTGATCCTGCTTTTCTGAATGCGCTGAATAAACTGACGCACATCGCGAACACCGCATTTGTCCGGGGAGATGTGGAACTGCATTTTCAGATGATGGCAAAACCTTCCCGCGACGTGGTGGAATCAGAGCTGACGGTGGATCGCCAGAAGCTGCAATATTTTAACCAGGAAGAGAGTTGGCAAACGCTGAACTGGCCTGACAACCGCTGGCAACCGCAAACCACGCTAACCTGGCGCAGCACCCATACCGGAACCCGCATTTATGCCGATCACCCTGGAAGCTGGGGCCTGATCCGCCTGCTGGATAAAGCCCGCATCACCAATCTGGGGAACAACATCTATCGTGTTGCCTGGCCGACGCCAGACGGGCTGACACTCAACTATCAGATACGTACGGAGCTCGGCAGTGGCCCGCTGGCGCTACTCGAATTGCGCGGCTTCCGCATGCCTGCGCGGATATTTATTTCCGCTACGCAAAATGAAGATGCGTATCAGGGAGGTGAACAATGAAAGTTCGCTTCGCTCATGTGTTGCTGATTTTGCTGTCGCCAACGTTGCTGAGCAGTTGTGGAGCGTGGCAAAAAACCAAACAGGGAACAGCAAGCATTGCCGATGCCGTGTTTTATCGTCAGGTCAATATCCTGCACCTGACCTTCACTGCGCGTACGGCGATCAATCAAGACGACGCCCAGCAGTCGATGCCTTTACGCCTGAATATTTTACAGCTCAGCACGCGTCAACGTTTCGATAACGCTGAATACAGCAGCCTGCTGACACAGCCAGATTGGGTGCTGAAAGAGAGCCTGGTGGCGCAGCGGCAGCTCAGCGTCATGCCGGGACAAAGCGTCAGCCTGGATATGCCAATGGAGAAGCAGGCGCAGTTTGTCGCAGTCGTGGGCTTGTTCCGCCAACCGGACCGGGAGCGCGGTACATGGAAACGGGTGCTGAGCCGTGAGGAGCTTGATGCGGATTCACCACGCACGATTGAAGTAAGGGATAACACCCTGAATTTGGAATTATTGAAGTAACTATTCAATTTAACGGCAGGAGCCACAAAGTGACGCTATACGATATAAAACCGAAGTTTCAGCATTTATTAAGACCGCTGGTCGTCAGGTTACATGCGCAGGGTATCACCGCGAACCAGGTAACCTTGTTTGCCATGCTCACCTCTGTAGTACTGGGCGCATTGTTGATGCGTTTCCCCGATCCACGCTTTTTTATCACCCTGCCCGTTTTCCTGTTTTTCCGCATGGCGCTAAACGCCATTGATGGCATGTTAGCCAGGGAATTCCATCAGCAATCCACCCTCGGGGCAATCCTCAACGAGGTGGGTGACATTATCTCCGACGCGGCACTCTACCTCGCTTTTGCCTTTGTTACTGGCATCTCTGGCTGGTGGGTTGTGCTGGTGGTGCTGCTTGCCTGGCTGAGCGAATTTTGCGGTGTGATGTGCCAGACGCTGAACGGCATCCGAAGCTACCGTGGCCCGTTAGGCAAAAGTGACCGCGCATTTATCTTTGGTGCTCTCGGCCTGGTGATTGCGCTGTGGCCGCAGTCTATCGGCTACGCTAACGCAGTGTTTGCCATCGCCGCCCTGTTCCTGTGCTTGACCAGCCTGAATCGCTGCCGCAATGCGATGGAGGCGAAAAATGGCTGACTCCAGACACCTGCTTTATTACTGCCTGGGCGGTATCTTCGTCGTTCTCATGCTGGCGACGCTGATTATTTTTGTGCTGAGAAAGTGCCGCCCGCAGCGCAACTGGGTGGAATTGCAGCAGCGCGTTAATAGCTGGTGGGTAATTATTTGCCTGTTCTCGTTAGCAATGCTGTCACCGAAGTGGCTGGCGCTGACCTTTTTCGGCTTCATCAGCTTCCTGGCGTTAAAAGAGTATCTGACGCTAGCACCCACACGGCGTTCTGACAGTATGCCGCTGCTGTGGATGTATGCCGCTATCCCGGTGCAATATCTCTGGACCGGCATGGCCTGGTACGGCATGTTCATCATTTTTATCCCGGTTTACGTCTTCCTTTTCCTGCCCGCTCGCATGGTGATTGCCGGTGATACCAAAGGTTTTCTGCACTCTGCGTCGGTGATGCACTGGGGCATGATGACCACCGTGTTCGCTCTGAGCCACGTTGCCTACCTGATGACCTTACCCGGTACGGATGCCAGCGCCGGTGCGCTGCTGGTGTTCTTCCTCGTTGCGCTGACTGAGCTGAATGATATTGCCCAGTATCTGTGGGGAAAATCGCTGGGCAGGATTCGAGTAACGCCCAAAGTCAGCCCGAATAAGACGCTGGCCGGTTTGCTGGGTGGCATCCTTACCACCATGTTGCTGGCTGTGATTCTTGGCCCACTGCTGACACCGATGAGTTATCTCCACTCGCTAGGTGCTGGGCTAATTATTGGTGCAAGCGGTTTTTGCGGCGATGTTGTGATGTCGGCGATCAAGCGCGATTTTGGTGTGAAGGATTCCGGCAAATTGCTGCCCGGACACGGTGGCATTTTGGATCGACTCGATTCACTGATCTACACCGCGCCGCTGTTCTTCCACTTCTATTACTACTTCTACGTGTAGGAGGCGCACATGAACCGCATGCTGCGCTGGATCTTTACCCTTTGCATCGCTTATCCGGTGGTGTGGATCTGGCTGGGTGTCGCCGTGGCCAACCGCAAGAAGCTACCGAAAACAGGCCCGGCGATCATTGTGGCAAACCACAACAGCCATCTTGATGTGCTGACGCTCTTCACATTGTTTCCCCTCTCGACGCTGGTGAATGTACAGCCGGTGGCTGCCGCTGATTATTTCCTGAAAAACAAAGTGGTGGGTTGGTTTGCGCTCAAGGTGATTGGCATCATCCCGGTCTATCGCGGAGCGCATCAGGCTAATCCATTGCAGGCCTGCGTCGATGCGCTGGCGGAAAAGAAAATTGTGATTATTTTTCCGGAAGGCACGCGCGGCGAGCCGGGGAAACTGTCAGAAATTAAATCTGGCCTGTGGCATCTCAGCCAGCAGTGCCCGGATGTGCCCATCATTCCGGTCTATATGCACGGGCTGGATCGCTCAATGGGTAAAGGTCAGAAAATACCGGTGCCGTTCTTTATCGATATTTATATCGACGATCCGCTGCGTTATCAGGACAACAAGGCCGAATTTAAAAGCGCGTTATTAAATCGTTTTGTCGAATTACAACAGCAAGTCATAAGGAAATCATCATGAGCCAGGAAGCACGTTTATTTCAGGAAGGATCTTTTTCAACCAGCGACGGTGAATCTCTCTATTTTCGCCACTGGCCCGCGCAGGATGCGCAGAGCAAAAAAGTGATTGTGCTATTTCATCGCGGGCATGAGCACTCCGGGCGTTTGCAGCATGTTGTCGATGAGTTACTGATGCCGGATGCCCATTTTTACGCCTGGGATGCGCGTGGACACGGACATTCGCCGGGAGAACGAGGTTACAGCCCAAGCCTGGCTCGCTCAGTGCAGGACGTCGATGAATTTGTTCGCTTTGTCGCTGAACAAGCCAGGGTGAGCATTGAAGATATTGTTGTGATTGCGCAAAGCGTCGGTGCGGTGCTGGTCGCTACCTGGGTGCATGATTACGCGCCTAAAATTCGCGGTATGGTGCTGGCCTCTCCAGCGTTCAAGGTGAAGCTGTATGTGCCTTTCGCACGCACGGGATTGGCTATGCTGCAACGTATTCGCGGTCTGTTTTACGTGAACTCTTACGTCAAAGGGAAATTTCTCAGCCACGACCCCGAGCGCATTCGCAGCTTTGAGCAGGATAAATTCATCACCCGTCAGATTGCCGTGAATATTCTGCTGGATCTGTATAAAACGGCGGAGCGTATTGTTGCTGACTCTGCCGCCATCACCGTGCCAACACAGCTGCTGATATCCGGCGATGATTTTGTGGTGCACACCAGACCGCAGAAAAAATTCTATCAGGGGCTGCGTAGCGTCATTAAAGAGCAGCATATTCTGCCCGGTTTTTATCACGATACGCTGGGAGAGAAGGATCGCCAGCTTGCCTTCGATAAAATGAAGCCGTTTATTGAACAGCTTTACCACGCGGCACCTTACACCTTCGATTACAGCCATGAAGATCAGTGGAGTCCGGGCGCTGATGCGTACCGTGAGCTGCAGGCACCACCTAAGCGCTGCTCACTACAAGGCATGTCCTACGCTTCATTAAGTTTTGGCATGAAAACCATTGGTCGGCTGTCAAAAGGCATGCGCCTGGGATATGAAACCGGCTTTGACTCTGGCAGTACACTGGATTATGTCTACCGCAACACGGCTGAAGGCACCGGCATTGTTGGCCGTATCATCGACAGGCAGTACCTCAACAGCATTGGCTGGCGCGGCATTCGCATGCGTAAAGAGAATATCCAGCAGGTGATTGCGCAGGCTGTAGCAAAACTGCAAGAGCACAATTTGCCGATTCGCGTAGTCGACATAGCCGCCGGACATGGCCGCTACGTTCTTGATGCACTAGAGAAACAGCCGGGAATTGAAAGCATCTTGTTGCGAGATTACAGCGATCTGAATGTGGAAAAAGGCCAGGCGATGATTGAAGCGCGTCAATTAGGCCATCTCGCGCAGTTCAAAAAAGGCAATGCCTTCGATTATGACTCGCTCGCCACACTCGCGCCTGCGCCGACGCTGGGGATTGTCTCCGGCCTGTATGAACTGTTCCCGAGCAACCAGTTAATCAAAACTTCGTTGGCCGGGTTGGCAGCCGCCATTCCACCGGGCGGCGTGCTGGTTTATACCGGGCAACCGTGGCATCCGCAGTTGAAAACCATCGCATGGACCTTAACCAGCCACCAGAACGGTATTCCCTGGTTGATGCGCGTACGCAGCCAGAAAGAGATGGATACGCTGGTCGAAGATGCTGGATTTGAGAAATGCCACCAGCTGATCGATGAGTTTGGCATCTTTACCGTGTCGCTGGCGGTAAGAAAATAGCATGACTGAATCGTTGCTGACACAACGCCCTTTTCGCCCCTGGAAACAGGGGCTTTGCTGGCTGATGTTGCTGGGGCCCCTGTTTTTTCTCAGCTACGGGCAGGTGAATACCTACACCGCGACCCGCGATGATGTGGAAAGCCTGGTGTTTGCCTGGGAACGTTCGATTCTATTTGTTCCCTGGACCATCGTGCCTTACTGGAGCATCGACCTGCTTTACGGTATTTCACTGTTCATCTGCACATCAAGACAAGAGCTGATGCGTCACGGCTATCGCCTGCTAGTAGCATCGCTGGTGGCGTGTGCAGCGTTTTTACTTTTCCCGCTGAAGTTTACCTTCACGCGCCCGGAAACCCAGGGTGCCTTCGGCTGGTTGTTCCGCCAGCTTGAACAGTTTGATTTACCCTATAACCAGGCCCCTTCGTTGCACATTATTCTGACCTGGCTGCTCTGGCTGCGCTTTCGCCAGCATCTGAATCGCAATGCAAGAATCATTGCGGGCGGTTGGTTCCTGCTGATTGCTGTCTCCGTATTGACCACCTGGCAGCACCATTTTATCGATGTCATTAGCGGGATTGGGGTTGCGGTCATCATCAGCTACCTGGTTCCAATTAGAGGAGAATGGCGCTGGCAGCGCCCCACTTGGCACGCGCGACGTCTTGCTGGCAAATACGGCCTGGGTGGAATGCTGTTTTTACTGGCGGGGATAGCGATCCCCTGTGGTCATTTGCTGTTGTGGCCTGCCATAGCGCTGCTGGCGGTGGCTGCGGGCTATGCCGGGTTGGGCGTGACGGTGTTCCAGAAAAACAGTTGCGGCAACTTATCCCTCTCCGCACGCCTGCTGCTTTTACCCTATCTGACAGGCGTGAGGATTTCCCGCCGCTGGTTTTCCCGGCATAGCGCGCAAAGTAATGAGATTGTCGCTGGCGTAGCGCTGGGCAGGTTTCCGGACAAGACGCAGCAAGATTTTGCCGTTTTTGATCTGACCGCAGAATTACACAAAGGCAACCGGAACGCACAGCGATGGCAGGCCTATCCGCTAATGGATCTGCTGGTGCCCGACATTGCGCATTTGCGCACTGCGGTAAGACAGCTTCAGCAACTACACCGGGAAAGTGACAAGGTGTTGGTTTGCTGCGCGCTGGGTTTATCGCGCAGTGCCACAGTGATTGCGGCGTGGCTGCTGGCGGAAGGACATGCAGCTTCTGTCGTTCAGGCCGTTGAACTCATTAAGTCCCGACGCCCGCAGATTGTTCTCACCCCTGCACACATTGCAATCCTCGAAGCCTTTAGCAAGGAACAGCTATGTCAGACATCATGATGACCAACCGAATTGTGCAAATTCATCTGGCAAGCTGGCGCTACTTTGCCGCGCTGACACTGCCGCCGTTGGCGCTGATACTCAGCCTTTTCTACTTCGCGCTGAGCCTGCCGTTAATGGTGTTGTTCTTCATCACACACTACTACTGCTGGCGTTTATGGCTCGATGAACGGCTCTTCGCATTGCTCAACAACGAAGACGACCTTGCTGAGTTTGACCGGGGCATGGCGCAGCTGTGGCCGAAAAAATTTGCCCGCTCGCGTTCTCTGGCTGATCGCCTGCACGGAACAAGAGTCATGTTTTACCGGGCAATGATCTCACTGCTGGTGCTGTGGTTGGTTTCACTCTGCTCAGTGAGTTATCTGGCACTCACGCTGGTTGAGTAGGTGAACCATGAACGACCATGATTTTCTGAAATATTTCGACAGCGAAATGCGTTATCTGAAAGCGGCTGCGCAGGAGTTTGCGGAGCAGTATCCGGAGGCGGGACGGCGACTGGGTGTCGACGGCAAATCTCTGAAGATGAATGACTCGGTCGAGCAACTGTTTCAGGGCTTCTCGCTGATGATGGCGCAGATGCGTCGCAAGATTGATGACGATATTCCGGAGCTGACGGAGCCGCTGCTTGGGCATCTGCTGCCCGTGGTGAACCGCACGCTGCCATCAATGTCTGTGGTGGAACTTACGCCCGATAGCGTCGCTCAGGTACGTGATGCGGTGCTGCCGGAAGGTACAACGCTGCTGACCCGACCGATGGATATCACTGGCCAACGCTGCCCTTATCGCACGACCGATGCGTTGAAATTGCATCCGCTGACGCTGGGCGAGATAACGACGCCCTTCCATCCGGATGGACACCAGATGATTTCCCTGCGGTTTTCACTCAGCTCTCAGGCCGATCCGAGCCAAATCGATCTCAGCGATATTCCGCTTTATATCAACGGAGATCGCCCAGTGCAGTCGCTGCTATACCATGCGCTGACCTGTCATCTGCGCAACATCACTTTTCGCCTGCCGCAGAGTGATAACTCCGATTCGCAGCCATTTAATGGTGGCATCCGCGCCCGCTGGCAACAGCACTGGCGTCCTGTCTGGCCGGAAAGTGATAGCCCAGCACTCTGTGGTGAAGTGCGCCCGCTGCTGGAATATTTCAGTTTTCCGGCTCGCTACGCCTTCTTTACTCTATCGGGGCTCAACACGCTGCCTTTCGACGAAAGCTGTCGGGAAGTGATGCTCGATATTCACCTTAGTCAGCCGCTTCCACATGATATTTCCCTGCCGGCAGACGCGCTGCGCATTCACTGCGTGCCGATGATTAACCTGTTTACGCTGAACGCCGAGCCGCTGAAGGTGAAGCCTGCGGTGCTCGATTATCGTCTGCGTCCGCATCGACTGCGCGATCGGCACACTGAGATTTACAGTGTTGATGAAGTTGCCGCCAGCGAAACACTGGATAAGCGCCGTTATGTGCCGTATCGGCACTTCCGGCAAAAAGGGGGCATGCTGCAACGCAAAGAGTCCTGGCCGGAGCGATATTTCCATACGCGCATCTGGCGTGGTGTCAGCGGTCTTTATGAAACCTTGCTGATGTTGGGTGGCGATGCAAGCGAGACCGATCGGGGCGAGGATGATGCCACGCTGTTTATGAACATCACCTGCACCAATGGTAACTATCCGCGTATGGCGCTGGAGAAAGCCGTATTTGATGGAAGCGCGGTAACCGGCAACCTGACATTGCAGTGCATAACGCGTCATCCCCCTTCTATGCCTTATTACCCACCAACCACGCAATTATTTCAGTGGCATATGATGTCGCTGCTGCATCCGCGCGCCCTGAGCCAGATGATTAACGATGCTGAAAACCTTCGAGCCGTGCTGGCGCTGTTTGACTGGAGTAATGACGATAACAACCGCCGTCGCATCAGCGGTATTCGTCACGTCAGCTGGCGTCAGGACTATAACTCCTCGTATCACTGGCACGGGGTGCGTATTCGCGTGGCGCTCGATGAAACCCGGTTCAGCGGCACCGGCGATGCCCGCCTGTTCTGCGAGCTGCTGGAGCAATTCCTGACGCAGTACGCCAGCGTGGTGCGCTTTACCCAGCTGACAGTGCTGCTGACCGCTTCGGGCACCGAATGGGCCTGGCCGGAGCGACGCATTGACAGGGTGCTGATGTGAGCGAAGACAACAAAAAACCGTTCTGGCTGGACGATGACGGCAATGACCAGACCGCGCGTTACAACTTTTACCGCTTCTGCCAGTTACTTGAGCAGACGACCGGCAGCCGTCTCGGCACGGGCCGCACGCCAGAAAGTGATCCAGTGCGTTTTCGTCCCAATCCGCACCTGGGCTTTCCCGCCGGGGAGTTGAAACGCACGGAAATTGACGCCGATAACCCGAATGCGATACCAACGGTCAGAACCAACTTCTTCGGCTTGTACGGCGTCGATTCGCCGCTGCCCACCAGCATCATTGATGATATCAACCAAGGGCGTGACGGAGCTGATGCCATGGCGGCGTTTCTGGATATCTTCAATCACCGGCTGATGACGCAGTTTTACCGCATCTGGCGCAAGTACAGCTATCCGGCCACCTTTGAGCCAGGCGGTACCGATACGGTGTCGCAAAGCCTGATGGCGCTAACCGGCATTGCCCACAGCGGCGATCAGCCCTCATCACGCCTGCTGGCGATACTTAAACCGCTGCTGCATACCACGCACACTGCTGAAGGTATTGCAGCGGTGATACGCAGCCAGGCACCGAATACGAAGGTTGAGGTTTTCGCACACCATCCGGTGACGATGCCGGTGGCAAAACGCGCCCGGCTTGCAATGCGCAGTGGCATGACGCTTGATCAGAATCCGATTTTGGGTGATGAAACTTGCGTAATCGGTTACTGCTCACGGGTCGAGCTTTCAACAGACGATCCTGATGAGGCAAAGGGCTGGATGCCTGACGGACAGCTCAGACAGGATGTGATGGCGCTACTGCGTACCTATCTGGGCTGTGACTACGATTTGCGGTTTTGGCTGACGATTCCCACGCGATTGCTGCCAATGCCGCGGCTTGGCGATGCCGGGTTATTTAATGGATACAACATGATGCTGGGGTTGAGGGAGGATAATCAGAGTGCGATGCCGGAAACGGTGCGCATCAAAGTGGGAAAGCTGCGAGAAAGTAACGTTAAATAATATAAACATCGAGAGTGAGTAAATGGAAGAAATAAACTCCACAATTAACTTCTCAACTTTAATAAGCACAGAGTCTCTTAATTTATCTCTAGGTGTACTTATACCTGGGTTAATAAAAGCCACATGGCCTATTATCTGTTTAACCGCTTCGATATTGAACTCTTCATGATAACGTATACTGCTCATAGGCAGGCCCCCTCTCTTTTCAGTTGTAGTGGTCATCTTAAATGGCTCTAAGGTGACTGTTAAACCCGTGGCGATTCAACTCGTAACAACCCGAACTTTAAGGCAAAATAGGTCAATCCTCCGTATTTGGAAAATGACCGTAATGGCTAGAAAACCTAAAGAAATCAAAACAGATCCGTTAGAGGTCATCCTGTGGAAAGCGGCTGACAAGCTACGTAAGAACATTGATGCCGCCGAGTACAAGCATGTGGTACTGGGTCTGATTTTCCTTAAATACATTTCAGATTCTTTTGAATCGCATTACGAACTGCTGAAAGCAGGTGAAGGTGAATTCGCAGGTGCAGATCCGGAAGACAAAGACGAATATACCGCTTATAACGTGTTCTTTGTTCCTGAACTGGCGCGATGGAGTTACCTGATATCTAAGGCCAAGCTGCCCGAAATCGGTAAGCTGGTTGATGATGCGATGGAGCTTATCGAAGCGGGTAACCCACAGCTAAAAGGTGTGTTGCCGAAAGTCTATGCTCGCCAAAATCTTGATGCCACTGTTCTTGGTGAACTGATAGATCTGATTGGCAACATTGCATTGGGTGATGCCAAAGCGCGTTCTGCTGACGTTTTAGGTCACGTATTCGAATACTTCCTTGGTGAGTTCGCATTGGCAGAAGGCAAACAAGGCGGTCAGTTCTATACGCCTAAATCCATTGTAAGCCTGCTGGTTAACATGCTGGAACCTTACAAAGGCCGTGTCTTTGACCCCTGCTGTGGTTCCGGTGGTATGTTTGTTCAGTCAGAAAAATTTGTTGAAGCTCATCAGGGTAATATTGACGATATTTCTATTTACGGTCAGGAATCCAATCAGACAACCTGGCGTCTGGCAAAGATGAACCTTGCTATTCGTGGTATCAACTCAGAACACGTCAGGTGGAACACCGAAGGCTCATTCCTGAACGATGCCCATAAAGATTTAAAATCTGATTTTATTATTGCTAACCCTCCGTTTAACGTATCCGACTGGTCAGGTGAACTGCTACGTAAAGATGCTCGTTGGCAATATGGTGCTCCGCCTGCTGGTAATGCTAACTTTGCCTGGATGCAACACTTCCTTTATCACCTGTCGCCAAAAGGTCAGGCTGGGGTAGTGCTGGCAAAAGGGGCTTTGACTTCGAAAAGTTCTGGAGAAGGTGATATCCGTGCGGCGCTGGTTAAAGATGCAAATGTCATTGATTGTATCGTTAACTTACCTGCAAAACTGTTCCTGAACACCCAGATCCCTGCCGCATTATGGTTTATGCGGCGTGATCGTGAAAATAGCAGCCAGTACCGTGATCGCAGCAAAGAAATTCTGTTTATTGATGCCCGCAATCTTGGTCATTTGATTAACCGTCGTAGCAAAGTTCTTTCCGACGACGATATCAAGACCATTGCTAAAACCTACCATAACTGGCGTAACAAAGGTGGCGATTACGAAGATGTGGCTGGTTTCTGTGCGTCAATAGACATTGATGAAGTTGCTAAACTCGATTATGTGCTCACACCTGGCCGTTATGTTGGTCTTGCTGACGAAGAAGATGATTTTGACTTTAAAGAACGCTTTACGACTCTTAAAGCTGAGTTTGAAGCACAATTGGAAGAAGAAGCGCAGCTGAACAAAGCTATCGCTGATAATCTGGCGAAGGTGGTGCTATGAGCGAGTGGAAGAATGTTTTTTTAACAGACGTATCAGTTAAAATTGGTGATGGTTTACATGGAACACCAACTTACGATGAAAGTGGAGATTATTACTTTATAAATGGTAATAATTTACTCAATGGTAGGGTTTTTATTAAACCTGAAACAAAAAAAATTGCCAAGACTGAGTTTGATAAAATAAAAAAAGATTTAAACAGTTCAACCTTATTACTATCGATTAATGGCACTATTGGTAACGTATCAAAATATGCAGGCGAAAAATGTGCTCTCGGTAAAAGCGTTTGCTATATAAATTTGGATGCAAATATCATTCTTAGAGACTACTTTTACTATGAATGCTTATCTGATAACTTTCAATCCTATCTAGATAATATAGCTACCGGAACAACTATACCTAACGTTCCTTTGAAAGGGTTACGGTCGTATGAGTTTAAAAAACCACCAATCACAGAACAAAAATCTATTTCCTCCGTGCTGTCCTCTCTCGATAAAAAAATAGACCTGCTTCATCGCCAGAATAAAACGCTGGAATCTATGGCAGAGGCATTGTTTAGGCAATGGTTTATTTTAGATGTCACGGGTGTATCAGTTAGTATAGATCAGGTAATTGATTTTAATCCAAAGCGAACTTTAACTAAAAGCCAAGACGCTACTTATTTGGACATGGCTGGACTAAGCACTGATAATTTTCGTGCTACTGGATATTACAAACGTCCATTCTCTTCGGGAACCAAATTCACTAAACGAGATACTCTGTTAGCGAGAATTACCCCATGTTTAGAAAATGGGAAAGCTGCCTATATTGATTTTTTAGCCGAAAATGAAACCGGATGGGGTTCAACTGAGTTCATAGTTATGCGTCCTAAAAAAGAAATTCATCCTATGATTTCATATATCATGTGCCGAAATCCAGACTTCAAGGAATATGCAGAAAGTTGTATGGAAGGTTCAACTGGCAGACAACGAGTTAACTTGGATTATCTTAAGAAGTTCAATGTTAATCTGCCAACAGAAGCTTCCCTACGCAAAATTAATGAGTTATTAGATTCATTTGAAAGTAAACTTATTAACAACTCAAGACAAATTGACAGCTTAGAAAAACTTCGCAACACACTACTTCCCAAACTGATGAGCGGTGAAGTACGGGTTCAGTATGCTGAAGAAGCAATCGCATCAGTAGCATAAAATAACTATGCGGGTGCATAACCCACTCTCTGGTTAAGCGGCAATAAGGACAGTACGCATGGCAAAGATGACCGAATCTGATATTGAAGTAATGACGATTGAGCACCTGCAAGGGCTGGGCTATGAATATGTTTATGGCCCGGACATTGAACCTAGTGGAATCAACCCATTACGTAGCTATCAACAGGTTATCCTTGAAGACAAAGTGCGTACAGCTCTGCAACGACTAAATCCACACCTCAGTGAACAGAAGTGTGAAGAAGCCCTGAAACAGGTGATGCAGATCAGCACACCTGATCTAATGGCAAACAATCTGGCCTTTCATCGCCTGTTGAGCGAAGGAATCAATATCGAAGTCAGCAAAGATGGTAATACACAAGGGGAGCTGGCCGGCCTGATCGACTTTAACGCCCCCACGAATAATGAATTTCTGGTCATTAATCAACTCACCATCAAAGAAGGCAACCATACCCGCCGACCGGATCTTATTTTGTTCATCAACGGTCTGCCATTAGTCGTTATTGAACTGAAAAATGCCGCTGACGAAAATGCTACGGTAACAGGTGCCTATAACCAGATTAAAACCTATCAGAATCAAATCCCCGGCCTGTTTACCTACAATGCCTTTAATGTGATATCTGACGGGCTGGAAGCCAAAGCGGGGACGGTTTCTGCTGATTTCAGTCGTTATATGACGTGGAAAACCGCCAACGGTAAAACGCAAGCCACCAATACCCAGCCACAGCTTGAAGTTTTATTACAGGGGTTGCTTAATCCAGTAACGCTACTGGATATGATCCGCCACTTTATTGTGTTTGAAGCCAGCAAACATGAAGACAGCAAAGGGATTATCAGTATCCGTACTGTTAAAAAAATGGCGGCTTATCATCAGTATTACGCAGTTAATGCAGCAGTTCTTTCCACTATTCGTGCCTCGGCGGTGAATGCGGACTCCCCCTCTGCCGAAGTGGCACTGCGCCAACAGGGGCGTAACAGTAAAGATCTTGTTAATGCGCAAAAAACCGGGGACCGCAAAGCTGGCGTAGTCTGGCATACCCAGGGTTCCGGTAAATCGCTTTCGATGGTGTTTTATACCGGGAAAATTGTGCTGGCGCTGGATAATCCGACTGTGGTGGTGATCACTGACCGTAACGACTTAGATGATCAGCTCTTCGGTACATTTTCTTCTGCTACCCAGCTACTGCGTCAGACACCAAAACAGGCTGATAACCGGGAAGAACTCAAAGATTATTTGCGCGTCGCCTCTGGTGGCGTAGTGTTTACCACTATTCAAAAGTTCCAGCCTGATGATGGCAGCAATATCTATGAATTATTGTCAGACAGAACCAATATTGTCGTTATCGCTGATGAAGCCCACCGTTCACAGTACGGATTCAGCGCCAAAGAAGTCGATGTTAAAGACAGCGAAGGCAACGTAACAGGTAAACGCACTGTTTATGGCTTTGCCAAATATATGCGTGATGCCTTGCCCAATGCGACCTATCTGGGCTTTACCGGAACCCCCATAGAAAAAACGGACGTAAATACCCCTGCTGTTTTCGGTAGCTATGTTGATATCTACGATATCTCGCAGGCCGTTGAAGACGGTGCCACCGTGCGTATCTTCTATGAAAGCCGTTTGGCGAAAATTGCCATCAGTGAAGAAGGCCGTCAGCTTATCGAAGAGTTTGACGATGAGTTTAACGAGGACGAGCTGACGCTTACCCAGAAAGAACGTTCTAAATGGGCCAGAATCGAAGGTTTGATTGGCAGTTCAAAACGTATTAAAGCCATTGCGGCGGATATGGTTCAGCATTTTGAACAGCGCTTAAAGTCCAATGCCGATCATGGCAAGGGCATGATTGTTACCATGTCCCGACGTATTGCTGCTGAATTGTATAAAGAAATCGTCACACTTAAACCCGAATGGCACAGCGATGATTTAAATGACGGCGTGATTAAAGTCGTGATGACCTCTTCCGCTGCTGACGGGCCAGAAATCGCTAAACACCATACCACTAAAAAAGAACGTCAGGTTCTGGCTAACCGAATGAAAGACGACGACGACAAGCTGAAACTGGTGATAGTGCGTGATATGTGGCTTACCGGCTTTGATGCGCCAAGTATGCATACCCTCTATATCGACAAACCGATGAAGGGCCATAACCTGATGCAGGCGATTGCCCGCGTTAACCGGGTGTACAAGGACAAAATCGGTGGTCTGGTGGTTGACTATCTCGGCATTGCCTCAGATTTAAAAGAAGCACTGTCATTCTACTCTGATGCAGGTGGACGGGGAGATCCTGCTGAGGTTCAGGAAGAAGCCGTTACGCTCATGCAGGAAAAACTGGAAATCCTGGAAGGCATGATGCACGGCTACGATTACAAAGCCTACTTTACTGCAACGACTTCACAACGACTGACGATTATCCTTGAATCAGAAAACCACATTTTAGGGCTGGATAACGGCAAAGGGAAAATGCGATTCCTTGCTGCTGTTGCTGCCATGTCCCAGGCATTTGCGCTTGCGACGCCTCATGATAAAGCAATGGAAGCGGCACCCGAAGTCGCATTCTTCCAAGCAGTGAAGGCTCGCCTGAATAAATTTACTGAAAACTCAGACGACTCAGAAGAAGAACATAATGACAGTCTGGAAGTGCGAGTAAAACAGACTATTGATCAGGCTCTGGTGACAGATAAAGTCGTCGATATCTTTGACGCAGCGGGAATACAAAAGCCGGATATCTCCGTACTCTCCGATGAATTCCTTCAGGAAATGAAAGATTACCAGCACAGAAATATTGCTCTGGAAACGCTTAAAAAGCTGCTTTCTGATGAGATCAAGGTTCGCTCGAACCAAAGTATTACCCAAGGTAAAAAACTGATCGATATGCTTACCTCTGCAATCAATGGCTACCAGAACAAGGTTCTTACCGCTGCGGAAGTGATCGATGAACTGATCAAACTAGCTAAAACCATTCAGGAATCTGACAGCCTTGCAAGTCAACTGAATCTTAGCGCTTATGAATACGCTTTCTATTCTGCTGTTGCGGATAACGACAGCGCTCGTGAGCTGATGCAAAAGGAAAAACTACGAGAACTGGCAGTCGTCCTAACGGAAGCTATCCGTAACAATGTCAGCCTTGACTGGACAGTGAAAGAAGCGGCAAGAGCGAAAATTCGTGTGGTTGTAAAACGTCTGCTCAAAAAATATGGTTATCCGCCTGATATGTCATTGCTTGCTACGGAAACAATTTTGAAGCAGGCCGAGTTGTTAGCAGGGGAATTAGGCAAATGATTTACCTTGTTTTATATATCCACATTATTTTAAATTTTCACAGGAGAGGCTGATGGATAACAGACCATATCTTAAAACAGTGCTATATATACTATCACTGTGGCTTCTGTTTCTATCATTATTAATAATGTCCTACGACAAGGTTATGATTAAAAATGTGTGGAACTATCTTTTTACTGAAAATTTTACTTTTCCCATCTCATCATTGAGAGTGAGAAATATCGTTTTCATAGTTAGTTTGGCTTTCATTTTCATCGGTGTATTTATTTTAACGATCCTTGCAAATAGCTTTGGTTCGGGGTGGTCTGTTGCGTGTACTGTATCAGATATTAGCAATGAAAATCATGAGCATTTAGAGTTTTTAACCACATATATAATGCCCTTAGTTTTTACTGATGTAGATAGTAAGCGAACCGTATTGAATTTAGGATTGATGATATTTGTTATCGGCGCGATATATGTAAAAACAAATAGATTTTATTCAAACCCATCACTTGCAATACTCGGATTCAGAATATACAAAGCAAATATTCACGACAGAGGTGTGAAAAAATGCACAGTTATATGCAGAGGGATTCTAAAAAACACAGCTAGCATAAAGTATATAAAAATTGATGATGGAACTTATTTGGCTAAAATAATATAGAGATCACAATATGTTCACTAACATTGAAAACATTTTGCAATCGCAGAAAATCTCTGGTGAAGCATTTTTTGTCGCTGAAAGTCATGGCGCAATAGACATATTTATGGTTAATCTTGAACCTAATGCTGAAAAAGAGCTAACCACCTCATTTTCTAAAAGTTTAAAAAATAATATTATTGAGCCTAACAGAGGTAAAGCTGCTGTTCCACTCGTATCTACTTTGTTAGAAAGAGATAAACAAGTTTTCGAATATGATCACTTGGCAATTAATCACCTCCCCATTGAATTTACTAAAATGAACGACGTGCTAAATTTCGGAGTCAATGGAAATGCAGTACAGTTTGATTTTGCTTCGCAAAGCCTTACATCGGTAAAGGCAGTTATTTACCACCTTTGTGATGGTAATGGAAATAGTGTAGTGATTTACCAACATAAATACCCCGTCTCTTTACATAAGAAAACGAAAAAATCCTTCTTGAGTTTAAATGGTAGAACCTTAGATAAGATAACTCATGACAGCATTGATATAAATGATACTATTGACTTTTTCCTCTTCCAGAATAAATATTACGCATTAAACATCAAATTACTTGAGAGAATGTATGGCTTAGAAAGTGTAATAGATAATCTTGCAAACAGCTCTACTCCATTGATAATAAATCTTGGTATTGTTAATACACAAGGTATGCAAGTACCGCTAGATATTTTCAAGGATATGTATAAAGACCGAGCATTTATGCGTAGACTTGCTATGGTTTCAAAAGGGAGCTTGGTAACAACGGGAGTTTCCATTCCTCAAATACAGCAAGTCATGCAAAGATTCCCTGTATTTCAAAGGAACATTGATTTATCAGGAGGACTAGTAAATCTTAATACAAAAGATCAAAAAAGATACTTCATACGACTACTTAATAACGAAGCATCATTTGCTGCACTTGACAACTCTCCATTCCTTGCTGTTGAGAAGGATTCTGCCGCCTAAGTTGAGAAAATAAATTAAGCTATGCATCTTCGACTTGCATAGCTTATGAGACTGCTTCTCGATAGAAGTTATATTTAGCTTATTACTCCATTTCATTTTAACCTCTTTCCATGCCGGTTTACTTCGATAGACTCAGGTTGAATTTGAATGCCTGATGTGGCGCTAATTCACTGAATTCAGGCATAAAAAAAGACGTCAGTTGACGTCTCTTGATATGAATTTGGTACGCCCTACAGGATTCGAACCTGTGACCTACGGCTTAGAAGGCCGGTGCTCTATCCAGCTGAGCTAAGGGCGCATAGTGATTGGGTCGGATTATACGTCCAGCGGCTCGCGCGTCAACGTTTTTGCCCTTCCAGAGCAGCGGAGTGCTGCCAGATTAACCAAAACCCCTTAATGCCGCTTGCGCCACTCGCTCATCGACACCAGATTCCCGCCCTGCTCCGTTTCGCCTTCCAGCTCAATCCCTTGCTGCGTGAAATGCGCATTGTACTGGTCGCGCAGCGCATGCAGTTCCTGGCTGTCCGGCTCCAGCTGGCGCAAGAACCCCAACGCCAGCAACAGCTGCTGCCGTGAAATCAACGCAGAAAACCCCGCCCGGCTCAAAATCCCATGCCAGCGCTGCCTATTTTCGTCGCTGCCATCGACAATCAGCACCTGCCAAATCAGCAGCACCGCAGCGCCATTGTGCAGATGCGTGTCGTTATCGCCCGCGATGTAGTCGGTAAACTCTTTTGCCGCCTCTTTGCCCATCAGCGACAGCATCGATTCGATATGCACCGGCGGCAGTTGCAACCGTTTATTGAGCGCCTGCACCGCATGGCGCGAGCTGGCCGTCAGCAGCTGAAAACCTACCACGAACACCACCGCCAGCGTGGCGAGAATTAACCAAATCATCACGTCATCCATCTCATTCACTGCCGGGCATCATAAGCGCTAACGCGGGCGGGCGCCACGGCGAAAAATCGGGAAAGCGGCGTTGATGGCGAATCTCTACCTGACAGCCGGACGCGCTTCTGACAGAATAGGCGCCATCCCCGATCTAACCCTCTACAGATGGATTTCCTCTCTGATGGCAGCAAAAATTATTGACGGTAAAACGATTGCGCAGCAGGTGCGCCTTGAGGTTGCCGAAAAAGTACAGCAGCGTCTGGCGGCCGGCAAACGTGCGCCCGGTTTGGCAGTTGTGCTGGTGGGTGAAAACCCGGCTTCGCAGATCTATGTCGCCAGCAAACGTCGTGCTTGTGATGAAGTGGGCTTCATCTCCCGCTCCTACGATCTGCCCGCCACCACCAGCGAAGCCGAGCTGCTGGAGCTGATTGATACGCTCAACAACGATAACGACATCGACGGCATTCTGGTGCAGCTGCCGCTGCCAGCAGGCATCGATAACGTCAAAGTGCTGGAGCGCATCGTGCCGGACAAAGATGTGGATGGCTTCCATCCGTACAACGTCGGTCGTCTGTGCCAGCGCGCACCGAAGCTGCGTCCGTGTACGCCGCGCGGCATCGTCACCTTGCTGGAGCGCTACAATATCGATACTTACGGCCTGAACGCCGTAGTGGTTGGCGCATCGAATATCGTTGGCCGTCCGATGAGCATGGAGCTGCTGCTCGCCGGTTGTACCACCACCGTTACGCACCGTTTCACCAAAGATCTGCGTCATCACGTTGAGCACGCCGATCTGCTGGTGGTAGCTGTCGGCAAGCCGGGCTTTATTCCGGGCGACTGGATCAAGCCGGGCGCGGTGGTGATTGATGTGGGTATCAACCGTCTCGACAGCGGTAAAGTGGTGGGTGATGTGGAGTTCGAAGCGGCTGCTGAGCGCGCCTCGTACATCACGCCCGTTCCAGGCGGCGTCGGTCCAATGACGGTCGCGACACTGATCCAAAACACGCTGACGGCGTGTGAAGAATTTCACGACATTGAGGAGGCATAATGGCCAGTTTTTCTCTCGGTAAACATGCCCACGTAGATTTGTGCGACCTGCTGAAACTCGAAGGTTGGGTGCAAAGCGGTGCGCAGGCGAAAGCGGTGATTGCGGAAGGCGAAGTGCGCGTCGATGGCGCAGTTGAAACGCGTAAGCGCTGCAAGATTGTTGAAGGCCAGAAGGTCGAGTTTGCGGGCTTTAAGATTACGGTTGTTGCCTGACCTTTAGGCGTCCCAATCGGGACGCCTAAATCCGCTCTTCCCCCACCACCCGAGTTTCCCCTTCGATTTGCTCCAGCGCGATGTGATTCACCGCCGTATGCTGCGCAATCAGCGTCGCCAGTTTCGGTGAATGGCTGGTGATCCACAGTTGGCTAAACTGGCTGGCTTCGGCGATCAGTCGTGCTAATGCAGGCAACAAATCTTCATGCAAACTGTTTTCCGGTTCATTCAGCGCCATAAACGCCGGCGGACGCGGGCTGAGCAGCGCCACCACTAAGCAGAGAAAGCGCAGCGTGCCATCCGAGAACTCGGCGCTCTCCAGCGGGCGCAAAATCCCCCGCCGTGACATCAGCATCTGAAAACGCCCGTTCTGCACGTCAACGTGAAATTCCGTGTCCGGGAAGGCTTCGGCCATCACCTCAAGCAGTAATTCGGAATGACCGCGTTCAACAATTGTGGCCCAGGCTGCGGCCAAATTGCTGCCATCGTGGCTCAGTACCGGCGCACGCACGCCAATCTGCGGCGCACGAATCGGCGAACCGGGCCACACCGCAAACTCATGATAGAAACGCCACTGGCGTAACCTTTCACGTACCTGCGAAAGCTCGGGATAAAGGTGCGGCTCGCCAAGCTGCCCAAACAGCGACTCTTCCGGATGCAGCACCGCAGGATAAGCAACGCGTTCGCCCTCAACGTTGTGCAGAAAAGCGGTTTGATTTTGCCGCTGCAGGATGCAGGAGGAAGGACGCCGACGCTGGCCGCTCATCCATATACGCTCCTCTTTCACCAGCGGATCGAGGTTAAACATGCTGGTGGCTAACGGCTCAGGAAAACCGATATCAAGCTGATAATCCATATCATCCATTACCACCGCGAGCGCCAGACGTTTAGGATCGTGGCGACGATCGCCGCGCCGCAATCCGCCCGCCCACATCGCTTTCTGGATGCCGCCCTCTTCCGCCAGCGCCAGCGCTAAACGTCCGCTCGCCGCTTCGTGCAGCAATCGCACCGCTTTATAAAGGTTGGATTTTCCGCAGCCGTTCGGGCCGCTCACCACGTTGAGCTGTTGCAGCGGTAGCGTCAGGTCGCGCACCGAGCGGAAGCCGTGAATATGAATCTGTTCAATCGCCATCAATAAAAAAGGGCGATTTCTCGCCCTCTCCGGTTATTTGCGTCGCCAGCTGGAACCTTGCGGCCCATCCTCAACGATCACGCCCAACTCATTGAGCTTATCGCGCGCCACATCCGCCTGCGCCCAATCTTTGGCTGCACGCGCATCGGAACGGGCTTTTACCCAATGCTCGATTTCCGCCACTTCATCGTCATTCACCTGCGCACCGCTTTGCAGGAACTGCTCGGGATCCTGCTGCAGAATGCCGAGCACGTTAGCGATCTGACGCAGTTTCGCTGCCAGCGCATCAGCGGAGGCTTTGTCTTCGGTCTTCAGGCGATTCACTTCACGCGCCATATCGAACAACACCGAATAGGCTTCCGGCGTGTTGAAGTCGTCATCCATCGCGGTACGGAAACGCGCTTCAAACTCTTCGCCCCCCGCCGCCGTGGCGCTGGCATCGGTATGCCGCAGCGCGGTGTACAAGCGCTCGAGCGCCGCACGCGCCTGGTTGAGGTTATCTTCGCCGTAGTTGAGCTGGCTGCGATAGTGGCCCGACATCAGGAAGTAACGCACGGTTTCGGCATCGTAGTGCTGCAACACATCGCGCACGGTGAAGAAGTTATCCAGCGATTTCGACATCTTCTCGCGGTCAACCATCACCATGCCGGAGTGCATCCAGTAATTCACATACGGACCATCGTGCGCACAGGTGGATTGCGCCACTTCGTTTTCGTGGTGCGGGAACATCAGGTCCGAACCGCCGCCGTGAATGTCGAAATGGGTGCCGAGCTGTTTGCAGTTCATCGCCGAGCACTCGATGTGCCAGCCTGGACGGCCGTTGCCCCACGGCGAGTTCCACGCCGGTTCGTCGGCTTTAGACATCTTCCACAGCACGAAGTCCATCGGATTGCGCTTCACATCCGCCACTTCGACGCGTGCGCCGGCCTGCAGTTGCTCCAGATCCTGACGCGACAGCACGCCGTAATCTTTGTCGCTCATTACGTCGAACATCACGTCGCCGTTGTCAGCGACATAAGCGTGACCGCGTTCAATCAGCCTGCCGACCAGCTCGATAATCTCGTCGATGTGGCGGGTCGCGCGCGGCTCCAGATCCGGCGGCAGAATGCCGAGCGCGGCGAAATCGTTGTGCATCTCAGCGATCATGCGGTTGGTCAGCGTTTCAATGCTTTCCCCGTTTTGATTGGCACGTTTGATGATTTTGTCATCGATGTCGGTGATGTTACGCACATACTTCAGCTGATAGCCCACGTAACGCAGATAACGCGCCACCACGTCGAATGCCACAAATGTACGCCCATGGCCGATATGACAGAGGTCGTAAACCGTGATACCACACACGTACATACCGACTTGACCGGCATGGATGGGTTTGAATTCCTCTTTCTGTCGACTCAGGGTGTTATAAATCTTTAGCATTGAACGGTTCCGTTTATTTACGTGTGCGGGAATAGAACTATCAAAAATCTTGCTGTTTATTGCGTCAAGCCAACCAGTTAACCACTGTAATCCGTGACTGCACATTCCGTAGCGGCGCGATTTATCGCGCAATAAATTGCGCCGCTACGGAATGTGCGCGCTATGAGAACGGTTTTCATCTCTTAACTGACAAACATCAAGCCGGTTATTGTGCCGTATTTTTCTGACTTGTGCATCGCTCGGTTGCCAACTGCCGTCCGGTTACTGACGCGTTATTGGAAATTGTGATATAAGAAGCGTCTACAAAAATGCCCCGCCGCCTTACAGGCGTGGCAGTTGATACTGACGACAACCTTGACAGGAAGAAAATAATGGTCACTTTCCAGACGAACCATGGCGATATCGTAATCAAAACTTTCGATGACAAAGCGCCGGCTACCGTGAAGAACTTCCTGGAATACTGCGCGGAAGGTTTTTACGATAACACTATCTTCCATCGCGTAATCAACGGTTTCATGATTCAGGGCGGCGGTTTTGAGCCTGGCATGAAGCAGAAAGATACCAAAGCAGACATCCGCAACGAAGCGAACAACGGCCTGAAAAACACCAAAGGCACCCTGGCGATGGCGCGTACTCAGGCGCCACACTCTGCAACAGCCCAGTTCTTTATCAACGTGGCAGACAACGACTTCCTGAACTTCCGTGACGAAAGCCTGCAAGGCTGGGGTTACTGCGTGTTCGCTGAAGTGGTTGAAGGCATGGACGTGGTTGAGAAAATCAAAGCGGTGAAAACCGGCCGCAGCGGCATGCATCAGGACGTTCCGGTTGAAGATGTTGTCATCCAGAAAGTGACTGTTAGCGAGTAATGTCGCGCACGCTGTTTATCGCAGATCTGCATCTGTGTCATGAAGAACCGGCAATTACTGCCGGTTTTCTGCATTTTTTGCAGGGTGAAGCGCGCACGTGCGATGCGCTTTATATCCTCGGCGATCTGTTTGAAGCCTGGATCGGCGACGACGATCCTAACCCGCTGCATCAGCAAATCGCTGCGGCGCTCAAGGCGCTGCCGGTGCCGAAGTTCTTTATTCACGGCAATCGCGACTTCCTGCTCGGCCAGCGTTTTGCGCGTGCCAGCGGCATGACGCTGCTGCCGGAAGAAAAGGTGCTCGATCGCTACGGACATCGTGTGTTGATCATGCACGGCGATACCTTGTGCACCGACGATGAAGGCTATCAGCGCTTCCGCGCCAAAGTGCATCAGCGCTGGTTGCAGCGTCTGTTCCTCGCGTTGCCGCTGCGTCTGCGCATGCGCATTGCCGCGCGCATGCGCAATGGCAGCAAGCAGGCGAATCAGCATAAATCGGTCAGCATCATGGACGTCAATCAGTCCGCGGTGGAAGCCGCGATGACGCGTCAACAGGTGGCGATTCTGATTCACGGCCACACGCATCGTCCCGCCATTCACGCCTTCCCGCTGCACGGCAAAAACGCCGAGCGCGCGGTGCTGGGTGCCTGGCATGAGAACGGATCGATGATTCAACTTGATGCCAGCGGCGTCAGCCTAATCGAATTCCCCTTCTGAAATCCGGGCATCAATGCCCGTTTTCCGCCTACGCAACCGTTTTCCTTGCTGCCATCTCATGCTATTCTCTGTGCCCTTCTTCGCCTGCCCGCCCGGCCAGGTTCGTTTGCATATTCACAGGAGTTGACCGCATGTCATCCAACGCCGCCCCGGCCCGTATCGCCATTGTCATGGGTTCCAAAAGTGACTGGGCTACCATGCAGTTCGCCGAGGAAATTCTTAACAGCCTGGATGTTCCCTTCCACGTTGAAGTGGTCTCAGCTCACCGTACGCCCGACAAACTGTTTAGCTTCGCGGAAACCGCCGCCGACAACGGTTTTCAGGTGATCATCGCCGGTGCCGGCGGTGCTGCCCATTTGCCGGGCATGTTGGCCGCGAAAACGCTGGTGCCGGTGCTGGGCGTGCCCGTGCAAAGTGCGGCGCTGAGCGGCGTCGATAGCCTCTACTCCATCGTGCAGATGCCGCGCGGTATTCCGGTGGGTACGCTGGCAATTGGTAAAGCCGGTGCTGCCAACGCCGCCCTGCTGGCGGCACAGATTCTGGCGATCCACGACAGCGCGCTGTCAACGCGCATCGCCCACTGGCGTCAAACGCAAACTGATGAAGTGCTGAACAACCCGGATCCGCGGGAGGACGCATGAAGCCGGTTTGCATATTAGGAAATGGTCAGTTAGGCCGCATGCTGCGCCAGGCGGGTGAACCGCTGGGCATTGCGGTGTATCCGGTGGGCCTGGATGCAGAACCTTCTGCGCTGCCGATCGCCGAAAGCGTGATCACCGCTGAGATCGAGCGCTGGCCGGAAACCGCGTTAACCCGCGAACTGGCGAGCCATCCGGCTTTTGTGAATCGCGATATCTTCCCGCGTCTGGCCGATCGCCTGACGCAAAAACAGCTGCTGGATCAGCTGAACCTCGCTACCGCGCCGTGGCAGCTGCTGGCCGATAAAGCCGAGTGGCCAAATGTGTTCAACTCGCTTGGCGAGCTGGCGATTGTAAAGCGTCGTACCGGCGGCTATGACGGCCGTGGCCAGTGGCGTTTGCGCGCCCATGAAACCGACGCGCTGCCGGATGAGTGCTACGGCGAATGCATCGTTGAGCAGGGCATTAATTTCAGCGGCGAAGTGTCGCTGGTCGGTGCGCGCGGACACGATGGCAGCACGGTGTTTTATCCGTTAACGCATAACCTGCATCAGGACGGCATTCTGCGCACCAGCGTGGCGTTCCCGCAGGCCGATGCCGCACAGCAACTGCAGGCAGAAGCGATGCTTAGCGCCATCATGCATGAGCTGAAGTATGTTGGTGTGATGGCGATGGAGTGTTTCATTACGCCAGAAGGTTTGCTGATCAACGAGTTAGCACCGCGCGTGCACAACAGCGGCCACTGGACGCAGAATGGCGCGTCAATCAGCCAGTTCGAGCTGCATCTGCGTGCGATTTTAGGTTTGGCGCTGCCAAAGCCGGTGGTGTTTGCGCCGTCGGTGATGGTGAATCTGATTGGTACTGAGGTGAATCTGGCGTGGCTGCAGCAGCCGCTGGTGCATCTGCATTGGTATGACAAAGAGGTGCGTGAAGGCCGCAAGGTTGGGCATCTTAATCTCACCGATAGCGATCACGCACGTCTGGCGTCAGCCTTGAATGCGCTGGTGCCGCTGCTGCCGGAAGCGTATGCAAGCGGGATTGCGTGGGCGGTTGAGAAGCTGTAGTTGAGCTGTTTTTCCCTCACCCTAGCCCTCTCCCACTGGGAGAGGGAACCAATCGAGCTAACATCTCCCTCTGGGAGAGGGCCGGGCTGAGGGCATCAGCCCGCCCAGAACTCCCTTTATCCCACCATCTTCATCGCTACATGGCTCCAGCGATTCAGATGCGTAATCTGGAACCCATGCGCACTGAACAATGCATTCAGCGACGCTTCCGAATGAATCGTAATATGACCGGTGCGCGGCGCAATATACCAGTCAGTCATCCCCAAATGACTCACTTCGTCCGTGGTCGCGGTGCTGAAGAAAAACACCCCGCCTTTTTTCAAAAAACCTGACACTTCTGCCAGCGTTTTATGCGGATCCGGCGTATGCTCAAACACCTCAAAACTGGTCATAAATTCATAAGAATTCAGTTCTGGATAATCGCCGGGCACAAACGGATCCCACGCCACCATATCAATGCCCACTTCCTGCATTAAGCGCGCCAGCGTGCCGGTGCCTCCACCGTAATCCAGCATTTTTTTGCCGTGATATTTTTTGAATAACGTCAAAATCAGATCGCGATTTCTCATCGGTCGATTGATCTCATAGTTAGGATCAAACTGCCCGTAAGCCTCGTTATACATATGCTGTGCATAATCCGCTGGCGTCCAGTCATCGCATGCGTGGGTATACACCAAACCACAGGTCTGGCATTGATGATAATAAATCGCCACGCCGGTGAGCGGATAAGTGTAACGACTGGCATTTTCCGAATGACAGATGGTATTGAAATCGGTCACACCATACAGCGTGGCCTCGCCCTGGCAGACTTTACAGCAGCCGATTTCAACAACGGATTTGACGATAAGTGGAGATGACATGTTTAGCCTTAAATAAGTCTGGTCTGCTTTTATGAGTCGACTCACGCAGACCAGAACTTAAATTTAAGACAAATCGTTTTGCTTATCCGGCACTGAAGCTTCTGAACAGCGCCTTCTGTTTTAACAGCCGAATCCCCAACCAGGCACCGCACAGCGAGAGCAGCAGCGCGCCGCCGATCGGCAAGGCGATCCACAACGTCCAGTCTGGCTGCCACGGGAAATCGAAGATCTTGCGCTGCAAGCCCCACAGCGCCGCTTCCGCGCCCAGCGCCGCCGCAATCCCCGACACCACGCCAAGTAGCGCAAACTCACACCATAAGGTGCCGCGCAGCAGGCGCTTGCTGGCACCCAACGTGCGATAGACCACCAGCTCCTGCCGACGCTGACGCATGCCAACCTGGATCTGCGCCAGCAACAGCAGCACGCCGCACACCGTTACCAGCACCACCATCACTTCCAGCGCCTGACTCACCTGCGTCAGCACCTGACCGATCTGGCGCATCATGCTGCCGATATCCAGCAGGCTCAGCGTCGGGAATGCACGATTAAGCTGCGCCAGCAGCGCCGGATTGCTCTCCATACGGAAGCTGGTCAGCCAGGTTTGTGGCTGCTGATCGAGTGCGCCCGGCGGGAAGATAAAGAAGAAATTCGGCCGCAGACTTTCCCAATCCACCTTGCGCAAGCTGGTGATTTTGGCGCTGAACTGCTGGGTATCGCCGCTGAAGGTTAAGGTATCGCCGAGCTTCACGCCCAGACGATCCGCCAGCTCCACCTCCATTGACACTTCACCGGGCTGCGGCGGCCAGTTACCGGAAATCAGCGGATTGTGATCCGGACGCTCCGCTTGCCACGTCAGATTAAGTTCGCGATTCAGCGCGTTATCCAGCTGCGGATCAGCCTCTTTGCCGTTTAGCTCGGTGAGACGTGCACGCACAATCGGGTAGAAGGTCTCCGGCTTAAGCTGATGTCCGGCCAGGAACTCGCGTACCTGCGGCACCTGCTCTTTGGTGATGTTCAGCAGGAAATAGTTCGGACTGTCCGGCGGAAGTTGCTGTTGCCAGCGATCCAGCAGATCGCCGCGCATCACCAGCAGCAGCGCCAGCAGCATAAATGACAGCGAAAACGCCGCCAGCTGGCTGAGCGTCATCGCCGGTTGACGCAGCAGACGGTTGATCGCCAGGCGCAGCGCCAGATTGCGCACCACCAGCCGACGCAGCAGCAGCAAGGTGCCCCAGCCGAGTAACGCCAGCAGCAGCGCCAGCATCACCACGCCCGCCAGCAGCGCCCACAGCATTTTGCTGCCGCCCATTAGCAGCGCCAGCAAGCCAATCACCACCAGCGCCATTGCCGGCAGATAGAATCGCAGCGGCCAGACGTTCGCCACCGCATCCCGCCGCAGTACGCGCAGCGGTTGCGTCGCCATCAGCAAACGATACGGACGCAAACCCACCAGCAGCGAAATCACAAACATCGCGCCGATCGCCCACAGCCACGGCCAGAAACTCGCCGCAGGCAGCGCGCCCGGCAGCACCGGTTTCAGCATCAGCAGCAGAATCACTTCAATGCCCTGCCCCAGGGCGCTCCCGACAATCGCCGCCAGCAGCAGCACCGCCAACCATTGACCGATAATCAGCCGCTGCAGCGCCTTGCGCGTTGCGCCCAGCGTTTTCAGCACCGCCACCAAATCGTAGCGGCTGCGGCAGTAATGACTCATCGCCACCGCCACCGCAGCAATCGCCAGCATCAGCGTCAGCAAGGCTGAAAGCAGTAAAAACTGCTGCGCACGCTGCATTGAGCGGCCCAGCGCATCTTCCGAATTTTCCACGCTGATCCAGCGCTGATCGGCTTTTAGCTGCGGCGCGATCCAGCTGTCATAGCGCGCCAGGGGTGCCGGATCGCCGGAGAATTTATAGCGCCAGCTCAGACGACTGCCCGGCTGCACCGCACCGGTTTTCTCCACGTCGGCCAGATTCATTAGCAGACGTGGCGCGGTCTGGAACGGATTGAAGCCGCCATCCGGCTCCTGAATCACTTCCCCGGCAATGCGCAGCGTGGTGTCGCCGACATCCACGTTATCGCCCACTTTCAGATTCAACAGCGCCAGCAAACGCGGTGCGACCAACACCGTGCCCGCTTGTGGACGTAGGCCCGGCGGATCGGTTTGCAGCGTGCCGAACATCGGATAGGCATTGTCCACCGCCTTTACGTCCGCCAGCTGCGGCGTCTCTTGCGCGAAGGTCATGGTCATAAAGTGCAGCTGGCTGCTGACCGACAGCCCTTCATCACGCGCTTTGTTAAGCCACGCTTCCGGCGCGGGCGCGGTGGTGCGCAGCGTGCGATCGCCCGCCATAAAGTCGCGGCTCTGCTGGCTTAAGCCTTTTTCCATGCGATCGCTGATCGAACCCAGCGCCAGCACGCAGGCCACCGCAAGCGTGAGCGCCAGCCAGACAATCAGCAGCGAGGGCGAACGCCACTCGCGCCAGAACCAGCGCCAAATCATGACTCCTCCCACAACTTGCCGTCGCGCAGCCGTAAGCGACGGTCGCAGCGCGCCGCCAGTTGTTCATCGTGCGTCACCAGAATCAGCGTGGTGGCAAAATCGCGGTTGAGGGAGAAGAGCAGATCGGCGATACGATCGCCGGTTTTACGGTCGAGGTTGCCGGTGGGTTCATCGGCAAACAGCAAACCGGGACGGCCGCTAAAGGCACGCGCCAGCGCCACACGCTGCTGCTCCCCGCCCGAAAGTTGCGCCGGCAAATGGTGCAGACGATCTTTCAGACCCAGCACCGTCAGCAGTTCCACCGCCTGGCGGCGACTTTCGCGATCGCTGTCGCCACGCAGCAGCGCCGGCAGCTGCACGTTTTCCAGCGCATTCAGCGTCGGCACCAGCATAAAGGATTGAAACACAAAGCCCACTTCGCGCGCGCGCAGCGCCGCTCGCTGCTCTTCATTCATGCTGTGCAGCGGCTGGCCAAGCAGATGCACTTCGCCGCTGCTGCCGTCATCCAGTCCGGCCAGAATGCCCAGCAGCGTGGATTTGCCCGAGCCGGACTCGCCAATCAGGGCGAGGGTCTCAGCTGGTTTGACAACCAGCTCAACTCCGGTAAGGATGGTCAGCTGATGCTCTCCCTGACCGACGGACTTAGTAAGATGATGAACTGCAACAATGTTTTCCGCTGGCATTATCCCTTCCTGTTGTTATTGCTTCTGCTGGTGTCCCGACTCGCCGCCGCCGATACCTTGCTGGTGTTGGGCGACAGCCTGAGCGCCGGGTATCGCATGTCGGCCACGGCGGCCTGGCCCAGCCTGCTGAATAAAGAGTGGCAACAGCAGCCCAAAGTGGTCAACGCCAGCATCAGCGGAGATACCGCAGGACAAGGGCTGGCGCGTTTACCGGGCCTATTAAAACAGCATCAACCCCGCTGGGTGTTAATCGAATTGGGCGGTAACGATGGCCTGCGTGGTTTCCCGCCGCAGAATATCGCCGCGGATCTGACCAAAGTGATCGACGAAGTGAAAGCCGCGAAAGCGCAGCCGCTGCTGATGCAGATTCGTCTGCCGGCTAATTATGGACGTCGTTATACGGAAGCGTTTAGCGCGATCTATCCGCGCCTGGCACAGCAGTACGACATTCCTCTGGTGCCCTTCTTTATGGAGCAGGTCTACCTGAAGCCGGAGTGGATGCAGCAGGATGGAATTCACCCCAATCCGGATGCTCAGCCGTTTATCGCCAACCTGATGGCGACCGAACTGGCTCCGCTAGTAAAGCATGATTAATGCAGGCGTGTGATTTTTAACGGGTAAAGAAATGCAAAAAACAATTCTCATCACCGGCTGCTCGAGCGGCATTGGTTTGGTCGCCGCAAATGACCTTTTATCGCGCGGCTATCGCGTGCTGGCCGCCTGTCGCCGCGCCGACGATGTGGCGCGCATGGAAGCATTGGGATTTACTGGCGTGCAGCTGGATTTGGATGATGCTGCCAGCGTCGATGCCGCCGCCGATCGCGTGCTGGAACTCACCGATCATCGCCTGCACGCGCTGTTTAACAACGGCGGTTTTGGTCAATATGGGCCGCTCAGCAGCGTTTCGCGTCAGCAATTAGAGAAGCAATTTTCCACCAACCTGTTTGGCACTCATCAACTGACCATGCGCCTGCTGCCCGCGCTGCAAGCCAGCGGCAACGGACGCATCGTCAATACCAGTTCGGTACTGGGACTGATCTCGACGCCGGGGCGCGGCGCCTATGCCGCCAGCAAATGGGCGCTGGAAGCCTGGAGCGATGCGCTGCGTCTTGAAGTGCGCGACTCTGGCGTGCGCGTTAGCCTGATTGAACCCGGCCCGATAAGCACGCGTTTCACCGATAACGTGCATCAGGGCCAGCAGGATAAACCGGTACAAAATCCGGGCATCGCCGCGCGTTTCACGCTGCCGCCGGAAGCGATTTTGCCGAAGCTGCGCCATGCGTTAGAGAGCAAACATCCGCGTCTGCGCTATCCGGTGACGCTGGTGGCCTGGGCGATGAGCCTGCTGAAACGCCTGCTGCCAGGTTGGATACTGGATCGCATTTTGCGCAGCAACTAAGCTGCAACGCAGAATCAAACTTGAACCGGGGCAGCTTGCCCCCATATCCTCAACACACTTTCTGACAAGAGACGTATTCATGTCACACGCTTTGATTATCGACATCAACGAATCCAACCTGCAGCAGACCTTAGAACAGTCGATGCAGCTGCCGGTGCTGTTTTATTTCTGGTCCGAACGCAGTCAGCACTGTCTGGAACTGACGCCGGTGCTGGATCGCCTGGCGCAGGAGTATGCCGGTCAGTTTATTTTGGCGAAGCTGGATTGCGATAAAGAGCAGATGGTGGCATCGCAGTTTGGCCTGCGCTCGATCCCAACCGTTTATCTGTTCCAGAACGGTCAGCCGGTTGACGGCTTCCAGGGACCGCAGCCGGAAGAGGCGATTCGCGCCCTGCTGCAAAAAGTGTTGCCGCGTGAAGAAGAAGTTAAAGCGCAGCAGGCGATGCAATTGATGCACGAAGGCAAACCGCTTGAAGCGCTGCCGCTGCTGAAAGACGCCTGGCAGCTGAGCAACAAAAACAGCGAAATTGGCTTCCTGCTGGCAGAAGTGTTGATCACCCTGAACCGCAGCGACGAAGCAGAAACCGTGCTGGATGCGGTGCCGCTGCAGGATCAAGACACGCGTTATCAGAGCCTGATCTCGCAAATCGACCTGTTAAAGCAGGCCGCCGATACGCCCGAAATTCAGCTGTTGCAGGAGCAGTTAGCCAGCGATCCGACCAATGCCGAGCTGGCTGCTAAACTGTCGTTACAGCTGCATCAGGTTGGCCGCAACGAGGAAGCGCTGGAGTTGTTGTTCAGTTTCCTGAAAAGCGATCTCAGCGTCGGTGACGGCCAGGTGCGTAAAATGTTCCAGGAGATTTTGGCCGCACTCGGCACCGGCGACACCCTCGCCACGCGCTATCGCCGCCAGCTTTACTCGCTGCTGTACTGATCGGTACCGCGCGTTAAACGGGCCGAACGACTCGGCCCGACAATCTGACAGCCAGGAGGTTATATGTTAACGGTCATTCCCGTCATCATTGTGCTCGCACTCGTTACCGTGTGGGCCGGTGTAAAAATTGTTCCACAGGGCTATCAGTGGACGGTAGAGCGCTTTGGCCGCTACACCAAAACGCTGGCGCCCGGCCTCAATTTGCTTGTGCCGTTCATGGATCGTGTTGGTCGCAAAATCAATATGATGGAACAGGTGCTCGATATCCCTTCGCAGGAAATCATCTCCAAAGACAACGCCAACGTCACCATTGATGCGGTGTGCTTTATCCAGGTTGTCGATCCGGCGCGCGCCGCCTATGAAGTCAGCAATCTTGAACTCTCGATCCTGAATCTGACCATGACCAATATCCGCACCGTGCTCGGCAGCATGGAGCTGGATGAGATGCTGTCGCAGCGCGACAACATCAACACGCGTCTGCTGCATATCGTCGATGAAGCCACCAATCCGTGGGGCGTGAAAATCACCCGTATCGAAATCCGTGACGTGCGCCCGCCGCAGGAACTGATCGCCGCGATGAACGCGCAGATGAAGGCGGAACGTACCAAACGCGCCGACATCCTTGCCGCCGAAGGCGTACGTCAGGCGGCGATTTTGCGCGCCGAAGGTGACAAGCAGTCGCAAATCCTCAAAGCAGAAGGTGAACGCACCTCCGCCTTCCTGCAAGCCGAAGCGCGCGAGCGTCAGGCGGAAGCGGAAGCCACGGCGACGCGCATGGTCTCCGAGGCGATAGCCGCCGGTGATATTCAGGCGGTGAACTACTTTGTGGCGCAGAAATACACTGACGCGCTGCAAAAAATCGGCGAAGCCAACAACAGCAAAGTGGTGATGATGCCGCTGGACGCCAGCAGCCTGCTCGGTTCAATTGCCGGTATCAGTGAGTTGCTGAAGGAGAGCCGGACGGAGCGCAGACCATGATCCTGATGGAGCTGATTGCGCATCCACACTGGTTCTGGCTGACGCTGGGCGGCCTGCTGCTGGCCGCCGAAATGCTCGGCACCAGCGGTTATCTGCTGTGGAGTGGCTTAGCCGCCGTCGCGGTGGCGCTGATTGAGTGGCTGTTTCCCATCTCATGGACCAGTCAGGGCATTGTGTTTGCGGTGATGACGTTGTTCAGCGCATTCTTCTGGCATCGCTGGATGCGCTATCGCGAATCGTCGCAGGTCGCCAACACGCTTAACCAGCGCGGCAACCAGTTAATGGGCATGCAGTTGACGCTGGATAACGCACTGAAAAACGGCCTTGGACACGTACGCATTGGCGACAGCAGCTGGCGCGTGCAGGCAGATAGCGACCTGCCGGCGGGCACGCCGGTGATTGTCACTGGCGTGGTCGGCATTACGTTGATGATTCAGCCGCGCTTTCCATCGGCGTGATGGCAGCAACCGGCCAGATGATTGATGATCGGGCACTCTGCGCTGTCATCGCCGGGGCAAGCCTCCGCCAGTTCCAGCAAGCGCGCGCGCATCGCATGTAACTCCTCAATGTGCGCAGCAATCTCGTCGGCTTTCTGCAAGGTGCGCGCTTTAACATCGGCGCTGTGGCGCGCGGGATCGTTGAACAGCGTCACCAGTTCACGGCACTCTTCCAGCGTAAAACCCACCTGACGCGCCTGGCGCAGCAGATTCAGCTCATCAATATGATGCGCCGCGTAATGGCGATAGCCATTGTCACCGCGCGATGGCGGCGTCACCACGCCCTTCTCTTCGTAGAAGCGAATCGCTTTGCTGGTGAGTCCGGTTTTTTTTGCCACATCGCTGATGTTCATCTTTCCCCCTTGACCTTCCATTCAGGGGAAGGTTTAGGCTGTAGTTCTAATGCAAATTTTGCATGCAGTCAAAATCATTAGCCTGAGGAGTACACTATGTCACATACCCAACTGCTGGCGCTGGACGGCTTGTCCTGTGGCCACTGTGTAAAACGCGTCAAAGAAGCGCTGGAGCAGCGCAGCGATGTTGAACAGGCGGACGTCACGCAGCAAGAAGCGCGCGTGACCGGTGCGGCGAGCGCCAGCGATCTGATCGCTACGGTTGAACAAGCCGGTTATCACGCGGTGCTGAAAGAAGGCGCAGCCAGCCCAAAGCCTGATCCGTTGACAGCTACAGAGCCGCCGCCGGAGGCGCTGACAACGGAGTCGCAACCGGCACAATCCACTGAAGCTGAGCTTGCTGTGCATCATTTACTGATTGGCGGCATGAGCTGCGCCAGCTGCGTAAGCCGCGTGGAACAGGCGCTGCAAAAAGTGCCGGGCGTCAGCCAGGCACGCGTCAATCTCGGTGAGCGCAGCGCGCTGATCATGGGTGATGCAAGCGCCGAAGCGCTGGTGAGCGCGGTCGATCAGGCTGGGTATTCCGCCGAAGTGATCGAGGATGAACAAACCCGCCGCGAACGCCAGCAGGTTAGCGCGCAGCACGCTATGCGCCGTTTTAGCTGGCAATCGGCGCTGGCGTTGCTGCTCGGCGTGCCGATGATGATTTGGGGCATGCTCGGCGACAACATGATGCTGAGCGCAGATAACCAAACACTGTGGCGCACGCTCGGCGTGATTACCTTGCTGGTGATGGTGATGGCCGGCGGCCACTTCTATCGCAGCGCGTGGCGCAGTTTGTGTCACGGCACAGCCACCATGGACACGCTGGTGGCGCTGGGAACCGGCGCGGCGTGGCTCTATTCGATGAGCGTCGCCCTTTGGCCGGAATTCTTCCCGCATCAGGCGCGTCATCTCTATTTCGAAGCCAGCGTGATGATCGTTGGCCTGATCAATCTCGGCCACGCGCTGGAGCAGCGCGCACGCCAGCGCGCCTCGCAGGCGCTGGAACGATTACTGGATTTAACCCCGGCGCAAGCGCGGGTCATCAGCGATCAGGGTGAAACGCTGCTGCCGCTCAGCGAGGTTCAGTCCGGCATGACGCTGAAGCTGGTCACCGGCGATCGCGTGCCGGTGGACGGTGACGTCGCCAGCGGTGAAGCCTGGCTGGATGAAGCGATGCTGACCGGTGAAGCTGTGCCGCAGGCCAAACAGCCGGGCGATAAAATCTTTGCCGGTACGCTGGTACAAGATGGCACGCTGCACTTTGTGGCGCGCGCCACCGGCAGCCACACCACGTTGGCGCGCATTATCAATCTGGTGCGTCAGGCGCAAAGCAGCAAACCGGATATTGGCCGACTGGCGGATCGCATCTCCGCGGTATTTGTGCCGGTGGTGGTGGCGATTGCGCTGCTGAGCGGGGTTATTTGGTATCTGGCGGGTCCGCAGCCGCAACTGGCTTACACGCTGGTAATTGTCACCACGGTGCTGATCATCGCCTGCCCTTGCGCTTTGGGTTTAGCCACGCCGATGTCGGTGATTGCGGGCGTCGGGCGCGCCGCAGAGCTGGGCGTGCTGGTGCGTGACGCCGATGCGCTGCAGCGGGCCAGCGAAGTCGATACTATCGTGTTCGATAAAACCGGCACCCTGACGCGCGGCACGCCGCAGGTCAGCGATGTGGTGCTGTATGGCGACTGGAATCGCGAGCAGGTGCTCAGCGCGGCGGCGCAGATGGAGCAAGGCTCCAGCCATCCGCTCGCCAAAGCGATTCTTGAGGCTGCGCCTGCGGTGAGTAACGAAGCGGTTAAGCAATTTCGTACAATACGCGGCAAAGGCATCAGCGCTACAGTGGCAAACAGAACGCTGCTGCTGGGGAATCAGGCGCTGCTGGATGAGCAGCAGGTTGATTACCGCGCCGCGCAGGACGATATCGCGCGCTTCGCCGCACAAGGCGCAACGCCGGTGCTGCTGGCCGACAATCAGCAGCTGCTGGGATTGATCGCGCTGCGTGACAGCTTGCGTCCCGAGAGTAAAGCGGCGCTGCAGCGTCTGCATCAGCATGGTTATCGCCTGATTATGCTGACCGGCGATCACCAGAAAACCGCGCAGGCCATTGCCGCCGAAGCGGGTATTGATGAAGTGATTGCCGGCGTGTTGCCGGATGGCAAAGCGCAGGCGATTACTCAGTTACAGCAGCAAGGCCGCAAAGTGGTGATGGTCGGCGACGGCATTAATGATGCGCCCGCGCTGGCGCAGGCCGATGTCGGCATTGCAATGGGCGGCGGCAGCGATGTGGCGGTAGAAACCGCCGCCATGACGCTGATGCGCAACGATCTGCACTGCGTCGCCGATGCGCTGTCGATCTCCAGCGCTACGCTGCGCAATATGCGGCAAAATCTGTTGGGCGCCTTTATCTACAACAGCCTCGGGATTCCCATTGCGGCCGGCGTGCTCTATCCGTTTACTGGCATGCTGCTGAGTCCGATTGTCGCGGGCGCGGCGATGGCGCTGTCATCCATTACCGTGGTGAGCAACGCTAACCGTTTGTTGCGCTTCAAGCCGGCGCAACGGCAATAGCCATTCCAGCCCTGTTTTTCATGAGATGAAATCGCTAGCATGGTTTTTTGCCTTAAAAAGGACAGGGAATGAGACACGGTCTGTGGCACAGCATCCAACAACGGATCGCGACCCTTTTTCCGCCCAGTTACAGCTGGCCGGCCATGGATATTCAGCTGGGCGATCGTCGTTTGCATTTGGCGGGCAGCATTCACATGGGCACGCGCGATATGCAGCCGCTGCCTGCCGGGCTGTTGCGCCAGCTGCATAAAGCCGACGCGCTGATTGTCGAAGCCGATATCACTCAAGGCGAATCGCCGTTCAGCAATGATGATGAACATCCGCCGCTGGCCACGCGACTCGACGACGACGTGCTGCAGCGCTTGCAGGCCTTGTGCGATGAGCTTTCGCTGTCACTTAGCCTGTTCGATACGCTGCCGTTCTGGCAGATCGCGCTGATGTTGCAGGCGCAACAGGCGCAGCGGCTGGGATTGCGTCCGCAGTTTGGTATCGATTATCAGCTGTTGCAGGCGGCCAAAGCGGCCAACAAACGCATTATCGAGCTGGAAGGTCCGGAAACGCAGATCGCGCTGCTGAAATCGCTGCCGCAGGATGGTTTGCCGCTGTTGCTGGATACGCTGGAACACTGGCACACCAACGCGCGCCTGCTGCAAACCATGATCAGCTGGTGGCTGGATGCGCCGCCCACCCAGCAACCGGTGGCGCTGCCGACCACCTTTAGCAGCGAGCTGAACGACACGCTGATGCGCAACCGCAACCAGCACTGGCGCGAGCTGCTGCTGGCGTTACCGAAAGGGCGTTATGTGGTGGCGGTGGGCGCACTGCATCTGTATGGCGATGATAATTTGCCGGGACTGCTGAAGAGCTGATTTATGCACATTTCTTAGCGGCGCAAGTTATTGCGCGATAAAACGCGCCGCTACGGGCTTGTGCGTTTTATTAACTGTGCGTTTGGCAGAAAAAAAGAAGGCCAATAATACTATTGGCCCGTCAAAGAGGAATTTGTTTATGATTTTGGTTATCACCAACAATCTCTTGCTGGCGCGGGCCAATTCTCGCGCAAAGTTCAGAATTTCGCCACTGTTTTTCCATCAAAACTGAAATAAGAATTTTCCTAACAAGGACCGATCATGACGCCCGCGGTAAAACTTCTGGAAAAACAAAAAGTCACCTTTACCCTGCATCCCTACGACCACGATAGCCACGAAACCAATTTTGGCGACGAAGCGGTGCGTAAACTTAATCTGGATGCGCGCCAGGTGTTCAAAACCTTGCTGGTATCGCTCAACGGCGATGCTAAAGCGCTGGCGGTTGCGGTGACGCCGGTCTCAACCCAATTGGATCTAAAAAAGGTCGCCAAAGCGCTGGGCGCGAAGAAAGCGGATATGGCCGATCCGCAGCTGGCACAGCGCGTGACCGGTTATCTGGTAGGCGGCATTAGCCCGCTGGGACAGAAAAAACGTCTGCCGACGGTGATCGATCGGCAGGCAGCGGAGTTTGCCACCATCTTTATCTCCGGCGGAAAACGTGGGCTGGATATCGAGCTGGCCGCGCAAGATTTGTCTCGCCTGCTGGATGCGCCGCTGGCCGACGTCGCACGGCGCGATTAGTCGGGCTGCTGGGCGCAGAGTTGATCGATCATCCAGCGCCCGGCCGGTCCCGGCGGATTACGCCGCGACCACACCACATCAACCGCGATATGCTGCGGCCAGCCCGGCACCGGCAACTCCTTCAACACCTGATGACCAAACTGCTCCACCAGCCAGCGCGGTAATATACTCCAGCCAAAACCCTGCTCCGCCATCTCTAACAGCAATAAATAAGATGGTGCCAACCACACGCGTCCGGCGGGCAAGGGATCGCGATTTTGTACCCAGGTATTGAGCCGCAGATGCCGCAACTCACCTAACTGCCCTTCACTCACCTGCTGAGCCTGCGACAGCGCATGATCCTGATGAAGGTAAATCGCCATCTGCGCCCCCACTTGCAAGCGTGCCACCGCCAAATCCGGCGGCAATTGTGGCTGCGCCCGCACCACGCCAAGGTGCACGCGCCCGGCTTGTATCAAATCTAATGCATCAGCATCCTCGGCGATCATGCACTCAAAATCGATATCTGGATAACGCACCTCAAACCGGTTAAGCAGATTTTCATGGTGATCCGCTTGCCAAAAATCGGAGATCGCCAGGCTAAGGCGCGGTTCTACGCCTTGCGATAAGCGCACTGCCAGCTCATCCAGCCGCTGGCTGGCGGCCAGAATCTGCTGCACCTGCGCAAACGCGCGCTGGCCATGCTCGGTCAATATCGGATTACGTCCGCTGCGATCAAACAGCGTGAAACCCAAATCGTCTTCCAGATTAGCGATCGCGTTACTGATGGTGGACTGGCTTTTAGACAACGCGCGCGCCGCCGCCGAAAAGGATCCGCTGGCCACGGTTTGCACAAACGCCTCAAGGGATTCCGGGGAATATTTCATGTTGAACCATCGCTTTTATCGATAGGTGATCATTTTATCTTAGCATCACCCAGTGCGAAAATAGGGGTTATCACCAATAAGGAGGTTTATATGCGTACCCGTTCGCTGAAAGAACGTTTTTGTCATGCCGCAGGCTTTGAAGGGTTAGCACTTATCACTGTTGCGCCGCTGGCTGCCTGGATCATGGAGAAACCGCTGTTTCAGATGGGCGCGCTGGCGATTATGCTGTCAACCGTCGCCATGCTGTGGAACATGATCTATAACACCGGCTTTGACCGCATCTGGCCGCCACAGGTGAAACGCGGATTCGGTTTACGCGCCATGCATGCGCTAGGCTTTGAAGGCGGTTTTATCCTGATTGGCTTGCCGATTGCCGCCTGGATGCTGAATATTTCGCTACTGGAAGCCTTTGTGCTGGAAGTGGCGTTCTTCCTGTTCTTCCTGCCCTATACCATGGTTTACAACTGGATGTGGGATAAGTTGCGCCACCGTTGGGTGACGCAGAAATCGTGTCGGGCCTGATGTGCATATAAAAAGTGGTCGCCATAAATGGCGACCTACGAGCGCAGAGTTCAATGTTGTGCAGCGCGCGGCCAGATCCACGCCAGAATCATTTGCGGGTAGCTTGGTTTGCGTTGCTTCTCCAGCGCTTTGTTGCGCTCTTCAATTTGTGCTGCCGTCAGATGCACAATCCCGCCAGGTTGATAATCCGCTACCTTCAGCGGTGAATGCTGGCTGACATAATCACGCAGCACATCCGCATCGCGCTGCCCGCTGTTGCTGAAGCCAGCATGGGTTTCAATGTTCGGATAACCATCGCCGCCGCTGGCGTTAAAGCTGTTAGTCGCCATGCGGTAGGTTTTATCCTTTTGCAGCGGTTCGCCATTAATCTTCACGTCGCTGACGCCTTTACCATCAGCCACCAGGCTGATGTTGCTGAACTGAGCGAAGCCGCCGGAGTCCACTTTAATATTGGCAACCGTCGCCAGATAATTCATCACTTCATTACCCTTCAGCGTCACCGACACCACCTGATTGCCAAAAGGCTGCACCTGCAACAAATCGCGCCAGCTGAGATTGCCTGGCGCCAGCGAAGTGCGAATGCCACCGCCGCTCATCACCGCAAAGTCCGCTTTGGTCGCCGCCATTTGGGCGCGCAAAATTAGCTGCCCAAGATTGGTCTGCTCAAAGCGTACCTTGTCGCGCTCACCGACAAACACGCCGTCGCTGCTGCCGACGTTGACATCCAGTTTCTTGCCAGCACGCAGTTGATACGGCGTTAACAGCTTCATCATCGCGCTGTTTTTCGGGATCTCTTCCTGCCAGGTGAGCCACGATTCGCTGCCATCAAGATTTTTTACCTTGTGCTTGAGGTTGACCGGGATCAACTGGTAATTCTCCAGCGTCAGCTCGCCATTGCGGAAGGTGAAGTCGCCGCGCCCAACAAATTTGCCCCACTCTTTTGCCTGCATGATCCACACGCCGTTTTGCCGATCCGGCTGGCAGGGCTGGCCTGGCTGATAATCTTTTACGCTGACGTTCTCTTTCTCCATGCACACCGCATCCTGTGAATGGCCGCCAATGATCACGTTGATGGTGCCCGGCGGCAGGCTGCGCGCCAGCTCCACGTCGCCCGGCGCTTTGCTGCCGTGCTGACCGTCGTCGTAGTGGCCCATGTGTGTCAGCGCGATGATCACATCAGGCTTTTCGCTGGCGCGTAGTTCCGCTACCGCTTTTTCGGTCTCTTTCACCGGATCGCGAATATCAATAGTCGCAATGTTTTCCGGATTGGCGATGCGCAGCGTGTCGGTGGTGGTCAGGCCGATCACCGCAATCTTCAGCCCCATGCGGTTAAAGGTTGCCCACGGCTTAAATAAGCGCGTGTCGGTGCCTTTTTGATAGATGTTGGCCGAAAGGAACGGAAATTTGGCCCACTTCTGCTGCTGTTGTAGCACGCTAAGCGGTTTGTCGAATTCGTGGTTGCCCAACGCCATGGCGTCATAGCCCACCAGGTTCATGCCGCGAATATCGGGTTCAGCATCCAGCATGTCTGACTCTGGCACGCCGGTGTTCACATCGCCCGCCGACAGGATCAGCGCGCCGCCACCTTTGGCCTGCACATCGTAGCGCTGTTGATCCATCAGCGTTTTCTGTGCCGCAAGGCCATATTCGCCCTGTGCGTTCGGCCAGTAACGACCGTGATGATCGTTGGTGTGCAGAATGCTGAAACGATAACTGCGATCCGTTTGCCACGCCTGCGCCAGCATCGGCAGCAGTAACACTGTCAGCGCCAGCCAGCGCCCTTTTCGCGGTGATAAAAACAAAGTCGATCTCCTTATTCTGCGTTTTTCCACTTAGCGGTGGACTTAATGTGCGTTATCGCCCTTCTGTGTCGCACAGATGGCTGGCTAACTCAAGATGAAACACGCATTGCATAATGGCACAGCGTGATGACCAGCATTTTTAAATTCGCTTCTCGCTGGGAATGACAACCCAATTCTACACCTGGCGGTGACTTTATCGACTTAGAACCGCTTTAACCCTAACAACCCCTGCTGCGAAGCCAATTTCCCCCTGCAACTATTTTTTCCGCGCCACCCTTCATTCTGCGTATTTCCAGCCGATATCGTGAGATAACTGACGAAAATGGAGCTTCAGCTGCGTTTTAGTCTCATTTTTTCAATTTAGTGGGCTTTAACCGCTCAAATGTTTAAACGCGGTGAGTGATTGTGCATTACACTAGGTTGTTACAAGCGGATACATTTGCACACAAGGAGACAGGCATGCATCACACCACACCGTTGATCACTACCATTGTCGGGGGACTTGTCCTCGCATTTCTCCTTGGTATGCTGGCAAACCGCCTGCGCATCTCACCGTTAGTCGGTTATCTTCTGGCTGGCGTCCTGGCCGGCCCTTTCACGCCAGGCTTTGTCGCGGATACCAACCTTGCGCCTGAACTGGCTGAACTCGGCGTTATTCTGCTGATGTTCGGCGTCGGTTTGCACTTCTCGCTGAAGGATTTGATGTCGGTAAAGTCCATCGCCATTCCTGGCGCCATCGCGCAAATCGCCGTGGCGACGCTGCTGGGAATGGGACTTTCATGGACAATGGGCTGGTCGTGGATGACCGGTTTGGTATTTGGGTTGTGTCTTTCCACCGCCAGCACCGTGGTGCTGCTGCGCGCGCTGGAAGAGCGTCAGCTGATTGATAGCCAGCGCGGGCAAATCGCCATTGGCTGGTTGATCGTGGAAGATTTGGTGATGGTGCTGACGCTGGTGCTGCTGCCAGCCATCGCCGGCATGCTGGAACAGGGCAACGCCAGCCCAACGCTGCTGTTGTGGGATCTGCTGCTGACCATCGGTAAAGTCGTCGCCTTTATGGTGCTGATGATGGTGGTAGGCCGTCGCGTAGTGCCGTGGATTCTGGCAAAAAGTGCCGCGACCGGCTCGCGTGAGCTGTTTACCCTTGCGGTGTTAGCGCTGGCGCTCGGTATCGCCTTTGGCGCCGTCGAATTCTTTGATGTCTCCTTCGCCCTCGGCGCCTTCTTTGCCGGCATGGTGCTGAACGAATCTGAACTCAGCCACCGCGCGGCGCACGATACCTTGCCGCTGCGGGATGCGTTCGCCGTCCTGTTCTTTGTGTCCGTCGGCATGCTGTTTGACCCGATGATCCTGATTGAGCAGCCGCTGGCGGTGCTTGGCGCGCTGGCGATTATCGTGCTGGGTAAATCTATTGCTGCCTGGCTGCTGGTAACGCTGCTGGGTCATTCACGTCGCACCGCGATGACCATTTCGGTGAGCCTGGCGCAGATTGGTGAATTCGCCTTTATTCTCGCCGGCCTCGGCATCTCGCTCGGCATGCTGAGCGAGGAAGGCCGCAATCTGGTGCTGGCGGCGGCGATTCTCTCCATCATGCTTAACCCGATTCTGTTTAGCGTGCTGGAACGCTACCTCGACAAAACCGAGACCATAGAAGAACAGACGCTGGAAGAAGCGATCGAAGAAGAGAAGCAGATTCCGGTGGATATCTGCAATCACGCAGTTTTAGTAGGTTATGGCCGCGTCGGCAGCCTGCTGGGGCAAAAGCTGATGGAAGCGGATGTGCCGCTGGTGGTGGTGGAGAACTCCCGTCCGCGCGTTGAAGCGCTGCGCGAGCAAGGGATCAAAGCGGTGCTGGGCAATGCGGCACGCGTGGATACCATGGAGCTGGCGCGCCTCGACTGCGCCCGCTGGCTGCTGCTGACCATTCCGAATGGCTACGAAGCCGGTGAAGTCGTGACGGCAGCGCGCGAGAAGCGTCCGGACATTGAGATAATTGCCCGTGCGCATTATGACGATGAAGTGACCTACATAATGGAGCGCGGCGCGAATCGCGTGGTGATGGGCGAGCGTGAGATCGCTAACAGCATGTTGCATGTGCTGGAAGAAGAGATTGCGCAGAACCCGATTGTACGTGAGTGCCCGATTTAAGTGAGTGTGGTCTTTGGCAAGGTCGCCATTAACGGCGTAATGCCGATCAGTTAAGCACCTTATCAAATCACCGCACATTCCGTAGCGGCGCGATTTATCGCGCAATAAATTGCGCCGCTACAATGTGTGCTCTCGGTAATTAAGGGTTTTCATGCCTTAACTGACGAGCATTACGCCATGAACGGCGACCTTGCGTTTTATCTGTCCCAATACGACTCTTCTAAACTGTCTTCCCGCTCCGGCAGGCCGCGCGTCAGGCGCGGTGAATGCTGGTTCAGCACCTGATAACTTACCCGGTTCGCGTATTTACACACCTGTGCCAACGACGAATAGGTCAGGTAGGCGCGGCCGTGTTTGCTGGAGTTCGGCACTTTTTGGCGGTGGAAGTTGTTAGCGGTGATGTCGTGCAGCAGCGCCGCCAGCGCACCATCGCCTGCGCCGTTGGTGTTCATGATCTTCTCTGGGCCGCCCATATATGGCGCGATATGCGAGAAGATGCGCAGCGGCTGATCGCAATCCTTGTGGCGCATCGCGCGGCTAAATTCATATTGGTTGAACTCAGCCAGCGCGCCCGGCAGCAGCGGATGGTTGGTTTTGCGCTTGTACTCCTCTTCAGTGAAACCGGCCATGTACAAACCGGTTGGCCCGGCGGTACACAGCACCAAATCCACCCAATCCAGCGCCATATTCGACGCCAGCAGCGGATCCTGCTCGCCGGTCAGCGCAAAGGCCTCTTCTTCGTTCATCGCCACAATTGAGACGTGATCGCGCAGGAAATCGCGCCAGAACTGCGGATTATCCTGAATCACGTATTTGGTGCCGAGCGTCAATACCACCGGCACGTTGTGTTTTTTGGCGTAGTCGATGGCGCGTAAAGTGGCTTCCGGCATCGGTTCGCCCGGCTGGCAGCGCACCAGATAGGAAGTCAGCACCAGCGCCGACGCGCCCGCAATAACCTCTTCCGGAATGCTGTTGGCCTGCAGCTGGTTCATCAAGCCGGGACTGATGGCAAAGGTACGCTCACCCTGCTCGCCAATCAGCGTAAAGCAGCGGCCAATCGCGCCATCGACGCCCTGCAGGAAGTTAAGATCCATGCGGCTGGAGGTGTTGCACAGGTAGCGATAGGCGTAGCCGCCGATCTGGATGTTATTGCACATCACGCCGAGCAGCACCGAGCGGTCATCCGCCAGCACCGAGTAGTTATGCAGGGTGTTTCCGATGGTGCCACCGGCAAATTGATGGCTGATGAGCGCTTCGCGCATCAGTTCGTTGTAGAGCGCCTCGGCGGTAGCATCGTCGATCACCAGCGAGTGACCGGCGCTTAAACCGTAACGCTGCAGAAAGTCGTCGTCGACTTTGGCTTCAATATCCACCAGCGTCTGGTCGATACCCACCACCCAACTGCCCTCTTCCTGCTCTTGCTGCGTGGCTTGCAGCAGCGGATCGCGCGCGTTGACGGGGAAATAGTGTTTGGATTTGCGTTTGCCGGGAAATTTCATCGAGAGTGCCGTCAGGGAAAATCAGGCAGAGAATGATATCACACTCTCTGCCACACCCTTAACGACGCGCGTTGACCAGCTGCACCATCATTTCAATGTGCTCCGCATCGGCGTTGAGCGCAGGAATGTACTCGAACTTTTCGCCGCCGGCATGCAGGAAGATCTCGCAGTTCTCACCGCTGATCTCCTCCAGCGTTTCAAGGCAATCCGCCGCAAAGCCCGGACTCATCACCTGCACGTGCTTGATGCCTTTGGCCGGCAAACTTTTCATTGTTTCATCGGTGTACGGTGTCAGCCACGGCTCGCGACCAAAGCGCGACTGGAAGGTCATCATGATCTTGTGCGGCGCAATGCCCAACGCCGCGGCCAGCGCATCGGTGGTGTCTTTGCAACGCAGCGGATAATCATCGCCTTCATTGGCGAAACGCTGCGGAATGCCGTGATAGGACAGCACCAGCAGATCCGGTTCGCCATGCAGCGCAAACGAGCGCTCAACCGAGGCTTTCAGCGCGGCGATGTAAGCCGGATGCTCCGCGTAATCGCGGATAAACGCCACTTCCGGCAGCGAGCGCAGAGGTTTAAAGCTGGTGGCTAAGCCATCCCAAACCGCGGCAACCGTCGAGCAGGAGAACTGCGGATAGAGCGGCAGCACGATGAGTTTGGTCACGCCCTGATCCAGCAAGCGTTTCAGTGCGCTGTCGAGGCTTGGCTGGCCGTAGCTCATGCCCAGTTCAACCGGCATATCGAGGCGCTGCGCCAATGCGTCACGCTGACGCTTGCTGAACACCATCAGCGGTGAACCTTCATCCATCCATACGGAAGCATACAGTTTCGATACGCGTGGCGAGCGAAAAGGCACGATGATGAAATTGAGAATCGGCCACCACAGTAAGCGCGGTGTATCAACCACTCGTGGATCGCCGAGGAATTGTTTCAGATAGCGTTTAACCGCAGGTGTTGTGGGTGCGTCTGGTGTGCCTAAGTTAACCAGCAAAACCCCGGGCTTTTCTTGCCTCATGGTATTTCCTTGATGTCGAAACGAATGGGTCGAGTGCAAAATCAGGGGGAAATTGTAGCGGAAATTGAAGGAGGGGAAAGCAATTGCTGCAAAAGGGCCGGACAACCGGCCCCTCAACGCATTAACCGAGAATCGCGGCCAATTGCGTGCTCACTTCGGCGACAGGACGTGTGCCGTCGATTTTGTGATATTCGGTGTTGCCGTCTTGCGCTTCTTTGCCGTAGTAGGCAATCAGCGGTGCAGTCAGTTGATGGTATTCCACCAGACGCTTACGCACGGTCTCTTCCTGGTCATCTTTACGCGTGGTCAGCTCTTCGCCGGTCAGGTCATCTTTACCTTCCACTTTCGGTGGATTGTAAGTGACGTGATAAACGCGGCCCGATGGCGTGTGTACGCGACGGCCAACAATACGATCCACAATTAGCTCGTCCGGTACAGCGAACTCCAGCACGTAGTCAACCTTGATGCCCGCTTCTTTCATCGCGTCAGCCTGCGGGATAGTGCGTGGGAAGCCATCGAGCAGGAAACCGTTTTTGCAGTCTTCCTGCGCGATACGCTCTTTAACCAGCGCAATCACCAGCTCGTCAGTCACCAGTTTACCGGCATCCATGATCGCTTTTGCCTGTTGGCCCAGTTCCGTACCTGCTTTTACTGCCGCACGTAACATGTCACCGGTGGAGATTTGCGGAATACCGTATTTCTCCATGATGAATTGAGCCTGAGTGCCTTTACCTGCGCCCGGAGCTCCGAGCAGAATAATACGCATTGCGTAATTCCCCTTGCGAATCGCATTGTTCAATCTGAGAAGGCGAAGAACATACCATTATGGCCCGCGCACCACAAGGAAACGGGCGCGCTCGCCACGAAAGGTCTACTTTGACCTGCTTTGTCAGCAAATACCAGCAGAGTGCCCGTTTTTAGGAATCACGGCTAAGCATGAGCACGTCTTTGAGGCGTTTTTTCAGTGCGGGTGTGACGTTCAGCTGTTTGTTGACCCCGCCGCGCACGTCGGCGCACAAGCGTAATTGCGCCTGTTCGGGCAGCACCTGAATATCCTGCGGCAATTCACTGGCATTGAGGCCGTTCGGCAGCGGAAAAAGCGCAAAGGGTAATCCCGGTTGCTGAATGGAGTGCAGGATGAATGGCGAGTCGAGCGCGATTTTTTCCACCATCGCAATATTGTACGGACGCCATTCGCTGTCCTTCATCATTGCCAGCGCCTGTTCTGGCGCGCCACCGAGCGCTAATCCTTGCTCAAACAGCCGCAGCTCGCTGCGCACCAATGTGCTGAAATCGGCGGTGCGCAATGCGATTAACACCAGATCGCCGCATAACGCCGCATGGCGATCAAGCCGGGCGACAAACAGTCGCGCATCGCTCACCAGCCGTTTATGCAGCTGCGTGGCAAACGACTCCGATGCATCGGTAACGCCGTGGCTTTGACATTCGCTCAACGCACGCACGCGACCTTGCTGCATATCAACATGATCCACCAGCGCAATATTGCCCGCCGTCATCGGCAAAGTGGGCAGCACGCTCAGTTCGCTAACCGGATAGTGCGAGGCATAGCGCGTGTGATTACGTGATTGCTCCTGACGGAGAAACAGCTGGGAAAGCAGCACTCGCGAGATATGCAAAGAGGGAGCGAAGAAGAGATCGAAATTTTCAAGCCGGTAATAACGGGAAAGCGAGCCGCGAAGCTTATCGCGCGCCGCCGCCGCCCTGGCAGAAGCAAGTTGTGGAGCCATCGCGTGGTATGTCTCTGGTTATTATGCTGTGTGTGGGAGGTGAAACCTGCGGTGATAGTCGGCGTAAAACACAGAGAGCCGTAGCCGTCAACCTGCCAGAATCTGGTGGAAAGGTTAGGCCAATGCGGCTGGACATTAAAATGATATAAACTGACAATCCCTGTTAGGTTTTTACACAGGGGACGAGTATGACCGTGCTTCCATCGTTACGTGCACTGCACTATTTCCACCAGGCGGCACTGTTCAGCAGTTTTAGCGTAGCGGCCGAACGTCTGCATGTCACCCATAGCGCCATTAGCCATCAGGTTCGACAGCTGGAGAGCTGGATGGGGAAGCCGCTGTTTGTGCGTACTAATGGACGCGTCAAATTAACCTCACACGGTGAACGTTTGCTGGTGAGTTGTCAGAAAGCCTTTAGCGAGCTCTCCACCACCTGCGAAAGCATCCGTACCGGCATGCGCCATCATATCAGCGTCTCCTGCGCGCCCAGCTTTCTCTCGCAATGGCTGATTCCGCGCATCGCCAGCTTCTATCAGCGCTATCCCGATATTGAAGTGCAGTTTCAGCCGCTGGTAGAGATTGACCAGCTGCGCAGCGAGCATACCGATGTGCTGATTCTCAGCGCCGAGCAGTCGCCGGATGACGATATTGATGCCACTTTGATCAGCGATGATTACATCGGCCCGCTGTGCGCCCCGCAGTTTGCCGCCCGCTTTCAAAGCGAGCAGGATCTCGCCTCGTTGCCGCTGCTGCACGCCGATACGCGGCTGCATGCGTGGGCCGAATGGGCGAAAACCAGCGGCGTACGCGGCAATTACTGGATCGGCAAGCATTTCGATAATTTGACGTTAGCCATTCAGGCGGCGAGAAACGGATTGGGCGTGATTATGGCGCCACGCTTGCTGGTGCGTCAGGAGTTGAGTGACGGCACCCTGATCGCACCGCTGGGCTTTGTGCGCGTCGATCGCGCCACGTTGATGATGACCAAGACTTCGCGTCAGCACGATGCGGAGATTACGTTGTTTCGCGATTGGTTGCGGGATCAGGCGCAGATTTAACAGCAGATATAAAAAAAGGTCGCCATGAATGGCGACCTTTCGGGTTTGGTGCGATTACGCCGTTAGCAACTGGTTCATGCGACGGATGAACTGGTTTGGATCGTCAAGCGTACCGCGCTCGGCGAGCAGCGCCTGATCCAGCAGCAGCTCAACCCACTCGGCAAAGCGCGTCTCGTCCTGGGTATCAGCCACGCGTTTCACCAGCGTATGATCCGGATTGATCTCGAAAATGTACTTCACGTCCGGCACGTCCTGACCGGCCGCAGCAAACAGCTTCGCCATCTGCGTGGTCATTTCGTTAGCATCGGTGGTGACGATCGCTGGCGTGTCGGTGAGACGATGCGTCAGACGCACCTCTTTCACACGCTCGCCCAGCAGCGTTTTTACGCGCTCAACGAATGGCTCCAGCGCCTTCTCTGCTTCTTTCTGCTCTTCGGTCTCTTCATCGGCCAGTTTGCTCAGCGAATCATCCGCTTTGCTGACTGACTGGAAGGTTTTGCCGTCGAACTCGGTGAGGTAGCTCATCATCCATTCGTCGATACGATCGGAGAGCAGCAGCACCTCGATGCCTTTCTTGCGGAACAGTTCCAGATGCGGGCTGCTCTTCGCAGCGGCATAGCTGTCGGCGGTGATGTAGTAAATCTTGTCCTGACCTTCCACCATGTGCGTCACGTAATCGTCGAGCGAAACGGTCTGCTCAGCGCTGTCGCTCTGGCTGGTGGCAAAGCGCAGCAGTTTGGCAATCTGTTGCTGGTTAGCGTTGTCTTCGGCTGGACCTTCTTTCAGTACCAGACCGAACTCTTTCCAGAACTGCTGATATTTTTCCGCGTCGTCTTTCGCCAGCTTCTCTAACATCTGCAGGCTACGCTTGGTCAGCGCGCCACGCAGGCTCTGGGTCACACGGCTGTCCTGCAGGATTTCACGCGAAACGTTGAGCGGCAGATCGTTGGAATCTATCAAACCACGCACGAAGCGCAGGTAGTTCGGCATGAACTGCTCGGCATCGTCCATGATGAACACGCGCTGTACGTAGAGTTTCAGGCCGTGCTTGCTGTCGCGGTTCCACATGTCGAACGGCGCACGCGCCGGGATATACAGCAGGCTGGTGTATTCCTGCTTACCTTCCACGCGGTTATGGCTCCAGATCGCCGGATCGCTGAAATCGTGGGCGATGTGTTTGTAGAACTCGTTGTACTCGTCGTCGCTGATCTCAGACTTGTTGCGCGTCCACAGCGCCTGGGCTTTGTTGATCTTTTCCCAGGTGGTGGTGTCGCTCTCTTCGTCTTTGCTTTCAATCTCAACCGGCAGCGCGATGTGATCGGAGTATTTGCTGATCACGTTACGCACGCGCCACGCATCGAGGAAATCATCTTCGCCTTCACGGAAGTGCAGCGTGATTTCGGTACCGCGATCGGCTTTCTCAATCTCTGCCAGCGTATATTCCCCTTCGCCAGCAGATTCCCAGAACACCGCTTCATCGGCTTTCGCACCGGCGGCGCGGGTGCGCACGGTGACTTTATCCGCCACAATGAACGCAGAGTAGAAGCCCACGCCGAACTGGCCGATCAGCTGGCTGTCTTTCGCCTGGTCGGAGCCCATGGATTCGAGGAAGGATTTGGTGCCGGATTTAGCGATGGTGCCGAGGTTCTCAATCACCTCATCACGGCGCATACCGATGCCGTTATCGCTGAGCGTCAGCGTGCGATTTTCCGGATTGACCGAGATACGTACGCGCAGGTCGCCGTCGCCTTCATACAGATCGGGCGTCGACAGCGCGCGGAAGCGCAGTTTGTCGGCGGCATCTGAAGCGTTGGAAATCAGCTCGCGCAGGAAAATCTCTTTATTTGAATAGAGTGAATGGATCATCAGGTGCAGAAGTTGTTTTACCTCTGACTGGAAGCCACGCGTCTCTTGTCCTTTCATGGTCATTGCTACCTCAACTGAATCGGGGTTGATGATACGTTGAGAGAGAAATGGGGATGAAGGAGAGGATTTCAAGCCGATGTCTGTGAAGACATCGGCAAGTGATTAGAAATTAATCTTGTGGCGTCCGGCGAGCGAGTGCGACAGCGTGGTGCCATCGACCATTTCCAGCTCACCACCGACCGGCACACCGTGTGCAATGCGGCTGGCATCAACGCCATATTGTCCGCACAGCTCGGCGATGTAGTTGGCCGTGGCTTCCCCTTCCACCGTGGGATTGGTGGCGAGGATCACTTCGGTTAAGGTTTCGCGCTCGAGACGCTGCTCCAGCCGATCCAGGCCGATATCCTGTGGACCAATGCCATCCAGCGGTGACAAGTGCCCCATCAGCACAAAGTAGCGGCCGCCAAACTGGCCGGTCTGCTCAATGGCGTGGATATCTGCCGGGCTCTCCACCACACAAATCTGGCCGTTTTGCTGACGACGCGGATTGGCGCAGATGGTGCAGATTTCCTGTTCGGTGAAGGTACGGCAATCGGCGCAGTGACCGATTTCCGACATGGCGCGGGTCAATGCCTGCGCCAGACGCATGCCACCGCTACGATCGCGCTGCAACAGCTGAAAAGCCATACGCTGCGCCGACTTCGGGCCAACGCCCGGCAGGCAGCGCAACGACTCCATCAAAGATTCAAGCAGTGGACTGGTTTGCATCAGAACGGCATCTTGAAGCCAGGCGGCAGCTGCATACCTGAAGAGACCGCAGCCATCTTCTCTTTCTGCGTTTCGTCAATACGGCGTGCCGCATCGTTGAAGGCCGCGGCGATCAGATCTTCCAGCATGTCTTTGTCATCTTCCAGCAAGCTAGGATCGACTTCGACACGACGGCAGTTGTGCGCACCGTTGATGGTTACTTTAACCAAGCCAGCGCCTGATTCACCGGTCACTTCGATCGCGGCGATCTCTTCCTGCACTTTGGCCATTTTGTCTTGCATCTGCTGGGCCTGTTTCATCAGGTTGCCCAATCCGCCTTTACCAAACATAGTTTTCTCTCTCTGCTGGGGCTGCGCGCAGTTGACGCGCGGCAGCATGTTCACACCGGTCGAATACTCTCTTCATCCAAATCGGCATCGAAGAATCGACGCAATGTCTGAATATGGGTATCGCTTTCGATCGACTGTCGCGCCTGCGACAGCTTCTCTTCATAAATGGCCTGGCGCCACTCCAGTGGCGTCAATACCGTAGGATTATCGTCTTCAATAATCGTCAATTCAACCGGCTGACCGGCAGACTGACTCAGCGCTTCCGCCAGCGCCTGCCTGGCAGAAGCTGAATTCAGATGGCGCTGACTGCTGCGCAGATGAAGCGTAACACCGGCTTCGCCCACCTCTTTCCACGCATTGAGCGCCACTTGCTGCACCAGTTTTGGCAGCGTCAGCGCGGCGATTTCAGCAGCCCACGCATCGCGCTGCTGGGCTTCTTCCGCCAGACGCAGCGCCAGCTCAGGGGTTTTCTCATGCTCCAGTGCCGAACGCAAGGCTTTTGGCGTCGCCACCGGCTCCGCTTTAACCTCCACCGGCAGCTGCGTTTTCCAGCGATAAGCTTCCGGTTTGGCCGGGGCTTTTACCGTGGGTTCGGACGCACGTTGTTGCACACGTTCAGTGACGCTAGCGAGACGTTCCAGCGCCGGATTCGCCGGCCGCGCGGAACGCGCTGCCGGCTCACTCTTTTTTGCTTTGCCGGCTCCCTGACGCAGCAACTGCGTTCGCGCCTGTAACAACTGGCTGGTGGAGTCAGGTAACGGATCGGGCGCGGGCTGCATGTCTGGATAATCATCCGACACCGGCGGCGCGTCAGGGTTCGGCGGTGCCATCTGCGGCTGCGCAGCCGGTGCGGGCGCGGTTTTCGCGGCGGCTTGTGGCGCAGCAACCTGCGGCGCAGCTTGTGGCGTCAAGGTGGGACGCGCCACCGGCTCCGCAATCGTTGCCTGCGGATGGAACGCCAGCGCCCGCAGCAGCGTCATCTCTACGCCTAAGCGCCGATCCGGTGCCAGCGGCAGATCTTTACGTCCCATCAACAACGTTTGGTAATAGAGCTGCACGTCAGCCGGTGGCAGCACGCGCGCTAACTCGCGCAGGCGATCGGCCTGGCTGAGATCGTCCTCGCTGAGCGAGCCTGGCAGCAGCTGCACCATCGCAATGCGGTGCAGTAAACGCAGCATCTCGACCAGCAGCGCTTCCCACTCAACCCCACGCGACGCGGCCTGATTCAGCAGCGCCATCACCTGTTCGCCCTGGCCATTCACCAGCGCTTCAATCAGCGCCAGCGGCTGTTCATCGTCGAGCGTGCCGAGCATTTGTGCCACGGTGTCACGCGTTACGCTGCCCTGCCCCATGGCAATCGCCTGGTCGGTCAGACTCAGCGCGTCGCGCATGCTGCCATCAGCGGCGCGTGCCAGCAGATGCAGCGCGCGCGGTTCGGCAGCAATCTGCTCCTGCTGCAACACATGCGCCAGCTGCTGCTGGATTTGCTCCACGTCGAGCGCTTTGAGATGGAATTGCAGGCAGCGGGACAGAATCGTCACCGGCAGCTTCTGCGGATCGGTGGTCGCCAGCAGGAATTTAACGTGCGATGGCGGCTCTTCCAGCGTTTTCAGCAGCGCGTTGAAGCTGTGGCGCGACAGCATGTGCACTTCATCGATCAGATAGACCTTGAAGCGACCGCGCGCCGGCGCGTACTGCACGTTATCGAGCAGATCGCGCGTATCTTCAACTTTGGTGCGTGACGCGGCATCGATCTCAATCAGATCGACAAAACGGCCCTGCTCGATTTCGCGGCAGTTATCGCATTGCCCGCACGGCGTTGACGTGATGCCGGTTTCACAGTTAAGCCCCTTCGCCAGCAGACGGGCGATCGAGGTTTTCCCGACGCCGCGTGTGCCAGAAAAGAGATAAGCATGATGGATTCGTCCCAGTGACAACCCGTTGGCCAGCGCAGTCAGCACATGTTCCTGACCGACTACGTCAGCGAAGGCCTGGGGACGCCATTTTCGCGCAAGTACCTGATAGCTCATGTGGATTCAATCACTGGAATTTAGGGAGAAGGGAGAAAATGCAGCTTCGCAAACCCTGTTTATTTTGGCAGTAGTTTAACAGCCACCAGCGGATCAGCAACCACTAACTTTGCAGAGGTGGCGCCCCGCCGTGCAGCGGAGCGCGCAGGCCTTAGTGGCCGGGGAAATTCACCAGGCTGAAGCACTCGACGCCCATAGCAGTCAGGCGGGCTTCGCCGGTCAGGTCAAACAAATTAATCACGAATGCGGCGTCTTTCACTTCTCCACCGGCGCGGCGGATCAGTTTCACCGTTGCTTCCAGCGTGCCGCCAGTCGCCAGTAGATCGTCCACCACGAGCACCACATCGCCTGGTTTGATGGCATCTTTGTGCAGTTCCAGCGCATCGGTGCCGTACTCCAGCTCGTAGCTTTCGCTGAAAGTGTCACGCGGCAGTTTGCCCGGCTTACGTACCGGCACAAAACCCACGCCCAAACCCAGCGCCACCGGTGCGCCAAACAGGAAGCCACGCGCTTCCGTTCCCACCACCTTGGTGATGCCTTTGTTACGATAACGCTCCACCAGAATGGCGATCGACGCGGCATACGCCTGCTGATCTTCCATCAGACTGGTCACGTCACGGAACAGAATGCCCGGCTTCGGATAGTCAGGAATGCTTTTAATGCTGTTTTTGATGAGTTCAAGCTGCTGCGCAGTTGCGGTCATAAATGTTACGCCTGGAGAAAATATCTAATACGCGCAGCTTCTCTAGCGCCAAACCCCGGAAACCGGGTTAAGCGAAGTCGTTTATAAGGGAAGCCACGCACGAAGATGCCCAAATCTATGCAAATACCCGGCTAAATGCAACCCTCACGCTACTGTTGTGGCGGGTTGGCATCCTCGGTTACAACCGGAATGCGCCACATAAAAAGCAGCAGCAGGCACAGCATCGCGCCTAACAGGATGCGCACCCACAGCAGGTTTACTAAATAAAGGGACACCGAAAAGGTAATCACAATCAGCAACATGGCGCGCCCTTTGGCGCCGGGCGGCATGGCACGATGCTGCTGCCAGTGGCGAATAAAGCGACCAAACGGCGACTTCCATAGCAACCAATGATGGAAACGCGGCGACGAGCGGGCAAAACACCAGGCCGCCAGCAACACAAATGGCGTCGTCGGTAATAAAGGTAATACAATGCCCAGCGTACCTAGCACAATCGCCAGCCAGCCAAGGCTCAGTAGTAAAATGCGCTGCATGCCTGATGCCTGAATAAGTCAAAAACAGCGTTACGTTAACACAGTCGGAAACAGAGTGATGCCCCAACCGCCCGCCCAGCAACGTCTCCATGCCATGTTAGAGTTACTGCGCCAGCAGATTGCGCAGCAGCCGGATGGTGCCTGTCGTCAGCCCCGTTTTGATTCTCACCTGTTTCGCACCAGCGGCACGCGTCTGGCGGATTATCTGCGCGAACTGGAAGGCAATGTGACGCAGTTAACCGCTGCTGACACTGATGTGGCGCGCCGTCAATGGCTGGCGGAGAAAGTGCTGGATCAAATTGCCGCATTACAGCGCGAATGCCAGAGCCAGCAGCTGCGCGTCAAGCGCGAGCGGCCACGTGTCGATGCACGCCAGGCCAAGCGTGAAGAGTATCAAGGCTACGAAAAACGCTTACTGGCGATGATTGCTCAGCGCGAGCAGCATCTGGCGCGCGCTGAAACGCTGAGCGTTCAGCAGCAGTTAATTCGTGAAGTCGATCAGCTGCAAGAACGTTTGGCACGCTGCCGCGCCGCTATCTACAAACTGGAGTTGCCGCCTATGCCGCGCTGAACGCGGCGCTTTTTCCTCTATACTCATTGCGGTGAGAAAAAGGAGTAAAATCATGACGCTGGTATTATGGATTGTGATCGGTTTAGCGGCAGGCTGGCTCAAACGGGTGATTTTTCCCGGTCGTCCGGGAGGATTTGTGCCGACGTTGGTACTGGCGGTGATTGGCGCGCTGATTGGCGGCTATATCGCCACCTACTTCACCACCGGCGATCTGGCCGTCCTGCATCCAGCCGGTTTCGCCAGCGCACTGCTGGGCGCACTGTTAATGCTGCTGGTCGCGGCGAAATTACGTATTTAGGAGAAAAAATGTCACTGGACAGCGCACCCGACGAAATCAAACTTGCCGTCGATCTGATTCAACTGCTTGAAGAGAATAATGTCCCTACCGCCACCGTGCTGGCCGCGTTGGCGATTGTTCAGCGGGATTATGAGCAGAAACAAGCGGCGGAAATCAAGGCCGACTAAGCAGCGTTGGACTCAGGCGCAACATATCAAGAAACGCATCCACCAGCTGAGGCGCATCGGCTGCCAAATCAAAACTTTGCGGGTTGAACAGCCAGCTTTCCATCATGCCATTAATATAGCCGCGCATCAGTAGCGCCGCCTGACGCGTATTCAGGTTCTCAGGCAATTGGCTGGCATCAATACAAAGACGTAGTACAGTTTCAATTCGATCGTAACACGCTTGCAGTAAGCTCTGCTGCATATCCTGTAACGTCGACATTTCGCCAACAAACTCACATTTGTGAAAGATAATCTCCATTAATGCGCGTCTTTGCGGATCCTTTGCTGTGGCGTCAAGGATATAGATCAACATAGAACGAACAACAGAAAGTGGATCGCCCGGGTATTTTGTCTGATACTCAAGTTCCACATCGTCCAGCCCAGCGTCACAACGCAGCCAGATTTCCTGTAAGAGATCGGCTTTATTTTTGAAGTGCCAGTAGATAGCCCCGCGCGTGACGCCGGCCGCTGTTGCGATATCCGCCAGAGACGTGGCGGCCACACCATGTTCGGAAAAGTGTGCTAATGCGGCGTCAAGAATTTGATGCCGTGTTTCAAGAGCTTGCGCTTTGGTTTTTCGTGCCATGCTGGGCTTTTTTTACAAACTTGTAAGTTTACATACATTTGTGAATGTATGTACCATAGCATGACCCGTGTTTTAACGCAGCAATGGGTTTATCGGTTTGTGATCCATTGATCATTTGATATCGGACACTAGAGGTTTATTTATGAATAAAAACAGAGGATTAGCGCCTCTGGCGGCCGTCCTGATGCTATCAGGCAGCTTTGTGTTAACAGGATGTGATGATAATAAATCCCAGCAAGCCGCCCAGCAGCAGCCCCCAGAAGTGGGTGTTGTAACGTTAAAAAACGAACCCTTGAAAATTACCACCGAGCTGCCGGGCCGTACCTCGGCTTTCCGCGTTGCGGAAGTTCGCCCTCAGGTGTCAGGAATTATCCTTAAGCGTAATTTTGTTGAAGGTAGTGATGTAAAAGCCGGTCAGTCGCTGTATCAGATTGATCCAGCCACCTATCAGGCGGCCTACGACAGCGCTAAAGCGGATCTCGCCCAGGCTGAAGCCAATGCGCGTGTTGCGCAGTTAACCATTACTCGCTATAAGCCGCTGCTGGGTACTAAGTACATCAGTCAGCAGGACTATGACACCGCCGCAGGCACCGCAGCTCAGACTGCTGCAGCCGCCCAGGCTGCGCGTGCCAACGTCGAAACTGCGCGCATCAATCTGGCGTATACCAAAGTGACGTCACCCATCAGCGGTCGTATTGGTAAATCGTCGGTAACCGAAGGTGCGCTGGTTTCCAACGGGCAAACCACTGCCCTGGCGACCGTGCAACAGCTCGATCCTATGTATGTCGATGTGACCCAATCCAGTGATGATTTCCTGCGTCTGCGCGCAGAGCTGGAATCCGGTCAGCTGAAACAGAACGACGGTAAGGCCAACGTCACCCTGCTGATGCAAAACGGTAACGCATACCCGCAGACAGGCACATTGGAATTCTCTGATGTGAGCGTGGATGAAACCACCGGCTCGATCACGCTGCGCGCCATCTTCCCGAACCCGGACAATCGCCTGCTGCCAGGCATGTTTGTTCGTGCGCGTCTGGATGAGGGCACCAATCCCACCGCACTGCTGGTGCCGCAACAGGGGGTAACACGCACCCCAACCGGTCAGGCAACCGCAATGGTGGTTGGCGCAGATAATAAAGTGGAATCCCGTAACATCACCGCTAATCAGGCATTTGGCGACAAATGGCTGGTGACGGAAGGTCTAAAAGAAGGCGATCGGGTGATCACCACCGGTATCCAGCGTGCCAAACCGGGTGCGCAGGTGACGCCAAAAGAAGTCTCCGATGATGCCAAAGCTGCACCAGAATCACCGTCTGCTAAATCATCGTCATAACAGGAGCCACTGATACATGGCTAAGTTCTTTATTGATCGCCCCATTTTTGCGTGGGTGCTCGCCATCATCATCATGTTGGCCGGTGTGCTATCGATTATCAGCCTGCCGATTGAGCAATATCCCAATGTTGCACCGCCGGCGGTTGAAATCCAGGCCACCTATCCGGGTGCTGATGCGAAAACGCTGCAAGATTCGGTGACGCAGGTCATCGAGCAAAACATGAACGGTATCGATGGACTGATGTATATGTCCTCGAGCAGTGACTCGTCGGGTACATTGACGCTGACGCTGACCTTCCAATCCGGTACTGATGCCGATATCGCGCAGGTTCAGGTGCAGAACAAACTGCAGCTGGCCACGCCGTTACTGCCACAGGAAGTACAGCAACAGGGTATTCAGGTTAAGAAATCCTCTAGCAGCTTCCTGATGGTGGCGGGTTTTGTCAGTGATGACGGCACCATGACGCAGAATGATATTTCTGACTATGTTGCTTCAAACATCAAAGATCCGGTCAGCCGTATGCCGGGTGTCGGTGATACTCAGGTGTTTGGTGCGCAGTATGCGATGCGCATCTGGCTGGACCCACACAAGCTGAACAACTATTCACTGACACCAGTGGATGTGATCAACGCGCTGAAAGTCCAGAACACCCAGATCGCCGCGGGTCAGTTGGGCGGTACGCCACCTGTACCGGGCCAACAGCTGAATGCCTCGATCATTGCGCAAACCCGTCTGACATCGACAGATGAGTTCGGCAATATTCTGCTGAAGGTGAATCAGGATGGTTCGCAGGTACGTCTGCGTGACGTGGCGAAGATTGAACTCGGTGGTGAAAACTACGAGATCATCGCGCGTTATAACGGCAAACCGGCTTCCGGTATCGGTATCAAACTGGCCACTGGCGCTAATGCACTGGACACCGCCGATGCGGTGAAAGCTGAACTGGCGAAACTGGAGCCGTTCTTCCCGGCAGGCATGAAAACGGTTTATCCGTACGACACCACACCGTTCGTGAAAATTTCGATTTTCGAAGTGGTGAAAACGCTGTTCGAAGCAATCGTGCTGGTGTTCCTGGTGATGTATCTGTTCCTGCAAAACTTCCGTGCGACGCTGATTCCAACCATCGCCGTTCCTGTTGTGTTGCTCGGAACCTTTGCGATCATCAGTGCCTTTGGCTACTCGATAAACACCCTGACGATGTTCGGGATGGTGCTCGCCATCGGCCTGCTGGTGGATGACGCCATCGTGGTGGTAGAGAACGTCGAACGTGTAATGGCGGAAGAAGGCTTACCGCCGAAAGAAGCGACCAAACGTTCGATGGAGCAGATTCAGGGCGCATTGGTCGGTATTGCCTTGGTGCTGTCAGCGGTATTTATTCCAATGGCGTTCTTCGGTGGTTCAACCGGCGTCATTTATCGCCAGTTCTCCATCACCATTGTTTCGGCGATGGCGCTGTCGGTGCTGGTGGCGTTGATCCTGACGCCTGCGCTTTGTGCCACCATGCTGAAGCCGGTGGAGAAAGGCGCTCACGGCAAAACTACCGGTTTCTTCGGCTGGTTTAACCGCCTGTTTGATAAGAGCACCAACCACTACGTTGATAGTGTCGGTCATATCATTCGCAGCACCGGCCGTTACCTGCTGATTTATCTGGTGATCGTGGTCGGCATGGCGTACCTGTTCCTGAAACTGCCTACCTCATTCCTGCCGGAAGAGGATCAGGGTTTGTTACTGGCGCAGGCGCAATTGCCAGCCGGTGCTACCCAGGAACGTACCCAGAAAGTATTGGATCAGGTGACGGATTACTTCCTGACCAAAGAGAAAGACAGCGTTAACTCCGTGTTTACCGTTAACGGCTTCGGCTTCGCCGGTCGTGGACAGAACACCGGTATTGCGTTCGTCAGCCTCAAGCCGTGGGATGAGCGTGGCGATGCCAACCTGAAAGTGCCTGCGATTGCCGGTCGTGCCATGCAGGCGCTCGGTCAAATCAAAGATGCGATGGTGTTCCCGTTCAACCTGCCAGCGATTATCGAACTGGGTAACGCCACCGGCTTCGACTTCATGCTGACCGATCAGGGCAACCTGGGTCACGAGAAGCTGACCGCCGCGCGTAACCAGCTGTTTGGCATGATCGCCCAGCATTCGGATACGCTGGTGGGTGTGCGTCCAAACGGCATGGAAGATACGCCGCAGTACAAACTGATCATCGATCAGGAGAAAGCGCAGGCGCTGGGTGTGTCGCTGTCCGACATCAATACCACGCTGGCTTCAGCATGGGGCGGTTCTTACGTCAACGACTTCATCGACCGCGGTCGCGTGAAGAAGGTGTACGTTATGGGCAAGGCCGATTCACGTATGTTGCCGGACGATATCAGTAAATGGTACGTGCGCAACAGCGGCGGCACCATGGTACCGTTCTCCGCCTTCTCTTCGGCGAAGTGGCAGTACGGTTCACCGCGTCTGGAACGTTACAACGGCTTGCCATCGATGGAGATTCTGGGCCAGGCTGCGCCAGGCAAGAGCTCCGGTGATGCCATGAACCTGATGGAAGAGTTGGCAGGAAAACTGCCGGCGGGTATTGGTTACGACTGGACCGGCATGTCCTATCAGGAACGCTTGTCAGGTAACCAGGCTCCGGCGCTGTATGCTATCTCACTGATTGTGGTGTTCCTGTGTCTGGCCGCGCTGTATGAGAGCTGGTCGATTCCGTTCTCGGTCATGTTGGTGGTACCGCTGGGTGTTGTCGGCGCACTGATCTTCACCACGCTGCGCGGCTTAAGTAACGACGTCTACTTTGTGGTGGGCTTGTTGACTACCATAGGATTGTCGGCGAAGAACGCCATCCTGATTGTCGAATTCGCCAAGGATTTGATGGAGAAGGAAGGTAAAGGGTTGGTGGAATCCACGCTGGAAGCATCCCGTATGCGTCTGCGTCCGATTCTGATGACCTCACTCGCCTTTATCCTCGGCGTAATGCCGCTGGCGATCAGCACCGGTGCGGGTTCTGGCGCACAAAATGCGGTAGGTACCGGCGTAATGGGCGGGATGGTAACAGCGACCGCGCTGGCTATCTTCTTCGTTCCGGTGTTCTTCGTGGTGGTACGTCGCCGCTTCAGTAAGAACAAAGGTGACCTGGAACACGGTCATCCGGTTGAGCACAAACACTAAGTTTTACTCTTCCCTAAAAGGCCGCTGATGCGGCCTTTTTTATTGCTGTTCCCCTGCCCCACCAAAATCCCTGCGTTTTTCACGGTTGCAATCAGCCATGTTCGGGCTCATACTATTGTTATAGTATAACATTACATAGCGAGGTTACTATGAAACCGAATATCCATCCTCTTTATCGCCCAGTGGTGTTCCACGACACCTCGGCCAACGAATACTTTAAAGTCGGCTCCACCATCAAAACCGAGCGCACCATTGAGTATGAAGGTGAAGTGCTGCCATATGTCACGCTGGATGTCTCGTCAAAATCCCACGTGTTCTACACCGGCAAGCAGAAAGACTTTGCTAAAGAAGGCAGCACCGCGCGCTTCAACCAGCGTTTCGGCAGCTTCCTGTCGCGCAACAAGTAACGCTGGAGAGAACAGATGCAGGTATTGAGTTCATTGCGCTCTGCAAAGACGCGCCATAAGGATTGCAAAGTCGTGCGTCGTAATGGTCGCATCTATGTGATTTGCAAAACTAACCCGCGCTTTAAGGCGGTTCAGGGAAGAAAGAAAAAAAGGTAGGAAAGTGTCGTGATAGTTGGCCGGGATGCTCCCCGGCCTTTTTTTTACTTCATGCTATGCAGAATAGCGTCAACATTGTGTTTGAACGCGGCGACATAGGTCGCTGCTGGGCCATTCGCTTCCGACAGCGCCTCAGGATAAAGTTCCCCGCCCGGCTGCGCGCCGGTTTCGCTGGCAATCTGTTTTACCAGTCGCGGATCGGTTTGATTCTCCATAAAGTAGGTTTTGATGTGCTCGGCCTTCAGTTGTTGGATGATCGAGGCCACGTCGCTGGCGCTGGCTTCCGCTTCGGTAGAGAAGCCCACCGGCGCCAGGAAACTGACGCCATAGCGTTGGCCAAAGTAGCCAAAGGCATCATGGCTGGTCAGCACTTTACGCTTGCTCTTCGGCACTTCTGCAAAGGCATTTTTCGCCCAGCTATCCAGCTTCTGCAGCTGCTGAATGTAACTTTCACCGCTTTTACGAATATCCGCCGCATCTTCTGGATCGGCTTTGATCAGCGCATTCATCACATTAGTGGCGTAGATCACACCGTTTTGCATGCTGTTCCACGCGTGCGGATCGGTGACGCTTTTACCGTCCTCTTCCATCTTACGCGTGTTGACACCGTTCGATGCCACTACGATGGTGCCTTTATAGCCTGACGCGCTGATCAGGCGATCCATCCAGCCTTCCATGCCCAAACCGCTCACGAATACCACATCCGCCTTCGACAGCGCCTGGCTATCCTGCGGCGTCGGTTCGAAGGTGTGCGGATCGCCATTCGGCCCGACCAGCGATTTCACGTTAACGTGATCGCCACCAACCTGTTTAACGATATCCGCCAGCACGGTAAAGCTCGCCACAACATCAACGCTTTTCGCTAGCGACAGCGGGCTTGCCAGCATGGCGCCAATCGCCAGACTCAGCGGTAACTTTTTCATTCCTATCCCCTTTATTGGTTTGGTTATCGACGGCGCAACAGGCCGCCACATGGTCCTGTCAAAACAGAAAGCAGAAACAGTACCGCAGCACTGAGCACCACCGCCGGTCCAGCCGGCAGCGAGAAATGCCACGAAAGAATCAGGCCGATAAATGCTGAGACGATCGCCAGCAGCATGGCGATGCCGAGCATGAAAGCCAGATGGCGGCTCCAGAAGCGTGCGCTGGTGGCCGGCAACATCATCAATCCCACCGACATCAGCGTGCCCAGCACCTGAAAGCCCGCCACCAGATTGAGCACCACCAGCATCAGAAACAGACCGTGCACCAGCGGTGCGCTCCATTTGCCCTGAGCGCGCAGGAAATCGGGATCGAAGGCATCGATCACCAGCGGACGGAAGATCACCGCCAGCAGCAGCAAGGTCGTAGCCGCAATGCTGCCGACCAGCAGAATCGCCGCGTTATCCACCGCCAGCAGCGATCCAAATAACACGTGCAGCAGATCGACGCTGGAGCCGCGCAGCGACACCAGCGTGACGCCCAGCGCAAGAGAACCGAGGTAGAAACCGGAAAAACTGGCATCCTCTTTAAGATGCGTATAACGGCTAACCGCTCCCGAGAGCAGCGCCACCGCCAACCCGGCAATCAGGCCGCCGATACCCATCGCCACCAGCGATAATCCCGACACCAGATAACCAATCGCCGCGCCGGGTAACACAGCATGCGATAACGCATCGCCGACCAGACTCATGCGGCGCAGGGAAAGGAAAACGCCCAGCGGCGTGGCGCTGATCGCTAATGCAACGCAGGCCACCAGCGCACGGCGCATAAAACCAAATTCGATAAAGGGTTGGAGTAAGGTCACGACGCCACCCTATGCAACGTTGGAGTTTGTGCGGCATCAGCGTCATCGAGCGATAGCACATCCTGAAAATAGCGCGCCACCAGCGGACGATCGTGTAGCACGACTAATAACGTGGTGCCCGCCTGCTGCTGCTGTTCGAGGATCGACATCAGCAAGGTGACGGTTTGGCTATCAATGCCGTTGAAGGGTTCATCCAGCAGCCACAGCTGGCTGCGCTGCAGCATTAAGCGCGCGAACAGCACGCGCTGCAGTTGCCCGCCAGATAACGTCGATGGCTGCGCATCGGCGAACTCACGCATTTGTACCGCATCCAGCGCGGCATCGATTTCCAGGCGCAAGGCGCGATTGATTCCACCAAACCAGCCGCAGCGTGGCCAGCAGCCCATCGCCACCAGTTCATAGGCAGTAAGAGGAAAGCGGGTTTCAAGTTCACTGCGTTGCGGTAACCAGCCCAGGGCTTTGCGTGGGATGTGCAATTCGCAGTTGCCGGAAATTGGCGGTAGTAAGCCGGCAATGGTTTTTAGTAATGTCGATTTGCCGGTGCCGTTAGCGCCAATCAGCGCCGTCATGCTGCCCGTTGCCAGCTCACCGTTAACGACCGGCGTCACCGCACGGCCTTGATAACCGGCTTGTAAGCGGTTGAAATGCATCATTTCTGCATGCCCCAATATAGGGCCAGCGCTAGCAAGGCAATCAGCATCAGTGCAACCAGCAAACGGCCGCCAAGGGAAAGAAGTAAACCGCTGTGATTCATACTCAACAACCAATAATGTTATAACATAACAATTATCATACCCGACTCATCCTCAATTACGCCCAGGCAAAAGTGTTTCAAAAGTTGATCGATCATGAAGATAGCCGCGCTAATTCGCCGTTTCGCCATGATTGTGTTATGAAACCCATCACAACGATTACTCTTTCTGTTTATTAGCGACTTGCAATGTCACTCAATAAGCACAATGATAGAAACATCATTCTTTTACTGGATACAAAATGCCGTCTATTATTCATTGTGATATTGCTGTGGATGAGGACGATTGCGAAAAGTTGGTTAGAATTATCCAGGGGAATATTCTCAAAATAGCCGAGGCATTAGCCGGTGATTTACAGTGGTATTCTCAAAACGCGCAATTAGTTCCCGATAGCTTCCAGATTATTTCTATTCAACCAACCGACAATAATCGATTTAAAATGCTTTACGATTTCAGCTGGAATTTATTTAATCCTTGCCTGGATTTAAATGAAACGTTTACGCGTCGTGAAGAAGTGTTGTTTCAGGTAAAGCCCGGCGCGCTGGTGTTTGACGTGATTGACAATGAGCGCCCCTCTCCCGCCGATGAATTGTAATATTTGGTAATTGAGGTGAGCAAAGCTAATGATTGTGGATTACATTTAAGGAGTCGCTGAATTCAATTTTATTCGATATCGCTTCCTGGTAGCTTTTCTTAATCTCGCCGCGCTGCGGTAACTGTGCTAGCTATGGAGGGGAAAAAGATGGACGAATACTCACCGAAACGGCATGATATTGCCCAGCTTAAATACCTGTGTGAGAACCTGTTCGACGAAAGTATGGCGACATTGACTGACAGCCATCATGGTTGGGTTAATGATCCTACTTCGGAAAGCAATTTACAGCTCAACGATTTGATTGAGCATATCGCTTCTTTCACGATGAATTACAAAATTAAGCACGTTGAAGATGAAGCCCTGATTACGCAAATCGATGAATATCTTGACGATACCTTTATGCTGTTCAGCAGCTATGGAATCAATACTCAGGATCTACAACGGTGGCAGCGTTCAGCAAAACGCTTATTTAATCTGTTTGCCGAAGAGTGCGCTTATCTCCAACAACCTAGCCATTCCTTTTAGCACCAGACTGAGACCGGTTTATTTATGAGCAACCAAGCCTTAACTAAAACAGATTATTTGATGCGACTGCGCCGCTGTCGCTCAATCGATACCCTTGAACGGGTTATCGAAAAAAACAAGTATGAATTACCTGATAATGAACTCGCGGTATTCTATTCGGCAGCCGATCATCGTCTGGCTGAACTGACCATGAATAAGCTTTACGATAAAGTACCGGTTTCTGTCTGGAAGTTCGTCCGCTAAGTTTTTCCCCTAACAGCCGATCTGCACCATCATCGTTTTGATCAAGGATTGAATCACCGGCAAAGGATTGCCAGATTTCTCTGTGCGTAAAATTCTGTGGAGTATGAGGCGGGTACAAATTGGTGGGGGCCCTGCCAGCTACATCCCGGCACACGCGTCGCCTGCTGCGGCTGCTTCCTTCCGGATCTGACCGAGTTCACAAGTTAGCATTGCGGGAGAACCAACAGGGCCCCCATTGACAAGCCCTCATTTCGAGAACGCAGGCATTATCAAGTATGCCCCCGGCAATTGCAAGCGCAGGCCCGACAACCGTTGGTTTCTTGCACAAGCACACAGCAATGCGCTGATGTCTACCCTTCTGCATGCTAAAGTTTGCCCTTTCCAGATGAAAATAGGTGCGCATATGAGCGACCAAAACAATTTCTCTGAGCGCGTCTGGCAGATCATCGCGGCCATTCCCCCGGGAAAAGTCACTACTTACGGGGATGTTGCGCAATTAGCGGGTTCGCCGCGTGCGGCACGCCAGGTGGGTGGCGTATTACGCCGTTTGCCGGAAGGCAGTAAATTACCCTGGTTTCGCGTTATCAATCGCCATGGCCGCATTTCACTGCAGGGTGACGACTTGTTACGTCAGCGCGATGCGCTGGAAGCGGAAGGAATTGAAGTGAGCGATGCTGGGGAGATCGAGTTAGAGAAATATCGGTGGGAAATTTAGCGGTGCGATATGTCGCGCACAGGCCTGCAGCCGTTACGTAAAGGCGCTGTCTCGTCCCTGATCGCTCGGCACACGCCATCCATGGCGTGTGACGCTTTACTCCACGGCAGCGGGCCTGTGCGCTTGGCCTGTGCCGTTTGGTAGATTACAGACTTGTCGGTGCCGGCACCGAAGCAGATGGCGTCACCTGCGTAGGTGAAGTCGAAGGCACTGTTGTTGCTGCTCCCGGCTGGGTTTGCATCGCGACGTTGGTCACTGGCACCAACAGCAGTTCGGCTTTTGTGCCGCCCTGATTAATCACCGGTTTCACCGTATCGGTGATAAACGCCAGCTTGCCATCAATCGAAATCGCCGCACTCAACAGAATGCGCGCGTTCGGCTGGATGTCAGCCGGATTAAACGGCAAGACAAACTGGAACGGCGACTGTTTCCCTTCAGTACGCACCACGCGCTGCGACAGCACTTTTGAAGGCGCGTCGGCCAGCGATGCATCTGATAGCGTAACGGTCAGCACAGAATCCGGCGGCAGCGCAATGCGCTGGCGGATATACACCGAACCACTGACATTAGGCTGCGCAATCGCGGCCTGCTGCCCCGCTACCGCTGAGCCGAGTGTAGGCGTGGCTACCGGCTTGCTGTGGTCCGCACAACCGGTAATCGCCGCAGCCAGGGTCATACCGCTAATAACTTGCCAGAGTTTCATCGATGTCGTCTCCTTATGAACACTATGATTGTCGGCGGTAAATTCATTGCTTAGCTTTTCAGCCGCCGAATGACCTTAATTCTGGCACAAATATCGGCATTGCGCCTAAACCCTCCGCCAGCCCGCTGAAATCGCGGCAAAATCATTGACGGAAACTGGTCGGATCTTTCACACTGACGCGATGAGTCACGCTGAGGAATCCGCTATGAGCCAGGCACTGCACAACCTGCTTAATTTATTAAATCTGGAAAAACTGGAAGAAGGCCTGTTTCGTGGTCAGAGCGAAGATCTGGGCTTGCGCCAGGTGTTTGGTGGCCAGGTAGTCGGCCAGGCGCTGTATGCTGCGAAACAAACGGTGCCGGAAGAGCGCATCATTCACTCCTTCCACAGCTACTTTCTACGTCCGGGCGATAGCCAAAAAGCCATCATTTATGATGTCGAAACGCTGCGTGACGGCAAAAGCTTCAGCGCACGCCGCGTTAGCGCGGTACAGAATGGTCAGCCGATCTTCTACATGACGGCTTCGTTCCAGGCACCTGAAAGCGGCTTCGAGCATCAGAATGAAATGCCGCAGGTGCCGGGCCCGGATAATCTACCATCGGAACAGGATTTGGCGAAAAAGCTGGCCGCGCATCTGCCACTCAAGCTGAAAGAAAAATTCCTCGCCGAGCGTCCGCTGGATATTCGTCCGGTGCAAATTCATAACCCGCTGAAAGGCCACGTCGATGAGCCGCTGCGTCAGGTGTGGATTCGTGCCAACGGCGAGTTACCGGCCGATCGTCGTATCCATCAATACCTGCTGGGCTATGCCTCGGATCTCAACTTCCTGCCGGTGGCGCTGCAGCCGCACGGTAAAGGCTTCCTCGAAGCCGATATGCAGGTTGCAACCATCGATCACTCAATGTGGTTCCATCGTCCGTTCGACTTGTCTGAATGGCTGATGTACAGCGTGGTGAGCACTTCCGCCTCGGGCGCGCGCGGTTTTGTGCGGGGTGAGTTTTATACCCAGGATGGCCGACTGGTGGCGACCACGGTGCAGGAAGGCGTGATGCGTCAACGCGACGCATAAAAAAAGGGGCGATAATATCGCCCCTTCTGTTTTTTATAATTTTAGCGCACTGCTCTTCTTTAGCCCGGCGGTTACTGGTTGTAAGCGTTCTCGCCGTGGCTGTTCACATCCAGACCTTCACGTTCCTGATCTTCCGGAACACGCAGGCCAACAATCATATCCGCCAGTTTGAAGCCGATGAAGGCCACCACCGCAGTCCAGACGATGGTCACACCTACGCTGAACAGCTGAATCCAAACCTGATGGCCCATGGTCACGCCTTCTGCGTAGCCTACGCCGCCCAGTGAAGAGGACGCGAACACGCCGGTCAGGATACAACCAAGGATGCCACACACGCCGTGCACACCGAACACATCACATGGGTCATCAACGCGCAGCCATTTCTTCAGGGTTGTTACGCCCCACAGACCGGCTAAACCACCCGCCAGACCGATAATCAGCGCGCCGCCGACACCCACATAACCACAAGCTGGGGTAATCGCCACCAGACCGGCGATGAAGCCCGAGCAGGCGCCAAGCAGAGAAGGTTTACCGCGTACCGCCCACTCGCCAAACACCCACGACAGCACCGCACCCGCTGTAGCCACCACGGTATTCAGGAACGCCAGCGCAGCGATTTCGTTAGCTGAGGAAGCAGAACCAGCGTTGAAGCCGAACCAGCCCACATACAGAATCGCGGTACCGAGGAACACCATCGGCAGGTTGTGTGGTTTGAAGGCCTCTTTGCCGAAACCAGCACGTTTGCCCACCAGGTAAGCCCCCACCAGGCCTGCAACGGCGGCGTTGATGTGAACCACGGTACCGCCCGCGAAGTCGAGCGCGCCATCTTGCGCCAGCAAGCCACCAGCCCATACCATGTGTGCGATTGGCAGATAAGCCAGCGTCAGCCATACCACCACGAAGATCAATACCGCAGAGAAGCGAATACGTTCAGCCAGCGCACCAACAATCAGGCCGACGGTGATACAGGCGAAGGAAGCCTGGAACGCGATGTGAATGTACTGATAGAAGCTGCCCATCAGCGCTTTCAACTCAATATTTTTCAGCATCGCCCACTGGAAGCTACCGAAGAAGGCGTTGCCTTCACTGAACGCCAGTGAGTAGCCGTAAATTACCCACAGCACGCAAACCAGTGAGAAGGTCACCGCAACCTGCGTCAGCATCGACAGCACGTTCTTGCCGCGAATCAAACCGCCGTAGAACAGCGCAATGCCGGGAATCGACATAAACAGTACCAAGGCGGTACAGATCATCATAAAGGCGTTATCGGCTTTATCCGCTACTGCAGGGGCGGCCGCCATCGCCAGAGAAGGTAACAGCGCAAGGCTGGTGAGGCCCAACTTCGTTATCAGTTTATTCATTTCTTTCCATCCCATCACAATTCAGAGCCCCAGTTACAGTGCTGCTTCGTCGGTCTCGCCGGTACGAATACGAATGACGCGCTGCAGTTCTGCGACGAAAATCTTGCCGTCGCCAATTTTGCCGGTATACGCGGCTTTGCTGATGACATCGACCACTTCATCAAGTTGGTCGTCCGCAATAGCGATATCAATTTTTACTTTTGGCAGGAAGTTAACGCTGTACTCGGCACCGCGATAAAGCTCTGCGTGACCTTTCTGGCGACCAAAACCTTTAACCTCGGTAACGGTCAGTCCCTGAATGCCAATAGAGGATAAGGCTTCACGCACGTCCTCCAGCTTAAATGGTTTGATTACCACGGTAACCAGCTTCATACGTTCCCCTCCGGATAAGAAATTGAGTGAGTCTTCGCGGACACGTAGGGATATAAGCAAAGGCTGTGCCATAAATAAAAAAAGGGGAATGTCAGTAGCATAGGCGCGCTGCATCACGCTTCGTTATGTGAAGCACAGCGCAGATTGCGGAGGAGGAAGAGGAAAGGTGTTGCAATATTGCACTTCTTTGGTGCTTCAAGCCTCAAAGAAGTGCATCAATACAGAACATTCCGATAAAACTGTGCAAAAAAGGTGCAATTCACCCTTCGGCTTGTACGGGGATGCCCGCCGCGAGTTCATCGCCGGCCTGCTGCAGCTGATACATCTGCCAGTAACGGCCCTGCTCGGCCAGCAGCTCAGCATGCGTACCGCGTTCAACCACCTGACCGCGATGCAGCACTAAAATCTGATCGGCTTCGGTAATGGTGGAAAGGCGATGCGCAATCACCACCAACGTGCTGTGCTGGCGTAGTGCACGTAACGCCTGCTGAATCGCCTGTTCCGTGCCGGAATCGATATTGGCCGTGGCTTCGTCGAGGATCAGGATTTGCGGTAATGACACCAGCACGCGCGCCAGCGCCAGCAGCTGTTTCTGCCCAACCGACAGATTATTGCCCTGCTCGCCTAAACGCGTATGGATGCCGTCCGCCATGCTGCGCGCCAGCGGTGCCAGCTGCACCGTCTCCAGCGCCTGCCACACCTGATCTTCCGGGATATCGCGCCCCAAACGCACGTTGGCCAGCAGCGAATCCGCCAGCACCACCGGATCCTGTTGCACCATCGCAACGCTTTGACGTAAAGCGGCGTGCGACAGCTGCGGCAGCGGGCGACCATCCAGTTCGATACTGCCGCGCGTTACCGGGTAATAGCCCATCAGCAGATTCGCCAGCGTGCTTTTCCCGCTGCCGGTGTGCCCCACCAGCGCAACAAAATGACGCGCCGGCACTTCGAGATTGATGTGGCTGAGCACATCGCGATTATCGCGATAGGCAAAGCTCACATCCCGCAGCGAGATGCTGCCGGAGGCCAGCGGCAGACTATCGCTGCCGTAACCTTGCTGCTCCGCATCCATCAGTTCGAAGATACGCTCGCCGGACACCACCGCCTGTTGCAGCATCGACTGCTGCGTGGTGAGTTCAATCAGCGGTTCATTGAGGCGGCCAAGATAGGTAATAAAGGCATACAGCACACCGACTTCAAACACGCCCGGCGTGGCGAAGCTGAACAGCATCAGCAAACCGCACAGAATCATGGCCGAAAACAGACTCAACAACGGGCGCAACAAAAAGCCATCCAGCCGCAGCGTTTCCATACGCGCCAGATAGTGTGAACGGCTGGCTTCGCCCATGCGTTCACCAAAGCGCGCCTGCTGGCGGAACTGCTGGATCACGCTCATGCCGTTGATCACTTCATTGAAGCCGTTGTTGATGTCCGCCAGATAGCTTCGCACGCGACGCGCAATCGGCGTGCTAAAGCGCTGATAAATCATCATCACCGTCAGCACCAGCGGGAAAATCACGATCGCTACCAACGCCATGCGCCAGTCGAGGGAGAACATCGCCACCAGCATCGCGCCAATCAACGCGGCAGCCCGCAACACTGTGGCCACCACGGTGACGTAGAGATCTTTGATCACTTCGGTGTCATTGGTGACGCGCGAGATGATTTGGCCGACCGGCTGCGTATCGAAGGCGCTGAGCGGCTGGCGCAACGCCGCGTTCATCACGTCCACGCGCAATTGCTGCACCACGCCAATCGCCGCGCGGTTAAACAGCAACGCCTGAAAATAGTGCAAACCGGCGGCCAGCAATTGCAGCAGGACAAAGCCCACCAGCAGGCCCGCGACGATGCCCCACGGCATCTGATGTTTCGCCACCAGATTATCGATGAAGTAGCTTACCAGCACCGGTCCGGTCACTTCGGCTGCCGCCGCAATCCACAGCATGCCGACCGCCAGCCACAGCGATTTACGCCACGGTTTGCCATACGCCAGCAGTCGTTTCAGCGTCGGCCATAAACGTTGTGATTTAGCCACGGCTAGCTCCTTCTGCCACTTCATCGTCATCCAGTGCGGCTTCCAGCTGCTGATAACGGTACATATCGCGATACCACCCCTCTTTGCCCGCCAGAGTTTCATGATCGCCACGCTGCGCCACGGCACCCTGCTGCAGCACCAGAATTTCACTCGCTTCAGTGAGCGCCGACAGACGATGCGCGCTGATAATCAAGGTGCGCCCTTTGCCCCACTGACGCAGGTTATGCAGGATGTCATGTTCAGTGCGGCCATCAACCGCCGACAGCGCATCATCCAGAATCAGGATTTCGGCATTCAGCAGCAGCGCGCGTGCAATCGCTATGCGCTGCTTCTGTCCGCCCGATAACATCACGCCGCGTTCGCCCACTTCGGTCTCATAACCTTGTGGCAGGCGCAGAATATCATCGTGCACGCAGGCCATGGTTGCCACGCGCTCCAGCTCTTGCTGCGTCGCATTCGGGCGACCCAGCGCCAGATTGGCGGCAATGGTATCGGAGAACAGGAAAGGCGTCTGGCTGACGACCGCCAGCCGGCTGCGCCAGCTATCGAGCCGCAACTGCGGCAGCGGCGTATTATGGTAGCGAATATCGCCTTGATCGATGTCGAAGTGGCGCTGAATCAAGCTTAGGAGCGTGCTCTTGCCGCAGCCGGTTGGCCCACATAATCCCAGCATTTGGCCCGGTTTTAACTGGAAATTAAGATGGCTCAGCACCGGGCCAGAACTGGCCGGATAGCGGAACTCACGAATGGCAACCTGCAGGATGCCAGGCTCAGGCGGTAACACCTTCTGACCATCTTCAACCGCCGGCGCTTCCGCCAGCAAGGAACGGATACGGCTCCACGCCGCACTGCCGCGCTCAACGATGTTGATCATCCACGCCAGCGCCAGCATCGGCCAAATCATCAGGCCGAGGTACATCACAAAGCTGGTGAGTTGCCCGAGCGTCAAACTGCCGTTCCACACCATCCAGCCGCCACCGGCAATCGCCAGCAGGTTGGAGAAGCCAACGGCGATATAAATGATCGGATCGAAACGCGCATCGACGCGCGCCACATGCAGGTTTTTCTTGCCGGTATCAGCAGCAATGCCGGCAAACTGCTGCGACTGGTGATCTTCGAGGCCAAATGCTTTGATCATACGGATGCTGGTCAGGCTTTCCTGGGTTTGATCGTTCAGGCTTGAAAACGCCGCCTGCGCCACTTTGAAACGTTGATGCAAGCGGGCACCGTCTTTCTGGATGGCGAAAGCCATAATTGGCATCGGGATCAGCGCCAGTAACGTCAGTTGCCAGCTAATTTGGGTGCTCATCACAATCAGCACCACCAATCCCATCACCAGCGAATCCACCAGCGTCAGCACGCCTTCACCGGCGGCAAACACCACGCGATCCACATCATTGGTGGCGCGAGCGATCAGATCGCCAGTGCGATGGCGCAGATAAAATGCCGGATGCTGGCGGCTGAGCTGGCGATAAAAATCTTCACGTAGCTCAACGGCTAATTGATAGGATGCGCCAAACAGCAGCACGCGCCAGACGTAGCGCAGCAGATAGACAATCACCGCCGTCACCAGCATCACGCCGATCCACATAAAGATCTGCCCGGCGCTTAAATTATGCTGGGTGACGCCGTCGACAATTACGCCAACCACGTGCGGTGGCAGCAATTGCAGTAAGGCAATAACGATCAGCAAGCTGACGGCGCCCAGATATCGCCGCCACTCGCGCAGGAAATACCAACTTAACTGGCTGAATAATTGCACAAGCGTGTCTCTTTCTGTGCCCGTTAGGGCGCTACCGGCAAGGCGGTGGTGTATTTAATCTCTTCCATGGCAAAACTGGAGGTCACATCTATCAGTCCCGGCACGCCGTTCACCAGGCGCTTATAAAAGCTGTCGTAACTCTTCATGTCCGCGACCTGAATGCGCAGCAAATAATCGTACTCGCCCGCCATGCGGTAAAACGCCATCACTTCCGGCATTTGCTGCACCACGGCGACAAATTGCTTAAACCACTCGCTGCTGTGCTGCTGAGTTTTGACAAACATAAAAGCGGTAAGTGACAGACCGATTTTTTCGCCGTCCACCAGCGCCACGCGCGCACGAATAATGCCATCATCTTCCAGTTTTTTCAGGCGTTTCCAGCACGGCGTGGTGGTGAGATTCACCGCATCGGCCAACGTCTGCAGCGACAACGTGCAATCCTGCTGCAGCATTGCCAGCAAAGCGCGGTCAGTTTTATCTAACATTTGCCACTCCCGGAGAAAAATTTTCTCTAAGCGCACCATTATACCGCGATTAAAGCAACCTCTTTTTCCTGCCAGTGCCTTACACTGTGCGCAATAATGATTACGGAAATGCCACATGCAAACGCCCTGGGTTCGCCACGCCATCAATGAAATTAACGCCGATTTTCAGCGCTCCGCGGATACGCATCTGATCCGCTTTAAGTTGGATGATTTTCCCGGCATTCACTTCTATCTTAAGGATGAAAGCACCCATCCCAGCGGCAGCTTAAAACATCGTTTGGCGCGTTCCCTTTTTCTCTATGGCCTGGCGAATGGCTGGATCCACGAAAATACGCCGATCATTGAAGCCTCATCCGGCAGTACTGCGGTATCGGAAGCTTACTTCGCGCGTTTGCTCGGTTTGCCCTTTATCGCTGTGATGCCCGCTAGCACCGCGAAACGCAAAATCGAGATGATTGGTTTTTACGGTGGCGAGTGCCATTTCGTCGCCGATCCCTGCCAGCTGTACAGCGAATCCGAGCGTTTAGCGCGTGAACTGAATGGCCACTTTATGGACCAGTTCACCTATGCCGAGCGCGCCACCGACTGGCGCGGCAACAACAACATCGCCGAAAGCATTTTCCGCCAGATGTCACACGAACCCTTCCCGGTGCCGCATACGGTGATCATGAGCGCCGGTACCGGCGGCACCTCAGCAACATTGGGCCGCTATATCCGCTATCAGGGCCATGACACGCGCCTGCTGGTGGTCGATCCGCAGCATTCAGTGTTCTTTGATTACTGGCAGAGCCGCGACAAAACGCTGCGCAGCGAACGCGGCAGCCTGATTGAAGGCATTGGTCGTCCGCGCGTGGAACCGTCGTTTTTACCCGACGTGATTGACGAGATGATGAAAGTGCCGGATGGCGCGACTATCGCCGCAATGCTGCAGCTGGAAAAGGTGCTGGGACGTCGCCCTGGCGCTTCAACCGGCACCAACTTCTGGGGCATGATGCAGGTGGCAAAACGCATGCGGGAAAACGGTGAGCAGGGTTCTCTGGTGACGTTGCTGTGTGACAGCGGTGAGCGCTATCCCGACACCTATTACAATGCGCAGTGGGTAGAGCAGAATATCGGCGACATTGCGCCGTGGGTGCGTGAGCTGCAATAAAAAACCGGACGTCCTGTCCGGTTCACTGTAAGCCTCAGCATTCGGGGGAATAATCGAGGTGTGGTGTGGTCATCCAGTGATTAAGGTAGTGAGACACCGCCTGTGTCTCGCAATGTCCGATAATCGGTAAATGGGGCAACGACGCTTTCAGTTGATGCATGGCGTTGCCCATAATGAAACCGCTGCCAACACGTTCCAGCATTTCGCGATCGTTCATGGCATCGCCAAACGCCATACAATCCGCCAGCGACAGCGAAAGATGCTGGCACAAACGTCCCAACGCCGCGCCTTTATGGCAATCGACCGGCAACACCTCCAGACAATCCCACGCAGAGAAGCAAATGTTGGCCCGCTCGCCCAACGCGGCCTGCAATTCGCTTCTTAACGCCTGCAACATTTCATGTGGCGCAATAAAACAGATTTTCGTGACTTCATGCGCCGACATCTGACGCAAATCGCGCAGCTGATAATGGAAGCCACTCATCGCATGCGCTTCCAGCGCGCCGAGCAGCGGCTTATCGGTAAACCAGCCCTCATCGTTGAAAACATGAATCGAGGCAGGCGTTTGCCAATGCGTATGAATCACCTCTTCCGCCATCGATGGCGACAAATCGCAGCCGTAAAGTTGGTTGCCTTCAAGATCGTGAATTCGCGTACCGTTACCGGTAATCAGCCACGCAGGCAAGGTGATTTGTTCGCGTACTCGCTGCATATCCATGAGATGGCGCCCGGTGGCAAACGCCAACGTGACGCCGCGCTGATGCAACGCGTGCAGGCTTGCCAGCGTTTCATTACCTAACCGGTGCGAAGGCAGCAACAGCGTGCCGTCCATATCAAATGCCGCGAGGCGAGCCATGCGAATTCTCCTGTCTGAGTGAGGCAGCTACTATCGCCTGGTAATTACGGAACTAATAGTGAATACTTTTTAAAAACTGTTCCGGGTTTAACTATGCGTGAACTTCATCGGGTCAATCAATTTCAGCGCCTGTGGCAACTCAGCCACGGCGAAACGCAACGCCTTAGCGTCGCTGCGATGGCGCAACACTGCTTTTGCAGCGAGCGCCATATGCGCACGCTGCTGCGTCAGTGGCAGGATGCCGGCTGGCTGCAGTGGCGCGGTGAATCCGGGCGTGGCAAACAGGGTGAGCTAACTTTCCTGGTGTCGCCGGAACAGCTGCGCCAGCAGTTGTTAACGCAGCAACTCGACGCCGGCGAGGCGGTACAGGCGCTGCAGGTGCTCGATCTGCATCCCGAGCGATTAGTAAAATTGCTGCGACCACTGATGGGCGGTCAGTGGCAGAAGCAATCGCCGGTGCTGCGCATTCCTTACTACCGCGCGATGGAGCCGTTGCGTCCGCTGCAGCTGACCGGACGTGCCGAGCAACATCTGGCGCGCCAGGTTTTCTCCGGGTTAACGCGCTTTCGCGATAACGATGTTGAAGGCGATCTCGCTCACCATTGGCAGCATGATGCCAATGGCCGTGACTGGTATTTCTGGCTGCGCCCACAGCTCAGCTGGCACAACGATGAACCGGTGCAGGCGGCACAGTTGGTTGAGCAGCTGCAACAGATCAGGCATTCGCCACGCGGTTCGCGGCTGCTGGCGGCGATTGAACAGATTGAAGCGCCGCATCCGCTAGCGATACATATTCAACTGCGCGAAAGCGATTATTGGCTGCCGCAGCGGCTGGCGCATCAGTTCTGTCTGTTACCGCATCCTGAATTCACCGATATCGGTAGCGGGCCGTGGAAACTCACGCATTTCACCACTGAGATGGTGCGGCTGGAGAGCCATGCGCGCTGGCATTTGCAGCGCCCGCTGATCCAGCGGATGGAATACTGGATCACACCGCAGCTGTTTGATCGTGATCTCGGCACAAGCTGCAGCCATCCGGTGCAAATCGCCATTGGCGATCCTGACGAACTCGGCTCGCTACGTCCGGTTGATCGCAGTATCAGCTTGGGATTTTGCTATCTGGCGCCACGCATCTCGGCGAACTTCAGTGCCGAACAGGCCCAATCGCTGATTGCCCTGATTCAGCGCAGCGGTGTGATTCAGCAACTGCCGCTGGATGAGGATTTAATCACACCGAGCCATGAGCTGCTGCCTGGCTGGCCGGTACCGCGCGCCGAAAGAGAGACGATTGCACTGCCGCCCACATTAACGCTGCATTACCACTTGCCGGTCGAACTGCATGTGATGGCACAGGCGTTAATTCCACTGCTGGCGCAACACGGCTGCGCCCTCACCTGCATCTTCCATGACGTAAAAAGCTGGCGTGACGATAGCGATCTCAGTGAGGCCGATGTGGTGATGGGCGATCGACTGATTGGCGATGCACCGCTGTTTACGCTGGTGAACTGGCTGGAGAACGATCCGGTGTGGCAGCCGCTGCGCGAACAGGTTCTGCAAACGCCACTGAGCGCGATTGCCCAACAACCTGATGCACTGCAGCGCAGTGAATTGACTCAGCAACTGTTTCAGCAGCTGATGTGCGATGGCCACTTACTGCCGCTGTTTAACTATCGCTATCAGGTTTTTGCGCCGCCCGGCGTGGAGGGCATCCAGCTTAATAGTTTGGGATGGTTTGATTTCACCCGCGCCTGGATTCCGCCGCCAACCACAGCTAGCGCTGTTCAGCCTGCGTCCGAGCCAGTACCATAAGCGCACTGATTTTTGGGGAAGAAAAAATGAAACGAGCCGTTGTGGTATTCAGTGGCGGACAAGACTCCACCACCTGTTTAATTCAGGCGCTGCAACACTATGATGAAGTGCATTGCGTTACTTTTGATTACGGCCAACGCCATCGTGAAGAGATCGAGGTTGCGGCTGAGCTGTCGCACAAGCTGGGCGCGCGCGCACACAAAGTGCTGGACGTTACGCTGCTCAACGAGTTAGCCGTCAGCAGCCTGACGCGCGACAACATTCCGGTGCCGACCTATGATCCCAATGCCAGCGGTTTGCCGAGTACCTTTGTACCGGGCCGTAATATCCTGTTCCTGACACTGGCATCGATTTATGCCTATCAGGTCGAAGCCGAAGCGGTGATCACCGGCGTGTGCGAAACCGATTTCTCCGGCTACCCGGATTGCCGTGATGAGTTTGTTAAAGCACTGAATAACGCCGTCAGCCTCGGCATGGCGCGCAATATTCGTTTTGAGACGCCGCTGATGTGGCTGAATAAAGCGGAAACCTGGGCGCTGGCCGATTACTGGCAGCAACTGCCGCTGGTACGCGCTGAAACGCTTACCTGCTACAACGGCGTAAAAGGTGATGGCTGTGGCGAATGCGCGGCCTGTCATTTACGCGCCCGTGGCCTGGCAGATTATCAGGCGAACGCGCCGGCGGTGATGGCAGCGATGAAACAAAAAAGCGGCCTCAACTGATTCAGGCGCAGGGTAAACTGGCGTCATCGGCGCCAGTTATTCATTTTCCACCATCAATGACATCAGACGCTCGCGCAACTCCCCTTCCATCGGCACCGCTTTTTGCGTGCGCAAATCGATACAGACAAAGGTCAGCGCGGCATCGGCCACCACCGAATTATCACTGGCCAGCAAGACACGCTGCGCAATGATGCCACTTTTACCGCTGAGCTGTGACACTTCACTTTCAATATTCAATACGTCGCCCAATACCGCCGGACGACGATAGTTAATGTTGATATTCACCACCACAAACGCCAGTTGCTGCTCCATCAGCCAATGAAACGCATCGACATCCTCCAGCCACTGCCAGCGCGCCTCTTCCAGAAATTCCAGATAGCGCGCGTTATTCACGTGCTGATAAACATCCAGATGATAACCGCGCACTTTAATTGTGGTTTGCATTGTTGCTCCTTGTTCAGGCTGAGAATGACAACTGGTAAGACCTGTTGAGCATAGCACAGCCTGAATCCGGGCTTTTTCAATCCTTCAAAGTCGCGAGACGCTTCACAGTTTAAGCCGGGCGCTGTTGCGCTCAATCAGGGCGCTACCAATGCCCGGCACCTCCTTGAGCTGTTCAATGGCGGTAAAGGGCCCGTATTGTTCGCGATAACTGACAATCGCCTGCGCCTTCTTCAGCCCGATACCGTTCATACCCGCCGCCAGTTGTTCGGCGGTGGCTGAATTGATGCTAACCTGGCCTTCCTGTGGCGTGGAGACTTGCGTCGCCTGCGTTTCACTGGGACTTTCGGCAGCCGCCAGTCCGGTGGTATAAACTGCGCCGCTCAGCGCCAGCGTAATGCATAGGGCTTGAAACGTTGATTTAACCATGCTGTGTTTCTCCTTGTGTTTGACAGCAACAGCAGGGTGTCACAGCTCAATTCAACGCTCAAAAGGGCAATTATAGAAATGGAAAAGGCCGCATAAGCGGCCTTTCGGGTATTGCAGTGATTTAATTTTTTTTGTGAGGCTTACTGGTTTTGTGCTGCGGCGCCGTACTTAATCTTCGCCTCTTTACGCAGGTTTTCCAGCAGCGCTTCAAAGGCGATTTGCGCGTTATTCTGCGTTACGCCTTTTACCATCTCATCGATCTGCGCCTGCGGCATGTTGCCCGCGCTGACTTTATCCAGCGCGATCAGCACCACATTGCCCTGCATATCTTCGCTCACGCCCCACGACGGTTTATTGTCGGCAGGTTGTGGCAGATTGAAGGCCGACTGAGCAACAGGATCCTGCGCGTTGCGATCGAACGATTTGCTGGCGCTGAGCGTCAGGCCTGCAGCCTTCAGTGCATCCGCTTTACCGGCTTTCAAATCGGCCAGCAGCTTATCTGCTTGTGCTTTCGCCTGCTGCGTCGCTTTATCATGCTTCAGCGAGTCTACGATCTGTGCTTTTACCTGATCCAGCGGCTTCACCGCTTCCGGTTTGTGCTCGCTGATACGCAGAACAAAAGCACGATCGCCATCCACAGAGATGATGTCGGAGTTGTTACCCGGCGCACCATTCTGGCCTACCAGACCACCGTTGAAGATCGCCTGTTTAACCTGATCGAAATTCAACTCGTCTGGCAGGTTATCGCGGGTGATCCAATTGGTTTCTACCACTTTCAAGCCGGAAGCCTGCGCGGCGCCCGCCAACGATTCGTTGTCGTTGCTGGCTGCTTCGCTGACTTTCTGCTGAATTTTGTAGAAGGCATCAACCGCTTTCTCTTGTTTTACTTTATCGGCAACGATGTCATGAACATCGGCCAACGGCTTAACCTGCTCCGGCTGGATATCATCCAGACGCACCACCAGGAAGCCAACCGACGATTTGATAGCGCCGGAAAGCTGGCCTTTCTGCGTCAGATTGGCGTTTTTCAGCTCGTCTGGCGTAGTGCTCGGCTCCAGCCAACCCATGTCACCCCCTTTACGGGCTGAGATTGGGTCGATGGATTTGCTTTTTGCCAGCGCGGCGAAATCTTCGCCTTTCTTCAGCGCGTCAACCACGGCGTTAGCGTCAGCTTCCGTCCTGGTCTGGATTACGCTGTAGCGATTACGCTGTGGCTGTGAATAATCCGCTTTATGTTGATCGTACCAGCTCTGAATGTCCGCTTCGCTGGCCGTTTCCTGCATGCTAGCGGCATCCATTTTGATGTAGCTCACGCGGAACTGTTCAGGCGCCATGAAGCTATTCTGATGCTGCTGGTAATATTGGCTGACTTCGTCGTCGCTAACCGTCTGCTTAGCCGCCAGCGCGTTGACATCAATCACCGCCTGACGCACTTCACGCTGCTGAGACACCAGATCCACCAGCTTGCTGGTTTCGCCTTTTAGCATGAAATCGGTGTTAGCAATTGCGTTAATCAGCTGCTGCGTCGCCAGCTGCTTGCGCAGCGCTTCGGCATACTGGTCGGCAGTGAAGCCCATGCTGGTGATCAGGCCGCTGTATTTGGCGTTGTCGAATTTACCGTTGGTCTGGAAAGCTTTCTGATTGAAGATCGCCTGTTTCACCTGATCATCGCTGATGCCGATGTGCAGATCTTTGATGTACTGATCAAGTAACGCCTGATCGATCAACTGCGACAGCGCCTGCTGGCGCATCTGCTGCATGTAGCCTTCGTTGCTGGCTAACTGCGAGAACTGATCGCCCAGCATCTGCTGCTGACGATTGCGCTCGTTGTTATAACCCTGCTCCAGCTCTGCACGGCTGATCTCGTGGCCGTTAACTTTGGCAGCATAATCACCGCCGCCACCGATCAGGTAGTTGCCCACCCCGGTGAGTACGAAAGACAGGATGATCAATCCCAGAATAATCTTGAGCACGACATGATTCGACGCCGCGCGTAAATTGTCCATCATGGTATGACAACACTCCGCTGTAGTGTGAATGTAAAGCTCTAACACGATGTCATCATCGTGCAACTGCTGTTCAGGCTGGCAGTTGGCAACCATGCGGAGACAACAACCAAAGGCTATCGCCGCGCATCAAGAATAAAAAAGGCACATCAAAAATGATGTGCCCGTATGTTACATGAGAACGGCTTTTGCGTCCTCAATCCACGGAAGAAAATGCTTCAATGGATGTATCAGCGGTCATTAATTGACGGAATCTTTCAGTGCTTTACCAGCACGGAAGCCCGGAACTTTACCAGCCGGAATGGTGAGCTCTTTACCCGTTTGTGGGTTACGGCCTGTACGAGCTGCACGCTCACGTACAGAGAAAGTACCGAAACCAACCAGTGCCACTTCATCACCGCCCTTCAGAGCTTCGGTAACGGAGTCCATGAATGCATCTAAAACACGTCCCGCTGCCGCTTTAGAAATGTCAGCATCTGCAGCAATTTTGTCGATCAACTGTGACTTATTCACTCTCTTCATCCCCTCTTTTATTATTCACATCGCACCCGTGCTTCCCGCCCGGTGCGAACGCGCAGCCAGTTATATCAAGCCTGTGGAGCTGAAACAACGGTATTCATCTTAATCGTTGATCCAGCAGCCCACTAAGTTAGCGGCACAAAAAAAAGCTGGCAAGCACCATTTTGCCTGCCAGCTTCGCTTTTTAGCGGTTTATGCCGCTAATCACTATTTTGCGGTCGCAACCTGCATGCCGTAAGGCGCATTTTCCAGTGCCAGGTTCAGCACTTCTTCAATACGCTTCACCGGATGAATCTCGAGATCGGCAATCACGTTCTGGGGAATATCCTCCAGATCGCGCTTGTTTTCGTCCGGGATCAGCACGGTTTTGATGCCGCCACGGTGTGCCGCCAGCAACTTCTCTTTCAGGCCACCAATCGGCAGAACCAGACCACGCAGGGTGATTTCACCGGTCATTGCGACATCAGAACGCACCGGGTTACCGGTTAAGCAAGACACCAGCGCGGTGCACATAGCGATACCGGCGCTCGGGCCATCTTTCGGTGTCGCACCTTCTGGTACGTGCACGTGGATGTCGCGTTTCTCGTAGAAATCACCGTTGATGCCCAGTTTCTCTGCACGCGCGCGCACCACAGTCAGCGCGGCCTGAATTGATTCCTGCATCACTTCGCCCAGCGAACCGGTGTACGTCAGCTTGCCTTTACCTGGTACGCAGGCGGTTTCAATGGTCAGCAGATCGCCGCCCACTTCCGTCCACGCCAGACCGGTCACCTGACCTACACGGCTTTCGCTCTCTGCGCGACCATAATCAAAGCGCTGCACGCCCAAGAAATCCTTGAGATTATCGCCGTTGATCACGATGTGCTTTTTCGACTTATCCATCAGCAGCGCTTTGACTGCTTTACGGCACAGCTTGGAGAGTTCGCGCTCCAGACTACGCACGCCCGCTTCACGCGTGTAGTAGCGGATGATGCCAACAATCGCGCTATCGTCGACGGTGATCTCTTTCTCTTTCAGCGCATTACGTTCAATCTGCTTCGGCAGCAAATGTTGCTTCGCGATGTTCAGCTTTTCATCTTCGGTGTAACCGGAGAGACGAATCACTTCCATACGGTCAAGCAACGGTGCTGGGATGTTCATGGAGTTTGAGGTCGCCACGAACATAACGTCAGAGAGATCGTAATCCACTTCCAGATAGTGATCGTTAAACGCGATGTTCTGCTCAGGATCCAGCACCTCAAGCAGCGCTGAAGCCGGATCGCCACGCATGTCAGAAGACATTTTGTCGATCTCATCCAGCAGGAACAGCGGGTTTTTGACGCCCACTTTCGCCATTTTCTGGATCAGCTTGCCAGGCATAGAACCGATGTAGGTACGACGATGTCCGCGGATTTCCGCTTCATCACGCACGCCACCCAGCGCCATACGCACGTATTTACGCCCGGTGGCCTTAGCAATCGACTGTCCCAGCGAGGTTTTACCCACGCCCGGCGGTCCAACCAGGCACAGAATTGGGCCTTTGATTTTGCTAACGCGACTTTGCACCGCAAGATACTCAAGGATGCGATCTTTGACGCGCTCCAGACCGTAATGGTCGATATCCAGCGTTTCCTGCGCTTTACGCAGGTCTTTTTTCACCTTGCTGCGCGCCACCCACGGAACCTGAACCATCCAGTCAATATAGCCACGCACCACGGTCGCTTCTGCAGACATCGGCGACATCATCTTCAGCTTCTGCAGCTCAGCTTCGGCTTTTTCACGCGCTTCGGTCGGCATTTTGGCCGCTTCAATCTTACGTTTCAGCGCCTCGTACTCATCCGGCGCATCATCCATTTCGCCCAGCTCTTTCTGAATGGCTTTCATTTGCTCATTCAGATAGTACTCACGCTGGCTTTTTTCCATCTGCTTTTTAACGCGGTTGCGAATACGCTTCTCAACCTGCAGCAGATCGATTTCTGATTCCATCATCGCCATCAGATATTCCAGACGTTCATTGACGTCGGACATCTCCAGCACGGACTGTTTATCAGCCAGTTTCAGCGGCATATGCGCTGCGACGGTATCGGCCAGACGAGCCGCATCGTCGATGCTGTTGAGGGAGGTTAAGACCTCAGGTGGGATTTTTTTATTGAGCTTGATGTAGCCTTCAAACTGGTTGATGGCCGTGCGCACCAGCACTTCCTGCTCGCGCTCTTCAATTTCTGGCGAGACAAGGTATTCGGCCTGGGCAACAAAATGGTCGCCATTATCAGCCAGCGTGGTGATGTGCGCGCGTTGTAAACCTTCGACCAGCACTTTTACCGTGCCATCTGGAAGTTTCAGCATCTGCAATACAGAAGCGACGGTCCCTACTGAGAAGAGATCGTTAATGCCAGGTTCATCCGTTGAAGCCTCTTTCTGTGCAACCAGCATGATCTTTTTATCATGATCCATCGCGGCTTCGAGGCACCGAATCGATTTTTCCCGGCCAACAAACAACGGAATTACCATGTGCGGATAAACCACCACGTCGCGCAACGGCAACACGGGGATTTCAATGCGTTCAGAACGCTCAGGATTCATAGAGCTCTCTCTTAGTTTAATGTCCGCCAGGTGATGGGTACCGCGCAATAGAGGTTTTGCAGTTAAACCCACAGGATATTGAGTATATGGGGATGCTTATACGACATTCAATGTCACTGGCGAGAGAAAAACAAAAGGGGAAAGATTTTTCCCCTTTTTTAAGATAACAACGTGGTGCAATTGTTTATTTATTCACCAGAAGCCTGGGCTTCATGCTTTCCATAAATCAACATCGGCTCGGATTGACCTTCAATGACTGATTCATCAATCACCACTTTTTCAACGTCATCCATCGAAGGCAGGTCGTACATAGTTTCAAGTAACGCACCTTCAACGATAGAACGCAGACCACGCGCACCGGTTTTACGTGACATCGCTTTTTTAGCGATTGCCGTTAAGGCTTCGTCGCGGAATTCCAGTTCTACGCCTTCCAGATTGAACAGCGCCTGATACTGTTTGGTCAGCGCATTCTTCGGCTCACGCAGGATCTGAATTAGCGCTTCTTCACTCAGTTCGCTCAGCGTTGCCACAACCGGCAAACGACCGATGAACTCAGGAATCAGGCCAAACTTGATCAAATCTTCTGGCTCAACCTGAGACAGCAATTCGCCTTCACTCGCCTTCTGGGATTTCCCCTTCACGGTTGCGCCGAAGCCGATGCCGGATCCGGTTTCAACACGCTGGGAGATCACCTTGTCGAGACCGGCGAATGCGCCACCACAGATAAACAGAATCTTGGAGGTATCAACCTGCAAGAACTCCTGCTGCGGATGTTTACGTCCGCCCTGCGGCGGTACAGCAGCCACGGTGCCTTCAATCAGTTTCAACAGCGCTTGCTGTACGCCTTCGCCCGAGACGTCACGGGTGATCGACGGGTTGTCAGACTTACGAGAAATCTTGTCGATTTCATCGATGTAGACAATGCCGCGCTGCGCTTTCTGCACGTCGTAATCACACTTCTGCAGCAGCTTCTGGATGATGTTTTCAACGTCTTCACCCACATAACCCGCTTCGGTCAGCGTGGTGGCATCCGCCATCGTGAAGGGCACATCCAGCAAGCGCGCCAGCGTTTCGGCCAACAGTGTTTTACCGCTACCGGTTGGACCGATAAGCAAAATGTTACTTTTGCCCAGTTCAATACCGTTGCTGGTATCGCCATTGCGCAGGCGTTTGTAGTGGTTATACACCGCTACTGCCAGCACTTTCTTCGCCCTTTCCTGACCAATAACATAGTCATCAAGGTGATGGCGGATTTCATGCGGCGTCGGCAGTGAGCTACGCTCGCGGTGCGGCGCAACTTCCTTAATCTCTTCGCGAATGATGTCGTTGCAAAGATCAACGCACTCATCGCAAATGTACACTGACGGCCCGGCAATTAGCTTACGGACTTCATGCTGGCTTTTGCCGCAGAAAGAGCAGTACAGCAACTTACCTGAACCGTCTTTGCGCTTATCTGTCATCAGCTAACCTCTTTTCTTTCTCAGACCAAATTTGTTGTACGGCGCTGGCCGTACATCAACGGCCGATATGCATTCAACCCATCTGCCTGCTACCCGTTAACTATAGCGTAAGGGGCAGACAGATGTGTCTTATTGGCGATGCGTCAGGATTGAGTCAACCAAACCGTACTCAACCGCTTCGCCCGCAGAGAGGAAACGATCGCGCTCAGTGTCGCGTTCAATCTCTTCCAGCGATTTGCCAGTGTGCTCAGCCATCAGCTCATTCATGCGCTGCTTCACTTTCAGGATTTCGCGCGCATGGATTTCAATATCCGTCGCCTGACCCTGATAGCCGCCCAACGGCTGATGAATCATCACACGTGAATTAGGCAGGCAGAAGCGTTTACCTTTGGTGCCTGCTGTCAGCAGGAACGCACCCATTGAACAAGCCTGCCCCATACAGATGGTGCTGACATCCGGCTTGATAAACTTCATTGTGTCATAAATCGACATCCCAGCAGTAATCACGCCGCCTGGCGAGTTAATGTAGAGATAAATGTCTTTTTCAGGATTCTCAGCTTCCAGAAACAGCATCTGCGCCACGATCAGGTTAGCCATATGATCTTCAACCTGACCAGTCAGGAAGATCACACGCTCTTTGAGCAGGCGAGAGTAGATGTCGTAAGAACGCTCGCCGCGCGAGGTTTGTTCGACCACCATTGGCACCAGCGCCATGTGCGGTGCAGTAAATTCACGATCGCCACTGTATGACATTACCGTCTCCTGATAAATTTCATTGGCAACATTCTGTACCGATTTTACGTGAGGCGCGCCGGGAAAACTATGCGCTGCAGTCTCACTCCGCAGTAACAAGACGGTTAATCAGTCAGTCTCACTGTTTTCATGCATTCTCCCTGTATCTGGGGATGCTGCCCAGTTGTTTCAAGCATAACAACCTTTTGCCCATTCGCTAACACGGAAAAAGAGCTTAGCGGATAATTTGCCGATTAATTAAGCAAATAGAGGGCAAATCGGTGTATTTGGCGCCAGAAACGAAAAAGCCCGCGACTTTTCAGTCACGGGCTTAGCACTAATGGTTAACGAGTGAATCAGGCCGCAGAGGTCTGGTTCATCAGTTCCTGGAAGTTAGTGGCTTTATCGGTCACTTTCGCTTTCGCCAGTACCGCTTCAACCGCTTGCTCTTCCAGAGCCACGTTGCGCATGTTGTTCATCAGCTCGCTGTTCTTGCTGTAGAACTCGATCACTTCCTGCGGATCTTCGTACGCAGAAGCCATCTCTTCGATCAGCGTTTTAACGCGATCTTCGTCAGCCTGCAGTTCGTTGATACGAATCACTTCGCCCAACAGCAGACCCACAACGACGCGACGTTTAGCCTGCTCTTCGAACAGTTCGCGTGGCAGTTCCAGCGCTTGCTTCTCGTTGCCACCAAAACGCTGTGCAGCCTGACGACGCAGAACGTCAATTTCGCTGTCGATCAGCGCAACCGGAACATCGATGTCGTTGGCGTTAACCAGACCGTCGATTGCCTGCGTCTTGACGCGGTTACGGATAGCACCTTTCAGCTCGCGATCCATGTTCTTACGCACTTCAGCACGCAGACCGGCAACTGAACCATCTTCCACGCCAAAGCGCTTGATGAACTCTTCAGTCAGCTCTGGCAGTTCGCGAGTTTCAACTTTCTTCAGCACGATTTCGAACTTCGCATCTTTCCCTTTCAGGTTTTCTGCATGGTAATCGTCTGGGAATTTCACGTCGATAGTGAAGGTTTCGCCGGCTTTGTGGCCAACAACGCCCTCTTCGAAGCCTGGGATCATACGGCCCTGGCCCATTGCCAGCACGAAGTCAGAGGCTTTGCCGCCTTCAAACTCTTCGCCGTCAACAGAACCGCTGAAGTCGATGGTCGCGCGATCTTCAGCTGTCGCTGCGGCATCGCTCTCTTTCCAGGTCGCCTGCTGCTTCTGCAGGGTTTCCAGCATGGTATCAACGTCAGCGTCAGTCACTTCTACCACTGGCTTCTCAACTTCGATTGCATCAAGGCCTTTCAGCTCAACTTCTGGATACACTTCGAACTCAACCGCGTAGGTGAAGTCTTCGCCTTCTTTATATTCGCCCGGCACATAGTTTGGTGCGCCAGCCGGATTGATTTTCTCTTTGATGATGGCGTCAACGAAGTTGCGCGTCATCAGCTCGCCCAGCACGTCCTGGCGAACAGAAGCACCGTAGCGCTGAGAAATGATGTGTGCCGGCACTTTGCCTTTACGGAAACCGTCGATACGGACTTTCTTAGCCACTTCCACCAGTTCTTTCTTTACTGCGCTTTCGATGCTGTCAGCTGCAACAGTAATCGAAATGCGACGGCCCAGACCCTGAGTGGTTTCTACTGAAACTGTCATCTTGTTACCTCAAAAAATCACGTGCTCGGTCAACTTCAGACACCACACATAAAATGCGCCGTATCCAACAACCGGGACGGCCTCTGCAGGCAGAACCAAATCCCTGTCACCAGAAGCGTCCCGAAGACATTCCGGAAAAATAGACGCAGCATTATAGCGGCATCGCTGGAATGAGTCGAGGCTGCAAACTCACCACTTTTTAGCGGTTTTGCTGCTTTTTTGCGCCGTAGATCGCGTTTGAGTGTAATAAATGAAAAGAAAACGGCCCGCAGGCCGTTTTTAAGGATGAGTAAAAAGGGAATTCAGGCGAGCGTTCCCGCGCCGCGACAATTCGGCGAGGCCAAAACCGTATCCTGTAATCCATCCCACTCTTTTTGCGTGTAGGTATGCAGTGCCAGCGCGTGTACGCTGCCCGCTAATTCGGTTGCCAGTTCGCCATAAATAGCGCGATGACGTTGCAGAAAGCGCTGACCGGTAAATCGATCGCTGACAATCACCACTTTAAAGTGACTTTCAGAACCGGCGGGCACGTTATGACGGTAGCTTTCATCATGCACTTCAAGATGTGCAGGCTCGAAAGCGTTACGCAACTTTTCTTCTATTTGTTCGCGAATCATGATTAACACTCCTTTCCGGCGAGCGCTGTGCCCATCTGTTTAAATATTAGTAGGTTTTTCACCGCTTCCGCAGGTTGGCCGTAAATAAATCCGCCAGCGCTGCGCATAGTAACTTGCTTATCTCTCAGGTCAACTGGCTGGCGTTTCATCCTGTCCGAAAAAAGCCTTTACAATCAATTTCCATTGGCCCGGGGCTTTTTTCACCGCTGCGCAATGCTATGATGGCCGCAGTTTTGCAAACCAACCCATATGCTAACGAGAATGAGTATGTTGAAAAAACTGTTATTCCCTCTGCTGGCTGCTTTTATTTTGGCCGGCTGTGCCAGCAACAACACCACATTGGATATTCAACCGAAGATTCAATTACCGCAGCAAGATCCAAGCCTGATGGGCGTCACCATCAGCGTTAACGGTGCCGATCAACGTTCCGATCAGGCGCTGGCCAAAGTAAACCGCGATGGTCAGTTGATCACGCTGACACCATCACGCGACCTGCGTTTCCTGCTGCAGGAAGTGTTAGAGAAGCAGATGACGTCACGCGGCTACATGATCGGCCCAAGCGGTGCCGTTGATCTGCAGATCGTGGTGAATGGTCTGTATGCGGATGTGACCCAAGGCAACGTGCGCTACAGCATTACCACCAAGGCGGATATCTCCATCATCGCCACCGCGAAAAACGGTAACAAGCAGGTGAAAAACTATCGCCAGACTTACAGCGTAGAAGGCGCGTTTACCGCCACCAACGCGAAGATCACCAACGCGGTTAACTCAACCCTGAGTGACGTGATTGCTGATATGGCGCAGGACACCAGCGTTCACAACTTCATTAAGCAGAACGCCCGCTAATTTCCGCAGTATTTTGCCCGGCGACTCTCAGCCGGGCTTCATTTCAGGTTGGCTATGACATCTCACTATCTGCGAATTTTTACCCAACGTAATGCGGCGGTATTGCTGCTGCTGGGTTTTGCCTCAGGCTTACCGCTGGCGTTAACCGCCGGAACATTACAAGCGTGGATGACGGTAGAGAATGTTGACCTGAAAACCATCGGTTTCTTCTCCCTTGTCGGTCAGGCTTACGTGTTTAAGTTCCTGTGGTCGCCGATGATGGATCGCTATACGCCACCGTTTCTTGGCCGCCGTCGCGGCTGGCTGCTGGTCACGCAGTTGGCGCTGATTGGCGGCATTATTGCGATGGGCTTTATGCAGCCTTCGCGTGACTTAACGCTGCTGGCCGCGCTGGCGGTGCTGGTTGCCTTCTGTTCGGCTTCACAGGATATCGTGTTTGATGCCTGGAAAACCGATGTGCTGCCGCCGGAGGAGCGCGGCAGCGGCGCGGCAATCACCGTGCTGGGCTATCGTCTGGCGATGTTGATTTCAGGCGGACTGGCGCTGTGGATTGCGGATCGCTACCTCGGCTGGCAAGCCACTTACTGGCTAATGGCGCTGCTGATGGTGCCGGGCCTGATCGCCACGTTGCTGGCGAAAGAACCGGTGGCGCCAGCGCGCGAACCGCACTCGCTACGCCAGGCCGTGACATTCCCGCTGAAAGACTTCTTCCAGCGTAACAATGCCTGGCTGCTGATCACGCTAATTATCCTTTACAAGCTTGGCGATGCATTTGCCGCCTCGCTCACCACCACCTTCCTGATTCGCGGCGTCGGCTTTAGCGCGGGCGATGTCGGTCTGGTGAACAAAACGCTGGGTTTGTTGGCCACCATTATTGGTGCGCTGTATGGCGGCGTGCTGATGCAGCGCCTGAGTTTGTTCCGCGCCCTGATGATTTTTGGCGTGCTGCAAGCGGTGTCGAATTTTGCTTACTGGTTGCTGGCGGTAACGCCACCGCACTTGTGGAGCATGGCCAGCGCGGTCTTCATTGAAAACCTGTGCGGCGGCATGGGCACCGCGGCCTTTGTCGCGTTGCTGATGACATTGTGCAACAAATCCTTCTCGGCGACGCAGTTCGCACTGCTCTCTGCCCTCTCCGCCGTGGGCCGCGTTTACGTCGGTCCCGCCGCCGGTTGGCTGGTTGAAATGTGGGGCTGGCCGACCTTCTATGCTTTCACCGTGTTTGCTGGCGTACCGGGATTACTGCTGTTATGGCTGTGTCGCGGCACTTTACATAGCATGCAGCAAAGCGGGGAGTTTGTGATGCGCAGCTTGTGGCCGCAAGGTTACCGCTGGACGGTGCGTCTGTTTAGCATCGGCTGCGGCTTGCTGGCCTTGTGGTTGCTGGCCTTAGCCCTTCACGCCAGCGGCGTTGTGCAGATTAATGCGCTACTTACGCCAATGTTTGAAGCCGGCATGGCATTTGCGCTGTTGGCGGTCGCACTCGGGGTTATTTTGGATAGTTTGGCATTAAAAAAAGCGGCGCGGGAAAATCTGGGTTGAGTAAGCCAATTTTCATAACGAAATAATGGGCTAAAAATATCAGTTGCTCATTTTCCCAATAGCATTTTTTTTAAAGCGAATTAGAAACATTAAATTAACAACTGCGAGCGAATATTTAAATCCGGTGCGCAATTACTTTGTATAAAAGTCATCGCCGAAATGATGCAGAAATGTTAAATAAATGAGTATTAAGAGTACGGTTTATACTTTCCCTGGTTTTTCTGCGGTTTCTACCATTGGTTTTTGTTATATTGATGCCAACTGCTTGTCGCAGTTAATAATTTGTCACCCTGCGTAACATCTGTGACACCCTTAGCAAAAGGTGTCAACAGCCTTCTGACACATCCTTAAGCTGGTTTACACTGCATAAACCTTCCCGTAAAATGCGCGCACACTTAAACGACAATAGAGCCCTTTGTCATTGAGGTCGTTAAATGAGACTCAGTAAATACAATAAAAGTTTGGGGATTTTGTCATTAATTGCAGGCGCTGTATTACTCAGTGGCTGCGATAGTGCGTTGTTAAATCCCAAAGGACAGATTGCACTGGAGCAACGTTCGTTGATTCTGACAGCTTTCGGCTTGATGATGATCGTAGTTATCCCGGCAGTCTTCATGGCAGTATTCTTTGCCTGGAAATATCGGGCAACCAATACTAACGCAACTTATAGCCCTAACTGGTCACACTCAAACAAAGTGGAAGCCGTGGTCTGGACCATTCCGATCCTGATCATTATCTTCCTCGGCGTTTTGACCTGGAAATCAACCCACGCGCTGGAGCCGAGCAAACCGCTGGTTTCTGACGTTAAACCGGTTGAGATCGACGTAGTGGCACTGGACTGGAAATGGCTGTTCATTTACCCGGAACAGGGTATTGCAACCGTCAACCAGATTGCCTTCCCGGCAAACACTCCGGTGAACTTCAAGATCACCTCCAACTCCGTGATGAACTCCTTCTTTATTCCTACTCTCGGCAGCCAGATTTATGCGATGGCCGGTATGCAGACCAAATTGCATCTGATCGCCAACGAGCCAGGAACATTTGACGGTATCTCTGCGAACTTCAGTGGTCGTGGTTTCTCTGGCATGAAGTTCAAAGCCATTGCAACTAAAGACGATGCGGAATTCCAGCAGTGGGTTGCCAAAGTTAAAGCGGCACCTAACGCGCTGAACACCATGGATGATTTCGAGAAACTGGCTACGCCAAGCGAAAATCACCCGGTGGAATATTTCTCAACGGCAAATCCAGAACTGTTCAAGCAAGTGATTGATAAGTTCATGATGAGCCACGGGAAGATGGACATGCCAGAACATAAAGGCATGGACATGAGTCACGCCGCTTCCGCGGGAGCCGAGGAATAATACGATGTTCGGAAAATTAACACTGGATGCAGTGCCATACCACGAACCCATTATCGTGGTTACGGTCGCCGCTATCATCTTAGGTGGTCTGGCGCTGGTTGCTGCGATTACCTACTTTGGTAAGTGGCAGTACCTGTGGTCAGAATGGTTCACCTCCATTGACCACAAAAAACTGGGTATCATGTACATCATCATGGCTTTCGTCATGTTGCTGCGCGGCTTTGCCGATGCGGTAATGATGCGTACCCAACAAGTGATGGCTTCCGCTGGGGAAGCCGGCATACTACCGCCGCACCACTACGACCAGATCTTCACCGCTCACGGCGTGATCATGATCTTCTTCGTGGCGATGCCGTTCGTGGTAGGTCTGATGAACATCGCGGTACCGCTGCAAATCGGTGCTCGTGACGTTGCCTTCCCGTTCCTGAACAACCTGAGCTTCTGGTTTACCGCGATCGGTGTGATCCTGGTGAACATCTCTCTGGGTGTGGGCGAGTTCGCACAGACCGGCTGGTTGGCTTATCCGCCGCTTTCGGGTGCGGAGTACAGTCCTGGCGTCGGGGTCGATTACTGGATCTGGAGTCTCCAGCTGTCCGGTATCGGTACGACACTGACCGGTATCAACTTCTTCGTTACCATTCTGAAGATGCGTGCGCCGGGCATGGACCTGTTCAAAATGCCGGTATTCACCTGGGCATCACTGTGTACTAACGTCCTGATCATCGCTGCGTTCCCGGTACTGACCGTTACGCTGGCACTGTTGACGCTTGACCGTTACCTTGGCTTCCATTTCTTCACCAATGAAATGGGCGGTAACATGATGATGTACGTCAACCTGATTTGGGTCTGGGGTCACCCGGAAGTGTACATCCTGGTTCTGCCTGTGTTTGGTGTCTTCGCTGAAGTCACGGCGACCTTCTCTAAAAAGCGTCTGTTCGGTTACACCTCTCTGGTGTGGGCGACCATCGCGATTACCGTTCTGTCGTTCATTGTTTGGCTGCACCACTTCTTCACCATGGGTGCGGGCGCGAACGTAAACGCCTTCTTCGGTATCATGACGATGATCATCGCTATCCCGACCGGCGTGAAAATCTTCAACTGGCTGTTCACCATGTATCAGGGTCGCGTTGAGTTCCACTCAGCGATGCTGTGGACCATCGGCTTCCTGGTTACCTTCTCTATTGGTGGTATGACAGGTGTTCTGCTGGCGGTTCCAGGTGCGGACTTCATTCTGCACAACAGCCTGTTCCTGATCGCGCACTTCCATAACGTGATTATCGGTGGTGTGGTGTTCGGTTGTATGGCTGGCGTGACCTACTGGTTCCCGAAAGCGTTCGGCTTCACGCTGAATGAAAAATGGGGTATCCGCGCGTTCTGGTTCTGGATCATCGGCTTCTTCGTGGCATTCATGCCGCTGTATGCGCTGGGCTTCATGGGCATGACGCGTCGTATCAGCCAGGATATCGATCCTCAGTTCCACTCACTGCTGGTGGTTGCAGCAGGCGGTGCGGCGCTGATCGCTTGCGGTATCCTGTGCCAGGTTACCCAGTTCTACGTTTCTGTGCGTGACCGCGACCAGAACCGTGATCTGACCGGTGACCCGTGGGGTGGACGTACGCTGGAGTGGGCAACCTCTTCACCGCCGCCGTTCTACAACTTTGCTGTTATCCCGCATATCCATGAGCGCGATGCGTTCTGGGAAATGAAAGAGAAAGGCGAAGCGTACAAGCAGCCAGAAAAATATGAAGAAATTCATATGCCGAAAAACAGTGGCGCAGCTGTTGTTATCGCGGCTCTGATGACTGTATTCGGTTTCGCCATGATCTGGCATATCTGGTGGCTGGCTGGCCTCACCTTCGTGGGCACCATCATCACCTGGATTGTGAAGAGCTTCGATGAAGACGTGGATTACTACGTACCGGTTGCTGAAGTCGAGCAGATCGAGAAGAAGCACTTTGACGAAATCAGCAAAGCAGGTCTGAAATAATGTCAATTGAAACTGCAAAACACCACCACGACGCCCATGCGGAGCATGGGCATCACGATGCAGGAGCCAATAAAGTCTTTGGCTTCTGGATCTACCTGATGAGTGACTGCATTATCTTCGCAACCCTGTTTGCGACCTATGCAGTTATGGTCAATAACACTGCCGGTGGCCCGGCAGGTAAAGACATCTTCGAACTGCCGTTCGTTCTGGTCGAAACCGCGCTGCTGCTGCTCAGCTCCATTACCTATGGTATGGCAGTGATCGCGATGAACAACCAGAACAAGGGCTCGGTCATCAGCTGGTTAGCGTTGACCTTCCTGTTCGGTGCGGGCTTTATCGGCATGGAAATCTATGAATTCCATCACCTGATCAAAGAAGGCTTCGGTCCCGATCGCAGCGGCTTCCTGTCAGCGTTCTTTACGCTGGTCGGCACGCACGGTCTGCACGTGACCTCTGGCCTGATCTGGATGGCAGTGATGATGTTCCAGATTTCTAAACGTGGTCTGACTGCAACCAACCGCACCCGTATCATGTGCCTGAGCTTGTTCTGGCACTTCCTGGATGTGGTTTGGATCTGCGTATTCACCGTTGTCTACCTGATGGGAGCCATGTAATGAGTCATTCTGTTAACGAACATGGCGCTTCTCACGGTAGCGTGAAGTCTTACATGATCGGCTTCGTCCTCTCTATCATCCTGACCGGTATTCCGTTCTGGATGGTCATGGATGGCGGCGCTTCACACGGCACTATTCTGGGTGTGGTTCTGGTGTGTGCGGTAGTTCAGGTGCTGGTTCACCTGGTCTACTTCCTGCACTTAGACAGCAAATCAGAAGGTGGCTGGAACATGGTGGCCATTGTCTTCTCAGCACTCATCATCTTGATTGTTGTCGTAGGCTCACTGTGGATTATGTGGAACCTCAACTACAACATGATGGCCCACTAAAGAGTCGCGTAATGATTAAGCAATACCTGCAAGTAACAAAACCAGGAATTATTTTCGGCAATTTAATTTCTGTGATCGGTGGATTCCTGCTGGCTTCGAAAGGCAGCATTGATTACACCCTGTTTCTCGCCTCGCTGGTTGGCGTATCGCTGGTTGTCGCATCAGGTTGTGTTTTCAACAACGTGATTGACCGCGATATCGACATCAAAATGGAGAGAACGCGGAACCGTGTTCTGGTCAAAGGCCTGATCTCGGCGAAAGTAAGCCTGGTTTATGCAACCGCATTGGGTATTGCTGGCTTTGCGTTGCTGTATTTCGGCGCTAACCCGCTGGCCATGTGGCTGGCGGTGATGGGCTTCGTGGTTTACGTAGGCGTTTATAGCCTCTATATGAAGCGTAACTCTGTCTACGGCACGCTGATTGGTAGTCTCTCTGGCGCTGCGCCGCCGGTGATTGGCTACTGCGCAGTGACCAACCAGTTTGATGCTGGCGCGTTGATTTTACTGGCTATCTTTAGCCTGTGGCAGATGCCGCACTCCTATGCGATTGCCATCTTCCGCTTTAAAGATTACCAGGCAGCCAACATCCCGGTTCTGCCAGTGGTGAAAGGCATTTCGGTGGCAAAAAATCATATTACGCTATATATCCTGGCGTTCATGATTGCCACGCTGATGCTGACCCTTGGCGGTTACGCGGGCTACAAATATCTGGTGGTGGCTGCGGCCGTTAGCGTGTGGTGGCTCGGCATGGCGCTTTCAGGTTACAAAACCTCAAACGATAAAGTTTGGGCGCGTAAACTGTTTGTGTTCTCGATTGTCGCTATCACCGCTCTGAGCGTGATGATGTCCGTTGATTTCATGACGCCAGCGTCGAAAGATTTACTGACTTACGTCTGGTAATTCAGCTCCGCAAAACCAGAAAGGGCGCGAATTTCGCGCCCTTTCTTTTTGTTACCACTGCTTAAGAACAAATGTTTTACCCGCCCTGCCCTGCTGCCTAAAATGGGCGCAGTATAATTTTGAGGTAAACATGAACGACAATAAAATGACGCCAGTAGAGCTTCGTGCTACATGGGGTTTAGGTACCGTTTTTTCCCTGCGCATGCTGGGAATGTTTATGGTCTTGCCGGTACTCACCACGTACGGCATGGCGTTACAGGGCGCCAGTGAAACACTGATTGGGTTCGCAATCGGTATCTATGGTTTGGCACAAGCCATCTTCCAGATTCCTTTTGGTCTGCTCTCCGATCGCGTCGGCCGAAAGCCGCTGATCGTTGGCGGGCTGCTGCTGTTCGTTTTCGGCAGCGTCATCGCCGCCACCTCCGACACCATTTGGGGCGTGATTTTAGGCCGCGCGTTACAAGGCTCCGGCGCGATTGCCGCTGCGGTAATGGCGTTGCTGTCAGATTTAACCCGTGAACAAAACCGCACCAAGGCGATGGCGTTTATCGGCATCAGCTTCGGCGTCACTTTTGCTATTGCGATGGTAGTTGGCCCGATTGTCACCCACGCACTCGGCTTGCACGCGCTGTTCTGGATGATCGCCATCCTCGCGACGCTTGGCATCGTCATCACCTTATTAGTGGTGCCGAACGCACCAAACCACGTATTGAACCGCGAATCCGGCATGGTGAAAGGCAGTATCCGCGCGGTGTTGACCAATCCAAAACTGTTAAAACTGAATATCGGCATTCTCTGCCTGCACATTCTGCTGATGTCGAGCTTCGTGGCGCTGCCGGGACAGTTTGAACAAGCCGGTTTACCGGCGGCCGAGCACTGGAAAGTCTATCTGGTGACGATGTTGGTGGCCTTTGTTGCCGTGGTGCCTTTCATTATCTATGCCGAAGTGAAGCGCCGCATGAAGCGCGTGTTTGTCGGCTGCGTGGCGATCATCATCATTGCAGAAATCGTATTGTGGGGCGCGGCAGGCCACTTCTGGACGCTGGTGATTGGTGTGCAGCTGTTCTTCCTCGCCTTCAACCTGATGGAAGCGATTCTGCCATCACTGATCAGCAAAGAGTCGCCGCCGGGCTACAAAGGCACCGCGATGGGCATCTACTCCACCAGCCAGTTCATTGGTGTGGCGATTGGCGGCAGCATGGGCGGATGGATCTATGGTCATGTTGATGCTCAAACCGTGTTCCTGGTCGGTGCGATTGTCGCGGCTGCCTGGCTGTTTGTGGCGATGTCGATGCAGGAACCGCCTTACGTCAGCAGCCTGCGCATTATGCTCAGCGATGCGGTGCTGGCGGTGCCGAATCTGGAGAAGCGTTTGAAAGCGCAGCCCGGCGTGGCGTCGGTGTTTATCGTGCCAGAAGAGAAAAGTGCTTACATCAAAATCGACAGTAAAGTGACGAGCCGCGTCGAACTCGAAGCGCTGCTCGCCAGTTGCTAAATGACCAGCCCGACCATCGCGTCGGGCTTTTTGTTACAGCGACATATCCACCACGATGCGCCCTTCAATCTTGCCAGCGTGCATCCGCGCGAAGATATCGTTGATGTTAGTCAGCGGTTCTACCGCTACGGTGGCTTTCACCTTGTGACGACCGGCGAAATCCAGCGCTTCCTGCAGATCTTTGCGCGTCCCGACGATGGAACCGCGCACCGTAATGCCGTCCAACACCATATCGAAAATCGACAGATCGAATTTGCCCGGCGGCAATCCGTTCAGCACCATGGTGCCGCCACGACGCAGCGTACCAATCGCCTGTTCGAACGCTTTCGGTGAAACTGCCGTGACCAGCACGCCATGCGCACCGCCAAAACTCTCCTGGAACACCTTGGCCGGATCGACATTTTTCGCGTTCGCCACCACGCTGGCACCGAGACGTTTAGCGAACGCCAGTTTCTCATCATCAATATCCACCGCCGCCACGTTCAGACCCATGGCAACCGCGTACTGCACCGCCATATGCCCTAAACCGCCAATACCGGAAATCACCACCCAATCGCCGGGTTTGGTGTCGGTCATTTTCAGCCCTTTATACACGGTGACGCCGGCACAGAGGATTGGCGCGATTTCGTTGTAATCGACGTTATCCGGAATGATGCCGACATAGTTGGCATCGGCGAGGCAGTATTCCGCGAAGCTGCCATTCACTGAGTAACCGGCATTTTGCTGCGACAGACACAGCGTTTCCCAGCTATCGAGACAGTGTTCGCAGTGACCGCACGCCGAATAGAGCCATGGCACACCGACGCGATCGCCCATTTTCAGGTGCTTAACGCCCTCGCCGAGCGCCACAACCTGGCCCACACCTTCGTGGCCCGGAATAAACGGCGGATTGGGTTTAATCGGCCAGTCGCCTTCGGCCGCGTGAAGATCGGTATGGCACACGCCGGTAGCCGCAATTTTCACTAAAATCTGCCCCGGCCCGACCTGCGGCACCGGCACCTGCTCAATCACTAACGGTTCACCAAAAGCCTTCACAACAGCGGCTTTCATGGTGGTTTTGATTTGCATATTCATCTTTCACTCTCCATTTGAACGGATGCGGACTTAGAACAGGCCCAAAGGCGCGGTGCCATAGCTAACCAGCAGATTTTTGGTTTGTTGATAGGCGCTGAGCGCCATTTTGTGCGTCTCACGGCCTACACCCGACTGCTTGTAACCGCCGAATGCCGCGTGAGCGGGATAGATGTGATAACAGTTGGTCCAGACGCGCCCGGCTTTGATGCCGCGTCCCATGCGATAAGCCAGATTGGTATCGCGCGTCCACACGCCCGCACCAAGACCGAACTGGGTTTCGTTGGCGATGGCGAGCGCTTCTGCCTCATCCTTAAAGGTGGTAACACCAATCACCGGCCCAAAAATCTCCTCCTGGAAACAGCGCATCTGGTTGGTTCCTTTGATTAAGGTCGGCTGAATGTAGAATCCATCATTCAGCTCGGTGGCCATGCTGGCGCGATCGCCACCGGTGAGAATTTGCCCGCCTTCGTCGCGTGCGATGTTGATATACGACAGGATTTTATCGAATTGCTGGCGTGAAGCCTGTGCACCAATCATGGTGTCGCTATCGAGCGGATCGCCGCGACGGATGTTCGCCACCTTGGCCATCACGCGATCCATAAAGGGTTGATAGATCGATTCATGAATCAAGGCGCGCGATGGACAGGTACAGACTTCCCCCTGATTGAAGAAACCGAGTACTAACCCTTCCACCGCCTTCTCAATAAACTCGTCCTCACCATCCATCACATCAGCGAAGTAGATATTCGGCGACTTGCCGCCCAGCTCGACGGTGCAGGGAATGATATTTTCAGCAGCGCAGGCCATAATGTGGCGCCCCACCGGCGTTGAACCGGTAAAGGCGATTTTGGCGATGCGTTTGCTGGTCGCCAGCGCTTCACCCGCTTCACGACCAAAGCCCTGCACCACATTCAACACGCCAGCCGGGAACAGATCGCCAATCACCTCCATCAGCAGAGTAATACCGAGCGGCGTCTGTTCCGCCGGTTTCAGCACGACACAGTTGCCCGCCGCCAGCGCTGGCGCCAGTTTCCACGCCGCCATTAACAGCGGGAAGTTCCACGGAATGATTTGCCCAACCACGCCGAGCGGTTCATGAAAGTGATATGCCACGGTGGTTTCATCGATCTCCGCGGTGCTGCCCTCTTGCGCACGCAGGCAACCGGCGAAGTAACGGAAGTGATCCACCGCCAGCGGAAGATCGGCGTTCAGGGTTTCGCGAATCGGTTTACCGTTATCCCAGCTCTCCGCTACCGCCAGTTTTTCGAGATTGGCCTCAATGCGATCCGCCACCTGCAACAGGATGTTGGCGCGATGCTGCACGCTGGTTTTTCCCCAGGCATCGGCCGCCTGATGCGCCGCATCCAACGCTAAATCGATATCGCGCGCATCCGAACGCGGGAACTGCGCGATATCGCTGCCATCCACTGGCGAGGTGTTAGTGAAGTATTGGCCGCTGAGCGGCTCGACGAATTTGCCCGCAATGTAGTTGCCGTAAATCGCCTGGAATGAAACCAAAGCGCCGGGCGTACCGGGATGTGCATAACGCATCGCAAACTCCTTTATGTAGGGTCAGATATTCTGAAGGCTCAGTCGCCTTCCAGAAAACGTGCTGTCAGAGGAGCTATTGCAGCGGGCGTGCCAGCTTTTTTCATCAGACGATATTTCATTAAAAAACCAATATCATCATTAAGTTAAGAGCCGCCGCACAACATGACCTGGCTATGTTGTGCAGAAAAGTTCACCATCTGTGTTGCGTATCGCAACAGTACAGAAACCGACCCGCTACAATGTCGCAACACTTTCGCTTGGGCATGAGGTCATCAATGCAGGGACATCCATCCGCGTCTGCCGTTAACGCCAATCCGCTATTAAGCGACTCCTGGTTCCGTAGCCAGCTGTATGGCCTCGATCGCACCGCCGATGATTTTCCGCGTGTTCGCCAGGGTGAACTGGCCGATGTACTCGCCAGCAATGCCGGGCTGCAGCAGTTCGCTCAGCCGGTGATCAAACAGCTGGCGCAGAAACTCGCCGAGAAGCAATCGGTGGTGATTCTGTCGGATGCCACCGGTCTGGTGCTCAATACCTTTGGCGATATGCCCTCGCTGGAAAAAGCCCAACGTTATGCGCTGGCGCCGGGTAATTTATGGAGTGAATGCGGGCGTGGCACCAATGCGATTGGCACCGCGCTGGCGATTGATGATGGCTGCGAGATTCAAGGTCATCAGCACTTCCTGACGCTCAATCAAGGTTTGTACTGTGCGGCGATGCCGCTGCAAATGCCCAACGGTCAGATTGCTGGCGTGCTGGATATTTCCGGCCCGGCGCACTTCCCGCATCCGCAGACCTTTAGCTGGGTGAAAGCGGCGGCGAAACAGATCGAATATTTGTGGGTGAAGCAGAGCCTGCACCCGCAGCAATGGTTGATGAGCCTGCATCTGCAGCCGCAGGGTATTGATACCAGCGATGAACTGCTGCTGGTGTTCTCGGATAACGTCCTGACCGCCGCCAATCGTCTGGCGATGCGCGAGCTGGCGCTGAGCGTCGGGCAACTCGGCAGCGTGACCTTTCAACAACTGTTTCCGCAACAGCAGCAGCACGCCAACAGCATTCCCGCTCCGCTCGATTACGCTACGCAGCGCTACTATTTTCGCCTGCGAGCACCGCAGCGCAGCCATTTTGCCACGCCGAGTGAACCCGCCAGCGAGCTGCCTTTCTCGCTGGGCCGCGATGGCGAGAAGATGGTGCGGCTGCTCAATGCCGGCGTTTCACTGTGCATTCACGGCGAAACCGGCAGCGGCAAAGAGTATGTCAGCCGCGCACTGCATCAGCAAAGCCGCTGGCGCGAAGGCAAATTCGTTGCCATTAACTGCGCGGCCATCCCCGAAGCGCTGATTGAATCTGAGCTGTTTGGCTATCAACCCGGCGCGTTCACCGGCGCGAGCAAGAATGGTTACATCGGCAAAATCCGTGAAGCGGATGGCGGCGTGCTGTTCCTTGATGAAATTGGCGATATGCCGCTGGCACTACAAACCCGCTTGCTACGCGTGTTGCAGGAGAAAGAGGTGGCGCCGCTCGGATCCAGCCGCAGCTGGCCGGTGAATTTCGCGGTGATCAGCGCCACGCACCGCGATTTGGCACAGCGCGTGGCCGAAGGCGAATTCCGCGAAGATTTGCTCTATCGCCTGCAGGAATTCTCGATGACCATTCCGCCGCTGCGCGCCTGGCCGGAAGTAGAGGGCTTTATCAGCCGTTTATGGCTGGAGCTGGGCGGCGCGGATCGCGATATTCAGCTCTCACCTGCGCTGTTGACGGCTCTGGCGCAGCTGCCGTGGCCGGGCAACGTGCGGCAATTGCGCAGCTTGTTACGCGTGCTGTTGGCACTGGCGGATGAAGGTGAAGAAGTGACAGAAGTGCATTTACCGGCAGAGTATCAGCGTGCGGCGGTGCAGCCACAGTCCGATCGGCAGAGTCATGATAGGCGGTTGATCAGCGAAACGCTGCAGCGCTTCAATGGTAATATCAGTAAAACGGCGGAAGCCTTAGGCGTCGCGCGCAGCACGCTTTATCGTCGTGCGGCGCGCGACAAACGCGATTAATCGCGGAAGTTTTTGAACTGGAAAGGCTGACCGAGGTTGCCACCGCGCACCAGCGCCATCGCACCTTGCAGGTCGTCGCGTGACTTACCGGTAACGCGCAGTTCTTCACCCTGAATCTGCGTCTGCACTTTCAGCTTGCTGTCTTTAATCAGCTTCACCAGCTTTTTCGCGATATCGCTTTCGATACCTTTCTTCAGCTTGGCTTCCACCGACCAGCTTTTACCGCTGTGCACGATCTCTTCTGGCACTTCAATCGCCGCGCCTTCAATGCCACGCTTCAGCAGCTTTTCGCGCAGAATATCCACCAGCTGCTTGACCTGAAAATCAGATTCGCTGCTGAGTTTGATGGTCTCATTCTTTTCGTTGAGCTCAATGGTTGCACTCACGTTACGGAAATCGAAACGAGTTGAGATCTCGCGGTTCGCATTCTCCACGGCATTTCGCACTTCCGACAATTCGACTTCGGAAACGATATCGAAAGATGGCATCTTTTCTTCTCCTGATACTAAAGTGACATGCATAATACGCGTCTTGTGGCGCTAATAAAACACGATACGCGGAAAGCTATACTTACCCGTAACGTGAAAACAGGAACCCGCCCACGGGAGGCAAAATGAAAATTACCGTGTTGGGGTGTGGCGCCTTAGGTCAAATTTGGCTCGCCGCTCTCGCCCGTCAGGGACATGAGGTGCAGGGCTGGTTACGTGTACCGCAGCCCTATTGCTCAGCCAACGTAGTCGATCCGCAAGGCGAGGTGAGCAATCACACCTTTATTGCCAATGATCCGCTGTTCCTCGCCGAAAGCCAGCTGTTACTGGTGACGCTCAAAGCGCCCCAGGTTTCCCCTGCGGTGAAAAATCTGCAAAGCGTGCTGCCGACGCACGCGCCAATTCTGCTGCTGCATAACGGCATGGGAACGTTGGAAGAGCTGAAAGATTTGCGTCAGCCGCTGTTGCGCGGCATCACCACGCACGCGGCAATGCGCGACGGCACGGTGATTAAGCATATTGCGCACGGCATCACCCATATCGGCCCTGCTAATCGTGAGAGCGCCGCACAGAGCGATATCGCTGATATTCTGCATCAGGCGCTGCCGGATGTGGCCTGGCATGACAACATCGCCGCCGCCAGCTGGCGCAAGCTGGCAATCAACTGCGTGATCAATCCGATGACCGTTGAGCACGATTGCCAGAACGGGGCGCTGCGCGCCTGGCCGGAACAAGTCGCGCTGCTGTGCGAAGAGATCGCCTGGGTGATGGAACGCGAAGGCCAGCACATGGCGGTGGATAATCTGCGCGACATCATTTACGACGTGATCGATAGCACCGCCGTCAATACCTCATCAATGTTGCAGGATGTGCGCGCGCAGCGTCTGACCGAAATTGATTACATCACCGGCTACCTGTTGCGTCGCGCCCGCGCGCAGGGCATTTCACTGCCGGAAAACACCCGTTTGTACGATCTGATTAAACGTAAGGAGTCCCACTATGAGCGCGAACGCATCGGTTCTGGTTTGCCTGGCACATGGAAGTGAAGAGACCGAAGCGGTCACTACTATCGATTTGCTGGTACGCGGCGGTTTAAGCGTCACCACCGCCAGCGTGGAGAGCGATGGCACGCGTGAGATCGTCTGTTCGCGCGGCGTGCGGCTGCTGGCGGATGCGCCTTTGGTTGAGGTGGCGGATAACGACTACGACGCGATTGTGCTGCCCGGCGGTTTGAAAGGCGCGGAGACCTTCCGCGACAGCCCGCTGCTGGTGGAAACCGTGCGCCAGTTCCATCTCTCCAGCAAGATTGTGGCGGCGATTTGTGCCGCGCCCGGCACGGTTTTGGTCGCGCACGATCTGTTTCCGGTCGGCAATATGACCGGTTTTCCCGGCCTGCGTGACACCATTCCCGACAGCAAATGGATGGAGCGCCGCGTGGTGTGGGATCCGCGCGTTAATCTGCTGACCAGCCAGGGACCGGGCACCGCAATGGATTTTGCGTTGAAGCTGATTGATTTGCTGGTGGATAAAGAGACCGCGCGTGAAGTGGCTTCACAGCTGGTGTTGGCAGCAGGGATTTATAATTATCAGGAGTTTGAAGAGCGGTAACGTTGTTACAGCACACTGCACATGATTGTAGCGGCGTGATTAATTGCGCATTTCACTGCAACACTGATGCCGCATGAAATACGCGTGATTCATCGCGCCGCTACGGTTTATCGCTTATGGACGATAAACCTTCACGTTTTTGAAGCCCTGCTCATGCAGATAGAGCGCCTGCAAGCGACTCATCACACCGCGATCGCAATACAGCAGCCAGGTTTTACTCTGGTCCAGGTCGCCAAACTGGGTGCTGAGTTTGTAGAACGCCAGAGTTTTTACTTCAACGCCTTCGACGATCAGCGGATTTGCCTCCTGCTCATCGGCCGAACGGATATCCAGCACCACGTCGTTGCTGATGAAGGAGTCAACGGTTTCAACTTCCACCACTTCTTCTTCCGTCTGCTCGGCGATTTCACGGATATCGACGTTGCTGGCTTCCTGCACCACGCGATGAAGGATCTCGAAGTCGAAGTTCTGCTCTTCCGCTTCGATCTTGCCCTTCACCGCTTTAACGGTTGGGCTTTTCGAAATCACGCCGCAATATTCTGGCATGGTGCGGGCAAAATCTTCGGTGCCGATCTTACGCGCCACATCAATGATATGCTCTTTGTCATGGGAGATCAGCGGACGCAGGATCAGCGTATCGGAGGCGTTATCGATCAAACGCAGGTTGGTCAGCGTCTGGCTGGAAACCTGGCCCAGCGCTTCGCCGGTCACCAGCGCCTGCACGCCGTAACGTTCTGCTACCATCGACGCCGCACGCACCATCATACGCTTCAGCACCACGCCCATTTGGCCGTCGTCCACTTTCTCCAGAATCTCACCGACTACCGGCTCGAAGTTGATCGCTACGAAACGTACGCGGTGTGAGCGACCAAAGCGCTGCCACAGGTAGTGTGCAACCTGGCGCACGCCAATCTCGTGTGCCGCACCGCCAAGGTTGAAGAAGCAGTAATGCACGCGGCAGCCGCGACGCATCAGCATGTAGCTCGACACGCCAGAATCAAAACCGCCGGAAATCAGTGACAGAACATCTTCCTGGGTACCAATCGGGAATCCGCCTAAGCCTTCATAGCGTGCGGTGATCAGCAACAGGCGATCGTCGTCGATCTCCAGATTCACCGTTTCATCCGGACGATTGAGCTGCACGCGCGCGCTGGCGATGTGTTGGTTAAGGCCGCCGCCAACGTAGCGTTCCACGTCCTGCGAGCTGAAGCTGTGCTTGCCGCGACGCTTGACGCGCACGCAGAAGCTTTTGCCTTCCAGACGCTCGCGGTTGAGCACCAGCGTCTGCTCGAAGATGTCGTGCATATCGGTGTAGGCGCGATCTTCCACCGCCAGCACATGGTGAATGCCCGGAATGCGCGTCAGTTCGGTGACAAGGGTTTCGCGCAGCGACTCATTCTTAGAACGCACTTCAATGTGGTCCCAATGGCGCACGACTTTAATCTCTTCATCCACGGTGCGCAGAATATTACGAATGCTACTGGAGAGAATTTTGATAAAGCGCAGACGTACCGACTGACTTTTGATGGTGATTTCTGGAAACAGCTTGACGATAAACTTCATGGCGACAGGGGTTCGTTTGGACAAATAAGTGCTAAAAGCATCGGCACTTAACTGTTAAAATCATATAATTGCGGGTTAATTCAGGAGCCCCCGCATCCGAGGCGCAAAAGTATATCACCTTTGCCGGGTGACTGCTTTAAGCAACCTTCATCACATTCATTATTTTGCTAATTAATCCTCGTCAGCTACCATGACCGATTGCAAGATGATCTCCTAACCTGTGAGTCGACACTGATTATGCCGAAAAAAGCCGAAGCGCCTGCCAGTTTTGAAAGCGCATTAGAGCAGTTGGAACAGATTGTCAGCCGCCTGGAAAGTGGCGAGCTGCCGTTAGAGCAGGCGCTGAACGAATTTGAACGCGGCGTACAATTGGCACGTACCGGTCAGCAAACCCTGCAGCAGGCAGAGCAGCGTGTGCAAATTCTGCTTAGCGATGAGAAAGATGCCGCCCTCGCCCCTTTTACCCCGGAAAATGAGTAATGGATTTTGCTAAACTGCTGAGCGCTTACCATCAACGCGTTAATCAGGCATTGACGCGCTTAATAGATCCACTTCCTTTTCAGAGTTCTCCTCTGGTGAATGCCATGGAGTATGGGGCATTATTAGGCGGTAAGCGTCTGCGTCCCTTTCTGGTGTACGCAACAGGCGAAATGCTAAAGGCCGATGCCGCCAGCCTCGATGTGCCGGCTGCGGCCGTGGAATGCATCCATGCTTATTCCCTGATTCATGACGATCTGCCGGCGATGGACGACGATGCGTTACGCCGCGGGCAGCCAACCTGCCATATTAAATATGGTGAAGACACGGCGATTCTCGCCGGCGATGCTCTGCAAACTTTGGCCTTTTCGATTCTGGCCGATCAGCCGATGCCCGGCGTCAGCGCCGACGCGCGTATTGCGATGATTTCCGAACTGGCGCAGGCCAGCGGCGTGGCAGGCATGTGCGGCGGTCAGGCACTGGATTTGGCGGCGGAAGGCAAAAGCATCGATCTGGCGCAGCTGGAACAGATTCACCGCCATAAAACCGGCGCGTTAATTCGCGCCGCGGTACGTCTTGGCGCATTAGCCGCCGGCGATCGTGGCCGCGCCGCGATGCCGCTACTGGATACCTACGCCAATGCCATCGGACTGGCGTTTCAGGTGCAGGATGACATCCTCGATGTGGTCGGCGATACCGCCGTGTTAGGAAAAACACAGGGCGCGGATCAGGCATTGGGTAAAAGCACCTATCCTTCATTGATGGGGCTGGAAAATGCCCGCAGTAAAGCCTGGGATCTTTATCAAGAGGCGCTCGGCGCGCTCGATATTCTGGCGGCACAGTCTTACAACACACTCGCCTTACAAGCGCTGGCAAGCTTCATAATTGAACGCGATAAATAACTTTCATAATGAGTCTCTGATGAGTTTTGATATTGCAAAATACCCGACACTGGCGTTAGCCAACACGGTTCAGGAATTACGTTTATTACCGAAAGAAAAACTTCCGGAGCTGTGTGACGAACTGCGTCAGTATCTGCTGGATAGCGTGAGCCGATCTTCCGGCCACTTTGCATCGGGTCTGGGCGTCGTCGAGCTAACAGTGGCGCTGCATTATGTTTATAACACCCCCTTTGATCATCTGGTGTGGGACGTGGGACATCAGGCCTATCCGCACAAAATTCTGACCGGACGCCGCGATCGTATCGGCACCATCCGCCAGAAAAATGGCCTGCATCCGTTCCCGTGGCGCGGTGAGAGTGAGTACGACGTGCTGAGCGTAGGTCACTCCTCCACCTCGATCAGCGCCGGGCTCGGCATGGCGGTTGCCGCCGAACGTGAAGGCAAAGGCCGCCGCACCGCCTGTATTATTGGCGATGGCGCGATCACCGCCGGCATGGCGTTTGAAGCCATGAACCACGCCGGTGACATCAAGCCGGATATGCTGGTGATCCTCAACGACAACGAGATGTCGATCTCCGAGAACGTGGGCGCACTCAACAATCGTCTGGCACAGATTCTCTCCGGGAAAACCTATTCACGCCTGCGCGAAGGCGGCAAGCGTGTATTGGGCGGTTTGCCGCCGATTAAAGAGCTGGTGAAGCGCACAGAAGAGCATCTGAAAGGCATGGTGGTGCCGGGTACGCTGTTTGAAGAGCTGGGCTTTAACTACATCGGCCCGGTAGATGGTCACGACGTGCTGACGCTGGTGAGCACGCTGAAGAACATGCGCGATCTGAAAGGTCCGCAGTTCCTGCACATCATGACCAAAAAGGGCAAAGGTTATGCCCCGGCGGAAGAAGATCCGATTACCTGGCATGCGGTACCGAAGTTCGATCCCGCCAGCCTGGCGCTGCCGAAAAGCGTGCCGGGCTTGCCAAGCTACTCGAAGATTTTCGGCAACTGGCTGAGCGAAATGGCGGCTGACGATCCGCGCCTGATGGCGGTCACGCCAGCGATGCGCGAAGGTTCAGGCATGGTGAGCTACTCACGCGACTATCCGCAGCAATATTTTGATGTGGCGATTGCCGAGCAGCACGCGGTAACGTTCGCGGCGGGTATGGCGATTGGTGGTTACAAACCGGTTGTGGCGATCTACTCGACCTTCCTGCAGCGCGCCTACGATCAGCTGATCCACGATGTCGCCATCCAGAAATTGCCGGTGCTGTTTGCTATCGATCGCGGCGGTATTGTCGGCGCGGATGGTCAAACTCATCAGGGCGCATTTGATATCGCGTTCTTACGCTGCGTGCCAGAGATGGTGATCATGACGCCAAGCGATGAAAACGAATGTCGTCTGATGCTTTACACCGGATATCACTATCAGGATGGCCCAAGTGCGGTGCGTTACCCGCGCGGTACCGGCACCGGCGCAACGCTGGAACCGCTGGCTAGCTTGCCGCTGGGCAAAGGTATTGTGAAGCGTCGCGGCGAAAAGCTGGCGATCCTTAACTTCGGTACTTTGCTGCCAGAAGCCGCTGCCGCTGCGGAAGCGCTGAATGCCACGCTGGTGGATATGCGTTTTGTGAAGCCACTCGATGAAGCACTGATTGCCGAGCTGGCGGCCAGCCACGATTCGCTGGTTACGCTGGAAGAAGGCGCCATCAAAGGCGGCGCCGGCAGCGGTGTCAACGAATACGTGATGGCAAAACGCCTGCGCGTGCCAGTGCTCAACCTCGGCCTGCCGGATGAGTTCATCCCGCAAGGTACGCAGGAAGAAGTACGTCAGGATTATCAGCTGGATGCCGCCGGTATTCAGCAGCAAATCACTGACTGGCTCGCCCAGTAATCTACCCTACTCGCTCACCGCCCGGTGAGCGAGCCTGCTGCTATGCTTAGGGAACGATTTCCCTCAAGCATAAGAGCAGGAGCCCAAATAGATGAAAACCATTCCCCTAGGCCAAACCGACTTACAGGTTTCACGTCTCTGTTTAGGCTGCATGACTTACGGCGATCCCACGCGCGGCAATCACGCGTGGACGCTGCCTGAAGAGAGCAGCCGACCGTTGATCAAGCAGGCGCTGGAAGCCGGCATCAACTTCTTCGATACCGCTAACAGCTATTCCGATGGCAGCAGCGAAGAGATCGTGGGCCGGGCGCTGAAAGATTTTGCCCGCCGCGATCAGGTTGTGGTCGCCACCAAGGTCTATTTCCCGCTGAGTAATCTGTCACAAGGCTTGTCGCGCCAGAATATCCTGCAATCGATTGATGACAGCCTGACGCGCCTTGGTATGGAGTATGTCGATCTGCTGCAGATTCACCGCTGGGATTACGCCACGCCGATTGAAGAGACGCTGGAAGCGCTGCATGAAGTGGTGAAATCCGGCAAGGCGCGTTACATCGGCGCATCATCAATGCACGCATCGCAGTTTGCTAAGGCGCTGGATCTGCAAAAGCAAAATAACTGGGCGCGCTTTGTCAGCATGCAGGATCAGTACAACCTGATTCAGCGTGAGGAAGAGAATGACATGCATCCGCTGTGTCAGCGCGAAGGGATCGCGGTGCTGCCGTGGAGCCCGCTGGCGCGCGGTAAACTCACGCGTCCATGGGGCGAAACCACCGCACGTTCGGTATCAGATAATGTGATGGAGAAGCTGTATACCGGCACCGAAGAGAACGATGCGGCAATTGCCGAGCGTCTGGCTAATGTAGCCGCCGATAAAGGCGTGACGCGCGCGCAGGTGGCGCTGGCGTGGCTATTACATAAACCGGCGGTCACCGCGCCGATCATTGGCGCTTCGCGCGAGCAACAGTTCGCCGAGTTGGTGAAAGCGGTGGATGTTGAGTTGAGTGAGAATGAGATTGCCGAGCTGGAAACGGTATATCAACCGCATCCGCTGGTAGGGTTTGAGTAAGGTAGACCATTCCCCTCACCCCAGCCCTCTCCCGCAAGCGGGCGAGGGAGCAGAACGAGCAGTCCCTACCTAATCATCCCCTCCCCCACTTGTTGGAGCAGAACGAGCAGTCCCTACCTAATCGTCCCCTCTCCCACTTGTGGGAGAGGGTTAGGGTGAGGGCAATTTACTTCGCGCCGAAGTGATCAAACCCTTTCACATCTACACTGCGCGGCTTGCCGTTCTCCAGCAAACTCAGCCCTTCCGATTCGGGTGCAATCTGCCCAATACAGGTATAAGGCACACCAAAATGGCCGAGCGCCACGTCGATCGCGCCACGGTTCACTTCTGGCACGGTAAAGCACAGCTCGTAATCTTCGCCGCCGCTCAACGCCCATTTCAGCACCAGTTCAGGCTCGAAGTGATCGCGCAGGGCAGCTGAAAGCGGTAACGCGTCGAGATTGATGCGAGCGCCAACGCGGCTGGCGGTCAGCGCATGGCCGAGATCGGAAATCAGGCCATCAGAGATATCGATCGCCGAGGTTGCCAGCCCCCGCAGCGCCTGGCCTTGCAGCACGCGCGGCATTGGACGCAAATGGCGTTTGATCAACGCTTCGTGCACCGCCGGATCGTTCAGGCGATGGCGATGCTGCAGCAGCGATAAACCGGCCGCGCTGTCACCCAAGGTGCCGGTGACAAAGATCCAGTCGCCTGGCTTCGCGCCCGAACGTTTCAGCGCCCTTCCCACTGGCACTAAACCGTGAATGCCGAGCGTCATGCTCAGCGGTCCGCGCGTGGTATCGCCACCAATCAGCTGCATATCGTAATAATCCAGCAGCTCAAACAGGCTGTCGCTAAAGGCCGCCACCCACGGTTCATCAATTTCAGGCAGCGTTAATGCCAGCGTCAGCCAGGCCGGATCGGCGCCCATGGCGGCTAAATCGCTGAGATTAACGGCGACGGCTTTGTAGCCGAGATCGGCGGGATGGATATCACGTAAGAAGTGGACGCCTGCAACCAGCGTGTCGGTGCTGATGGCAAGTGTCTGTTTTTCTGGCACGTTAAGTAACGCGCAGTCGTCACCAATTCCTTTCTCCACATCGCGGCGGGAGCTGGTGACGCGGTTAAAGTAACGTGCAATCAGTTCGAATTCACCACAAGACATAAGTCAGGTCTCAATGAGAAAAAGGCCGGATAACCGGCCTTTAACGCTATTTTTTGTTTGGTCGAATTTGCGGGGCAGCTTTGTCGAGCACACCGTTGACGAATTTGTGGCTGTCTTCAGCACCAAACACTTTTGCCAACTCGATGCCTTCGTTGATGGCCACTTTATACGGCACATCAGAACGCTTGCTCAGCTCATACAGCGAAATACGCAGGATGGCTTTTTCTACCTGGCCCAGCTCTTCCAGCTGACGCGACAGGTAAGGCTTCATCAGACCGTCCAGGTACGCGCTGTTAGTCGCCACACCGGCCAGCAATTCGCGGAAATAGCTAATATCGACGTCTTTGACGTCTTGTTCCGCCAGAAACTGGTATTCCACATCGGCAATGTCGTTCTTAGACAGCTGCCAGGAGTAAAGCGCCTGGACAGCGCACTCACGGGCGCGACGACGAGCAGCAGGTTTCACAAAATTCCCCTTACAAAAATCAGGCTTTGATGGCTTTCAATACGTTGATCATTTCGAGTGCAGTCAGGGCCGCTTCGGCACCTTTATTACCTGCTTTCGTGCCGGCGCGTTCAATCGCCTGCTCGATATTTTCAGTGGTCAACACGCCGAAGGTCACCGGGATTTCGCTGGTCATCGCGACGTGCGCAATGCCCGAGCTGGCTTCACCGGCCACATATTCGAAATGTGCGGTGCCGCCACGGATGACAGTGCCCAACGCAACAATGGCGTCGTGCTTACCGGCTTTCGCCAGTGCGCGTGCTGCCAGCGGCAGTTCGTATGCACCTGGAACCCAGACAACGGTGATGTTATCTGCTTTCACCTGGCCGATGCGCTTAAGTGCGTCAATCGCGCCGTCCAGCAGGCTGTCATTAATGAAGTTGTTAAAACGCGCAATTACGATGGCAATGTTTGCATCAGGCGTGGCAACAGGAGCTTCGATAACTTTCATACATATCCTTTGGGTTGTTTTATGGCCCCGCAGAAGGGGGCGGATTCTATCATACTCTTTGGCGACGCGCTCAGGCTTTTCCGCGCGCTTTCAGCGCGGCGTCAGCGTCAGGCGCAGGTCATCGCCAACCAGGCGCACATCGCTAAAATTCAGGGCCGGCGCATCGGCCAGCTGTTCCAGTCCGGGCAGCGTGCACAGGCCGCGTGCGGCATTCCCTAACAGCTTTGGCGCCATGTAAACAATCAGCTCATCCACCAGGCCCGCTTGCAGCAAAGCACCCGCTAATCCGGCACCCGCTTCCACCCACACGCTGTTGATCTGGCGCTGGCCGAGCAACATCATCATCGCGACCAAATCAAGCTGTTCACCACGCTGGGGCACCGCAATCTGGGTCACGCTGGCAGGCCACGCGTGTTGATCGGGCTCGCTGCGCATCAGCCAGGTTTCGCCTGGCTGGTCAATCAGTCGGTGCTGCGGCGTGACGCGCTGTTGGCTATCAATCACCACGCGCACCGGCTGACGCAGCTGGCTTTCATCAAGCTGCGCACGCACCTCTTCATTCAATTCCCTCCAGCGTACCGTGAGCGACGGATTGTCAGCCAACACCGTGGCGCTGGTGCTAAGAATAGCTGAACTCTGGGCGCGTAAACGTTGCACATCGCGCCTTGCGGCCGCGGATGTGATCCACTGACTTTCGCCACTCGCCATGGCGGTGCGGCCATCAAGGGATGCGCCGAGTTTCAGCTGGATCCACGGGAATCCGGTCCGCATACGTTTGAGAAAACCCCGGTTCAGCGCTTCCGCTTCGTTCATCATCAGGCCATGACTGACGTCGATGCCCGCCTGCTGTAAACGGTAGAGTCCACGTCCTGCCACCTGCGGATTGGGATCCTGCATCGCGGCGACCACGCGCGTCACGCCTGCGGCAATCAGCGCATCGCAGCATGGCGGCGTGCGTCCATGGTGGCTACAAGGTTCCAGCGTGACATACGCGGTTGCGCCAGCAGCTCGTTCGCCCGCCATACGCAGCGCATGCACTTCGGCATGCGGTTCGCCGGCGCGCTGATGCCAGCCTTCGCCGACAATCTCGCCCTCGCGCACAATCACGCAGCCGACGTTGGGGTTAGGTGTGGTGGTAAAGCGTCCGCGCCGCGCCAGTTCCAGCGCGCGCGCCATATAGCGTTCGTCAGTCATGGATTAGTCCTGTAGGCGGGCGATCTCTTCACCAAAATCGCGAATATCTTCGAAGCTGCGATAGACCGAGGCAAAGCGAATGTAGGCCACTTTATCGAGCTTTTTCAGCTCATCCATCACCAGATTGCCGATCAGTGCGCTTGGCACTTCGCGTTCACCGGTGGCACGCAGCTGAGTTTTAATATGATTGACCGCGCTTTCAACCGCATCGGCGCTGACGGGGCGTTTTTCCAGCGCCTTAATCATGCCGCTGCTGAGCTTGTCTTCATTGAAGGGTTCACGCACATCGTTGCTTTTTACCACGCGCGGCATCACCAACTCTGCCACTTCAAAGGTGGTAAAACGCTCATGACACACCAGACACTGACGACGGCGACGCACCGACGATCCTTCACTAACCAGACGAGAATCAATCACTTTGGTGTCCACAGCGGAGCAGAATGGGCAATGCATGAGGCTTCCTGATGCGAGATAAATAGGCCACACAGTGTAGCGCGATCGCGCCACAAAATGTATGTGTGTGGCACATAATGTGTGAATCCCCGTTTGTGACGTTAAGCCAAATGCAAGACATCACCTACATGACCTCAGGCAAAAAACCACTACGCTTAAAGAGCCGCCAGCAAGGCGGCCAACATCATAAAAATCTGGAGGATGTATGGGTCTGTTTGATTTCGTGAAAGATGCTGGAGAAAAACTGTGGGATGCCGTCAGTGGCGGCGGCGACGATGCCAGCAAGAAATTGCAGGATCACATCAACAAACTCAGTTTGCCCGACAGCGATAAGGTCAAGGTGGATGTCAAAGGCGATACCGTTACTGTGACTGGTGATGGCATCTCTCAGGAGTTGAAAGAGAAGATTCTGGTGGCCGCCGGTAACGTCGCGGGCATCACCAAGGTGGATGACAAGGTCACCGCCAGCGATGCCGCTACGCCCGCGAAATTCTATACCGTGAAAAAAGGCGATACCTTGAGTGCAGTATCGAAAGAGGTGTACGGAAATCCTAATGAATACAACAAGATTTTCGAAGCGAACAAGCCAATGCTGACGCATCCTGATAAGATCTACCCTGGCCAGGTTTTACGAATTCCCGAATAAAGAAAGGACATTGCATGACGATCAGGACGTTTTGGGCTCCGGCAGCACTCTCTTTGCTGGTTCTCAGTGGTTGCAGTTCAACGCCGGTTTCACCGCAGGTCAAAGAGTTGCATCAGGAGGTGAGTCAGCTTAATCAGCAGATGCGCAAGCTGACCAATCAGGCAACGGCGCTGGAGATTCAGGGACAGCTGAACAGCCAATCCACCCAGGGCGCGTGGCTGTTACCGCAAGCCAATACGCCGGTGGAGTTACAGACGCAGCTAGGTAAATTGCGTTTGTCACTCTCGCAGGTGGCGGGTGAAGCCAGCGGCAGTCGCGCCAATCTGAATATCCGCTCAACCGATGATCAGCCGATTCCGGCACTGCGCGCGACCGTGGTATGGGGCGAAATGGATCCGGCCAGCGGCAAACCGCTTAACGCGGGCAGCCTGAGCCAGACCATCGAGGTTCCTGCACAGTTAATGCCGCGCAGTTCCGTTAGCGTACCGCTGCGACTCAGCGGGTTAACTCCGGAGCAACTCGGCTACGTGCGCGTGCACGATGTTGAGCCTCCAGCGACGAAAACCACGCCCTGATCGACAGGCATAAAAAAACGGGCTGCCAATGGCAGCCCGTTTACTTTCTGACTCCGCGTTACGGCAGAATCGAAGGCTGATCTGCGCCCTCTTTTTCCACTTTCTGTACCAGCATATGTTCACGCTTCATGCCGAGTTTCAGCGCCAGCGCTGAAGAGACATAAATCGATGAAATGGTACCAATGGTGACACCGATCAGCATGGTCAGTGAGAAACCTTTCAGCAACGCACCACCAAACACGAACAGGATCATGATCATCGCCAGCGTAGTGATGGAGGTGATCAAGGTACGGCTTAGCGTCTGGGTCAGCGACACGTTAGTGATGTCGTAAGAAGAACCGCGGCGAATCTTGCGGAAGTTCTCACGAATACGGTCGGATACCACGATCTTATCGTTAAGCGAGTAGCCAATTACCGACATCAATGAGGCGACAATCGTCAGGTCGATTTCGACGTGCGCCAGCGACAAAATGCCACAGGTGATGATCACATCGTGCGCCAGCGCCAGAACGGTGCCGAGCGCTAAACGCCACTCAAAGCGGAAGCCGATGTAGATCAAAATCGCAATCAGCGCAGACAGCAGCGCCATCGCACCGGCCTGCGCCAGATCGCTACCCACGCTTGGGCCAACGAACTCGATGCGTTTCACGGTAGCGTTCTGCTGCGTGGTCTGGCTAATGGAAGCCAGCACTTTATTGCCCAGTTCGGTGCCGGCATTGCCGGTGGCCGGAGGCATACGCACCATCACATCACGGCTGCTACCAAAGTTCTGCACCAGCGGCTCTTCAAAGCCCGCTTTCACCAAACCTTCACGCAGCGCGTCGAGATCCGCTGGTTTTTCCAGGTTAATCTCAATCACCGTTCCGCCGGTAAAGTCGAGGCCCCAGTTGAAGCCTCGCACACCGACAATGACGATAGATGCCACAATCAGCAGACCGGAGATGATGAAAGCCAGCTTATCCCAGCGCATAAAGTCGACGACTTTACGCCCGTGGTTTAGCTGCTCAATACTATATTCCTGTGCCACAACGCACTCCTCAGATAGACAGCTTGTTAATGCGTTTGCCGCCGTACACCAGGTTAACGATGGCACGGGTGCCGACGATAGCGGTAAACATTGAGGTTGCGATACCGATAGCCGTAGTAATCGCAAAGCCTTTGATTGAACCGGTACCGACCGCATAAAGAATGATCACTTTGATAAGCGTAGTGACGTTGGCATCGACGATACTGGAGAAGGCGCCTTTATAGCCTTCATGAATCGCCTGCTGTACCGAGCGTCCGTTACGCAACTCTTCTTTAATACGTTCGTTAATCAACACGTTAGCATCGACCGCAACCGCCAGCGTCAGCACGATACCGGCAATACCCGGCATGGTGAGCGTCGCGCCTGGCAGCAGTGACATGATGCCGACAATCAGCACCAGGTTACACAGCAGCGCGCTGGTAGCGATGAGACCAAACTTCTTGTAGAACACCACCATGAACAGGATTGACGCAATCAAACCCCACAGGCAGGCTTCGAGGCCTTGTGTGATGTTCTGCTGCCCCATGGTTGGGCCGATAGTACGCTCTTCTACAATCTGGATTGGCGCAATCAACGCACCCGCGCGCAGCAGCAGCGACAGCTGACGTGCTTCGTTTGCATTATTGATACCGGTGATACGGAAGCTGTTACCGAGGCGCGACTGAATGTTAGCCACGTTAATCACTTCTTCCTGTTTCACCAGAATTGACCGGCCGTTGGCATCTTTCTTACCGCTGTCTTTGTACTCCACAAACAGGGTCGCCATCGGCTTACCGATGTTGTCCTTGGTGAAGTTGGACATCATGTTGCCGCCCGCGCCATCCAGTGAAATGTTCACCTGCGGCTGGTTGTACTCATCCATGCTCGACGTGGAATCGGTGATGTGATCACCGGTCAGAATCACACGCTTGTACAGCACCACTGGCTGCCCGTCGCGGGTTTTCTTCACTTCCGAATCGCCGGGCACACGGCCGCTGGCCGCTGCGGTTGGATCCACGCTGGTGTTCACCAGACGGAATTCCAGCGTGGCGGTAGCGCCCAGAATCTCTTTGGCGCGCGCGGTGTCCTGGATACCCGGCAGTTCCACCACGATGCGGTCAGAACCCTGACGCTGCACCAGCGGTTCGGCAACGCCGAGCTGGTTCACACGGTTACGCAGAATGGTGATGTTTTGCTGCACCGCATATTCACGCGCTTCGCTCAGGCGCGCATCGCTCATCACCGCACGCAGCGCATCGCTGCCCTGGCTTGAGATCACCAGATCGCGGTGGCGAGTAGACAAGTAGCTGATTGCCGCATCACGGCTGGCGCCGTCACGGAAACGCACTTCTACGCCATAGTTCGCGATTTTATTAACGGTGGTATACGGAATGCTTTTGTCGCGCAGATCGCTGCGCAGGCTGTCGGCGTTCTGCTCTTGCAGTTTGCCCAGAGCCGTATCCATATCCACTTCCATCAGGAAGTGAACGCCGCCGCGCAGATCAAGACCGAGTTTCATCGGTTCCGCGGACAGCATGCTCAGCCAGCGAGGCGTTGCCGGCGCAAGGTTAAGGGCCACAATGTAGTCTTCGCCCAGCGCGCTGGTGAGTGCATCACGCGCGCGCAGCTGTCCATCCTGCGTTGCAAAGCGGGCCAGAATGGCACCATTTTCCAGAGCGAGGGATTTGCTCTCGATATTGTCTTGTTTTAATACGGTCTGGATCTGATCCAACGTTTGCTCACTGGCGGCGCCACCGCGCGCACCAGTGATCTGAACGGCCGGATCCTCACCATAAAGGTTAGGAAGCGCATAGAGCAGGCCGACGAGAATCACGACGACCAACATGATGTACTTCCACAAAGGATAACGGTTTAACACGGCAGTTCCCTTCGGGAAGAAAAAATTACAGCGCCTTCAAAGTACCTTTCGGCAGAACGGCGGCCACGAAATCACGTTTAACAACTACTTCAGTGGTGTCGTTCAGGGCAATAGAAACATAGCCAGTTTCTGCCACTTTGGTCACACGGCCAACTAAACCACCGCTGGTCAGCACTTCATCACCTTTAGAGATGGAATCCATCAGTTTCTTGTGATCTTTAGTACGCTTCTGCTGTGGACGCAGAATCATGAAGTAGAAGATCAGACCAAAGACCACCAGCATGATCACCAGAGAATACGGACTTCCCTGAGACGGTGCGCCTGCTGCGGCTACGGCGTCAGAAATGAAAAAGCTCATTAAATTTCCCTCATTGATGAATTATCAGACGTTCAGCGGAGGAACCGCCTTCCCCGTCCGTTGGTAGAACTCGCTAACAAAGTGCTCTAATTTACCCTCTTCGATAGCCTTACGTAAACCGGCCATCAAACGCTGGTAATAGCGCAGATTGTGAATCGTATTCAGGCGTGCGCCCAGTATTTCGTTACAGCGATCAAGATGATGCAAGTAGGCGCGGCTATAATTGCGACAGGTGTAACAATCACACTCTGCATCCAGCGTTGCGGTGTCATCTTTATACCGGGCATTACGAATTTTCACCACGCCATCGGTAACAAACAGATGACCATTGCGCGCATTGCGCGTTGGCATAACGCAGTCAAACATATCGATACCGCGGCGAACGCCTTCCACCAGATCTTCTGGCTTGCCGACGCCCATCAAATAACGCGGTTTGTCTTGCGGAATTTGCGGACAGACGTGCTCCAGGATTCGGTGCATGTCCTCTTTAGGTTCACCCACCGCCAGGCCGCCCACAGCGTACCCATCAAAGCCAATCTCTACCAGACCTTTAACCGAGACATCTCGTAAATCTTCGTAAACACCGCCCTGAATAATGCCGAATAATGCATTTTTATTGCCGAGTGAATCGAAGCGATCGCGGCTGCGTTGTGCCCAGCGCAACGACATCTCCATCGAACGTTTGGCGTAATCCCAATCCGCCGGATATGGCGTACATTCGTCGAAGATCATCACCACGTCAGAACCGAGATCGAACTGAATTTCCATCGACTTTTCCGGATCGAGGAAAATCGGATCGCCGTTGATCGGGTTACGGAAGTGCACGCCCGCTTCGGTGATCTTACGGATATCGCCAAGGCTGAACACCTGGAAGCCGCCGGAATCGGTAAGGATCGGTCCTTGCCAGTTCATGAAATCGTGCAGGTCGCCGTGCAGTTTCATGATCTCCTGACCTGGGCGCAGCCACAGGTGGAAGGTGTTGCCGAGCAGGATCTGCGCGCCGGTCTCTTTCACTTCCTCCGGCGTCATGCCTTTCACCGTGCCGTAAGTGCCCACGGGCATAAATGCTGGGGTTTCAACAACGCCACGATCAAAGACCAGACGGCCACGGCGCGCGCGCCCGTCGGTAGTATCTAATTCAAATTTCACATTAACCTCTGATCAGAGAAACAGTCTGATTCAATTATGCGCCGACGCTTTCGTCAGGCGCTTGTGGATTACGGGTGATGTACATCGCATCCCCGTAGCTAAAGAAACGGTACTGCTCTGCCACCGCGCTGTGATAAGCCGCCATGGTGTGCTGATAACCAGCAAAGGCCGAAACCAGCATAATCAGGGTCGATTCCGGCAGATGGAAGTTGGTGATCAGCGCATCGATCACCTGATAGTGATAGCCGGGATAGATGAAAATCTGTGTGTCATCGAAGAAGGGTGCAATCAGCGCATCCTGGCTGGCCTTCGCGGCGCTCTCCAGCGAACGTACTGAGGTGGTGCCCACGGCGACCACTTTGTTGCCGCGTGCTTTACACGCCAGCACCGCATCCACCACATCCTGCGGCACTTCCGCGTATTCGGCATGCATGATGTGATCCTCGATGGTTTCAACGCGCACCGGCTGGAAAGTCCCGGCACCGACGTGCAGCGTGACAAACGCCATCTCGACGCCTTTAGCTTTCAGCGCTTCCAGCAGCGGCTCGTCAAAGTGCAAACCGGCGGTCGGTGCGGCGACGGCGCCGGGACGCACGCCGTACACGGTCTGGTACAGCTCACGGTCAGCATCTTCATCCGGACGATCAATATACGGCGGCAGCGGCATATGGCCGACGCTGTTGAGAATATCCAGCACCGCGCGATCGTCTTCGAAGGCGATCTCAAACAGTGTGTCATGGCGCGCCACCATCGTGGCTTTGACACTTTCGTCATCGCCCAGCAGCAGCGCTGCGCCCGGCTTGGGCGCTTTGGAGGCGCGCACGTGCGCCAGCACGCGCTTATCGTCCAGCATGCGCTCAACCAGCATCTCGATTTTGCCGCCGCTGGCTTTACGCCCAAAGACGCGCGCCGGAATCACGCGGGTGTTGTTGAACACCAGCAGATCGCCCGGATTGAGCTTATCCATCACGTCTGTAAATACGCCGTGGCTTAACGCGCCGCTTGGACCATCCAGCGATAGCAAGCGGCAACCGCTTCGCTGCGCCTGCGGATAGTGGGCGATTAAGGATTCTGGCAACTCAAAGGTAAAATCGGCTACGCGCATGCTTCACTTCTTCAGGACTTAAAATCAGGCGGCATAGTCTAGCGGAAAAGCGGCAAATTCTGAACAACTGGCTGCGCTTCTGTGATTCTGCGAATACACAAAATAATTCGAGGTGCAGGCAGGCGGCAAACGAGAGCAGCCCACGCACCTGTAACTTGATGTATGACGTGTATATAATGCGCCATGAACTTTCTCGCTCACCTTCACCTGGCGCAGCTGGCTAACAGCTCTCTGCTGGGCAATCTTATGGCCGATTTCGTGCGCGGCAACGTGCAATCACAATGGCCTGCACCGGTGGTGGATGGCATTGCCATGCATCGTCGCCTCGACGTCCTGACCGATAACCTGCCCGAAGTGCGGATTGCGCGTGCGCTGTTTCGTCCGGAAACGCGCCGCGTGGCCCCCATCACGCTGGACGTGATTTGGGACCATTTCCTCGCGCTGCACTGGGATAAATTCAACCCAACGCAGTCGCTGGTGGCATTTACCGCGGCGGCTGAACAAAACATCGTGCCGCAGCTGGCGGGCACGCCGGAAGGTTTCATTGAGCTGAACGCAGTGATGTGGCGCGAACGCTGGTTTGAGCACTATGCCGAACCAACGCGGCTGGCACGCGTGCTCAACGGCATGGCGCATCGCCGTCCGCGCTTAGCCGCGCTGCGCGACTCCTATCAGGATTTTGTTGATCACTACGAGCAACTTAAGCCGCTGTTCTTCCAGTTTTATCCGCGCTTAATGGCCGCCGCGCGCGCGCAGGAATTGTAATATTAGGTAATTCAAGACCCGTCTGTTGGACGGGAAATTTCCCATCACCTACCCTGCGTGACCTTAATCTTCGTCACACTCAGGGAAATCTCATGCAGCATCTTATTGCCAACCGGCTCGCAGAAGCCGGTCTTAGCTACACGCACATCCTGGCGTTGGGGATAGTGATTGCCATAATCTTTGCCATATCACTGCTTACTCACGCCATTCTGCACCGCGCTATCTTGCCGCTGCTGCGTCGCTACACCGAGAAAAGTAGCCGTCAGTGGCCAAAAGCGCTGATTAACAGCCGCCTGTTTAGCCGCAGCGTCTGGCTGATGCAAGGTGTGCTATTCAAATTACAGACTGAACTCTTCCTGCACGACAGTGCTCAGATCTATGCAGCGCTGCTGATTTTCGCCCAGCTGTGGATGATGATCTTCGCCCTGCTGATGTTGTTCTCCTTGCTGGATTTACTGCAGCAGCTCAGCGCGAACAGCATGCTGGCACAGCAATTGCCGCTGCGCGGTATTATCCAGAGCGTGAAATTGATCGCCGCCATTTTAATGGTAATCATGATTATTTCGCTGCTGTTGGGTAAATCGCCCGGCGTATTGATCACCGGACTCGGTGCCATGACCGCGGTGCTGATGCTGGTATTTAAAGATCCGATTCTGGGTCTGGTGGCCGGTATTCAGTTAGCGGCCAATAATATGCTGAAAATGAATGACTGGCTGGAAATGCCGAAATATGGCGCGGACGGTGCGGTCATCGATATTTCTTTAACCACGGTAAAAGTGCGCAACTGGGATAACACCATTGTTACCATTCCCGCTTACGCCTTAATTTCCGACTCCTTTAAAAACTGGCGCGGCATGTCGGAATCCGGTGGGCGTCGCATTAAGCGCAGCATTCATATTGATACCACCAGTATTGGCTTCCTTGACGATGCCATGATGCAGCAGCTGAAAAGTGCGCATCTGCTGGCACCGTATCTGGATAGCAAAAGCGAAGAAGTGGCCGCATGGAATGCGCAACTGGGCTGTGATTTAGATTCGCCACTCAACGGTCGCCGCCTGACGAATATCGGTACCTTCCGCGTCTGGCTGCAGAGCTGGCTGGAGCAGCATCCGCGTATTCACAAAGAGATGACGTTAATGGTGCGGCAGTTAGCGCCAGGTGAAAACGGTCTGCCGCTGGAAGTGTATGTGTTCACCAACACCACGGTGTGGAAAGAGTACGAGAATATTCAAGCGGATATCTTTGACCATATTTACGCAGTGCTACCTACTTTCGGTCTGCGCGTCCATCAATCGCCAACCGGTAATGACATGCGTCAAAATTGGCGTAAGAACCCGCCACTAAGGCTTCATCCCGTATTACCCGCCAGTAAGAAGAAAAATTTCACTGGCGGGCTTTTCCCCCTCTTGTCACGCGCAGCCATCTGCGGCTTAATGAAGCCTTTCTTAACTTTTGTTAACTTCGTCACACAGCCAATACGCCATTTTTGGCGTCTGTTGTTGCTTCGCCAGCCTGAAAATCATAAGAGGGAAAGATGTCATCAGCTTCGCTTACCGAACTCGACGCACGTTATCATTTCGCCTGTGATGTTGCCAAAACCGCCGCCAGCCGGGCTCTATCCTGGTATCAGCAACGTCATCAATTAGTGGTTGAGCATAAGAAAGATCTGCAGGATGTGGTCAGCGAAGCCGATCGCAACGTTGAGGCATTGGTCAAGCATTTGATCCACGAACGCTTTCCTGACGATGCGGTGTTGGGTGAAGAGAGCGGCGGCAATACTGCTGGCGCACGCTTTATCTGGGTGCTCGATCCGATTGATGGCACCAGCAGCTTTCTTAACGGCTTGCACAACTGGTGCGTATCGCTGGCGATCGTTTGTGAAAACGAAGCGGTGATTGGTGTGGTGTGCGATCCCAATCATCATGAAACCTTTCACGCCTGCCGCGGCAAAGGTGCTTGGGTTAATGATAAGCGCATTCAGGCGCACAGCGCGCAGCAGCTCGATCAGGGATTGCTTGGTCTGAGCAGCTCCAACAGCCAACCGATTGAACCGCTGACCACTTTTATCAGCGCATTACTGGCGCAGGGCGGCATGTTTATCCGCAACGGCTCGGGGGCGTTGATGAGCGCATGGGCGGCGGCCGGTCGCTTAATTGGTTACTACGAAGCGCATATGAATCCGTGGGATGGCTTGCCGGGCATTGTGCTGATGCGCGAAGCGGGCGGCATTACCAACGATTATCTGGCTAATCACGGCTTGCAGAACGGCAATCCGGTGCTGCTGGCTAATGCGGTGATTTATCCGCAGCTGAAAGCGCTGCTGCCTGGGCATTTATCGTTATAATTTCCGTAATCGGTTAAGTTCGTTAATTTATGCGAACTTAACCTTCATGCAAAATTACTTAAGCGCGCTGTAAGTAATATTCTATTCCGAAGTGAGAATTTTCTCTTTTTTTCTTAAACATCCCGGCATCAATAAAAATACGATATGCTGCGCAAGTCAAACATCCCTTAGTAATACTTATTTTCTCCTTTTTTGTTGTTCTTTTCGGCGCCAGGATGCGCCGAGATATTTTTTGGCATTTTATTATTTCGGGATAGCGTGATTATTTTTTTTTATTATTTTTAATCGTCATCGATAATAAAGGTCGCCATCAATGGCGACCTTACAATATCATCAGCTTTTACGCTTTTTCACTAGCGGCCACGCCAGTAATAGCAGCGCAATCCACGCAAAACCAACGTACAGCGACACGCGCGTATCCGGGAAGTAACCAATCAGCCCAATAATGAAGGCCAGGAATAGCACGCCGAACCATGCGGTAGCGCTACCGCCCGGCATGGCAAAATCCAGCTTACCGGCTTGCTCTTTGCCAATCTTGCGGCGGAAGGCGATCTGCGACAGCAGAATCATGATCCACACCCAAACGGTAGCAAAGGTCGCCAGCGAGGCGATCACCAGGAACACTTTCTCTGGCATCAGGTAGTTGAGATACACCGCAATCAGCATCGCCAGCATCATCACCAAAACGGTCACCCACGGAATTCCTCGATTCGAAACCTTCTGGAATACCTTCGGTGCGTGGCCCTGTTGCGCCATGCCGTGCAGCATACGCCCCACGCCAAACACATCGCTGTTAATCGCCGACAGCGACGCCGTCAGCACCACGAAGTTAAGAATTGATGCCGCCGCCGCAATACCCAAATGCTGGAAGGTCAGCACGAACGGACTGCCAGAAGTGCCCACCTGATTCCACGGATAAATCGACATGATGACGAACAGCGTACCAACGTAGAACACCAGAATACGCATCGGTACGGAGTTGATGGCGCGTGGAATCGAGGTCTTCGGATCTTCCGCTTCACCGGCAGTAATCCCGATAATCTCAATGCCGCCGTAGGCAAACATCACCATCTGCAGTGACAGCAGCATGCCGACAATGCCGTGCGCGAAGAAGCCGCCGTTGGTCCACAGATTGTGAATGCCGGTCGGCTGGCCGCCGTTGCCGATGCCCCAGAAAATCATGCCGAAGCCGGCGAGAATCATGATGATGATGGTGGCGACTTTGAAAAAGGAGAACCAGAACTCCACTTCGCCAAATACTTTCACGCTCATCAGGTTGATGGCGCCGATAATCAGCACCACGCTCAGCACCCAAATCCAGTGCGGCACATCGGGGAACCACACGCCCATGTAGATACCAAAAGCCGTTACGTCGGCAATCGCCACAATCAGGATTTCAAAACAGTAGGTCCAGCCGGTGATGTATCCGGCCAGCGGGCCGAGATAATCCTGCGCATAGCGCGAGAATGAGCTGGCCTGCGGATTGTTGACCGACATTTCCCCCAACGCACGCATGATGATGTACGCCACCGCACCGCCGATGATGTACGCCAGCAGCACGCTTGGACCCGCCATTTTGATGGCATCTGCCGAGCCGTAAAACAGCCCGGTGCCAATCGCCGATCCCAGCGCCATAAAGCGAATGTGGCGCGTGCTCAGTCCGCGTTTGAGCTTATTGGTTTCTTGCATAACACTCAGTACCTTGAAAATGAAAAACCACGGGCAAGCCCGTGGTTGGAATTAACAGCAATGTCGCTTACTGATGAACCGCGACCTGCTCACGTCCTTTTGCCCGATCAACTACCGCGGCAATCACCAGCATCGCCAGCGATGGCGGCAACCAGGAAAGTCCCTGATCGGCCAGCGGCAAATGCTGACTGAACAGCGGCAACACATCTTTAAAGCTGGTGGTTTTGATGGCATCAACGATACCGAACAGCAGGCTTACCAGCATGGTCGGCGCGATAATACGCGAACTTTTGTTCCAGAACTTCAGCGTGAAGCTCAGCACCACCAGCACGATGCATGGCGGATAAATCGCCGTCAGCACCGGAATCGAAATCTGAATCAGATGGCTCAGACCGAGATTCGACACCACCATCGAGAACAGACCCAGAATAAATACCAGCGTTTTATACGACAGCGGAACATATTGCGCAAAGAATTCTGCACAGGCGCAGGTCAGGCCCACCGCCGTCACCATGCAGGCGACGAAGATCAGTGCCGCAAGGAAGAAGCTGCCCATGCCGCCGAAGGTCTGCTGCACGTAAGCATGCAGAATCTCAGCACCGTTCGCGCTTTGCGCCACCAATGCGCCGCTATCGTTACCGAGTTTGAACAGCGTCAGGTAAATCAGCGTCAAACCGATACCGGCAATGATGCCCGCCAGCATGGTGTAGCGCGTCAGCAGTTTGGCATCTTCCACACCGCGTGAGCGCGCCGCATTGACGATGACGATACCGAACACCAGCGCTCCCAGCGTATCCATGGTCAGATAACCATTAACGAAACCGCTGGAGAAGGCGGCACGCTGATACTCTTCGGTGCCCGGCGAAACGCCACCGGCCGGCCAGATCAGCACGGCAACGCCGAGCACAATCAGCGCCAGAATTTTCAGCGGAGCGAGGAAGTGGCCGACGGTATCCAACAGTTTGCCCGGATACAGTGAGATGCCAATCACCAGCGCGAAGTAAATCAGGCTGTAAATGAACAGCGGCAGCGTGCCGTCGCCGGTCAGCGGTGCAATACCTACGGCAAAGGAAACGGTGGCGGTACGCGGCGTGGCAAACAGCGGGCCAACAGCCAGGTAACACACGGTCGCCAGCAGCAAGCCTGCGGCTTTACCAATCGGCGAGCTCAGCGCATCAATGCCGCCGCCCACACGCGCCAGCGCGATGACGGTGATCACCGGTAAGCCAACAGCCGTAATCAGGAAGCCGAAAGCCGCAATCCAAACGTGTTCGCCAGACTGAATCCCCACCATCGGTGGGAAGATGATATTTCCTGCGCCAACGAACAGGGCAAACGTCATGAAGCCCAGCGCCAGGATATCCTTGGAGGTTAAACGATGTGTCATAAACTTCTGTACTGCCTGTAGCTGATGTTGCGGTGGAAGTTGAGTTCGTGTTGTCCTCTGGATGCGCTAAAACAAGGGCTTATCAGGCAAGACCAGCGTGTTATGCGGGTCTAATCGTTAAAGCGCAGGTGATTTAATCTACTTTTCTTCTGTTCGCAGAGGGATAAATCGACAACGGCGCAAATTAGAACGTTTATAGCGAAGAAAGGCAATACAGGATCGAAAAACCAGAAGGATATAACAAGATAGTGGGAGAAAGCAGTGAATCACGGTGGAATAGCGGCAAAACACCTCAGATGATTTGCTAAATGTTTCCTCGATGCGAGAGATCTCTTTGCATAAATCAGCCTGCAGATGCACAAAAGGCGCGATTTACGCGCCTGTTTGGCTAACTTTACAGCATTACCAGACTGTTCTTGCTATATCGACCACCAGACGAATCTTCTGCCACTGCTGCTCTTCGCTCAGGCTGTTGCCCTCTTCGGTTGAGGCAAAGCCACACTGCGGGCTAAGGCAGATTTGATCAAGACTCACGAACTGTGCTGCTTCCTGCAGACGCGCTTTCACCTGCTGCGCATCCTCCAGCTCGCCGGTTTTGGTGGTGATCAAACCCAGCACCACTTGCTGATGACCCGGCTTGAGGAAGCGCAGCGGCTCAAAACCACCTGAACGTTCGTTGTCATACTCAAGGTAGAAAGCATCGATATTTACGCCGCCAAACAGCACTTCGGCGACCGGCTCATAGCCACCTTCGGAAATCCAGGTTGAGCGGAAGTTGCCGCGACACACATGCAGCCCAACGGTCAGATCCTCTGGCTTACCTTCCAGTGCAGTATTCAGCACTTCAGCATAGATGCGCGCCAGTTCCTGTGGATCTTCACCACGCTCGCGGATCTGCTGCTGCTGTTCGGTTGAGCACAGATAGGCCCACACCGTGTCATCCAGCTGCAGATAACGGCAACCAGCCGCATAAAACGCTTTGATGGCGTCTTTGTAGGTCTGCGCCAGATCGGCGAAGTACTCTTTCAGATCGGGATACACCGTGGCATCGATCACCTTACGGCCACCGCGGAAGTGCAGCACGCTTGGGCTGGGAATGGTCATCTTGGCAACCGCATCGCCCGCCACGCTTTGCAGGAAGCGGAAGTGATCCAGCATCGGGTGTTGAGGATTAAAAGCCACTTTACCGGTGACTTTCACGCCGTGCGCTTTGGTCTGCACGCCGTTGAACTGAATGCCTTGCTCCGCTTCGAACAGCTCGACGCCGTGCAAATCGCCAAAGAAATCGAAGTGCCACCAAGCGCGACGGAATTCACCATCGGTAACGATCTGCAGGCCATTGGCACGCTGCTGCTCCACAACATGGCGGATTTCGCGATCTTCAACCTGACGCAGTTGATCAGCGTTGATTTCACCATTGGCAAACTGCACACGCGCCTGCTTGATGGCTGCGGGACGCAGAAAACTGCCGACGGTATCGGCGCGGGACGGGTTATGACGTGGCATTTTATCTCCTGGCTGAGCGCATAGTTGCGTCAGGGTATAATTTCGCTGGGTTATTTCAGCCATCTGGACGGCTATATGTCCAAAAAGAATGCCACGCTGTTACCCTTTCGGCAACGGAAGAAAATTCAGCTTACATGAAACTATTTCATGTTCAGATGCACGTTCTTCAATTTCCCTCAATTGCCGCTCGCGCTTGCGCCATCTGGCTATCTGACAACGGCAGATAACCCGCTTCGCTCACCCGACGCTGACCTTGTGGCGATAACACCTGATGCAGAAAGGCATTCACCAGCGGCGGCAGCGGTTTGCCGGGTGCTTTGTTGACGTAGATATAAAGCGGGCGCGACCACGGATAGCGGCCGTTGCGAATCGATTCGGCATCCGGCATCACGCTGTCGCCGTTCGCCGTGACCACCGGTAGCATTTTCACGCCGCTGAGATGAAAGCCAAAACTGGCATAACCGATGCTGTTGGGCGTGGCGGCAACGGCTTGCACCACCGCCGCAGAGCCGGGGAATTCAGCGACATCAGCACGAAAATCACCTTTGCACAGCGCCTGCTGCTTAAAGAAGCCCCATGTTCCCGACGCCGAGTTGCGGCCATAGCGCTGGATGCTGCGCGTGGCCCACTGGCCTTCGCTCAGGCCGAGATCGCCCCAGCGCTGCGGCACTTGCTGCCCGCCGCACAGACGCGTGATGGAGAACAGCGCATCGAGTTGTTGCGGCGCGATGCGCGACAGCGGATTGTCCTGATTAACCACTACCACCAGCGCATCCATCGCCACCGGCACCGCCAGCGGCGGATAGCCGTAGCGCGCGTTAAAAAGTTGACGTTCGTCGATCTGCATCGGCCGGCTCATCGCGCCCAGCTGGGCAGCACCTGCCGCCAGCGCCGTCGGCGCAGTAGAAGATCCCGCCGCCTGCACCTGAACGTTGACGCCCGGCGACTGGCGGCTGAAATCCTCGCCCCATAATGTCATCAGATAACCCAGCGTATCCGATCCAACGCTGCTCAGATTGCCGGTTAGCATGGTTTGTTGGCCGTGTGCCAAAGCAGAGCAAAGCAGCAAGAGGGAGATCAGCAGCGATTTCATTGGCGATTCCGCAATTCAGTAAGACGCCTATTCTGGAGCGGTGCGATTTATCACGCAATACATTGCGTATGGGTTGTTAATGAGGCGGGAATTGGTCTCCATGAATGGCGTAATGCTTGTCAGTTAAACCAACGACGAGTGCGCAGGCCGGTGTCACTTTTGGTCCGGCGGTCCTCGCGCCGCTTACGCGGTACCTTCACTTCGCTCGTCTGCCTGACGGACCGGCGGAGACGGGACTTCCTTGTCCCGGCTCCGCCTTTCGCCCGCGTCCTGCGGGCTCTCCTGGCTTCCTCGCTTCGTTCAGCGCTGCGGATTGCCGGGCCAAAAGTGCCCCCGGCCTGCTCATAAGCTTCAGTGCGTGTTGTTGAAAAGGACTCATTCGCTTCAGGCGCTGGCGCGTCTGCTGCGGCAAAAGGGCCATTCGCAGCGCTGAGGCTTTTACGTTGGGCCAGGAGCCTCGCGCATGGATGCGCGAGGCAGTTCGGGGTCGGCCAGGGAAGGCCGATCCGCGAACGGTCCGTCGGCACAACGTGGAAGCCGAAGGTACCGCGCTAGCGGCGCGAGGACGGCCCGTGACGCAGCAGATGTGTCAGCGCCCGCACCAAAAAGGCTTTATTAACTGATAAGTATGGCGCCATGAATAGCGATCCTACGACCTTAATTAACCCGCTCTTGCATCACGTTAGCCACAATCAAGCGTGGCGGCAGCAGGAAGCTGAAACAGGTTTCCTGATGCGGCACGCTGGTGATCTCCAGCCGCGCGTTGTGATGTCCCAACGCATGCTTCACGATCGCCAGCCCCAATCCGCTTCCGCCGGTGGCGCGCGAACGCGCTTTATCCACGCGATAGAAACGCTCGGTGAGGCGCGGCAGATGCTGCTCGCTAATGCCCGGCCCGTCATCACACACCTTAAACTGCGCGCCTTGTTTGGTGCGCAGCCAGCTGATGTCGATGCGCGTGCCATCGGGCGTGTGATTCACCGCGTTATAGACCAGATTGGAAATGGCGCTACGTAGCTGCTCATCATTGCCGAACACTTTCAGATGCGGATCGGTATGGAAATGGATGGTGTGACGTCCCTGACTCAGCGTTTCCGCTTCACGCTGCAACAGCATCAGCATGCCCGGCACATCCACCGTCTCTTTGAGATCGATGGCTGGCGCCGCTTCGATACGCGACAAGGTCAGCAACTGCTTCACCAGGCTGTCCATGCGGCGCGTCTGCTCTTGCATGGTATGCAACGCCTTGCTGCGCGTGCGCTCGTTCATCACCGAGTCGTCCATCATTTCCAGATAACCCTGCAATACCGTTAACGGCGTGCGCAGTTCATGACTGACGTTAGCAAAAAAGTTGCGTCGCGCGCCTTCCAGCTGGTGCATCTGGGTGACATCACGCGCCACCATCAGCCACTGACCTTCGCTGTAAGGCATCACGCGGAATTCCATATGACGCTGATTATTGAGGATCTGCGTCAGCGGCATGTCGAACTTGCGCTGGCGGATATAGCGGGAAAATTCAGGATAACGCAGCAAATTGAGGATGTTCTGGCCGTTATCTTCCGGCCAGCGCAAGCCAAGGTGCTGCTGCGCCAGGCCGTTGCACCAGAAAATAGTGCCCTCTTCGGTGGTCAGCACCACCGCATCCGGCAGCGATTCTGCCCCGCTGCGGAAACGTTTGATCAGATTGCCCAGCTCGCGGCGACGCCGCCGGTTGCGCAATTGCATCTGGTACAGGCCATAAAACAGCGGTTCCCAGCTGCCGCGTCCGGTGGGCGGCGTCATTGAACGATCGACCCACAGCCAGTGCGACAGACGCATCAGATTTCTGAAGTGCCAGAACATCACGCCGGTCACCGCAATCAGCAGCAGCCACGGCAGATATCCGAACAACAGACCCAACACCAGCGCAGGTAAACAGACCAGCGCCAGCTCGGTCAACAATCTCTTCCAGGAGAGTCGTTCCAGCACGGTAAACACTCCGTTTACGTTTAATAGCGGGCAGAGAAACGATACCCTGTTCCGCGCACGGTTTGAACCATGCGATCGTGGCCGGTTAATTCCAGTGCTTTACGTAAACGGCGAATATGCACATCGACGGTGCGATCTTCGACATACACATTGGTGCCCCAAACATGGTTCAGCAGCTGTTCGCGGCTGTACACGCGTTCCGGGTGGGTCATAAAGAAGTGCAGCAGTTTGTACTCGGTCGGTCCCATCTCCAGCGGCGTGGTTTCCGACATCACACGATGTGAGGAAGGATCAAGGCTCAGGCCCTGCATCTCAATCACCTCTTCCACCGCCATCGGTGAAATACGGCGCATCACCGCTTTGATACGCGCCATCAGCTCTTTCGGTGAGAATGGCTTGGTGATGTAATCATCCGCGCCCACTTCCAGACCGCGCACGCGATCTTCCTCTTCACCGCGCGCCGTCAGCATCATCACCGGAATGTCGCGCGTCATGGCTTCGCGCTTCAAATGCTTAATAAACTGAATCCCGCTGCCGCCGGGCAACATCCAGTCCAGCAGAATCAAATCAGGCCAGGGTTCGATCAGCTTACCAATCGCGCTGTCATAATCTTCCGCCTCAATAGGCTGGTAATCATTCTGTTCCAGCACGAAACATAACATTTCACGGATGGGAGCTTCGTCTTCCACAACCAAAATGCGCTTAGCCATTGTAACTCCTGCTAGTGTGACACCGTGTCACTGGGATTTGCGGCGCCATTATGCGTCAGTTTTGTGACACTTTTATGAAAACACCGCCCTAAGATAGATAGATAAAAAACAGAAATGTCACAATAAAATTCTGCTTTTTTTCTTTGTGATCTTAAGTGGTTATAATTCGCCTTCGCTAAACAGAGCACGGAGCAAACATGCGCATCATTCACACCGCTGACTGGCATCTCGGTCAGTTCTTTTACAGCAAAAGTCGCGCGCGGGAACATCAGGCGTTTCTCGACTGGCTGCTGGATCAGATTGTGCAGCATCAGGTGGATGCGCTGATTATCGCCGGCGACCTGTTTGATACCGGTTCGCCGCCGAGCTACGCGCGTGAAATGTTTAACCGTTTTGTGGTGGCGCTGCAGCCAAGCGGCTGCCAATTGGTGGTGCTGGCGGGCAATCACGACTCGGTGGCGACGCTGAATGAATCGCGCGAGCTGCTGGCCTGCCTGAATACGCAGGTGATCACCAGCGCCACGCCGCAGGGCGAACAGCAGGTATTAACCCTGAAGCAGCGCGATGGCGCGCCGGGCGCGCTGCTGTGCGCCATTCCTTATCTGCGTCCGCGCGACATTCTGCGCAGCCAGGCCGGCCAATCCGGCCGCGAAAAGCAGATCTCGCTGCTGGAGGCGATCGAGCAGCATTATCAGCACTGCTTTGCTGCCGCGCAGGCGCAGCGCGATGCGCAGGACGTTACGCTGCCGATCATCGCCACCGGTCATCTCACCACTGTTGGCGTGACTAAAAGCGATTCGGTGCGCGACATCTATATCGGCACGCTGGATGCCTTCCCGGCGCAGGCGTTTCCGCCCGCCGATTACATCGCGCTCGGTCACATCCATCGCGCCCAGCGCATCGCCAACAGCGAGCACATTCATTACAGCGGTTCGCCGATTCCGCTCAGTTTTGATGAGCTTGGCCGCGAGAAAAGCGTCTTCCTGCTGGAATTCAGCACCACGCTCGATACCGTTACGCCGCTAACCATCCCGCACTTCCAGCCGATGCAGATGCTGAAAGGCTCGATGGCGGAGATTGAACATCAGCTGGCGCAGTTCAGCGCGAGCGCCAGCGAACAGCCAGTCTGGCTGGATATTGAGATCACCACGCAGGAATATCTCAGCGATCTGCAACGTCGCATTGAAGCGCTCACCGAAAATCTGCCGGTCGAAGTGCTGCTGGTGCGCCGCAGCCGCGAACAGCGGCAGCGCAGCCTCGAACGGCTGGAGAACGAAACCCTGAGCGAACTAAAAGTGGAAGACGTGTTTGCTCGCCGACTGGCGCAGGAAGATCAGCTGGATGCCGGGCAGGCCGAGCAGTTAACGCAGCTGTTCCGTACCCAGCTTGCCGCGCTGGAGAATCCATCCGCATGAAAATTTTGACGCTACGCTTTAAAAACCTCAATGCGCTGCGCGGCGAATGGTTTATCGATTTCCGTCGCGAGCCCTTTGCCAGCAACGGCTTGTTTGCCATTACCGGCGCCACTGGCGCGGGCAAAACCACCTTACTCGATGCGATTTGCCTGGCGCTCTATCATCAGACGCCGCGCCTCGGCACGCTGTCGCAAACCCAGAACGAGCTGATCACCCGCGACACCGCCGAGTGTCTGGCGGAGGTGGAGTTTGAGATCAAAGGCGAAGCCTGGCGCGCCTTCTGGAGCCAGAACCGCGCGCGCGGCCAAGCCGACGGTAAGCTGCAGGCACCGCGCGTCGAGCTGGCGCGCGTCGCCGATAATCAAATCATTGCCGATAAAGTTGGCGACAAGCTAAAAGCGATTGAGACCCTGTCGGGGCTCGATTTCGCCCGTTTTACCCGCTCAATGATGCTGTCGCAAGGCCAGTTTGCCGCCTTCCTGAATGCCAAACCCGGCGAACGCGCCGAGCTGCTGGAAGAGCTGACCGGCACCGAAATCTACGGACAAATCTCAGTGCAGATCTATGAACGCTGGCGCACCGCGCGCAGCGAGCTGGATACGCTGCGCGCCCGCGCCGGTGGCATGTCGCTGCTGGATGAAGCGCGCCGGGCAGAATTGACGCAGCAGCTGGCGGAACTTGGCGCGCAGGAGAAAATTCTCAGCGAACAGCTGACGCTGGCGCAGCATCAGCAGCAATGGCTGGTGCAGCAGCAACAGCTAACGCAAGAGCAGCAGCAGGCCGAACAGACGCTGCTTGCCGCGCAACAGGCCTGGCAGCAGGCGGATGACGATCGTCAGCGGCTGGCGCGCGCCGAACCGGCAGAAAAACTGCGCGAGAAGTTGCAGCAGCGCGAACAGTTGCAGGGCGATCTGCGTACGCTGGAACAGCAATCGCAGCAGCTGCAAGCGCAACGGCAGCAAGCCAAAACCGCGCTGCAACAGGGCGAAAACCATTATCAGGCTGCGCAGCAGGCGCGTGAACAGGCGTTACAGCAACAGCAGCAGCTTGAAACGCTGCTCACCGAGCAGGTTATCCCGCTCGATCAACGCATCACCACCCTCGCGCAGCAGCTGGATGAACAGCAGCGATTGCATCTGCAGCAACAACAGGCGCTGCAATCCAGCCAAACCGCACTCAGCCAGCAACAGCAGGTAAGTGAACGTTTACAACAACAGCTGGCGCAGCAGCAGGAATTCCGCACCCGCGAAGCCGCTGTCGCCCATTGGGGCTCGGAATTAACGCGCTGGCAGGCGGAGATCGCCCGGCTGGATGAGCGCGAGCAGACGCTGACGCAGCTGATCGCACAGCACCAACAGCAGCGCAGCCAGCTGGAGCAGCATCAACAGGCGCAGGCTCAGCGTGAACAGGCGGCGCAACCGTTGCAGCAAGCCGAAGCGCAGGCCGCGCAGCAGCGTATGCAAGCGGAGCAAGCACTGACTTCACTTGAGGCGGAGATCGGCAGCGCGCAACTGCGCGACGCCCTGACGCAGCATCAAACCCAACGCCCTGCGCGCCAGCAGCTTAACCTGCTCGCCGCGCAGTGGCGCGCGCTGCAACCGCAGCGGTTGCAGCGTCAGCAGAAACTGGCGCAGCTCCAGCAGCAGCATCAGGACGCGGAAAAGACGTTGCAAGCGCTGCGCGAGGAGTACAAACGGGAACATCAGGCGCTGCTCGATGTGCGCAAAATCTGCGAGCTGGAGCGCACCATCGCCCAGCTGGCCGACGAGCGCGCCAAACTGCAGCCGGATCAGCCCTGCCCGCTGTGCGGCTCGTGCCAGCATCCGGCGATTGCGCAATATCAGCAGCTTGAGCCCGGTGCCAATCAGCAGCGTTTAACCGCGCTGGAAACACGCGTGGCGCAGTTAAAAGAGTCCGGCACCGCCAAAGGCGAGCAGCAGAAACTGTCGCTGCAACAGCAGCAGGCGTTGCAGCAGGAGATCAGCGATTACGATCAGCAACTGGCGACGGTGAACACCCAATGGCAAGCGCTGAGCGGTGAGCTGGCACTTACCTGCACGCTAGAGCAGCAGGACGATTTTGCGCAGTGGCAACAGCAGCAGGATGCGCAGGAACAGCTGCAGCAACAGCAGCTGCAGACGCGGGAAAACGCCGCGCGTGCGCTGCAGCAGGCAAAGGATGCGCATCTGCAACAGCAGCAGCTGTGGCAGCAGCATCAGAATCAGCAGCAGCTGGCGCAGCAGCAGATCGCCAGCACGCAGCAGACGCTGGATGAAATCAGCCAGCGCGAGGCCAGCGAACGCAGCGCCATGCAGCAACTGGCGCAGCAGCTGGAACAGCAGCTGACGCAGCATCAGCTCGTCCTGCCAGATGTCGCTGAGCGGGAAAGCTGGCTGCGCACCTTACAACAACGCTGGATCGCATGGCAGGAAAATGAACGGTTACACGGCGAGTTGCAGCCACAGCTGGCGAAAGCCGAAAGTGAGCGCAGCAGCCTGCAGCAGAATCTGGCGCGTGAACAGCAGCGGCTGGATGAGCTGCAGCAGACGCTCAGCGCTTTGCAGCAGCAGCGCCAACAGCAGCAACAACAGCGTCAACAGCTGTTTGGCGATCGTCGGGTGACAGAAGCCCGGCAGCAGCAGCATGCCGCGCTGCAACAGTGTGAACAGGCGCTGGCGCAGCAGCTTCAGCATTGGCAACAGGCGCAAAGCTTGCTGCACGGCCTGAATGGCCAGTGCGAGCAGATCGCGGCGCAGCAAAACACCTTACGTGAGCGCGCTGCCGCAGCAGAAAGCGCCTTCCTCGCCGCGCTGCAGCAGAGTGATTTTGACGATGAGCGCGCGCTGCGTGCCGCCCTGCTGGAGGAGCGCGAGGTGCAGCAGCTGCGCCAGCAGTTGCAAACGCTCGATCAGCAGCGCCAGCAGCAGCTCACCCTCAGCGAACAGCTTATGCAGCGCTGGACGGCGCATCAGCAGCAGCGGCCTGCGGATCTTAGCGATGAGATCGCCGCCACGATTCAGCAGCAGCTGGAACAGCTGCGCGTGACGTTACGTGACAATGCCCGTCAACAGGGCGAAGCGCAGCAGCAGTTACACAGCGATGCACAACAGCGTTTGCAGCAGCAATCGTTGCTGACGCAAATCGCCACCGATGAAGTGGAACTGGCGCAGCTGGGGCGTCTGAACGATCTGGTGGGTTCGGCCAAAGGCGATAAATTCCGCCGCTTCGCACAAGGTCTGACGCTCGACCATCTGGTGTGGCTGGCGAACCGTCAGCTCGATCGCCTGCACGGTCGCTATCTGCTGCAACGCCGCATCAGTGAAGAACTGGAGCTGGAAGTGGTTGATACCTGGCAAGCTGACGCCACGCGCGATACGCGCACGCTATCGGGCGGCGAGAGTTTTCTCGTCAGCCTGGCGCTGGCGTTAGCGCTGTCAGATTTGGTGAGTCATAAAACGCGCATCGAATCGCTGTTCCTCGATGAAGGCTTCGGCACGCTGGATGCCGAGACGCTGGATACCGCGCTGGATGCGCTCGATGCCCTCAACGCCAGCGGCAAAACCATCGGCGTGATCAGCCATGTCGAAGCGATGAAAGAGCGTATTCCGGTGCAGATCCGTGTCCGCAAGATGAATGGCCTGGGTTACAGCAAGCTCGAGTTGCCGGGCGATCTCGCTTAAAAACGCACAATTCGTAGCGGCGCAATTTATTGCGCTTGTTAAGGCGGTGTCCATCCGAAAAGAGCGCGATAAATCGCGCCGCTACGATTCACTGCATTCTTTTATCGCGTACTCACCAACTTATAACGAGGGCCGGCCAGCAAACCGCCCTGCTCGTTCTGCGCCAGCAGACGGGCGCTGGTCACACCGGCGATGGTGTGTGCCTTATCCGACACATTGCTGGCAATCTGCTTAATCGCAGCAGAGACCAACATGCCAATAATACCGCCATTATTGTTGTTGCCATCTTCCGCGTCGCTGGCGGTGGCAATGCCTTGCCACAGCTCTTTACCGCTGCGCAAATCCACCAGACGCGCCGTCGCCGACACCCTGGTCACGCTCTGGATCACCTGATAGCTGCTGCCGTAATCGGTCACTGAAATGTACAGCGCGCTGTCGGCGTGGAAGATGTCATGCAGACGCTGCGGGCTGACAGCCTGAATTTCATGGCCGTTGGTCAATCCGTTCTGCTGGAAGGTTTCATCCACCACCGCCACCGGGAACACGTAATAGCCCGCTTCCGCCAGCGGACGCGTCACCAGCGAGGTGAAGCTGTTCGCCGCGTTCACATCCGGCGCGCGGTTATCCGCAGGCAACACCAGAATTGAGGCCGGCATGCTGGCGCGGAAGGCGCTGTAATCGTACGGTTTTTTATGCGCGCAGCCGGTCAATAGCAGCGTGGCCAGTACGCCTAAAGACACAATCAGCTTGTTCACTGGGCAACTCCTTGTTTTTTCTTCATCAGAAAGTCCATATAGGGCGCCGATTCCGGGAACAGCTGCTTCTCGGTGGCAAACTGGCCGAAGGCTTTATCGGTAGCACCGGTTTTGGCGTACAGCAGGCCGAGCTGCGCGTGCAGGCCCGGCGCAACCGGTTTGTTGACCGATTTGGCTTTTTCAATATCCAGATTCAGTGCTTCGATCTGCTTCTGCGGATCGCTATCTTTTTTGTAATAGCTGTAGATCTGCTGCTGGTAATCGCCCCAGTAATAGATCGGTTCCGGCCCTTTTGGCGCACAGCCTGCCAGCACACCCGCAGCGATCAGCGCCGCGCTCAGTTGCAACCCTTTCATGCTCAATATCCTTATTTCGCCGGACGCCATGCGCCACTGTTAATGCCATCCACTAAATGATCTACCGCTTCACGAATCGCCAGATCCATCACTTTGCCGTTGAGAGTGGAGTCATAGCTGGCGGTGCCGCCGAAACCGACGATCTCACGCGCTGACAGCTTGAATTCACCCGCGCCCTGCGCGCTGTACACCACTTCTGAGGTGGTGACATCCACCACATTCAGGTTGACTTTGGCATAGGCGATCTGGTTCTTACCGCGCCCCAAAATGCCCCACAGCTGCTGATCGCCCACTTCTTTGCGACCAAATTCGGTGATATCGCCGGTGATGATGTAAGTCGCACCTTTGATGTTCTGCTCGCTCTTCTTAAAGCCGGCTTCCTGCTGCAACTCTTTCAGGTTGCTGCGATCCAGCACGTTGAAGCGATTGGTCTGCTGCAGGTGCGTGACCAAAATGGTTTTCGACTGATTGCCAAGACGATCCACGCCATCGGAGAAGATGCCGTTCATGTACGAGGAGCGATTATCAAACTGGCCAACCGCAATCGGGCTGCGCACGCCCTGATACGCGGGCTGGCTGGCCGCACGTACCTGTGGCGCTTCAATGGCGCGTGACGATTCGGTCGCGCAGCCGCTGAGCAGCGTGGCGCTTAACAAGGAGAGTGCCGCAAGGGCATATTTTTTCTGCATTTCTAATCCATGAATCAAAAGGAGATAAAGCCGCAAGGCTGCGGCAAATTCTGGTTCTGCCGACAGTCAGAGTAATGCCATAGCATTGGTTGAGTCGGTCTGTAGACTGTCGGCAGTGAGAGAGAGGAACTTTAGTGAAAGTACAGGCATATTAATGAATTTAATTAATCGAATGGCGGGATTATTGGGCGGGTTAATGATTGTTGTGGGCCTCAGCGCTTGTCAGCATTCTGAGCCAAAGCAACAGGATAGCATCGCCAATCTGTGTCAGCCGCAGAGCGCGCCGGGCAGCGCATCCTGCAAGTGGACTGATGAGATGCAGCATCAGCTCAACCAGCATTTCCGCGATGCGCGCCGTTATGCCGGTCAGCAATGTCTGGTGCGGCTTGAGTGGCAAAACAGCGGGCGCTACGCGGTGACGCAGACGCAAGGCGACGAAACGCTGTGCCTGCGCGCCTGGCAGTTGATTGGTCAAAGCAACCATTTACCGCCGCCGCCGGACGCTAGCCAGCCAGCGTGGTTCGGTTTTGCCCCGGCAACGCCGAGCCATCCTGGCGCCACTGGCGCGGGCTGATGCCAAACCAGCGGCGGAAGGCGCGGGAGAAGGCGCTGACTTCGGAATAGCCGAGCAGCAGCGCCATCTCTGAGATCGGCAGCTGCTTCTGTTGCAGATAGTGCGTCGCCATCTCGCAGCGCACCTTGTCCACCAGCGCCGTGAAACTGATGCCCTCCTCACGCAGCCGCCGTTGCAGCGACCAGCTCGACAAGCCCATTTTTTCGGCAATATCTTCCAGCACCGGTTCGCCCTGCATCAGTGACAGATTGACCTGCGATCGCGCCTGCTCCACCACGCTTTGCAGGCTGGCACAACTGTTCAGGCGGCGGATAGCATCCTGCATCACCATCAGCAACATCGGATCTTGTTCCGGCATGCTGCGCAGCAGATCGCGTTTCGGGATCAGTAATGAGTTGAACGGTTGATCAAACCACACCGGCGCATCAAACACTTTGCAGTGCTCGTGCCACTGCTCCGGGCGCGGATGTTCAAAGTGCACTTCACGCGGTGCCCAGTTTTTGCCGGCAACGTGGCGGATCAAGTTGAGAAACATACCGAGCGTCAGCTCCGCATCCTGGCGTCTGGAGAGGATCGCGCCGTGGCGCACCTGATAATCGAGCCGCCAGCACTCGCCTTTATCCACCAGCCGCGTCAGCGTGTCGTGCTGATGCCACGGAAAGGCATTTACCACGTTGTGCAGCGCCTGCTCCAGCGTGGGCGAACAGAGGCCGATATACCCGATCAAGCCTAATGACTGCGGTTTGAACTGCTTACCGTAATGCAAACCGAAGTTATCAAAACCGGAATGACGCGCAGCCTCTTCCATTACACGGCAGTAGTTCACCAAACCCAGGCTTAGCGTAGGGCTCGCCAGCAGTTCGGAGTTGATGCCGCTGATGCCAAAAATACGATCGACATCGCCGCCTTTGTCAGTGATAAACCCGCTCAGTCCGGTGGCCGCCGCCGCCAAAACGCCGCGGTTGCTGGCGCTGACGGACAAGGCGCTCAAGGCTTCAGTGGGTGTTATGAATGATTGCATCGGAACCTCTGCGTGTGGCGCGAGTGAAACAGGTTGAGGATTCCAGCAATATTCGTACCAGGCGAATGATTTGCGGATTTTGTCGCAGGGTCGCCATGAATGGCGACCTTTGCTGCGCCGCGACAGCGCAAAGCTGCTCACTGCTGGTGCATCAGACGCCAACCGGCAGCTGATTGGTTTCCAGATAACGTCGGCAGAGGCGCACCGAGTGATCGGCCCAGCGCGGCCCAAGGCTCAGTGCCATTTCCGTTTCCGCGTGTGATCCCATCCACGCGGTCATCTGGATGCGGCGCTGGATCAGCAGCGTCGGCACCAGCGCCATCTCGTCATCACTGATGTGCGCCACTTTTTCGTAACCGAGGATCCAGTTATCCACCCATTCGGCGGCGCGCGGATGGTGCTCAACAAAACTGATCGCCGCCGCCAGATCGTGCAGATACCAGCCGAGTCCGCAGTCATCAAAGTCGATCACCCGCGTTTCGCCTTTATGCAGCAGCAGGTTGGTCAGACGCAGATCGGCGTGGATCAAACCATAACGATCCGCCCCTTTGCCAAAGCCCTGCAGCTCCTGCCCGACGCGCGCTACCGCTTCGGCGACGATGCCGTGATCGGCCGGATTGAGGTTCGGCGCGTCCTGCCAGCGTCCCCAATGGCTATGATCGCTGACCATGGTGTGATGATCCCAGATGATACGCTGAAAACCCGCCGGTTTCTGCCAGCTGCGGCTGTGCTGATGCAAGCGCGCGGTGATGTGACCCAGTTGCTGAAACGCTTTGGGATCGACATCGGTGGTGGGCATGTCACCCTCAATCCAGTGGAACAACACGGCGTAGCGCTCGGCGCCGTTTGCCATCGGCAGCGTCAGCACGGTCTCACCCTCGCTGGCCGGGATCGCCTGCGGCACCATGATGCCAATGTCACGCAGCGCATCCAGCCACAGCAGCTCGCTCTGAATGTCCGCTTTGCTGTGATAGTTAGGACGATGCAGACGCAGCGCATAGCGTTTGCCCGCCGCCTGCAACAGGAAGGTGGCATTTTCCGAGCGGCACAGCAGCTTGAGTTCGCCGCGCAGTGCCGCGGGATAACGGGCCAGCGCCTGATGCGCCAGCAGGGTGATTTCAGTATCGGTTAAGGTATCGGATTGTTCGGCACTCATTCATCAATCTCCAGCATCAAGCAAGTGGTATCAGCATGGGATGACGTCGTCCTGACTGCTTGACCGCAGACAACCCAAAGTTGACCGCAGCGTGCATCTGGCACTTTTCTTGCCTCAGAGTTGACCGTGGAGGACAAAACTCACTGCGCCCGCGTCAAGTTTTCCCGCGCCCGGCAGCGGCATTATCACTTCACTGTAGCGCAAAGATAAAAAAGCGCGGTGAAGCTGCCGCACCAACAATGACGACGGGGAGAAGATGATGACGAATAAGCTCAAACCCACGCTGGGCACCCTGCATTTGTGGGGCATTGCGGTTGGACTGGTGATTTCCGGGGAATATTTTGGCTGGAGTTACGGCTGGGGCGTGGCGGGCACGCTGGGATTTCTGATTACCACCGCGATGATCGCCACCATGTATACCTGCTTCATTTTCAGCTTTACCGAACTGACCACCGCGATTCCGCATGCGGGCGGTCCGTTTGCCTATAGCCGCCGCGCGTTCGGTGAAACCGGCGGCTTGATCGCGGGCCTCGCCACGCTGATTGAGTTCGTGTTCGCACCGCCGGCGATTGCCATGGCGATTGGCGCTTACCTCAACGTGCAATATCCCGATCTCAATCCGAAAACCGCCGCGGTCGGCGCTTATATCGTCTTCATGACGCTGAACATTCTCGGTGTTAAGCTGGCGGCGATGTTCGAATTGGTGGTCACTGTGCTGGCGGTTCTGGAGCTGCTGGTGTTTATGGGCGTGGTGTCGCCGGGCTTCAGCATCGCCAACTTTGCCGCTAACGGCTGGGCGGGCAGCGATCACTTCGGCATGCCGGCGATGTCTGGCATCTTTGCCGCGATTCCGTTCGCCATCTGGTTCTTCCTGGCGATTGAAGGCGCGGCGATGGCGGCCGAAGAGGCCAAAGATCCCAAACGCACTATTCCCAAAGCCTATATCACCGGCATTCTGACGCTGGTGGTGTTGGCGATTGGCGTGATGCTGCTGGCCGGTGGCGCTGGCGACTGGCGCAAGCTGTCGGACATCAACGATCCGCTGCCGCAGGCAATGAAGATGATTGTCGGTGAAAACTCCAACTGGATGCACATGCTGGTGTGGATTGGTCTGTTTGGTCTGATTGCCAGCTTCCACGGCATTATTCTCGGCTATTCGCGCCAGTTCTTCGCCCTCGCCCGCGCCGGTTATCTGCCGCAAAGTCTGGCGAAGCTGTCGCGCTTTCAGACGCCGCACCGCGCGATTATCGCCGGCGGTTTGATTGGCATCGCCGCGATCTACAGCGATGGTTTCATTAATCTGCAAGGCATGACGCTGACCGCTGCGATGATCACCATGGCGGTGTTCGGCGCGATTGTGATGTATCTGATGAGTATGCTGAGCCTGTTTAAACTGCGTCGCACTGCGCCAGAGATGGAACGCAGCTTCCGTGCGCCTGGCTATCCGATTGTGCCGGGCATTGCGCTGGTGCTGTCGCTGGTGTGTCTGGTGGCGATGCTGTGGTTCAACCCGGTGATTGGCGGCTTGTTTGTGGCGATTATGGCGGTGGGATATGTCTACTTCCTGGCGACGAAAGCCCAGCGTGATAACGCGCCGCAGGATTCGATGTTAGTGGGTGAGTGAGTGGGTTAGTGCTGGCTGTCCCCCATCCCGGCCTTCCCCCGTAAACGGGTGAAGGAGACGCTGCCACATGCAGCTTCAGCGCTGACATGTGGCAGCATCTTCCTCCCCCATTGGTGGAAGTGTGCACGCTGTCCCCCATCCCGGCCTTCCCCCGCAAGCGGAGGAAGGAGACGCTGCCACATGCAGCTTCCTCACTGACATGTGGCAGCATCTTCCTCCCCCATTTATGGGGGAGGACCGAGGAGGGGGAAAGCGAGCACAAACCGAGGAGGGGGAAAGCGAGCACATACAGAGGTGCGTGCCAGAAACTACCCTTTCAACGGCCACAACCACGCCGCCCCGCGCACGCCGCTCGAATCGCCATGTACCGCCTTCAGCACTGGCGTTTCACACTCGCGGCCAAACACCCACTGCTTCATCAGCGCCGGCACGGTTTGGTACAGGCGATCGTTGTTACTCATGCCGCCGCCCAACACAATCACATCGGGATCCAGCAGATTCACTACCTGCGCCAGTGATTTCGCCAGACGCATTTCGTAGCGATTCATCGCCAGTTCCGCCACCGGATCCTGCTGCTCAATCAGCTTGATGATCTCCGCGCCTTTCAGCGCTTTACCGCTCAGACGCTGATAATCGATAGCGAAGCCGGTACCCGATACAAAGGTCTCAATGCAGCCCTGCAAGCCGCAATAACAGGGCACTTCCGCGCGATGGCGCAATTCATCCTCATCCATCCACGGCAGCGGATTGTGGCCCCACTCACCAGCATTGCCGTTACCGCCAATGCGCGACTCACCGCCAATCGCTACGCCCGCGCCCGATCCGGTGCCGATAATCACCGCAAACACCAGCGGCTGACCCGCGCCCGCGCCATCTACCGCTTCGGAAACCGCCAGACAATTCGCGTCGTTGGCGATGCGCACGTCACGATTCAGCGCCTGCGCTAAATCCTTATCCAGCGGCTGACCGTTCAGCCAGGTGGAGTTGGCATTCTTCACCCGTTGCGTGTAGGGCGAAATCGTGCCGGGAATGCCGATGCCGACCGTGCCCTGCTGGCCGGTTTTCTCCTCCGCCAGCAGCACTAAATCGACAATCGCCTGAACCGTGGCAGCGTAGTCGTCACGCGGCGTGTTAACGCGATGACGGAACAGTTCCTGACCCTGATCAGACAGTGCAATCACTTCAATTTTGGTCCCGCCTAAATCAATCCCGATGCGCACGATTTATTCCTCATTATTCGTTCTGGTGACCAATACAGTAGAAGGCTGAATCGGGAAAGGCAATGAAACCAATCCGATGTTTCGCTATCATGCGCGCTGACTTTGAGACTTGTGCGCCCGATCGCACCCACGGTAAGGAATCCCGATGTTGTGGTTTAAAAATATGATGGTTTATCGTCTGAATCGTGACATTCCGCTGTCCGCAGACGATCTGGAAAAACAGCTCGACGCCTTTACCTTTTCGCCATGCGGCAGCCAGGATATGGCGAAAACCGGCTGGGTTTCACCGATGGGCAACCGCAGCGAAGCGCTGACGCACGAAATCAACGGTCAGATGGTGATTTGTGCACGCACCGAGCAGAAGATTCTGCCGTCGCCGGTGGTGAAGCAGGCGCTGGAAGCCAAAATCGACAAGCTGGAAGCTGAACAGAGCCGCAAGCTGAAGAAGACCGAGAAAGATTCGCTGAAAGATGAAGTGCTGCACAGCTTGCTGCCACGCGCGTTTAGCCGTTTCAGCCAGACGTATATGTGGATCGACACCGTTAACAATCTGATCATCGTCGACTGTGCCAGCGCCAAGAAAGCCGAAGACACGCTGGCGCTGCTGCGTAAAAGCCTCGGTTCGCTGCCGGTGGTACCGCTGACGCTGGAGAATCCGATCGAGCTGACGCTGACCGAATGGGTGCGCTCAGGTGAGCTGCCAGCCGGTTTTGCCCTGATGGATGAAGCCGAGCTGAAAGCCATGCTGGAAGATGGCGGCGTGATCCGCTGTAAGAAGCAGGATCTGATTTCCGACGAAATCGCTACACACATTGAAGCCGGTAAAGTGGTCACCAAGCTAGCGCTTGACTGGCAGGAACGCATTCAGTTCGTTATTGCCGATGATGCTTCAGTGAAGCGTTTGAAGTTCAGCGACACGCTGCGTGAGCAGAATGATGACATCGACCGCGATGATTTCGCCCAGCGTTTCGATGCCGATTTTATTCTTATGACCAGCGAACTGGCCGCGCTGATCGGCAATCTGGTCGAAGCGTTAGGCGGCGAAGCGAAGCGTTAATCCTCTCGATCCTGATCGCCATTAAGGGTGACCCTACGACAAACCCGCAGGATTTTCGTGGGTCGAGCAATAAAAAAACCTGCGCTTCAACAGAAGTCGCAGGTTTAAGATGTTCTAAAGCTTGAGTTTAGAGGTAGCGGCACAGATAAGAAGAAGGCTCTGCCACCTGCAGATGGAATTCGCTTTGGCCTGGCACGTTGAAGCTGGTGCCGGCTTCGTACCATTTCCACTCGGTTTCGCCCGGCAGCAGCACTTTCAGCGCGCCGCTCACCACCGTCATCTCTTCCGGTTGATTGGTGCCGAAGGTGTATTCACCTTCGGCCATCACGCCAACGCTGGCACGGCCAATGGTCACGCTGTCGAAACCAATGGATTTCACTTTTCCGTCGAAATACTCACTTGTATTGAGCATATTACTTCCTCACAGCACATTATCGTGACTGGCAGATTACTAAGGAACTCGCTGATCTGTCACGCGAATTAGCGCCACAGATCGCAACTTGTGATCTCCCTGCGTTAGACGATCAATTCTGCCGCCAGCTTGGCCACCAGCACGTTCGACAGCAGCACCGGGATACCCAGCATTTTCTGCAGGAAATCGCGGTGCTGCTGGTGATAGCCGATGCAATCCAGCACCACCACATCCGCGCCCTGCTCCTGCAGCGACAATCCCGCTTCCACCAAATCGGCCTGCTCCGCCAGATACGGGCTGGCAACGGCAAAACACGGCGGAGTGATCAAATTGCGCCACTTGTTGGCCTGCTCGGCAATCTGCTCTTCCACCGGCACCACAATCCCGACTTTATGATCTTGCACAATCGCGCGTACCAGCGGTGGGATGATGCGATCGGGCTCCAGCAGCAAAGCGGATTGGGTTTTCAGCGCGCCAAACTCGCCGGTGCACAGCAGCAAAATGGTGTCATAGCCCTGCTGCTCCAGCGCGTTAATCTTACGTTGCAGTCCCAGCTCCACTTTTGCTACGGACAGGCGCACCTGCTCGCCGCTGGTCATACGCGATACCAGCACCTTGTCACCCGGCGCGGGCGCATACTGCAGCTCAACTTCGGCTAGCGTCAGGCCGTCGAGTAAACCGGCATGCGCCACCTGATCGGCGGGCAGATGTTCCAGCAGCAGCGGCAGAATGTCGCTGCGCGGTGATTGACCAATCGTCAGTGTGACCAGGGAGATGTTCATCATCAGGCTTTCCGGGTGCGCAGATGGCTGAGACTACCATACAAAGAGAGCAGCAGCGCGTACTCTTGTGGGTCGTAGAAGTGACAGGTTTCACGCCCGAACTCTTTCGCCACTTCGACCGCAAACTTCACTGCTAAAGCGATATCCACTTCGTGGCTGGCGCCGGTGCCGCAGCCCGGCACCACCGATTCGGCACAGATCGCCACGCCGACCACCGGTACATCCGTCGCGGTGGAAGGTTGCAAAATACTGTTGAGGTGATAAACCCCGTTGCCGTATGGCGTGATGTCCTGCGTGGTGATCGGGAAGGTAACCGCCGGTTTGCCGCTGGTCATCTCCATGATGCGTAACAGATCTTCTGATACGCGCAGGATGTAGCCCTCTTTCACCGTCGGCGACAGCGCGTAGCCTTTGTGATTGAGAATGCGGTTACCTTTGGTGGTATCGATCGACAGAATCGCATCAACATCAGCGATCACTTCGTTGTCATTCATGGTGATGTCGTCGCACGGCGAATCCATGAAATCGACTGGCTCGTGCGGACGGGTTGGCGCATCCGGGCAGATGTGGGTGGTGATAATCACATCACCGGCCAGCACGTCGCCTTTGGTCTGCATCTGCGCCAGCTTCAACGCACTGCTCACCGCCGCGACGGCGCCATCGGCATCCGACACCATACCAATGCGCGTTGGACGCGCACCGATACCGCCGAGACGGCCAATGATGCCGAGTGTTGGCGCACTGCCGCCGTTGCTTTTGCCCTGCGCACCGGGGATATCGATGCGGACGAAATCGGTCCGCCCTTTTGGCCCGCTAACGCGTTTCGTGCTGGCGGTGACGCCCGGATAGGCCGCGAACAGATCGACCACCTGTTGGCCATCGATGTAAGCGCTATCGAGTAACTCAAAGACCTGCAGTGTCTGCTGTAAACTCATCATCAATTTCCTGGATTATTTTTTGCTGCCGCTGGCAAAAAGTGAATGGAAGAAGCTATAGAGCGCGTCGCCCGCGATAAATCCGGCGGCCATCACCTCCATCGGTGAACGTCCACGCTCGGCCCACACGCGCAGGATGATAATGCGCAGCGCGATGCCCACCATCACCGCCCAACCTGCCGCGGCGTTGTTGATTAACAAGCCGGTCGCCAGCAGGACGCCAAGCTGACGTTTTGGTCCGCCGATCAACTGAATAATCGCGCCCGGAATCGCCCACATCAGCAGGTTTCCGGCAATCCCCGGTTCGGCACCGGCCTGAATGGTTTTGGCATAGACGCGCGCCACCGGCGGCAGCAGATTCTCGGCAAAGAAAATGGTGTGCGCGTACCACACCACGGGAATACAGATCACAAAGGCAATCATCGCGGCGATCAGCTGGATACGGCGGCCCCACAGCTCTTGCTGCACATCGGCACCGTTACCGCGCAGGATAAAGCCGGCTTTCAGGTCATAACCCATATCGGCAAACGCCGGACCGGTAGCGGCGGTAAAGCCACACAGCAGGCACAACGCCAGCGGCGGGAAGCCGAGCAGAATACCGAGAATCAGGGTGATCAGCGCCACCGCAAAGGCCGGGAACCAGCCAGAGTGCATGGCGGCGATACCAACAATCAATTCATGCACGAAGGCAGCAAAGGCGGCGTAAAGGATAAACAGCACCAGCATCGGCAGGCCCATCTGGCTCCACAGACCGCCCGCCAGCGCCAGCAGCGTGGAGATGACGATGTAACCGACGGTGCCGAAACCCAGCGAACGTTTGACTTCGCTGTCGCTACGGCTGACGTTGACCTGATCATTGCGGCGGCTGCGAATCACCTGCACCACCTGAATTAACGCCACCAAACCGGCACCGACCATCACGCCGTGCGGAATATAGAGTGCGTTGATATCAATGCCAGCAACCGGTTGCGCGTAGGCGCGTAGCAGGAAACCCATACCTAGCATGCTGAGCGCCCAGATATTACCGATAAACGCGGTACCAAATGCCGACATCGGGATCTTCAGCATCGAACCCACGATGCCGCCAACAATCCCCACCACCAGCAGCCAAGCCTGACGACCGCCTTTGTCACCGGCTTTGATCGCTTCGGCTGCCGCCACGCCCGGCGGCCACGCATTGCTGGCCGGGAAGACGCGGGTATCAAATAGACGATAGAGTAAATAAGCATCGAGCAGCATCGCCGCGCTGACGCCAACAAACAGCGGCAGCACCAGTTGCGGCTCACCCAGCGCCCACGGCACCGCAATCGGCATCAACAGGCTGTTGGCCGCACCGAAGGTGGCAGAGGAGATGGCGGTTTGCGCGAGGTTTTGTACTTCAATGGAGCGATAGCGACGAAACCATTGCAGCGGAATACGCGCCAGCAGCATGGCAAACAGCGCGCCGATAATAGAGGTATTGGGTGTTACCCCAATGGTGGTAATAAGCTGAACCCCAATGATGGCGCCGGCAACGGACAGCAGAACCAGCATTAAGGCAACGCCAACGCTTTTTATTGGATTATTTTGACGCATGAGATCCCCGTATTTTCACCCTGTAGAAAACGCTTTAATTCGAAGTGCCCGACACGTGGGACATCAACGTTTTTATATTAATCGTTCCCTGATTATTGAAATAAGCAGGTCCGAAGACCTGCTATTTCCCTGGTGTGGCGCGAATAAACGCCTTCAAAACTAAAATAGGGTTCCCTGTTTTGGACAGGATTATGCGCCGTATTTTTCGGCCATCAGTGCAGCCGTTGCGCGTAGTTCGCTGAGCAGCCTCTCCGGATATCCGGGCGCCGCTTCTTGCGATAAAAACGAGAGACAGAGAGCGGCACTTTCACCGCGATGTTTATTGGTTACCGCGACCGCCAGCGAACTGATGCCCGGCAGCGTCTCATTGCGCGCCAGTGCCCAGCCTTGCTGGCGAATTACCGCTAACTCTTTGCATAACGCATCGACGCTCAGCGGCGAGTTCATCGAAGCCGCCTGCCAGTTGCTGGCAAAACGTTCGCGAACCTCGTCATCACTGAGCTGCGCCAGCAGCACGCGTCCGGTCGAAGTGCCGGTCAATGAAACGCGCGTGCCCGGCGGCGTCACCAACTGGGTGAAGAAACGGCCGTGATACATGCGCATCACCAGCACATCGTCGCCATCCAGCACCGAGATATAACCCATGCAACCGCTGCTGGCCGCCAGGCGCGCCATCGGCGCCGACGCGCTATCCACTAGCGGCGTCGACAGATAGTGACCCGCCACCGACAGCAGCACGCGACCAATCTGGAAGCAGCGACTTTCAGTGTCACGCTCAAGTAAGCCTTCACTCTCCATGGTCGCTAACAGGCGCGAGACCGTGCTTTTCGGCATGCCTAACGCATCCACCACCTCGGTAAAGGTCAAGCCGGGATGGCCCTGCGTCACGCCAAAGCGCTGAAACAGCTTCAGTACAGCGGAGGCATTTTCGAGTGTGGTCATGGCGTTGGTTTCACTATATGGAACACAGTTCCTCTTTCAATAACCAGAAAGTAAAGCGCGACGCTTTGACGGTCAAGCGCAAATTTTAAGCCGGACGTTTCTGAGGGAATTTAAGGCAGAATAAAATACGGCGTGAAGTGGGAAATAAATGACGTAATCAGGTGAGTTAAATATTCCGCAGGAAAGTGTGTAACTTTTTTGGAATATTGCAGTTTTTCGGCTGAATTCTTTACCCTATAGAGTTCAAGTTGCAGGGAGGCGGCAAATGGGTGAATCCCCCAGGAGCTTACTTAGGTAAGTGACTGGGGTGAACACATGCAGCCAACGCACCTGCAGCTTGAAATATGACGGGTAAACTTAATCTTTTTCAGCGTCTTCGTAGCGCTCTTTGGCATCTTGCGCTTCGGTTTCGCTTTTGTGTTCGCTTATTAATGTATCGGGTTTGGGATGGTCGGCACGTAATTCATACCAGGTGACGGTTTGATCCGCCGAACCTTTTTCAACGGCGACAATACGCGCGACGCGCGGATAGGGTGGTTTCGTTGGCATTGTTTTCCCTCTTCTATCAGTTGTCCACAGACAGCGGTGATCCTCTGCCTAACGCTAAGTATAGACAACTGAGGATCGCTGCAAAAAAACAGAGAGAAATCTGAGGGTTTAGCTGGCGCGCGCTAAAGAGAGCGATTGCAGAATTTGCTCTACTACGCGATCGGGCGATTGCATCGCGTTGACTTCATGATGCGCGGTTTGGCGATACAAATGAGCACGCTCACGCAAAATATCGCCCATCTCTTCGGCAATCGGGCGGCCGGTTAAGGTGGGACGCTGCGCGGCTTCCGGCTGATGTTCCAGACGATCGGCCAGCACGTCTGAAGGCGCGTTCAGCCAAATCACCTGGCCGTGTTCGCGCATAAAGCGACAATTCACTTCCGCCAGCACCATGCCGCCGCCGGTGGCGATGACCGTATTCGGAGCGGTGACCGCGCGCAGCGATTCCGTTTCGCGGGCGCGGAAGCTATCCCACCCTTCAGATGCGACAATCTCCGCCACGCTGCGTTGCGTAATGAGTTGCAAATAGTGATCGGTATCGTTGAAGGCATAGCCCAGCGCTTGCGACAGCGCCTGGCCAACCGTGGTTTTACCGCAACCGCGTGCGCCGATCAGATAGATGGGTAATGACATCCAGGCTCATCCTCCGCCGTAATTGTGCCGCACGGGCAACGTCATCAGGTCAATAATGCGTCGCATAATACCTGGATTTTATTTTATCAGCCACCCGCGAGGCACGATTTACGCGTATTTCAGTCACATCCTAAGCTAGTCGTTTGATTAAGCTGCAAAAAACAATGCATGAATCGTGCATCGGGCCAAATGTAACAGCGGCCAACATTTCCTTACCAGGCCGCTGATTTACTTTCTTCGGTCGCGCCCTCATATATGAGGCATACCTTAACGGAGGGTTCCCCATGCAAAGCGAAGAACAACAACTTATTGAAAACCTGTTCAGCCGATTGAAACAGGCTGAGACGCAAAGCGGCCCGCGTGATGCTGGCGCAGAGCAGTTAATCAAACAGCATTTACAGAATCAGCCCGGCGCGCCTTACTACATGTCACAGGCGATCCTGATTCAGGAAGCGGCGCTGAAAAAGCTTAATGCGCAGGTTACGGATCTGGAAAATCGTCTGGCGCAGGCGCAGCAGCAACAGGCACCGCAGCAGAGCAGCGGCGGTTTTCTTTCCAGCCTGTTTGGTGGCGGATCGCGCCCGGCGGCGCAACAACAGCCAGCGTGGGGGAATCCACCGCCGCAGCCACAACAGCAATATGCGCCACCACTGCAGCAATCTGCTGCGCCGGCGGCACGCGGCACCGGCTTCCTCGGCGGCGCATTGCAGACGGCCGTTGGCGTGGCGGGCGGCGTGGTGATGGCGGATATGCTGACCAGCATGTTCCACCATTCGCAGCCGGAAGAGATCGTTAACATCATCAACGAACCGGCGCTGCCGCAGGTCGATAACAGCCTCGACACCTTTAACGGCAACGACAGCAACAATGCGTTCCTGAATGATAACTCGGGCTGGGATAACAACCTGGCGGACAACAATGATTTCGGTGACTTTGGCAGCGGCGGCGACTTTGACGACGATGATAGCTTCGTCTGATCAGCGCTGACGTAACCACTTATCCAGTTCATTGGCGAACAGTTGGCGGTCGCGTTGGCTTAAGGTCGACGGGCCGCCACTCTGAATCCCGCTGGCGCGCATCGTTTCCATAAAGTCACGCATGGTTAAGCGCTGACGAATGGTGTCTGTCGAATAACGCTCTCCGCGCGGATTGAGCGCCGCAGCGCCCTTCTCCAGCACTTCTGCCGCCAGCGGAATATCGCCGGTAATCACCAGCTCGCCGGGTTGCACCCGTTTCACAATCTCGTTATCCGCCACGTCAAACCCGGCAGCAACCTGCAGCGTTTTCAGCCACGGCGACGGCGGCACGCGCAGCGGTTGGTTGGCGACAAAGGTCACGGTAACTTTGGTGCGCTCAGCCGCGCGGTACAGCACTTCTTTGATGACATTGGGACAGGCATCGGCATCAACCCAAATCGACATGATGACTCCTTTTTCACAGACAATGAGGCTGATCTTGCCGTGCTACGGCAGAATGGCAACTGTTTTTGCTGGCCGCCCGCCTTGTTATTAATCCTCGCTGACGTAAGCTTACCCCCACAGAAAATGAACCACTTAGAGGATAAAGCGATGCTGGATAAAAAAATCGGGTTTGTCGGCTGCGGCAATATGGCGAAAGCCATCATTAGCGGACTGGTCAACAGCGGGCAGATCGCCCCCGCCAATATCTGGGTGTTCGACCATAAGCCCGCCACCAATCAGGCGATGGCGCAGCAATATGGCGTCACCGCCGCAGACAGCGTGGAAAGTCTGGCGCGCGAAGTGGATATCCTGTTTGGCGCGGTGAAACCCAATGTGATTCTCAAAGTACTGAAAGATCTTGCCGGCCAGCTGAAGAAAGATGTGCTGGTGGTCTCGATCGCCGCAGGCGTGACGCTGGATTCTCTGGCATCGGTGCTCGGCCACGATCGCAAAATCATCCGCGTGATGCCCAATACGCCATCACTGGTGAACGAAGGTATGACCTCGGTGACGCCAAACGTGCTGGTGGAAGCGCATGAAGTGGATGAAGTGGTGGGGATTTTCGAAAGCTTCGGCAAAGCGGCGGTGGTAAATGAATACCTGATTCACGCGGTGGTTGGCGTGAGCGGCTCAGCGCCAGCCTATGTGTTTATGTTTATCGAAGCGATGGCCGATGCGGCGGTGCTCGGCGGCATGCCGCGTGCGCAGGCATATCAGTTTGCGGCGCAGGCGGTCAAAGGTTCGGCGCAGATGGTGCTGGAAACCGGCAAGCATCCCGGCGAGCTGAAAGATATGGTGTGCTCGCCAGGCGGCACCACCATCGAAGCGGTGAAAGTGCTGGAAGAGAAAGGCTTCCGCGCCGCGGTGATGAATGCGATGCAGCAGTGTATGGCGAAGTCAGAGGCGTTGAGTAAGCAGTGATCGGTGCGCTTTGCCCCTCACGCTAACCCTCTCCCGCAAGCCGGAGAGGGAACGGATCGAGCATGTGGCGAACTCGCGCATGTGGGAGAGGGGTCCGATCGGGCATGTGGCTGCGTCTCCCTCTCCCTGTGGGAGAGGGCCGGGGTGAGGGCATCAGGCCGCTGCGTACGCCTCATACAGCGCAATACCCTGCGCCAGCGTCATGGGCTGCTGCATCTCCTGCACCAGCGCTGCTGTCAGCGTATATAACCCGGCAGAACACACCGCCGCAATCATCCCCTCCTGACAATAGAAAGCGATAAACTGCTTATTCTGCAGCGATCCCAGCAGCCGGTAATCGTCCCACTCTTCCGCATGCCCCAGATACTCATAGCGGGTACCGTAATGCGCGGTCCAGAAGAACGGCACGCGGTCATACAGGATCTTTTTCCCTAACATATTCAGCGCCGCGATGCGCCCTTGCTGGTGCGCCACGCGATAGTGCTCAATGCGTTGTGGGCCCTGCACCGACGGATAACTGGCGATATCACCGGCCACCCAGATGTTATCGGCCACGCGCAGCTGGCTGTCGGTAAGCAAGCTGCCATCGTCCTCCAGCGGCAGGTCGTGGATGAATGAGGTCGCCGGCACCACGCCCGTGCCAAACAGCACCAGGCTGGCATCAACTTTTTTGCCACTCTTCAGGCGCACGGCAGTGACTTTGCCCTCGCCTTCCAGCGCCATGGGATCGCCTTCGACAAACTTCACGCCGTTGCTGCGATGCAGATCGTAAAAGTGGCGGCCAATCTCTTCGCCAAACTGTTTAGCAAACGGCAGCGGCTGGCGCGCAATCACCGTGACATCAACATCACGATTACGCAGCGAACCTGCCATCTCCATGCCGATAAAGCTGTTGCCGATAATCACCAGCTGCTCGGTTTTATCCACCTCTTTGAGTAACTCATCGGCTTGATTAAGCGATCGCAGCAGATGCACGCCATCGAGATCTTTACCCGGTATATCGAGCGGTTGCGGCACGCCGCCGCTGGCAATGAGCAGTTGGTCAAACTTCACTTGCTGACCGCCTTTAAGGATCAGCGTTTGCTCAAGCGCTTTGAGCTGCTCGACATCGCCCTGAATCCGCTCCACCGTGCCCAGCACATCCTGCTGCAGCAGCTTAGGTACATCCTCAATCGCCATTTTGCCGGACGGCACGAATTTGCTCAGTGCTGTGCGATCGTAAGGTGCGGCCGATTCCCGCTCGATCAACACAATATGCCCTTTAAAACCTTCATCGCGCAGCGTCCAGATCGCCGCACTTCCCGCCGCGCCCGAACCGAGAATCACGCATACCGGTGACTCACCTTGTGCGGAGGGCGCACTGGCGGGCGACATCGCCTGCGGGCTGACCAGCACTTTGCCTTGTTCGATGCGCACCGGATAACGCTTGAGATTCGCCAGCGCCAGCGGCTCGCACATCTGCCCATCCTGCAGCTGAAACACCGCTTTGTGCCACGGACAGATCAGCTTGTCGCCACACACCGCGCCCTGCTCTAACGGCGCCCCGGCGTGCGGGCATTTGGCCTGAAACGCCTGCACCCGCTCATCGTCACGAATCAGTACCACATCGGTGTCGCCGACGGTAAATTTGGTGGGTTTGCGCTGTGCCAGCGACTTGAGTTCCACGACAGTTTGATAGCTCACGTTAGGCCTCCTTTCTTGTGGTTTTTGAGGTAATCAGCAAATCCCTACAAAGAGTAAGCCTGGCAAAGCATGGTGATTTGTCCGCATCGACAACGCGCTACGGTAGGTAAGTTATTGTTTATTCGCTAAAGATAATCTTCACCATCCCGCCACACGACAGCGCCTTGCTTCACACAGCCGCGTAAAGCCACGCCGCCGTCCGCCTGAGCAGCCAGCAGCAGCACATCGGCGGGTGCGCCGCAGGCCAAACCTTGTTGCTGCGGCAGATTGAGCTGCCGCGCCGGACGAACAGACGCCATCTCAATCGCCTGCGCCAGCGTCGCCAGCTGATGGCGCAGCAGGAAGTTCACGCCCTCCAGCAAACCACGCGCCGATCCCGCCAGCAGCTGCGGCGCATCGGCGATGCTCAGGCGTCCGCTAGCGCTAAGCTGCACGCGGCCGCCAATCGCGGTGTCGTAGATGCCCGGCGGCTGCCCAGCGAACGAGGTGACGTCACTGACCAGCAGCGCCTGCTCGCCTTTGGCACGCAGGAACACTTTCAACACGTCCGCCGGCAGGTGATCGCCATCGGCAATCAACGTGGCCGTCAGCGCATCTTCCGCCAGCTGCTGCCAGATGTAATTGGGATGACGCGGCAGTTGCAGATGCGCGCCGTTGCCGAGATGGGTGGAGAGCGTGGCGCCCGCGTCAACCGCCGCGTGAATTTGCGCTGGCGTGGCGGACGTATGCCCAATGGCGACGCGCACCTGCTGCGCCACACAATGTTTGATCAGCGCATCGCTGTGCGGCCATTCCGGCGACAGCGTGAGCAGGCGAATATGCTGCTGCGCGGCTTGCTGCCAGCTGTCGAACAGCGCAATATCCGGTGCGCGAATCGCCTCGCGCAGATGCGCACCGCGCGGCCCATCTTCAGGCGACAAAAAAGGTCCTTCCAGATGAAACCCCGGAACGGCGCGTGCCACGTCAGGATGATGCTGGCGGGCGCTGGCGAGTCGCTGCATCGCCTGCGCAATTTCCTCCGGCATGGCGGTGATCACCGTTGGCAGAAAGCTGGTGACGCCCTGCTGCCACAGCGCGCACGTGGCGTTTAGCACATCCTCTTCGCTAAAAGGAAAGTGGTTGAAATCGACGCCCTGAAAGCCGTTGACCTGCAGATCGACCAAGCCCGGCGCGAGGATGATCTCCTCTTCCAGTTTATTCAGCGCGCGCACATCACTGATGGTGCCGTGCTCAATCTCCAGCTCAATCGGTTGCAGCGTGCGGTAATCGCGACCGCGCAAAATGAGGTTAGTCAAAGGTCACCTCCGGGCAGGCATCGCTGTCGGTATAGAGCGTGCAATCGGCATGCTGGCGCAGACACGTCGCCGGACACGCGGTGGAGATCGCATCCTCAAGCGTTGCCCGCACCGCCGCGCGTTTGCTCGCACCCGGCACCATGCAGAACAGCCGCGCACCACTCATCAAGGCGGGAATCGTTAGCGTCACGGCATGCGTCGGTACCGCCTCGAAACTGGCGAAACAGCCATCGTTGACCTGCTGCTGGCGGCAGGCATTATCCAGCTGCACCACCTTAACGGAGAAAGGATCGTTGAAGTCGGCCACTGGCGGATCGTTGAAGGCTAAATGGCCATTCTCGCCAATCCCCAGACACACCGCATCAATCGGTGCAGCGGTAAGTTTTGCCGCGTAATCCGCACAGATCGCGGCAGGATCGCCGCAAGAGGGAAGTAGATGGACTTCGCCAGGCTGCACCCTATCAAACAGCTTCTGGCGTAAAAAGTGGCTGAAACGCTGCGGCGCATCCGTCTCCAGCCCGATGTACTCGTCCATATGGAAAGCGTGAATACGCGACCAGTCGATATCCCCAGCCGCAACCAGCGCGTCGAGAAATTCGTTTTGCGATGGCGCGGCGGCAAACACCATGCGCACCACATGCTGTTCACTCAGCCGTTGACGCAGAAACGCGGCCACATCCTGCGCAGCAGCAGCACCTAATGCCGCGCGGCTGGCGAAGCGTTTGATCCGTAAGCGATCTCGGGTTCCCTGTTGTAATAGCGTCATGTTATCCCTCCTGAGAGACGTTGCTTTTGTGCGCCCAGCGCTGAGCGGCGGGCGCATCCTGATCCTGATTGAGTGCTTTCAGCAGCTGATCTACTTCCGGGCGCACCGGCGCGCGGCGTAACCAGCCCATCACCACAAACAGCACCAGCGAGGACATCACCGGCGCAGCCACCACGGTGGCGGTGCTGACATCGGTAAAGACAAATTTCACGCAGAAGAAAGTGCCGACGCCGATCGCCCAACTCACCAGCGCGGCGGCGCTACCGCTGCGACGAAATGCCGGCAGCAAACCCAGCAGCATGGGAATGGAGATCGGGCCGACTAAGCCGCCAAACCAGATGATCAGCAGCGACAGCACGCCGCCGAAGTGGCTGGCGTTCATGGCAATCACCAGCGTGGTGATAATGAAGATAAAAGCGGTGAGCCGCGCCACCAGCAGCGAGCTTTTACCGCGCTGAAAGTGTTTCGGCAGCATGCCGGGCAGGATATCGCGCGTCACCACCGCCGTAATGGCGTTGGCATCCGACGAGGTCATCGACAGCGTGTGAGTAAACATCGCCACCAGCACCAAACCCACTAGACCATTCGGCAGCAGCTCCATCGCCATCATCGAATAAGAGCGCGACGGATCGCTGAGATTGGGAAACAGCAGCGGCGCTGCCCACATCGGCCAGAACAGAATCAGCGGCCAGATGAGATAGAGCGCGGCGGAGAGGCGCGCCGCTTTGCGTGCATCGCGGCCGGCGGGCGCGGCTATAAAGCGCTGCGCCAGATTCCAGGTGCCGCCGTTGTAGCTCAGCGTGTAGATGACGAAATAGGCGAGAATAAAGCCGATGCTGTACGGCTCCTGGATGATCTGGGTGTGGGTTGGCGGCAAACGCTGCCAGATGGTGAACAGCTCAGCAAAGCCACCGAGATGCACCGACACCGCGACCACCATCACAATCGCGGCGACAAACTGCACCACGAACTGGCCGAAGTCGTTGCAGGCATCCGCCCACAATCCGCCCATCACGGTGTAAAACAAACTCAGCGCGCCGGAAACGCAGATGCCAATCAGCGGATCGAGTCCGGTAAAGACGTTGATGATGACCGCAATCGCCGCCCACTTCGCGCCGACGTCAAAGGTTTTCAGCAGCACCCCGCTCCACGCCAGCACCATTTGCGTTGGCAGGTTGTAGCGCGTGGCGAGATATTCCATCGGCGATTCGATGTTCATATAGATGCGCAAGCGCGCCCAGCGCGGCGCAAACAGGCGTGAACCTATCAACACCGCGATCGCGATGGGAAACGCCCACCAAAAATAGATGGTGATGCCCATGTTGTAAGCCACCGCCGCATAGGCGACAAACACCGCCGCGCTGTATCCTGACATATGATGCGACACGCCCGACAGCCACCACGGCATTTTGCCGCCAGCCGCAAAGAAATCACGCGTGCTGCCCACCTTGCGCATCGCCCACAAGGTTATAGCCACAATCATCAGCGCATAAAGCGCCATCACAGCATAATCAAGCACATTCATAGCAGACTCCACAGGTAAAGGCTGCCCAACGAACGCTCTGGCTTCGCGGGGATTGAGCGGATGGAATAATTAGTCATCATTTAGGACTAAAGCATCCTGGCAGCGTTATCGGTGCGGTTTTGTGATGAGGATCCTGATATGAGTTTTTCCTCTGACGTGATAAGTAAAATTGAATATGTCTGCGCCGCAGCTTACAGCAATAAAAAAAGGGTTCACGCTAAACATGAACCCTTATTCCTTTTCACGCATGAGTGATTTAAAAACGGCGACGATTATCGCTAATTAAATCAGCTTTTCTTCAGGCACGAACTCATAAACGTTTTACGTGCATCGCCGGTGAGCTTTTTATCGCTCGCATCAGCATTACAGGTTTTCATCTTCATTTGTTGCGGCGTCATACTGCCTATTTTGCTGTCTTTTTTCAGACAGTCACTCATAAAGCTTTTACGCGCATCGCCTTTCAGATTTTGTGTACCGGCGCTCTGGTTACACTGGGTCATTTTTTCCTGCTGTGCGGTTTTCTCTGCCGCACTCGCTCCGCCTGCAATCAGCAAGCCTGCTGTCATTATTGCCAAAAGACACGATTTCATTACCGGATTCTCCGTAGCATTATTGCTCTCTAAGCATGGCACGGAATAAGCAAATACGAGAAATCGATAATGACAATTGCCTGCAAAAACAGGCGATAGCCGTTATACGCGCGGATGATGCAGCAACTTCTCTACGTAATTACGCAGCATGGTGGTATCGGGCGTTTCAGCCGCGGGGGCGACGGGCGGCATGGCTAATTTAATAGCGGCCTCAATGTCGTGGAATTGATCGGGATTCAGTTTGCGCAGCATCGCGGTTAACACGATTTCTAATGCCTCAACCTGAGCCACTAATTCTTTAGACTCTTCTTCTTTTTCAGCCAGCTTTAGAAGGAGTTCCGCAATCAGGTTTTTCATGCGACAAGCTCAATGAGAGAAGAAAAACAGACGTTAGCATTGCGCTGAATAAAACAACAAGGATTTTTAAGCCGTTTTAGAGAAAAAACAGCCAAACGGTAGAATAAAAAAACCGGCTAGATTTCAATAGTTAATAGCGAAACGTTTCACTGGACGTTCAAAGATTTATTGAAACGTTTCGCTCACCTATGCCCTGAATAATTCGAGGTGCAGGAAGGCGGCAAGTGCAATCATCCTTAGGAGCTTACTTCACTAAGTGACTGAAGGTGAATGCACGCAGCCAACGCACCTGCAGCCTGAAGTATGACGGGTATTAATGCGGCCCCATAAATCCACGTCCCGGACCGCCACCATGACCGCCGCCCCAACCGCCGCCACCCGGAGGTGGGAAAATACAACCGCTCAACGCGGTGACCAATGCCACAACTGCGGCGATTTTAATCATACGGACCATAATTACCTCGGAATGGTGAAATCGGGCTGAGTGTATGAGGCCGCATCGGGCACGACAATACAGAATCCTCCGCAACCCGGCGCTATTCATCTCTGCTCACCACGCTTAACAATTTACTGGCACTAAAGCGGCAAAAACATTGCACGGGTGGCATAAATTGCTGCCAACGCGCTGCGCAAAATCGTGGTTGAACGCTTTACAGCCGGTGCGATTTCACGCAATGTGAGCGCATTACAATAAATGAGATCCCATCATGAGCTTATCTGCTGTCTCCCTGAGTGAAATTCTGGCGCGCCGTGACTGGGAAAATCCGGTGATCACCAGCCTTAATCGACTGGATGCGCATCCACCGTTTGCCAGCTGGCGCGACGAAATCAGCGCGCGCGATGACCGCCCTTCGCCTTCACGCCAGCTATTGAACGGCCAATGGAGCTTCAGCTACTTCACGCAGCCGGAAGCGGTACCGCAAAGCTGGCTGCTGCAGGATTTGCCTGGCGCCGATGCGCTGCCGGTGCCCGCAAACTGGCAGCTGCACGGCTTTGACGCGCCAATTTATACCAACGTGCAGTATCCAATTCCGGTAACGCCACCTTTGGTGCCGCAACAGAATCCTACTGGATGCTACTCGCTCACATTCAAAGTGGATGCTAGCTGGCTGCAACAGGGCCAGACGCGCATTATCTTTGATGGCGTAAATTCGGCCTTCTTACTGTGGTGTAACGGCCAGTGGATCGGCTATTCGCAGGACAGCCGCCTGCCCGCCGAGTTTGATCTCACTCACGCTTTGCAGCCCGGCCAGAACCGCTTAGCCGTGATGGTGCTGCGCTGGAGCGATGGCAGCTATCTGGAAGATCAGGATATGTGGCGCATGAGCGGCATCTTCCGTGATGTCAGCTTGCTGCATAAGCCGGAGACGCAAATGGCCGATGTGCAGATTGAAACCGTGCTGAGCCCGGAATACCTGCGCGGCGATCTGCGTGTCAGCGTCAAGATCCACGCCGGCGCTCGTCAGCCCGCGCAGTGCCGATTGCGCGTCAGTTTGTGGCGCGGCGCCAGCTGCATTGGTGAGCAGGAACAGGCACCCGGCAGTGCGATTATCGACGAGCGCGGTCATTATCCCGAACGCGCCCTGCTGATCTTGCCGGTCAACCAGCCGCAACTGTGGAGCGCCGAAACGCCGCATCTCTATCGCGCGGTGGTGACGCTGCTGGATGAAAACGGTGCCGTGCTCGAAGCCGAAGCTTACGACGTCGGTTTCCGCCGCGTCAGCATTGAACAGGGCCAATTGTGCCTCAACGGCAAGCCGCTGCTGATTCGCGGTGTGAATCGCCATGAACATCACCCGGAAAACGGTCAGGTGGTGGATGAAGCCAGCATGCGCCGCGACATCGAGCTGATGAAGCGCCACAACTTTAACGCGGTACGCTGCGCGCACTATCCCAATCATCCGCTGTGGTATCGCCTGTGCGATCAATACGGTTTGTATGTGGTGGATGAGGCGAATATCGAAACGCACGGTATGCAGCCCATGAATCGCCTCTCCAGCGATCCGCGCTGGTTCGCCGCCTACAGCGAGCGCGTCACGCGCATGGTTCAGCGTGACCGCAATCATGCCTGCATCATTATCTGGTCGCTGGGCAACGAATCAGGTCACGGCAGCACGCACGATGCGCTCTATCACTGGGTGAAAAGCAGCGATCCGACGCGTCCGGTGCAGTACGAAGGCGGCGGCGCCAACACCGCCGCCACCGATATCGTCTGCCCGATGTACGCGCGCGTCGATCAGGATCAGCCTTTTCCGGCGGTGCCAAAGTGGTCGCTGAAAAAGTGGATTGGTTTGCCGGGCGAGACGCGGCCATTGATTCTGTGTGAATACGCCCACGCGATGGGCAACAGCTTTGGCGGTTTCGCGAAATACTGGCAAGCCTTCCGCCAGTTCCCGCGCTTGCAGGGCGGCTTCGTCTGGGATTGGGTCGATCAAAGCCTGACGCGCTACGACGACAACGGTGAAGCCTGGCAAGCCTACGGCGGAGATTTTGGCGATACGCCGAACGATCGCCAGTTCTGCATGAACGGGCTGGTTTTTGCCGACCGCTCACCGCATCCGGCGCTGTTTGAAGCCCAGCGCGCGCAGCAGTTCTTCCAGTTTCAGCGGGACGCTAACGAGCCGTATCGCTTTACCGTCAGCAGCGAATATCTGTTCCGCCGCAGCGATAACGAAGTGCTGCGCTGGTCAATCGAGCAGGATGGCGTTGCCATCGCCAGCGGTGAATTGCCGCTCGATCTCGCCGCTCAAGGCAGCCAGACCTTTACGCTGCCCGCCAGTGAAGATTTGCAGGGCAACGCGTGGCTGAACCTGGCGGTGCATCAAATCAACGCCACGCCGTGGTCCGAAGCGGATGCGCGCGTCGCCTGGGATCAGTGGCCGTTGCCCGCTGCGCTGCCGGTGCGCGTTGTGGAGATCGGTGCCACCGCGCCGGAACTGATTGCCAATCACGATCTGGTGGCGGTAGTTGTGCCGCAGCAGCGCTGGCACTTCTCGCGCCGCAGCGGCGAGCTGGTGCAATGGTTTGTCGATGATGAAGAAACGCTGCTCACGCCGCTGCAGGAGTGCTTTATTCGTGCGCCGATTGATAACGATATCGGCACCAGCGAAGCTGCCAATGTTGATCCCAATGCGTGGGTCGAGCGCTGGAAACGTGCGGGCTACGATGAGTTGCAAGCGGTGCTGGTGGATATGCAGGTCGATAGCCTGAAACACAGCGTGCTGATTGAAACCTGGCATCAGTGGCTGGCCAACGGTCAGCTGGCTTTCACCAGCCACAAACGCTATCAAATTAATGCTAACGGTGAGTTGTCCATTAGCGTCAATGTGGAACAGGCGCCCGGTCTGCCGGCGCCGGCACGCATCGGGCTGCGCTGCCAACTGGCGAAGTCGCCGCAGCAGGTGAGCTGGCTCGGTTTGGGCCCGCACGAGAACTATCCGGATCGCCAACTGGCGGCGCAGTTCTCGCGCTGGCAGCTGCCGCTGGCAGCGCTCAGCACCGCGTATGTGTTCCCCGGTGAAAATGGTTTGCGCTGTGGCACGCGTCAGTTACAGAGCAATGGCTTGCAGGTGAGCGGCGACTTCGCCTTTTCGCTCAGTCGCTTCAGCCTTGAACAGCTGCGTGCCACCTCGCATCGCCACTTATTGCAGCAAGAGGATGGCTGCTGGCTGCACCTCGATGGCTTCCACATGGGCGTCGGCGGTGATGATTCATGGAGCCCAAGCGTTAGCCCGGAGTTTTTGCTTTCTCAGCAGCGCTGGCACTACGCGCTGACGTTGCGTCAGTAGGTTTTTCTGCGGTTTCACGCTGGCTCAAAGGTGGAGTCAGCGTGGTTTTCGGCCGACGATAGAAGCGGCGCAGGAAGATCACGTTAACCATCACCACCATCGCCGTGGCGAAGAACACCCAGCGATAGCCGGTTGCCGCCGATACCGCCGCGCCCAGCAGCGGACCCGCCACGTTACCCAGATACATAAAAGATTGGTTGTAGCCGAAAATGCGCCCGGTGACGTTATCGCGTGAATGCCGCACCAGCAGCGTTTGCACCGCCGGCATCATGGCACCATCGGCAAACCCCAACAGGAAACGCAACACGCCCAACTGCGTCGCGCTGGTGACGAACGACATCGCCACCAGCAGCAATAATGAAACCATCATAGTGGCGAGCAGAATGCGTTGCGTGCCAATACGATCGCCGAGTTTACCCAGCCGTGGCGCGGAGATCAGCGCCGATACGCCCGGCAGCGCGGCGATCACTCCGCTGAGAAACGCGATGTTCTGCGCATTCGGTGCCAGCTCGCGCACGAACAGCGTCAGGATTGGGTTCACCGAGCCGTTGCACATCTGAATCACCATAGTGGTGAAGAACAGGCAGATCATTAAGCGCGGATTATCGAGAGTACGAAACACGTCGCGCCCGCTCAGCTTGTCCTGCTTGCTAACCGGCGTATAACCGGTCTCTTTTATCAGAAATAAGGTGACGAGAAAGCTCACCATCAGCAGCACGGCGGTGACGATAAACACCATGCGTAAACCGAGCCAGTCCGCCAGCAAACCGCCAATCATCGGCCCGAGAATGACGCCGCTGATTTGCCCGGTGGAAACACAGCTTAGCGCCCAGCCGCTGCGTTCGCGCGGTACCTGCGCCGCCACCAGCGCCATCGCATTGGGAATGTAGCCGGACGTAAGGCCCATCAGCGCGCGCAGCAGTAACAGCTGCCACGCCTGAGTGACAAACGCCTGCAGCAGAATCACCGCGCCCATGCCGAAAGAGGCGCGCAACAGCATTAGCTTGCGCCCTTTACGGTCAGCAAGGCTGCCCCACAATGGCGCGACGGCGGCAGAAACAATGAAGGTGACGCTGAAGGTGAGTCCAGACCAGACGCTGAGCGCGTTACCGCCACGAATCCCGAGTTCTTCCACATACAGCGGCAGGAAGGGAATGATCTGACTGATAGCAAGGCCGGTAAAAAAGCAGCCAAACCAAACAGATATCAGATTAACTTTCCAGGACTCGATGGAGCGTAACATGGGCGTGGGCATCAGCAGAATGAAACGAGAGTTCAGTCTAACAATCTCATAACATTACCGGACGGCAAAACATGGCATGGGCGAAAAAACGCAGTTTTACACTGTCGAGCGTGATTTTGCTCACAGCAAATCATGTCTGAAAGCCGTTTTTTAGTGTCTTTATGTGCTGAAACCCTGCCTGCCGCAAGATAAGCGCATCGCAATGGCAGGCAAACGTGAAAAAATATGTCTACACGTTACTGACAATATTCCACACCGCATCTATGTTTAAAAAACCACCAGTTATCACTGGCGACGCGCTGTCTGTTCTGGACAGTCCGCATGATTAAACCCAATTTCCCCATGCTGCCATTATCCGGCGGTGGGCATCGTTGTCTCTGCGGAGGTCAGCTATGAGAACCCAGCCAAACAGCGCCAGTCGGGCGATTACCGACTACTTCAATAGCCCAGCCTGGCATGCACCGCATGAGAGCGACATGCTGGCGGCGATCATGCGCGAACTGATGGATGACGGACAGCCTGCCACCAGCAAAGCGATTATTGCGCGCGTGATTGATAAGCTGGAATTTGAAGGGGATGAACAGCAGCTGCAGAGCTACCGCAACTTACTGGCAAAACTGCTGGAATCGGGGCCGCAGAAATAGCGGCCCACGCCACTATTTTACCGCACGCAGATGGTCGGCTTCGCTGACAAATGCCTTGCCGCTTTGACGCTGGTACAGGCAGAGTTCGCGTCCGACCTGATTTTTCATGTGCTTTTGCGGATAGCGACCTTCCAGCAGCAGCGCATCAAAGCCCACGCTGTCATCATACTGAATCGGCTTACCCACCACTTTCGCTGTCTTCAGGCCGCTGGCCTTGAGACAGCTTTGCTGCATATTTTTGTCGTTCTGCTGCCATGCGGCTTCGCTCGACGCCTGCGCCAGCGGACTCAACAACAGCGTTAACAGCAGCAATTTTCCACGCGTTCTCATCATCACTCCTCCATCAGCCTTGCAGGCCGAAAGATAAAAAAATTCCCGCCGCAGCGGGAAGAAATAAGACGAACATTGCATATTCGAGAGTGACGAGGAAATCTCCGTAGTGCGCAGTTATCCTCGCCCAGCGCTGTGACAGCCAGATGACAATGCAATGTCGTTTTTTTGTTATCCGCAGTACACCCGGGAAATTTTACCTCTTTGATCCGCCGCGAAATTTATCCGACGCAGATTGAAATCCATCGTTACCGCTGAATTCCACGGAATAGCACGCACGGGCACCGCGAAGCGTTTGTTGTCGAGCGTCGATAATGGCTGACCAACGTAATTTTGGTATTGCGATGCGCCGCACTGATCGGTTTCCGGATCGTGGCTGGCAGCCGCGCTGGCGTCAGGTTTGCTGGCTGACTGGCAAGCGGTCAGGGCAAAAAAGGCCGTTACCAGTAGCGCTTTTCCATAATGGGTCACAAGTTTCTCCTCCTGGATAAATAGACAACCGGTTTTTGAGAGTAGCAAAGCGTGACCGTGAAACGGAAATTTTTACAGCAGATTGGTCGCACTAATCAGCTCAAAAGGGCGATCTTCCTCTCAAAAGTTAGGATTAATCGCACGCACTGTCTAAAAATCAATCCGCCTGCCACTACAATTAACTAAGAATTTTCTTAGCGAGGAGGCAATGATGGAACTGGTGATTTTTGTTGGCTTCGCCGCTCTGATGACGTTTGTTGCGATCAGAGTGCGTTAAAAAGCCGCGCACATTTCGTAGCGGCGCGATTTATCACGCAATGCATTGCGCCGCTACAATGTGTGCAAAATCAATTGACGGTTTCCTCTTCCTGTAACCGCGCATTAAAGGCTGCCAGCGACATGGGTCGGCCAAGGACATATCCCTGCCCTTCTTCACACGACAGCGCTTTCAGCGCCTTTAGCTGTGCTTCGGTTTCAATCCCTTCTGCGGTAATGGTCAGCGCAAACGCGCGTGCCAGACCGACAATCCCCGCCACCACCGATTGCGCCTGCTGCGATTCCGGGAACTCCTTCATCCATGAACGATCGATCTTCAAACCGTTGAACGGGAAGCTTTTCAGATAGCCCAACGCCGCATAGCCGGTACCAAAATCATCCACCGTCAGCCGCACGCCGAGCGCGCGCAGGCCTTGCATGATCTCCAATGCGCGATCCGGATTTTCAAAAGTGACGTTTTCGGTGATCTCCAGCTCCAGCCGTGTGGCCGGTAATCCACTCACCTCCAGCGCATGCGCCACGCGCTGCACCAGATCGTTATTACGAAACTCCACCGGCGAAATATTCACGGAAACATAGCGCTGTTCGCCCCAGTCGCGGGCGTCCACGCATGCGCGCATCAGCACCCAATCGCTGATCGCAGCGATCAGGCCGTTCTCTTCCGCTAATGGAATAAAGCGATCGGGTGTGATCCATTGGTCGTCGGCTATCTGCCAGCGAATCAGCGCTTCAGCGCCAGCCAGCTGCCCGCTTTGCAGCTGATAGCGCGGCTGGTAATGCAGCGTGAAGGCGTGATTGTGCAGCGCGCCCTCAATCGCCTGCACCATGTCGCGTTTTGACTGCAGATGGTTCGCCATATCGGTGGAGTACCAAACCCACCGATCGCGTCCGGCACTGCGCGCCTGAGCCAGCGCAATATCGGCCAGGCGTAACAGCGCTTCCGGCTGAGCCGCATCCTGCGGTGCTGATACGATGCCCATGCTGGCGGTGAGGCTGATTTGATGCGATCCGCTGATGATCGGTTGATGCACCATGCGCTGCAGCGCACGACAGCGATATTCCACACCCGCCCGCGTGCTTTCGCGCAGCAGCAAAATAAAGGCATCGCCGCCGAGCCGGGCCGCCAGTTCATTCGGCGCCAGCAAGCTTTTCAGCCGTGTCGAGATCTCATTCAGAACGTCATCACCGACCGCGTGGCCCCACGTGTCGTTGATCGGTTTGAACTGATCGAGATCGAAACTGATGACAAATAGCGGATCATCCGCGCTGACGCACTCCAGATACGCGGTTAAATACTCCTGCAGCTGCATGCGGTTCGCGAGGCCGGTCAGCATGTCATGACGTGACAGAAACTGAATGCGCGCTTCGGCGTCAACTTCATGAGTGATATCCGACACCGTGCCGCGAAAACCCGAGCGCAAGCCGTTACGCCGAATGGCTTTCGCCATTAACTGCCCAATGCGGCGCTCGCCGTTGGCCGACATAAACTGGCAGCGCAGCGGCACATGTTTCACCTCTTCGCCTTGACGCATCAGCCAGGAGACCAGCGAATGGCTGGGATGGCTCAGCAGTTGATCGAGCGGACGTCCAATCCAGCTTTTCACTTCATGGCCGGTCACCGCAGCAAAGCGCGACGAGAGATAACAGAGGCGGCCCTGTGCGTCGACTTCCCAAATCCAGTCCGACGCGGCTTCCGCCAGATCGCGAAAACGCTCTTCGCTGTTGGCCAACTCACGCTGACTGATCGCCAGCATTTCAAAGCGACGATCGGAGATCACCGCGTTGTGCAGTGCATGCCGCAGCACGCGACGCGTCACCAGCGCCACCGCCAGCGCGGTGAACAGCAGCAGCGGCATCATCAGCCACATCACACCGAAGCCGGGATTTTTCGGCTGCCAGCGCAGCACCAGGGGTTCGCCCTGCAGCACCGGCTCCACCAGCCGTGGCTCAAACCGCGCATCGTTTAAATCGCTAGCGATGCGCGGTTCAATCACATTCAGGGCTTTGCCCAGCGTTTGCAGTTTTTGTGGCGTGAAAGTGTTAACGAACACCATGACCGAAGCGGGGCCGGGCATCGTCGGCAAATCCTGTCCTTTGCCCGGCGTAATCGGTGCGGCCACGACGATCGCCGGGTTACTCTCCACCAGCGCATTGCCTGCAACGGCGTCATGCCGTGAGCGCGCCGCGCTTAGCAGTACGTTGCTTTGTGCGCCTAACAAGCTCTCAATCGAAGCATCCGATAATTCACCGTTAATCACCGCATAGCGGGTTTTCCCATTGCCATCGACCACGAACACGCCGTCGTAGTGATACTCCTTGTAAAGCCCCGGACCAAAGTTTTCTTCGTCCCACGCCCAAACCTTATTGACCGTCAGATGCAGGTTCTTCCAGCCTTCGCCCCAGTTAGCATAATCGCGTGCATCGACGAGCATCTGTTGCTGCTGTTGCTGCCACGCCTGACGCATCAGATTGGCATCCTGCTGGATTGAGTCGATGTTTTGTCGATGGGCGATAACCAGCACCATCACCACAGAGAGAAGTAGCACGCCAAACAGCAGCGAGGATAAGGTGCGCAGAATGCGCCGCGTCAGCCTTACCGTATGTGCTTCCATATTGGTCCTGGCGGCCAGTGCCGTGTGCCGGTGAAACTCAGAATTCATGCGCATTGCTCGTAGAATACAGGCAGCAAAAAAAGGCGGATGACAACGCAGACTGCGCACATCTCCACCCTGTAAGGGTTTGATCGGTTATCGGCCCCGAGCGCCGCAGATTTAGTCTTGTTGGTGGAATATTTGAGCAGCGCAAATGTGCAGCACGCCACCTCGACAGGGATGATCGGCGTTGCTACTATGCGCTCTCCTCTGCTCGCTGAGTCGCCTATGGACACCCAATCCGACAAAGTTACGTTAACGCTGTTCTACGTGGGTAGCTTTGTGGTCTATTACCTTGTGACCATGCTGGTTACGCTGTTTCCCAATTACGGGATGCTGCGTACCAACGGCTTGCTGATGCCGGTGCTTTGCCTGGTGGAGTTTGCGGTGATTTATCCGCTGTACCGTTTTTACTGTCAGCGTCGCAGCGACATTCCGCTGGGCTTTGTGCGGCCGATGCAGGCGCTGCTGTTTATTGGATTGCTGTTTGCTTTGATGGTGGCGCAGACGCAGTTTCTGCAACCCGAAGGCTGGCTGATTGCGCAATCGCAGCAGGGACGCAGCTCGATGTTGATTCTGCTGCTCACCGCCGTGCTGCTGGCACCGGTGTTTGAAGAAGTGCTATTTCGGGGATTTTTACTGCAAGGTTTTCTGTTGTGGGCGCCGAGAAGCCGTTTTGCCTGCATGCTGCTCACCTCCCTGCTGTTCGCCGCGATGCATACCCAATATGTGCACTGGGAAACGCTGGTTGCCTTAACGCTGTTTTCCATGCTGCTGTGCTACGCGCGTTTGCGCAGTAATAGCCTGGCGCTGCCGATTTTCCTGCACACGCTAAACAATTTAATCGCTATCCTGCCCGCCTGGTATTTCGCCTGACCAAAGCAAAACAGCCATCCTGAGATGGCTATGTATGATGCTTACACCTGTGTCAAACCGCCATCCACACAGATTTCTGCGCCCGCGATGTAACTGCTCTCGTCACTGGCGAGGAACAGCGCGACGTTGGCCACCTCTTCGGGCTTGCCCATTCTGCTGAGCGGAATAGTGCTGGTGATGCCGTTGCGCACCTCTTCAGAAGCCGCCCGCATCATATCGGTATCGATCGGGCCGGGCGCCACCACGTTAATGCGGATACCGCGCGCAGAGAGCTCGCGCGTCCAGGTACGGGCAAAGGATCGCAGCGCGGCTTTACTGGCGCTGTAAACGCCGTATCCTTCGGTGCCAATCACATCGGCAATCGAACCAATCAATACCACGCTGGCGCCGGGCTTCAGCAGCGGCAACGCGGCCTGCAGGGCAAACACCGGCGAGCGCACATTGAGGCCGAAGATGTGATCAAAATGCTCAGCGCTAATCTCATCAATGGTGGCGTACTCCGCCATCCCAGCGTTGATCACCAACACATCCAGCTGGCCGGATTCACGCGTGATCGTTTCAATAATGCGCGTCAATTCACTCTGCTGGCTCACATCGGCACGCAGCGGATACGCGTTGCCGCTGATGCTGCTGCTGGCGGTCTGTAACTCCTCGTCACGGCGCGAGGTAAACCAGGTGGTAGCGCCCTCACTGGCAAAACGCTGGCTGATTGCCAGACCAATTCCTTTTGCGCCGCCCAGTACCACTGCCACTTTGTTATCCAGTCTGCTCATCTGCTCTCTCCTGTTTGGGTAGAAAGCTGATGGTATATATTTTATACTTAATAACAATTACGCACTTCATTTATACCAGATATCGCGGAGTATATCGCCATGGCAGAGATCGACGGTAACAGCTTGAGAGATGTAGGAAAAACCCGGCCGGTGCTGGAGCACATCACCAATAAATGGTCGATTTTAATTCTCACCGTGCTTTGTACTAAGCCGTCGCGTTTTAACGAGATTCGTCGTCGGCTGGATGGCATCACTCACAAAGCGTTGGCGGATGCGTTAAAGCGGCTGGAGCGTAATGGGCTGGTGAATCGCGAAGTGCTGAACACCGCGCCGATCGGTGTGGAATATAGCCTGACGCCGCTGGCACAGACGCTGCAACAACCGTTTATCGCGTTGTATGACTGGGCGCTGGAGCACGGTCCATCACTGGAACGCGCGCAGGAAGAGTACGACCGCACCCACACGGATGAGATCGCCTAGGGCCGCCATTCATGGCGACCGCTGGCACAAAAATTACTCTTTTTCCGCTTCGAAATGGGTTTTGAACTGTTCGTAGATAGAAATCATGTTGGAAGCATCACCGTGCAGCGGGCTCAGTTTTCCCGCGCGCACCAGTTCAATCACCAGTTGCAAGGCGGCTTGTTTTGGGCTGCTGGCTGGTTGGGCAATTTCGTTCGACATGTTAACTCACTCATCGTTTTTATCAGGGCCGCATAGTTTAGCCCAGATTGAGCTACGGTTGCGCACTGCGATACGTATAATCTTGCGAGCCGGACAAGAAAGCCGCTCAGGGTGATAATTGACTCTCAACGCGTTTAGCTATACTGGATCAAAAAAGGGAACGACCAGCCACACATTCCGTACCAGCGAGAAGGTGTTAAAGGAGTCTGATTATGCTGATTGGTTTTGTTTTATTAGTGAGCGCATGTGGGCATGATGCCTGTGATGCCTTACCGGTTTCGGAGCGTATCTATCCGACCAAAGTGGCCTGTGAGCAGATGGCCGATCGCATCCATAAAGTGCGGCCAAATGTGGTCTTACTTTGTGGCGAAGTGCACCGTTAATTCGGTGCCAGCTTGATTAAAGTTGCGCAAATAGTAGCCAAACGGCATTGCAAGAATGGGTTGTAGCGTTCAAAATATAAGCTGCTTTTCACTATCATCGTTGTGAATCCAATGAAAACATCTCGCCCCCGTCGTCCAAACGGACGCTGGGTTTATTACATTTTGTATGATGGCATTCTCTGGCCCTGCCCCGTACGTTGGGAATGGGAAAGCGGCTTCGGCGGCTGGCTGCCATTCTATTTCTCGCCCACGTTTGAGTTCGTGGCGGGCGATCCACGCAAGGCCTATCGCATTGCGCGCAGCAGTGCACGTAACGTACGCCAGACAGACGGTGAGTACGCCTGATTGATTAGCCAATCTGCCATGGGAACCATGACGCCGTGAGCAGGTAGTGCAGTAACTCCAGCACCAAAATCACCATCACCAACACGCCAAGCTTGTGACTGCTGATCCACTCTTTCATCCCCATATCATCGCTGCCCAGCGAATCAGCATCAGCGCCCCGCAGATGCACAACAGCACCACGATCATTTTCCAGTGTTTGGTTGCAGCCAGTTTTTTTGCCACGCATCCTCCAGACGACAGAAAGCAACGATGCGCCCTAAGGCGCACCGTTGATTCTAACGCTGGTCACCCATTTGGGCGATTATTTATTCAGCGTGTAGTCGAGCGTGATTTCAGCATTCAGTACCTGAGAAACCGGGCAGCCCGCTTTGGCTTTCTGGATGATCTCATCAAACTTCGCGTCATCAATGCCCGGTAAGACGATGGCGCTGGTCAGCGCGATTTTGGTGATGGCAAAACCGTCGCCCTTTTTATCCAGCGACACATCCGCGGTGGTATCAATGCTTGTTGGCGGATGCCCTTCATTGCCCAACATCAATGACAACGCCATTGAGAAGCAAGCGGCGTGCGCAGCACCAATCAGCTCTTCCGGGTTAGTGCCCTTCTGGCCTTCAAAACGGGTATTGAAACCGTACGGTTGATTGCTCAACACGCCGCTTTCAGTACTTACCGTACCTTTGCCTTTAATGTCGCCTTCCCAATGGGCCGATCCTTTCTTATGTATGGTCATGTCATTCCTCCTGTTGTGTTCGACAGCTATTGAGTATAGACAACATGACTCATTCTGCTGGATTAGCTCACCGCGCGTGGACGCGCCGGACTCAAGCCCGCCTCGCTCAACAGCGCGTTAGCCTGCACCAGCGAAGCCTGCGTAATCTCTTTGATCGATTTCGCGCCGGTCAGCGTCATCGCCACTTTCATCTCTTTCTCAATCAGGTTGAGCAGATTTTCAACGCCGCGCTGACCGTGCGTTGCCAGCGCATAGACAAACGCGCGTCCCAGCAGCACGCAGTCGGCACCGAGGGCGATCATCCGCACCACATCTAACCCGCTGCGAATCCCGCTGTCGGCGAGAAGAGTAATATCGCCTTTCACCGCATCGGCAATTGCCGGCAACGCGCGCGCCGACGACAGCACGCCGTCCAGCTGACGCCCGCCGTGATTCGACACCACAATGCCATCGGCACCAAATCGCACCGCATCGCGCGCATCTTCCGCGTCGAGAATGCCTTTAATCACCATCGGGCCATCCCAGAATTCACGAATCCACTCCAGATCTTTCCAGGAAATCGACGGATCGAAATTGTTCGCCAGCCAGCCGATGTAATCTTCCAGCCCGGTCGGTTTACCAAGATAAGTGGAGATGTTGCCGAGGTCGTGCGGACGGCCATGTAAACCGACATCCCACGCCCATTGCGGATGGGTTGCCGCCTGCCAGTAACGACGCAGCGGCGCATTGGGGCCGCTCATGCCGGAGTGCGCATCACGGTAACGTGCGCCAGGCGTCGGCATATCGACAGTGAACACCAGCGTGGTACAGCCGGCGGCTTTGGCGCGCTCCAGCGCGTTGCGCATAAAGCCGCGATCGCGCAGCACATAGAGCTGGAACCACATCGGACGATTTATGGCCGGCGCCACTTCTTCAATGGGGCAAACCGACACGGTTGAGAGCGTAAACGGAATGCCTTTCAGCGCCGCCGCGCGCGCCGCCTGCACTTCACCGCGTCGCGCATACATGCCACACAAGCCGACCGGCGCCAGCGCCACCGGCATCGACAGGGTTTCGTTGAACAGCTTCGTTTCGAGGCTCAACGCCGACATGTTTTTCAGCACGCGCTGGCGCAGCGCCACGTCGGAGAGATCGGCGACATTGCGCTTCAGCGTGTGCTCGGCGTAAGCGCCGCCATCCAGATAGTGAAACAAGAACGGTGGCAAGATGCGTTGCGCCGCGGCGCGATAGTCACTGGCAGCAGAAATGATCATCCGTTATTTTCCTTGTGCTGAGGTTGGTGGCCCGGCAGACGCGTAATGCGCGCCTGGCGCGCCTCATCTTCATGCAGGGTTTTCATAGTGGTGTGAACAAAGCCGAGATGATCCATCGCCGCCTGGCGCGCCGTTTCCGCGTCACCGGCCATCACCGCATCAAACATCGCCTGATGCTGTTCGTTAAGACGATTAAAAATCACCGGATGGGTATACATGCGCTGACGGCTGTGCAGCACCGAGGATTGCAGCAGATCGAAAAAGCCGCGCATGGTCTGCAGCAGCACTACGTTGTGCGAGGCTTCGGCGATGGCGAGATGAAAACGCAGATCGGCCTGCGCCGCGAGATCGGCATCGTCGCTCTGCTTAATCTTCAGCAGCGCATCAAAGGCGTAAGCCAGCCGCTCTTTATCGGCTTCGGTGGCGCGCAACGCCGCATGCCACGCGGTGCTGGCCTCTATTGCGTGACGCGCTTCAAGGATGTCGTAGCGATAATCGGGATCCTCAGCCAGCAGTTGGCGAATCGGCTCTACGATGCGCTGTTCCGACCACGGTTGCTGCGGCTGACGCAGCCAGGTGCCGCCACCGCGTTTACTGATCAACACGCCGCTGCTGATCAGTTGCTGGATCGCCTCGCGCAGTGACGATCGCGATGAACCGAACTCGGCCGCCAGCGCGCGTTCGGACGGCAGCCGCATGCCCGGCTCCAGCTGATGCTCGGTAATCCAGGCGCAGAGCCGCGCCCGCAGCGTATTTTCGGTCATCGCATTATCCTGAGAAAGGCTCCCCCACCATGCTGCATTGGTAGGACCAAAATGCAGCGTGGCGGGCTTAATGGAGGAGAATGGTTAATGCTTTGTTACTTCGATGCAACGAAACAGGCAGGATTTTTCAGGTTATGTGACGACGCGGCCACATTTGAATATTTTGGTAGGACCAATTACGCCGCAGTCCGGCCAAAGGCCCGACCATAACTGCGCGGATGAAAGCGCAGGTTCAGCAAAATCAGCCCGACCGTCACCGCCGCCTGCATCAGCCAGACGCTGGAAAAACTGTGGGTTAATGCCTGCAGCTGACCGGCGATAAACGGCATGCAGCCAGCAATGATAAAGCCCGCGCCCTGCATAAACGCCACCAGCCGTGCACCGGCCTGCGGATGCGGCAGGTGATCAAGCGCCAGCACCATCGCCAGCGGGAATGCCGCGCCCAGTCCAAATCCGGCAATCGCCGCCCACAGCCACGGCGCGAACAGCGGGGCAAACAGAAAGCCGCTCATGCCGATCAGCTGACAAACCAGGCTGATAATCAGCTGCGGACGCCGATCCGCCTTACGCGCTAGCAGCGGCATCAACAGCGCACCTGCAACCTGACAGAGAATCATTGCGCCGAGCAGCGATCCGCCGGCCTGCGCCGACCAGCCAAGATGATGATAGGCATCCGGCAGCCAGGCAACGCAGGTGGCGTAACCACCGTTCACCAGGCCAAAACTGATTGCCAGCGTCCAGGCGCGCGGCGTGCGCCACAGCGACGGCAGCGCAACCTTTTCCGTGCTGGCGACGGTTGGTACGCGCACGTAAAGCCACAGTGCAATCGCCAGCAGCACCGGCAGCGCCCAGCCGCTCAGCGCCAGCGGCTCGCCAAAATGATCGCTGAGCCACGGCGATAACGCCGCTCCTAAACCGCCGCCGCCCATCAGCGCACCGGCCCACAATCCGGTGACCGGCGCGCTGCGCTGTGCAAAGCGCTGACGAATCAGGCCCGGCATCGCCATCTGTACCACGCCCACGCCAAAGCCGCCAAACAGCGCGCTGACCACCAGCCAACTGCCGTCGTGGATCACGCCACGCGCCGCCAGCGCCAGCAGCAGCAGCGTCAATCCGGCCAGCAGCAAGCGTTGCAGCGGCACGCGCTGCATCAGCGAAGCGCTCAGTAGCGCGACCGCGCCCATCATCACCATCGGTACCGCAGGCAGCAGCGAAGCCGCCAGTGAAGAGAGTCCCATCGTCTGCCGAAGCTGGCCGAGTAACGGACTAAGAGAAGTGAGTAACGGTCGCATATTCAGCCCAGCCACTACCAAAGCGGCGAGCGTTAATCCGTTGAAATGTCGATTCATACACAATCCTGCTGCAAAGAGGTTGTCAGCATCGCAGCAGTCGTTACTATTTGGAAATGAAATAACACCATAACGACCAGTGGAAAAATGAATCGTCAGCCGATGTTCACCCCGCAGCAACTGCTGAGTTTTGTCGCGGTGTGCGAAACCGCCAGCTTCACCCGCGCCGCCGATCGCGTGCATCTGTCGCAATCCACCGTGAGCCAGCAGGTGCGTCGGCTGGAAGAGATGATCGGTAAACCGCTGCTACAGCGCACATCGCATCAGGTGGCGCTCACCGAAGAGGGCGAGAAGCTGCTGGGCTATGCGCGCCGCATCATCGCGCTAAACGGCGAAGCGCACGACGTGCTGAGCGATAAATGGCGCGACGGCGTGCTGCGCCTTGGCGTGCCTGAAGATTTCGCCGCGCCGACCGCCGGTTTGCTGGCGGAGTTCAGCCGCGAACATCCGCAACTGCGCCTTGATGTGATGAGCGGCATGTATGTCGATTTGCATCGCGCCTGGCAGCGTGAGGAGCTGGATATCATGCTGATCAAACAGCCGGGCGGTGAACGTCCGCTGGCTGCGCGCCCCGAGCCGCTGCTGTGGCTGGACAGCGCCGCACATCCCTGCTTTGAGCAAACGCCGGTGCCGCTGGTGGTGTTCCCGCAGCTCGGTTTATATCGCGAGGAGATGGCGCAGACGCTGGATAACCTCGGCCGAAGCTGGCGCATCAGCTACAGCAGCGCCAGTTTGGTGGCGCTCGCCAGCGCCAGCGCCGCCGGATTGGGCTTAACGCTGCTGCCCGCCAGCTGCCGCTTGCCTGAGCATCGCGTATTAGGGGAAGCCGATGGTTTACCCACCATCAACCATTTTGAACTGGCGCTATTTTGCCGTGCGCCGCAGGACGAACTGCAGCAGACGCTGGCCGCCGCGCTGGTGACCTTTTGTCAGCTGCAGTGGCAGTGATTTTTCCACTGCTAACCAGTGGCAAATATCGCAGCGCGCTGCGTTGAGTTTTGCCAGATTAAGCGTTTCTCATTTGATGGAACCTCTGATGCAACTGACCTCTCCCAGCCGTCGTGAATTTCTCAGTCTGACCGCCGCCGGAAGCCTGCTGGCCGCCGGCATCAGCTACGCTGCACCCGCTTCACCGCTGCTCGCTAACAGCACACAGCCGCACACGCCGCCACCGCGCGTTGCGCACTACCAGCTGCTCAATGTCCGCCTCGAAGAGGGCTTTGAGCGCGACGGTAAAGAGGTGATCGCCACGCGCACCGCGCTGTACGACATCACCATCAAAGACGGCACTTTCGCGGCGATTGATGCCGCAGGCAAAGCGCGCAACACCAATCTGCCTCAGTGGGATGCCAACGGCGCCCTGCTGCTGCCGCGCACCCGCGATATGCATATCCATCTCGACAAAACCTTTTACGGTGGTCCGTGGGAAGCGCCGCGTCCGCGTCAGGGCAAAACCATCATGGATATGATTGCGCGCGAACAGGTGCTGATCCCGCAACTGCTGCCGACGTCGCAGGCGCGTGCCGAAGCGATCATTGGTTTGCTGCACAGCAAAGGCACCACCGAAGCGCGCAGCCACTGCAATATCGATCCGGTTAGCGGCCTGAAAAGCCTTGAGCATCTCAAGCTGGCGCTAGCGAATCATGCGGAATTCCCGTGTGAAATTGTTGCCTTCCCGCAGCACGGTTTGCTGCACTCGAAGGTTGATGGCTTGATGCGCGAAGCGATGCAGATGGGCGTGCAGTTTGTCGGCGGGCTCGATCCCACCAACGTGGATGGCGCGATGCAAGCGTCGCTGGATGCGATGTTCCAGATCGCCCTCGATTTCCAGCGCGGCGTGGATATCCATCTGCACGAAACCTCGCCATCCGGCGTGGCGGCCATTCAGTACATGATCGACACCATCGCGAAAAACCCGCAGCTGAAGGGTAAAGTGACGCTGAGCCACGGTTTTGCGCTCGGCACGCTGGAAGGCAAAGCGCTGGATAAGATGATTGCGGGCATGGCCGAGCAGCAGATGAGCGTGGCGTCGACCATTCCGATTGGCAAACTGACCATGCCGCTGCCGCAGTTGCAGGCGGCGGGCATCACGGTGATGACCGGCACGGACAGCGTGATCGATCACTGGTCACCGTTTGGCACCGGCAGCATGCTGGAGAAAGCCAATTTGTACGCGCAGCTGTATCGCGGTTCCGATGAGTTCGGTTTGAGCCGCGCGCTGCATATCGCCACCGGCGGGATTTTGCCGCTGTCGAATCAGGGCGAACGTCAGTGGCCGAAGGTCGACGATGAAGCCAGCATGATGCTGGTCGAGGCCAGCTGCTCCGCCGAAGCCGTTGCCCGCATCTCCCCGGTCCGCGCCACCTTCCACCGCGGATTGCCAGTGTTCAGTGCGTAAGCCCAAAAATCGCACATTCCCGTAGCGGCGCGTGGCTGAAGGCACCCAACAAAAAAGCCTCCGCAAGGAGGCTTTACGTACGACATAAACAGGCAGCATGCGCACACCCGGTGAGTGCTGGATTTTACGAAAGCATCTGAATCGCCAGCGCATACAGCCGCTGGTTTTCATCGTCGCTGACAGGCTCTTCTTCCGCGTAACAGGCAATCATAGAGCTGACTTTATCCGAAGATAAGGTTTCCCCATGCAGATGCAGCGTTAACACGGCGCGGCCGACGATTTTCAGAATGTCTTCGTTTTGTCCCTGGACATAATGACTCAATGAAATGACCTCTGAAATATTATGGGTATTTACTGATTAGCCAAACGGCGGGGTAAATATAAAGCAAATCGGCTATTCGTTTTAATCAGAATTTTACCTAAGCGAAGCCATTCATTAGCACAATACTTATAAGTAAGCATTAACAAACCCTGATAATGCTTGTTTAATAACGCTAATTCTCCTTTTTCGTTGCATATGTCGAGGTTTAGCGCCTTCATTGCAGAATAAAATCAGCCTCAAAAGCATTAGAACTTCGCAACAGTATGCGTATAAAAACGAGACAAGCCTGCTATAACGCTAACGGTTTTCAGGCAGGCAGCAGAAGCGCTTTTGCCATTGCCGATCACGCCCCTTTCTGCCAGACTGACCGCCGCCATCCTACCCGCAATTAGAGACTTTCCCGTGACTGCTTTTTCTACCCTGACGCAACTGCCCGCCAGCCAACTCGATAACCTGCGCGAGATGGGTTTCGACGCCATGACGCCGATTCAGGCCGCTTCCCTGCCCGCGATTCTGGAAGGGCGCGACGTGCGTGCGCAGGCGAAAACCGGCAGTGGCAAAACCGCCGCCTTTGGCGTGGGTTTGCTGAACCGCATCGATAACAGCCAGTTCCACACCCAGGGGCTGATTCTGTGCCCGACGCGTGAGCTGGCCGATCAGGTCAGCAACGTGCTGCGTCAGCTGGCGCGTTTTACCCGCAACATCAAAATTCTGACGCTGTGCGGCGGCCAGCCGATGAGCGCGCAACGTGATTCCTTAGTGCATGCGCCACATATCGTGGTCGGCACGCCGGGCCGTTTGCTCGATCACCTGAAGCGCGACAACCTTGATCTCAGCCAGCTGCAAACGCTGGTGCTGGATGAAGCCGATCGCATGCTGGAGATGGGCTTCCGCGACGATATGGAAGCGATCATCGGCTTTACACCGGAAACGCGCCAGACGCTGCTGTTCTCTGCCACCTGGCCGGATACCATCGCCAGTCTCAGCCAGCGTTTTCAGCGCGATGCGCTGGCAGTCGCCACCGAAGATAAAACCGAGTTACCGACCATCGAGCAGCAGTTTATTGAAGCCAGCGCCAAAGAGCGCCACAGCTTGCTCGGCGCGCTGCTCAGCCAGCAACAACCGGCCTCCTGCGTGGTGTTCTGTAACACCAAGCGCGAGTGTGACGACGTTGCTGCCGCGCTGAACGAGCGTGATATCAGTGCGTTAGCGCTGCATGGCGATCTGGAGCAGCGCGATCGTGAGCGCGTGCTGATTCGCTTCGCCAACGGCAGCATCCGCGTGTTGATCGCCACCGACGTCGCTGCACGCGGTCTGGATATTAAATCGCTGGCGCTGGTGGTGAATTTTCAGCTGGCGTGGGATCCGGAAGTGCACATTCATCGCATCGGCCGTACCGGTCGCGCCGGTGAGAAAGGGTTGGCGGTAAGCTTTGTCGCCCCCGACGAAATGGTGCGCGCCAATGCGCTGGAAGAGTATCTGCAGCAGAAGCTGAATTGGGTTTCCTCCAGCTCGCTGAAAGGCACCAGCGCCAAATCGCTGCCGGCGACCAAAATGACGCTGTGCATTGATGGCGGCCGCAAAGCCAAAATCCGTCCGGGCGATATTCTCGGCGCGCTGACCGGTGAAGCCGGATTCAGCGGCGACCAGATCGGCAAGATCGATATGACCGCCACCCACGCCTATGTTGCCATCGACGCCGCTCAGGCGAAGAAAGCGCTGATCAAGCTGAAAGAGGGCAAGATCAAAGGCAAAAGCGTGCGCGCCATTCTGCTGAAGTAAAGGGTACCCGCGTGAGGGCGATCGCTCTCACGCTAAAATTTCCGTTATCTCCCCCTTCATTTTTTTTCTCTTCTGCCGATAAGTTAATCATGGCGATATTGCCCTGCCCTTTACTCAGCCCAGATCTGCTCCGAGGCCATGATGGATAATTTTCAGAAAGAGATCGATGAACGCGCCAACCTTGCGCTTTCCAATAAATTCGAACTGCTGTTGTTCCGACTGGGTTCCGATCAGCTGAAAGGCAAATCTGAGCTGTACGGCATCAACGTGTTTAAACTGCGTGAAATCGTGCCGATGCCCACCATCACTCGCGCCGCTGGCATGCAATCGCCGCTGCTTGGCATGGCGAGTATTCGCGGCCAGTTTATTCCGGTTATCGATCTGCCCGCCGTCACCGGCTGCAAACCAGAAACCGGCCTTAACCTGCTGCTGGTGACCGAATATGCGCGCAGCACTCAGGCGTTTGCGGTGGAATCGGTGGAGAACATTGTGCGTCTCGACTGGAGCCAGGTGCACACGGCGGAAGCGGGCATCGGTAGCCGCAACATCACCAGCATCGCCTGTCTGGATACCGACGGCCAAAGCAATAATCTGGCGATGGTGCTGGACGTTGAGCAGATTCTGTATGACATCATTCCTTCAGTGCGCGGCGTTGAGCCAAGCGCAGAGACCGCCAAAGACTTCAATCTGAAGCCTGGCCAGGTGGCGATTGTGGCGGAAGATTCCAAAGTGGCGCGTCAGCTGCTGGAGCAAGGCCTGAAAAGCATGGGCATCCCGGCGATTATGCACAACACCGGTCTGGAAGCCTGGATCAAAATTAACGAGATGCAGAAAGAAGCGGCTGCAAACGGTGAGTCGATCCACGACAAGATCGCGCTGGTGCTGACCGATCTCGAAATGCCGGAGATGGATGGCTTTACCTTAACGCGCAACATCAAACGCGATAACAACCTGCGCCAGATTCCGGTGGTGATCCACTCTTCACTCTCCGGCAGCGCCAACGAAGATCACGTGCGTAAAGTCGGTGCCGATGGTTACGTGGCGAAGTTCGAAATCAACGAGCTGTCGAATGTGATCCACGGCGTGCTGAAAAAGCCGCGTTAATTATCGTAACGCCACCGTTCATAGCGTAATGCTTGTCAGTTAAGACCTGAGAACCCTTAATTACCAGAGCACACCTTGTAGCGGCGCAATTCATTGCGCGATAAATCGCGCCGCTACGGAATGTGCGGTGATTTGATAAGGTGCTTAACTGATCGGCATTACGCCATTCCTGGCAACCCTCCAACCAGGATCCTCCCGCCTCACTTTCCCATCCAGTTAAAAATCAAGGTTAACGTCATTAACCAAACCGTGACGCATCTCTAAAAAATTAAAGTTAAAACATTAACAACCGATAACAGATAGCGCTTGCGCTGGTGCTGCCATACCAGATTTGTCACGCTGCGTAACCATTTTTACCTTAGAAAACATTAACCTGACGCGGGCGCCTTGCCTGCTTTTCCGTCTTGAAAACATCAATTTTTGGCATTACGGGGAGAACCAATGTTGAGCTTAAAGAATATGAAGGTCGGCGTCCGTTTGGGCATCGCCTTTGGTTTAGTGGTGGCACTGTTAGTCATTGTCGGCATCACGTCGATTACCAAAATTAACAACATCAAAACCGGTATTACGTCGATAGTGGAAGACCGTTACGTGAAAGTGCGTCTTGGTTTTGACGTCCGTGACGGTGTTAACGATCAAATTAAATATCTGCGTGGCATCGTGATTGATACCACGCGTCCGGAAAATAACGTTAAACGTTATCAGCAACTCGCCGAAGCCACTGAACATACCAACAACGCGATGAATAAAATCAAAGCGATACAGGTTACCGACGTGGGTAAAAAGAAAATCGCCGGGCTGCTGGCGACCAGTGACAAATTCGAGGCCGAGAAACATCAGCTGATTGAGCTGGTACGCGCTGGCGATGCAGACGCCGCCAGCACCTATGTACTGAAATCCATTACCGCTACGCAAAACGCTTTCCTGGCGAGCGCGGTGGCGTTTGCCGATTCGCAATCGCAGCAGTTACAGCAAGAAGGCGCGAAGATTATTGATAACGGATCATCCGCTATTGAGATGACGCTAATCTTCTCCGCTCTCGCCATTGCGGCCTCCATCGTATTAGGCTTTATGCTGACGCGTTCAATTGTGCGTCCGCTGAATGAAGCGGTGGAAATCGCCGGGAAAGTCGCGGCAGGCGATCTCAGTTCGCACATTGAAATCAGCGGTAAAGATGAAACCGCCGTGCTGATGCAGGCGCTGCAGGCGATGAACGACAATCTGCTCACTATCGTTTCCGATGTGCGCGCCGGTTCCGATACCATCGCTGTCGCCTCGAATCAAATCTCCAGCGGTAACATCGATCTCTCATCACGCACCGAACAGCAGGCCAGCTCGCTGGAAGAGACCGCATCGGCGATGGAACAGATGACCGCCACCGTCAAGCACAACGCCGAAAACGCGCGGGAAGCCAATCAGCTGGTGGCCAACACCTCCAACGTGGCGAAGCAAGGCGGCGTGGTGATGGAACAGGTGATCGAGAAGATGGAAGCCATTACGCTCTCTTCGAAGAAGATCGTCGATATTATCAGCGTGATCGATTCCATCGCCTTCCAGACCAACATACTTTCCCTTAACGCCGCGGTCGAAGCCGCACGCGCCGGTGAGCAAGGCCGTGGTTTCGCCGTGGTGGCCACCGAAGTACGTAATCTGGCGGCACGTTCGGCATCTGCCGCTAAAGAGATCAAGGTGTTGATTGAGGATTCGGTCGCGCAGGTGGATGAAGGTAGCCGTCTGGTGACGCACGCCGGTTCAACGATTGGTGAAGTGGTCAACAGCGTGAAGAGCGTGGCGGATATTATGAGCGAAATCACCATTGCCAGCAGCGAGCAAAGCAGCGGGATTAGCGAGATCAACTCAGCGATTACGCAGATGGAGGCGGTGACGCAGCAGAATGCCGCGTTGGTGCAGGAAGCCTCAGCGGCGTCGCAGGCGTTGCAGGAACAGGCGGATCGCCTGGCGCAGTCGATGAGTGTGTTTAAAACGGCTGCGGTGTAGTTATGACAAGGTCGCCATGCCTGGCGACCTTTCTAATATGTATGCTTAACTGACCAGCGAATAAGCAATCGACGAAATCGCCAGCACGCCAACGATCACCACAAACACGTTACTGATTTTCCCGCTGTACTGACGCATCGCCGGCACTTTCTGAATGGCATACATCGGCATCAGGAACAGAATCATCGCAATAATCGGCCCACCCAGCGTTTCGATCATGCCCAGAATACTGGGGTTCAGCGTCGCCACCAGCCAGGTGGTCAGCAGCATAAACGCGGTGGTCAGGCGATTCAGACGCTGCGGCGTGACGGTTTTACCGCGGCTGCGCAGCGACTTCACCACCATGCCGTTAAACCCTTCACGCGCCCCCAGATAATGCCCGAGAAACGACTTCGTGATCGCCACCATCGCCACAATCGGCCCCATCCACGCAATCATCGGTACATTAAAGTGGTTGGCTAAATAGGACAGAATGGTGATGTTCTGATCTTTCGCCGCCTGCAGATCGGCGGGCGACAGGCTCAGCACGCAGCTGAACACAAAGAACATCACCGTCACGACCATAAGTAGATGGGCGTTCGCCAGGATGCGCGAACACTTCTTCTCCGCGCCTGCGCCGTACTCATCGCGCTTGGCAACAGCAAAAGAGGAGATAATCGGCGAATGATTGAAGGAGAACACCATCACCGGAATCGCCAGCCACAGCGTCATCAGAATGCCGTGGCCGCTTACATTCGCATCTAACGACAAGGTTTCCAGCGCTGCACCATGCCAGTGCGGTACCAGATAAGCCGCCAGCAGCATCAGCACCGCCACAAACGGGAATACCAGTATGCTCATCGCTTTCACAATCATCTGCTCGCCAAAGCGCACCACCGTCATCATGCCGATGATCAGAATCAGCGACAGTAGCGCACGCGGCGGCGAAACCAGCCCCAGCTGATGCACGATAAAGCTATCGACAGTGTTGGTGATCGCCACGCTGTACATCAGCAGGATCGGATAGATAGCAAAGAAGTAGAGCAAGGTGATGATCTTGCCAGCGCCCACGCCAAAGTGCTCTTCCACCACTTCGGTAATGTCTTCGCCGGGATTTTTACCGGAGAGCACAAAGCGCGTTAACGCACGGTGCGCGTAATAGGTCATCGGGAAGGCAAGAATCGCCATGATAATCAGCGGAATCAGCCCGCCTGCACCGGCGTTAATCGGCAGGAAAAGCACGCCCGCACCAATCGCCGTACCGTACAGACCCAGCATCCACACGGTATCACTCTTACGCCAGCCCTTAGCCGCCGTTTCTACGGTGCCAAGCGTACCGGTTTGTGAGTTGTCCATCTGTCTCTCCAGAATTTCAAGCTTTATCAACATGCAGCCACAAAGATGGCTACCAAACATGGCGTGGGCTGCTCCGCCCGGCCGGAACGCAAAGGATGACGCTTCATGAGATGAAATTCACGCATCCTGATGTTTTGCGCCGCAGTAAATGCACGAAACATGCGCGCAATCGATTGCATGGGGCGCTATTTGACATGAGACGCGGAATGAGTGCAAGAAGGAGTAACGGGGAGTCAGCAGAAAGGCGTGAGGAAAGTGGAAAGGTGTGGCAACGCTGGGCTGTTACCACGGGTGGTGCAGATGACACAAGAGCAACTCCCCCGGCCACTAGCCTCTGATACAGCAAATGCGTCCAGAGGCTAACGCCGGGAGAATTTAATTAGAATGCGCGCATTCTGTAGAGTGCATAAAGAAAATAGTACGCTGTGAGTGTATTCAAATTCATAATCATGTACTTCAATTTTTCATTTTTATTCAGCAGGATGAAAATACCTTTTGAGTATTTACCCCGCTTTATTTGATCAATTTCCTGGGCAATATCCGTAGGTGAAAACGATGAGTGATACATTGCGGTCACGATTTGCATATCCAGCGCCAGCACACGTTTGGAGATGCCTTTAAGGAAATAGTCGAGATCGCTGGCCTGATATTTACTGATGATCGAATCATACAGTGCGGTGAGAAACTGTTTACGTACTTTCAGTTCACTGTATTGCACTTTACGCTTCGATAATGAACCCGCCACGTCTTCATAATGATAAGCCGCACCCGGCGTGACCAGAAAATTGCTAATGCAGCTGAAGAATTTAAGGTTAAATAGCAAATCTTCGCTCATGGAGATACCTTCCAAAAAGCGCAGGTTCAACTCCTCAATAATCTGACGGCGATAACATTTGTTATGCAGATAACCGATGTTATCACTCATCTCCAACTCACCGAGCACATAAGGAATGTCCTCCTGACTGAAGAAGCCCGCCTGCGACACTTTGCCCACACGATTGTCGTTGAGGTTGCCCACCATCAAATCGACAGATTCCGCTGGCCAGGCATCGAGATTCTGTTTGAAGATCATCAGGAAGTTATCATCCACCCAATCATCCGCATCAAGGAATAACACATATTCACCGCTGGCTTGCTGCATTCCGCTATTTCGAGCGGCGCTGACACCGGCATTAATTTGGTGAATTACCGTAACCTGCGAATAAGCACTAAACTCCTGCAGAATATTCGCGGTTGAATCGCTGCTGCCATCATTAACCACAATCACTTCGTAACTGCTGAACGTCTGTTTAAGCACGCTCAGTAAGGTACGTTTAATGGTTTTTTGTGAGTTATAGACGGGAATGATAAGACTAAACAGGGGTTTTTCATTCATGATAAACTCTCTTTACTGTCTGAGGTTTTGATATTGTTAAATAACAGCCATAGTTTCCTGGGATTGATAAAAATTTGATGAATACGCATTACGGGTTGAGCAGGGAAAAAGTAATTAAGCAGGGAGAAAGATAAAAACTCGGTTAATACCACGCTCATGGCCGCGCCATTTAAACCGAAATAAGGAACCAACAATAAAGAGGAGGCCACGCAAATTAATAACACCACGAAGGTTTTCTTCACTAAATAGCGATATCCGTTGTACTTAATAATGAAACGATCCATCACGCTGCTTAGCACCGCGCACATCGCACCCACGCTGAGTAACAGCGTTGGCGCTACCGCATCGAGATACTCCGCACCGTAAAAGTCACGGATAAACCATCCGGACAATAACCAAATCGCCAGAATCACCAACGACGAGACACCTATCACCAGCAGATGTAATTTCTGCGCTTTGATAATCGATTGCCGATCGTCACGTTCGGCAAAGAACGCCGGGAAAAAGGAAGCCAGCAAGGCATTGGGTAAAAATACCCACGCGGTGGCGAGCGTCAGCGCGACAGAGAAAATCCCCGCCTCTTTCACGCCAAGGAAATACGACACGCTGATTTGGTTAACGCGGGTATAAATCGCCACCGCAATCACGGAAAACACCAGAGAAATACCGGACGCCACCATATAGCGGGAATATTTCTTCATCTGGCGCAGTGCCGGAATCGGTACCTGACGATGGTATTTCAGGAATATCGTCAGTTTGATGGCAAAAGGAATAAAGGTCGCCAGTACGATCGGAATCGACAACAGTTGCGGATCCAAACCGTAATACGAAATAAAGAAGCGCACGGTTAAACTGATCGCCAGCCCCGCCAGATTGGCGATGACATTCAGGCGCGCATTAAGCATCGCCTCGTTGTAGATATTGACCAGATCGAGCGAAGAAAACAGACAGGCAATCGCCGCTGCGCAGACAAATACCCGCGCTTCAGCACTCCACTCTTCGCCCATAATCAGCATGCCGCTGGCTGCCAGAATGCCGTAAATCACTAACACCAGCAGAAAGGTCGCCATCATTAAGCGCATGCCGGAGTGATGATTTTGCGATAAGCGTTTCAGCAGAATCACATCGCTGCCCATCAGCGCGATGCTTTGGATGAACTGAAATACCAGCATCGAAATTGAGATAATGCCGAAGGTGGTGGGCCCCACATATTTCGCCACATAAGAGGTGACAAATATCAGGCCGAACACCGCAATCAGCTTTTCAGCGATCATCCACAGAGAATTTTTTAATTTATCTTTCACAACTCAACCTCAGCGTTTATTTCTGTGCCAGGCGGCGCAGACGCGATACCAGTCGTGGACTGACAAAAAACAGCGCAAAGTACAGGCTCCACGGATTGAGCATCAATCCTGATGTGAAATAGGACTTAAAGCTGCGACGGTAGAGTGAAATATATTCATCAATAAAGGCGCGGCTAAATCCGTCGCTGTGCAGCGCTTTATAGATATAAGACGAGGTCACTTTTAAATAGAGATGGTAATAACAGCGGCTGTGCTGCGCGGATAAAAACGCCTGCATGCCATTAAACGAACGTGCAAAGGAGAAATGCTTTTCGCGTAACGCCGATCGCGTGGCGGAGTTGGTGGATTCCACATAGTGATAAACCACCTGCTGGGTAAAGATCACCTGACGATCCTGTTGCAGGTGCAGGTAATTGACCACAAACAGCAGATCTTCGAAGTTATAAATCTCCTCGTTGAAGGTGAGCTGATGCTGACGAATCACATCGCCACGAAACACCTTGTCGCAGATGCCGTGACGCGGATTGAAATAGAGCAGATCGTTGATCGCCGCCGAAGCGGTCAACTGGCGCACGTCACTGCTGTTGGCCGGGAAATCGAGCGGATCGCCTTGCGGCGTGAAGTGCTGCGATTCCCCACCCACCATGGCGATGTTGTTTTGCATCAGCCGCACATAGGTGGCAAATGCGCTGGCCGGCAGAAAATCATCGGCGTCTAAAAAGCACAGCAGTTTGCCGCGCGAGGCGCGAATGCCCTGATTGCGCGCCGATGAAACGCCGCCGTTGGTTTTATCGATAATGTGAAAATGTGGGTAATGGGCGTAATTCTGTAATATCGCGAGCGAGTTATCGCTGGAGCCGTCATTAATAAAGATCGCTTCAAAACGGCTTTCTTCCTGCTGTAGCAGGCTGTCAATGCATCGCTCCAGATACGCCGCGGCGTTATACACCGGCACGATGACGCTGATTAAAACGTCGTTAACGGGATTTTGCATATAACCTCTGGACTCTGTCGGAGTAAAAGTTGCGGGCGGAAAAATATTTGCTGAACATTGCAGTGATTAACAGTGCACGTTGCTTGCGCCCGGCTTAACATTTATTGCCTGTCTATTTCAGAGTTTCCTCAGGTCAAATAAAACTGGCCTTTAATTCTCTGTAAAAAGATCGCTAAATAAGATAATCGCCAAATAAACCGTGCAGATTTATTCTGCTTTCGTCAGGTAAAACAGGCAGGCTACCGCCCCAGGCTTGCAGCTACCTGTTTACTGACTACGCACAAACCCATTTTTCAGGCATAAAAAGGCTGCGCTGCGCTCGTAAGAGTTCAGTTAATTTTCAGCCAGTTACGTTTTATCTTGCGGTGATTTGGCTTAATAGCGTCACCACGTCATTCACGGCGAACTTAAATTAAATTTTTATCTGTCTGGTAGTAAGCGTAAAAAAACGCTGGCGTTTTTATCGCGCTCATCACCAAAAACAAGAAATGCCGACCGGGGCTGAGTAGGTGCATCAACAGACGGGCCTTCTCAACGAACGTCACGACATTAACGATATTTGCTGTGTGCCCTGCACTTTTATTACTTCGGCGCGTCTTTTGCGTTCCGATGAGTGCAAGTGGCGTTAATTCAGTGCGGCGCTTGCGGTCGCACTGCAACGGGCTTAATGCCCAAAATTTGCGATCTAATTCAAAACTTTTCCCGGCATTCTCACCACTCCGGGTTATAAGGTCAATGGTTGCCAGGCCAAACCGGAATTTACTCAGAGAAAGGCTGGATTAAACAACGGCGCATAGATTAGCCGTGGTGAATTGATTTTTTGCCGATTGATTAGCGCCACAGCAGGCGAATACCAGGAATAAGATGGGAATATCGCTGACATGGTGCCAACAGTAACCAGCGCCCAAGCCGCGCCGGGATTGAAGCCAGCTCACAACTCTGAAGATAGCGTGTCACGGCACGCATTTTCGCGTGCTAGTCTCCAGCCATGCCTCTCTCCAGTTTCTCTTCACTGCAGGTTGTATGAAACGCAGATTATCTTTCCAGGTAAAACTCTTCCTGTCGCTGGTGCTGTTTTCCTGCCTGCTACTCGCCCTGCTGGGCACCATTCTGTTTCATTTTATCGATCGCCAACTGCATCACGATTTGGGACAGCGCGCGCGGGTGCAGGCCAGTGAAATTGCGCTGATGCCCGGCCTGGCGGAGAAAGTAGCGCGCCGTGATATCGCTGGCATCGCCGCGCTGATTCAGCCGCTGCGCAACCAAAGCGATGCCAGCTATATCGTGATTGGCGACACGCAAGAACACCATCTCTACCACTCGGAATCACCGGAGCGCCTCAATTTACCGATGATTGGCGGCGACAATGCCGAGGTGCTGCAGGGCAAAACCATTATTTCGGTGCGCAAAGGCGGCATCGGCGTGTCGCTGCGCAGCAAGGCGCCGATCTTAAATGCCCAGCATCAGGTGATTGGCATTGTCTCGGTGGGTTATCTCACTTCCTATATTGCCAATATCAACGTTAGCCTGCTGTGGCAGGCCAGTTTGTATGGCGTGGCGCTGCTGTTGCTGCTGTTTATTTTTTCCTGGATGTTTAGTCGCAACCTGAAAAAACAGATGTTCTGGCTGGAGCCGAAGGATATCGCCCTGCTGGTGCTGCAACAAAAAGCGCTGCTGGAAGCGATGTATGAAGGCGTGTTTGCGGTCAACGCGGAGCGGCAGCTGATTCTCATCAACCGCGCCGCACGCGAGTTGCTGGATATTCAGCAGAGTGAGAGTGAACTGCTGGGTAAACCGCTGGATGCGGTGTTGCAGATTCCTGCGGCGTTTTTGCGCCAGCATGAGGTGAAAACTCACGATCACGTTACCGTGCTCAATCAGCGTCAGGTGATCGTTAACCGGGTGGCAATCGAGCTGGAACCCGGCGAGCCTGGCGGCTGGGTATGCAGCTTCCGCGATAAAAACGACATCAATACGCTGAGCAGCCAGCTGAGCCAGGTGAAACGCTATGCGGATAATTTACGCATCATGCGTCATGAACAGCTGAACTGGACCGCCACGCTGGTCGGCCTGTTACAGATGCAGCGTTACGACGACGCGATGCGCTACATCCACGCGCAATCAGCTGGCGCGCAGCAGGTGCTGGATTTTGTCTCGGCGCGCTTCACCTCACCCGCGCTCTGTGGGCTGCTGCTAGGGAAATATGTCAGTGCGCGGGAAAAAGGCGTGGAGCTGAAATTTGATCCGGCCTGCCAGCTGAGCCGCATTCCTGCCGCACTGAGTGAAACGGCGTTGATGTCGGTGATCGGTAATCTGCTGGATAACGCCGTCGACGCCACGCTCAATGCCACAACGCCCGCCGCCCCGATAGAATTGTATATTTCTGGCCGTAATCAGGAGCTGTTAATCGAAGTGGCCGATCAGGGTTGCGGCATCGATGACAGCATTAAACCGCATCTGTTTGAGCAAGGCGTCACCAGCAAGCCGTCCAGCAACGACGATATGTTCGGTGCTGAGCACGGCATCGGCCTCTATCTGGCGGCAGGTTATGTACAGCAGGCGGGCGGCAGCATTGAGATCAGCGACAACTCACCGCAGGGCACCATCTTCTCGGTGTTTATTCCGTTCCAGCCCGCCGCATTAACAGGACTTTCCCATGAATAATGCTAAGCCGCTTGATGTGGTGATTGTGGAAGATGAGCCGCATCTGGCCGATCTGCATCGTGAATATATTGAGCAGAACTTTCATCTGCGCGTGGTCGGCATTGCCGCCACGCTAGCGCAGGCGCGCGCGCTGATTGCCGCGCATCAGCCACGCCTGCTGCTGCTCGACAACTATTTGCCGGATGGTCAGGGCGTAACCTTGATTGACGATCCGCTGCTGAAGCGTTTTGAGTGCTCAGTGATTTTCATCACCGCCGCCAGCGACATGCAAACCTGTAGCCACGCGATGCGCAGCGGCGCCTTTGACTACCTGCTGAAACCGGTGTTTTTCCATCGCCTGCGCGCGTCGCTGGAGCGCTTCATGCTGCTGGTGCAGACCCTGCGCCAGATGAAGAATGTCGATCAACAGGCGCTGGATAAGCTGTTCAACCTGCCAGCCAGTGACGCGCCTGCTGCGCCATCCACCAAAGGCATTGAGTCGATTACGCTGGAACGGGTGAAAGGCTTTTTTAACGCAGCACCGCACAGCAGCTGGTCGGTTGAACAGGTGGTAGAAAACATCGGCATCAGCAAAACCACCGGCCGCCGCTACCTCGAATATTGCGTAGAGATCGGATTTATTGGCGTCGAGATGCAGTACGGCAATATCGGCCACCCGCGACGGCTGTACCGCAAAATCCTGTGATCACGCGCAAATTCCGCGCGCGGCCACTTGTGGTTTTTATGGTGTTAATTGCCTAAACGACGCCAACAATCACACTTCGTGAAGATAACAATCCGTCACCTCTTGTGTGGAAAAGGCGATCGGCTATGTTGACCTTTAGTTCCTCAAATGTAACTAAAAGGTTAATTATAATGTCGAACATTTTCCCTCTGTCTCTGATTGCCGCCACTGTGTTTGTTTCCATGTCAGCCGTAGCGGCTCCGCCGCAAGGTTACCCTTCGGACTACCAAAGCGTGATTGATGCCGCCACCAAAGAGGGCAAAGTGGTGGTCTACTCCACCACCGACATCAAAGCCGCCGGACCGCTGGTCAAAGGCTTTGAGGCCACTTATCCCGGCATCAAAGTTGAATATAACGATATGAACAGCACCGAGCTGTACAACCGTTTTATCAGTGAACAAGCCTCGGGTGGCACCAGCGGCGATGTGGTGTGGAGCTCCTCAATGGATACCGGCCTGAAGCTGGCGACCGACTACGCGCAGGAGTACAAATCCCCTGAACTGGCGCAGCTGCCGACGTGGGCGGTGTGGAATAACAAGGCGTACGGCACCACCTACGAACCGGTGGTCTTTATCTACAACAAGCGCATGATCCCGGCCGGTGACGTGCCCGATTCGCACGCTGCGTTAGCCAAGCTGATCGCCAGCCAGACCGACAAATTCAAGAGCAAAGTCACCACCTACGATATTGAGAAATCGGGCCTCGGCTTCATGCTCTCAGTACAGGATGCCAAAGCCGACCCCAACTACTTCAAAACCCTGGCCGACGTGGCGAAAGGCGGTTTAGCCGTGCAGTCTTCCACCGGCACCATGATGGAAAGGGTTTCATCCGGCGAAAACCTGATTGGCTTTAACATTTTGGGTTCTTACGCCGAAGCGCGCGCCAAAACCGATCCGTCGCTGGGCATCGCTTATCCGAAGGATTACACGCTGGTGCTGTCACGCGTCTCGTTCATCAGCCAGCAAGCGCAACACAGCCATGCGGCTAAGCTGTGGCTCGATTACGTGCTGTCTGAAAAAGGGCAAAGCATTCTGGCCAATCAGGCCGACATCCCTTCCCTGCGCAACGATATTGAAGGCAAAAATGACATTGATGGCTTGACCAAAATGTTAGGTAACGCGCTGAAACCGATCCCGGTTGATGAAAGCCTGCTGGAATATCTGCAACCGAAAAAACGTCTGGATTACATCAAACAGTGGCGCACAGCCGCCGGTAAATAACGGCAGTACCGAAGCGCGGCCGCTGCGTCGCGCTTCTCTTTCTGTTATCTGATTCGCCATTCAGGGTCTCAATATGCGTGCATTGCAGAGAAAGTGGCAAAGCCTGCCGCGCGGCGTTGTGGTGCTGATAACCGCGCTGGTTATCTACGTTCCGCTGTCGTTTATCGTGATACAAAGTTTCTTGTCCGCCCCGTTCTTTTCGCCGTCGAAAGCGTGGAGCCTCGAGTCGTTTGAATTTATTTTCACCGATCCCGACTTCTATAAAGCGCTGCGCAGCGGATTTATTCTCGCCTTCGGGCTGGTGATCATCGCCATTCCGCTGGGCGGTATTCTGGCGTTTCTGATGGTGCGCACCGATCTGCCCGGCCGACGCATCATTGAGCCGCTGATCCTCGTGCCAATTTTTGTCTCGCCGATGGTACTCGGCTTTGGTTACGTGGTGGCGGCGGGCCCGGTGGGATTCTTCTCGCTGTGGGCACAATCGCTGTTCGGTTTTGTGCCGTGGAATATCTACGACATGTCGAGCATCGTAGTGATCGCCGGGCTAACGCACGTCCCGCACGCCTATCTGTATATCTCTTCTGCGCTGCGCAGCGTGGGATCGGATGTGGAAGAAGCGGCGCGTATTGCGGGCGCGACACCGCTGCAGGTGATGACGGCGGTGAGCTTACCGATGGTGCGTCCTTCGATGCTGTATGCCACCGTGCTGCTGTTCTTCCTCGGGCTGGAGGTGTTCGGCCTGATGCTGGTGCTGGGCGATCCCGAAGGCAACATGGTGTTGGCTACCTATCTCTACCAACTGACTAATAAACTCGGCACGCCTTCTTATCATCTGATGGCCGCCGTAGCGGTGGTGCTGATCTGTATCACCATTCCGCTGGTGATGCTGCAACGCCGCCTGATGCGCACCGCCAATCGCTTTGTCACCGTGAAAGGCAAAGCTTCGCAGGCGCGAGCGCTGCCGCTGGGCAAATGGCGCTGGGTGGCGGGCGCGGTTGTTGCCTTCTGGCTGACGGTGACCATTGGCGTGCCGCTGCTGGGCGTGGTACTGCGTGCGTTTATCTCAAACTGGGGCGTTGGCGTCTCGCTCTGGGATGAGCTGTCGATCAAAACTTTCCAGACCATCTGGGCGCAGCCTAACCTGTTGCGCGCCATCGTCAACTCGATGGCGATTGGGGTAATTGGCGGCGCGCTGGCGGTGGTGTGTTATCTGTTTATCGGTATCGCCATGCACCGCAAACCCGATAACACCACGCGCTTCCTCGACTACAGCGTGCTGGTGCCGCGTGCGGTGCCGGGCTTGCTGGCAGGCCTGGCGTTTCTCTGGGTGTTCCTGTTCCTGCCGATGTGGCTGGATAACTCGCTCAAATCGGGCTGGCTGTCTGATTTCGTCTGGTCGCAGTGGCTGCGCGATAACCTGATCGTCTGGCTGCGGTCACTGCGCAGCACCATCTTCAGCGTCTGGCTGGCGTATACCGTGGTGTGGATGGCGTATGGCCTGCGCCTGATCTCCTCCACGCTGCTGCAGGTTGGGCCGGAACTGGAAGAAGCGGCGCGCAGCACCGGCGCCACGCGCGGACAGATCACGCGTCACGTCACCATTCCGTTATCCCGTTACGGCCTGATTGGCTCATGGCTGCTGATGTTCCTGATTTTCGAGCGCGAATATTCCACCGGCGTGTACCTGCTTTCGCCCGGCACGGAAACCATCGGCTCCATGCTGGTTTCCCTGTGGGCGGCGGGCGCGATAGATATCGTCGCCGCACTCTCGTTTATTAACATCCTGCTGGTCGTGGTCGGTTTGGGTATTGCCTTGCGATTTGGAGTCAAATTACATGATTGAATTATCGGTCGAGAACCTGCACTTAACTTACGGCGACAATCCGGTGCTGAAAGGCGTGTCGATGAACTTGCAGCGCGGCGAAGTGGTTTCTCTGCTTGGTCCGTCCGGCAGCGGCAAAACCACGCTGCTGCGTGCGGTCGCCGGACTGGAGAAGCCAACGCAAGGCACGATTGTGATTGGCAACAACACGGTTTACGCCGGCACGCCGCGCAGTGAGATCCCAGCGGAAGAACGTAATCTGGGGTTGGTGTTCCAGTCCTACGCCTTGTGGCCGCACAAAACCGTGTTCGAGAACGTGGCGTATCCGTTAAAGCTGCGCAAAGTAGCGGCGGCGGAGATCACCCAACGCGTGCAGGATGTGTTGGTGCAGTTGGGGTTAGGCCACCTTGGTAAACGCCATCCGCACCAGCTTTCTGGCGGTCAGCAGCAGCGCGTGGCAATTGGTCGTGCGCTGGTCTACAACCCGCCGGTGATCCTGCTGGATGAGCCGTTGTCGAATCTGGATGCCAAGCTGCGCGAAGAGGCGCGCGTGTTCCTGCGTGAGCTGATCATCAAACTGGGCTTGTCGGCGCTGATGGTGACACACGACCAGAATGAGGCGATGGCGATTTCCGACCGTATTTTGCTGCTCAATAACGGCAAAATCGAACAGCAAGGCACACCGCAGGAGATGTACGGCTCACCGAAAACCCTGTTCACCGCCGAGTTTATGGGCAGCAACAATCGGCTGCACGGCAAAATCACCGAGCTGCGCGACGGCAAAGCGCGCATCGAGGGCAAAGGCTGGGCGTTGTGGGGATTGGCGGGCGCAGGCGTGCAAAACGGCCAGGAAGCCACGGCGGTGATCCGCGTCGAGCGGGTGAAACTGGTCGAGGGGCCGGGCGAAAATCAGCTGGAACTGCCGCTGCTCACCAGCATGTATCTGGGCGATCGTTGGGAATATTTGTTCCGCACCCGAGGCGATGATTTTGTCATTCGCGCTTATGGCAGCGAGGTGCGCGATCCGCAACATTGCCATCTGGCATTGCCGGAAAACCATGTGTGGATTTTCCCGAAAGGGTGATGTTTATGGAGGCGGCCAGCTGCCTCCTTTCTTCACTGATAATCCTCATTAAAAATAAATTTTTTAAAACAGAATAAACAGCGACACATCACCTCCTGCTATTAAATACGCCGCTCAATAATTAAATTCTTTCTGTACTTATTTTATTCAAGACATGTCTTAGCCGGTTTTTTGCCGCATCTTTCATATTCTCTCTGCCATCAAGTTATATCCCCATCCCTTAACCATCCCGCGTGCGAATCATCGTGTTATTGCGGCGTGATGTATTTTTACAGGCAGAGAGTCAAAATGAATAAAAATTATCGGGTTATCTGGAACCACAGCCAGGGTAATTATGTTGTCACCTCCGAGCTGGCACGCGGTAAAGTGAAATCATCCCGCTCCAGCACAGCACGTCGCCTCACCGCAGGCTGCGTGGCGACGGCCTTCATGGCGGTTGCCAGCGTCGGGATTATCCAGCCAGCGCTGGCCGCCCCCGCCTACGGTGAATATGCTTCTGGCGCAGGCAATATTATTGATATTCAGGATAAGGACGTAGCCACCAATGATGACAATGCGCACGCCTTATTTATTGAAAAAGGCGCCACCGCGCACAGCAATAATGTGAACTTCACGACCAGCGGTAAAAAAGCGTATGGAGTTTATGTTAATGGTGCCGGATCAAGTATTGATGTCACGGGTGGTACAATTACCACTACAGGTCCACAGGGATATGGTTTAGCGGCTGGCAATGGCGGCAAGTTAATGGCTAGCGATATTACCCTGAATACTTCCGGCGTGGGCGTTTACGCCGATAGATCCAACATTCTGGCCAAGAACCTGAGCGTACAGGCCAACGCCTATGGCGTTTACGGTTTGGGTGCAGGTACCGAGCTTGTCATTGCCGACAGCAATGTAAACGTGAATGGTAATGGAGCCTACGCGCTGCTGGCTGAAAATGGCGGCAACGTTACCAGCACCAACAGTCATTACACCACGTCAGGTAGCAGCGTTTACGGCGCATGGGCAAACAAGGGATCTGAACTCACCATTATCGGTGGCAGCATTACCAATACCGGAAAAGAAAGCATCGGTATTTTCGCCAAAAGCGGTGGCGTAGTAAATGTTGATGGCGTGACCGTCGTGTCTACCAGTCAGGGCATCAATAGCTACAGCTCAGCCGTGGCAAATGTGGCCAACAGTCATGTCACCGTTACGGATAAAGGGGCGTACGGATTACTGGCTGAAAACGGCGGAAAGACGACCAGCATCGATAGCCACTATATTACGACGGGCGACAGTGCCTATGGTGCGTGGGTCAATACCGGTTCGGAACTGAATATTTTTGGTGGGAGCATCACTACAACAGGAAAAAACAGCACCGGCATGTTTGCGAAAAACGGTGGCGTCCTGAATGCTGAAAATATACAGATTGATGCAAGAGGAAATGGAGCCTGGGCGACAAATGAGGGCTCCCGGATAAATGTCAATAACAGTACAATTTCTTCCGGGGCTTATAATGGCGGCTCAATAACTGCCCGTAATAAAGGATTTGCAACCGTTCGTAACAGTAAATTGATTGCCGTTGATAGAGCTTCTGCTGGTCTTTATGCCGATGATTCAGGGCAAGTTGAAGCAGAAAATGTAGATATTGACATCCTGGGTGGTGGATACGGAATACACTTAGATTATAGTGGAAAAACAAATTTAAAAAAATCAAAAATAAACAGTAACAGCGGTGGCACTGCATTTTATGTTGAAAGTGGCTCCGTATTAACGGCTGACAATGTTTTTGCAGAAATGGATAACACTAATAACCCAGAAAAACTAGTTACTGCTATAAACATCTCTAACTCTTATTTAAGCTCCGCTGACCCTACGGCTAACATTAATAATTCATTTTTACATATCAAAGGAAATAACGCCGCTGGAATTGTGACTGAATATACTAAAGGTGAAGTCAACCTCAATAACACAATCTTGACGGTAGATAATGGGCCTGCAATCGTCGCTTATAACCAAGCCTTAACGACGGTGAATCTTGACAACAGCCTGTTGTCCGGTACAACGCTGCTCGAAAGCGGGTTTGCACCGAATGGCGGTGATGCAGGAGGAGACGTGCGCGGCATTGCGGTTAACGCCAGCAATTATTCTCAGCTTCAGGGCGATGCCAATATTGATCGCAGCAAAACGCAGGCCAGCAGCGTCAGCCTGGATTCCGGTTCGCGCTGGCAGGGCGCCGCGCATGATTTGCAGGATCTCAGCTTAGCGGGTAGCAGCCAGTGGAACATGACCGGCACTTCCACCGTGGACAACCTGACGGCCAAAGACAGCACCATCATCTTCGATCACAGTGCAGGCGATTTCCACACCTTAACCGTTAAGGGCGACTACCACGCTGACAACGCCAAACTGATGATGAACCTTGCGCTGGCGGGTGACGACGCGGCTAGCGATAAATTGCATATCGCCGGCAACGCCAGCGGCACTACCAAAGTTCAGGTGCACAATGCGGGCGGTAAAGGTGCTGCCACGCTGGAGGGCATTGAGTTGATTCGCGTTGAGGGCACACAAAACGGTGAGTTCCTGCAGGATGGTCGCATTGTCGCAGGCGCGTGGGATTATGCGTTGGTGCAGGATACAAACGGCAAGTGGCGCCTGGTTAGCGATTCTGTTCCCGTTGATCCAACGCCTGTCGATCCTATTAAAGACGAGGGCGGTGATACGGGTACCGTCATTGCACCGGAGGTGCCGCAACCGAAACGTACCCCGCGTGCTCGTCCGGAAGTCGGCAGCTATATTGCTAACCTTGCGGCGGCCAGCAACCTGTTTACCCTGAGCGCAGCCGATCGTCCGGGCGTGACAGAATACCGTGATGCGCTGACCGGCAAAGTGGAAAAAACCACGCTGTGGCTGCGCAACGAAGGCGCGCACGGGCGCTTCAGTGACAGCACCGCGCAGCTGAAAAGCATCACCAACAGCTACATGACGCAGCTGGGTGGCGACATCGCACAATGGAGTTTGAATGGCAGCGACCGTTTCAGCCTCGGCGTGATGGCGGGTTACGGCAACGCCAAAAGCAATACGCTGTCGAAAACCACCGGCTACAGCGCCAAAGGCCAGGTTAACGGCTACAGCGGCGGTATCTATGCCGGCTGGCAGCAGGACAGCCAGACGCGCAGCGGCGCCTTTGTCGACAGCTGGCTGGCCTACAACACCTTCAATAACAGCGTAAAAGGTGAAGGTCTCGGTCAGGAAAGCTACAAGTCGAAGGGGATGACAGCGTCACTGGAAGGCGGCTACAGCTTCGCCTTCGGCGAGCAGCAGCAGTATCGCCTGCAGCCGAAAGCGCAGGCGGTGTGGATGGGCGTAAAAACCGGCGATTATACCGAGCAGAACGGCACCCGCGTCAGCGCCACCGGCAAAAATAACGTGCAAACCCGCACCGGCGTTCGGGCAACCATGCACACCGCCACCGCGCAGCCTTACGCTGAAGTGAACTGGCTGCATAACACGCAGCGCTTCGGCAGCAAACTGGATGGCGTGAAGATTGAGCAGGCGGGTGCGCGCAACATCGGCGAAGTGAAACTGGGTCTTGAAGTGAATCCGAGCCAGCACGTCGGCATCTGGGGCGGCATCGCGCAACAGGTTGGCGGTAAAGGCTTCAGCGATTCCAGCGCCACGCTGGGCGTCAAAGTCAGTTTTTGATAGCGCAATCGGCCTCTTTTAATCAGAGCATCGCTGGAAACAGCGGTGCTTTTTTTATGGCCAGAGCTCTTTCCCCACAAACAAAAAAAGGCGAGGCCAAAGGCCTCGCCAAACAGGTGCTGGACCTCAATCGTAATAAGGAAGTTTACGATCGACACCGTTAATGTTGACCAGCACAAAGCCCGTAGGCGCGGTTTTGTTGGTCGGCGTACCGGCCGCCGTCGCGACCGTCAGCACCCCTTTCTCGTTCGCGCCAATACCGGCCAAACCGTTATGCAGCCCGAAACGCGCCGCCGGTTTGAAACCGCCCAGTTTGGTGGTATCGGTCACGACCGAGAAGTCCTGCTGGAACAGCGAGCAGGAACCGGTATCGAAACGCGTAGGGCCGGTGCATTTCAGGTTCATCATGGTGTCACCGCTGTTGGCGCGCAGTTTTACCCACACCGCCGCATAGGTAGTGCCGACGCGGCTGTAGCGGATATCCAGCACCGCAGGTTGTCCCATGTGATAGGCATCAGCCCACACCGTTTCCAGACGCTGCAGATTGACCCAGGTTTTCCCGGTCGCCGCCACGTTGACCGGTGAGCCGGCAGTGCCCGTTGGCTGAGTGGCATCCGCTTTACCAATAAACTCCATTACCCACTGCTGGTTAGCGTTCGGGAAGAACAGCTGCCCGACGCGATACCAGTTATCGGTATCGGTGTTATTAGTAATTTTGTAGCCGCTGAAGTAGCCCGCGCGCAGCGATCCGGTCATAAAGGTGCCGTAGTTCTCGTCGCGACGGTAGCCATACTCAAAGGTGGATAACCAACGTCCAGCCACCGCATCCAGGCTGAGTTTTGCGCCGGATTGCAGATTGAGCTGACGGATCACCACGCGCGCATTGTTGAGATTCAACGGCGTACCGCAATCCTCAATGTTCAGCGTATCCACCGTCCAGCCGCCGTCAGAGAGATCGCCCGGATTACGTGTGTGCTCAATCCACACGTTGCGAATAATTCCCTGCGTCACGCGCGGCATGTAGAGCGTGGCGTCGCCATAACCGGTCTGGAAGTTACAGTTACACAGCTCAATCGCCGTGGAGTGATCCCACGCGCCTTTTGGCGAGTTTGACCAGCCGACATCAAACACGCGTCCGTAGGTATACAGGGTGTAAATCTGGTCGAATTTACTGTCGAGGGTATCCAGCACTTTAATCACCGTACCGCCGTTATTCTGCGCGCGGAAACAGTAGATATTGACGGTGGTGCCTTCGATACAGGTGTTTTCGAAGAACGGCTGCACGTTGCTGCACATGTCGGCAGTGATGGTGCTTTTGTTGGTGGTGATATCGGCGGATGCCTGGCCGTTCCACGCAATACCGCGGATTGAGGTACGACGCGCCTTCACCTTGAACACCGTGTTGGCGCTTTTGTCGGAAATGATGGTGGTGCGCGGCAGCGAACCCAGCTCAACATCATCCCCCTGCAAACCGAAGAAGGCGCGCTCGGTACCGCTGATGTCGATGGGGCTAATCAGGAATCGACCGCCTGGAAAACGCACCGGTAATGCGGTGATGTTGCCTGAGTAGCTTTGCGTCCACGCCAGCATACGGTTAAACGCCTCGGTATCGTTGGCGTAACCGTCGCCTTTGGCACCGAAGTGATAAACGTTGATTTCGGTGGGATCGTTAATCACGCGTTTCCAGTAAAAACCGTTACCGATCACCAGCGTACCGCCATCTTCTACCGCCGTGGTGGTGCCGATAAAACCGGTAAAATCACCGCCACCGTGGAAGGTGGAGTCCGCGTTGTAACGACGTAAGAATGCCAAATCGCCGTTTTTGGTCGGTACAGTGGTGCGCAGTTCTGCATAAGAGTTAACTTCGATCATCATAGCCTCCTCGGCTTTTCGGGTAGGTAATGCAAATGCATGAGAGCAACGTTACTGAGCCGGTTGGCCGCAGTGCTGATCCCAAAGATCGTTGTGGTTGTTGATGGCGCGCACGGTGCGAACGTCCATGCGCTCGGCGTCATTGCCGTGGGTGTAAATCGGGGAAAACAGGGTACAGGCTGAGTCGATGACGACGGGAGATTCAGGGCTGGTGGTACTTCGATTGCTGCAACTTGTCACGAGCAGCAGCGTCATCAAGATTAAGGTTGCTGGCTTCCACACGTTTGGCCTCCTCGCGCAGCAGTTGCTGCTGTTGGTTAACCGCTACCGCTTGCGCCGCGGCTTTATCGGCGCGCTCGACGGCGGCCTGGGATGCTTGCTGCACCTTGCCGATTTTCTTGCCACCGAAGTAGCTGGCAACCAGCGCGGCGATGACGCCCGCCAGCGCGGCAACCCAGTGCCAGCTGCCGCCGAACAATGTCATGAGCAATGTCATACTTTTTCCTCCATCGCATTTTTCTGCTGGTTGAGGCCTTTCTGGCGGATGAATTGGGCAATCACGCCCATCGCCACCATAAAGGCGCCAATCAGCCCCAGATAGTTGTGCGGCAGAATCGCTTTCACGTCGGGCGGCATGCTGTTCCAGGCATCAAGCGCAGCGGTGGGAAATGATTGCACCCACGCGCTGAGCATCGAACCGAGCGACGCCAGCCATACCGACCAGGTTTTGAATAACAGCCGCGCATGTTTCACGAACTCCAGCGTGGTGAAGCGCTGCATCACCAACACCACCACAATCACTGCCAGCACCGCGGTGACAAAAATCAGCAGTTTCAGATTCATAGCAGCCCCCGATAGATGTCGTAGGTGCCGCTGCGCATCACTTCGGCATGGCGCCGTGCGCGACCCGACGTTTGTCTTGCCCACAGGCTGTCGAGCATGGCGTTGGCCGCGCTGTTGAAATCGCCCTGCGTGATGGCGGTGAGCATGCCGCGAAACATCGCCAGCCCATCCACCCCCAGCTGATATCCCATGCTGATCAGCACATCGCTGCGCGCCTCATTGCATTTGGCCAGCGCCTGCTGCACCAGCGCACGCTGATGCATCTGCTGCACCTTGCCCTCGACAATGCACTGCTTCCACACATCGCCGACGGGACGCGGCACCTGGAAGATGTAGTTGCTAAGCGATGCCCCTTTGGGGCCGATGCGAATGCCGCCAGCGACCGTGGGGAAACCCAGCGAGTCGAGGTAAGGCGCTTCGCGGTAACCCTCTTCGAAATTCAGGATGGCAATAATCTGGCTCATAGAAATTCCTCTTTGACGGGGCGCAACAGCCTGAAAATGGCTGCGCAAAACGGCAAAAAACATAAATCCTGCTGATCGTTTACGACATTGAGCGCGTTTTCATATAAGCGAAACGCTCAAGAATGGTTAAACAGTGAGCAACAATGGAACGTTCCGTTTAAAACTGGGGAAAGTGATGCAGGGTTAACGCACGGCATACAAATAGACGTGGGGCAGACAGCAGTTATCAAAGCTGGGTTGTGCCTGCTGAACACGAACGGGCGCTAGCACGGCGCTGTCAACGCGCGACAGCGTCTGGCGCTGGCAGATGCGTTCAGCAGTGCGCAAGGTGACGTTTTCGTATTCGATGCCGAGTGCGCTGTCGATGCTGCGCTTAAGGCTGAGGGACTGGCGTCGCCGATGGCGGCGCGTGCGTGCATTGCCTGAAAATACTGACTTTCCGTACTGGATAATCGCCATAACTCCTCCTGTTAATGAGTCTTTGGCGATGGGGTGGCAGGCACGGCAATTCGGCTGAGGCCGACGCGTTCGTTATTCCTCTGGAAAATACCCGACGTCAACTTACCCGGCTGCTTTCGCGGCCAGGGTGAAGTAGAGGAGAGTGAAAATCAGAGGGCAACTGACAACGCTGCAAAGTGCGTATCCACCCCATCCCAAAGTTCACTAACTTTGGATGGTATGTATCGCGCTTGTGCAGCGCCTCAATTGTTTAAGAGCGGGCTCATCCGTGAGCAGGTATGTTGTCCATCCATGCTCAAATTATTAACAGGTTCTAATGCATTGGCAAACACCAATGGTTAATTTTTTATTTACCGTCAGTTAAATTAATGATTTCAGCCAAAATATTTTTTTGCCGCAATCTGACGTTTTGTGATCAGCCCAGGATTTGATAATCCCGCGCCTGGCTCATGATCACCCGCGCCACCACTTGCAGCGTCCTGGCTTCTTCCAGCGTGAGGTACCAGGTTTCATAGCGCTTGTTATCGGAGATTACCGCGACCTTTTTGTGCTGAAGTTGCAGGCGTTTGAGATAGAGCTGATCGTCAAGCGTGAACAGGTAAATGCCATCGCCATCGAAGCGATGCACGCTGATATCGACAAACAGCTGATCGCGCGGCGCAAAGGTGCCGGCCATCGAATCGCTGTTCAGCGCGATGAGGCGAATATTTTCCGCCGGGCGGCCATTAAACAGCACCCGCGCCTCTTCCAGCCCATATTCAATGGCTTGAATGGTTTCCACCAGTTCATCGCGCGAGGAGCCGCTGCGCACACCGTGCTGGCCAATATCCAGACTCTCCACGCGAAACAGATGTTTTGGGTTCACCAGACTGCGCTGCGTCAGCAAGGCGGCCGGTTTTTCCATGCCAAATTGCAGCCACTCCACGCGCACGTCGAGTAACTGGCTGAGCGCCAGTAAATTATTATCATCGGGGATCGATTGCCCGTTAAACCATTTCCACACCCCCGGCGTTGAGATCTTGCATCCCCTCTCTTGCAGAGCCAGCGCAACCTGTTTATTCCGTCCATGTCCGACAATTCCCGCGCTTTCGCATGCGGCAATCAGCCTGGCAGTGAATGCTTGTCTCGTACTTTCTTTTTTAACCATCAGTTAATAATCTGCCTTCAGTAAAAGACTGAATGTTATTTTCATTTTTGCTACCAGTTCATTTTATATTACCGGCAGTTTACTACCCAACCGCTTTTATCAATGAAGCTGGACAATCATTATCCCCTTCGGTTAGGGCGAAACCAGTGTTCAGTGCCATATCGCTTGTTCTGACAGGGGTTTTCAGGATTGTTCTGTAGCAATAAGACCAGCATCTAAAGGAAAAAATGGGTGAAAAGCCGCGAGCCCGCCATAGATGACAGAAATAAATCAAAAAGCTCTTGGAATAACTGGATCGAAAGCGAAAAAAATGGGCACCGTTTTCGGTGCCCATTATCATGCAGGAGCGAACATTAGCGACGTAGCGTATCGTCGCCCCACCCTATCCATTTGTAGGTGGTCAGCGCTTCAAGTCCCATTGGACCACGCGCGTGCAGCTTCTGCGTACTGACCGCCACTTCGGCGCCGAGGCCAAACTGGCCGCCGTCAGTGAAGCGTGTGCTGGCGTTAACGTATACCGCCGATGAGTCAACCTGGTTGACGAAGCGATTGGCGTTGCCAATGCTGCGCGTCAGAATGCCATCAGAGTGCTGCGTGCCGTGCTCACGGATATGCGCGATGGCTTCATCAATATCCGACACCAGCTTGACGTTCAGATCGTTGGACAACCATTCGTCATCATAATTTTCCGCTTGCACCGCCACCACCTCGGCAGCACCGTTTTGCAGCAGCGCCAGCACATTTTCGTCGGCGTGCAGCGCAATCTTCTCTTGCGCCATACGTTGCAGGAATGCCGGAATGAAGGTGTCCGCCTGATCGCGATGGATCAGCAGGGTTTCCAGCGAGTTGCAGGCGCTTGGCCGCTGCTTCTTGGCATTGACGATCACCTCCAGCGCGGCCTCGGTCTCCATGGTTTCATCGAGATAGAGATGGCACACGCCGATGCCGCCGGTAATCACCGGAATGGTGGAGTTTTCACGGCACAGCTTGTGCAAACCTGCTCCGCCGCGTGGGATCAGCATATCGACGTAGCGATCGAGCTTCAGCAGTTGATTCACCAGTTCACGATCCGGGTTTTCAATCGCCTGCACCGCGCCTGCTGGTAAACCGTGCTGGGTCAGCGCATTTTGGATCACGCGCACGGTGGCGGCGTTGGTGCGATAAGTCTCTTTGCCGCCGCGCAGAATCGCCGCGTTGCCGGTTTTCAGGCACAGCGATGCCACATCAACAGTGACATTAGGACGCGCTTCATAAATCACGCCAACCACACCCAGCGGCACGCGACGACGTTCAATGCGCAGGCCGCTATCAAGCTGGCCGCCATCCATCAATTGCCCCACCGGATCGGCCAGGCGACACACCTGACGCACATCATCGGCAATGCCTTTCAGACGCTGCGGGTTGAGTGTCAGGCGATCGAGCAGCGCTTCGCTCATGCCATTTTGGCGTGCATCCGCCAAATCCTGCTCGTTCGCCGCCAGGATGTCCGCGCTTTCCGCTTCCAGACGATCGGCGATGGTGAGCAGCACCTGATTTTTTTGTTCGGTGGAGAGTTCTGCCAGTTTGTACGACGCAGCGCGCGCCGCTTTACCCATCTCTTCTAACATTATCTGCTCCTTAACTGACGATCATATCGTCGCGGTGCACCGCTACCGGGCCATATTCGTAACCGAGGATCTCGCCGATTTCCTGGCTGTGATGACCGGCAATCATGCGCATGGCATCGCTGTTATAGCGCGTGACGCCGTGGGCGATATCGCGCCCTTGCAGGTTGCGAATGCGGATCACTTCACCGCGCGAGAAGTTGCCCTGCACGTCACGGATGCCTTTTGGCAGCAGCGAACTGCCGCGCTCCAGCATCGCGGCCAGCGCACCATCATCGATGGTGATTTCGCCCGCCGGCGGTGCGCCGAAGATCCAGCGCTTGCGGTTTTCCAGTGGCGACTGCTGCGCGTGGAAACGCGTACCGACCGGTTTGCCATACAGCACATCACTGATCACGTCCGGACGACTGCCGGCGGCGATGATCACATCGATCCCTGCGCGACAAGCGACGTCCGCCGCCTGCAGCTTGGTCGCCATGCCGCCGGTTCCCAGGCCCGACACGCTGCCGCCCGCGAGGGTGCGTAATGCATCATCGATCTGGTGCACGTCGCTGATCAACTCCGCTTCCGGATTGGTACGCGGATCGGCGGTGAACAACCCTTGCTGATCGGTCAGCAGCAGCAGTTTATCCGCGCCGCCTAGTATCGCCGCCAGCGCCGACAGATTGTCGTTGTCGCCCACTTTAATTTCAGCGGTGGCCACCGCATCGTTCTCGTTAATCACCGGCACGATGTGGTTGTCGAGCAGCGCGCGCAGCATGTCACGCGCATAAAGGAAACGTTCACGGTCTTCCATATCAGCGCGCGTCAGCAGCATCTGCCCGATGTGAATGCCATAAATCGAAAACAGTTGTTCCCACAGCTGGATCAAACGGCTCTGCCCCACCGCAGCCAACAGCTGCTTTGAGGCGATGGTAGGCGGCAGTTCGGGGTAACCAAGGTGTTCGCGTCCGGCGGCAATGGCGCCAGAGGTAACGATAACAATGCGATGGCCCGCGGCGTGCAACTGCGCACACTGACGAACCAACTCCACCATGTGCGCCCGATTCAACCGACGTGAACCGCCGGTGAGGACGCTAGTACCCAACTTGACCACAAGGGTCTGACTGCCACTCATGTTTTTCCTGCCATGTAAGAAAAAAATCTGCGAAGGGACGTTTTATCAGGAGTGAGCAAGGAAGCCAACAACAGCAAGGGGAAAAGCACAAAAATCCCCTGACAATGCGGTAGACCAAAAGTTCGCGATTAACAAGAAAGCCGAAAAACTGTCATAAAACGTTCATCACCAACCGGTAAAAAGTCGGTGTTTTACAAAACCTTTCACGGGTACAACAAATTTTACTCATTGGGATTGATAGCAAAATGAAGAAGAGCACACTGGCATTAGTTGTATCAGCGCTGGCACTGGCTTCCACCGCAAACGCCGCAGAAGTGTATAACAAAGACGGTAATAAACTGGACTTCTACGGCCGTGTTAAAGCTGAACACTACTTCAGCGATAACGCGTCAAGCGACGGCGACAAATCTTACGTGCGTATCGGTTTCAAAGGCCAGACGCAGATTAATGACCTGATGACCGGTTACGGTCAGTGGGAATATCAGTACAACGCGAATAATTCTGAAGGTTCTGATGCCAACGCAGGCAACAAAACCCGTCTGGGCTTTGCTGGTCTGAAATTCGGCCAATACGGTTCATTCGACTACGGTCGTAACTACGGCGTGTTGTATGACGTCGAGGCCTGGACTGACGTATTCCCAGAGTTCGGCGGTGACGGTACAGCGCGTACCGATAACTTCATGACTGCGCGTGCAACTGGCGTAGCCACTTACCGCAACAGCAACTTCTTTGGCCTGGTTGATGGCCTGCGCTTCGCGCTGCAATATCAGGGCAAAAACGACGCCACCAGCGCTAACGCCCGTGGCAGCATCACCGATACTTCTCGTCAGAACGGCGACGGTTACGGTGCATCACTGGGTTACACCATCGCTGACACCGGCATCAGCCTGATGTCGGCCATCACCTCTTCAGACCGTACTAACCAGCAGCAGCTGCAGGCGCTGGGTAGCGGTGATAAAGCGGAATCATGGGGCGCCGGTATCAAGTACGATGCGAACAGCATCTACCTGGCTTCTATCTACACCGAAACCCGCAACATGACGCCAATCGGCACCCGCGGTTTTGCTAACAAAGCGCAGAACTTCGAAGTGGTAGCGCAGTATCAGTTCGACTTCGGCCTGCGTCCGTCCCTCGGCTATATCCAGACCAAAGGCAAAGACATCGAAGGGATCGGTGACGAGGATCTGGTTAAATACATCGACGTGGGCATGACTTACTACTTCAACAAAAACATGTCGACCTTTGTGGATTACAAAATCAACCAGCTGGATGACAACAACAAGCTGAACCTGAACAACGATGACGTTGTGGCCGTTGGCTTAACTTACCAATTCTGATTGAGCTCTACCCTCGTTGTGTCTATAAAAAAAGAGCCGGCTCATCACCGGCTCTTTCCTTTTTAAACCCTTAAAAGTCTATCAGGCGCTCAGTTTCACTGGCTCTTCTTTAAAGCCTTCCGCCGGGCGCAGATCGAGTTTCTGTTCCAGCAGCATCGCTTTCAGACGCTCATGGAAATTACGCAGCGTGCTTTCCACTTTGGCATTGTTCTCTTTGCCTTTGATGGTCGCAGCGCCCCAATCACCCGCTTTATCAAACAGGCCAAAATGATATTCGTATGTGAAGTGATCTTCATAGGCTTCCAGCGTCATCCACCAGCCCCAAAACTCACGCAGCTCAGGTGCAGGCTTGACGTTGACACACGCTGCCAGGCAATCGAAGAAGAAGCGTGTCTCTTCACATTTGCCTTCACGGATATACGGCCCCAATTCGGTGAAGCGCTTAAGCAGGCGACTACGGGGGTGACCACTCGGTAATGTCATCTCTTTTCCCTTAACCCTTTAAATTGCACTTCCAGCTTTCCATTAACATAAAAATGGAAAATCCCGGATATAAGTAGTAGCAGAGTTCAGAGATTTCGCCAGTTAGCCTTTCAACTGTTTTTCCAGCCAGTCACAAATTTGATTGAGCGCTTTGTCAAAACTGGCAAAAACCGGCTTGGCGGGAATCGCCAGCGTCTTGCCCTGCGACGAGGAGTTGGCGATCAACTGCGCGTCTGTTTCCGGACCGAAAATATCATCCGGCCAATAAGCCGCCAGCATCGGCGTTGGCGTGCGGCGGCCGAGTAAGCCTTGCACCTTCAACGAGTAGCGGTTGAGTTCAGTACGCAGATTGCTGTCGGAAGTTGAGGACATACCGAGACGGCTCGCCAGCATATCCATGTACATATCCGGCAGCTGTTGCTGCTGTTGCGCATCCACAAACACGCTGTGCACCATGGCTCCCAGCGTCGCTACCGCGCGTACTCGCGGCACTTCCAGATAGGCCAGACGTGTCGCCACGTTGGCACCGAAGCGGTAGCCCAGCAGCGCCACGCGGGTGTGATCGATCCACGGCACATTGCTCAGTTCACGCAGCACCTGCTGATGCACCTGGCTGGTGTCCTGATTCAGCATCCATTTGCTGCTGAATCCTACCGATGGCATATCCAGCGTCAGCATGGCGATGCCGCGCGGCGCGAGATAGTCGTGGAACAGGCGATAGTGATCGCTCTGCAGCGAATCAAGGCCGCCGCACAGCAGCACGGTGGGATACGGCGCTTCGGCCTGCGCCGGCATGTGCAGGAATCCCGTCACCGGACTGCCGCCGCTCATTGGGAAGGTCAGGGATTTTAGTTCGCCCGGCAGACGCTGCGTGGCCTCTTCGTAGGCGCGATTGGCCAGCACCTGCGCCTGATCGGCCAGCTCGTCGCCTTTGATGTAAGGGTAAGCCGCGAGGCTGAACAGATTGGCGGCGTGCAGCCAATGCTGACCTGCATCGTCATGGTTTTCGCTCTCTAACGCGCGCTGCTGCCAGATCGCCGCCTGCTTCGACCACTCGTAATTCCAGTTGCCGCCGCGATAGCCAATCACGGTATCGAGCAAGGCTTCATTGGTGCGTTCGAACTCGCTCACCGCGATACGCGCCAGCACTTCGCTGATCTCCTGCGGCGACAGACCGCGCCACGTCCACAGCAGCTTGTTCAGCATGCGATACCAGCCGCGCTGCGTATCCCCTTCGAGGGCGTTATGCACCTGCACGGCGGCATGATGCTGGCGATGCACTAATGAGGAGGTTTCCGGGTGTTTAAAACGCGGTTTGAACAGTTCTTCGCTCAGGTTTTTATCAGACATCTCAGCTATTCTCCTGCCAACAACGTGGCGATGGCTAAGAGTGTACTGCACCCGCCATACGCGCGCGAGGCGCAGAAAGCACAACGCCCGGCATAACCGGGCGTTGTTTGCGATGCATCAATTAGCTTTTGACGATTGGCGGGATGTAGACCACGCCCATGTCCCAGGGCTGCTCGATCCAGGTGTTCTGCGGGATATCGACAATGTAGTCGTCCACCAGCGCACGGCCAGCTGGCTTAGCGAAGATGGTGCAGAAACGCGCTTTAGGATACATGTCGCGGATCGCCTGCGCGGTGCCGCCGGTATCCACCAGGTCATCAATCACGATGAAGCCTTCACCGTCGCCTTCGGCACGCTTCAGCACTTTCATTTCGCGCTGATGATCGTGATCGTAGCTGGAGATGCACACGGTATCGACGTAGCGAATACCGAGTTCACGCGCCAGCAGCGATGCCGGAACCAGACCACCACGGCTCACCGCGATGATACCTTTCCACTGTTCCACAGGAAGCAGGCGCTGGGCCAGTTTACGGGCATGGATTTGCAACATGTCCCAGGTTACGACGTATTTTTCGCTCATATAAAGGAATCCCGGCCAAGAAACTTGGCTTAAAAAATATGCAAGGGGGAAAAGGTTGCGCGAGATTATAAGGATCTGACGCCTTAAAAACCAGCATCTGTCTTACTGGTTGCAGGTTTTTAGCGCGGCTGATTACGCACCCGGCGAGAAACAGTGATATTCTCAGGCCCATCACGTCAGATCTTCTGACGACGATTTTTACTGGAAACCCGCGTGCGTGCGGTATGTCCGCCACGCTGACACAGGAGATGCATGGTGTCTGAATTGTCGCAACTTTCACCCCAACCGCTGTGGGATATTTTTGCCAAAATCTGTTCCATTCCGCACCCTTCTTACCACGAAGAAGCACTGGCCGAACACGTTGTCGGCTGGGCAAAAGAGCAAGGTTTGTGGGTTGAGCGCGATCAGGTTGGCAACATCCTGATTCGTAAACCCGCTACCGCCGGTATGGAAAAACGCACGCCGGTGGCGCTGCAGGCGCACCTCGATATGGTGCCGCAGAAGAACAATGACACGGTGCACGACTTCACTAAAGATCCGATTCAGCCGTATGTTGATGGCGAATGGGTGAAAGCGCGCGGCACCACGCTGGGCGCGGATAACGGCATTGGTATGGCGTCTGCGCTGGCGGTGCTGGCTGACAACAGCCTGATTCACGGTCCGCTGGAAGTGCTGCTGACCATGACCGAAGAGTCCGGTATGGACGGCGCCTTTGGTTTACAGCCGAACTGGCTGCAGGCCGACATTCTGATCAACACCGACTCGGAAGAGGAAGGTGAGATCTACATGGGTTGCGCTGGTGGTATCGACTTCATCACCACCCTGCCGCTAACGCGTGAAGCGATTCCTGCAAGCTATGAAACCCTGAAGCTGACGCTGAAAGGCCTGAAAGGCGGTCACTCCGGTGCCGACATTCATCATGGTCTCGGCAACGCCAACAAACTGCTGGCACGCTTCCTGGCGCTGCACGCGCGTGAACTCGATGTCCGTCTGATCGAATTCACCGGCGGTACGCTGCGTAACGCCATCCCGCGTGAAGCTTTTGCTACGCTGGCGATCGACAGCCATAAGGTTGATGCACTGAAATCTGCTGCGGCACATTTCCAGGCGACGCTGCTGAACGAGTTGGGCATTAAAGAGAAGAACATCGCCGTGGTCACCGAAGCGCTGGCGCATCAAGGCCAGGCGCTGAACGCTGACAGCCGCGATCGTTTCCTTAATTTGCTAAACGCTACGCCAAACGGCGTGATTCGTAACTCTGACGTGGCGAAAGGCGTGGTGGAAACCTCGCTGAACGTCGGCGTGGTGACCATGGATCAGGACAATGCCGAAATCATCTGCCTGATTCGTTCACTGATCGATACCGGTAAAGATTGGGTGGTTGAAGTGCTGACCTCGCTGGCCGATCTGGCCGGGGCGAAAAGCGCACCTAAAGGCGGCTATCCGGGCTGGCAGCCTGATGCCGATTCACCGGTGATGGCGCTAACGCGCAAAACTTATGAAGCGCTGTTTGGTAAAACGCCGAACATTCAGGTGATTCACGCCGGTCTGGAGTGTGGTCTGTTCAAGAAGCCGTATCCAAACATGGATATGGTGTCGATTGGCCCAACCATCACCGGCCCGCATTCGCCGGATGAGCAGGTTCACATCGAAAGCGTGGGTCTGTACTGGAAACTGCTGACCGCGCTGCTCAGCGTGGTGCCAGAAAAAGCGTAAGATTGCGCTTTCGCGATAAACCCGGCTTCGGTCGGGTTTTTTTATGCCTGCGAAGGATTGCGTCCACCGCCATTTAGCACATTCCTCTGAAAAAACGTTGATATGCCTCCCGGTTAAACCAGAACACCTCATAACATCAGATTTAGCCACCGTTACATCCAGATGTCTGGATGGCTAATAAGATTTCGTGCTAGCTTATGCCCTTTCGTTCGTTGCCGAGAGTGATGGTTCAGGAAAAAATGCCCCCAACTCAACTAATTAAAGGCCCGGTTCAATGAGTGCGATCAACCGCCTGGAGATGCGTAATATCTCCAGGCGGTTGGCGGTTTCGCCGCGCTCGCGCAGGTGGATTTTCTGACTGAAGGCGGCTCGGTGCATGCGTTGACGGGCGCTAACGGCGCCGGAAAATCTACGCTGATGGCGGTGCTGGCTGGCGCACACGATCATTACAGCGGTGAGATTCTGCTGGATGATGTGCCGGTCACTATTCGCTCACCGCGCGATGCCAAAAAGCTCGGCATTCATCTGGTCCAACAGGAAGTGGATGTGGCGCTGGTGCCACAGCTCAGCGTGGCCGAAAACATACTGCTCGATCGTTTAGCCGAACCGGGTCACGTCTACAGCTGGCGTGAGATTCGCCGCCAGGCGCGTACGTTACTGGCGCAGCTGGAAGTGAACATCGACGTCAACCGTTTGGTGGAGCGCTGCTCGCTGGCAGAGAAGCAGCAAATCCTGCTGGCGCGCGCCCTGTCCCATCACTGCCGCTTTCTGATCCTGGATGAACCCACCGCCCCGCTCGATCAGCATGAGAGCGAGCGCCTGTTTACCGTGGTGCGCCGCTTGCAGTCCAGCGGCATTGGCGTGGTGTTTATCTCGCACCGCATTCACGAACTGAAAGCAATTTGCGACCGCTTAACGGTGCTGCGCGATGGTCGTCTGATTGAAAGCAGCCCGATGGCGGCGCTGAGTGGCGAGCAGATCGTGGAAAAAATGCTGGGACATCGGCTGGATGATGTTTTTCCGCCGCGTCGCGCCCGTGCGACTCTGCCGCTGCTGCTGTCGGTGGAAGGCTTACACGACGATCGGCTACTGCAGGATATTTCGCTGCGTCTGCACAAAGGGGAGATTCTGGGCATTGCCGGTCTGGCGGGTGCCGGTAAAACCGAGCTGTGTAAAGCGCTGTTTGGTGCCAGCAAAAGCCGCGTGACAAAGGGCGAACTGCACGGCAAACCGTGGCGACCGCGTTCACCACATGATTCAGTAGAAAACCGCATGGCGCTGGTGCCGGAAGAGCGCCGCAAAGAGGGCATTTTCATCGATGAACCGGTGAGCATGAATCTGAGCATCAGCGCCGATAACAGCTTCTCGCGCTGGAGCCTGTTTGGTCATCGCCAGGCGTGGCGTTGGGCGGAAGCGGTGATTCAGCGCCTGAATGTGCGCACCACCGGACCGGGGCAAATCCTGCGTCGTTTGTCGGGCGGCAACCAGCAGAAAGTGGCGATTGGCAAGTGGCTGCGCAACAACGCCGATGTGCTGATTTTTGATGAGCCGACGAAAGGCGTCGATATCAAAGCCAAAACCGATCTGTTCACGCTGATCGATGGCTTAGCGCGTGAGGGCAAAGGCATCATTTATGCCTCGGGCGAGTTTTCTGAATTGGTCGGTCTGTGCGACCGCATTTGTGTGCTCTGGGATGGGCGCATTGTGGCAGAGATGGAGGGCAACACCGCCACAGAAGAGGCACTTTTGCTTTATTCCACCGGAGGAACACCTGCGTGAGCAGCAAAGAACTATCCCTAAACTCGCAGCCTTCTCTGCGCCATCAGCTGTTTGATTTCCTCTATAAGTGGGGCATGTTGCTGACCGTGGTGATTTTGATTGCCGCATTTGGTCTCGCTTCGGACAGCTTCCTCGAACCGACCAACATCATTAACATCCTGCGCTCGATTGCCATCGTCACGGTGATTGCGATTGGCGTGTCGATTTCGCTGACCATTGGCGGCTTTGACCTGTCGGTGGGATCCACCGCTTCGCTGGCCAATGCGCTGGTGATTTCGCTATTCGTCTGGCACGGCTTTGGCACCACCGAAGCCATCATTATTACGCTGCTGCTGTGTACGCTGGTTGGCTTGTTCAACAGCTTCCTGATTGTGGTGCTACGTATTCCCGACATGCTCGCCACCCTCGCCACGCTGTTTGTGATTCAGGGCGTGGCGATGACCTACAGCTTTGGTGGTTCCATTACCGAGAATATGGTGCTGCCGAGCGGCGACATGGCCGAAGGCACCATTCCTGCCGCCTTTGGCCTGCTCGGCCAGGTGCCGACTATCGTGATTATCATGCTGGTGGTCACCATTGTGGCGCAGCTGGCGCTGTCGCTGACCAAGCATGGCCGTCGTATGTACGCGCTGGGCGGCAATCCTGAAGCGGCGCGTCTCTCCGGTATTCGTACCACGCGCTATCGCGTGCTGGCGTATGTGCTTGCCTCGCTGCTGGCTGGCTTGGGCGGCATTTTGCTGGCATCACGCATCGGCTCTTCGCAGGTGAATGCCGGCGGCGGTTATCTGATGGATGCCGTTGCCGCGGCGTGGATCGGCTTCTCGCTGGCCGGTTCGGGCAAACCGAATGCGCTGGGTACCTTGGTGGGCGCCATCATTCTTGGTGTGTTGCAGAACGGGCTGGTGATGTTGTCGGTGCCCTATTACGCGATGGACATTATTAAAGGTCTGGTACTGGCGCTGGCGCTGGCGATGACTTACATCCAGCGCCGTTAAGGCGCGTTTAATCAGAAAGAGATCATAATGAAAAAAATTACCCTTTCGCTGCTGGCGGTTAGCCTGCTCAACGCCAGCGCCGCCTTCGCCGATGCCGCAGTGCCTGAGGTTATCGCTAACCATGAAGGCCCGGTACGCATCGCCATCATCCGCAACCTGGGTTCGGACGATAACACCACGCAGTTTGTCGCCGGTGCGATTCAGCAAGGCCGCCAGCTTGGCTTTAAGGTCAGCACTTTCCTCAGCAATGGCGACGATGCGCGCTTCCAGGATTTCGTTAACCAGGCGATTAGCCAGAAATATGACGGCATTATCCTGTCGCACGGTAAAGATCCCTACTCCACGGCGCTGGTGCAGCGTATTGCCGCAGCGGGCATCAAGCTGTCGGTGTTTGATACGCCGGTTAATACGCCGGTAGAGGGCGTCACCGTGACGGCGCAGAATGATGCTTCGCTGGCGCAGGAATCACTCGGCAGCTTAATCAAAGACTTCAACGGTAAGGCGAATATCGTCAAGCTGTGGGTGGCCGGTTTCCCGGCGATGGATCGTCGTCAGGTGGTGTATGAGAAGCTGCTGAAAGAGAATCCGGGCATTCATCAGCTGGAGTCGATTGGCGCGGTTTCATCTGATGTACAGGGCGATACCGCCAACAAGATTGGCGCGATTCTGGCGAAATACCCGAAAGGCAAGATCGATGCGATCTGGGGTTCGTGGGATGCTTTCAGCCAGGGCGCGTATAAAGCCCTGCAGGAGAATGGTCGTAGCGAGATCAAACTGTATAGCATCGACGTATCCAATCAGGATCTGCAGTTGATGCACGAGAAAAACAGCCCGTGGGTACAAACCGTGGCGGTGGATCCGAAAACCATTGGCGCAGTGAATATGCGTTTGGTGGCGAACAAGATTGCAGGCGAAACCACACCGGCGACTTACGAGTTTAAAGCGTCATCGATTTCTCAGCAGCAGTTGAATAGCCAGCAAGGCGCGGTCAACGTGGCGTCGCTGAATAAGATCATTCCAGGCTGGGGCGAAAATAACGATTTCATCGCGCCATGGTTTGCAACGCTGGAAGCGAAGTACGGTAAGAAGTAGTTTTCCCTCACCCTAACCCTCTCCCACATGTGGGAGAGGGAACCGATCGGCGTTGTCTTCTCGCTTTCATGCTGGCGGGAGAGGGAACCGATAGGCGCGGTTTGTTTTACTCCTTCTCCCGCTGGCGGGAGAAGGCCGGGATGAGGGGCAGCGCGCACAATCTCACAACCCCAACACCAACTGCCGCTCCAACTGCGGATCCACCATCGTGACATGCAATCCCACCAGCCGTACGCCGCGCCCTGCTCTGCGTTCATCCCACGCCTGACGCGCCACCGCGATCATGTCGTCTTTATTCAGCACCGGCCAAACGTGCTCCTGCGTGGTTTGCTGGAAATCATTGAACTTCAGTTTCACGCCTTGTCGGGCGATCTGCTTATCCGGCTTGATGGCGCTTAAGCGGCGATCCAACTCCGCATAGAGAAAATCAATAATTTCCAGACACTGCTCCCAGCTGTGAATATCTTCCATCAGGGTACGTTCAACGCCGAGCGATTTGCGTTCGCGCTCAACCACCACATTGCGCTCATCCACGCCGTTGCTGCGTTCCCACAAAATACGGCCAAACTTGCCAAAGCGTTTAAGCAGCAGCGCCAGATCGGCGCGCTGCACATCCGCGCAGGTGCGCAAGCCCATCTCTTCCAGCTTTTTAGTCGCCACTTTACCCACGCCAGGAATTTTACTGAGCGGCAGCGTCAGTAGAAAATCGGACATCTCGTCCGGCGTAATCACATATTGCCCGTTGGGTTTGTTGAGATCGGAAGCGATCTTGGCGAGAAACTTGATCGGCGCGATGCCGGCGGAAGCGGTCAACCCGGTTTCACGCAGGATATCGGCGCGAATCGCCTGCGCCATTAATGTCGCCGAGCCATGGCAGTGCAGGCTGTCGGTCACATCCAGATAGGCTTCATCCAGCGACAGCGGTTCAATCAGCGAGGTGTAACGTGAGAAGATGTCGCGGATCTGGCGGGAGGCTTCTTTATAGGCATCAAAGCGGCCAGGCAGCAGCCGCAGATGCGGGCAGAGTTTCAGCGCCATGCCGGTCGGCATCGCGCTGCGCACGCCATATTTACGTGCCGGATAGTTCGCGGTGCTGATCACGCCACGTTGCACGCGGCTGCCGCCAATGGCGATAGGAATATCACGTAAAGAGGGATCGTCGCGCATCTCAACCGCTGCATAAAAGCAGTCCATATCGACATGAATAATTTTGCGCATACGCCCTCCCAGATACTGGATAAGTATACAGCAGCGAAAAATATCGGCAATATTTGTTGAGAGCGAGATTAAAGTTTACAAATTAGTGGTCGTATTCCTTTTAGGAACGCGCCATTTTCTCGGACACTGGCTTGATTAAAAGCCAGACAATGTTAATGTTGCGCTGCGATAGCGGATATTTCCGATAATGCAATACCCGGACGCACAGCGTCATCGTCTCTCTCCACATCAAGGTATCTACAGAATGGGCAGAATCGCATTAACGCTTGCGATGATTCTTATGCCGCTCCTTAGCTGGGCAATGAACCCCGAGCCTACGCAACCGCTGGCTCCGGTGAGCAAAGAGTTAAAGAAACAACTAATTGGCACCCCCGTTTTTATTCAGATTTTCAAGGAAGAGCGTACGCTGGAACTGTACGGCAAAATCGGGAATGAATATCGTCTGCTGGACAGCTATCGCATCTGTAATTTCTCTGGCGGTTTAGGACCTAAACGTCGTCAGGGCGATTTCAAAAGTCCGGAAGGCTTTTATAACGTTAAGCTGAACCAGTTAAAACCGGATAGCCGTTTTTATCGCGCTATTAATACCGGTTTTCCCAATCAGTACGATCGCGCTAAAGGCTATAACGGTAACTATTTAATGATTCACGGAGATTGCGTGTCAGTGGGCTGCTACGCAATGACGGATGCATCGATGGATGAGATCTTCGCCTACACCAACGCCGCGCTGCGTAATGGTCAGCAGGAGATTCAGGTCAATATCTATCCGTTCCGCATGACAGACAGCAATATGCAGCGTCATAAATACTCGACGTACATTAACTTCTGGCGTGAACTGCAGCCGGGCTATGCGTACTTCGCTAAGTACCGTGTGCCGCCTACCGTGAACGTGACGGCCACCGGCCAATATGCGGTGAACAGCACGCCGGTGATCGCTACACCGGATGCTGCCTCGAAATCATTCCTGGCGCTCACCCAGGCAAAATAATGCCCACTCGCCTGGCACTATCCGGTGCCAGGTTTCATTCCCCGTCAGCGGTTGCGTAGCAATCACCGTTACCACATCTTGCGGCGTCGTCTGCTGCTGAAAATCAATTTCCACATCCTGATCGAGCAACGTCGCTTTGCCAAACGGCGCACGGCGCGTAATCCAGTAGAGATTGGTCGAACAGAACGCCATCAGATAGCGCCCATCCGATAACAGCATGTTGAAGACACCCTTCTCACGCATTTCTGCTGCCAGCTCGGCAATGTAGCGGAACACCGCTGGCCAGTTGCCCGGCGTGCGCGGATAACGCTCGGTCAGTTTGTGCAGCATCCAGCAAAATGCTTTCTCGCTGTCGGTTTCACCAATCGGACGAAATGGCCCGGTATCCAGCTGACGATAACCTTTGAGCTGACCATTGTGTGCGTAGGTCCAATTGCGGCCCCACAGCTCACGCGTGAACGGATGGGTATTTTCCAGCGACACTTCACCGCGATTCGCCTGGCGGATATGCGCCACCACCGAATGCGATTTGATCGGGTATTCCTGCACCAAACGGGCTATCGGCGAGTTAAAGCTCGGCTGCGGATCTTTGAAGGTGCGGCACCCTTTTCCTTCATAGAACGTGATGCCCCAACCATCTTTGTGCGGCCCGGTTCCACCGCCACGCTGCACCAGACCGGTAAAACTGAAACAGATGTCCGTGGGGACATTGGCGCTCATCCCGAGCAATTCGCACATAGCAACCGCCTTAAGTTAGATCCTCTCGCGCGCGGCGAGAGGAACGCATCATGACTTAACCATCTCTTTTTCAATCAACAGCATCAGAATATGGATCACTTTGATGTGGATCTCCTGAATGCGGTCGGCATAGCCAAAGTGCGGCACACGAATTTCAATATCCGCTGAACCTGCCATCTTGCCGCCATCTTTGCCGGTCAGAGTAATCACTTTCATGCCTTTCGCGCGCGCAGCTTCCACGGCTTTGATGATGTTGGCAGAGTTACCGGACGTAGAAAGACCCAGCAGCACATCGCCTGCACGGCCTACCGCTTCGATATAGCGCGAGAACACATAGTCATAACCAAAATCGTTACTGACGCACGACAGATGGCTGACATCAGAAATGGCAATAGCCGGGTAGCCAGGACGGTTTTCACGGTAGCGTCCAGTCAGCTCTTCAGCAAAATGCATCGCATCGCAGTGCGAGCCGCCGTTACCGCAGGAGAGCACCTTGCCGCCCGCTTTAAAGCTATCGGCCAGCAGAACTGCGGCGCGCTGAATGGCGTGAATGTTGGCTTCGTCACTCAGGAACGTGTTGAGCGTATCGGCTGCTTCATTGAGTTCTGAGCGAATAATGTCCTGATACATTGAGATGTCCTTTAGAGGAAAGATTGACCCGGCAAGTTTAACGGAATGGGGCTAAGCCGCAAAGCGCCTGCCATAAGGAAAAGCGCGGCGTCTCGAGCAAGTTTGGCAGTTGTTGCGTATCCTGCAACGAATTTGTGAGATGTGTTGTAATTGCGATGTAAACAGATTGATAAATTTTGCCCCATATTCTAAACCTACATCCATAACAGGTCAGACCTCTTACTACTTATGGAGTGGTTCATTATGTTGGTTGCCTCAATCGTTGCGACGCTAATCCTGCTTAGCGTGTTGTTCTACCACCAAATTTCGCTTCAGCTGAGCAGCGTAATTCTGCTGCTGTGGACCGGCGCGCTGGCGGCCGCTGACCTATGGACGCCATGGATGCTGCTGCCGCTGGCGATTATTCTGCTGCCATTTAACCTGCCGGTGATGCGTCGTAGCCTGTTCTCGAAACCGGCGCTGCATAGCTTCCAGAAAGTGATGCCGCCGATGTCGCGCACCGAAAAAGAGGCGATCGACGCTGGCACCACATGGTGGGAAGGCGACCTGTTCCGCGGCAAACCGGACTGGCAGAAGCTGCACAACTATCCGCAGCCGCGCCTGACCGAAGAGGAGCAGGCCTTTATCGATGGTCCGGTCGAAGAAGCGTGCCGCATGGCGAACGATTTCGAAATCACCCATGAAATGGCCGATCTGCCGCCGGAGTTGTGGGCGTATCTGAAACAGCATCGCTTCTTCGCCATGATCATTAAGAAAGAGTATGGCGGCCTGGAATTCTCCGCCTATGCGCAGGCGCGCGTGCTGCAGAAACTGGCGGGCGTCTCCGGCATTCTGGCGATCACCGTTGGCGTACCGAACTCACTCGGCCCCGGCGAACTGCTGCAACATTACGGTACCGATGAGCAGAAAGATCATTACTTGCCGCGTCTGGCGCGCGGTGATGAGATCCCGTGCTTTGCCCTGACCAGCCCGGAAGCGGGTTCGGATGCCGGCGCGATTCCCGATACCGGCGTGGTGTGCATGGGCGAGTGGCAAGGTCAGCAAGTGCTGGGCATGCGTCTTACCTGGAACAAGCGCTATATCACGCTGGCACCGATTGCCACCGTGTTAGGCCTGGCGTTCAAACTCTCCGATCCGGAGCACCTGCTGGGCGAGACTACAGAGCTTGGCATCACTTGCGCACTGATCCCAACGCACACGCCTGGCGTAGAGATCGGCCAACGTCACTTCCCGCTCAACGTGCCGTTCCAGAACGGTCCGACGCGCGGTAAAGACATTTTCGTACCCATCGACTACATCATCGGCGGCCCATCCATGGCCGGCCAGGGCTGGCGCATGCTGGTGGAGTGTCTTTCAGTCGGTCGCGGCATCACGCTGCCTTCAAACTCAACCGGCAGTCTGAAAAGCATTGCGCTGGCGACCGGTGCCTATGCGCACATCCGCCGTCAGTTCAAAGTCTCTATCGGCAAGATGGAAGGGATCGAAGAGCCGCTGGCGCGCATTGCCGGTAATGCCTACGTGATGGACGCCGCCGCAACGCTAATCACCAGCGGCATTATGCTCGGTGAAAAACCGGCGGTGCTATCGGCGATTGTGAAGTATCACTGCACCCATCGCGGTCAGCGCGCGATTATCGACGCGATGGATATCGCTGGCGGTAAAGGCATTATGCTGGGCGAAAACAACTTCCTGGCGCGGGCTTATCAGGGCGCACCGATCGCCATCACCGTGGAAGGCGCTAACATCCTGACGCGCAGCATGATCATCTTCGGCCAGGGCGCGATCCGCTGCCATCCATGGGTGCTGGAAGAGATGAACGCCGCAGCGAAAAACGATTTGGTGACCTTTGACCGCGCGCTGTTCAGCCATATTGGCCACGTAGGCAGTAATAAAGTACGCAGCCTGTGGCTGGGCTTAACCGGCGGCCGCACTAGCGCCACACCAACCCGCGACGCCACGCGCCGCTACTATCAGCACCTTAACCGTTTGAGCGCCAACCTCGCACTGCTGTCAGATGTATCAATGGCGGTGCTGGGCGGCAGCCTGAAACGTCGTGAACGTATCTCGGCGCGTCTCGGCGATGTGCTGAGCCAGATGTATCTGGCCTCCGCCACCCTGAAGCGCTATGACGATGAAGGCCGCAACGAAGCCGATTTGCCGCTGGTACATTGGGGCGTGCAGGATGCGCTGCATCAGGCCGAAGTGGCGATGGATGATTTGCTGCGTAACTTCCCGAACCGCATGGTGGCCGGTGCGCTGCGACTGGTGATCTTCGCCGGTGGTCATCACTGCCCGGCACCGTCAGATAAACTGGACCACAAGCTGGCGAAACTGCTGCAGCTGCCTTCTGCGACCCGTACCCGTTTGGGCCGCGGCCAATATCTGGCACCAAGCGCACATAATCCTGCCGGTCAGCTGGAGCAGGCGCTGCAGGATGTGATGGCCGCCGAAGTGATTCACGATCGTTTATGCAAGCAGCAGAAAAAACATCTGTCGTTTACCCGACTGGATGCGCTGGCACAAGAGGGCCTAAAAGCGGGCTGGATTGATGAGAGCGAAGCGCAGGTCTTGATCCGTGCTGAAGCCAGCCGTCTGAAAGCGATTAACGTCGATGATTTCGCGCCGGAAGCGCTGGCGGTGCCAAAGCCGCAGACGAAATCCAACCCGCGGGCCAGTGAAGCCGCTTAAAACAAAAAAGCCTCCGCATGGAGTAATGCCAGTCAGTTAAGCCTGACTGGCATTTTTTCTTTTGGCTGTCGGATACTTCAGGGCCTCTCTTTCTCTACTCTCGGCAATGACCTCTCCCGTCGCCCCCGCAGTTTGACTATCTGGTTTTTTGCTGCGCAGCGTCAGCCGGTTATTCTGCAGCCCCTGCTTGATTTCCCGATACCGGAGCTCATTACTTCGGCGACGGCGCGCACGGCGGCTTCACTGCAGCTGAGTTTGGTGGCGGCGTTCTTAAAATCCTGATCGGTCAGCGTCTGCGACATAACGAATATCCTGTTTGTGTCGCACGTCTTGCGCGAAAGGAGGAGTTGTTCGTTGAGATTCTCTATCTCTCGTTGTTGTTTTAACAACGCCAATAGCAAAGCGTGATCGTAAAAGCTTTATTGATTACCAACTCTAATTATTTCTGGTCCTGACAATCTGAGGGATGTAACGTAAACATCAGTTACTACATGGATTAAAGGTTAGGGATTAACGATGCCAATTATCGGTAAGATGATTTTGAACGGCTCAGATTTCGTGCCGTTGAATCTGTATGGCGTGGGCGTCTTCATGGCGTTTTCCGGGAAAGGTGCCTACAGAAATATTCCTGCATGTATGGCCGTCCCAAACGTTGGGCCTATCCCACCGGGTAAATACTGGATTGTTGAGCGTGGGAGGGGTGGCCTGCTGTCATGGGCTAAGGCAAAGTCACAGGATTTATATAACCGCGTTTTTAACGGTGCTGAATTTGATCGCGACGAATGGTTTGCTTTATATCGTGACGATCTGAGCATTGATGATGAAACGTGGATTAATGACGTCAAACGCGGATTATTTCGCCTTCATCCCGGCCGCGTATCTGAAGGATGTATAACTCTCCACCTTAATTCAGACTATGCGCTAGTTCGTAATGCCCTTCTGAGAACAGCGCCGATCCCGGTTCCTTGCATGAAAAATTTAATGGCGCGCGGATACATTGAGGTGGTTGCCGGTGGTTATTCAAACACTTGCCCGTAAAGCGGCCAAAGTCGCTTTTTTTCTCGCGCTAATGCTCGTTGTCGCCCGTACTCTGGGCCCGCCAGAGTTATGGTTTAACGAACAATTAGCCTTGAAAATCGGCCAAATGATCTACGGGAATGAAGAGATTGGAGCGGATCGTTTTTACGACATCTATTTCTACATGTCCGTATGCACAGTGATTCCCATCACGGTTGTTATTTACATTTTAACAATGAAGTTAATCAAAAAAATAAGGAGCAAATAAATGCCAATTCCTCCGTATATATGGCTTAAAGACGATGGTGGCGCGGATATTAGAGGTTCTGTCGATGTTCACGAACGTGAAGGCAGCATTGAAATTATCGGCCTGAGCCACGGTATTAACCTGCCGGTAGACACCGCTAACGGCAAAATAACCGGCACGCGCCAGCATTCATCAATGATGATCGAGAAAGAGGTGGATAGCTCAACGCCTTATCTCTATAAAGCAGCGGCCACCGGCCAGACGCTGAAAAGCGCCGAAATTCGTTTCTACAACATCAGCGATGCGGGCCAAGAGGTATGCTATTACACCGTGCTGATGGAAAACGTGAAAGTCACCGGCGTTAACTGCGGCGTGGCCAACACAAAACTGTCGGGCAATGACAAGCTGAACCACACGGAAAGCGTCAGTCTGCAGTATGAAAAAATCACCTGGCGTATCGTGGATGGTAATATCCAGTACACGGACGCATGGAACGAACGTCCTTCTGCGTAATCCGTTAGTAATTAACTTTCACTCAGCAAATAAAGCTTTTCCAATGAACTTCGAAGAATTTTATGCCTTGCCACAGTCTGAACGTGACAAAATGATCGCAAGCGCTGATGTTTTTAGCATCGACTTAAACGTTCACACCGATAAGATTGTGCGTGGCCGCCTGGATGACATTAACGCAGGGAAAATTACTGTCATTGAATCGTCCCTTTAGCTGCTACCGAATGAGCCGGGTGTTGAACGCATCGTTATGAAGCTAAAAAATCCAGCTTAAACGTGAAATAAAAAAAGCCCCGGAAACGGGGCTAGTGCCAGTCAGTTATGCCTGACTGGCATTTTTTCTTTTGGCTGTCGGGTACTTCCAGGGCCTCTCTTTCTCCACTCTCGGGAACGACCTCTCCCGTCGCCCCGCAGTTTGACTATCTGGTATTTGCTGCGCAGCGTCAGCCGGTTATTCTGCAGCCCCTGCTTGATTTCCCGACACCAGCATTAACCCGCCTGACGAATCCGCGCAATCAGCGCATCCACATCAGCAACATGATCGGCAGCCAGAATCAGCGTGCGTCCCAAAGTGATACAGCTGCGAATACACTCGGTGCGCATGGTTTCATCTTCAATCTGTTTGAAATCCGCAACGTGAGACATTCCCACCGTGCGGCGGATCAACTCGGTACCGCAATAACCCAAGGTATCGCGCCACACTTTGCGCAGGAAAGATTCGGCGTAACCGGGATAGGCCAGCGCCACATCGCGGGTTTTCTCTTTCGCCAATTCCAGGAAGCGGCTGGCAAACTGATTACAAATATCCTGCACGTCACTCAGACGACGTTCACGCCCTTCTGCTGCCTCACGCGGTGCCAGCAAGCCCGGCAGGCAGCAGTAGTTGATCAGCAAGTTGCCTATCGCGCTGCCGACATCAAAACCCATCGGCCCAAAGTAACCAAACTCCGCATCAATCACTTTCAGGCTGCCATCGGCGACAAAGATGGAACCGCTGTGTACATCGCCATGCAGCAAGGCTTCCGCATCGGCGAAGAAACGGTGTTTGAGACCGGCCACGGCGATTTTTAGCGCATCGTCGCTGCGCAGGCTGACCACCAGCGATTCCAGCGCCGCAGGATATTTGTTGCGCTCATGGTCAATAAACGGATCGTTGAAGAATAAGTCTTCGGTGATTTCGCACATTTCCGGATTAATGAAACGCGCTACTTCGGCTTTTTTCATGTGCGGATGCAGGAAGAAATCGGAGGTATGGAACAGCGTCTGCGCCAGATATTCGCCAACCTGACGACCGGCCTGCGGATAATACGCGCCCTTCACCAATTCGCTGCGCCAGATACGATGACTGGAGAGATCCTCCATCACCATCACCGCCAATTCTGCATCGTAATGAGTGACGTTAACGGTGTGCTGCGGGCAATGTTTGTAGTGCTCAATCAACGTCTGCGCTTCAAGACGCGCGCGATCCAGCGTGAGCGGCCAGGATTCGCCGACACAACGCACGTAGGGCAGCGCCTGTTTTACCACCACGCGGCTGCGGCCTTGATTATCGAAAATTTTAAACACCAGGTTGAGATTGCCATCCCCGATCTCCTCGGCGCTCACCAGCGCTGACGGATCGTCCACGCCGCCAAATTGTTGAGCATATTCCACAGCATCGGCAGCATTGAACGTACGGTATTGCGACATTGCCTGTTCCTCGATTATCGATAGTAATAAGCCGTTCAGACGTCTATACATCCGCTACGCATGTTGGCACAATAGCCAGCATTAACGCAACAGGGATTTCACACCATGCAAACACTTCGTACCACCAGCCTTGAGGTCCGCGATAATCAACTGTGGATCCTTGACCAGCAGGCGCTGCCACAACAACAGAACTGGCTGCCCGCGCACAGCGTCGCGCAGTTGGTTGAACACATTCACGCCTTGCGCGTGCGCGGTGCGCCGCTGATTGGCCTCTCAGCCAGTTTGCTGCTGGCGCTGCTGGGTGAGCAAGGCGCAGCGCGCGCAGAATTAGTGACGGCGCTTGAGGTGCTGCGCGCGGCGCGCCCAACGGCGGTGAACCTGATGAATAACCTTGATCGCATGAAAACTGCGTTGGCCGAAAGTGATTTCGTCACGGCGCTGAGCCGCGAAGCACTGCGTCTGGTGGCCGAAGATAAGCAACTGTGTGACAACATCGCCCGCGCCGGCAGCACGCTGGTAAAACCGGGCAGCCAGCTGCTGACGCACTGCAATACCGGTGGGCTGGCGACGGCCGGCGTCGGCACGGCGCTCGGCGTTATCGCTTATGCCCACCAGCAAGGTTTGGTGAAAAATGTCTGGGTGGATGAGACGCGGCCGCTGCTGCAAGGTGGCCGTTTAACCGCGTGGGAGCTGGGTGAGCTAAACATTCCTTATCAGCTGATTACCGACTCGATGGCCGCCAGTCTAATGGCGCGCGGCGTGGTCGATGCTATTTGGGTCGGCGCGGATCGTATCGCAGCGAATGGTGATGTCGCGAACAAGATTGGCACCTATAGCCTGGCCGTGCTGGCGCACTATCACGGTATTCCGTTCTACGTCGCTGCACCGCACACCACGCTGGATCGTCAATGTCCAAACGGCGACGCCATCCCTATCGAGCAGCGCGCAGCCAGCGAAGTGACCGGCGTTGCAGGCAGTTTTGGTAGCGTGCAGTGGGCACCGGAAAGTGCGGCAGTCTATAACCCGGCCTTTGATGTGACGCCAGCGGCGTTGATTAGCGGTTGGGTGCTGGATACGGGTGTGGTAACGCCTGCGCAGGTAGAGGAAGGGATATTTTTGCCGTAAATAGGCGCAATTTTCCCCTCACCCCGGCCCTCTCCCGCAAGCGGGCGAGGGGGAAAACCATACTTGCCTGTTTGCACGATCGGTTCCCTCTCCCACTTGTGGGAGAGGGTTAGGATGAGGGCATAAAATCACGCCAAACGCGGATACGCATCAGCAATCTTATCGCCGGTGAAATTCGCGACCCAGCCTTCCTGATTATCGAAAATGCGGATCGCGGTAAAGTGCGGCTCAGAACCCATATCAAACCAGTGCGCCGTGCCAGCGGGCACCGAGATCAGATCATTCTTCTCACACAAAATCTGATACACCTCGCCCTCCAGATGCAGACAGAACAGCCCTGAACCTTCAACAAAGAAGCGTACTTCATCTTCGCTATGCGTATGTTCGTTAAGGAACTTGGTGCGCAGCACCTCTTTCTGCGGATTATCCGCACGCATGCTCAGCACATCCCAGCTCTGATAGCCCTTCTCGGCCACCAGACGATCAATCGCATGTTGATAGGCGTTGATCACCGTCTCTGCATCAGGATCCGCACCCAAATCGCGATCGGCTTCCCAGCGTTCAAAGCGCACGTTTTTCGCGTTAAGACGCTCGCGAATCGCCTCGGCATCGGTGCTGTGCCACACCGGTTGCTGGGCTTCGGTATCGGTAAAAATGGTCAATGCACTCATGTTAAATCGACTCCGGTTTAATCTGGGAAAAATCGTTGACCTGGTGATGACGACTGGCGTTATCCGCCGCGCCACGAATTAACTGCACGGTATGCCAGCCCGCATCCGCTGCCGCATCCAGCTCCTGATGAATATCCGACAGGAACAGCAATGACGCAGGCGCAAGGCCGATTTTTTCGGCGATATTGCGATACGATTGCGCTTCACGTTTCGCGCCGACGCCGGTATCAAAATAGCCGCTGAACAGCGAGGTTAAATCACCTTCATCGCTGTAGCCAAATAACAGTTTTTGCGCGGCGACCGATCCCGAGGAATAAACATACAGACCAATCCCCTGCTGCTGCCAGCGCGCAAAAGCCGGCAGCACGTCGGGATAAAGGTGGCCGGTGAACTGGCCTTCAACGTAGCCGGCGCGCCAAATCATGCCCTGTAGGGCTTTGAGGCCCGGTGACTTGCGATCCTCATCGATATAATTCGTGAGTGTGGTAATCAGCTCCTCCAGCGTGGCCTGAGGCGCAGCGGACTCTGCACGCACCGCGTTGAGTGCGGCGGCGACGTTTTCATCGGTATGATTTTCCCGCACGTACGCCGCTAAATGCTGACGCGCATAAGGAAACAATACCTGATGCACAAACTGGATATCGCTGGTGGTGCCTTCAATATCGGTAACAATGGCGCGGATCATTTGGCCTCCAGCAGGCGACGTTGCAGTTCACATTCAAACAGAAATTCCAGGCCTTCCAGATGGCGACGCGCTTCGTTCACGTCCTTGCCCCAGCAGGTCAAACCGTGGCCGCGCAGCAGAAAACCATATTGCAGCGGCGTAGCGGCGGCAAAAGCTTCGATGCGCTGCGCCAGCGCCGTCATGTCCTGATCGTTATCGAACAAGGGAATGCCGATGGTGTTCAGATGCGTCTGCTGCCCGGCCAGCGTTTTCTGCATCTCATAACCACTGAGCAGCAGCGCATCGCCCTTCTCTACCCGCGACAGCACCGTCGAGTTGACCGTGTGCGTATGCAGCACCGCACCCGCCTGCGGAAACAGGCGATAAATCAAGGTATGCAGGCCGGTTTCCGCCGAAGGCGTGCGGCCCGATGGCACGGCGTTGGTAGCGATCTCAACCTGGATAAAATCATCGCGCGTCAGGCTGCCTTTATCTTTGCCGGACGCACTCAGCAGACAATACTCCGCGTCCTGCCGCACCGACATATTACCGCCGGTCGCAGGTGCCCAGCCTTTGCCACCAATCCAGTGGCAGGCGGCCACTAAATGTTCCAGTGGAAGAAAATCCGTCATAGCGATATACCGACTCCGCAGGTTAGTTTAGACGTCTAAGCGTCTCGATTGCCAAATGTTAACATCCTGTTTATAGTGGCAGCAACACAGGGTTTCTCCGCAACGACATTCGCGCTTAAGGCCACAAAACAATGACGCAGCACAACCTGATCCCCGAGAGCAAATTACCGGCGCTCGGCACTACCATCTTTACGCAAATGAGTGCGTTAGCGCAGCAGCACAACGCCATCAACCTGTCGCAAGGCTTCCCCGATTTTGACGGTCCGCGCTATTTGCAGGAGCGCCTGGCGCATCACGTGAGTCAGGGCGCCAACCAATATGCACCGATGATCGGCGTACTGCCACTGCGTGAGGCGATTGTTGAGAAAACCGCCGCGCTTTACGGCCACACGCCTGACGTCAACAGCGATATTACCGTGACGACGGGCGCGACAGAAGCATTGTACGCAGCGATCACCGCGCTGGTGCGTCAGGGTGATGAAGTGATCTGCTTTGACCCAAGCTACGACAGCTACGCGCCTGCGGTGCAACTGGCGGGCGGCGTGTTAAAACGCATCGCCCTGCAGCCGCCGGGTTTCCGCGTTGACTGGCGCGAATTTCGCGGCCTGCTGAGCAGCAAAACCCGCTTAGTGATCCTGAACACGCCGCATAATCCGTCCGCCACCGTGTGGCGTAAAAGCGATTATGCCGAGCTGTGGCAGGCGATTGCTGAGCAGGAAATCTTTGTGCTGAGCGACGAAGTGTATGAGCACATCTGTTTCACCGAAGAGGGCCACGCCAGCGTGTTAGCGCATGCTGAACTGCGTCAGCGATCCATCGCGGTGTCATCTTTTGGTAAAACCTTCCACATGACCGGCTGGAAAGTGGGTTACTGCATTGCCCCGGCGGCGATCAGCGCTGAAATCCGCAAGGTACATCAATATCTGACCTTCTCGGTGAATACGCCGGCACAGCTGGCGATTGCCGACATGTTGCGTCAGGCGCCTGAGCACTATCGCGAGCTGCCGGAGTTCTACCGCGCGCGCCGCGATCGCTTTATCCAGGCGCTCTCCGCCAGCCGTTTCAAGCTGCTGCCGTGTGAAGGCACTTACTTCCTGCTGGTCGATTACAGCGCCATTTCCGATCTGGATGACGTGAGCTTCTGCCAGCTGCTGACCAAAGAAGTCGGCGTGGCGGCGATTCCGCTGTCGGTGTTCTGCGCCGAACCTTTCCCGCACAAGCTGATTCGCCTGTGCTTTGCCAAACAGGAAGCGACGCTCGACGCCGCTGCGGAGCGCTTATGTCAGCTTTGAAAATTACCGTTCTGCAGGAAACCCTGAGCTGGATGGATGGCGCGGCTAACCTGCGTCATTTCGACGGTGTGCTGAAAGGCATTACAGGCCGCGACATCATTCTGCTGCCGGAAATGTTCACTACCGGTTTTGCTATGGAAGCTGCCGAAAGTTCGCTGCCGCAGGATGACGTCGTGGCGTGGCTGCACGCGCACGCGCAAACCAGCAATGCGTTAGTCGGCGGCAGCGCGGCAATCCAGACGGAAAAAGGCGCGGTGAACCGCTTCTTGCTGGTCGAGCCAGACGGCACGCTGCATCAGTACGACAAACGTCACTTGTTCCGCATGGCCAATGAACATCAGCACTATGTGGCGGGTGAAACACGTGAAGTATTTGAGTGGCGCGGCTGGCGGATTCTGCCGCAAATTTGCTACGACCTGCGCTTCCCGGTTTTTTCGCGTAACCACAACGATTACGATTTGGCGCTGTATGTCGCCAACTGGCCGGCACCGCGTGCGCTGCACTGGCAATCGCTGCTGTTAGCCCGTGCAATTGAAAACCAGGCTTATGTCGCCGGTTGTAACCGCGTCGGCAGCGATGGCAATCAGCATCAATACAGTGGCGACAGTCGAATCATTTCACCGCTGGGTGAGATTCTGGCGAGTGGAGAGCCCTTTGCGCGCGCACGTCTTGATGCGGAGCTTTCGCTAGAGGAGCTGCAAGCCTACCGCGAACGCTTCCCGGCATGGCGCGATGCGGATGGGTATACGCTGAAGTAATAAAAAACCCCGGCTAGCCGGGGTTTTTTTATATTTTTAAATTACAGCTCGAAGCGATCCAGATTCATCACTTTGGTCCAGGCGGCAACGAAGTCGGTCACGAACTTCTGCTTCGCATCGCTGCTGGCGTAAACCTCGGCCAGCGCGCGCAGAATAGCGTTCGATCCAAACACTAAGTCGGCACGTGTCGCAGTGAACTTCACTTCGCCGCTCAGACGATCGCGACCTTCAAACAGCTCTTCGCTCTCATCGGTGGCTTTCCACGCGGTGCGCATGTCGAGCAGATTAACAAAGAAATCATTGCTCAGTACGCCAACGCGATCGGTAAATACGCCGTGCTGGCCGCCGTCGAAGTTGGTGCCCAATACGCGCAGGCCACCGAGCAATACCGTCAATTCTGGCGCGCTCAGCGTCAGCTGTTGGGCTTTATCCAGCAGCAGCGTTTCGGTTGAAGAACCTTTGGCGCTGCGGCGATAGTTACGGAAACCATCGGCCAGCGGCTGCAGGAAGTTGAACGACTCAACGTCGGTTTGATCCTGACGCGCATCCACCCGGCCCGGCGTAAACGGCACTTGCGTTGCCACGCCAGCGGCTGAAGCGGCCAGTTCGATACCCACGCTACCTGCCAGTACAATGACATCGGCCAACGATGCTTTGCCTGATTCCTGCTGAATCTTTTGCAGGATTGGCAGCACATCATTGATTACGCTGGCATTCACCGCCCAATCTTTCTGGGGCGCTAACGCCAGACGCGCACCGTTGGCACCGCCACGTTTGTCACCGCCACGGAAGGTGGAGGCTGAAGCCCAGGCCACTGAAACCAGCTGGCTGACGCTCAGACCTGAAGCCGCAATGCGCGCTTTAATCTCGCTGATATCAGCCGGCGTTGGCTGATGAATCGCCTGCGGTAACGGATCCTGCCACAGCAGATCTTCCTTCGGCACTTCCGGACCGATGTAACGCGCTTTTGGTCCCATATCGCGGTGCGTCAGTTTGAACCAGGCGCGGGCAAAGGCTTCGTTAAATGCCTGCGGATCGTTGAGGAAGCGGCGCGAAATCTTGCCGAACTCTTCATCGAAACGCAGCGTCAGATCGGTCACCAGCATAGTTGGTTTACGTTTTTTCTCTGGATCAAACGGATCCGGGATAATCGCTTCGGCATCAACCGCTTCGAACTGGATGGCGCCCGCTGGGCTGCGTGTCTGTACCCATTCGTATTTGAACAGGTTCTCGAAGAAGTAGTTGCTCCACTGCGTGGGAGTTTGCGTCCACACCACTTCCAGACCTGAAGTGATGGCATCTTTACCCACGCCGCTGCCATAGCTGCTGGTCCAGCCAAGGCCCTGCGCTTCAATCGGTGACTCTTCAGGATCAACGCCAACATGGCTGGCTTCTGCCGCGCCGTGGGTTTTACCCAAAGTATGACCGCCAGCAATCAGCGCCACGATCTCTTCATCGTTCATGCCCATGTTGCCGAAGGTGGCACGAATCGCCGGCGCCGCTGATTTTGGATCGCCGCTGGCTTCCGGGCCTTCCGGGTTGACGTAGATCAGGCCCATTTCGGTAGCGCCCAGCGGTGCATTGGCCAGCGCTTCTGGATGGCGATGCGCCAGCCATTCGGTTTCGTGGCCCCAATCCACATCCATATCCGGTTCCCACACGTCTTCGCGACCGGCACCAAAGCCGAAGGTGCGGAAGCCGGCGTTTTCCAGCGAGACGTTACCCGCCAGGATGTAGAGATCGGCCCAGGAAATTTTTTGACCATATTTCTGTTTTACCGGCCACAACAGGCGACGCGCTTTATCGAGGCTGACGTTATCCGGCCATGAGTTCAGCGGCGCAAAACGTTGCTGACCGCGACCTGAACCGCCACGACCATCAATGGTGCGATAAGTACCCGCGCTGTGCCACGCCATGCGAATGAACAGCCCAATATAGCTGCCCCAGTCGGCTGGCCACCAGGATTGCGAATCGGTGAGAAGTGCGCGGATATCGGCTTTTAACGCGGAGTAATCCAGTTTGCTGAATTCGTCGCGGTAGTTGAAGGTGTCACTAAGCGGGTTGGAACGGTTGGAGTGCTGGTTTAACAGATCGACGCGTAACATATTAGGCCACCAGTCGCGGTTGGATGTCCCGCCACCGGCGCCGCGCGCCAGAACACTCTTCTCTTCAGACGCCCCGTGATGAAAGGGGCACTTGCCTGCGGCTGCTGCATTATCGTTATTGTCGTGCGTGCTCATGTTTATCGGCTCCATTGGCTTCATATTGCTTTCTAATATGCGACTAAGATTAGCCGCACTTTCGCCAGGAATATATTTGGATGAACCGAAGGTTTTGATAGTTACTGGCTTTCAAGCGCAGCGCGTGAAGTGGCGCACATTATCAGCTGCCGCGATAAGTCGACCACGACCACGGCGAGATGAGAAACGGCAGATGATAATGGCTGCCTGTGGCGCCAATCACGAAATCAATCTGCGCACTCACGTAGAGCGCATCGCGCCCTTCGGCAGCAAAGTAGTCGCCAATTTCCGCCGTCAAACGGTAATGACCTGGCGCCAGCGGTTCGGGCGTCAGATCTTTAATGCGTCCGTCGCTGTCGGTGTTGCCTTCCACCAGCGGCAGCCAGCCTTCCGGGCTATTTTGCTCGAGCGAAACCGCCACGCCAATCGCCGGTTTGCCCAGCGCGGTATCGAGAATATGCGTCGTAATGGTGCTCATGTGATGCTCTCCTTTAGCCGCAACAGGGTAATTTCACGCAGCTGCGCCAGCGCTTCACGCTGTTCACTCGCTGCATCATTGTTGAGCCGACGCTGCAATTCCGCCAGCATCTCTTCGCCGCTGCGCCCTTTGGCACGAATCAGAAACACCCGGCCAAAGCGCTGCTCATAGGTTTGATTGCCCGCCAGCATCGCCAATTGCAACGCGCCGTCCGCCTGCTGCATCGCCGACTGCTCACTGCGCGACAGCGTGGCCTCTTTGTCCGCGCCCGCCACGTTGTCGCCAATGCGTGGATGGGCACTCAGCGCCTGCTCAAGATCAGCGGCTTGCCACAACTGCGCCAAACGATCGGCTTCGGCCTGTAAAGCCGCAACGTCGGCGAAAGGTCGCGCCGCCACCATCGCCTGCTGCCAGGCGGGAATCGCCACGCAGTGCGCAATCGCCGCCTGCGCAGCTTGAGGTGAAAGCTGATTAAAGTTGACCAAATCCATCTTTATTCCTTAGCGCGCGCAATATCGCAAACCGCTTGCAGATACGCCTGCACGCCCAGCGCCACATCAGCGGTGTGTACCGATTCCGCCGGATGATGGCTGATGCCGCGATGGTTGCGCACAAACAGCATGCCCACCGGCCAGCGCTCGGCGATAGCAATTGCATCATGTCCCGCGCCGCTCGGCAGCGACAGGCTGCGCCCTTGCACGGTTTCTACTGCGTGGCTCAGCGCCTGCTGCAACCGCGCATCACAGGCGGTAGCGGCAATGTGGTAATACTCGTTGGCGCTGAAGGTTAAGCCGCGACGCAGCGCAATCGCCTGCGCCTGCGTCAGCAGCGTGGAGAGTAAACGCTCCAGCGGCTCATCCTGCGGACCGCGCACGTCAAGCGACAACTGCACTTCACCCGGGATCACGTTAACCGCGCCCGGCAAGCAGCTCAGCGTGCCGACGGTCGCCACCAGCTGCGGATCGTGCTCTTGCGTGGTGTGCTCAATAAACACCATCCATTCAGCGGCAGCGGCCAGCGCATCTTTGCGATGCGTCATCGGCACGGTGCCCGCGTGACCCGCTTCACCGATAAAACTGCAGTTCAGACGACGCGCGCCGTTGATCGCCGTGACCACGCCAAGCGCCAAATCTTCCTGCTCAAGACACGGACCTTGCTCGATATGCAGTTCCAGATAGGCGGCGATGTCATTGACCTCACGCGCCGCGTCGTGAATCTTCGCCGCATCGAAACCGACATCCTGCATCGCTTCCGCCACGGTGATGCCGTTGCCATCCGGGTGCGTCACCCAGCTTTCCGGCCAGCTGCCGGTAATACCACGGCTGCCGAGCAGCGTAATGCCGAAGCGCGTGCCCTCTTCGTCGCCGAAGCCGACAATCTCAATCGCCAGCGGCAAACGCTGCTGCCGATCGTGCAGCCACTGCACGGTTTCAATGGCGCTTAACACGCCGAGCATGCCGTCGTAGCGACCGGCATTGCGCACCGTATCCAGGTGCGAACCGAGCAGCAGCGCCTGCGCGCCCGCCTGCGCCGCTTCGTAGCGACCGCAAATGTTGCCCACCGCGTCCTGCCACGTCGTCATGCCCGCAGCCTGCATCCATTCGCCAACGCGCGCGTTGGCACGCAGCTGCTCCGGCGACAGATAAACGCGCGTCAGGCCATCTTCGCTTTCGCTGATCTCAGCCAGCGCATCACAGCGCGCCATGACGCGAGCGGCGGCGATCTGCGCCTCGCTGGCGGTCATCAGGCTTTTATTCATGCGCGGCTCCCGTAAAGATCCCACGCCGCCTGCATCCCCGCGCCTTGCGTGGTGCGGAAGCCAACATGATTCAGCACCGCTTCCAGCGCGCTCAGGGTTTGCATCACGCAATCTTTACGCGCGTTGTAGCCCATGGTGCCGATGCGCCACACTTTGCCATGTAGTGGACCAAACGAAGTGCCGATTTCGATACCGAAATCTTCCAGCACCAGCTTGCGCACCTGATCGCCATTCACGCCCTGCGGGATCACCACGCCGAGCACGTTATTCATTTTGTTTTTTAAATCGCCAAAGGTTTCGAGGCCCATGCCCTGAATGCCTTTCAGCAGCGCATCGCCGTGCAGCTTGTGGCGCGCGATGCCGTTATCTAATCCCTCTTCCAATATCAGACGCGCACATTCACGCGCGCCAAACAGCGCGGTGGTGGCTTCGGTGTGGTGATTGAGGCGCTCCGGGCCCCAGTAATCCATGATCATGCCGAGATCGAAATAGTTGGAGTAGATCATCTCGTCGTCGCCATCCTGATGATCGGCGGTGCGGATGCCCTCTTCCACGCACTTGCGCTTGCGGATCACCGCTTCCATCTGCGGGCTCAGCGTGATTGGCGACGTACCGGATGGACCGCCGAGGCACTTCTGCATCCCGGCTGAGACCGCATCCAGGCCCCACGCATCGGTTTCCAGCGCGTTACCGCCGAGCGACGCGGTGGCATCGGTGTAGAACAGCACGCCATACTTCTGGCAAATCGCGCCCAACGCTTCCAGCGGCTGCAGCATGGTGGTGGACGTATCGCCCTGCACCGTCAGCAGCAGGCGCGGCTGCACTTTTTTGATCGCGTCTTCGATCTGATCCGGCGTAAACACTTCGCCCCACGGCACTTCAATGGTGTGCACTTCCGCGCGGCAGCGGCGGGCAATTTCACACAGCAGATGACCGAAACGGCCAAACACCGGCACCAGCACTTTGTCGCCCGGACGGATCGCCGACAGCAGAATCGCTTCGATACCGGCGCGTGACGTGCCGTCGATCAGCATCGTCCAGCGGTTTTCAGTGCGGAATACGCCACGGTACAGCGCCATCACTTCGTTCATGTAGTGCGTCATCGCCGGATCGTACTGGCCGATCAGCTGGCTCGACATGGCGCGCAGCACGCGCGGATCGGCATTGATCGGGCCCGGTCCCATCAACAGACGCTGTGGCGGATTGATTTGCGAAAATTGGCTGATATCCATGTTGTATTCCTTAAAGAAAGCTTAGAGGCGCACGGTAGAGATAAACTGCTTCAGCTCCGCGGTTTGCGGATTGGCGAACAGCGTTTTGCTGTCGCCCTGCTCCCAGACGCGCCCCTGATGCATAAAGACCACGCGATCGCCCACGTCGCGGGCGAAGTTCATTTCATGGGTGACAAGAATCAACGTCATGCCTTCGGCGGCCAGCTGCTCCAGCACTTTCAGCACTTCGCCCACCAGCTCGGGATCGAGCGCGGAGGTGATCTCATCACAGAGTAAAACTTTGGGCTGCATCGCCAGCGCACGGGCAATCGCCACGCGCTGCTGCTGACCGCCCGACAAATTGGCCGGATAGTAATTGATGCGCTCACCGAGGCCGACTTTCTCCAGCATCTGCGTTGCCAGCGCACGGCATTCGGCTTCACTTTTCTTCAGCACACGGCGCGGCGCCAGCATCACGTTTTCCAGCGCCGTCATGTGCGGGAACAGATTGAAGTTCTGGAACACCATGCCGACCGAACGGCTAATTTCACGCGCCTGCGATTCGCGGTCGGTAATCGTCATACCGCCGAGTTTGATGCTGCCTTCCTGATAACCTTCCAGCCCGTTCATGCAGCGCAGCAGGGTACTTTTACCCGATCCGCTGCGGCCGATAATCGAGATCACTTCGCCGTGATCGACATCGAGATCGACACCTTTCAAGACGTGGTTGTCGCCGTAGTACTTCTGTACCTGATTAATGGTGATGAGCGGCATTGAATTTTTTCTCCAGGTACTGGCTGTAACGCGACAGCGGATAACACATCAGGAAGTAACCGAGCGCCACCAGGCCAAACACCTTGAACGGCTCATACGTCACGTTATTCAAAATGGTGCCGGCTTTGGTCAGCTCGACGAAACCGATAATCGAGGCCAGCGCGGTGCCTTTAATCACCTGCACGGCAAACCCAACCGTAGGCGCGATGGCGATACGAATCGCCTGCGGCGCGACCACGCGAAACAGCGTTTGACCAAAGGTCAGGCCGAGACAGCGCGACGCTTCCCACTGCCCTTTTGGCAGGGCACGAATGCTGCCGTACCAGATATCCACCAGAAACGCGCTGGTGTAGAGCGTTAAGGCCAGCGAGGCGGCGGTCCATGGCGCCACGTCGATGCCGAACAAGCCGACGCCGAAGAAGGCGAGGAACAGCTGCATCAGCAGCGGCGTGCCCTGAAACAGCTCGGTGTAGGCGCGCACCAGGCGCATCGGCCATTTACGTTTCAGCAGGCGCATAAACAGCAGCGGCAAGGTCACCAGCGTGCCGCCAAAAAACGCCACCAGCGAAAGTAAAATTGTCCAGCGCGCTGCCAGCAGCAGGTTGCGCAGGATGTCCCAGTCGGTAAATTGCGTCATCATGCCGGCTGCGCTCCCAACCATTTACGTCCCAGCGCCAGCAGCAGTTGGCGCATGGCAATCGACAACGCCAGATAGATCAGCGTGGTCACGAAATAGACTTCAAAACTCAAAAAGGTGCGCGACTGAATCAGGTTGGCGGCGAAGGTCAACTCTTCGTACGACACCTGCGACACCACCGACGAGCCGAGCATCACAATGATGCATTGGCTGACCAGCGCCGGATAAATACGCTGCAGCGACGGCGGCAACACCACGCGAATAAAGGTTTGCGTGCGGGTCAATCCCAGCACGCGGCCCGCTTCCCACTGGCCGCGCGGCGTCACCTGAATCCCGGCGCGAATAATTTCGGTGCTGTACGCGCCAAGGTTAATCAACATCGCCAGCAGCGCGGCTTCACCCGCCGTGAGTTTCAGACCCAGATTGGGCAAACCAAAGACGATGAAAAACAGCTGCACCACAAACGGCGTATTACGAATCAGCTCGACGTACAGGCCCCAGATGCGGCTCGCCCAGCTCGGTTTGCCGCTGCGCAGCGCCGCGCCGAGAATACCGAGGCTGACACCGCCCACGGTGGCGAGCACGGTGATCTGAATCGTGACCCACAGTCCGGCCAGCAACTCTGGCCAGTGCGGCCAGAGATCGGCGAAGTTAAGTTGCGCCATACTTTATGCGCCGAGGTTCGCTGGCAGCGGCGCTTTCAGCCACTCTTCCGACAGCTTGTTCAGCGTGCCGTCTTTGATTCCCTGCTCAATCAGCGCATTCACTTTCTCTTTCAGCGCTGGCTCATCTTTTTTCAGGCCGATGTAGCACGGTGAATCTTTCAGCATGAACTGGGCAACCGGCGCTTTTTCGGCGTTCTGGCGCGCAATCGCCGCCACTACCAGGTTGCCCGTCGCAACGTACTGCACTTGTCCGGAAAGGTAGGCCGACAGCGTGGTGTTGTTATCTTCATAACGCTTCACCTGCGCCTCTTTCGGGGCGATATCGCTTAACACCATATCTTCCACTGCACCGCGCGTGACGCCGATCGATTTGCCGCTCAGCGCTGCCGCATCTTTCAGCGTTTCGCCTTTCGGACCAAATACGCCGAGGAAGAATGGCGCGTAAGCGCGGGTGAAATCGATCACTTTTTCACGCTCGGCGTTTTTACCCATGCTGGAGATCACCAGATCGACTTTATCGGTCTGCAGATACGGCACGCGGTTGGCACTGGAAACGGGCACCAGCTGCAACTTCAGTTTCATCTGTTTAGCGAGATACTTCGCCATGTCGATATCGTAGCCCTGGGGTTGCAGATCTGTACCTACAGAACCGAACGGCGGGAAGTCTTGCGGAACCGCCACGCGGATCACGCCGCGCTTTTGGATATCCTGCAGCTGATCGGCCATCGCACTCCCGACCTGCGCCATCAGCAATGCCGCGCCCGCTACCGCTAATAATACTTTTTTCATTATGCACCCCGGTGAGTTTACGTGAAACAAAAGATTCTTGATGAATCATTCTGCAACTAATGTGCCAACCGCAGTGCCGGGAGAAGAAAGGAGAAAAAACGCGGAATTACCGCGTTGAAGGCAACAAAAACGGGCATTGCGCCCGTTGGAATTAACGATCAAAATTAGTGCAATGCACCATAATGGCGCCCGTTAACGGTGTTCCAGCTCGTCGAGATGCTGATAAAGATCGGCAATTTGATGGATGCGCTGACGGCCCTGCGACAACATTTCATGCAGCAACGCATTCGCCAGCAGGTTAATCAGACTCATGGCGGAGGCGTAGCTATCAAAAGCGGAAACGCTGTCGAGCGGCGCGCAAAGCTGCCAGCGCGCCAGCGTAATAATCCCCTGCGCCTGCGGCTCACACAGCGCCAGCACCGGAATGTTGCTCTGCTGCAGCTGCTGCATCAGCGGACGAATGATGCGTGGACGGCGGCGAAACGCCATCACCACCACGATATCGTCGGGCGTGATATCCACCAGCTCTTCGCCCAACGTCTGGCCCGGCTGCGGCAGCACATGCACCTGCGGACGCGCCTGCATCAGTTGCTGACGCAGGTGCAGCGCCACCGGATAGGCATTACGCATGCCGATGATAAATACCCGTTTTGCCGCGCCCAGCGCGCTAATCACCTCGCCAAACTGCTGCGGATCGATGCTGTTGACCCACTGCGTCAGGTTGGCCATCTCCTGCTTATAGTGGCGCGACAGCAAGGTGTTGCCCTGTACCGCATCGCGGTTGTCGGTGAGCGGCATGCCGCTCTGGCGCAGGATGCGCAGCTCGTCGCGCATGTCCTTATATTTCTCGTAACCGAGACGCTTGAATAAACGGCTGACCGTGGCCTTCGACACACCGCTCAGCCGCGCCAGCTCGGCGCTGTTGTAGCTGATCAGGTCATCAAAATGGTCAAACACGAAGTCGGCAATGCGCTGCTCCTGCGGCGACAGTTGCGGATAGTGACTACGAAGGCGTTCATCAAGTTGTTTCATCATCGGTCCTGTAACTTTCGTTTCATCACAAGCTAGCATAAATCGATCCAGATTGATGTCCGTTCAAAACTGGAACAGCTCTTGCTTCCCATTAACCACGTACCCAGAAAAAGAGTTCTTTATGATACAGAGCAACATGGCGCCGTTAGGCATGGCCGTTACGCCGCACCATCTCGCCAGCGAAAGCGCCTTAGCCGTACTGCGCGAAGGCGGCAATGCGCTGGAAGCGATGGTGGCCGCCGCAGCCACCATCGCCGTGGTTTACCCGCACATGAACGGTTTGGGCGGCGACGGCTTCTGGCTGGTGGTGCCGCCAAACGGCGATCCCATCGCCATTGACGCCAGCGGCGCAGCCGGTTCGCTGGCACATCTTGATTTCTACCATGGCGAAACGCAGATTCCGCATCGCGGCCCCAAAGCCGCCTTAACCGTGGCGGGTACCGTCAGCGGCTGGCAGGAAGCGTTGACGCTGGCGCAGGAACTTGGCGCGACGCCGCTGCCGTTAACCCGTCTGCTGCGCGATGCAATTCGCTATGCCGCCGACGGCATTCCGGTCACCGCCTCGCAAGCCGCCGCCACCGCCGCCAAACAGCACGAGTTGCAGCATCAACCTGGTTTTGCCGCCACCTTTTTACCGGACGGCAGCGTGCCGCTTGCTGGCAGTCGCTTCACCCAGCCGGCGCTGGCGAATACGCTGAGCATGCTGTGCGATCACGGGCTGGAAAGTTTCTATCGCGGTGAACTGGCGCACCATCTGGCGCGCGAAATGACTGCGCTGGGGATGCCGATCACGTTGGAGGATTTGCAGACGCACCAAGCCCGGCGCTGCACGCCGCTGCATTTGGCACACAGTGAAGGCGACATCTGGAACATGACGCCGCCGACGCAGGGTTTGGTGTCGCTGGCGATCCTCGGCATTACCGATCGGCTGAATATGGCTGACGCCGATGAAGCGCAAACCGTGCACCGCATCGTTGAAGCCACTAAAAAAGCCTTTGCGCTGCGTGACAAGCACATCACCGATCCGCGCCACATCGACATTGATGTGCAGCGTCTGCTGGATGAGGAACACCTCAGCACGCTGGCGGCGCAGGTGGACGATCAACAAGCCGCTGCGTGGGGCACCGGGCGCGGGCCGGGCGATACCGTGTGGATGGGCGTGATGGACAGCAGCGGATTAGCGGTTTCGTTTATCCAGAGCGTCTATCACGAATTCGGCAGTGGCGTGGTGCTGCCCGGCACCGGCATCACCTGGCAAAACCGGGGTGCCGCCTTCAGCCTGCACCCCGAACATCTGCTGGCACTGCAGCCGGGCAAACAGCCGTTCCACACCCTCAATCCCGCTGCCGCGCGTCTCAAAGATGGCCGCACCATGGTTTACGGTTCGATGGGCGGCGACGGCCAACCGCAAACCCAGGCGGCGATTTTCACCCGTCACGTAATTCAGGGACATCCGCTACAACAGGCGGTGAGCGCGCCGCGCTGGCTGCTGGGTCGTACGTGGGGACAATCATCCGATTCGCTCAAGCTCGAAGCGCGCATCGCGCCGGAAACGGTGCAGCAGCTGCGTGCGCTCGGCCATGAGGTTGAACTGCTACCCGATTTCAGTGAGGTGGTCGGCCATGCGGGCGCGATCGTCAGACACAACAACGGCATGCTGGAAGGCGCGTTCGATCCGCGCAGCAACGGCAGCGCCGCCGGTTTCTAACGGAGATTATTGATGAGTTCACAACCGGACTGGGCCACCTATATCGCCCAAATGGAGCAGATTCTGGCGCTGGAGCTGGATGATGCGCGCCGCGCCGAGCTGCTGACGCAGTTCAACCGCATCGCCGCCATGGCCGAGCCGCTGATGGCGCTGCCGCTCGACGATCGCCTGGAAGTGGCGGGAGTGTTTCATCCATGAAACTGTCGTCATTATCGATTAATGCCCTGCAGCAGGCGCTGAGTCAGGGCGAGATCAGCGCCCGCGATATCGCGCAAAACACGCTGGCGGCGATTGAACAGCATAAGGCGATCAACGCCTGGACCGAAGTCACCGGCCAGCGCATGCTGCGCGAAGCCGATCAGATCGATCAGCTGCGCCAGCGCGGTGAAGCCTTGCCGCCGTTAGCCGGCATTCCTTACGCGGTGAAAAACCTGTTTGATGTCGCCGGACACAGCACCTTAGCCGGTGCCAGCCTGTTCAGCGCACGTGCGGCGGCGCGCGAGGATGCGTGGGCGGTGAGCAAACTGCGTCAGTCTGGCGCGCTGCTCTCCGGCATGCTGAATATGGATGCCTATGCTTATGGTTTTACCACGGAAAACACCCATTACGGCGCAACGCGCAACCCGCGCGATTTAACCCGCGTGGCGGGCGGATCGTCCGGCGGTTCAGCGGCGGCGGTGGCTGCGGGTTTGGTGCACTTCTCGCTCGGTACCGACACTAACGGCTCGATCCGCGTGCCAGCTTCACTGTGCGGCATCTTTGGCCTGAAGCCGACCTTCGGCCGCCTGTCGCGCAGCGGCAGCCATCCGTTTGTCGCCAGCCTCGATCACATCGGCCCGTTTGCCCGTTCGGTTGAAGATTTGAGCCTGGTGTACGACACCTTGCAAGGTGCCGATGCCAGCGATGCCTTCCAGGCCGCGCAGCCCGTCTCGCCAGCTAGCGCAGGGCTCAGCAAGGGCGCAGAAGGCGTGCGCAGCGCGGTACTCGGCGGGTTCTTCTCAACCTGGTGCAGCGATGAAGCGCGTGCCGCCGTGGCGGTGGCAGCTAAAGCGCTGCAGGCAATCGACGAAGTGACCTTGCCGAATGCGGAGATCGCACGCTCGGCGGCCTTTATCATGACCGCCGCAGAAGGCGGCAATCACTACCTGCCGATGCTGCGCACGCAGCCGGAGCAGTTCGAGCCCAACTCGCGTGAGCGCCTGCTGGCCGGTGCGATGCTGCCTTCGGCGTGGTACGTGCAGGCCCAGCGTTTCCGCCGCCACTTCCAGCAGCAGGTGCTGCCGCTGTTTGAGCAGTTTGACGTGCTGATTGCGCCCGCCACGCCTTGCACCGCCACCACCATCGGCCAGGAAACCATTCATATCAACGGCCAGCATTTGCCGACGCGCGCCAGCATGGGCATGCTAACCCAGCCGATTTCGTTCCTCGGCTTACCGGTCTGTACCGTGCCGCTGCAAACCGCTAGCGGCTTGCCGATAGGCTTGCAGCTGATCGCTGCGCCGTTTAAAGAACATCTGGCACTGCGCGCCGCCTGGGCGCTGCAACAGCAAGGGCTGACGCTGCCACAAACCACCTTAATGGACGCCTGAAAATGACACCTGAACATATCGATCGCCCGGCAATTCTCGCCGAAGTCACCGCCGCCTTTTACCGCTATGAGCAAGCGCTGATCAGCAATGATGTGGAGGTGTTGGATGAGCTGTTCTGGCACGACAAACGCACCGTGCGTTTGGGCGCGGGTGAGAATTTGTATGGCATTGATGAGATCCGCGCTTTTCGCGCGGCGCGTCCGTCGAAAGGGTTGGATCGCGAGTTACGTAATACGGTGATCACCACTTTTGGCGATGACTATGCGGTGTGCAGTACGGAGTTTACGCGTGAAGGCGTAGAGAAGATCGGACGCCAGCAGCAGACGTGGGTGCGATTACCATGCGGCTGGCGGATTGTCGCGGCGCAGGTGAGTTTGATGAGTTGAGTTGGGTGGTTTTTCCCTCACCCTAACCCTCTCCCGCACGCGGGAGAGGGAATGATTGGGCTATCGCATGCGGGAGAGGGAATGATTAGGTGGAGTGATTTGTTGAACCGGGGCCGGAGCGGCTCCTTCTCCCGCTGGCGGGAGAAGGTTGGGATGAGGGGCTAAGCGCTCGGTGCCGGATGCGTCACGATCCAGTGATCGGCGATTTGCTGCCGCGTACACACCCACACATCCTCATGCTGCTGAATGTGATCGAGGAAGCGCTGCAAGCCACGGAATTTCCCCGGACGTCCCAGTAAACGACAGTGCATGCCAATCGACATCATCTTCGGTGCCGTTTCGCCCTCTTCGTACAGCACATCAAAGGTGTCGCGCAAATAGGTAAAGAACTGCTCCGCGGTGTTGAAGCCCTGCGGCGAGGCGAAGCGCATATCGTTGCACTCCAGCGTGTAAGGGATGACCAGATGCGGTTTAACCGTGCCGTCCTGACAGGTGACCTGCGTCCAGAACGGTAAATCGTCGCCGTAATAGTCGCTGTCATAGCTAAAGCCGCCCTGCTCGACCACCAGGCGTCGGGTGTTGGGGCTGTCGCGGCCGGTGTACCAGCCGGTTGGCGCTTTGCCAAACAGGTCGGTTAACACGTCCACCGCCTGCTGCATGTGCTGGCGCTCGGTTTTGGCATCCATTGCCTGATAGTGAATCCAGCGCCAGCCGTGGCTCACCACGTCGTAATCCGCCGCTTTGATCGCCTCAACGATGTCCGGATGACGCGCCAGCGCCATCGCCACACCAAACACCGTCAACGGCAAACCGCGCTTTTGAAACTCATTATGGATGCGCCAGAAACCGGCGCGTGAGCCGTATTCATACAGCGAATCCATCGACATATGGCGATCGGCGTAGCTGGCCGCGCCAATGATATCGGAAAGAAACTGCTCGGAACCGGCGTCGCCATGCAACACGTTGTTCTCGGCGCCCTCTTCGTAATTAAGGACAAACTGCACCGCGACGCGCGCTTTGCCCGGCCACTGCGCATGCGGCGGGTTGCCAGCATAGCCGATCAGATCGCGGGGATAGTTTTTGTTGAAGCTGTACTCTTTCTTGCCAGATACATCATTCATTCTGTAAGTTCCTGTCGCTCAACCAGTGGTTAGTTTAGGTGCTGAAAGGCTCCGCTGAGCGGTTTTTCGAGTGGATAATCGAGATCGCCATGCTTGCTGGTACCAAAGCCTAGCGCCACCAGCGACTCCACCATTTTTACCGCAGCGCTGACCCCGTCGATTACCGGCATGCCCAGTTCTTTGGTGAGATCCTGCGCCAGCGTAGCCATACCGCCACAGCCCAGCACAATCGCGCCGCTGCCATCTTCGCGTTTGGCCTGCATGCAGCGCTGACGCACTTTCTCCTGCGCCACGCCGCTGCCGTCTTCCAGCGCCAGCACCGGCAGATCGATGGCGTGCAGCGCGGCACAATGGTGTGTGAAGCCATATTGCTGCAGCAGATGGCGCGCAATCACCAGCGTGCGCGGCAAGGTGGTGACAATCGAAAAGCGCGTCGCCACCAGCGTGGCGGTGTGCATGGCCGCTTCCGCAATGCCAATTACCGGGCCGCTTGCCAGTTCACGCGCCGCCAGCAATCCCGGATCGCCGAAGCAGGCAATGATATGGCCGCTCACGCCCTGCTCTTTGCCGCGTTTTACCTGCTCCAACACACCAATCGCCGCGATGGCCTCATCAAAATGACCTTCAATCGACTCGACGCCGTGAGTCGGGCACACCGCCAGAATCTCGGTGCCCGGCGCGGCGACGGCGCGCGCGGCAGTACCCATGGTTTCCGTCATCGCTAAGCTGGTGTTGGGATTGATGACCTGAATCAGGCTCATGATGCCGCTCCTTTGTTACCGGCAAATAACCGGGTGAAATCAGGCAAGGTTTCGCCGCTGCGCTCAAAGTGCAGGCTGGCAACAATATGTTCGAAGTGATGCTGCAGCGCCGCCGTTAACCCCGGCAGATCTTTTTGCCGCAGCAGATCCACCAGCCGATCGTGATGATCGCAACGGCAGCCGCGCTGCCACGGTGCACCGTAAGCGGCAATCACCAGCGACGAACGCTGCGTCAGGCGCGTCACCATATCGGTGAGCACTGCGTTACCGGAGATCGCCTGCAGCTGAATATGAAAGGCGGCGGAGAGACGAATCGCCGCGGCACCATCGTGCTGGTCATGTGCCTGTTGCTCTTCTTCAATCAGCACGCCGAGTGCCGCTAAGTGCGGTGCCTGCACGTGGCTCAGCACCGCTGGCAGATTGGCGCACTCTAATAAACTGCGGGTGGCGAAGATGTCGCGGGCTTCATCCACGCCCGGCGTCGCCACCTGTGCACCACGCCTGGGCGACAAAGTGATCATTTGCACCGCGGCGAGGCGTTGCAGCACCTTACGAATGCCGGTGCGACTCACGCCGAAGACATCCGATAAGGCTTCTTCCGGCAATTTACTGCCCGGCGGCAGTTGATGCTCAACGATGGCGGTAAGCAGCGCCTGATAGATAGGTTCATCGCGATCGTTCAGATCGGCAGCCGTTTTCTGGCCTGTTTCACTCTTCATTACCTGCTCCGGTAAGTGACTGTGTGCTGCACATCGTATACGTGAAATTATTTTTTTGTATACAAGAAATCATTTCTGGCCTGGATCCTGCAATACCGTTTCACGCTGTGATTATTTTTCCATGATGTTGAGAGGAGCAGGTTTCATGCCAAATCATTCTGAAGTGACCTCGCGGGTGGCCTCTGAAGCCAACGCACAATACAGTCCACGTCTGTGTAATGACGATCTGGCGCCGACGCGCGACCAGAACTGGTCGTGGTACAACATCTTTTCGTTCTGGATGTCGGACGTGCACAGCATGGGCGGCTACGTGGTGGCCGCCAGCTTCTTTACCCTCGGGCTGGCGAGCTGGCAGGTGCTGCTGTGCTTGTTAATGGGCATCTGCATTGTGCAGCTGTGCGCCAATCTGGTGGCCAAACCGAGCCAGATGGCGGGCGTACCGTACGCAGTGATTTCGCGTCAGGCGTTTGGCGTGTTTGGCGCTAACATCCCGGCGATTATTCGCGGGCTGATCGCTTTTGCGTGGTACGGCATCCAGACTTATCTGGCGGCTAACGCGCTAATGCTGGTGCTGCTGAAGTTCTTCCCCACCCTGAGCAGCATGACGCAAAGCAGCTGGCTCGGCTTATCTCAGCTGGGCTGGTGTTGTTTCGGTGTGATGTGGTTACTGCAGGCGATGGTGTTCTGGCACGGCATGAACGCGATTAAACGCTTTATTGATGTCGCCGGTCCGGCGGTGTACGTGGTGATGGTGGCGCTGGCGGGCTGGATTGTATACAAAACCGGTTTCGATGGTATCTCCTTTACGCTGGCCAGCAAGCAGTTGAGCACCGGCGAGCAAACCTGGCAGATGATTACCGCCACCGCGCTGGTGGTCTCCTACTTCTCCGGTCCGCTGCTGAATTTTGGTGACTTCTCGCGTTATGGCAAAAGCATGGGCGAAATTCGTCGCGGCAACCGCTGGGGCTTACCGTTCAACTTCCTGCTGTTCTCGATTGTCACCGTGGTGATTGTCTCCGGTACGCAATCGCTGTTCGGCAGAATGATCACCGATCCGATTGAAACTGTCAGCATGGTGGGTAACGACGTGGCGGTGGCGATTGGCCTGCTGACCATGATTATCGCTACCATCGGCATTAATATCGTGGCGAACTTCGTTTCGCCAGCATTCGACTTCTCGAACTGCTCACCGCAGAAAATCAGCTTCCGCACCGGTGGCATGATTGCCGCAGTCGGTTCGGTGTTACTGACGCCGTGGAACCTGTTCCAGTCGCCAGAACTGATTCACTACACGCTGGATGTGCTGGGCTCGTTTATTGGGCCGCTGTTTGGCATCCTGGTGGCCGATTTCTATCTGATTAAACGCAGCAAAGTCTACGTGGATGACCTGTTTGATGACACGCCGAAAGGACGTTACTGGTATCGCGGCGGCTTCAACCCGAAAGCGATTGCCGCGCTGCTGCCGTCGGTGGGCATTTGTCTGGTGATCAGCTTTATTCCTTCACTGCATGCGGTGGCGAACTTTAGCTGGTTTATCGGCGTGGCGTTGGGTGCGGGCTGCTATCGCTGGCTGGCGCGCGCTGATCGCGAAGAGTCGGTGGCGGCGTATCGCGCGACGGTGGCGGTACAGAAGGATTAAGTTGCGCGCGCTGGCCCTCATCCCACCTTCGCCCGCTAGCGAGAGAAGGAGCAGCCCGCTGCGAGGGTTAACATCGAGCGCGATCAGCGCCTTCGCCAGCTTGCGGGAGAAGGCGGGGGATGAGGGAAACGACACCATTTAGAAAAAGCAAAAAGCCGATGCATTTCTGCATCGGCTTCTTTAAATAGATTGGCGGAACGGACGGGGCTCGAACCCGCGACCCCCTGCGTGACAGGCAGGTATTCTAACCAACTGAACTACCGCTCCGCGCTTTGTTCCCCGTCGAGAACGAGGCGCATATTAATAGCAGCTTTCACACCCGTCAACGCTTTTTCTGTGGGAATGTTTCGTTTGACGTTTTTTTCAGCTTAACGTCGATTTTGCACGCAAAATCAGCCGTTTTACACGCGCCACAAGCAGCTACCACCCTTCTTCTGCACCAAATCCAGACGACCTTCGTGCGCAGCAATCTCTTCATCGCTGGCGCTGACCACGCGCAGACCTGAAGTCGGACGCACAATGCGCTGAATGTTCTCCGCGCCGCCCTGATTGTTCTGCTCACCGTCCAGAGAAAATGCCAGTGAGGTTTGACCGCCGGTCATCATCAGGAATACTTCGGCCAGAATCTCGGCATCGAGCAGTGCGCCGTGCAGCGTACGTTTACTGTTGTCTATCTCATAACGGTTGCACAATGCATCGAGGCTGTTGCGCTTGCCGGGATACATCTTACGCGCCATCGCCAGGCTATCGGTGATCTGGCAGAAGGTTTCGGTTTTGCCGATATCCCGCTTCAGCATGCCGAATTCATAATCCATAAAGCCGATATCGAACGATGCGTTATGGATCACCAGCTCTGCGCCACGGATGTAATCAAGGAATTCGTCGGCGATATCCGCAAACATCGGCTTATCAGCGAGGAATTCATCGGCGATACCGTGAACGCCGAACGCTTCCGGATCCACCAGCCGATCGGGCTTCAGATACATATGGAAGTTGTTGCCGGTCAGGCGACGGTTGATCACCTCAACCGCACCAATTTCAATGATGCGATGTCCTTCATAATGCACACCGATCATGTTCATGCCGGTGGTTTCAGTATCGAGGACGATCTGGCGGTTATTTGCAGTGCTCATAGGACTCGTTTTATGTCAGACTTGGCGTTTTGTCAGAAGGAAGTCTACCAGAGATGCGCAAACAGGTAGAAATATTCACCGATGGATCTTGCCTGGGCAATCCCGGTCCCGGCGGTTATGGCGCCATTTTACGTTATGGCGCGCATGAAAAAGAGTTCAGTACAGGTTATCGCCTCACCACCAACAATCGTATGGAAATGATGGCGGCTATCGTGGCGCTCGAAGCGTTAAAACAGCCGTGTGAGGTGGTGATCAGCACCGACAGCCAATATGTTCGTCAGGGTATCACCAGCTGGATCCATAACTGGAAGAAGCGCGGCTGGAAAACCGCCGATAAAAAACCGGTAAAAAATGTCGATCTGTGGAAACGTCTCGATGTGGCGCTCAGCAACCATGAAATTAAGTGGGAATGGGTAAAAGGCCACGCCGGGCATCCGGAGAACGAACGCTGCGATGAACTGGCACGCAGCGCGGCGGGAAAGCCCACTCAGGATGATATCGGTTATCAGGTTGAATCCTGATCCTTCACTTCACGAAACTGGCGCGTGACGTTAACCGTTTGCCGTAGCTGGCTTTGACTCAGATTCTTCTTCATTTTGGTGGGCGTTAGCGGGAACGTACGTTTACGTGCCACCACAATGTTCAAACAACCGAGCGCCGGTAAATGCGCGCTGATCACCCTGCCGCCCTGCCGATGCCACGGCACCACCTGAAAACGGGTGCGGTAAACCACCTCATAATTCAGCAGGCCCAGCCAGTCGAGCAATCGTACCTGGCTGAACATCCGTCCACTCCACGGCGCGCGCGAGTGCAAACCCGGAATGCCTTTGCTAATCCCTAATAAACTGAAAGGGTTGAAGCCACTGATGATCATCCAGCCATCATCGATCAATACCCGATCCACTTCACGCAGTACGCGGTGCGGATCCTGACTCCACGCCAACGTGTGCGCAAGTAAACAGGCATCAACGGATTTAGATTCAAAGGGTAATTGCGTGTTATTGGCGATAACCTGTAATTCATCGCCCTCAATGCCCACATTCACCTGATGCGATATGGCACACTGGCTGGTGTTGATTTCTGCGCTGAGGCTGCCAATTTTAAGCATATGAAAGCCATACAGCTTGCCGAGATAAGGCTGCAGTTGCTGAGTGAGCGCGTCGCGAAAATAGTCTCCCATTGGCATATCGCGCCAGGAGCGCGGTGCAGTCAGGATTTGGCGTGTTTTAGCCGGCTTCATGCTCTACCATTTTCCTTTTTCTACGACCTGAGAGGTGTTTATGAATCTTACCAGCATTCCCGCATTGCAGGATAACTACATCTGGACACTGACGGACGATGACAACAGGTGTTTGATAGTCGATCCCGGCGAAGCACAGCCGGTGCTGGATAAAATCAGGGCCAATCATTGGCAACCCGTGGCGATTTTGCTGACACATCATCATCACGATCACGTCGGCGGTGTGGATGAGCTGCTGCAGCACTATCCCGAATTGGCGGTTTTCGGTCCACAGGAAACGGCAGATAAAGGGGCGAAGCGTATTGTGGCCGAAGGTGATGAATTTACCCTGCTTGGGCTGAATTTCCGTGTCATCGCAACACCCGGTCACACTTTAGGACATATCTCATATTTCAGCTCCCCTTATCTTTTCTGTGGTGACACGATGTTTTCTGGCGGCTGCGGGCGTTTATTTGAAGGCACTGCAGAGCAAATGTTCGAATCATTTCAAAAACTTAATCAGCTCCCTGAAGATACTCTCGTTTGCTGCGCGCATGAGTACACTTTATCCAATATGAAGTTTGCTGCGGCTATTCTGCCCCATGACCCTAAAATTTTGGCAAGGTATCAGCAAATTAAGGACTTACGCGCAGAAAACCGCATCACTTTACCAACAAAACTGGCCTTAGAGCGGGAAATAAATTTATTTTTACGCACGCAAGAGGCTGATTTACAACAGGCTTTAGGCACTAATGTCTCATCATCAGCGTTATGGCAAACTTTCGCCGATCTACGCGAGAAGAAAGACCGCTTTTGATATTTGAGGTTGTGTTGTGGTGGACCGTCACGTATAGTTGCTCGTCTTTTAAGCGAACTATTGACACACACATGAAGGCTAAAGCGATCTTACTCGCCTCGGTCTTGCTGGTAGGATGTCAGGCATCAAGGAATGACGCCAATATCCCCGTACAGCATGCCCAGAGTCTGTCTTCAGCTGGTCAAGGTGAAAATGGAAAGTACGGAGATCGATTGTTGTCGCCGCGATGGCAGGATGATGGAACAAGCCTCGCAGAAGATACTGATCTCTGGAATCACATTAGTGACGAGTTGAAGATGGGGATTCCGGAAAACAGCCGGATCCGCGAACAAAAAACAAAATTTTTAAAAAATAAGAGCTATCTCCACGATGTAACATTACGGGCAGAGCCGTACATGTACTGGATTGTCGAGCAGATACAGAAACGTAAAATGCCGATGGAACTGGTACTGCTACCCATAGTGGAGAGCGCTTTTGACCCACACGCAACATCTTCTGCGAATGCCGCCGGCATCTGGCAGATTGTTGCACAAACGGGCAAAAACTATGGTTTGAAACAGAACCAATGGTACGACGGACGCCGCGATGTGGTGGCCTCGACCAAAGTAGCGCTGGATATGATGCAGCGTCTGAACGGTATGTTTGACGGCGACTGGTTACTGACCATCGCCGCCTATAACAGCGGTGAAGGACGTGTGCTGAAGGCGATGAAACAGAATAAGGCGCGCGGTAAGCCGACTGACTTCTGGAGTTTATCGCTGCCCCGCGAGACCACGGTTTACGTACCTAAAATGTTGGCCTTGAGTGAGATTCTCAAGAACAACAAGCGTTACGGTATCAAACTGCCGACCCCGAACGAGAGCCGTGCTTTAGCTCGCGTAGAGGTGGGACAGCAGATTGAACTGACGCAGGCCGCCGATATGGCCGGAATGTCTCTCAGCAAGCTGAAGACATTTAATGCCGGTTATAAAAACGGTGCCACTGCGCCAAATGGACCGCACTACATTATGGTGCCTAAGTCCAACGTTGCTAAGTTGCGCGATTCACTGGCTTCCGGTGATATCGCTTCCGTGCAGCCTACCGAGATGGCGAAAGTCAGTGCGGCAGGAAACAGCTATACGGTACGCAAAGGCGACACCTTGTCTGGCATTGCCAACAAGCTTGGCGTAAGCGTCAGTGCACTGAAACAGCAGAACAATCTGCGCAGCGCTTCAGTTCGTACCGGTCAGACTCTGACCGTGAGCGGCAAAGCGAGCACGCAATTGGCTGATAACGGCAACAGCATCACCTACCGTGTACGTAAGGGTGATTCTTTTGCCAGTATTGCTAAACGCCACGGTGTGAACACCAAAGACGTTATGCGCTGGAACAGTGACGCTAAAGACATTCAGCCGGGCGACAAGCTCACGCTGTTTGTGAATAATAGCGCAACACCTGATACCTAATGCCCCGAAAAGGCTGACTTTTGTCAGCCTTTTTCATTTTCTGCTTCTGCTAAATTCTGCATATCGCCTGTTCAGGCTCTGACTCGCCCTTCCCTGTATTATTTCAGCTGAACATTAACTGTTGCGAGGCGTGAGTTCGAGCGTATTAGCTTAACGCTCGATACCGTAGAGAGAGTTGAACTCAACCAGCAGCGGATTGTGATCTGATGCGCGCGTCACCAGTACCGAAGCCTCACTGACCTTCATATCGCGGTAGAAGACGAAATCCAGTGGGCGCCCAAAGGCTTTTCGGCGATGGTCATCGGTGAAGTTCACCTCACGCAAAGACATCTCCCGCGCAAAGCGATATAGCGCATTCATGCGCTGGCGGCTCCAGGCGTTAAAATCCCCCGCCATGATCACCGGCCCGCGATGATGTTGAATCTGTTCGCCAATCGGCCCCAACTGTTTGCTGTAGACATCGACACCGAGACTGAAATTGACCGCGTGGATATTCACCACCATCAGCATTTCGCCCGTGGGTAATGGATACGCCGTGACCAGCGCAGATTTGGCCAAACGCAGCAGCGGCTCACGTTCCCTTAGTGGGCAACAGTACACAGGGTGCGCAGACGCCAACGTCATGACGCCGGAAGGATGTTGCGGTAAGACAAAGGCTGGCACCTGATCGGCCGCGAGATAGTTACTGGTGGCGAATTTGACCAGTTCAGGCGTGGCCTGCGCCTCCTGCAGCAGAACAAGGTGGGCATCTTTGCCAAAACCTTGGAGCACAGACATCCAGTCTGCACGCTGTTGCTTGAAGATATTCCAGACTAAAACTCGCAGTGTGGGATCAGCTGGCAAAGGTGCGCCAGGCGGTAATGCCTGCCCAAGATGCAGCATTGCCCCCGGCGGAAAAATCCGTTCTGCTGGCTGACCTGCTACATAACGCATTGAATAAGTTTTTTTCCGCACTTTCCCGCCCAACTGGTTTACGACTCGTACTTCACCTGACTGTTATAGGGATTTTAGCGCGGGGTTTCAATTGGTGTTCTTGATTGTCGGAATTCGCCTCACAGCTTACCAATGTAAAAGCCTGCCAGTTGGCAGGCTTTTGTGCATGTTATTCCATCGCTATTGCAGTCTGAGTTTTATCGGGTTGGCCACTCAATCGCACTAGCAGCAGCGTGCCAGGTACATACACCGTACCGATCCACGGGGTTTGCGCCAATCCATAATGTTCAACAATGCAGAATCACGCTCACTGCGGCAGGCAGCGTAATACGGAGTTGTTCAGCGATGGTTGGGCTCAGAACGACGATAACAAATTCTGTCGTTCCGATCGCACAGGCACTGATCGTCAGCGCCCAAAGTGCAATTGGCATGATTAACTCCCATTAAGGTTTTGATGGGCATTAGTGTTGCCGCATGCTTTAATGACAAAAAGATGCAAAGTTCGAACAGACTTTTGCTTTTGGAGGGATAATGAAGGCATCGTCAGATGAGCTTAAGGTGTTTATCGCTGTAGTGGAGAGCGGCAGCTTCAGTCGCGCTGCAGAGCAGTTGCACATGGCCAATTCAGCGGTGAGTCGTACGGTTAAAAAACTGGAGAATAAGCTGGGTGTCGCGCTCTTAACGCGTACTACGCGTCAGCTAGCGCTCACTCATGAAGGCGAGCATTACTTTCGCCGCGTGCAAAAGTTGATGCAGGAGATGTCAACCGCCGAGAGCGAGTTGATTGAGCGTCAGCTAGCGCCTCAGGGCGTACTGCGTATTGATGCTGCTACACCCGTGATTCTGCATCTGTTGCTACCGATGATTAAACCCTTTCGTGAGCGCTATCCCAATGTCACACTATCGCTCATCTCCTCAGAGAGCTTTATTAACCTCATCGAACGTAAAGTCGATGTGGCGATTCGCGCTGGCAATTTGACGGATTCTACACTGCGCGCTCGTTTGCTCTTTATAAGCTATCGCAAATTAGTAGCAACGCCGGCTTATCTGGCGAAATATGGTGTCCCTGCATCAACAGCTGATTTGGCTCAGCATGAATGCCTTGGCTTCGTTGAAACGCCACGCTTAAATCGCTGGCCTGTCGCAAATGAAGGTGGCGATCTTTATGAAATCACGCCAGGAATGTCATCTAACAGCGGCGAAACGCTTAAACAGCTAGTGCTAGGCGACCAAGGTATCGCGTGTTTATCAGATTTTATGGTGGATAAAGAGATAGCTGATGGTACTTTTATTGAACTGCTTGCTGAACAGCGTATTCCAGTTGAGATGCCTTTTAATGCAGTCTATTACAGTGACTTAGGAGTTAGCCAACGCGTCAGGGCGTTTATCGATTTTCTGAGTGAATGGGTTAAAGCTCAGCCCTGGCGAGTGCAGGGCTGAAAAGGGATGCAGTGATTAATCCCAGTCTGGCGCCAGACCTTCTGGACTCACTAAGCGCTGATGACGATCCAGCGCGGCAATATTTGCCATATCTTGATCGTCTAGCTGCAGATCAACCGCTGTCATGTTGCTCGCCAGGTTTTCACGTTTAGTTGATGACGGGATCACCGCGTAACCTAACTTCATCGCCCATGCCAAAACAACCTGTGCCGGAGTAGCTTTGTGCTTCTGTGCAATGGTATTAATTACCTCATCCTTCAGCGCTTCTCCATAAGCTAACGTCATGTAAGAAGTGATATGAAGACCATTCTTTTTAGCAAAATCAACCACCTGCCGATTCTGCAAAAAGGGATGCAGCTCAATCTGGTTAGTCGCTATATTTTCCACGCCAACCGCGTCAATCGCCTCTTTCATCAAAGCAATTGGGAAGTTTGAGATACCAATTTGACGCGTCAGCCCTGCTTCTTTTGCTGCCATCAATGCCAACATGCTCTCTTTCAACGATACCGCTGATCCGGGAGAAGGCCAGTGGATTAAGGTGAGATCGACATAACCTGTGCGCAGCTTTGCCAGGCTCTCTTTCAAGCTGGGAATCAACTTTTCAGCCGAAAGATTGTCGATCCAAATTTTAGTGGTAATAAACAAGTCGCCACGTGCTGCGCCATTCTCAGCGATCGCCTGGCCCACAGCCGCTTCATTTTCATAGATTTGCGCAGTATCAATTGTGCGATAGCCAAGTTCCAACGCAGTTTTAACTGAATGGATTACAACGTCATCTTGCAGGCGGAAAGTACCTAAACCAAAGGCGGGGATTGTCATGATTTCCTCATCGTATAGCGTTATGTTTCGATGGGAATTATTTTGGCAGGTTTATTGTTGCTGAAAAATCCGTTCATAAGCAGAAGAATTTTGATTTTTTATCAAAAATAATGAAAAAATTGCAGATATGAAAAAGCCCTGACTTTTCAGTCAGGGCTTATCAATTAA